>NZ_JAVHUY010000054.1 GCF_031085175.1 Phytohabitans maris
ACCGTGGTTGCGGTGGTGTTGGCTGTGCGTGCGGTGTGGCGGATGGTGGCGGTGATCCGGTTGGGTCAGCCTGATCCGTCCCGGTTTGTTGGTAAGTCGGTGCGGTTGAGGCGGATGTTGGCGGAGACGTTCGGGCATACCCGGATGTTGAAGTGGTCGGTGGTGGGGGCGGCGCACTGGTTTGTGATGGTCGCGTTCATCGTGTTGTCGCTGCTGGTGCTCGAGGCGTATTTCGAGGTGGTCGACCCGCACGCGGGTCTGCCGATCGTGGGTGGGTGGGCGGTTTACGGGCTGGCGACCGAGGTGATCGGGGTGTTCGGCCTGGCCGGTATCGCGGTGTTGATCACGATCCGGTTGGTGAACCGGCCGACCCGGCCGGCTGGGCGGTCGCGGTTTACCGGGTCGACGATGTGGCAGGGCTACTTCGTGGAGTGGGTGATCGTCGCTGTTCTGGTCTGCGGGTTCGTGATCCGCGGGTTCAAGACCGCGACCGGGCACATGCCCTGGCCGGCCTGGGCCGCCCCGGTCTCACACGCCCTCGGCGATCTGCTGCCCGCCTCCGAGGCTGGGCTGTCGATCGTGGCGGCGGTGAAGATCGTGGTGTCGATGACCTGGCTGATCACGATCGCCACGAACCTGACCATGGGGGTGGCGTGGCACCGGTTCGCCGCGTTCGTCAACATCTTCTTCAAACGGGACCCGGCCCGCCCGGCCGGCTCCGGGCTGGGCGCTGTCAAACCGATGACCTCGGGCGGCAAACTCCTGGACTTCGAGGAAGCCGACCCGGACAAGGACCAGTTCGGGGTCGCCGCCGTCGAGCAGTTCAGCTGGAAAGGGCTGCTGGACTTCACCACCTGCACCGAGTGCGGCCGCTGCCAGTCCCAATGCCCGGCCTGGAACACCGGCAAGCCGCTATCCCCGAAACTGTTGATCCTGTCGCTACGCGACCACGCCTACGCCAAAGCCCCCTACCTGCTCGCCGACACCAACAGCGACCACTCGACGGTGGACGCCCTGGCGTTGGCCGAGGCGCAGCGGCCGCTGATCGGCGGCGCCGACGAACAAGGGGTGATCGACCCGGACGTGTTGTGGTCCTGCACCACCTGCGGCGCCTGCGTCGAACAATGCCCGGTCGACATCGAACACGTCGACCACATCGTGGACATGCGCCGCTACCAGGTCCTGATCGAATCCGCGTTCCCGTCCGAAGCCGGCGTCATGCTCCGCAACCTGGAAAACAAAGGCAACCCCTGGGGCGCCCCACCCAACACCCGCGAAGACTGGACCAAAACCCTCGACTTCGACATCAAACGCGCCGACGCGGAGACGAAGTTCGAATACCTGTACTGGGTCGGCTGCGCCGCCGCGTTCGAAGACCGAGCCAAGAAAACCGCCCGCGCGGTGGCCACCCTGCTCCACCAAGCCGGCGTCGACTTCGCCATCCTCGGCGAAGGCGAAACCTGCACCGGCGACCCCGCCCGCCGCCTCGGCAACGAGTTCGTCTTCCAAATGCTCGCCGCCCAAAACGTCGAAACCCTCACCGAAGCCAACGTCACCAAGATCGTCGCCTCCTGCCCACACTGCTTCAACACCCTCGCCAACGAATACCCCCAACTCGGCCTCACCAACGTCCACGTCGTCCACCACACCCAACTCCTGGCCGACCTGGTCACCACCGGCAAACTCACCCCCGTCCAACCCCTACCCGGCACCATCACCTACCACGACCCCTGCTACCTCGGCCGCCACAACCGCGTCTTCACCCCACCCCGCCAACTCCTCACCACCACCACCGCCACCGGCATCACCGAAATGCCCCGCAACCAAGAACGCTCCTTCTGCTGCGGCGCCGGCGGCGCCCGCATGTGGATGGAAGAACGCATCGGCAAACGCATCAACACCGAACGCGTCGACGAAGCCCTCCACACCGGCGCCACCACCATCGCCGTCAGCTGCCCCTTCTGCCACACCATGATCAACGACGGCGTCACCGGCAAAGGCGCCAACGACCACGTCGAAGTCGTCGACGTGGCGACCGTCCTCCTCCGATCGGTCAAGGCCGAGGCGTAACGGCGTCAGGTAAAAAGGACCGTCTGAGAGTGAGAGGCGGTGTCCCGTGCTGGGCTGGGCGAACGACTTCCTGGCGCAACCGTGGCCGGCGCTGACGTTCGCCGTGCTGGCCGTGGTGGCCGCGTTGGCGCACCGCCCGGTCGCGCGCCGGCTCGGCTGGGCACCCTGGCCCACGCTGGGCGCGATGCTCGGCGCGGCCGCCGTCGCCACGCTCACGCTGCTGCCCGCCCCCGGCACCCCGCTGGCCGGACCGGACCTGGGAGCGATCGGCTCCTGCGCGGGTGCCCTCTTCGACCCGGCGGCGCTCTGGCACGCGTTCACCACCACCGCTGACCGGGGTGAGCGGGTGGGAAACGTGCTCATGTTCGTACCGATGACGTTCTTCGCCATACTCGCCTCGCGGCGCCCCGGCCTCGTCGCGGGTGTGGCGGTACTCGTGCCGGTCGCGATCGAGTTCACCCAGGTGGTCATGAGCGCGGGACGGGCCTGCATCGCCAACGACTGGGTCAACAACGCGATCGGCGCGGTGCTGGGCGTACTCCTCGGCGTCCTCGTCAGCCGCATGTCAACCCGCCAACACGCTCGCGTGGGAGAATCACCGCCGAGGTGAACCGACCATCGACGGCCTTCTACTGACCACCATCCTGCCGCTGCTCGGCTTCGCTGCCCTGACGGCGGGTAACGCCTTCTTCGTCGCCGCCGAGTTTGCGCTCGTGACGGTCGACCGGGCCGAGATCGGCCAGCGCGCCGAGGCGGGCGACCGCCGGGCCGCCGCGGTGCAGAAGGCGCTGCACGCGCTGTCGTTCCAGCTCTCCGGCGCGCAGCTCGGCATCACGATCACCGCGCTGCTCACCGGCTACCTGGCCGAGCCGGCACTGGCCAAGCTCTTCGCCCCGGCCATCCGCCCGCTCGCCGGCGACTCCACCGACTCGGTCACCCCGGTGCTCGCCCTGGTGCTGGCGACGCTGCTGTCGATGCTCTTCGGCGAGCTCGTACCCAAGAACGCCGCCCTCGCCCGCCCGATGCCGGCGGCGCTCTCGACGGCCGGGCCGATGCGCGGCTTCTCGATGGTCTTCGGGTGGCTCATCCGGACCCTCAACAACTCCGCGAACTGGCTGGTCCGCCGCCTCGGCGTCGAGCCGCAGGAAGAGCTGGCCAGCGCCCGCTCGCCGGAGGAGCTGGGGCTGCTGGCCGCCATCTCGGCGCGGGCCGGCGCGCTGCCCACCGAGACGGCGCGGCTGCTGCAGCGCACGATCCGCTTCGGTGAAAAGCGGGCCGCCGAGGCGATGACCCCGCGGGTCGACGTGGTCGCGCTGAAGAGCACCGCCACCGTGGCCGAGCTCATCGCCGCCGCCCAGGAGACCGGGCGCACCCGCTTCCCCGTGTACGAGGACACGCTCGACCTGGTCACCGGCGTGGTCGGCGTGCCGGACGCGCTCGGCGTACCCCCGACAAGAAGGTCGACCACGACGGTGGCCGCGGTGGCCCGCGAGCCGGTCTACGTCCCGGAGAGCCTGGATCTCGACGGTGTGCTGGCCGCGCTCCGCGCGGCCGACGCCGACCTGGCGATCGTGGTCGACGAGTACGGCGGCACCGACGGCGTCGTCACGGTGGAAGACCTCGTCGAGGAGCTGGTCGGGGAGATCGCCGACGAGTTCGACCCGGACGCGGTGGAGGACGCCGGGCCGGTGGAGCTGACCGTGCCGGGCGGCGAGCGCACGTTTCAGGTCGACGGGGTGCTGCGCGAGGACGAACTGGCCGAGCAGATCGGCTTCCGGCTGCCCGAGGGGCCGTACGAGACGCTCGCCGGCTTCCTCATGGCACGGCTCGGGCACATCCCGGTGGCCGGCGAGACCGTGGTCGAAAAGGGCTGGGAGTTTACGGTCGTGGAGGTCGACCGGCACCGGATCGAGCAGGTGCGCGTGGTGGCGCCGGAGGTGGCGCAGCCATGACCAAGGTACTGATCACGGTGGCGCTGCTGCTCGGCAACGCGTTCTTCGTGGGCAGCGAGTTCGCGCTGATCGCCTCCCGCCGCACGGTCATCGAGCCGCTCGCGGAAAACTCCCGGCGGGCCCGCTGGGCGCTCTCGGCGATGAACCAGATCCCACTCATGATCGCCGGCGCCCAGCTGGGCATCACGCTCTGCGCACTGCTGCTCGGCGCGATCGCGGAGCCGGCGCTGGCCCACCTGCTGGAGGGGCCGTTCCACGCGGCCGGCGTGCCGGACAGCGCGCTGCACCCGGTCGCGTTCGTGCTGGCCCTGGGCATCGTGGTCTTCCTGCACACGGTGATCGGCGAGATGGTCCCGAAGAACATCACGCTCGCCGGGCCGGAGCCGTCCGCGCTGTGGCTGGGGCCGGCGATGCTGGCGTTCTGCCTGGCCACCAAGCCACTGCTGCTCGCCATGAAGTGGGCATCCCGGGCGGTGCTGCGGATCTGGCGGGTCGAGGCCACCGACGCGGTCAAGACCGTCTTCACGGCCGAGGAGCTGGCCGGCCTGGTGTCGCAGGCGCGCACCGAGGGACTGCTCGACGCGGAGGAGCACGCCCGGATCACCGGCGCGCTGGCGCTCGGCCGCCGTACCGCCGCCGACGCGCTCCGCCCCTGGGCGCAGGTCACGACCGTCGCCGAGGACGTCTCGCCGGCGTCGCTGGAGGTGCTGGCCACGCGGACCGGCCGGTCGCGGTTTCCGGTGGTGCACCGGGCGACCCGCCGGGTGCTCGGCTTCGTGCACGTGAAGGACGTGCTCGGGTACGAGGGTCCGCGCCGGACCGCCCCGGTGCCGCAGGAGATCGTCCGCCCGCTGGCCGTGGTGCCACCCGAGCGGACGCTGGCCGAGCTGCTGCTCTCCATGCGCCGCGAACGGCGGCACATGGTGCTGGTCAGCGACGGCAGCGCCGCGCTCGGGGTGGTCACCCTCGACGACGTCCTGACCGCGGTCGTCGGCCCTCGCGCCGGCGTCTGAAGCGGTCAGGCCGTGATCGAAGCTCCCCCCATGTCGTTAGAACGACTTGACGGGAGCTTCGATCACCAACGCGGGGAACTAGAACAGCGACGGCACGATCGACACGTCAGCTAGATTTACAAACATGATCCGGTGTCCGAACTGGATCTGGACGTACTTCTTCTCGCCCCGGATCACGGTCCAGTCGCCGGGTGACGAGCCGTCGAACGTCACCGCCCGGTAGTACTCGCTGGGCAGCACGTCGCCCACGGCGTACCGCTGGCCGGCCGCGAACGTGTACTGCAACGGCGTGATCGTCTGGTACGGCACGCCCTCCGGGTAGGCCGCCTGCTCCGGGTAGGCCCGTCCGTACACCGGTATCGTTGCCTTTCCCGGTTTTGGTGTTACCACCAGTCCGGTGGCCCACTTGGCGGTCGGCGCCGAGCGCGGGTTGTGGAACCACGCCTTCTGCCCCAGGTACCAGATCGCCGTCCAGTCGCCCTGCCGGCCGGCCACCGCGTACGTCTGCCCGGCCGACACCCGCGCGCCGTGGTCGGAGACGTGCATGGTCGCGTCCTCGCCGCCCGGGCGGAGGCCGATGTCCTTGACCAGCGGTGCCGACGCGTCCGGCGCGGTGTGCAGGATCACCGCGGAGGAGCCGCGCGGCGGGCAGGGCGCGACCGGGTCACTGCCGCACCCGACGAACGCCGGCTTGTTCGCCGCGAACTCCGGGTCGATCGTGACCAGCCCGCCGCCCGGCCACCCGGTCGTGCGGAAGGGGGCCTTGAGCAGGTCGAAGTAGTGCGACCAGTCCCAGTACGGACCCGGATCCCAGTGCATGCCGCGCACGTTGGCCGGCAGGATGCCCGGCACGTTGTCGTGGCCGATGATGTGGTTGCGGTCGAGCGGGATGCCCAGCCGCAGCGCGAGGTAGCGCACCAGCTTGGCCGACGTGCGATACATCGCCTCCGTGTACCAGGTGCCCTGCGCCGCGAAGCCCTCGTGCTCCAGGCCGATCGCCTTCGCGTTGACGTACCAGTTGCCCGCGTGCCACCCCACGTCCTTGGCCTTGACGTGCTGGGCGATGTGGCCGTCGACCGAGCGGAGCGTGTAGTGCCAGCTCACGTACGTGGGGTCGAGCACCAGGTCGACCGACGGCTGGAAGTAGCCCTCGGTGTCGTGTATGACGATGTACTCGATTTTCTGCTGCTGCGGCCGGTTGCCCTTGTCGTGGTTGCCGTAGTCGCCACCGCCCAGGTCCTGGTAGGGCGCCGGGATCCACTCGCAGGAGATGTCCCTGGGGCACTCCAGGCCGTCCGGGCGGGCCAGCTTGCGCAGGCCCAGGCGGGCCAGCCAGCTCCGCGCCGGCGCCACGTCACGCGCGGCCAGCGCCACCCGCTGCCCGTCGTCGGTCACCCGCGCCGCCCCGCCCCGGATCGTCGCGAAGACCTCGTCGGCGAAGGCCGCCGCGGCATCGGCACTGTCCGCGCCGCTGTACCTGGCCACCGCGCCATACCAGGCCGCCGGGTCACTCGCGCTCCCCGCCGGTCCACCAAGATCCCTCTGGTACGAGGCGAGGAGTGCCGCCCCGCCGGCGATGTTTGCCGAGGGGGTGGAGCGGAGGGCAGCCTCGGACGCGCCGGTGATCGCCGCGGCACGGTCGAGCGTCTGGAGCGCCGCCGGGGCCGGGGCGGGCACGCCGCCCGAGTCGACATTTCGCACGGGGCGGCCGGTGTCGCCGCGCGGGTCCTCGCCGTCGTGGTCGTGGTGGTTGCCGGGCAGCGACGTCACGTACTCGGCGTCGGTCAGGTGCATCGGGCCGTACCCGCCGCTCGTGCTCGGCGTGCCGGCGTTCGTGTCCCAGCGGGACTCCAGGTACGACACGCCGAGCAGCACGCTCTCCGGCACGCCGTACTCGGCCGCGGCGGCCGCGTACTCCCGCTGCCTGATGTCTTGTGCGGGGCTGGCGGCGGGGACGGCGGCGGCTGGCACCAGGGTCGCCGCCCCGACCACCGCTGTCGTGAGGGCGATGCGCGTTGTCAGGTTGGGCATCAGGACCTCCGTTCGGGGGATGGGGTCACCCTGGCCGCCGTCGATGGCTGCCGTCAATAGGTTCCGCCAGATGTAGCGTGCTCGTAAAAAAGCTTCAAACCCCCGGTCGAGTGATTGCCCCGTAATGCTACGAATCTCCACAATCGAGCAATGTCGCTCAGGATGCACATGACACGCCGGCTGGCCGTACTGCTTTTCGGCGCCGCGAGCCTGCTCCTGGCCGCTTCCGCGCAGCCGGCGCAGGGTGGGCCGCCCGCGCTGTCGCTGCGGTACACGTTCGACGGCTGGTGGCACGGCTCGGTCACCGACGTCACCGGGCGGTACCCGCTCCAGGCCCGCGGCGACCTGGAGTACGTGCGCCGCGGCGAGGGTTGGGCGGCCCGCTTCCCGCCCCGCTGCACGGAGGGCGACTGCCCCCGCGTGATCCTCGAAGGCACGCCCGCGCCCGAGCTCAACCCGGGTACCCGTGGCGTGCGGTTCGGTGCCTCGGTGCTGATGACGGCCGCGGACACCGGCGACGGCGCGAACGTTGTGCAGAAAGGGTTTTCGACCGGCGGCGTGACTCAGCTCAAACTCCAGGTCGACGGCCGCGCCGGCCAGCCGAGCTGCGTGGTGGCCAGCAAAACCACCATCTACCGCGCGGTCGCCCGGGTGAACGTGGCCGACGGGCGGTGGCACGCGCTCGCCTGTTTCCGCTCCGGCCGCTGGCTGGCGATCGAGGTGGACGGAACGCAACGCGCTGCGGTCACGATGCCACCTAGTGTGTCCATTGTGAACTCCGAACCGCTGCGAATCGGCGGAAAGAGTGTGTCCGTCGACAATGACCAGTATGCCGGCCAGCTCGACGACGTGTTCTTAACCATTGACTGAGACCGTTTCGATACACGCGGTGCTACCACTCGGTATACGCAACGAAGGGGTTGTCCACACGGCTTGCGCGGGCGATTGCGCCACTCCTACCCTTGGGGGTCGTTGAGCCGGCGGTCGGCCTCCCAGCCTGGGAGACCACGGCTCAGCCCGCCGAGTCGCACGTTGAAACGAGCCGGGGACCCAAGCACCTCGGGGTGAATCCGCGAAAGCGGTAGGGCGCGCTCTCCCGCCCGAACCCGTCAGCTAACCCGGTAGGCGGCCAGGGAGAAGGAGTAACGGCTCCGGTGGCACGCTATGCCGCGCGTCGCACCGTAATCACCGCTCTCGTCGCTGTCGCGACCGTGCTCTCCAGTGGCACGGTGGCGCACGCCCAGCCGAGCCCAGCCGAGATTGAAAAGCAGATCGACGAGGCCTGGGTCAAGCTGGAGCCGCTGGCGGAAAAGCACAACGCGACCAGGCTGGACCTCCAGGCGAAGCGCAAGAAGGCTGACACGCTCGCGAAGAAGATCGCGCCGCTGCAGCTGCGGATCGACCTCGCCATGGCGAAGGTGGGAGAGTACGCGGCCGCGCAGTACAAGGGCGGTAACTTCTCGGCGGTCAACGCGGTGCTTACGACGGGTTCGCCCACGACGTTCGCTGACCAGCTCGAAGTGCTCGAGATCTTCGCTCGACGCTCACAAAAGGACATCCAGGCGGTCGTCGACCTCCGCGCGCGCTACATGGCGCAGAAGGAGCCGCTCGACCAGCTCGTCGGCCAGCTCACCGAGGAAGAGGCGCAGCTGGCGGTGAAGAAGAAGCAGCTCGACGCCGAGATCACCAAGCTGGAGAAGATGCGCCTCACGGCGTACGGCTCCGGTGGCGGCATCGGCGACCTGCGGCCGGCCCCCTGCCCCGTAGAGTACGACGGCAGCGCCGGCGCCAAGGCGGCCAAGTTCGCCTGTGCCCAGATCGGCAAGGGCTACGTCTTCGGTTCCGAGGGTCCCAGCACGTACGACTGCTCGGGCCTCACGATGAAGGCATGGGCCGCCGCGGGCGTGGGTCTGCCGCACAACGCCGCCCGCCAGCGCGGTCAGGTCCCCTCGGTCAGCCGGAGCAACCTCAAGGTCGGCGACCTCGTCTTCTACTACAACGACCTGCATCACGTCGGCATCTACGTCGGCGGCGGCTACATCGTCGACGCGTCCAAACCCGGCGTCCCGATCCGCATGCGCACCATAAACGCCGCGCCGATCCACAGCTACGGCAGACCCGGATAAGCGTTACCCACCCCCGTGGCCGCCGCATGTCGCGTGTTCCCCCGTCACGCGACCCGCACCGGCCAGTAAAGGAGACGCCCTCCCATCCACCCGGGGTGGGAGGGCGTTTCTTGCTGCGGTTTCCCTTGCCCTGAGTTGCTCGCCGGTCGGCGTTCGGCTGCTTGTCGGCGCTCGGTTGCCTGGCGCTTGGCTGCTTGTCGGCGCTCGGCGCTCGGTGTGGCGCTTACTTGCCTGTTGGCCAGGTCCGCCAGTTCTTCCATGCCCGGCTCGGTGTGGGGCCGCGCTGTCCCTGGTAGCGGGAGCCGTAGACGGTCGAGCCGTAGGGGTGCTCGGCCGGCGACGAGAGCCGGAAGATGCAGAGCTGCCCGATCTTCATGCCCGGCCAGAGCGTGATCGGCAGGTTGGCCACGTTGGAGAGTTCCAGAGTCACGTGGCCGGTGAAGCCCGGGTCGATGAAGCCGGCGGTCGAGTGGGTGAGCAGCCCCAGCCGGCCCAGGCTCGACTTGCCCTCCAGGCGGCCGGCGAGCTGGTCGCCGAGGGAGATGACCTCCAGCGTCGAAGCCAGCACGAACTCGCCTGGGTGCAGCACGAACGCCTCGCCGTCCGGCACCTCCACCTGCGAGGTGAGGTCGTCTTGCCGCACCGCGGGGTCGATGTGCGTGTACAGGTGGTTGTTGAACACCCGGAAGAGCCGGTCGAGCCGCACGTCGATGCTCGACGGCTGGACCAGTGCCGGCTCGAACGGATCGAGCGCGAGGTTGCCCGCCTTGATCTCGATGACGAGGTCACGGTCGGAGAGCAGCATCAACACACCATAGGGGACTACCTGTGTCGAACATACGTTCGATAAGATGTTGGTCATGGCATCCTGGTCCGACTTCTCCACCGACGAGCCCCGCCTCGCGGACGCGATCCGCACCCTCATGCAGCAGTACGGCCCGGGTCTGGGCTATCTGGCGACCGTGCGCGCCGACGGCGGCCCGCGGGTGCACCCGGTCTCGCCGGTCATCACAGACGACGGGCTGTATTGCTTCGTGGTCGACTCGCCCAAGCGCCGCGACCTTGAGCGCGACGGGCGATACGCGCTGCACTCGTTCCCGCCGGAGGACAGCGACGACGAGGCATACCTGGCCGGCCGCGCCACCGTCGTCACCGACCGTGCCAAGGTCGCCCGGCTGGCGGGTCACCTGCGCGCGGCGCCGCACGTCGACTGGCGCCTGTTCGAGTTCACGGTCGACGTGGCGATGATCGCCCGCCACGGCCGCAACGGCGCCACCCCGTTCGCGGTCGAGCCTCCGTCCCGCCCAGCGGTGCAGGTGTGGCTCGACCCGTCGGCCGCTTCGTCGTCACCGGCGCCGGTCGCACCTTCCGCGGAGGCGGCCTCGGGCTCGTCGACCGTCTCGGTGGGACCGGGCAGGGCGGCGACCGACGTCCCCGCTAGGGCGCCCGAAACGCGTCCCATCCGCTCAGCATTCGGGCTGCCTGCCCCGGCGTGAACTCGTACATGCAGGCGTCCGTGCTGTAGTCCATGTAGTTGTGGATCGGGTCCTCACCCGGATCCTCCGTGCACGTGTCCCGCCCAGCCGGGCAGCCACTCGCCTGCGACGCCTCCGCGGGCGTGTCGTCTACGAGGTCGCCGTCCTCGGTGCATCCGTTCTGAAACGTGTGGAAGAGGTTGAGCCAGTGCCCGACCTCGTGCACGGCCGTGTCCCCCTCGTTGTAGGGCAGCGAGGTCCCACCCGGCAGCGACTCGCCCAGGATCACGACGCCGTCGCTGGGGTCCAGGGCCGGCTGCGGGTAGGTGGCCCAGCCGAGGAGGCTGTCGCTGAGGTCGCCGAGGTAGAGGTTGAGAGTGTCCATGCCGCCCACCCGGAGCGCGCTCTTCATGGCCAGCTCGGCCGCCGACTCGTAGACGATGGGGTACCAGTCCGGGTTGACCAACCGATCGACCCGCACCAGCTCAAACACGAACTCGGTCGACGCCCCGTACGCGGCGTTGAGCACCTCGATCTGCGCGGCGATCATCTCGTCCGGGATGTTGCCGCCCTCCCTGGTGTCGTCGCCCGCGATGACATGGACGACGACCGGGACCGTCACCGCGGCCGTGGTCCGGGGCTGACCGGCAAGCCCTCGACGGGCGAGCGCCTGCTCCGTGAGCCGCTGCCGCTCCCGGACCTGTTCGGCGGTGAGATGATTCGGGTCACGAACGGCCGTCGCAGCCCCACCCGGCCGCCCCCGCGCCGCGACGCCGACACAGCCGCCATCGTCGCTGGCGCTGGCGGCGTCGATGGCCGTGCCGCTCCCGCCGCCGGTCGCGCTGGCGCGGACGGTGCTGGCCTCTGCTGTGTCGGTGCTGGCCTTGCCTGCGCTGTCGGTCGCCGCGCTGGCGGTGCCGGGCCCGCCACCCGCTGCCGGGCCGCCGACGAACGCCGCAGCGGCGACCATGGCAGCAGCCACACGCCAAGCCCGCATCGCAAAGCCCTCCCCAGGTAACCCGAGCCAGCCTGCAGCGGACATTACCGTGCATCGATGTTCTTGAAAATAGGTACGTGCGGATTGGCACACCTTTGGGCGGCTTAAGCCCAGCTCCGGTGAGGTGCGTGCGTGCCCGTTGACCGACCAGGTACAGTGGTCTCCGCTTGCGGGTGTAGTTCAATGGCAGAACATCAGCTTCCCAAGCTGACAGTGCGGGTTCGATTCCCGTCACCCGCTCCACAGACGCCGACCTGGGCTTTCGCTCGATCTCGATCTCTATCCGTCGTTCGTGCCCGCTGTGCCCCTCCGGCATACGGGACGGACAGGCGGGAGGGAGACTGTTGACTGAGCTGCCACGAGCCGGAGACGATCGCCTAGAGTGACCGGCGTGTCTGCCGTGTGGATCGCATACATCGAGGGCCACCGAGCGTCGAAATGAAGATCCGTACTCGGCGAGGAGTGACCGGCGATCAAGTGCGCGCTGCGTGCCAGTGGCCTGCGAAGCCGGTACGCGCGGGCTGGCACGACCATCCTGAGCACGGGCGCCGGCTGCTGGTGGTCGCCCACGACGAGCAGGGCCGGCTACTGAAAGTGATCCTTCAACCGGTCGACGTGGCCGATGGCACTTGGCGCCTTCGCACTGTCATCGTCGGAGGGTAGAGCGCATGATAGAGAGCATGCAGCAGGACGAACTGGCCGAGATCGACGTCACCGAGGACGAGTTTGACGCGATGATGGCTGCGAGTGAGCCGGTGGAGGTGACCGGCCCTGCCGATTCTGCCCGCAACGTTCGGTTCGAGGTGATCAGTGGAGCTTCGCACACCTATCGGTGGCGGGTAGTTGCGCCGGACGGTGAGATCCTCGCTGTGAGCGCCAACGCGTATCGCAGCAGGGGAGACGTCCACCGCGCCCTCTCTCTGCTCGTGACCGCTATGCAGCACGCTCCCGTGGTGGACGACGAGGAGATGATCGGCCACCGCAAGGCTGGCTAGCTGCCCTCGTGCTCCTACGTGCCCGGCTTACAAGTGCGGGTTCGATTTCCGTCACCCGCTCCAATGCCTCCAGGGCTTTCGCTTTCCAGGCGTGTGACGGTGCTACGTCATGTCGACGAGCTGGAGGCCGTCGTAGGTCGCAAACGCGGCGAAGTCCTCGGCCCTGAGCGTGGCCAGCGGCAGACCTTCGGCCAGACAGCAGGCCGCGATCCAGGTGTCGTCGACCGGCCGGGGACGGCCGCGGAGTTGGGCACGCGCCTGGAGGGTGCCCCACGTCGTCGCCACCCGCTCGTCGTACCTCAGCACCGTCACGTGCTGGCGCCAGGTGGCGAGTGCGGCGCGTCGCTGCGGTCCCCGGCTCCGGCTCGCCGTCCACTTGGCCAGCTCGCCCAGCGTCACGAACGTGGTGCAGGGCTCCCTGGTCGCCAGCCAGGCGTGGAGGTGATCGGGCAAGCGGCCCAGAAAGCTGGCGGAGGCGACGTCGGTATCGAGTACGACGAAGGTCACGCCATGCCGGCCCGGCGGGACGCGTACAGGTCGGCGAGGAACTCGTCCAGCTCCTCATCGGACTCGAACATGCCGGGCACGACCAGCTCGTCCACCGAAGTGAGCGGGCGGACGCCCTGCCGGCGCGCCTGTTCCTCTGCCGGGACATGTTCGTCGTCGGTGTGCCGTTCGGGCAGCCACTCCGGGTTGCTCGACGTCAAAGCGCTCACCTCCTCCGCTCGGCGCTCCGGCCATCGTCCCACCGATCGTGCCTGGTGACAGGCGCCCACAGGAGGGCCTGGTCACAGACGCCCACAGGAGGGCCCTGGTGACAGACGCCGAAGGAGGGTCTGGACAGGCGCCCAAGGCGGATCGCGCGGACCAGCGGGCAAGCCCACGCCATCTTGCTGAGAGACTCGCGGGCATGGGTGATCGGTTGGTGGAGTTTCAGGAGGAGGTGCGGGCCTTCGCCGAGGTTCGCGACTGGCAGCGGTTCCACACGCCGAAGAACCTTGCGATGGCCCTCGCCGGCGAGGTCGGCGAGCTCCTCGCGGAGTTTCAGTGGCTCACCCCGGAAGAGTCGGGTCGGGTGATGGGTGACCCCGACGCTGGCGGGCGGGTGGCGGCCGAGATCGGTGACGTCGTGGTCTACCTGGTGCGGTTGGCGGACGTGCTCGGCGTCGACCTCGTGGACGTCGCGCGCGCGAAGCTGGCCGACTCCGCGAAGCGTTACCCGGTGGGCTGGCAGCCGGCGTCAATCCGGGGCGAGGTCGTCTGAGGTGAGCAGCGACCTGATGCTCAGCTCGGCCGCGACCTGCTTCCCGCAGTCGGCGACCACCGTCGCGCATCCCACGGGTGCCGCGCCCAGCGTGCGGATCACCTCGTAGAGCGCGCGTACCTGGGCGCCGGTCGTCACCCAGTCGTCCACGACCAGTACGCGGTCGGACGGGCCTATCAACCTGCTCCGGATCCCCAGGCCCAGGCTCCGTCTCCGGTAGTCCGGTGCGGTGCGGGCCCAGGTGACCGGCTCGGCGATCTGGCGGTCGGCGCCCTCTTTGTGACCGGCCGCGAAGCCGACGCCCAGTGCGGTGGCCACCAGCGGGCCCAGCAGGTAGCCGGTCACCTCGGGCGAGACCACCACCGTCGGGCGCGAGGGGCGGAAGGGGTCGGCCAGGGCCGGCCCGAGCGCGGAGAGGATCTCCGCGTCGCGCCACCAGCCGGACATGTCGCTGACCAGGTGGGTGCTTTCCGGACCGGGGTCGATCCACCGGAACGTCTGGATTAGGCGTTTCACGAGGTCAGGCACAGGAACATCTTCCGCCAGTGGGACAACCGACCCACGGCGCCTCCTTCGAATGGCTGAACGTTTCACTGCAAAGTTGTACGAAAGCCATAGATCACTTTGACATCGGAAGCGCGCGGCTGGCTACGGTCCGCCGGTGACCGGAAAGCATCATCGCAGGTCCCAGGGGAGTCGGATCAGCGCCGTGGCCTCGGCGGCCGTGGTTGGCGCGCTGCTCGTCGGCGGTGGCGTGGGCGCGGTCCAGCTGGTCGGCGCGCGGAGCCCGGAGACGGTGGAACTCGTCCCGCCGGCGACGGTGAGCCCGTCAGCGACGACCGACGCGCCGACGCCGGCCGCGACGAGCCAGGCCGCGCCCACGCCGAGCCCGACGAAGACACCGCAGCGGGCATCGCGCGGAAACGCCCGGAGCGCCGAGGCCAGCCCGACGCCGACCCCGAAGAAGTCCAGCCCCGAGCCCAGGACGGAAACGGTCACCTCCACCGGAAGCTGCGGGGCCTCCTTCTACGACGAGCCGCAGGGGACCGCGAACGGCGAGCAGTTCGACCCCGAGGCGCTGACCGCGGCGCACAAGACCTGGGCGTTCGGTACGCGGGTGCGGGTGACCAACCCGGACAACGGCAAGTCGGTCATCGTGCGCATCAACGACCGCGGGCCGTACGTCGACGGGCGGTGCATCGACCTGTCCCGGGCGGCGTTCCGGGCGATCGCCTCGCTGGATCTGGGGCACATCGACGTGCGCTACGAAATCCTGAAATGACCGGGTGAGCCGAAATGACCGGGTGAAAGGCAACCCCCAGCCAAGCCGATCGCGAACTTTGCACCAGGTGGCCAAAACCCCATCGGTCGAGGGGTCAACTTCGTTCAGTCGCGCCCGTCGATCAGGCATGCTGTTCGGCGTACCCATGCGTTTGTTGCCGCCGGGCCGCCGCCCGTTGAGCCCTGGTTCCCGCGCCGGCCTCGGCGCGGCCCTTGTGCTGCTCGCACTCGTTTCCGCGATCGAGCTCGCGGACGGCTCCGAGGCCCGCTACATCGGCCTGATCGTGGCGGCGCCCTTCCTGGCCGCCGCGTTCGCCTCGTGGCGGGTGGTGCTGGGGGTCGGTGTGCTGGCCACTGCGGTGGGTGGGGTCTTCGCCCTGGCCGGGCGGGAAAACCGGCTCGCCAACCTGACCATCGTGGTGGGCATCGGCCTGGCCACGGGCATCGCGGCTGCGGTCGCGTTCATCCGGGAACGGCAGGCCGAGCGCATCGCCGAGCTCTCCCGGCTGGCTTCCGTGGCGCAGCAGGCGGTGCTGCGGCCGCTCGGTCCACAGGTGGGCACGCTGGCGGTGGCCGGGCGCTACATCTCCGCGACGGCGGCCGCCGACATCGGCGGTGACCTGTACGAGGCGCTGGACACGCCCTACGGCGTCCGCATGATCATCGGCGACGTGCGGGGCAAGGGCCTCGACGCGGTACGCCTGGCCAGCATCGTGCTCGGCTCCTACCGCCACGTGGCGTACGAGCGGGCCGACCTGCGCGCGATCGTGGCCGACCTGGACCGGGCGGTGGCCCGCAGCGTCGGCGACGAAGACTTCGTGACCGCGGCGCTCGTGGAGGAGCGGGGCGGCACGCTCACGATCGTCAACTGCGGCCACCCGGCACCGCTGCTGCTGCGCCGGGGCGAGGTGATCCCGCTGGAGCCGCCGGCGCCGGCGCCACCACTCGGCTTCATGCCGGTGGTACGCCCGCGGGTTGAGCGCCTCGAACCGGGCGACCGGCTGCTGCTCTTCACCGACGGGCTGGGCGAGGCGCGGCGGGATGGCGAGTTCTTTCCGACCGCCGACCGGGCCTGGCGGCTGCTCGGCCACGGCACCGTCGGCGACGGGCTGGCCTCGCTGGAGACCGCCCTGGTCGAGTGGGTGCACGGCCGCCTCGACGACGACATCGCGCTCGTGCTGATGGAGTACGCCGGCGCCCGTCCGGTCACCGCCGCCGCCGTGCCGAGCTGGGAAGTCGGGGCCCCGGAAAGCTGAGGGTCGGGCTCCGGAAAGCTGAGACCGGCAACGCCGGCGGAGCCCTGAAGCGCGGCTCAGCGGGCCCGGTGGCGGCCCACGTAGCGGCGGGTCAGGTGGGGCTCGACGAGCAGGTTGAGAAATTTGGCGATCATGGCGGCCTCCCCGGGTCCGTCCGCCTTCAGGTGGCGGGTATCCGACCCAACGAGGGGGCATCGACCGGCGTGACGAGACTGTCGGCGTGCCGACTTGTCTATCCGGCCTATCACCGCTAAAGGGACAAAAAATCGCCCTGTGGCGACGGTCACTTCGACCGTCTCCTTGTCGGCCCTTACTGGCCGGTAATAAAATCAACATTACTGACCGGTAACCACTGCCCGGGAGCGGGGGCCAGCAAGCATGACGCACTACAAGAGCAACGTCCGGGACCTCGAGTTCAACCTCTTCGAGGTCTTCGGCGCCGACGGGGAGGCGTTCGGCCGAGCGCCGTACTCGGATATCGACGCCGACACGGCCCGCAACATCCTGGGCGAGATGGACCGGCTGGCGCGCGAAGACCTCGCGGCCGGCTTCGCCGCCGGTGACCGGACGCCGCCCGTCTTCGACCCGGCGACCCACTCCGTCACGATGCCGGCGGAGTTCCGCAAGTCGTACGAGGCCTTCATGAAGGCGGAGTTCTGGCGGCTCGACCTGCCCGATGTGCTCGGCGGCACGCCCGCGCCGCGGATGTTCTGGTGGGCGCTGGCCGACCTGGTGCTCGGCTCGAACGCGCCGGTCTGGATGTACGCGTCCGGCCCCTCTTTCGCCACCACCCTCCACCGCGAGGGCACGCCCGAGCAGAAGGAGTGGGCGAAGCTCTTCGTCGAGAAGCGCTGGGCGTCGACCATGGTGCTCACCGAGCCGGACGCCGGCTCGGACGTGGGCGCCGGCCGCACCCGGGCGATCCCCCAGCCGGACGGCAGCTACCACATCGAGGGCGTGAAGCGGTTCATCACGAGCGGCGAGCACGACCTGGCCGAAAACATCATCCACTACGTGCTGGCCCGCCCGGTCGGCGTCGAGGGCGCCGGCGGCCCGGGCACCAAGGGGCTGTCGCTCTTCGTCGTGCCGAAGTTTCACTTCGACCCCGCGACGGGTGAGCTCGGCGAGCGCAACGGCGTCTTCGCCACCAACGTCGAGCACAAGATGGGGCTCAAGGTCTCCACGACCTGCGAGCTGACGTTCGGCGGGCACGGCGTGCCGGCCAAGGGCTGGCTCCTCGGCGACGTGCACGAGGGCATCCGGCAGATGTTCCTGATCATCGAGTACGCCCGGATGATGGTCGGCACCAAGGCGATCGCGACCCTGTCGACCGGCTACCTCAACGCGCTGGAGTACGCCAAGGAGCGGGTCCAGGGCGCCGACCTGCTGCAGATGAGCGACAAGACGGCGCCCCGCGTGACGATCACGCACCACCCGGACGTGCGGCGGTCGCTGATGCTGCAGAAGTCGTACGCCGAAGGGCTGCGGGCGCTGGTCACGTACACGGCGACGTGGCAGGACCGGATCAACATCGCCGAGGCGGCCGGTGACGAGCGGGCCGCCAAGGTCGCCAAGCGGATCAACGACCTGCTGCTCCCGCTGGTAAAGGGCGTCGGCTCCGAGCGGGCGTACGAGCTGCTGGGCCATGAGGCGCTGCAGACCTTCGGCGGCTCCGGCTACCTGCAGGACTACCCGCTCGAGCAGTACGTCCGCGACTCGAAGATCGACACCCTGTACGAGGGCACCACCGCCATCCAGAGCCTCGACCTCTTCTTCCGCAAGGTGGTCCGGGACGGCGGCAAGGCGCTGATGACCGTGGCCGCCGAGATCCAGGCGTTCCTGGAGAGCGAGGCGGGCAACGGCCAGCTCAAGGAGGAGCGGCTGGCGCTGGGCAAGGCGCTGGCCGAGGTGCAGACGATTCTCGGCACGATGACCGGATGGCTCGGCGAGGCGCAGGGTGGCGAGCCGCGCGCCCTGTACAAGGTGGGGCTCAACTCCCGCCGCCTCCTGCTCGCGCTCGGCGACCTGATCATCGCGTGGCTGCTCCAGCGGCAGGCCGAGGTGGCCCTGCGCGCGCTGACCGGCGAACCCTCCGCCGCCGACAAGTCCTTCTACGAGGGCAAGGTCGCCGCGGCCCGGTTCTTCGCGCACGAGGTGCTGCCGCGCATCGGCGCCGACCGCCGGATCATCGAGTCGACCACCCTCGAACTGATGGACCTGCCCGAGGACGCCTTCTAGGTTCCAGAGGACTTCGAGCTACCGCGACGTCCGCGGTGGTCCGGACGGGTGCGTTCCCGCGGCCTCACCCTCCGCGGTCGACAACCCCCGCCGGCCATCGCGGTCGTCCGGCCCGCCGCGCGGCTCGATGGTGCGGACTGTGCGCGATGTGTCAGTGCCCGGCATTTCGCTGCGCATCGCCCATAACGGACGCTGTAATGGTCCGATGGGCATCAGCGGCGGGATCTTCCTGATCGCGCTGGGCGCCATGCTGGCGTTCGCGATCCGTTTGGATCCATGGTGGATCGACATCGACATGGTCGGCGTGGTGCTCATCCTCGCTGGCGTAGCCGTGATCCTCGTGACCATCTGGTACTGGAAGGATCGGCGACGGCGCGTCATCCGCTCGTGGGTCGAGGAAAACCGGCTCTCCCACCAGACCGGCGACGGTGGCTCGCAGCCTCCGATCCCACCGGACGCGCCACCCCCACCGTCACCGTCCGGCTGAGACGCCCTAGCCGCGAGCGGTGTGGGTATCGGTCAGCAGGGCCTTGCCGGGCTCGACATCGGCCCACGCGCCCTCGAAGCGGTGCACCGCCAGCCCGCTCGTACGCAAGCCGTCGGAGTCGCGTGCCGCGGCGGGGTCGAGCAAGCCGGACAGGTCGGAGACGGTCGGGTTGTGGCCGATGACCAGCACGCTGTCGACCCCGCCGGCCACGGCGCGGATGAGGTCGAGCAGGTCGCGGGCGGTTCCCCCGTACACGATGGGCTCGTAACGGACCTCGGGCCCGGAACCGCCCAGCGCCAGGGCGACCCCGTGCCAGGTCTGGCGGGTCCTCTTCGCCGGCGAGCAGATGACCTCGGCGGGCAGCAGGTCGCGGCGGGTCAGCCAGGCGCCCGCCGCGGCGGCGTCGGCGTGGCCGCGGGCGGTGAGCGGGCGGTCGATGTCGGCGGTGCCCGCCGGGCGCTCGGCCTTGGCGTGGCGCAACAGCACGAGGGTGCGTTCCGTCATGCGTAACAGCTTGCCTGATTGAGGTACGAAACGCCTGGGTAAGCAACCCGTATGGGTATCGGTGGAAGCATTTTTCTCATCGCCTTGGGCGCGATTCTCGCGTTCGCGGTCGAGTTTGACGTCGGTTGGCTCGACATCAACGTCGTGGGCTGGGTGCTGATGGTCGCCGGGTTGGCCGGTCTCGTTCTCACCATCTGGTTCTGGCAGAACCGCCGCCGTACCACGGTCGTGCAGCAACCGACCGAGCGCGTGGTGCCCCTGCAGACCGAGCGGGTCGAGGAGCGCCACGAGGTGCGGCGCCCGAGCGGCCGGCTCTACGAGTAGAGCGCGAAGTAGATCGCGATGTGGTGGCAGAGCGCCGCCACCAGCGTGCAGGCGTGAAAGAACTCGTGGTGGCCGAAGACCGTCGGCCACGGGTTGGGGCGGCGTAGGGCGTAGAAGACGGCACCGACCGTGTACGCCACGCCGCCCACCATCAGCAACACCAGAGCGGCCGGGCCGCCGTGCCGGCCGATGTCGGGCAGCACGGCGATCGCGACCCAGCCCAGCCCCACGTACAGCGGTGCGGACGCCCAGCGCGGCGCGTGCGGCCAGACCAGCTTGAGCGCCACGCCGCCGACCGCGCCGACCCACACGATCGCGAGGAGGATGGTAGCGAGTCGCTGCGAGAGCAGGAGTACGCAAAACGGCGTGTACGTGCCCGCGATGAAGATGAAGATCATGGAGTGGTCGAGGCGCCGCATGATCTGGAAGCCGCGGGGCGACCACACCCGCCGGTGGTAGAGCGCGCTCGTGCCGAAGAGCCCGCACACCGTGAGGCTGTAGATCACGCAGCTCACCAGCGGTGCGACGCCGGGCCGGGTGGCGGCCAGCGAGCAGAGCACGATGCCGCAGACCGCGGCCACGAAGAACGCGTACGCATGCAGCCAACCGCGCATGCGCGGCTTGCCCACGTCCACCGGGCGGAGCCGGACAGGTGCCTGAGTCACGGCATCCAGGTTACGACACCGTAGGTTACTTGCAAGTAGAGCTGGGGCGTCAGGCACGATGACGTCATGCACACCCGCCGGGCCGGACGCGCCGCCCTCCTCATCGACTGCGCGGACGGCGCCGAGGTGGAAGCGTGGCGGGCCGAGCTGTGGCGCCGCCGCGAGCGGGGCGAGCTGGCCGCCGTCGAGATCGTCCCGGGCGCCCGCACCCTCCTCCTCGACGGCTTGGCCGACCCCGAAGAGACGGCCGGCCTGGTCGCCGGCTGGGCGCCGCCGCCACCCGCCAGCACCGCGCCGGGCCCGCTCCGCAAAATCCCCGTCCGGTACGACGGTGTCGACCTCGCGGCCGTGGCTTCAGAGTGGCGGGTGCCGGTGCGGGAAGCGGTGGAACGCATCGCCGGGACCGAGCTACGGGTGGCGTTCTGTGGCTTCGCGCCCGGATTCGCATACCTGACCGGGCTGCCCTGGCCGGTACGCCGCCTCGACACTCCACGTCCGCGCGTGCCCGCCGGCTCGGTGGCGCTGGCCGGCGAGTACGCCGGGATCTACCCGACCGCCTCGCCGGGCGGGTGGCGGCTGATCGGGAGCACCGACGCGCTCCTCTTCGACATCGACCGTGACCCGCCGGCCCTGCTCGCGCCCGGCACCCGAGTGCGGCTGGTGGCGGCGTGATCGAGGTGCTCTCGGCCGGACCGCTCACGACCGTGCAGGACCTGGGCCGGCCGGGCTACGCGCACCTGGGCGTTCCGCGCGCGGGCGCCCTGGACGGGCCGGCGTTGCGCCTGGCCAACCGCCTGGTCGGCAACCCGCCGGACGCGGCCGGGCTGGAGGTGACGGCGGGCGGGTGCGTGCTGCGGCTGGTGTCCGCCGGGACCGTGGCGCTGACCGGGGCGCATGCGCCGCTCTCCGTGAACGGCCGGCCGGTCGGTCTCGGCCTGCCCGTGCCGGTACGGGCCGGTGCGGTCGTCAGGGTGGGGCGGGCGGTGCACGGCGTGCGGTCGTACCTGGCGGTGGGGGGTGGGATCGCGGTCGAGCCGGTGCTCGGCAGCCGTTCGACGGACACGCTCTCCGGGCTGGGGCCGGCACCGCTGCGGGACGGCGACGCGTTGCCGGTCGGCGTGGCGGGCGAGCCATCCACTGTGGACTTCGTGCCGTGGCAGCCACCGCCGGCCTCGCTCCGGCTCCGGATCACGCTCGGCCCGCGGGCGGACTGGTTTACACCGGAGGCGGTCGCGGCGCTGCTCGGCACCGCGTACACGGTGAGCCCGGTCAGCAACCGGGTCGGCGCGCGACTCTCCGGCGCCGCCCTGACCCGCGCGGAGGCCGCGGAGCTGCCCAGCGAGGGCGTGGTGCTCGGCGCGATCCAGGTGCCGGCGAGCGGCCAACCGTTGATCTTCCTGGCGGACCACCCCACCACCGGCGGTTACCCGGTGATCGGCGTGGTCGACGACGTGACACCGCTCGCCCAGGCGGTGCCCGGCACTACGGTGAACTTTCATGGATCTCAACGCTGACCTGGGCGAGGGCTTCGGCGCCTGGCGACTCGGCGACGACGACGCGCTGCTCGACGTGGTCACCTCGGCGAACGTGGCGTGCGGCTTCCACGCCGGCGACCCGGTCACCATGCGGCGGGTCTGTGCCGCCGCCGCCAGCAAGGGCGTCGCGGTGGGCGCGCAGGTCGGCTATCGCGACCTGGCGGGCTTCGGGCGGCGCCGGATCGAGTACGCCTTCGACGAGCTGCGCGACGACGTGCTGTACCAGATCGGGGCGCTGGACGCCTTCTGCCGGGTGGCCGGGACGCGGGTGCGGTACGTGAAGCCGCACGGCGCCCTTTACAACACCGCGGCGATCGACGAGGCACAGGCGGCGGCGGTGGTCGCGGCGGTGGTCGACTACGACCGCGGGCTGCCGGTGCTCTGCCCGCCCGGTTCGGTGCTGGGACAGCTCGCGACGGGTGCCGGGCTGCGGGCGGTGGCGGAGGGCTTCGCCGACCGGGGGTACCTGGAGAGTGGTGCGCTGGTGCCGCGTTCCGCGCCGGGCGCGCTGGTGAGTTCGCCGGACGAGGTGGCCGCGCGGGCGGTGAGCATGGCCGTGGACTCGGCGGTGCGGACGGTCGACGGGACCGGGCTGCACCTGCCGGTCGAGTCGATCTGCGTGCACGGCGACACGCCCGGCGCGGTGGCGCTCGCCCGCGGGGTCCGGGCCGCCCTTGAGCGGGTCGGCGTCCGGCTCAGCCCTTTCGTGGAGGTCCCTGACCTCCGGGGGTTGTGAATCCACTGCGGAGGGTGAGGCCGCGGGAGCAACGGTCCGGACCACACGCGGACGTCGCGGTAGCCCAAATCCTTGTCTTCTAGGCGCCTTCGTCGAGGCCGCGCAGGACCAGCGGGAGTCGCATCGCGCCCTGCTGGGTCAGGCGGATCGGCACGCCCCAGTCCTGGCGGGTGAGGTGGCAGGCGGCGTGCTCGGCCTCTGCGTCGCAGGTGGCGGCCTGCGCGACCACCTGCAGCACGCCTTCGGGCACGGCGGGGTTGAGCACCAGGCGGCGGGTGAGCTCGGTGGTGGTGCCGGCGCCGTCGAGCAGGAGTTCCGGCGGGGAGGCCGACACCTCCAGGCGGGTCGACGGGCCGAACGACTCGTCGAGCTTTTGCCCCGGCGCCGGCGTGAAGACCACGTCGAGCGCCACCTCGCCGGCGGCGAGGTCGGTCGGGGGCCGCTCGGTGCGGTGGCGGGCGCCGGCGACCGTCGCGGCCCGCGGGATCGCGCCGGGCGCCAGCCGGACGATCCGGTGCGCGCCCGACTCCACCACGAGCACGTCGCCCTCGGCGGTGAGTACGACGTCGCTCGGCTCGGCCAGGTCACTCACCACAGTGGACACCGTGTCGGTGGTGGGGTCGTAGTGGCGTACGGCGCCGTTGTAGGTGTCGGCCACCAGCGCGGAACCGTCCGGCAGCGCGCACACGCCGAGCGGGTGCTGCATCAGCGCCTGGGCGGCCGGCCCGTCCATGTGGCCGAAGTCGAAGAGTCCCTGCCCGACCGCGGTGTGCAGCTCGCCGTCGCGGATGTAGCGGAGGGCGGACGTCTCGCTGTCGGCGAGCCAGAGCGTCGTCCCGCCGGTGGAGAGTCCCGATGGCTGGGCGAGCCACACGTCCGGGATCGGGCCGTCGCGGAGCGCCTCGACGGTGGTGCCCGCGTACACGCCGGTGGTGCGCTTGACCGGGTCGAACCACCACAGCTGGTGGATGCCGGCCATCGCGATGATCACCCGGCCGTCGTACCAGGCGGCGTCCCACGGCGAGGAGAGGTCGGCGGCGAGCGCGTCGTGCGCGTGGTTGTCCACAGTGGAACGCCAGGGGTGCCCGGTGCCGGCGATGGTGGTGACCTCGCCGGTGTCGAGACGTACGCCGCGGAGCAGGTGGTTGACGGTGTCGGCGACGAGCACGTCGTATCCGGCGATGCCGGCCGCGTGCTCGGGGAGCAGGCAGAGACCTTGCGGCTCGTTGAAGCTCGCCACGCCGGGCCCGCCGTCGGCGCGGCCCCGCCGGCCCGAGCCGATCCGGCGGACGAGTGTCTCGCCGTCGGGCGCCAGTTCGACCACCGAGTGGTGTGCCGAGTCGGAGACGAGCAGGTTGCCGCTGGGCAGGACGAGTGCCTTGCCGGGGAAGCGCAGGGCGGTCGCCGGGCTGGCCGGCGGCACGTACGGCCCGCCGCCCCGGTGCAGCGTCCCCTTGGCCTCATGGCTGGCGATCAGCTCGTCGATCAGGCGGCCGAGCCCTTCGGCATGCCCCTCGCCGGCCATGGAGGCGACCACGTACCCCTCCGGGTCGACCACGGAGAGCGTGGGCCAGGCCTTGGCCGCGTACTGCTGCCAGGTCTCCAGCTCCGGGTCGTCGAGGACGGGGTGCGCCACGCCGTACCGCTCGACGGCGGCCGCGAGCGCGTCGGCGTCCCGCTCGTGCTCGAACTTCGGCGAGTGCACACCGACGATCACGAGCACGTCGCCGTACTTCTCCTCGAGCGGGCGGAGCTCGTCGAGGACGTGTAGGCAGTTGATACAGCAGAACGTCCAGAAGTCGAGCAGCACGATCTTGCCGCGCAGGTCGGCGAGCTTGAGCTGCCGGCCCCCGGTGTTGAGCCACCCGCGCCCGCGCAGCTCAGGAGCACGTACGCGGGCGTGCCGGCCGGTCACTGCCCACCGCCTGTGGCCGGCGTCCGCCGATCACCCGCCGGCGTTCGCCCGGCTGGTCGGCTCTCTGCCGCGCGTGCGCGGCCGGCCGTTCGGTGGCTGGGTGGTCGGGCCGGCGTCTGGTGGCCGGCCGCCGGGGCGTGGCCGGGTGTTCGGTGGTCTACCGCTGGTGTGCGGCGGCGCGGCGTTCGGTGCTCAGCCACCGGCGGCGGGCTTGAGGCAGAGCACCTCGTCCTGACCGCCGTTACCGGCGAGCACGATGTGCGGCTGGCTCTTGTCGGCGCACTTGTCGGCGCTGGTCTCCTTCGACACGACGGTGAACGCATTCGGCTCGCCGCAGCCGGCCGCGACGGCGCCGGTGGAGCCGGACTGCTTGACGCAGGTGCCGACATCCGGGCTGAAGGCGCCGTCCGAACCGCGGGTGAAGACCCACACCGCGCCCAACGGAACGATCACCAGCAGCGCGGCGGCGATCACGACCAGCACGAAGACGCGCAGGTTGCGCTCCTTCGGCTCGGGCTTGGCGACCTGGGTCTCGACCGCCGGCTCGGGCTGGAACGCGTTGAAGCGATCCTGCTCACCGTCCGGCGCTCCACCCCAACCAGCGTTGGCGCCACCTTGGGGCCCCGCCTCGCCGCCTGGCGTCCCACCCCAGCCAGCGTTGGCGCCGGCCTGGGGTGGCCCCGGCGGGAAGCCCGCGGCGGGGAAGGCCGCAGTGCCCTGCGGAACGCCTCCCGGCGGACCCTGCGGGTGGCCATGCGGCGGCTGGAACGCGCCGGGCGGGTTGTGCGGGTCTTGCGGCCCGAATCCACCACCGGGCGGGCTGTGTGGTGGCTCGAACCCACCGGGCGGTCCGTGCGGCGGACCCTGTGGCGGCGGGAAGCCACCGGGCGGTGGCGGGTAGGTCGACGGCGGGTACGTCGTGGGCCCGGGCGGTGCGCCGAAGCCCTGGGGCGGCTGGTTGGGGACCATCGGCCCGGCGGGACTGCCCGGGGGCGGGCCCACTGGGCTGCCGATGCCGACCGGGCTGCCGGTCCCAGCAGGGCTGCCCGGCGGGGCGTCACCGTACGGGGAGCCGCCGGGAAAGACGCCGGTGGGCTCGGAGTACGGCGCTGCCGGAGAGCCGGGCGGCCCGGGCGGGGCGCTGGACGGCGGGGCCACCCGCGCGCTGGCCGTCACGCTGCCCTGGCGGGGGGCGGGTGGCGGTGGTGGCGGCGGGGCATCGTCCGGGTCGGCGGGTGCGGGCCGGCCGTACACGCGGGGCTGGGGCGTCGACACCGCTGGCGGTACCGGCTGCTCGTTGGGGGGTGGCGCGATCCGGCTGGCGACGGGCACCGAGGCGCTCGCCGATACCGGCTTGGGCTCCACGCCGGGCGCGCGTGGCTGCGGTACCGGCGGCGGGGCGTCCGGGGGCGGCGAGCCGAACTCGTGGCCGTTGGAGCCGAAGGGGCCGGCACCTGGCACCGAGGCGGCACCACTGGGGCGGGGAGCCGAGGCCCGCGCCGGCGGCGCCTCCTCGTCCATGCTGAACAGCCCGCGGCCGACCCCCGGGTCGCCGGGCGGCGGGGTGCCGAGGTGGGCACCGGGGATCCGTACCTCCTGGCCCTCGAACGGCCGGGGTGGCGGGGTGTCTTCGCGCTCGGGCTGCCGATGACCCGTACCGAAGCCGGGCTGGTCGTAGCCGCCGCGCTCGTCGTGCCCCTGCTGGGGCGGCTCGAACCCCCGGCCAGCCTCGAACGCGGCTGGCTCCTGCCGGCCAGGCTCGAACCCTCGGCCGGCCTCGAACGCCGCGGCCTCCTGGCGGCCGGGGTCGAAGCCGCCGCGCTCCTGGCGCCCAGGGTCGAAGACACCGGCCTCGAAGCCGCCGGGCTGGAAGCCGCCCTGGTCGCGGCCGCCGAAGTCGACGCCGCTCTGGTCGCGGCCGACGCCGCCCTCCGGGAAGCCACGGCCACCCGCGCCAGCACTCGGGCCGAACGGGCCGCCCGCGAAGCCGTTGGAGGCAGCGCGGTCGACGTCGTCCCGATCGTGATCGGCGAGACCGCCTTCGGGGTGCCCCAGGGCCTCGTACCGGCTCGGCGGCTCGGCCCGGCCTGGGCGGCTGGAGTCGAAGGCGTCCGGCCAGGCGGCACCGAAGCCGTCCACCTCACGTGGCCCGGAGGAGCCGCGCGGGTCCGGAGCCTCGTGCTGGCCTTCATGCGGGCCGGGGGCGGACGTAAAGGCGCCCGAGCCATCCCGGCCGCCCTCCCCGAAGCCCTCCCGGCCGGCGGACCCGAAGCCGTCGCGCCCAGCGGCGCCGAAACCCTCGCGACCGCCCTGCTCGTAGCCGTCACCGCCCGAGGAGCCGAAGCCCTCACGGTCGCCTTGGCCGAAGCTGTCACCGCCCGAGGGACCGAAGCCCTCGCGAGCGGGACCCCCAGCCGGGCCGAAGCCCTCGCGGTCGCCCTGGCCGTAGCCGTCACCGCCCGAGGGGCCGAAGCTCGCCTGGCCGTAGCCTTCCCGCTCACCCTGACGCGCTGCGTAGGCGCCGCCAAAGCCCCGGTCGTCCGCACCGCCGTGCTCGCCCGAGCCGGCGGGCTCTTCGACGCGGCCTGCATCGAAGCCGCGCTCGTCTACGCCGCTGGCGCTGAAGCCCCGGTCGTGGCCGGAACCGTGGTCGTTACGGCCGCCACCACCGAAGCCACCGCTGTCGCCGAAGCCGCGATCGTCGCCGGGCTCGCGGTCGGAGCCGAAAGCACCGCGATCGCCGTCGGAACCGAAGCCGGACGGCCTGGACCGTCCGCCCGCGAATCCACCCTCGTCCGCGAAGCCATCCCGGCCACCGTCGAAGCCGCCACCCTGCTCGCGGCCGAAGCCGCTCTGGCCGGAGGGGCTGAAGCCCTCCTGGCCGGAGGGACCGAAGCCGCTCTGGCCAGGGTGACCGAAGTCAGGCTGGCCGGAAGGGCCGAAACCGCCCCGGTCAGAGGGTCCGAAGTCGGGGGCGGAACCGAAGCCGCCCCTGTCAGCTGGGGGACCGAAGTCAGGCTCGTCGGGGCGGAACCCACCCCGGTCGGTGCCGAAGCCGTCCTGGCCTGGGTCGAAGCCGCCCTGGTCGGGGCGCGGAGCGCCGCCGCTCTGGGCGGAGCCGAAAGCCGCCTCGCGCGACATCGGCTCGAGTGGCTCGAACCGGCCGGGCTCACGCTTGGGCAGGTCGCTGCGGCCGCCGCTGGTCGGCGCCTCGGGGGGTGAGCCGGGTGCCGGCAGGTCGGGCGGCGGAAAGCCCAGGCCGGGCTGGTAGCCCGGCGGGAGTCCGCGCCCCTCGCCCTGGTCCGCCCCGGATGCTTGCGGGAAGCCGGGCTCGGGCGGGAAGCCGGAGGCCGCCCCGGATGCTTGCGGGAAGCCGGGCTCGGGCGGGAAGCCGGAGGCCGCCCCGGATGCTTGCGGGAAGCCGGGCTCGGGCGGGAAGCCGGAGGCCGCCCCGGGCGCCTGCGGAAAGCCGGGCTCCGGCGGGAAGCCAGAGGCCGCCCCCGACCCTTGCGGGAAGCCGGACTCCGGTGGGAAGCCCGAAGCCGGCGCGGAGCTAGAGGGCCGGCCCGAATCCGGCGGGAGCCCGGAGGGGGGCCCCGAGGCCGGTGGGAAGTCGGAGGCCGGCGGGAAGCTAGGTGGCGGGGCCGAAGCTGGTGGGAAGCCGGGAGTGGGCCCGGAGGGGGGCGGAAAGCCGGACACCGGTGGGACGCTGGGCGGGGCCGGCGGGGGGTAGGCGCTGGGCGGCGAGGTCGGCGAGGGTGGCCACGAGCCCGTCGGTGCCCATGCCTCAGGTGGCAGGCCGACCGGCTCCGCGCCGGGACGCGGCACCGAAGCGGACCCCTGCGGCGCCGAGGCCGAGCCGTGTGGCACCGAGGCGAAGCCCGGCGGGACTGAGGCGGCGCCCTGCGGTCGAGCGGACCCGAAGGCGCCGCTTGACGGGACGGAGGCCGAGCCGCTGGAAGCGGGCGGCGGCACGGAGGCCGAGCCGGACGGGCCAGCGGGCGCGGGTGGTGGGGGATATGCGGCCGGCGGGGGCGGGTAGGCCCCGGGGTGGGGGGACCAGCCGGCGGGGAAAGCCGGTGCGGGCGGAGCGGGCTCAGCACCACCCGGCGGCGGTGCGCCCCACGACGGGGTGCCCCACTCACTGTCGTGCGCCGCCTGGGGCGCGGGTCCGCTGGCGCCCCGCGCAGCGTCGTCCGGCTCGTGGCCGGGGTGCTGCGGGCCCTCGGACGTCATGTTGCGCCTCCTCCATCGCATCTCGGCCGTGCCGCCTCCGCGCGGGAGGTCCGGCGAAGCCGGCCGTGCACGTCGCCGACCCTTTACACACACCCGCTGCTACCTGTGGTTGATCGATGACGGCGGGTGCGTGGTGCGCCGGCGGCGACCCCGCCAACCGTACCGGGCGCTCGCAGCCGTGAGGAATCCCGGTCTCAGGACGTGTGAATGCCCAAAACGGCCAGCACACATGCCAACGACCCGCCCGGTGAAACCGGACGGGCCGTAGATCTTAGCGGTGAATCTACCCGTAGTAGCGCTGCGCGATGATGCGGATCTCGTCGCGTACGGCAGGCGAGCTGGCCTGGCGAAGCGCGCGCTCGATGGCGCGGGCGCGGCGCGTGGCCTCCCGGTGGCTGCGGTAGCGGTCGATCATCTTCATGGCACTGTCCCTCCCCCTGCTGCTCCCTTCATTGAAGCGCGGGAGAGGGGCGGGCGACCAACGATTATTAGGTGAGGTCGGCCACCTGCCTAACAAACTAAGTCCAAGCCAGGAGGCTTGCCTCCGGATCGGTGAGGAAGGCACCCACGTCACGCAGGAACTTCGAGCCCAGCTCGCCGTCGATGATCCGGTGGTCGAACGACAAACCGAGCGTCGTGACCTGCCGCACACGGATCTTGCCCTTGTGCACCCAGGGCGCCTCCTTGACCGTGCCGAGCGCGAGGATCGCGGACTCGCCCGGCGGCAGGATGGGCGTACCGGTGTCGACGCCGTAGATGCCGACGTTGGTGATGGTGAAGGTGCCACCCGTCATGTCGGCCGGTGCGGTACGCCCCGACTTGGCGGTCTGCACCAGCTCGGTCATCGCGTCGGCAAGCTCGCGCAGCGAGAGCCGCTCGGCGTCCTTGATGTTGGGAACGATCAGGCCACGGTCGGTGGCGGCGGCGATGCCGAGGTTGACGTACTGCTTGACGACGATCTCGTCGCCCGCCCAGGTCGAGTTGATCAGCGGGTGGCGACCGATGGCCACCAGTACCGCCTTGGCGACTATGAGCAGCGGGGAGATGCGTACCTCCCGCCACTCGGGCAGCGCCCGGAGCCGGTCGAGCGCCTTGACCGACCGGGTCATGTCGACCGTCAGGAACTCGGTGACGTGCGGCGCCGTGAACGCCGAGGAGACCATGTTTTCCGCCGTGAGCTTGCGCACGCCCTTGACCGGGATGCGCTGCTCCCGCCCGACGAAGGCGGGCGAAGGCGGTGCCGACACCGCGGCTTGGACGTCGTCGCGCGTGATCGAGCCCTCCGGGCCCGTGCCGGTCAGCGACCCGAGGTCCACCCCGAGGTCACGGGCGAGCTTGCGCACCGGGGGCTTGGCCAGCACGTTGGGCTTGGCCAGCACCTCGGGAGCGGGGGCAGGAGGAGCGACCGGCGGCGGAGGGGGAGGCGGAGCAACCGGGGAAGGAGGCGGGGCCACGGCCGTCGTACTCCCATTGGTCTTTCGGGGGCGACGCGACGCTGCGGCCGTCCGCGGACCGTAACCCACCAGGACCGGGGTGCGCTCCGCCTCGGCCGGCTCGCCGGCGTCGGGGTCGGTGTCGATCGAGATGATCGGCGTGCCCACCTCGACGGTCGCACCCTCTTCGAAGTGGATGGCGTGGACCTTGCCGGCCCACTTGGCCGGGATCTCGACGGCGGCCTTCGCCGTCTCGACCTCGACGATCGGCTGGTTGAGCTCGATGGTGTCGCCCACGGCGACCAGCCACTTGATGATCTCGCCCTCGACCAGGCCTTCCGCGAGGTCGGGCAGCGGGAACTCCTTGATCCGCGACATCCCGCTCACCAGCCGAACGTGCGGTCGACGGCGTCGAGCACCCGGTCGAGGTCGGGCAGGTAGTCCTCTTCCAGCCGCGCGGCGGGGTACGGCGTGTCGAAGCCGGTCACCCGCAGCACCGGAGCTTCCAGGGAGTAGAAGCACCGCTCGGTGATCCGGGCGGCGATCTCGGCGCCGAGCCCCACGTTGCTGGGCGCCTCGTGCACGACCACGCACCGGCCGGTGCGGCGCACCGACTCGTACACCGGCTCGAGGTCGAGCGGCGAGAGCGTGCGCAGGTCGAAGACCTCCAGGTCACGGCCGTCCTGCTCGGCGGCGGTCGCGGCGTCGAGGGCGGTGCGGACCATCGGGCCGTACGCCAGGACCGTCGCATCGGTGCCGGGCCGCAGGCGGCGCGAGGCGTGCAGCGGGTACGTGGCGTCGAGGTCGACCTCGCCCTTTTCGTGATAGCGCCGCTTGGGCTCCAGGAACACGATCGGGTCGTCGGAGGCGATGGCCTGCTGGATCATCGTGTACGCGTCCTGCGGCGAGCTGCACGCCACCACCTTGAGGCCGGCGGTGTGCGCGAAGTACGCCTCGGGCGACTCGGAGTGGTGCTCGACCGCGCCGATGCCCCCGCCGAACGGGATCCGGATCACCATCGGCACCTTGACCTTGCCCTGGGACCGGAAGTGCATCTTGGCGACCTGGGAGACGATCTGGTCGTACGCCGGGTAGACGAAGCCGTCGAACTGGATCTCGCACACTGGGCGGTAGCCGCGGATCGCGAGGCCGATGGCGGTGCCGATGATGCCCGACTCGGCCAGCGGGGTGTCGATCACCCGGTCTTCGCCGAAGTCCTTTTGCAGGCCGTCGGTGATCCGGAAGACGCCACCCAGCTTGCCCACGTCTTCGCCCATCACGAGCACCTTGGGGTCGTGCTCCAGGGCACGGCGGAGACCGGCGTTGAGCGCCTTGCCAATGGTGAGCTTTTCGGCCATCAGTGCGCACTCCCCTCGAACGAGTCCAGGTACTCGGCGAACCGCTCCCGCTGCGCGTCGACCACGGGTGAGCCGTTGGGGTACACGTGGTCGAAGAGGGTCAGCGGGTGCGGGTCGGGCATGGCGAGCACCCGCTCACGCAGGTGCAATGCCTCCTGCTTGGCCTGCTCGTCCACCTCGGCGAAGAAGTCCGCGCCGGCGATCTGCTGCTTTTCCACGAACGCTCGTACCCGGGCGATCGGGTCCTTCGCCTGCCACTCCTCGACCTCGCTCGCCACCCGGTAGCGGGTCGGGTCGTCGGTGGTGGTGTGCGCGCCCATCCGGTACGTGTACGCCTCGATCAGCGTCGGGCCCTGGCCGTGCCGGGCGTTGTCGAGCGCCGCCCGGGTCACCGCGTACGTGGCGAGCACGTCGTTGCCGTCGACGCGCAGGCCGGGGAAGCCGAAGCCGTCCGCCCGCCGGTACAGGGGGATGCGGGTCTGCTTTTCGATCGGCTCGGAGATCGCGTACTGGTTGTTCTGGCAGAAGAAGACGATCGGGGCGTGGAAGACGCTGGACCAGATGAACGCCTCGTTGACGTCGCCCTGCGAGGTGGCCCCGTCGCCGAAGTAGCAGAGCACCGCCTCGCCGTCGTCGCCGCCGACCTTGCCGTCCTTGGTGATGCCCATCGCGTACCCGGTGGCGTGGAGCGTCTGCGCGCCGATCACGATCGTGTACATGTTGACCTTGAACTCGGCCGGGTCCCATGCGCCGAGGTCGACGCCGCGGAAGAGGCTGAGCGGCATGATCGGGTCGATGCCGCGGCAGTAGAGCACGCCGTGCTCGCGGTAGGTCGGGAACGCCATGTCCTGTGGCCGCAGCGCCCGGCCGGAGCCCACCTGCGCCGCCTCCTGCCCCAGCAGGCTGGCCCAGATGCCCAGCTCGCCCTGGCGCTGGAGGGCCGTGGCCTCGGTGTCCAGGCGGCGGATCACCACCAGGTCGCGGTAGAGCCCCCGGTACTCCTCGTCGGTGAAGTCGACCGTGTACTCGACGCCGTCGGCACCGACCGACTTGTCGATCCGCTCCCCATCCGGGGTGAGTAACTGGACGAAATCCGGCACTGGTTCGCCGGCAACCTCCGTGCCGCGGGCAGGAGCCCCGCGGTCGCCCTTCGCCATCCGTCTCTCCCTGTCGTCGGTGCGGCTGCCGGGGGTGTCCCGGACCGCGCGGCTCGGTCGCCACGCCTAGCCCGGGTGTGGGTTGCCGCGCGGCGGTGCGGCGGCCCGTCTCGTGATCACCGCGGCTGGGGCGGAGATTACGGTGGCGGTGCCGTCGGGTCCATATTCGCAGAGGTGAGGAGGCTCTCTATAGAGCCACCTCAGAACCGGCGGCAGTCTTCTCCCAGCCTGCCTGGTGACGGCTCGTCTATGAACTTGTGGATCAAAAACCGCAATACCGGATCAAGGTCAACTGCGGGAGGAGATTGGCCGGATTACGCCGGAAAGTTGGCACATTGACACGCTCTACAGTAGTGGCGCTGTGTGTCACCTTGGTCCACCCTGTGTGAGGACCTTGACGCAAAGGAGCTTCGGTCGTGCCGCACTCCGGGGATAGCCCGGTGCCACTGCTCGTTCGCCACCGGCGGACGGGTGGCACGCACATCGCGGATCGGCGGGTCGCCGGGGTGCACCGAGCGGCCGGCCTGGCTGGTCCCACCCGGCGATACACGATGATCGTGGCCATGCTGGCGACCATGTCCTCGCTGCCGATCATCGCGGGCATCAGCGCCGGCTCGGCGAACGTCGGCGACTCGGTCGACGCGAGCGGCACCACGCCGTTCATCGCACCGCCCTCGGAGGGGCCGGTCGTCATACCGCAGCCCCCGCCCTCCGCCCTGCCGGCCGAGGCGCCGCTCGCGTTGGGTGTGGCCGAGCAGCTGCGCGCGACGGCGCCCAAGCGCGAGACCCGCGAGCCCCGCAAGGTGCGAAAGGTCCGCCGCCCGGCACGCACCACCGAGTCGACGACGCTGCCGCAGCGGCCGCCCAGCGCGCCGGTGAAGCCCGAGCCGACCAGGCCGTCCCCGCCGCCGGCGACGACACCACGGCCGACGACACCGCCGCCGACCACGCCCCCGGTCTCACCGTCTCCCTCGCCGACCCCGTCGCCGTGCCCACCGACCCTGTCCCGGCCGCCGCTGCCCTCCCCGCCGTACCTGCCGCTGCCGCCGTCGGCGACCCCGTCGGTGATCCCGCCGACCGGGCTGCCCACCTGCTGGCCCGACCTCGAAGAGTGCCTGTCACACCTGGGCGCTAGCTTCCGGCCATGAGCGAGCGAATCATCGGGCACCGGCGGCTGGGAGCCGCACGGCCGCCCGCGGCAGAGCGAGGGCGGCCATGAGCGTTCACTACCAGGTGACCTTCTCGACCGCCGATCCGCACGGCCTGGCGGCGTTCTACGCCGAGGCGATCGGCTACCTGGTGGAAGACCACTCCGGCCTGATCAAGTCGCTGCTGGAGCAGGGCGCGACCACCGACGACCAGGTGGAGACCGTCGACGGGCGGCTGCGGTGGCGCAAGTACGCGGCGATCCGCGACCCCGACGGGCCCTACGACGAGCGCTCCGGCACGGGCCGGGGTGGCCGGATGCTCTTCCAGGACGAGCCCACGCCCAAGACCGCCAAAAACCGCCTCCACCTCGACCTGCACGTCGGCGAGCGCCGCGACGAGGTGATCGAGCGACTGACCGCGCTCGGCGCGCGGCGGCTCTGGGAGGCCTCCACCGGCCCGATGAGCTGGGTGACGCTGGCCGACCCGGACGGCAACGAGCTCTGCGTCAGCTGAGGTCGTCGCGGTTGGCCTCGATCCAGGCGTCCAGGGCCGCCGGGTCGCTCGGGTCGATGCCGTCCGCGATCAGCTGGGCCACCGCCGCGGTCGCGGGGCTGCGCCGCTCGCCGGTCGTGTAGAGCCGGACGAACTCCGGGATCATCTCCTCCACCGCCGCGTCGGTGCGCTCCGCGGCCGGCGACGGGAGGCCCCGCTGGCGGTTGGCGTACGCCGCCCAGGCCCGCACCACCCGGGGCAGCATCGCCGCGTCGTCCATGTCGAGCACCGCCCGCCGGTGCACCCAGTCGAGCAGGAAGAGGCCGGCCACCGCCGGGCTCCAGCGCATCGGGTCGGGATCCGGAAACGAGTCGGTGTGGTCGAAGATCAGGCTGAGGCAGAAGTGCAGCGACGGCAGCTCGGCCTCGGAGACGTGGGTCAGGCCGAAGCGGGCCGCCTCCGAGGAGTCGAGAAACCGCCGTACCAGCCGGGTGCGCTCGTCGGACGAGGGCGGCTCGGGCTCGGCCGGCACCACCGTGAGCGCGGGCGCGGGCAGCAGCGCCAGCCGCGCGCCGGCCAGCGCCCGGTCGGTGGCGAGCGAGCCCTCCTCCGGCAGGTTGGTCAGGCCGTCGGTGATCCGCAGGTGGCGGGCCACCTCGCCGCGCAGCCGGCGCGGGTCCTCCTCGCGAAACCAGGTCAGCTCGTCGCCCGCGCACATCTCGCGCACCTGTTCCAGGATCCGCTCGGCCGGCCCGCCCACGAAGACGTCTTTGGTGATGCCGATGTTGTGGTCGACCAGGGCCACCACGGCGTGCTCGGGCCCGCCCGAGTCGCGGTCGTCGTAGGCGAAGGTGGCCAGGTAGGAGGTCTGGTCGCCCCAAACGTCCCCGTACGCGTAGGTGCCCGTCAGGCGTACCCGGCCGAGCTGGTCGGCCCACGACGGCGCCTGCGCCCCGCGCTTGACGGTGGCGGCGCCCGGCGCCTCGGGCACCAGCGTCGCGAAGATCTCCCGGATGGTGGTCGCGGCGGCGGCGCGGCGGCGCGACGTGGCCGCCAGGAACGCGCTCACGAAGTCGCGCACCGCGTCCGCGCGGTCGTCTTCGGCGACGGCGTAGACGCTCCCTAGCAGGGCCGTCCCGAGCATCTCGGCGTCGAGCGCGCAGTCCAGCTTGGTCACGTCCCGCGCGGCACGGAGCACCGCCTCGTATGGGGTCTGTGGCGTGGCCATGTGCCAGACCCTACGCCCGCTTTCGCCGATCCAGTACCAAAAGCGTGGCCGGGACAACCACGCCCATCATCAGCGCCGCGAGCGACGCCACCAGGTCCGCGCCCGCCAGCGAGCCGTGGTCGCGCAGGTGAAAGGCCAGGTGAAGGGAGGAGAAGACGAGCACCCCGCAGAGGACCACCGCGGTCACCTTGCGGTCCGCGAGCCAGGCCGCCAACAGCAGGAGTACGCCCAACGTGGTGAACGTGGCACCGAGATCCGTCACGAGATGGGCGTTGTAGGGCGGATAGGCGGCCGTCCAGGCGTGCCCGAGCCCGGGGAACGTGTCGAAGAACCACCGCGGCGCCAGCGTCGCCGGCACGCCCCACGAGAGGTGGAGCACGCCGAGCAGCACGAGCCCACCGCGGACGAGGAGGGTCGTCATGACCGGGCGGACTGGAGCGCCTCCCGCGCCTCGGCGTACGAGTGCAGGACCGTCCGCACCGGCGCGACGACGTGCTCGCGGGCCACGCCGGTGACCGCCGCCCGGAGCCGGTTTTCCGCGCGCCGGCGGGCCCGGCGGGACGCCTGGCGGATGAGCGGGCGCACGAGCAGGCCGAGCAGCAGCCCGGCCAGGAGGCCGCCGATCAGCATCGCGGTGGGCAGCGGGACCACGCCGACCTCGGGGTAGTCCAGCGGCGGGAGGCCGAGCACGCGCAGGGCGTACCCGAGGACCAGCCAGAGCAGCCCGCCCAGCGCGGTGAGCGTGACCAGCCACTGCAGCCAGCCGACCGCGCGCCACCAGGTCGGGCTGTGGTCCATGTGCAGGTTGGTGCTGGCCACCGCCTTGTCCAGCGCGTCGGGTACGTCGCGCAGGCGCGAGCGGGCCGCCGTGTTGACCGCGGCCGCCCAGGGTGCGGGCAGGGGCTTCGCGGCGCGGTCGGCGACCGAGCGGACGGCGAGGCCGACCGCCGCCCGCTGGGCGGAGTCCGGGTCCGGGACGGAGGTGGCGCCGACCGGGGTACCCGGCTCGACCGGTCCTTCCGGCAAGTGCAGCCGGCGCAGCGGGTCGGTGCGCAGCCGCCGCCAGCCGCGCACGATCGGCCAGCCGGTGGCCTTCGCGGCCCGGTGCTGGTAGGCGCGCTCGGTCGCCTCGGCCACCGTCGGTACGCCCGCGGCCACCGACAGCGCGTCGGTCAGCTCGCGTACGGTCTCGCGGTCGACCTCGTCTTCGGCCACGGCCGGTCCGACCAGGTCGGAGAGCTGGTCGACCACGGTGTCGACGTCGCCGGCGAGGCGGCGTAGCGAGGCCTGGCGCTCGGCGACGGTGCGTTCGAGCAGGCCGCGCAGCTCGGCCATCGCCGGCTGGTGCAGCGCCGTGGTGGCCAGCAGCGGCACGCCCTCGAGGTCGTCGGCGTCGAGCAGCTTGCGCAGGTCGTCGAGGACCCGGTCGACCTCGTCGCGGGGCAGGCGGTCGGCCTGGTTGAGCACCACGACCGTGACGTCCTTGTGGTTGCGAAAGGCCTGGAGGTAGCGCGTGTGCACCACGCGGTCCGCGTACTTCTGCGGGTCGACCACCCACACGACCAGGTCGACCAGGCCGAGCAGGCGGTCCACCTCCAGCCGGTGCGAGCGCTCGACCGAGTCGAAGTCGGGCAGGTCGAGCAGCACCAGCCCGCGCAGCGCGGCCTCGTCGTCGGCGTCGAGCGCGCTCTCCCGGATGAACCGGTGCCGGGGCAGCACGCCCACCCAGTCGAGCAGCCGGTTGGCGCCCTGCAGGTTGCCCCAGACGCAGGCGTGCGCCATGCCGGTCGTCGGGCGGCGTACGCCCACCGGCGACAGGTCGAGGCGGGCGAGCCCGTTGAAGAGGCTGGACTTGCCGCTGCCGGTCGCGCCGGCCAGCGCCACGACCGTGTGGTCGCGGGAGAGCGCCAGGCGGGTGCCGGCCCGCTCGACCGCGGTGTGTGCCGCGATCAGCCGCTGCTCCGGCAGGTGGCCGCCGACCGCGCGGACGAACCGGTCGATCGCCTCGACCCGCCCGGCGAGCTGGTCGGCGTCGATCCGCTCCTCGCCGCGCAACCTACTCAACAGACTCACGCTTCCACCCCCGGCAGGGTCAGGCCGGCGCCGCTGGTCAGCTCGGCTTTCGCCCGCGTGTACTCCACCAGGGCGGCGGCGTCGCGCAGGTCCTTGCCCGGGTCGGCGCTGATCCCGGCGGCGATGAGGCGGTCGGCGTACCGCCCGGCCTCGGCGTCGAGCAGGGCGTTGGTACGCGAGATCAGGTCTTCGCGGGCCTTCGTCGCCAGGGCGCGGATGGCCTGGTCACCGAAGATCGCTTCGAGCACCTTCTGCGCCGCGACCGTGGTGCCGCCGGCCACCGCCACCTCCGCACCCGTGGGGATGAACGCCGTCGAGGCGAACACCCCGACCATGACGAGAAGCCCGGTGGCGTTCACCGCGTACGCGGCGCCGCGGGCGGTCGTCCGCTTGTGCCCCGCCTCCTTGCGGATCAGCTCCAGCACGCCGCGCTGCCAGTCGCGGACCAGCCGCTCGGCCCGCTGCGGCAGGTCCTGGCTGGGGCGGCCGAGCGGCGGCTCCAGCAGGGCGGCACCGGCCGGGTGCGCCTGCCACGCCGTGTACGCCGACTCGGCCGCGTCCGCCGCCGCACCCCGGATCAGCGTCACCAGGTTGGTCTCGATCGCCGACTTCAGCTCGCGTCCCGGCTGGGGGCGGCCGGTCAGCGCGGCGACGACCCGGTCGCGCAGCCGCCCGACCCGCGCCTCCAGCGTGCGCAGGAACTCCCCGGTGCCGATGAACTCCTGCCAGCGCGCGAGCACCTCACCGCGGAGCAGCCGCCCGTCCTGTACGCCCTGCGAGATCGTGCGGCGGCCGGTCCGGTACGCGGCCCGCACCCGGTCGTCGAGCGTGTCCGCCGTGGTCACCTGCTCGTCGGCGGCCACCGCGAGCTCCTCCACCGCCGGCACGAGCGCGGCGAGCGCCCCGTCGAGCGTCTGCCGTACCACCGCGGCGCGGGTGGCCGCATCGGTCGCGATCCGCTCGAACCACTCGCGCAGCGGCGCCGTGACCCGCTCCGGCAGCAGCCCCTGACGGTCCACATCGGTCTCCGGCAGTACGAAGAGCGGGGCGGCGTGCAGGCCGTGGATGGAGAGCATCTCCAGCAGGTGGGCGGTGACCTCCTCGGCCGCCTCGGGCGGTACGCGGTCGAGCACCAGCGCCGTCACCGTGCCCCGGAAGCGCGCGGTCTGCAGCAGCTCCCACGGCACCGCGTCCGCGTACCGGGCCGCGGTCGTGAGGAAGAGCCAGAGGTCGGCGGCGGCGAGCAGTTGCGCGGCGAGGGCCCGGTTGGCGTCCACGACGGAGTCGATGTCGGGCGCGTCGATGAAGGCCAGCCCGGGCGGGAGCGCGGGCGCGGCGACAATCTGGAGCGAGTTGGGGTCGGCGGTCGCCTCGACGGTGCGGGTCAGCCCGGGCAGCAGGTCGCCGCGGCGGAACCACTGGCTGTCGGCCGGGTTGCAGACGAGCACGGGTGTGCGCGTGGTGGGGCGCAGCACACCGGCCGGGCTCACCGGCGCCCGCACGAAGCTGTTGACCAATGTGGACTTGCCGGCTCCGGTGGAGCCGCCGACCACGACCAGCAGCGGCGCGTCGAGCCGCGCGAGGCGGGGGAGCAGATAGTCGTCCAGCTGCGCGAGAAGGGCCGCGCTGAGCCGGCGGGCATCCTCCGCGGAGGCAAGAGCCAGCGGGTACGCCGAGCCGGCGATCGCCGCCCGGAGCCGGCGCAGCGCCTCGGCCACCTCGGCACCGGTGTCGTCGGCCTGGTCCGCTCGCGGGCTTGGCGACGCGTGCGCTGCCGGCGCCGGCCTGGCTGGCTGGATCTTGTGAGCGGGCTCGCTCGCCGGCTGGGTCTTGGCCGCGAACGCCGCGAACGCGGTGAGCGTCGGCGCCGGATCCTTGGCCACCAGCGGACCGCCCTCGGCCGCGCCGGCCCCAGCCCCAGCAGCGGACGCCGCAGGGGTTGCTTCGCCGCCCTGCGTCTCAGCGGCGCCGGCCTTCTCCGTGGCGGCAGCGGTCTCGGCTGCGCCGAGCGTCTGGCCGGCCTTCTCCGCGGCGCCGGCCTTCTCAGCGGTGGCGGCTGTCTCGGCGGTGCCGGCCGTCTCGACCGCAGGATCCGTCTCAGCGTCAGGGCCCGTCTCGGCGGCGGTCGTCTCGCTGGGCGTCTTAGCGGCGCCGGCTTTCTTCGTGGTGGCAGCGGTCTCGGCTGCGCCGAGCGTCTGGGCGGCCTTCTCGATAGCGCCGGTCTTCTCGGTGGCGCCGGCTTTCTCGGGGGCGGCGGTCGTCTCGGCAGTGGTCGTTTCGCCGGGCTGCTGAGCGGAGATCGCTCCGGGGGGAGCCTGGGCGGGAGTCGCTCCGGCGGGCGCCTGGGTGGCCGTCGCTTTCTCACCTGCCTCGTCAGGCTCAGCGGTCGCCTTGCCCTCGTCGGCGCGCGGTCCGGCCGTCGTCGCCTCGTCGCCCTCCGCGGCGGTCTCCGGGGCCTCCCCAGGCGCGCCAGAAGGCTCGCCCGTGGTCGCGATGGCAGGCCCGGCGGCAGCCACGGCCGGCTCGGCTGTGCCCTCGGCCGCCTTGGATTTCGCGGTCGGCACGGCCGGTGCCGGCTCGGCGGCCGCCTTGGGCTCTGCGGGCGGCGCGGTGCTCGGCTTGGGCTCGGCGGTCGGCCCGGCGGCCGCCTTGGGCTCAGCGGTCGACGCGGCGGGCGGCTTGGACTCAGTGGGTGGCGCGGGATCGGCCGGCTTGGCGGGCGGGTCGTCGGCACTTGCGGTGGGGGGCTCCCCTGCCGCCGTGCTGGTCGCCTCGTCCGGGTTGGCGTCGGGAGGGGAGTCTGTCGAAGCCTTGGCAGCGGGCTCAGCGTCGTTCACGATGGGGTTTGTGCCGTTTTCCTGGTTTTTGGGGCCTTGAAGGGTGACCTTACCCTCCGCTTTCTCCTCGTCCCGGTCCGGCGTGGCCGTAGGCTCCGGTGGCGTCTCGCGCTCAGCGTCGTCTGTGGCGCCGGCGCCCTGGTCAGGCCCCGGCTCCGGGCTGTCCGGCGGTGCCTTTGGGGTCACGGTAGGCGTGCCAGATCTGCCCGCCGGCATGTCACCGTGCGACGTCACGGGTAAAGACTGCCCGATCCAGGCATCGCAGACAACAGGAACCCTGCGGCTTCCGCGCGCCTTTGCCGGTTTTGGCCGGACCGGGGATCGCCCGGCCGATTCATCAGGATCTTCGGGGTGCGGCGACGTTGCGCGTGCTTGGCTCAACCTCTAACTTGACGCTGGCCGAGCCCGTGGCACTATTGAGTCCGGTCCACTCAACTTGACACAAAGACTCACGTCAGAAGCGAGGGAAGCGAACATGGCACGTGCGGTCGGCATCGACCTCGGCACTACGAACTCCGTCGTAAGCGTGCTCGAGGGTGGCGAGCCCACCGTCATCGCGAACGCCGAGGGATCGCGCACCACGCCGTCGATCGTCGCGTTCGCCCGTAACGGTGAGGTGCTCGTTGGTGAGGTCGCGAAGCGCCAGGCGGTGACCAACCCGGACCGGACGATCCGTTCGGTCAAGCGGGAGATGGGCTCCAACTGGACCATCGACATCGACGGCAAAAAGTACACCCCGCAGGAGATCTCCGCGCGGGTGCTGATGAAGCTCAAGCGGGACGCGGAGTCCTACCTGGGCGAGCGGATCACCGACGCGGTGATCACGGTGCCGGCGTACTTCAACGACGCGCAGCGCACCGCCACCAAGGAGGCTGGCGAGATCGCGGGCTTCAACGTCCTGCGGATCGTCAACGAGCCCACCGCGGCCGCTCTGGCGTACGGGCTGGACAAGGGCACCAAGGAGCAGACGGTCCTGGTCTTCGACCTCGGTGGTGGCACCTTCGACGTGTCGCTGCTGGAGCTCGGCGAGGGCGTCATCGAGGTGAAGTCCACCAGCGGTGACAACCACCTGGGCGGCGACGACTGGGACGAGCGGGTCATCGACCACCTGGTCAAGACGTTCCGCGGCCAGCACGGCGTCGACCTGTCGCAGGACAAGATGGCCATGCAGCGGCTCAAGGAGGCCGCTGAAAAGGCCAAGATCGAGCTGTCGGCGGCCACCACGACGAGCATCAACCTGCCGTACATCACGGCTGGCCCGGCCGGCTCCGACGGCAGCCCGTCCGCGCCGCTGCACCTCGACGTGACCCTGAGCCGCGCCGAGTTCCAGCGGATGACGCAGGACCTGCTCGACCGCTGCAAGGGCCCGTTCGAGCAGGCGATCAAGGACGCCGGTGTAAAGCTGGCCGACGTCGACCACGTGATCCTGGTCGGCGGCTCGACCCGTATGCCGGCCGTCTCCGACCTGGTCAAGCAGCTCACCGGCAAGGAGCCCAACAAGGGCGTCAACCCGGACGAGGTCGTGGCCGTCGGTGCCGCGCTGCAGGCCGGCGTGCTCAAGGGCGAGGTCAAGGACGTCCTGCTGCTCGACGTGACGCCGCTGAGCCTGGGCATCGAAACCAAGGGCGGCATCTTCACCAAGCTCATCGAGCGCAACACGACGATCCCGACCAAGCGCTCCGAGGTCTTCACCACGGCCGACGACAACCAGCCCTCGGTGCTGATCCAGGTGTTCCAGGGTGAGCGCGAGATCGCGGCGTACAACAAGAAGCTCGGCACCTTCGAGCTGACCGGCCTGCCGCCGGCGCCGCGGGGCGTGCCGCAGATCGAGGTCACGTTCGACATCGACGCGAACGGCATCGTCCACGTCAACGCCAAGGACCTGGGCACCGGCAAGGAGCAGTCGATGACGATCACCGGCGGCTCGGCGCTGCCGAAGGACGACATCGACCGCATGATGCGGGACGCGCAGGACCACGCCGACGAGGACAAGCGGCGCCGTGAAGAGGCGGAGACCCGCAACCTCGCCGAGCAGCTCCAGTGGCAGACCGAGAAGTTCCTGGCGGAGAGCGGCGACAAGCTGCCGGCCGAGTCCAAGGACCAGATCAACGAGGCGCTCGGCGACCTGCGTGCCGCGCTGGGTGGCAGCGACATCGAAAACATCAAGTCGGCGCACGAAAAGCTGGCCGCGGTCTCGCAGCAGGCCGGCTCGCTCCTCTACGCGCAGCAGGCCGAGCAGGCCGGTCCCGGCGGCGGTGCAGACGCGGGTGCCGGTACGGCGGGCGCGGCCGGTGCCGGTGCCGGTGGCGCCAAGCAGGACGACGTGGTCGACGCCGAGATCGTTGACGAGGACGACAAGAAGTGACCTCTGCACGAGACGATGGCCAGGCCGCCGAGCGGGTCGTCATCCGTGACAAGCGGAAGATAGATCCGTCCGGCGGCAAGGCGAAGGACGCCGAGACCGCCGCGTCGGACCAGACCGACGAGGCGCCCGCCGAGGCCACAAAGGACAGTGCGGCGACCGACAACGCCAAGAAGGAGCGGAAGCCCAGCCACGCGGCACCGGAGCCGGACGAGGCAGCGGCTGCCACCGACAAGCCGGCGGCGGACAAGGCCGAGCCGGGCGGGCCGCTCGGCGCCGAGCTGGAGGCGCTGCGGGCCGACCTGGAGGAGCGCACGCGCGACCTCCAGCGGGTCACCGCCGAGTACGCCAACTACCGCAAGCGGGTCGACCGCGACCGGGGTGTACAGGCGGAGCAGGCCACCGGCCTGGTGATCAGCGCGCTCCTGCCGGTGCTCGACGACCTCGACCGGGCCCGTGAGCACGGCGACCTGGTGGGTCCCTTCGCCGCGGTCAGCGAGCAGCTGGTCGCGGCGCTGGGCAAGTTCGGGCTGACCGCGTTCGGCGAAAAGGGCGACCCCTTCGACCCGACTCGGCACGAGGCGGTGGCCCACCGCACCTCGTCCGAGGTCACCGAGCCCACCTGCGTCGAGGTCATGCGCCGCGGCTACCTGCTGGGCGACCGCCTCCTGCGGGCGGCCCTGGTGGCGGTAGCAGACCCCGAATAACACCCCTCAGCTGATCAGGGAGTTGGTGCGGCGCCGCGCTGAGCGACCGCACCAACTCCCTCATCGGTAGCAAAGACGGAGGAGCGAGTGAGTTCAAAGGACTGGCTGGAGAAGGACTTTTACGCCGTCCTGGGGGTGCCGAAGTCCGCCTCCTCCGACGAGATCAAGAAGGCGTACCGCAAGCTCGCCCGCGAGCTGCACCCCGACCACAACCCCGGCAACACCAACTCCGAAGACCGCTTCAAGGCGGTCTCCGAGGCATACTCCGTGCTCTCCGACGAGCGCAAGCGCAAGGAGTACGACGAGATGCGCGCGCTGTTCGGGTCGGGCCAGTTCCGGCGTAACGCGCGCGGTGGCGGGTTCGACCCGTCCGACATCTTCGGCGGTTTCCAGGGCGCCGGCTCCGGCGCCGGTGGCGGCGACCGGCGGTTCGGCGGCGCCGGGTTCTCCGACCTCTTCAGCTCGATCTTCTCGGGCGGCACCGGCGGCGCGACCCGTACCCGCGGCCCGGTCCGCGGCCGCGACGTCGAGGCGGAGGTCGTGCTCGACTTCGGCGACGCCATCCGGGGCGTCACGCTCCCGCTGTCGCTCCGCTCGCCGGGCGTCTGCGACACCTGCCACGGCAGTGGCGCCAAGCCCGGCACCGAGCCGCGCACCTGCCCGGTCTGCCTCGGCTCCGGCCTGGTGACCCGCAACCAGGGGTCGTTCAGCTTTTCCGAGCCGTGCCGCGAGTGCCAGGGCGTCGGCTCGATCGTCGACGAGAAGTGCCCGGAGTGCCACGGCACCGGCGGGGTAACCAAGACCCGAACCATCAACGTCCGCTTCCCGGCGGGTGTCGCCGACGGCCAGCGCATCCGGCTGGCCGGGCGGGGCGAGCCGGGCGAGCGTGGCGGGCCCTCCGGCGACCTGTACGTGCTGGTCAAGGTCCGCCGGGACGACCTCTTCGGCCGCGCCGGCGACGACCTCACCCTCACCGTGCCGATCACCATCCCGGAAGCGGTCCTCGGCACCGACCTGCGGGTGCCGACGATGGACGGCACGGTGACGCTGCGGGTCCCGCCGGGCACCCCGAACGGGCGCACGCTCCGGGCCCGCGGCAAGGGTGTGGCCCGGCGCGACGGCAAGGTCGGTGACCTGCTGGTCACGGTCGAGATCGAGGTACCCAAGGACCTGACCGACAAGGCCCGCGACGCGATGGAGACGCTGGCCGGCGAGATCCCACCCGCCTCGCGGGAACAGTTGGACGCGCGGGTGCGTCGATATGGTTGACCACACGAGGAGGTGAGCCGGGGTGGAAGAGGAGTTCACGATTTCCGTCGAAGCCGCCTCCGACGCGAAGGTCTTGATCATCTCGGTGGCGGCGAGGCTGGCGGGCATGCATCCGCAGACCCTCCGGCAGTACGACCGGCTGGGGCTCGTGCAGCCCGGCCGGGCGACCGGTGGCGGCCGGCGATACAGCGCTCGCGACGTGGCGCTGCTGCGCGAGGTGCAGCGGCTCAGCCAGGAAGACGGCGTCAACCTCGCCGGCATCAAGCGCATCATCGGGCTGGAGCAGCTCGTCGCCGAGCTCCAGGAGCGGGTGAGCGAGCTGGAGGCGGCACTGGGTGAGGCCTACCAGCGGCTGGCCGAGTACGAGGCCGGCGCGTACCCCCGGCGGGGTGACCTCGTCCCGACCACCCGCACCTCCAACGCCCTTGTCGTCTGGCGTCCCCGCCGCTCCTCCTGATTCCCCCCGGATCTGCGTTTTCGCAGCGCAGGTGGGTACCCCTCGACTAACCTGACCTTTGGCCTGGACGGCACATTCCGGGCCAAAAGGAAGACAGAGGAGGGGTCAATGGGGATCGCCGATTCTTTCAAGGACAAGGCTGAACAGGCCGTCGACAAGATTGGCGGCGACCGGGTCAAGCAGGGCGTGGAGAAGGCCGGCGACAAGATCGACGAGATGACCGGTGGCAAGTTCGCCGGCCAGGTCGACAAGGGCCAGTCCGCCGCGTCTGACTACGTCGACAAGATGGACGACGACTCGAACCGCTGAGTTTGTCGGGCGCGATTTGGCGACAGCGCGCGGGCGGGGATCCACGGGGGGTCCCCGCCCGTCTCCGTCGTCAGGGGTGCTTGGCCGGGCTCAGGCCAGGCGGCGGGACTGGCGCACCAGGCCGCCCTCGCACCAGTCGTGGTAGTCGAAGAGGTCGGGCTTGGCCAGCAGCACGCGACTGTTGTGCGCCCAGGTGACCATCAGCTCGTCGCCGTACTCCTCGGCCTGCTCCACCAGCTTGCGCAGGCGCCGCTTGGGGTGGGCACGGAAGCTGGTGCGGATGCCGTCGGCGGCGTAGATGTACAGGCAGTGCAGCGCGAAGCGGCGCGCCGGGCACGAGCGGTCCATCGCGAGGTCGAAGAGGGTGCCGATCAGGCGGTCGCCGGACACGAGCAGGTCCCAGTCCTGCGGCATCGTCTGCAGCGGCACCGAGTCGGGCTGGTAGGCCCAGGCGCGCAGCTCAGCCGCCGTGGGATCGACAGCGTTGGCGAAGCCCCGAAACGTAGACTGCTGTAAGGTCACCCGCCGCTCCCCTCGCGAGCATGCCTCCGCAGCCCTGGAGCCCCGACCCCCAGGATTCTGCGGCGAAACGGTAACGCGTGGCGAGGTATTTGCGGAAGAGGCGATAAGCGCCATTCGCCAACCCGTTACGTAGGGGGTCCCTGTCAGTCCGTCGTCGGTAACGGCTCCGGACGGCGTACTGAGCGCTGAGTGCGCCGGATAATCCCCTTGAACCAGGCGAAGTCCGGCAGCCGCGCCAGCATCGGTCCGGTCACGACTGTGATCAAAACGTAGGCCGTCGCGAGCGGCGCCAGCTTGGGTTCGATGCCGGGCGTCGCCACCGCCAGGCCGGCGATGACGATCGAGAACTCGCCGCGCGGCATCAGCCCCAGCCCGGCCCGGACCCGACCGGGCAGCGCGATGCCGGCCCGCTTCGCGGCGACGTACCCAGTGATGATCTTTGTGCCCATGGTGACGGCGGCGAGGCCGAGCGCGGGCAGCAACACCGGCGGCATGTCGCTCGGGCTGGTCGCCAGCCCGAAGAAGACGAAGAACACCGCGGCGAAGAGGTCGCGCAGCGGAGAGAGCAGCTCGGTGGCGTGGTGGGCGACCGGCCCGGAGAGGGCGATGCCGACGAGGAACGCGCCCACCGCAGCGGAGACCTGCAACTGCGCCGCGAGGCCGGCGACGAGAAGGGTGAGGCCGAGTACCCCCAGCAGGAGGGCCTCCGGGTCGCGGGCCGAGATGAACGCCGAGATCGCGTGCCCGAACCTGAGCGCGACGATCAGCACCACGATGACCGTGCCGACCGCGATCGACAGGGCCTTGGCGCCGCCGATGAAGCCGGTGCCGGCCAGCACGGCGGTGAGCAGCGGCAGGTAGAGCGCCATGGCCAGGTCTTCGATCACCAGGATCGAGAGCATGACCGGGGTCTCCCGGTTGCCCAGCCGGCCCAGGTCGGCGAGCACCTTGGCGATCACGCCGGACGAGGAGACCCAGGTGATGCCGGCCAGCACCAGCGCGGCCACCCAGCCCCAGCCCAGCAGTAGGCCGAACACCAGGCCCGGTACGGCGTTGAGCAGCCCGTCCAGCAACCCCGAGCGCGCGTTGGTGCGCAGGTTGCCGATGAGCTCGCGGGCCGAGTACTCCAGCCCGAGCATCACCAGCAGCAGGATGACGCCGATCTCGGCGCCGACCGCGATGAACTCCTCGCTAGCCGAGAGGGGCAGTACGCCGCCGTGGCCAAACGCCAGGCCGGCGAGCAGGTAGAGCGGGATGGGCGAGAGCCCGATCCGCCGGCTGAGCCGACCGAGGAGTCCGAGGCCGAAGAGGATGGCGCCGAGCTCGATGAGCAGGACCGTGGTGTCATGCATACGGTCAGCTGTCCGGGTCGCCGTCGGCGAGGATCCGGCCGACGCCGTCGAGCCCCTGGCGGGTGCCGACGACCACGACCACGTCACCGGCCTGGAAGACGAACTCGGGTCCGGGGGAGACGATCACCTGGCCGTCGCGGAGCACGGCGACGATGGACGCGCTCGTGCGGGTGCGGGCCTTGGTCTCGCCCAGGCGCCGCCCGACGAAGCGCGAGGCGGCTGGGATCGAGATCTGCTCGGTGAGCAGGCCGGCCGCCTGCTGGCGCAGGCCGGAGAGCTGGCCGAGCATCAGCGAGGCACCGAGAACGTCGGCCAGCGCCTCCGCCTCGTCGTCGTTGAGCGGGATCGAGGCGATGCAGGAGTCTGGATCGTCATCGTCGTAGAGGACGAGGTCGCGACGCCCCGTCCGGTGGGACACGACGCCTACCCGCCGGCCTGACTCGGTTACCAGATCGTGGCGCACGCCGATGCCCGGCAGCGCGGTCTGCTCTACCCGTACTCGCACGTCGAACACGGTACCTTTCAGCTGTGAGCGAGCTTTCCCCTCAGCGTCGCGAGCTTCGCATGTCCGATGCCGACCGGGAGCGCGTTGTGCGACAGCTCAACGCCGCGGTCGGGGAGGGCCGGATCACGCTGGCCGAGTTCGAGGAGCGGGTCGCCGGGGTGCTGGCCTCCCGCACGTTCGGCGAGGTCGAGCCGTTTCTGGCCGACCTGCCCCAGCCTCCCGCGCCGCCGGTGCGCGACGTCATCGAGCTGAAGTCGATGGCCTCCACCCTCAACCGCTCGGGCGCCTGGACCGTGCCCCGCCGGCTCGTCGTGCGCAACTCGGCGGGGAGCGTAAAGCTCGACTTCACCGACGCGGTGATCACCTACCCGGTGGTCGAGATCCACCTCGACGTGCTGGCCGGCACCACAGTGCTCGTACTGCCGCTGGGCGCGACGGTCGACGCCGGCGAGGTGCACACGATGGCCGGCAGCCTCAAGATCCGCCAGCAGATCGGCGAGCACGGCGGCGACGTGCACTTCGTGGTGACCGGGCGGCAGCGGATGGGCGACCTCGTCGTGCGCCACCAGTACCGGTTCTGGCACTGGCGCTGGTGACTTCCGCGCGCCGTGCCGGGTGGGGCGCGGCCGTTGCCGGCGGAGCGCGCTAAAGTTGAGTGGTCCACGCTCAACTCTGGGGAGCCAGCTTGAACGCCGAACGTTTGACCACCAAGAGCCGCGAGGTCATCACCGGCGCGGTCGCCATCGCCAACCAGCGCGGGCACGCCACCGTCGAGCCGTGGCACCTGCTGCTCTCCCTGCTCGACACCGGCGGGTCCACCGCCGGCGGCCTGCTGCGTGCGGTCGGTGCCAACCCCGCCGACATCCGCCGGGCCGCCGCGCGCGCGGTCGAGACGCTGCCGAGCGCGCGGGGATCCAGCGTCGCCGAGCCGAGCCTGTCCCGCGAATTCGTCAACGCCATCGGTGCGGCCGAGCAGATCGCCCGCCCCCTCGGCGACGAGTACACGTCGACCGAGCACCTGCTCGCCGGCCTCGCCCGGGTCGGTGGCGCGGTGGCCGAGACCCTCAAGGCCGCCGGCGCGACCGAGGAGAGCCTGGTCGCCGCGTTCCCGAGCGTCCGTGGCGGCGACCGCCGGGTGACCACCGCCGACCCCGAGCAGACCTACCAGGCGCTGGAGAAGTACGGCGTCGACCTGACCGCGCGGGCCCGTGACGGCAAGGTCGACCCGGTCATCGGGCGCGACTCCGAGATCCGCCGGGTGATCCAGGTGCTCTCCCGGCGTACCAAGAACAACCCCGTGCTCATCGGCGAGCCCGGCGTCGGCAAGACCGCGATCGTCGAGGGCCTGGCCCAGCGGATCGTCGCCGGCGACGTGCCCGAGTCGCTGCGCGACAAGCGGCTGATCTCGCTCGACCTGGGCGCGATGGTGGCCGGCGCGCAGTACCGCGGCCAGTTCGAGGAGCGGCTCAAGTCGGTGCTCGAAGAGATCAAGAACTCGAACGGCCAGGTCATCACGTTCATCGACGAGCTGCACACGGTCGTCGGGGCTGGCAAGGGCGAGGGTTCGATGGACGCCGGCAACATGCTCAAGCCGATGCTCGCCCGCGGTGAGCTGCGCATGGTGGGCGCGACCACGCTGGACGAGTACCGGGAGAACATCGAGAAGGACCCGGCGCTGGAGCGGCGCTTCCAGCCGGTGCTGGTCGGCGAGCCGACGATCGAGGACACGATCGGCATCCTGCGCGGGCTCAAGGAGCGGTACGAGGTGCACCACGGCGTGCGCATCACCGACGCCGCCCTGGTCGCCGCGGCCTCCCTCTCCGACCGGTACATCACCGACCGCTTCCTGCCGGACAAGGCGATCGACCTGGTGGACGAGTCCGCGTCCCGGCTGCGCATGGAGATCGACTCGCGGCCGGTGGAGGTGGACGAGATCGAGCGGGCCGTACGCCGGCTGGAGATCGAGGAGATGGCGCTGGCCAAGGAGCCGGACGAGGCCTCGGCCCAGCGGCTGGAGCGGCTGCGGCGAGAGCTCGCCGACAAGCGCGAGCAGCTCACCGCCCTCTCCGAGCGGTGGCGCCTGGAAAAGGAGCACATCACCAAGATCTCCACGGCCAAGGAGGAGCTGGAGCGGCTCGGCGGCGAGGCCGACCGGGCCGAGCGCGACAGCGAGCTGGAGCGGGCGGCCGAGCTGCGGTACGGGCGGATTCCCCAGCTCCAGGGTGAGCTGGCCCGGGCCGAGGCGGAGCTGGCCGTGCTCCAGGCCGACGGCGCGATGCTCAAGGAGGAGGTGGGCGCCGACGACATCGCCGCCGTGGTCGCCTCCTGGACCGGCATCCCGGCCGGCCGCCTGATGGAGGGGGAGACCGCCAAGCTGCTGCGCATGGAGCAGTCGCTGGCCTCCCGGGTGATCGGGCAGGCCGAGGCGGTCGCCGCGGTCTCCGACGCCGTACGCCGGGCCCGGGCGGGCGTCGCCGATCCGGACCGCCCCACCGGCTCGTTCCTCTTCCTCGGCCCCACCGGTGTGGGCAAGACCGAGCTCGCCAAGGCGCTCGCCGAGTTCCTCTTCGACGACGAGCGGGCCATGGTGCGCATCGACATGAGCGAGTACGCGGAGAAGCACTCCGTGGCCCGGCTCGTGGGCGCCCCGCCCGGCTACGTCGGGTACGAGGAGGGTGGCCAGCTGACCGAGGCGGTGCGCCGCCGGCCGTACTCGGTGGTGCTGCTGGACGAGGTGGAAAAGGCCCACCCGGACGTCTTCGACGTGCTGTTGCAGGTGCTCGACGACGGGCGGCTCACCGACGGCCAGGGGCGTACCGTCGACTTCCGCAACGCGATTCTCGTGCTCACCTCCAACCTGGGCTCGTCGGTCATCGCCGACCCGATGCTCTCGGAGGACGAGCGGCGCGAGGCCGTGCTGTCGGTGGTGCGCTCGCACTTCAAGCCCGAGTTCCTCAACCGGCTCGACGACATCGTGGTCTTCCACTCGCTGACCGGGCCGGAGCTGACGTCCATCGTGGACATCCAGCTCGACCGCCTGCGCAAGCGGCTCACCGACCGGCGGCTGACCGTCGAGGTCTCCGACCCGGCGCGGACGTGGCTGGCCGAGCACGGGTACGACCCGATCTACGGCGCCCGCCCGCTGCGCCGGCTGGTGCAGTCGGCGATCGGCGACCGGCTCGCCAAGGCGCTGCTGGCCGGCGAGATCCGGGACGGCGACACGGTCCGGGTGGACCTGGCCGACTCCAAGGACGGGCTGTCGGTCTCGGCCGCGCGCGCCGGGTCTTGATCGCGAAGTACGGGTGCGCCCAGGCCAGGGCGGGTAACAATCGGGTATGACCGGATCCATCGCCGCGGCGGTTCGGGAGCTGGCGAGCGCGGAGGTCGTCGCGTTCGCCGGCGTGGGGCTGGCCGCCCGGGTGCTGCCGGTCACGGAGGCGTACCGGACGGTCGAGGCCACGCTGCCCGAGGGGGCCGACGAGGCCCGCCCGCACCTGGCCTGGCTGCTGGCGAACGGCTCGCCGGCCGGCAAGGCGTACGCGGCCACGCTCCTGGCCACCTTCGACCCTGAGGCGGCCCGCGCGGCCTGGGGATCACTCAGCCACGAACCGGCGGAGTTCACCACCTTCCACGGCTGCATCATGGATCGCACGACCCTCGGGCAGTACGCCACCGGCCAGCTGACCGTCGCGTAACACCGCGGACACAGTGGACTGCGGGCACCGTTTGCATCGCTCAACTGGCAGGGTATGCATACGTACTGACCGTGATCTAGGGAAGGAGCGTCGTGGCTGATCCCACGAGCCCGGCCGTGCCCGCGCGTCCGGCGACCGTCAATATCTCCAGCTACCTGCTCTACCTGTACGCCGCGCTCGGGGTCATCGGTGTGATCATCGGCCTATCGGTGATCGGCACTACCTCCGACGTCTACCGCGAGGCGTACGAGGGCACGTCGGCCGAGGGCACGGAAGGCTTCGTGACCGTCACCTCCATCGTCGTGGCGGTCATCAGCCTGCTCTTCGCCGCCGCGTTCGTCGTGCTGGCGATCTTCAACAACCGGGGCAAGAACGCGTCGCGGATCGTCACCTGGGTGCTGGGCGGCGTGTCGCTCTGCTGCTCCGGCGTCTCGCTGGCCGGTTCGGCGCTCACCAACTCGATGAACTTCGACACCGGTGACAGCGACGTGCCGGACGCGGCGGAGATCCAGCGGCGGCTCGAGGACGCGCTGCCGAGCTGGTACACGCCGGTCTCCATCACGGTCGCGGTGCTCAGCCTGCTCGCGCTGCTGGTGGCGCTGATCCTGCTGGCGCTCCCGCCGTCGAACGAGTTCTTCCGCAAGCCGGCCCCGCTCTGGGAGCCGCCGGTGCCGGGCGCGGCCTACCCGGGGTACCCGCCGGCCACCGCGGCACCGGCTCCCGGCGTACCGCCGGCTCCGGGGACCCCGCCGGCACCGCCCGCACCGGGGGCTTCGCCGTATGCCCCACCGCCGGTGTCGGGTGCGCCAGAGGCCGCGCCGCCGCCCGCGGCCGGTGCACCGGAGAGCCCGGGTGAGGACAAGAAGGACAACCCGAATTCACCCCCCGGTCAGTGATCAAGCCGGCGATCATGTAGTTCTAACTGCATGAGCGACGTCTCGATCCCCGAGCCGGCCCGGCCACGGCCGGCGACCGTCACCGCCGCCGCGGCGATCATGATCTTCATGGGAGCCGCCGGGCTGGTGAACGCGGTCGTCGGCCTGGCCGCCATCGGGGGCGTGGTCGACCGCTTCCGCGACGCGGCCGAGGCCACCGGCGCCAGCCAGTCCGACATCGACGGCCTCGCCGGGGTCGCCTGGGGCACCGTGATCGCCGGTGCGGTGCTCTCGGTCCTCTTCGCCGCCCTGCTGATCGTGCTGGGCGTCGGCAACCTCCAGGGCCGCAACGGCGCCCGCATCGCCACCTGGATCGTGAGCGGGCTCGGCCTCCTCTGCGGCTGCTGCGGCCTCCTCGCGGTGATCAGCCAGAGCGCCCTCTCCTGGAACATCTCGACCGACGACCAGACGCAGGACCTCACCCAGGCGCTCACCGACGCGTACCCGGGCTGGTGGATCGGGCTCAACGGGGTGGTTTCGGCGGGTCAGGCGCTGGGTTACCTTGTAGTAGCTTTGCTGCTGGCCCTGCCCGCGTCGCACCCGTTCTTCCGCCGCGGGACCGAGCCGGCCACGGTCACGCCCCCCACGACCCCGCCCGTCCCCACCGCCCCGCCCCCGCTCCCCGAGGTGAGGAACTCCGATTGGCAGCCCCCCGGACGGCCCTGATCACGGGGGCCAGCAGCGGCTTCGGAGCGGCGTTCGCCCGCCGGTTCGCGGCCGAGGGCCACGACCTGGTGCTCGTCGCGCGCGGCGAGCAGCGGCTGGCCGACCTCGCCACCGAGCTGTCCGGCCGGTACGGCGTCACAGTCACCCCGCTCGCCGCCGACCTGTCCACCGACGACGGCTGTGCCGTGGTGGAGAAGCGGCTCGCCGAGGGCGTCGACGTGCTCGTCAACAACGCCGGCTTCAGCCTCAACCGATCCTTCGTACGGTCCACGGTGGAGGCTGAGACCCGGCTGCTCCGGGTCAACGTGCACGCGGTCATGCGCCTCTCCCTCGCCGCCCTCCCGGGCATGGTCGAGCGCGGCCGGGGCGACGTGATAAATGTCTCCTCGGTCGCCGGCTTCGCCGCGGTGATGCCCGGTTCGACGTACTCGGCGAGCAAGGCGTGGGTCACCAACTTCAGCGAGTCCGTCGCGCACTCGGTGCGCCGGCACGGCGTTCGCGTGATGGCTCTTTGTCCTGGTTACACGCACACGGAGTTTCACGACCGGGCCGGCATCGACATGTCGAAAACTCCAGAGTGGATGTGGCTCCAGGTCGACCGGGTCGTCGACGACGCCCTGCGCGACCTGCGCCGCGGAAAAGTCGTCAGCGTGCCGGACTGGAAGTACAAGGTCGCCGTCTTCGGGATGCGGCACCTGCCGCGCGGTCTACTGCAGGCTGTCGCGCGCGACACGCGGGGACGCACGGGCCGCGACGAACAGTAATGGGTGATGTGACCGGGTCGACGGTACGAACCGGGCATACGGCAAGTACCCTTGTGCGCCATGGGGGACCATGACGACCTGCGTAAATCCATCACTGAACTGGCCATCGTCCGGGGCCGCGTGGTGCTGTCCTCGGGTCTCGAGGCGGACTGGTATGTCGATCTACGCCGGGTGACGTTGCACCATGCGGCCGCCCCGCTCGTTGGTCGGGTGATGCTCGACCTCATCGCGGACTGGGACTTCGACGCCGTCGGCGGCCTGACCCTGGGCGCCGACCCGGTGGCGGCCGCGATGCTGCACGCCGCCGCGGCGGCCGGGCGGCAGCTCGACGCGTTCGTGGTGCGCAAGGCGGAGAAGACGCACGGATTGCAGCGCCGGATCGAAGGTCCCGATGTGGCGGGCCGCCGGGTGGTGGCGGTGGAGGACACCTCGACGACGGGCAGCAGTGTGCTGACCGCGGTCGAGGCGCTCAAACAGGCCGGAGCCGAGGTTGTGGGTGTAGCGGTTATCGTTGATCGAGGTGCGGGTGAGGCGGTTCGGGACGTGGGACTCCCCTACCGCGCTGCCTACACGTTGGGCGACCTCGGCCTTTAGGTCTAACAAGTTTGTCGATTCGGACCTGCTGATATGCAGGCGGATCGATGGTGTAGGTGGAAGGATGGAGTACGTGGGAACTGCGTTGGCTGAAACGACCATGCCTCAGATCTCGCCGCTTGGCGGCGAGCCGATCGAGCGCGCTGATGCCGAGCGCCTCGCTGGGGTCCTGAAAGCACTCGCCGATCCGGCCCGGCTGCGGCTCTTGAGCCTCATCCAGTCGGCCCCGGAGGGCGAAGCGTGCGTCTGTGACCTCACCGCACCGCTCGGCCTCTCGCAGCCGACGGTAAGCCACCACCTGCGAATCCTCACCGAAGCCGGCTTGCTGGAGCGGGAGAAGCGCGGTGTGTGGGCCTACTACCGGCTGGTGCCGACCGCGATCGCTACGATCGCGGACCTGTTGACTCCTCCGCGTAAGCGCGCCACCAAGAAGGCTCGCTGAGTTAGCGCGGAATCGCCCGGCGTCACTGAGCTGCTCACCATTCTTGGTGACACCGGGCGATTTCCTCGTGCCTCGCTCTGTTACGTGGCGTAGCCGTCAGGGTTTTGATCAAACCTGGTAGTGCCGACCCGGAGTGGCCGGGGCCGTCTCTGCCGTCTCCTCCGCCGCGATGGCTGCTGCCCGCCGCTTGGCGCGGCGCTCGCGGATGATCTCGATGAAGATCGGCATTACCGAGATCAGGATGATCAGGCCCACCACCGGCAGGATGTAGCGGTCGATGTGGTCACCGACCGCGTCATAGATGCTGTCCGCCAGGAAGTATCCGCCGAGGATGATCCCGTCGGTCCAGATCACGCCGCCCACGACGTTCCACAGGAAGAAGGTCTTGGCCGGCATGCCGAGCACGCCGGCGACCGGGTTGAGGAACGTGCGGACGATCGGGATGAAGCGGGCCAGCACCACGGCCTTGGCCGGGCCGAACTTCTCGAAGTAGTACTCGGCCTTCTCCACGTACTCCCGCTTGAACAGGCGCGAGTCGGGTCGGTCGAACATCTTCCGGCCGTACCGGGCGCCGAGGAGGTGCCCCAGCTGGGCACCGGTGATGGCGCAGATCGGCGCGCCGATCACCAGGCCGAGCAGCGAGAGCCGGGTGCCGTCGCCGAACATCGCGTCGGCGACGGGCGACGCGGCCACGCCGGCCAGAAAGAGCAGCGAGTCGCCGGGGAAGAAGAAGCCGACCAGCAGGCCGGTCTCGGCGAAGAGGATCACCCAGACGCCCACCAGACCGAACGTCTGGAGGAGCTCCTTGGGGTCCAGCGGGTTGACGGCGAGCTGCTCGGAGAGCGCGCGGGTCTTCTCGGCTGTGTCCACGGGCACATAGGCTACCGGGACGCGGCGAGCCGAAGCTGTGCGGTCGCTGAAGGTGGACAGCTACTACCGGTAGTCGTCGTCCGGACCGACCACGCGGGCCTGCTCCAGCGCGTCCCATTCGTCCACTTCGAGGCCACGGTGCACCTCGGGCTCGGTATCTGCCGGGTCGGCAACCGTCGCCTGCTCCACGGCGTCTTCGGCCGGTGCCTCCGGGTCGCGCTCGTCCGGCGCCAGGTGATCGTCGGGCGCGAAGTCCTCGTCGGGTTGGGCCATGGTGGCCTCCTTCCGCTCTTCCTGCGTACGGCGGGCAGGGTGCCCGTCGATCAAGCCAGGGAAACCGGCCTCAGGCGCGATGCTGGGGTGTCAGGATGGAACGGTGGGTTTTCTGGTCCGCTGGGCGATCAACGCGGTGGCGTTGTGGATCACCACGCTCGTGGTGCCCGACATCAACGTGACCGGCAGCTCCTCTGGTCGCAACGCGCTGACCCTGATCGTCGTCGCGCTGATATTTGGCCTGGTAAACGCCGTCCTCAAGCCGATTATCCACGTCGTCGGGTGCCTGTTCTACATCCTGACGCTGGGCCTCTTCGCGCTCGTCGTCAACGCCCTGCTCTTCCTTCTCACGGACTGGATCTCGGGCCAGCTCGACCTGCCGTTCAGCATCGACGGCTTCTGGCCCGCGTTCTGGGGAGCCATCGTGATGGCCGTGGTCAGCTGGCTGATCAGCCTCGTGATCCCGGACCGCTGGGAGGGCAAGGCGGCCTGACCGGGGCGCTCCGGACCACCCCGGGCCGGTGAGGTGGCGACCGGTGACCTGCGGGATACTTCCGGCTGGAGGACAGCGCGGTCCGGCGCACTCAAAGCCCACGTTCTAGGAGCGTTCGACATGCCTATCGCTTCCCCTGAGGTCTACTCCGAGATGCTCGACCGCGCCAAGGCCGGCGCGTTCGCGTACCCCGCGATCAACGTGACGTCCTCGCAGACGCTCAACGCGGCGCTGCGCGGCTTCGCGGAGGCGGAGAGCGACGGCATCGTCCAGGTCTCCACCGGCGGCGCCGACTACCTCTCCGGCCCGACCGTCAAGGACATGGTCACCGGCTCGGTGGCGTTCGCGGCGTACGCGCACGAGGTGGCCAAGAACTACCCGGTCAACATCGCCCTGCACACCGACCACTGCCCCAAGCCCAAGCTGGACGGGTTCGTCCGCCCGCTGCTGGCGATCTCGAAGGATCGGGTTGCCCGCGGTGAGGCGCCGCTCTTCCAGTCGCACATGTGGGACGGCTCGGCCGTGCCGCTGGACGAAAACCTCCAGATCGCCCAGGAACTGCTGGCCGAGGCGGCCGCCGCGCACGTGGTGCTGGAGATCGAGGTCGGCGTCGTGGGCGGCGAGGAGGACGGCATCGTCGGCGCGATCGACGAAAAGCTGTACACCACCGTCGAAGACGGCCTGGCCACGGTCGCCGCGCTCGGCCTCGGTGAGAAGGGCCGCTACATCGCCGCCCTGACCTTCGGCAACGTGCACGGCGTCTACAAGCCGGGCAACGTCAAGCTCCGCCCGGAGATCCTCAAGGAGATCCAGGACGCGATCGGCGCCAAGTACGGCAAGGAGAAGCCGCTCGACCTCGTCTTCCACGGCGGCTCGGGCTCGCTGCTGTCGGAGATCCGGGCCGCGCTCGACTACGGCGTGGTGAAGATGAACATCGACACCGACACGCAGTACGCGTTCACCCGTCCGGTGGCGGCGCACATGTTCACCAAGTACGACGGCGTGCTCAAGGTGGACGGCGAGGTCGGCGACAAGAAGTCGTACGACCCGCGCACCTGGGGCAAGGCGGCCGAGGAGGGCATGGCCAAGCGCGTGATCGAGGCCTGCGAGCACCTCCGCTCGACCGGCACCACGCTCTCCAAGTAGCCAGACCCTAGAGCGAAGACGTCCGCGGCCGGTCCTTGCGCGAGGGCCGGCCGCGTGCCGTTCTGTGGTCCGGGGTGGCTTTTCGGTATGATCGCCCGATAATGCCCCCTGGAGGTCGGTCGTGCTCGGCATCGAAGGGTACGAGCCGCAGTGGTGTCACAGTGCGCGGACGCTAGCCGCCGTCCACCGTCCGCGCTTCTCCCGGATCATCGGCCGGACGCTGGAGGGCGCCTGGCTGATGTGGGATCTGGAACGCCGCCAGTGGTTCGCTGATGGCCCGGTGATCCTCGGCTTTGGTGACGTCAACGTCGAGGTCACCCACCGCAAGTTCGACGAGTGCGGGATCACCTGGGGCCAGGTCGACATGTCCATGCCGCTGGACTGGCCCGGCCTCGCCCTCGATTGGCGACCCGACGCCCACCCCGCCCTACTGGCCGCCCGCGGCCGCCGCCTGCGCGCGGTCAACGTGATCGAGCGCATCATGCCGTCCCACTGGCGCCCCCGCGTCCTGCACGCGGTCGAGTTCCTGTTCGAGGGCGCGCGGCTGGCCGTCTACAACGCACTAGACGAAAACGGCATCACCAACGAGCCCGACGTCGACCTCCCGGTCGGCTTCTGGTGCCGCGTCTCGATCGCCTGACCTACCCCTCGCCGGTCAGGACGCGGACGGCTTCGTGGACATCGTCGGTGACGTGGATCGTGCCGGAGAGGTCGCCGGCGGGGGAGAGGGCGAGCAGCGGGCGGAGCAGTGCCTCGATGGGCAGGGTCTCCGTCCAGAATGCACGGTCGAGGAAGACGTACGCGCCGCTCGCGCCGTCGGTGCCGTAGAACGTCTTGGTCGCCGCCTGGAAGACCTCCTGCACGGTGCCGGCGCGGCCGGCCGCGAAGACGATGCCGCCGCGGGCCAGGCGGAGGATCGTGTCCTCGCGGATCGCGTTGGAGAAGTACTTGGCGATCCGGCCGGCGAAGAGGTTGGCCGGCTCGTGCCCGTACAGCCAGGTGGGGATCGCCAGGCCGCCGCGGCGGGGCCAGTCGACGTCGTCGCTGGGGGTGAAGCGGGCCCGCACGTCGAGCGCTGCCGCCGTGTACGGGTCGTGGTCCATGAAGTCGGGCGCGGCGCTGAGCTGGTCGATCGCGGTGGTGAGCTCCTCGGCGTCGTGGGTGGCTAGGTAGGCGCCGAGGTTGGCCGCCTCCATCACGCCCGGGCCGCCACCGGTCACCACGAGGCGGCCGGCGCGGGCGAGCTCCCAGCCGATCGCGGCCGCCAGCCGGTACGCCGAGGAGCCGCGGGGCACCGCGTGCCCGCCCATCACGCCGACCACCGAGCCGGGGCCGTGGCGGGCCAGCCAGGTGAACGTGATGTCGGCCAGCGCGTTGTCGATGCCGTGGTCGTGCAGCCGCTGGGCGAGCGCCTCGCGGACCGTCGGCAGCGCGCCGCCCACGGCCAGGAAGTGCTCGTAGACCACCGTGTCGTACATGCCGGCGAAGCCGCCGGTCTCGAAGCCGGCGGCGAGGTCCTCCGGGGTGTACAGGTGGGACGGATGGGTCGGGAAGGGCAGGTCGCGGAAGGGCGGCACCACGTGCGCGCCGCGCCGGACCACGTCGGCCTCGGCTTCGACGGTGGCGAAGTGGCAGCCGATGAAGAGCGTGCCGGTGACGTCCACATGGGAGAGATCGGGCACCGGCGCGGCGTCGAGGCGCAGCCCCTGGACGGTCAGCCCGGCGAGGCTGCCGCTACGCAGGTGCAGGTCGAGCTCGGCGCGGGACTCCACCTCTTCCGGAGAGGTGTCGAACGGCTCTAGGACATCGAGGGACGGCACGCGCCAATCCTGCCCCACCGGCACAAGCGCGGCCCATCGACCACAGAAGAGAGAGCCCGGCGACACAAGGTCACCGGGCTCCCGTTACCGGGTCCTGGGGAGGCTCCGGACCTCCATTTCTACGCCAGTGTGGGGTCGCGCACACCGGCCGCACGCGTGACGAATCCCTCAGCCTTTCAGGCACTGTATCGGCGAGCTTGCGGGTTGAATGTGCCCATGCAGAACCTGTTGCCCGAACCGCCCGCCACGCTGCTGCCCGCCGACGACAAGGCCGCCGCCGCATTGGCCGTGGCGGAGCGGGACGACACCGACGAGGCGTTCGCCGACGTGGCCGCACACTTCCCGGCGTACAGCGCGGCCTGGGCGACCCTCGCCAGCCGCTCGCTCGCGGAGGGCCAGTTCGTCATGGCGTACGCGTACGCCCGCACCGGCTACCACCGCGGCCTCGACCAGCTGCGCCGCAGCGGCTGGAAGGGGCACGGCCCGGTGCCGTGGGCGCACGAGCCCAACCGCGGCTTCCTGCGGTCGCTGCACGCCCTCTCCCGGGCCGCCGACGAGATCGGCGAGTCCGACGAGGCGGCCCGGTGCGCCCAGTTCCTGCGCGACTGCGACCCGGCCGCCGGCGACGCCCTCTCCGGCGTCTAGACACCTAACCCCGGGGGGCCGAAGGCCCCGGAAGCGGCGGAGGGTGACGCTGCGGGAGCAACGGTCCGGACCACCGCGGACATCGCGGTAGCTCAAAATATCTGTCTCTGGCAGATCCGCTAGCCGGCGGCCTTCGATTCCAGGTAGCGGCGCTCGGGCAGGCTCAGCGTGCGCTGGGCGGCCAGCCGGTACTGCTCGCGTGCCGCCGCCCGGTCGCCGGCGAGGTCGAGCAGGTGCGCGCGGACCGCGTGTACCCGATGATGGCCGGCCAGGGCCGGCTCGGCCGCGGCGCGCTCCAGCTGGGCCAGGCCGGCCGCCGGGCCGTACACCATGGCGACCGCGACGATGCGGTTGAGGGTGACCATCGGTCCGGGGGCGAGGCGGTCCAGGAGGTCGTAGAGGCCGAGGATCTGCCGCCAGTCGGTGTCTTCGGCGCGGGTGGCCTCGTCGTGCACGGCGGCGATCGCGGCCTGCAGCTGGTACGGCCCGATCTCGGTGACCGCCAGCGCCGCCATGACCAGCCCCACGCCCTCCGCTATCGCCGCGCCGTTCCAGAGCGTGCGGTCCTGCTCCGCGAGCGGTACCAGGCCGCCGTCCGCCCGGGTGCGGGCCGGCCGGCGGGCGTCGGTGAGCAGCATGAGCGCGAGCAGGCCGGCGACCTCGCCGTCGCCCGGCAGCTGGGCCTGGAGCTGGCGGGCGAGCCGGATCGCCTCGGTGGTCAGCTCGACGCGGTGCAGTGCCGGGCCGGAACTCGCCGTGTACCCCTCATTGAAGATCAGGTAGAGCACGCGCAGCACGGCGGCGAGCCGGGCCGGCCGTTCACCCGGGGAGGGCAGGCGAAACTCGGCGCCGCTCGCCTTGATCCGCTGTTTGGCCCGGCTGATCCGCTGGCCGATCGTGGCCTCCGGCACGAGGAACGCGCGGGCGATCTCCCCCGTGGTGAGACCGCCCACCGCGCGCAGCGTCAGCGCCACCTGCGAAGCCGTGGTGAGCGCCGGGTGGCAGCAGAGGAACAGCAGCGTGAGCGTGTCGTCGACCGCCGAGGGCGGCTCGGTGCCCGGCGGCTCGAGGAGCATCACCGACTCCTCGCGCCGCCGGCGGGCCACCTCGTTGCGCCACAGCTCGACGCGGCGGCGGGAGGCGACCCTGATCAGCCAGCCCCGCGGGTTGGCCGGCACGCCGTCGACCGGCCACTGGGTGGCGGCCGCGAGCAGCGCCTCCTGTACCGCGTCTTCGCAGGTCTCGAAGCCGCCGTGGTGCCGCACGAGCGCGGTGAGCACGTGTGGCGCGTGCTCGCGCAGCAGCGATTCGACCTCGGTCACATGTCGGGACCGTTCATCGCGAGGATCGGCCGCACCTCGACCAGGCCGAGACCCGCCTCCGGTACCCGCGCCGCGATCTCCATGGCCCGCTCGAAGCTCTCGCAGTCGACCAGGAAGAAGCCGGCGAGCTGCTCCTTCGTCTCCGGAAACGGCCCGTCGGTGGCGAGCGACTGACCCTCGGCCGCCGGCACCCGCCGCCCCTGCGAGGGGTCGGCCAGCGCCTCGGAGATGACCATTTCGCCCGAGGCGGCCAGGCTCTCGTCCAGCTCCGCGTACGCCCGCCATCCCTCGGCGCGCTCCGCGTCGGAGAAGCTCTCCCAGATCTCGCGCGACTTCGGGTTGTGCCAGATCATGATCAGATACTTCATCGGGTACCTCCGGGGTCTCGACGCCCTTTCCTACCCCATAGGTCGAGGCCGGCCGCCGATTTTCGACACGCCCGGCACCCCGACCTCCCTTCGATCACAGCCCAGCACCCCGACTCCGAAAGCTCTCTAGAGCCCCTCGGACACCGCCGCGGCCACCTTCAGCCAGGCGTCGAGAGTGGCGTTGGAGAGCTGGCCATACGGGATCGGCTCGCCGGTGTCGATCACGCGGTCGTACGGCGCGAGCAGCACCGCGCGGGTGCGCGCCTCGAAGTGCCGCTGTATCGGGACAAGGTCGATGTCCTTGGCGCGGGGTGGCATCGAGACCACCGTGACCGCCTGCCGCACCAGCCGGGTGCGCCCGGACTGCTCCAAGTGGTCGAGCATGCGGGCGGCGGGCTCGGCCGAGTCGTTACGCGCCGACATGGTGACGACGAGCTGGTCGGTGGCGTCGATGGCGGCCTGCCAGTTCTGCGCCCGCACGTTGTTGCCGGTGTCCACGAAGATCAGCTTGTAGAACCGGCTGACCACCTCACGGATCTCGCCGAACGCGTGTGCCGTCAGCATCTCGCCCGCCGTCGCCGACTCGTCCGACGCCAGTACGTCGAACATGCCCTCGCCCTGCGCCCGTACGTACTGCGAGAGGTCGCCCACCCGCCCCCGCGCGCCCTGAAAGCTGGAGAGGTCGCGGAGCATGTCGCGCACGGTACGGCTGTGGAAGTCCTGCTGCGCCCGCATGCCGAGCGTGCCCTGGGTCTCGTTGTTGTCCCAGGCCAGCACATAGCCGCCGCGCTTCTGCCCGAACGTCATCGCGAGCAGCAGCACCGCCACCGTCTTGCCGGCACCGCCCTTGGGGTTGACCACGGTCACCTGCCGCAGCCCGCCGAAGTTGCGCCGCACCTTTTCGACGTCCTGCCGGAACTCCTGCTCGTGGCGCCCGGGCGCCAGCTTGACCAGGCCCAGCGTGGACTTGTTGACCGCCGCCCGCATGCCGGTGCGGGCCACCGGCTCGGGCGGACGGACCGCACGGCGCCGCGCGAACTCCTCCGCCGTCGGCACGCCCGGCTCCGTCGGCCGCAAGGGCTGCTCCTGGTACGGCTGCTGCGGCACCCGATAGACGCCGGGCGCTTCCGGCCGGGGCGGCATCGCGGTGACCCCAGGGTGCACCTGGTGCGGCTGCCCGGCGCCAGGCTGGGTGGGGAGCGTCGCCGGGTCCCCCTGCGCCGCCGGCCAATCCTGCGCGGGGTACGCGTTCGCGGCGGGATGGCCACCCTGCGCAGGATTGGCCGGCGTGCCGTGCGGGGTGACGCCGTGCTGCGGGTGGCCGGGAGCCGCGCTTGAGCCGGGCGCGAAGGCCTGGCCCGGCGGTGCCGCCCACGGCGAACCGGGCGGGTGGTGCAACGGCGCGGCCCCGGCCCACGGGTCGGCGGGCGGCTGCAGCGACTGGTTGTTGGTGGGCACGTCATCCGCGCGCGGCGGCGCCCACCCACCCGCTGGCGCGCCGTGACCGTTGGGCGTGGGCGGCGGGGTCCACTGTGGACCGCCATTGGGTGGCGCGGCCTGGGCCGGTCCGGCGCCGTTCCCCGGTGCTCCGGCGCTGTTCCCGGCCGCTCCGGCACTGTTCCATGGCGCTCCGGCGCCTGGATAGGCGTGGCCGCCCGGGCCTTCGGCCGGCAGATAGGCGGCTGGCGGGGTGCCGGGCTGACCCCAGGCGGGCTGCCCGTATGCGGCCGGTTCGTGGGTGGCTGGCGTGTGGGCGGCCCGCCCTTGGGCGGCCGGTTCGTGGGCGGCTGGCCCGACGGCGGCTGGCTCACCGGTGGCCGGCCAGTTTCCGGCTGGCCTGTAGGCGAGTGGCTCGTCGATGGCTGGCCTGTCAGCGGCTGGCTCGTGGAGGGCTGGCCTGTCAGCGGCTGGCTCGTGGAGGGCTGGCCTGTCAGCGGCGGGCTCGTGGGTGGCTGGCCTGTCAGCGGCGGGCTCGTGGGTGGCTGGCCTGTCAGCGGCGGGCTCGTGGAGAGCTGGCACGGAGGTGGGCGGTGTCTCGGCGGGTGGGCCGGAAGCGGGCTGAGCATGGAGCGGTGGCCCGGAGGTGGGGTGACCGGGCGCCGGCGGGCCGGACACAGGTGGTGCCGACGTGGGCTGGCCGTAGGCCTCCGGCCCGGCTCCCGGCTGCGCGTATGCCTCCGGTGCGGGTCCCGGTTCGGCATAGGCCTCTGGCCTGGCTGCCGGCTGCGCGTAGGCGCCCGGCCCGGATCCTGGCTGCGGGTGGGCCGCCGGCCCATAGGGCTCTGGGCCGGCTCCCGGCTGTGCGTAGGGCTCTGGCCCGGAACCGGGCAGGCCGGGGAAGGCTGACCCGAAGGCGGGCGGTCCGGACGTGGGTGGCGCGGATGTGGGCTGCCCTGGCAGCGGCGGCCCCGAGGTGGGCGGTCCGGACGTGGGCCGGCCCGGCAGCGGCGGCACGGAAACGGGCTGGCCGGGCAGCGGCGGTCCCGAGGTCGGCTGGCCGTGTCCCGGGGTCGCCATCGGCCCGGCCGCACCGTAAGGCGCCGGTGGGTAGGCCGGCGGTGGGGCTGGGATGGCTGGTGGGATCGGCGGGGCGTACTCGGCCGGAGGCGACGAGGTCACCGGCGGGACCGACCCGGGCGGCAGTGACGGAAGCGGGATGCCGCCCGAGTGGTGGCCGGAGGAGATCGGGATGCCGGCCGCTGGTGCGGTGGCGATCGGCGGGCCGTTGTGCACCGGCGTGGGTGGCTCGACGTGCGGGGAGGTGCCGGCCAGGTGCCAGACGCCGGGTGGGAGGTTGTCGTTGCCGCTCGACCATCCCTGCGGCTCGGGCATCGCGGCGAAGCCGGGTGCCGGTGCCGGCGTCTCCGGGACGGCTGGCTCAGCGTACGAGCCGGGCGGCGGGAACGGCTCGGCGATCGGCTGCGGAGGCGGTGGCGGTGTCACGGGAGCTGGCGTGAGGTCTTCCTCCGGCACGTAGTCGGCCGTGGGCCACAGCGGCTTGACGCCGCGGTTTGGGCCGACCGGTACCTGACTCGACCTCGGCCGTTCCTCGTCCACCGTGCAACCTCCTCTCCCACCGGGCAGCCTCGCACAGGAGTCAGCGGACGTACACCGCCCAGGCTCCCGGCTCGATCCACCACGAGCGCTTGTGGCTCAGGGTGCCGTTGACGCCGTCGTCGCTGTACCCGATCTCGCCCTCGCGGGGGGTGACGGCGACGGCGCGGCCGCGCGCCCGGCGGACCTCGATCCGCACGCGGGGGCGGCGCAGCAGGCGCTGCGCGAGCATCGGAACGGCGACCGCGACCTCGATCACACCGTCGGCCGGGTCGGGGCTGGCGAGCAGTTGGAGCCCGTCGAGCCGCGCGTAGCCGGCGCCGTTGCCGACCGCGCACGCCAGTATGGCGTCTGAGCCATCGCTCAGCACGGCGTCGTCGACCTCCACCCGTCCGTGCCACATCGCCTCCCCACGCTCGGGAGAGGAGCCGACCAGCGCACCGTCGAGCGTGACCGAGCCACCATCGTTGCGGAGCAGGTCAAGGCGGCGCACCTTGTCGCCGAGCACCGCCTTGGCCACCTCGGCGGGGTCGCGCGGCAGGTCGAGCTGGGCGGCGAGGTCGTCGGCGGTGGGGTCGAGCGGGAGTACGCCGATCGGGGGCAGGTCGGGCACCGTACGGCTGGCGGGCAGGTCGGCGGGGCGCTTGCTGGGCGCCGGGGCGTACCGGCGGACCATGCGACGCACGACGGCGCGCAACTGCCCGTCGGTGGCCGCGGCGACCACCAGCCGGCGGCCGTCGAGGGTCGCGTCGATGTCGGCGTCGGACTCGGCGGTAACCGTCTGTACAGTGGCGCCGGCCGCCGCGAGCGCGTCGGCACAGGCGAGCACCGGCACGCGCGGAGCGCCACAACCGCCGCCGAGCGTGAGCAACACCACGTCGTACACCGGTGGTGACCCCCTGCTGATCTCCATGGCCAGCGCTGAGCTGGTCGTAACTTCTTGTTAGCCTGACACCTCGGGCTCGCCACGCGGTCGCCACATTGGCACCCGAGCCCCCAGTAAGGCGGGAAAGAGATGCCAGCGATCGTGCTCATCGGCGCCCAGTGGGGCGACGAGGGCAAGGGCAAGGTTACCGACCTGCTGGGGGAGCGGGTCCACTACGTGGTGCGTTACTCGGGCGGCAACAACGCCGGCCACACGGTGATCACGCCAGACGGCCAGAAGTACGCCCTCCACCTCATGCCGTCCGGCGCGCTCTCGCCCAACGCGATGATCGTCATCGGCAACGGCGTCGTCGTGGACCCCAAGGTGCTGATCGGCGAGATCGACGGCCTCGCCGAGCGCGGGGTGGACGTCTCCCGCCTGCGCATCTCCGGCGACGCCCACCTGATCATGCCGCACCACCGGGCGCTCGACCGCGTGGTGGAGCGCTACCTCGGCTCCGCGCGCATCGGCACCACCGGGCGCGGCATCGGCCCCGCGTACGGCGACAAGGTCGCCCGCATGGGCATCCGCCTCCAGGACCTGCTCGACCCCGGCATCCTCCGCAAAAAGCTGGAGCTGGTACTGCGGGAAAAGAACCAGATCCTGTTCAAGGTCTACAACCGCAAGGCGCTCGACCCGTCGGCGGTGGTGGAGGAGTACCTGGCGTACGCGGAGCGGCTCAGGCCGTACATCGCGGAGACCCGCACGATCCTGTGGGACGCGCTCGACCGGGGCGACACGGTCCTGCTGGAGGGCGCCCAGGCCACGATGCTCGACATGGACCACGGCACGTACCCGTTCGTGACCTCGTCCAACCCCTCGGCCGGCGGGGCGTGCGTCGGTGCCGGCATCCCGCCGACCGCGATCTCGAAGGTGATCGGGGTCAGCAAGGCGTACACCACGCGGGTGGGCTCCGGCCCCTTTCCGACCGAGCTCTTCGACGAAAACGGCGCCCACCTGCGCAAAATCGGCGCCGAGTACGGCACGACAACCGGCCGCGAACGCCGGTGCGGTTGGTTCGACGCGGTCGTGGCACGGTACGCCACCCGCCTCAACGGCATCACCGACCTCGTGGTGACCAAGCTCGACGTGCTGACCGGCCTGGAGAAGGTGCCGATCTGCGTCGGCTACGAGATCGACGGTGAGCGCATCGACAACATGCCGATGACACAGACCGCGTTCCACCACGCCAAGCCGATCTACGAGGAGCACGACGGCTGGTGGGAGGACATCACGAAGGCCCGCGCCTTCGACGACCTGCCGGCCAACGCGCGGGCGTACGTCGAGCGCATCGAGGAGATCGTCGGCACGCGCGTCTCCATCGTCGGCGTCGGCCCCGGCCGCGAAGAGAACGTCGTCCGCCACGACCTGATCTAGATGATCTATTCCAAGGGTGGGGTTCGCTCAGCGGTACTGGAAGTACGTTATGGCGGCCTCATAACGTACTTCCAGTACCGCTGAGCAGAGACTCGGTCCTCGATCGGCGGCCAGTGCCGCCCTGACGCCTCGGGCGGGCCGGTCGGGGCCGGGTGGGTTGCGGTCGCCAGGCGTGGAGGCTGAGGCTGCGGGAGCAACGGTCCGGACCCAACGCCCGGTCAGCTTAAGTTGATCAAGTCGGCCGACGGTACGTCCCGGGCGACCGCGGCGATCCTATGATCGACACTTCGGTCGGGATCGTCCCAGCAGATCGTGGTACGGATCGGCCCGCCTGGGGGCACCTGCGTACCACGATCTCGACGTCCGCCCGGTGCTGTCCTTGATCGATCGCGGCCCGGCTCGGGCCGGTCAACAGCCTGACGCTGCTGAGCGTGCCCAGCTCACGGCCTTGATCGAATCAGTGTGAGTGGCGTTGGGTCCGGACCGCGACGGGCATCGCGGTAGCTCATACCTTGGAATAGATCGT
>NZ_JAVHUY010000055.1 GCF_031085175.1 Phytohabitans maris
CGGCGGCGGCCGCGACCTGGATCCTGGTACCGGCGTCCGCGATGATGCCGCTCTGGATCGCCGCCATGCTCATCGGGCTGCTCCTCGGCCTGGTCATCTCCTTCGCCCAGGTCACCAACCCGGTCATCCTGCTGACCTACGCGGTCGTCGAAGGGGTTTTCCTCGGCGCGGCGTCCAAGGCCTTCGAGACCCGCTGGAACGGCATCGTCCTGCAAGCGGTCATCGCCACCCTCGGCGTATTCCTCACCATGGCCGCCCTCTACAAGACGAGGATCATCCGGGCCACACCCAGGTTTACCCGGATCGTCATCGGCGCCGCCGCCGGCCTGGCCGTGGTCACCGTGGTGAACCTGCTCATCACCATGTTCACCGGCACCGCCGGCCCCCTGCGTGACGGCGGCGGCCTGGCCATCATCTTCTCCCTGGTCTGCATCGTGGTCGCCGCGCTCATGTTCGTCGTCACCTTCGCCCAGATCGAAGACGGCATCCGCGCCGGACTACCCCGCCGATACGGCTGGCTCGGCGCCTTCGGCATCCTCGTCGAACTCGTCTGGCTCTACCTCGAAATCCTCCGCCTCATCTCCTTCCTCCAGGACGACTGAGGGCGTCGGGTGGGCCGGGCGTTCCCGCCGGCCCACCACCGAGCCGGTCCGGGTCACACGCAGGTGTGGCGCATGCCGCCGAGGGTGTCGATCGTGCTTTCGAGGATGTCGCCGGGGGCGAGGTAGCGCGGCGGGTTTCGGCCCATGCCGACGCCGGGCGGCGTGCCGGTGAAGATGAGATCGCCGGGGTACAGCGGGCAGACGGCGGACAGGTAGGCGACCAGGTCGGGTACGTCGAAGACCATGTCGCGGGTGTTGCCCCGCTGTACGACCTCGCCGTTCAGGGTGCAGGTGAGCGTCAGGTCCGCGGGGTCGCCGGCGTCGTCGAGGGTGGTCAGGTACGGCCCGATCGGCCCGAACCGGGGGTAGGACTTGGCGAGGCTGAACTGGGGTGGCGCGCCGCGCAGCTGCAGCGCCCGCTCGGACAGGTCCTGCCCGACGGTGAGGCCCGCGACGTGCGACCAGGCGTCGCGGGCGGCCACCCGCTCGGCGCGGGTACCGATCACCACGACCAGCTCCACCTCCCAGTCCACCGCGGCGCCGGGCAGGACGACGTCGCCGCGCGGCCCGTACAGGCAGGACGGAAACTTGGTGAAGATCATCGGCTGCTCCGGCTGGACGAACCCGGCCTCGGCGGTGTGGTCGACGTAGTTCAGGCCGACCGCGAACACCTGCCGCGGGAGCGGCGACACCGGCCCCAGCCCGTCCTGGTCGTACGGTGCCGCCGCCGACAGGTCCGCGTCCCGCGCCCACTCCACGAAGGACTGCCAGGACCCGTATCCGGCGGCGGGCGACGGTCCGAAGCGGCCCCGCGACGCGGTCGCCACGTCGAGCGCCGCCGTGCCGTCCTTGGTCAGCAGGGTGAGCCGGCCGTCCAGGTTCGCGATTCTCATACCGTTCCCGCCGTTTCCGAGGGCCGCCAGGACGGGTCGAGGGCGACCGGGGCGCCGGTCTGGGCGGACTCGTCGGCGGCCAGGTAGACCTGCATGACCTCGCGCGCCTCGCCGGCCGGCACCAGCACCGGTGTGTCCCGGGCGACCGCCGCCAGGAAGTGGTCGGTCTCCCCCGCCATCGGGCCGGCGTACACGTGGCCGACCCGTTCGCCGGGCATGGTGGAGAGCGGGAACACCACGCCGCCGTCCATCCGGTTGAGCACGATGTCCCGGTGGCTGTCGTCGACGAGCAGTGCGGCGTCGGCGCCGACGAGCTCGATCGTGGTGGTGGAGAAGTTGGGGTAGCCGGGCGGCAGGATCCAGCCGGCGCCGACCACCGCGACGACGCCGCTGTCGAAGGTGATCGTGATCCAGGTGCAGTCGGGCACGTCGTGGCTGCCGGCCATCACCCGGCGCACCTCCTGGGCGTAGACCCGCACCGGGCGGGCCGGGCGCAGGCACCACATGAGGAAGTCGATGTCGTGGGTGGCCTCCATCGCGGCGGGCGACAGCCGGATCCGGCCGCCGATCTTCCGGCCGAGGTTACGGGTGATGTGCCGGCTGACCATGGCGCTGACCGGCGCGCCGAGGGTGCCGTCGGCGACGCACTGCTTGACGTACGCCTGCTTGGGGTTGAACCGCTGCGAGTAACCGACGGCGAACTTGAGGTCCTGCCGCGCGGCGAGCGCGACGAGCTCGTCGGCCTCGTCCAGGGTGAGCGCGAGCGGCTTCTCCAGCAGCACGTGCTTGCCGGCGGCGAGGCAGTCGCGGGCCATCGGGTAGTGGGTGGTCTCCGGCGTCGCCGAGATCATCACCGCGTCCACCTGGTCGAGCCACTGCTTGTAGTCGGCGGTCGCCGAGGCGGGTGACACCGCGGCGGCGACCTCGGCCAGCCGTTCGGGGCGGATCTCGGCGATGTGCAGGGACGAGACGTACGGGCTGGCGGCGCAGGTCTCGGCACGGATGCCGCCGCACCAGCCGGTGCCGATCACCCCGACGCTGACCTGTCTCACGGCGCCCCCGGTCATGCCGGCTCCCCGGCCAGCAGGGTGTCGAGCTCGGCCGGATCGGCGGGCAGGGCGATCTCGGTCCCCCGCCGGGCGGACAGGTCGATGGCCATGGTGAGCAGCAGGTTCCGGTGCCCGTCCGCGGCGGACGCGTGCGGGGTGCGCAGGCCGTTGGTGAGGCGGGTCAGCCAGGAGGTGGTCTCCTCGCGCATGGGCCCCCACAGCTGCCCGGCCCAGAGGTCGCCCGGCGGGTACGAGGTCAGGAAGTCGACGTGCCGGGCGGCGGCGGCCGCGAACCCCTCCGGCGCGTAGCCGGCCGGCTGCGGGTGCTCGGAGGCCAGGACGGTGTCGCGGTGGGTGTCCTCGATGTCGAGCACACCGTCGGTGCCGACGATGCCGATCTCCAGGCCGTACACGGAGCCGGGCCAGACGATCGGCAGCGCCCAGCTGATGTTCATGCTCCAGATCGTGCCGTCGGTCATGGTGACGATCGCCAGCGTCGCGTCCTTGGTGCCGTGCTCACCGAGACTGCGATCGGTCGAGCGGGCGTACACGGTGGCCGGGGTCTTTCCCTCCATGAGCCACATGCACAGGTCGACGCTGTGCGTGCCGGAGACCACGATCGGGGTGAGCGTGGCCCGCTGGGCGGTGCGGCGCAGCGTGGCCAGCGGCACCATCCGGTTCATGAACGCGCGGGTGACCACCGTGGTCACCTCGCCGATCGCGCCGCTCTCCAGCTTCGCCTTGGTGACCAGGAACCGGCGCCGGAACCGCTGGGTGTACCCCACCACGGCGTCCACACCGTGGGCCTGGATCTCGGCGAGCACCCGCGCGGAGCCCCGCGCCGAGGTCGCCAGCGGCTTCTCGATGAACAGGGCCCTACCGGCCCGCACCGCGGCGAGGGTCGGCGCCTCGTGCTCGTTCTCGTCAGTGGCCACGATCACCGCATCGACCTCGGGCCGGGTGACCAGCTCGGCGGCGTTGGTGGTGAACAGGTCGGCCGCGCAGTCCGCGGCCAGCTTGCGGCCCACCGCCTCGTCACGGTCGCAGAGCCCGATCCAGCCGACGCCGGGATGGTCCCGGGCGATCATCGCCCGGATCCGCCCCACCGTGCCGCATCCGATCACCGCCAGGCCGGCGTCTCGCCGATGACTCATCAATCCTCCACAGTGGAACTCGGTCGGTGGCGGGTCAGGCGACCCGGTAGTCCAGCGGCTCGCCGCGCAGCGCCTTCAGCACCTGCGTGGTGGCCTTGCGCTGCGACTCCTGGATCGCCTCGCGGGAGTAGAACGCGGAGTGGGGCGTGGTCAGCAGCCGGGGTACGCCGGCGAGCGCCGCGCCGTCCGGCGGCTCGTGCTCGAAGACGTCCAGTGCCGCGCCGCCGAGCGTGCCGTCGCGCAGGGCCCGCACCACGTCGTCCAGGACCACGATCGGGCCGCGGGACGTGTTGACCAGGATGGCGCCGGGCCTCATCCGGGCCAGCGCGGCCGCGTCGACGATCCCCCGGGTCCGCGGGGTGAGCGGGCAGTGCACGCAGAGCACGTCCGACTCGGCGAGCAGGGTCGGCAGGTCGACGAGGCGGTCGCCCCCCTCGGCCTCGGCGACGAACGGGTCGTGCACGATCACCGCGCCCGCGAGGGGCCGGAGGATGGCGGCCACGTCGCGGGCGATCCGCCCGTAGCCGAGCAGCCCGACGGTGAGCGTGCTGAACCGGCGCACCTCGCCCAGCCGCGCCGCGCCCCAGCCGCCGGCCCGCACCAGCGCATCGCCGGCCGGGATCTTCCGGACCATGGCGAGGACCATGGCCGCGGTGTGCGTCGCCACCTCGGTCACGCAGTAGTCCGGGACGTTCGTGACGGCGATGCCGGCCGCGCGGGCGGCGTCGAGGTCGACGTTGTCCACGCCGATGCCGTACCGCGCGATGATCCTGCAGTTCTTCAGCAGCGCGATGTCGGCGGCGCTGAGCGGGAAGTACGTGCACAGCAGCGCGTCGGCGTCGGCGGCCGCGGCCAGCACCCGCTGCCGGTCGCCGGCGGGGACCTCGACGGTGCCGCCGGCCGCGCCGATCAGCTCCCGCTCGACGTCGACGTCGGGGAACACCTGGTCGGTGACGACCACCCGGAAGCCGGCCATCACGCCCCCGCCGGCAGGTCGAACAGGTCCACCGCGTTGCGGCCGCTGATCAGCTCGCGGTCCGGGTCGTCGAGCTTCACACCGCCGAGCTGCTCGGCCGCCGGCCCGCCACCCATGTCGAACGGAAAGTCGGTGCCGTAGACGACCCGGTCGGCGCCGACCTGGTCGACCAGGAACCGCAGCGGCGCGGCGGCGTGGGTGATCGTGTCGTACCAGAACCGGCGCAGGTACGCCGACGGCTCGTGCGCGCAGCCTCTCGACTCCGGTCGCACGTGGTGGCCGTGGTCGAGCCGCCCGATCTGGTACGGCAGGTAGCCGCCGCCGTGCATGAGCACGAGCCGCAGGTCGGGCAGTTCGTCGAGGACTCCGCCGAAGATGAGGTGCGCGGCGCCGACGGTGGACTCGAGCGGGTTGCCGATCAGGTTGGACAGGTAGAACCGCTCCAGCCCGGCCCGCTTGCCCACGTTGTACGGGTGCAGGATCAGCGGCACGCCGAGCCGGGCGGCCTCGGCCAGCACCGGGCGTACCCGCTCGTGGTCGAGGCCGAGCTCCTCCATCCGCGGCCCGATCTGCGCGCCCTTCATGCCCAGCTCGGTGACGGCCCGGCGCAGCTCGGCCACGGCGGCGCCGGTGTCCTGCATCGGCAGCGTGGCGACCGGTGCGATCCGCCCGCCCGATCCGGCCGCGAACGAGGCCAGGGCGGCGTTGGCGAGCCGGGCGAAGTCGGCGGCGGCGGTGGCATCCTCCAGCCAGTACATGAGCAGGGTGGGCGCCAGGGACAGCACCGCCAGGTCGGTGTCGCGGGCGTCCATCGCGGCCAGCCGCGCCTCCAGGTCGTAGAAGGTCGGCTCGATCGGCCAGCGGAAGCCCTGCCGGTGCACCATGTACTCCCGGCCGTCCACCACCTCCACCCGTAGGCCGTCCAGGCCCTGGCCGGAGCGGGCGCCGGCGATGATCTCGGGCGGAGCGAAGTGGTTGTGTACGTCAACGGTGAGCAACGCGAACTCCCTAGGTGGCCAGCAGGTCGAGGGACTCGAAGCGGCGGAGCAGGTCGGCGCGGGCCAGCGCCACGGCGTCCGAGGCGGGGTCGCGCGGAAACGGCAGCTCCACGGGGAGGTCGGCGACCAGCCGGCCGCCCCTGGCGAGCATGATGATCCGGGTCGAGAGTTCCACCGCCTCGCTGACGTCGTGCGTCACGAAGAGCACGGTCTTCCTGGTCTCCTGCCACATGGCGTGCAGCTCGCGGCGCAGTGACCGGGCGGTGATCGCGTCGAGGTGGCTGAACGGCTCGTCCATCAGCAGCAGGTCCGGCTCGATGGAGAAGGCGCGGGCGATGCCGACCCGCTGCTGCATGCCGCCGGAGAGCTGCCCCGGGTACTGCCTGGCGGTGTGCGCGAGCTGGACCATGTCCAGGTACCTCTCGCACCGCGCCCGCACCTGCGGCCCGCGGGTGGACTGGACGAACAGCAGGTTGTCGATGACCGACCGCCAGGGCAGCAGCCGGGCGGACTGGAAGACGTACCCGAGCTTGGCCTGCCGGTCGCCTTCGGTGATGTCGACCGTGCCGCGGGTCGCCGACTCGATGCCGGAGAGGATGTTGAGCAGCGTCGACTTGCCGCACCCGGACGGCCCTACCACGCTGACGAACTCGTGGCCGCCGACCTCGAACGAGACGTTCTCGATCGCCACCACGGTGGACGTGTCCGTCACGAACTCCTTGCGCAGGTCCGTGACCTTGATGGTCGCCATGGTCATTGCCTCCCGGGAGTGGCCGCGGGTACCGCCGCGGGGACGGCCTCGTCGCGGTCGGTCGCCTCCGGCTCCGGCGTGCGCCGGTCGTCGGAGGGGCGCCAGCGGAAGACCCACCGGGACAGCCGGCCGAAGACGATCCGCTCGATGAAGATCGCGACGATGATGAAGAAGAGCGCGTAGCCGACGATGCCCTGGCTGCGGTGCGCGTCGTACCAGAACTTGATCACCCAGCCGGCGCCCTCGGTGGACGCCCAGACCTCGGCGAGCACCAGCCCTTTCCAGGCGTTCGCCAGGCCGTAGCGCAGCGCGGCGAAGAAGAACGGCATGAGCGACGGGAAGATGACGTGGCGGATGGTCGCGTACCGGCTCACGCCGTAGGCGCCGCTCATGTCCAGCAGCTCCTTGGGTACGTTCCGGACGCCCTCGGCCACGTTGATGACGACGAAGGTGACCGCGGCCAGCGTCACCGTCACCACCGGGGCCAGGTCGCCGAAACCGAACCACATGCCGGCCACGAGCGCCCACACCAGCGACGGCATGGCCAGACCGACCACCACGAAGTCGTGCAGGAACCAGTCCGCCCACCGCCGCAGCCCCATCAGCAGGCCCAGGGGTACGCCGATCGCGAAGGCCAGGAACAGCCCCACCCCGAGGCGCTGGAAGCTGAGGCTGAACGACTCGTACACCGTGTGCGGCGCGACCGTCTCCATCCGCAGCTCGTTCCACATGAAGACCGCCACCTCGGACGGCGTGGGCACCAGGTCGGTCGGCAGGAACGGCACGACCAGCTGCCAGGCGGCGACGAAGCCGACCCAGGACAGGACGCGGGCCGCCCGCGGGTGCCGCAGCAGCGAGCCGACCCGGCGTCCCGGCGGCGAGAGGGCGAGCGTCCGGAAGGTGCCGACCGTGGTCATCGGGCCACCTCCGGGCGCCAGCGCAGCACGTGCCTCATCCGGCGCTGGAGCACGACCCGCTCCAGGAACAGCGCGAAGGCGAAGAACAGCAGTACCCAGGCGAGGAACCCCCGCATCGAGAACTGCTGGAACTGCTGCCGCATCATGAAGCCGATGCCGGCCGTCCCGACGATCACCTCGGCCAGCGTGGCGATCTTCCAGGCGATGGAGAAGCCGTACCGGGTGGCCGTGAAGAAGTACGGGGCCAGGAACGGCAGGTACACGTGCCGCAGGATCTGCGCCGGGCCGCGGCCGAAGGATCGGGCCATGTCGGTCAGGTCCCGCGGCACCGCCTTGACGCCCTCCACCACGTTCACCGTGACGTACGAGAACGAGGTGACGACGACCGCCACGATCGGTCCGGTCGGGCCGAGCCCGAAGATCATCGCGGTGACCAGCGCGAAGATCAGGCCGGGGGTGGTCAGCGTGGCCATGACCCAGTCGGACAGGAACGCCTCCCACCACCTGCTGCGGCCCATCAGCAGTCCGGTCGCGGAGCCGAGTACGAAGGCGATAGCGAAGCCGATCGCGATCGTGCGCAGCGTCGCTCCGAAGTGGACCCAGACCTGGCCGCTGGCGATGATGTCCCACATCTCGGTGAGGATCACCGCCGGCGGCGGCACGATGAAGTCGGCGACCAGGAAGCTGGAGGTGAACTGCCACAGGCCGACGAAGAAGACGTAGCCGGCGATGCGCCACAGCCAGCGGGCCCGCCGCTCGGCGCGGCGCCGGGCGGCGCGTTCGTCGCCACCCGGGGACGGCGGTGCCGCCGGTCGCCGGGGGCGCAGGTTCGTCTGCATAGGAGGGCTCCCCACGGGGCTGGAGGGTGGTCAGGCGGGCGTGATCGGCTCGAAGCGCGGGGTGGGCGCGTCCCGGTCCATGAACCCGGAGCGCTTCATCAGCTCGTAGAGCCGGACCTCCTGGTCGATCCAGGTCTGGTCCATGTACACGCTGTCGACGAACCAGTCGTGCTTCGCGAGGTAGTCCTGCATGGCCGCCACGTCTTCGTCCGCCTCGACGGAGAAGTGCTGCGGGAACTCCTTGATGATCGCCGCCTGGTCGGCCCGCCAGAGCTTGACGCCTTCCTCCCACAGGGACAGGAAGGACTTCGCCTCGTCCTGGTGCGCGTCGTACCAGGTCTGGGTGGCGGTGAAGAGGTTGCCCATCACGCCGAGGTGGGTGCAGCCGCAGATCGGGCCATAGATCTCGTGCGGCAGCCTGCCCTCGTACATCACCTTCAGCCTGCCCTGGCGCAGCAGGCCGATCGCGGCCTCCGGGATGACCAGCGCGGCCTCGACCTCGCCGCGGTCGACGTGCTCGCCCATCACGAAGTGGTCCTCGACGACCAGGTCGTAGTCGCCCTGCCCGACCCGGAAGTCGAGACCGTGCAACTCTTTGGCGAACATGCCCCAGAGCAGCGTCGACGCGACGGCGCTGGGCACCGCGATCTTCGAGCCTTTCGGGATGTCGGCGAGCGTCTGGTACGGCTTGTCGGCCCGCGTGACGGGCGTGATCCGCAGCAGGTTGTACTTGCCGAAGGTCACCGTCTTGATGCGGGTCTGCTTCTCCAGCAGGGGCAGCTCGTAGGTGGCGGTGGAGACGATGTCGCCGTGCCCGCCGGCGAAGAACGTGAACTCGTCCCAGGTGGTCGAGGTCTCGATCTTGAGGCCGGTGTCCTGCTCCCACTTGCTGATCGTGCCCTGCCTGGTCATGTAGTCCCAGATCGCCTCCGGCGCGAAGGCGAACCGGATGGGCGCGGAGCCCCCGCCCTCACCGGAGCCGCCCCCGCCGTCGCCGCCGGCCAGGAAGCAGCCGCCGAGGGCCGGTGGCACGGCCGCCATGCCGGTGCCGAGCATCGCTATTCGAAGGACGTCGCGTCGCCTGTATCGGCCGCCCGAACGCGGCACGGAGGGACTGGTCATTATGGTCTCCAGCTCTCGTTCCCATTTACTCCAATGTGGACGTGGCAGTGATGGCGGCGGCGGCCGGATCGGTGGGCGCCGCGGCCGGGCCGGGCTGGACCACCAGTACGGCGCGCGTGCCGTCGATGGCGGCCAGCCGGCGGCCGGCGTTGAGCTGTTCGAGCGGTCCGGTCACCGACGCGACGTCGACACCGGTGAGCACCGGTACGCCGATCGCGCGGGCGACCTCGACGAGGTGGCACTGCGCCGGTCCGGAGACGCTGACCAGGCCGCGGGCGCCGAAAAGCAGGGGGGCGAGCGCGGGCACCGGCCGGTCCACGACCAGGATGCCCGGCTCGGTGAGCTCCACCGTCTGGTGTGGACGGACGTAGCGCAGCGGGCCGACCGCGTCGCCGGCCACCGCGGCGGTCCCGCTCACCGTGAGCCCGTCCGGTGTCGCGGAGGGACCGGTCGGGGCCGGCGCCGCGGGCCCGCGCGAGGACTGGAGCAAGTGGACGGTGCCGTCCTCGACCGCCCACTCCACGGTGTCGTGGCCGAGCAGTTCCGCCGCACGCCAGGCCAGGTCGGCCACCGCGGCCGCCGTCGCCTCGCCCGCGGCGGCCGCCGTCGCCTTCTCCACCACGACGGTCTCCCCGGTCGACCAGCCGCTCAGCAGCGCGCCCGGGTGGCCGGCCACCGCCGTGACGCGCACGGTGCCGCCCTCGACCCGGGCGACGCCGCCGGCCTCGGGGGTCAGCTCCGGCTGGACGAGCACGGCGAGGGCGAGCTCGTCCGGTGCGACGCCGCAGGCCCGGGCCCGGTCCAGCGGGTCGGGGGCGAAGGCCGACGCCCAGCACGCCCGGACGGCGGTGCCGACATCCTCGGCGCCGACCTCGCCGACCGAGGAGAACGCGCCGGACCACCGGTGGTCCGCCTCCAGCGGGCTGGACGAGCGGACGATGACCCGCCCGCCCAGCGCCGCGACCGCCGTGCGCAGCGCGGACCCGGTGTGCTCCGGCAACCGCGTCCGCAGCGCCGCCGGACGGGCCGCGCCGGCACCGCGCCCGGCCAGCGCCCCGGCGGCCGCGCGGGCGGCGGCCCGCCCGGCGGAGACCGGAAGCACCAGGCCCGGCAGCGCGGGCAGGCCCATCCGGCGCGCCCGTGCCAGCGACGCGGCCTTGGCACCGGCGACGGCCGGGTCGGTGGCGCCGGGTCCGTCGAGGGAGAGCAGACCCGGCGGTACCGCGACCGGACCGGTCTCAGCCGACGCAGATGATCTCATCGGAGGCGTACCTGGAGAGCGGTTCGTGCCCGTCCTCGGTGACCAGGAGCATCTCCTCCAGACGGACGCCGAACTCGTGCACCTTGCCGTGCTGGGTCTCCAGCGCGAAGACCATGCCGGGCTGGATCTCCTCCGGGTGGTCCAGCGACCAGATCCGGGAGATCACCGGCCGGTCGTACTGGGCCAGGCCCAGGCCGTGGCCCCAGAGGTTGGCGGCCGCCTGGTCCTCCTCCTCGTACCCCCAGGCTTCCTTCGCCGAAGGCCACTTCGACGCGATGTCGGCGGTGGTGGCACCCGGCTTCACCGCGTCGATGGCGTCCCAGAGCCACCGGTGCGCGGTTTCGTAGTAGCGCTTCATCTCCTCGGTGGGTTTACCGCCGACGCAGTAGGTGCGGTACACACAGGACTTGAAGCCGTTCCAGGTCAGCGCCGCGAGGTCGATGATGACCAGCTCGCCCGGGCGGATGATCCGGTCGGAGAAGTTCCGCCAGTTCGGCCAGGCGTTCGGCCCGGACGAGACGATGACGTCCTCGACGTCCTCCATCCCCGGGATGCTGTAGAGGTGCTCGAAGCCGAACGCGGCGACCTCGTTCTCGGTCAGCCCCGGCCGCAGCCACTGGGCGTACTCGTAGTGCAGCGTGTCGCAGATCGCGCCGACGATCCGGGCGGCCTTCCGCTCGTCCGGGCTCTTGATCGCCCGCGCCTCCATCATCGGCGACATGCCGTCGGTCCAGGACACGCCGGCCCGCTCGAACGCCTTCAACATGTTGATGTCGATGAAGTCCACGCCGAGCGGCTTGTCCCGCACGCCCGCGTCCTCGAGGTCGCCGACCAGCGCCTCGACGAACTTGTTCACCTGCTGCGTCGCCGCCGGCCCGACCGCGCCCTTGATCCACGAGTACGAGTGGCGGACGTTCTGCGGCGGGATCCACGGGTTGTGCTCCTTGAGGTGGATGCCGATGTCGCCCTGCTCGTAGACGATCGGCTCCTTGCCCTCGCAGAGGACCACGTACCGCAAGCCGGGCTTGAGCCGGTTCCAGCCGGGGGTGTAGGTCGAGGAGACGTACCGCATGTTCTCGTCGTACATGAGCAGGAGCGCGCCGAGGCCGTGCCGCTTCATCGCCTCGCGGGCCCGGGCCAGGCGCCAGGCGCGCACGGCAGCCCAGTTGATGCCCTCTTTCCAATCGCTGCTGAGTCCACCGAAGGCTTCCTTCATGCCAGCGATCCCCTCTCACCTGTTTAGTGTCAGTACCGTGGATCATCTGATCGGTACCGGGGACCGTAGCATCGCTAAACAGATTTGTTAAGCCCTTGTTTCCACTTCCCGATCGAGGGCAGTATTGGCGTCATCTGACCCCCGGTGGGCACCGGTCGGGGGCGCCAGACTATGATCAGTTAAGTGCCACTTCAAGCACGCGACGGCCACGGTGAAGGTGACATGTCCGAGACGACACTGACCGGCGGTCCGGCGACCGCCGGATCCGACGAAGGCGGCGACAGCGAGAGACCGGCCGGCGGCGGGCGCCGCCGCGACCCTGGTGCCGACCCCACCGACGGCATCGGCCGGCGGGTGGCGGCGTTCCGCACCGAGCGCGGCATCCGCGTCTCCGACCTCGCCCGCCACGTCGGCGTCTCCCCTTCGCTGGTGAGCCAGATCGAGCGCGGCCTGTCCCGCCCCTCCGTCTCCACGCTGTTCGCGATCGCCGAGGCGCTGGAGGTGCCCGTCGACGCCTTCTTCCGCGAGACCGACGGCTCGCCGTCACCGGCACCGGACGTGCCCGAGACCGGCACCGCGCCCACCTCCCCCGCCGAGGAGCGGTACGTCGTGCGCCGCGCCAACCGACCCACCATCGACATCGAAAGCGGCGTCCGGTGGGAGCGGCTCACCCCCACGGCGCTGAAGAACGTCGAGTTCCTGGAGCTGGTCTACGGCCCCGGCGCGGAGTCCAACTCCACCCTCTACCGGCACGCCGGCGAGGAGATGATCCTGGTCCTCAGCGGGGAGCTGGACATCTACCTGGGCTTCGAGAAGTACCACCTGAGTGCGGGGGACAGCATGCACTTCTCCTCCATGCAGCCGCACCGCTACGTCAACCCCACGGCCTCCACCACCCACGCGGTGACCACGATCCTCCACGACGGCGACTGGTACGCCACGCCCGGCAACGGCCACTGACCCTTCCCCACGCCCGCCGCCGACAGTCCCGGCGCTCTCAGCGGGCGATCAGCTCCGGATGGCTGGCCAGCCAGGTGGTGAGCGTCTTGTCGCGGATCGCGGCGAAGGTTTGCAGCGACTCCTCGCTGAGCCGCTCGTCGGTGGTGCCGGGCACGGTGTTCACCTTCCCCGCGTTGGTCTTGACCAGGACCAGGTCCTTGGCGCCCAGACTCTTGAAGGTGAACAGGAAATTCGCGACGGGTACGCCCTGGGTGTCCAGGACCAGCGCGCTGCCGGCGGCCTTGACGATCCGGTTGAGCCTGCCCGGATCGGTGAGGACTCCCTTGCTGGTGGCCTCGGTGATGATGGCCTTGATCAGCTGCTGCTGGTGGCGTTGCCGGTCGTAGTCGCCGTTCGGGCAGCACGTGCCCTTGCGCAGCCGGGAGTACTCCAGCGCGAGCTGGGGCGTCATCCGCTGGCAGCCGGGCTCGTAGTACAGCAGGCTCCCGCCGGCCGGGATGCCGCGGACCTTGCCGGCGGCCTCGTCGTACCAGGCCTTGACGACCTTGCCGTTCTCGTCCTTGGCCAGATGGATGGCCTGGGAGCGGCGCTCCACGCAGAGGGTCACCCCGCCGAGCTCGCGCAGCACGGCCTCGAACCCGCCGAAGTCGATGATCGCGGCGCCGGTGAACTCGATGCCGGTCAGCTGCTCCACGGTCATGGCGAGCAGCTCCACGCCGCGGGCGCGTTTCTCGCTCTCCGTACCCGGACCGCGGTAGCCACCCTGGAACGCCGCGTTGATCTTCGTGGAGTAGCCCGTGAACCCGGTCTTCGGATAGTCCGGGATCGCGACCCGCGTGTCACGGGGGATGGAGACCAGGTAGGCCTGGTCGTGGCTGGCCGGGATGTGCGCGATCAGGATGGTGTCCGAACGGACCGAGTCGTCGTGCTGGTCACCGCGCACGTCCAGACCGACCAGCAGCATGGTGACCGGACCCTCGACGTTGGCCGCCTCGCCAGAGCCGACGCCGGCGTCACCGAGCAGGTTCTGCTGCCCGATCGCGGAGGTCGCCCGAGCGATCAGCACATGGCCGCCCACAAGGGTGCCACCGCTGGCGACGATCAACAGCGCGCCGACGACGAGCAGGACCCTCGCCCACATCGGCTCGCGGCGGCGGGCGGCTCGAGGCCCCTCGGCGGGCGGTGGCGACGACGCGGAGCCGCCCGCCGACCGGTCCCCGCCCGCCGAACGGTAGACGCCAGGTGAGGGTGAGGACATCCACACCCCCCTTCCGCGATCGACGGGCGCACCAGCCCGCCGTGGACGGTACGTCTGGCCCGTGGAAGCCTGGTCCCTGTTTCGAAAATCCTTGCCGGGCTGCGCCGGGTCCAGACGACGACCGGCGGCGCCGGACGTAAGGCCCCACCGCCAAGGTCAGCCAGAAGCCGATCCTCTGCCGGCCGGGCAACGCCAGCCGCCCCAGAGCGCCGATCACGAGACCACGATCAACGCCGTGAAAATGCCGGAGATCTCCATGGCAACAGCCATCCCTCCCGGCCGGACCCACCCCGGACGCCAGCCGGGAACCGGCCCAGACCCTGCCTCGGATCGTACGCGCGACCGGCAACGCGCCGGTGGGCCGATCCCGGGCCGGCCGGGTCAGGCGGCGGACCGGACGGGCGCCGGGGCGAAGGGGGCCGAGACCTCGTGCGTACCGGGGCCGAGCGCGAGCGGCTCCTGCCCCGGCAGGTCGAGCAGTGCCGTAGTCCCGACCGGCACCGTGACCTCGACGCGCAGCGTGCCGCCGGCCAGCTCCCAGGCGATGGCGGCACGGCCGTACGGCGTGTCGTGCGCGGCGGAGGCGTGGGTCAGGTCGCCGCCGGGGCGGGGGCGGAAGAGGATCTCGCGGTAGCCCGGGGCGGCCGGGGCGAGGCCGCCGACCGTCCGATGTAGCCAGTCGGCGATCGCGCCGAAGGCGTAGTGGTTGAAGGACGTCATCTGGCCGGGGTTGACGGTGCCGTCCGGCAGGAGGCTGTCCCACCGCTCCCAGATCGTGGTGGCGCCCTGGGTCACCGCGTACAGCCAGGACGGGCACTCGCGCTGCAGCAGCAGGTCGTACGCGGTGTCCAGGTGGCCGGTCGCGGTGAGCGCGTCGGCCACCAGCGGGGTGCCGAGAAAGCCGGTGCCGATGCGGTTGCCGCCGGCCGCCACCAGCTCGGCCAGCCGGTCACCGCAGGCGGCCACCTCGGCGGCGGGGAGCAGGTCGAAGGCGATGGCCATCGCGTACGCGGTCTGGGTGTCGCTGGCCAGCCGCCCCGGGCCGGTCACGTACCGGCGCTGGAAGGCCCGCCGCACCTCGGCCGCGAGCCGGCCGTACCGCTCGGCGTCGGCCGTCTCGCCGAGCACCTCGGCGATGTCCGCGAGGCGCCGGGCGGACCGGGCGAAGTACGCGGTGGCGACCAGGTACCGGTCGGTCGTGGCGGCGGCCGGGTCGTCCGGGGGCGCACTGGGATCGAGCCAGTCGCCGAGCTGAAAGCCCTCGTCCCACAGCCGGTCCGGGCCGGCCAGCCGCGCCACCAGGTCGACCCAGGCCTTGGCGCTCGGGTACTGGCGGGCGAGCAGGCCGGCGTCGCCGTAGCGCTCGTACAGGGTCCAGGGCAGCAGCACCGCGACGTCGCCCCAGCCGGCGCCCGGCCGGATCGGGGTCCACATGTGGTGGGCCGGGATGACCGGCACGTACCAGGGCACGGTGCCGTCCGGCAGCTGCTCGGCGGCGACGTCGGCGAGCCAGGAGGCGAGCATGCCGGCGCAGTCGTACAGGTAGGCGGCGGTCGGGCCGAACACCTGGATGTCACCGGTCCAGCCGACCCGCTCGTCGCGCTGCGGGCAGTCGGTGGGTACGTCGAGGAAGTTGCCGCGCATGCTCCAGACCACGTTGTCGTGCAGGCGGTTGAGCAGCGGGTCGGAGCACTCGAACCAGCCGGTGCGGACCATGTCGGTGTGGTGCACCCGGGCGACGATGTCACCGGCGGCCACCGCCGCGTCGAGGTCGCCGGGCCAGCCCTCCACGTCGACGTAGCGGAAGCCGTGGAACGTGAAGCGCGGCTCCCACTCCTCGACCTCGCCGGCGCGGCGAGCCGAAGCACCAGCACCGGCCAGCACGTAGACGTCGGTCGACCGGGCGCCGCGCAGTGGCCGGCGGTACACCTCGCCGTCCTGCAGGACCTCGGCGGTGCGCAACGTGACCGCGGTGCCGCGCGGGCCGCGGACCCTGATTCTCGGCCGGCCGACCAGGTTCTGCCCGAAGTCGAGCACGCGCCGCCCGCCCGGCGTGCGCAGCACCGCGACCGGGCGTACCTCCTCGACGGCGCGGACCGGCGGGCCCATCGGCGCGACCAATGTGGAGGGATCGCGTTCGCCGGTCCGGACCGGTGTCCAGCCGCCGCCGTCGTAGTCCGATGTGGACCATCCCAGCCGCTCGTCGCGCGCGTCGTACACCTCGCCGTCGTAGTTGCCGGTGCGCACGATCGGGCCGGGTGCCGCGCGCCAGTCCGGTCCGGTGGCGACGACCTGGCGGCGGCCGTCGGCGTACTCGATCTCGAGCTGGGCGAGCAGGGAGAGGTCGGCGCCGTAGAGGTCGCGGAAGCCGCCGCGCCAGCCGAGCCGGCCGCGGTACCAGCCGTCGCCGAGCCAGGACCCGATCGCGTTGCCCCCGGGGCGCAGGTGGCCGGTGACGTCGTAGGTGTGGTAGCGCAGGCGCCGCCGGTACGCGGTCCAGCCGGGCGTCATCGCGTCGTCACCGACCCGGCGGCCGTTGATCTCGATCTCGTAGAGGCCGTGCGCGGTGGCGTATAGGCGGGCGGCGGCGACCTCACCGCCGACGTCGAAGGTGTGGCGGACCAGCGCCGGGCGGCGGTCGTCGGAGTCCGGCTCCTCGGGCCAGGCGGCGCCGACGGGTACGGCGCTCCAGTCCGCCGGCTCCAGCAGCCCGGCCTCGACCTCGGTGGGCGGGCTCCAGCCGGAGAGCGTGCCGTCCTCGCCGCGCAGCCGGACCCGTACGGTCACCCGCTCGCGCGAGCGCAGCGGCTCGCCCGGCCACGGCACGAGCACCTGGTCGGGTGAGTCGGTGCCGGCGCGGGTGGTGCCGCCGGCGCGGGTGACCTCGATCTCGTACCCGGCCTGGCGCCACCCCGCCGGAGCGTCCGTGCGCCAGGAGAGCCGCGGACGCCGCTCGCCGATGCCGAACGGCACGCGGTGGCGCTCGACGGTCGGCGCATGCGGGGCAACGCTCATCGGGCTGGTCCTCCCGTCATCCTGCTTTACACGTTTCAAAACACTAGCGCACTGACTTTAGCTGACTGGTTGACACGTTTCAGAGTTGGTTACAGGATGGGAGTCGTGACCCTACTCATACCGCGGAGCACCCGGTGAGCCGGCCGGCCGTCGCGCTCGTCGGCACGCTGGACACCAAGGGCGCCGAGTACCAGTGGGTGGCCGGGCGGCTGGACGACCTCGGCGTCGACCCGGTCGTCGTGGACGCCGGGATCCGCCCGCCGGCGGGGTTCACCGGCGCCGTGGCGGTCGGTCAGGACGCGGTCGCCCGCGCCGCCGGCACCACCGTCCAGGCCCTGCGCGACGGGGACGACCGGGGCGCGGCCGTCACCGCGATGGGCGAGGGCGCCGCGGCGGTGCTGGCCGGGCTGGCCGCCGGCGGGCGCCTGGACGGGGTGCTCGCGCTCGGCGGCAGCGGTGGCTCGTCGATCGCCGCCCGCGCCGTCCGCGACCTGCCCGTGGGGCTGCCCAAGCTGATCGTCTCGACCATGGCCTCCGGCGACGTCTCGCCCTACGTCGGCGCCTCCGACGTGACGATGATGTACAGCGTCGTGGACATCGCCGGCGTCAACCGCGTCTCCCGTACGGTGCTGGGCAACGCCGCCGCCGCGATCGCCGGGATGGCCGCCGCGCACGCCACGGCCGCCACCGGAGCCGGCGAGGTCGAGCGGCCGCTGGTCGCCGCGTCGATGTTCGGCGTCACCACGCCCGCCGTCGACGCCGCCCGCGCCCGCCTCGAAGAGCTCGGCTACGAGGTGCTGGTCTTCCACGCGACCGGCTCCGGCGGCCGGGCCCTGGAGGCGCTGGCCCGTTCCGGCATGCTCGCCGGCGTGCTCGACCTCACCACCACCGAGCTCGCCGACGACCTCGTCGGCGGGGTGCTCAGCGCCGGGCCCGCCCGGCTCACCGCGGCCGGCGCCGCCGGTGTGCCGCAGGTGGTCAGCCTCGGCGCGCTCGACATGGTCAACTTCGGGCCAGAGGAGACCGTGCCGGCGGAGTTCGCCGGGCGCACCTTCTTCGTGCACAACCCCACCGTCACGCTCATGCGCACCACGGCGGCGGAAAACGCCGAGCTGGGCCGGCGGCTGGGTGGCAAGCTGGCCGCCGCGGCCGGCCCGACGGTGCTCGTGGTCCCGCGCGGCGGAGTGTCCGCATTGGACGCCGAGGGCGCGGCCTTCCACGACCCGGCGGCCGACGCCGCGCTCTTCGCCGCGGCGCTGGAGGCGGTGGCCGGCAGCGACGTGACCGTGCTCGACTCGCCCCGGCACGTCAACGATCCCGCGCTCGCGGTCGAGGCCGCCGACCGGCTGCACCGGCTCGTCACCAAGGAGGCGTGAGGCATGGACCGCGCGACCGCGCTCGCCCGGCTGCGGGCCACCGTCGAGGCCGGGCGGCCGGTGATCGGGGCCGGCGCCGGCACGGGCATCTCGGCCAAGGCGGCCGAGGCCGGCGGCGTCGACCTCATCATCATCTACAACTCCGGCCGCTACCGGATGGCCGGCCGCGGCTCGCTCAGCGGCCTGCTGGCGTACGGCGACGCCAACCAGATCGTCGTGGACATGAGCCGCGAGGTGCTCCCGATCGTGCGGGACACCCCGGTGCTGGCCGGCGTCAACGGCACCGACCCGTTCCGCGTCATGGGCCGCTTCCTCGACGAGCTGGCCGCGCTCGGCTTCGCCGGCGTGCAAAACTTCCCCACCGTCGGCCTCATCGACGGCGTCTTCCGGGAAAACCTGGAAGAGACCGGCATGGGGTACGACCTCGAGGTCGAGATGATCCGGCTGGCCGCCGAGCGGGGGCTGCTCACCGCGCCGTACGTCTTCGACGTCGAGTCCACAGTGGCCATGACCGAGGCCGGCGCCGACATCCTCGTACCGCACATGGGCCTGACCACCAGCGGCACGATCGGCGCCAGGACCGCGCTGTCGCTGGCGGAGTCGGCGGCGCGCGTGCAGGAGATGCGGGACGCGGCGGTGGCGGTCAACCCGGACGTCCTCGTGCTGTGCCACGGCGGCCCCATCGCCGAGCCGGACGACGCCGCCTACGTCCTCGCGCACACCACCGGCGTGGTCGGCTTCTTCGGGGCGTCCTCTGTGGAGCGCCTGCCGACCGAACGCGCCATCAAGCAGCAGGTCGCCGACTTCAAGTCCATCTCACTCCAGGAGTAACCCACGATGACCTCCGCCATCACCCAGCGCCGGCCCGACGAGGTCCCCACCCGCACGTTCGACTGGGGCACGATCAAGTGGTTGGTCACGCCGCACCTCGACGAGGGAGCCGGGCTCACCACCGGCGAGGTGATCGTGTACCCGTCACAGGGGCACGCGCCACACGTCCACCCCAACGAGGAGGAGGTCATCTACGTGATCTCCGGCGAGGGCGAGCAGACCGTCGGCGACGGGCCGGCCTTCCCCATCCGCGAGGGCGACGCCGTCTACATCCCGGCCAACACGCTCCACTCCACCTACAACACCACCTGGCGCCCGCTGCGGCTCGTCGTGGTCTACACGCCGGGCGGCGCCGAGACCGGGCTCGACGCCCTCCCCGACGCCCGCATCCTCGACCCGGGCGTGCCGCCCGCGTGGCGGCAGGCTCACTGATGCCGGTGTACGGACCGGGTCGCTGGCTCAACCCCGACGACCGTCCACAATGGTGCGAGGTGGCCGCCGCCGGCCGGTTCACGGTGCCGGTAGAGGGTGGCCGCTTCGACCGGCACTACCACGACGACCACGAGATCTGGTTCATCGCCGAGGGCAAGGCCCGCATCCTGGTCGACGGCGCCGAGCGCTACACGCGGGCCGGCGACGTCGTGCTCATCCAGGCCGGCGACCCGCACGACGTGGTCGAGGTGTACGAGACGCTCCGCGGCTTCTTCGTCGAGACCGGGCACCCGAGCGGCGGGCGGGTCGGGCACCTGCACCACGACCCGGCGGACGCGGCGGGTCACCCGGTGCCGGCCCGCCCCGTACCGGCCGACTTCCCCACGCCCGCTCCGGCGGCCCGCGCGACGGGGCTCTAGCGGTGCGGCTCGCGGTCACCGGCAGCTCCGGCACCCTCGGTCGGGCCACAGTGGACCGGCTGCGCGCGGACGGGCACGACGTGCTCGGCCTCGACCTGGCCGGCCCGCAGGGCAGCGACTTCACGAGGGTCGACCTCACCGACTACGGGCAGGCGCTGGACGCGCTGCTCGGCGTCACCGCGCGGCACACCGGGCTGGACGCGCTGGTGCACCTCGCGGCCATCCCGGTCAACGGCCTGGTGCCGGACGCCACCACGTTCCACACCAACATGACCGTCTCGTTCAACGTCTTCCACGCCGCCTTGCGGGCCGGCATCACCACCATCGTGTACGCGTCGAGCATCACCGCGCTCGGCTTCCCGTTCGACGAGCCGCCCGCGTACCTGCCGCTGGACGAGGCGAGCGAGCCCCGCGCCAACAACACGTACGGCCTCGTCAAGGTCCTGGAGGAGGCAATGGCCGCCCAGCTGGTCCGGTGGCGGCCGGAGCTCTCCATGAGGGCACTGCGCTTCACGAACGTCACCGGCCCCGGCGAGTACCGCCCCTTCGCCGAGCGCGGCCACGACCCGACCTACCGCCGCGTACTACTGTGGAGCTACGTCGACGCCCGCGACGCCGCGGCCGCGGTGGCTCTCGCGCTGGGCGCGGCCCGGCCGGGCTTCCGGGCCTACAACATCGCCGCCTCGGACACCGGCCTCACCATCCCGAGCGCCGACCTGGTCGCCGCCGCGTTCCCGGACGTGCCGCTGCGCAAACGGCTCGGCACCCACGAGACGCTGATGTCCATAGACAAGGCCCGCGCCGAGCTCGGCTACGAGCCCGTGCACCTGTGGCGCGCCGAGCTGGGTCTACCCCCCAACTGAGCCGGACAGATCCACCCCGGTCCGCGCCGGCGCCGGACCGTTCGCGCAGCCGCCAAAGCCATCTCTCGTCGTCGATCCCAGGCGGCTGCGGACGGGCGGCGCCCTTCGCAGACGGCTGGGCGGCCACAGGTGATCGACATCGTGTCGCGGAATCAGATCGTGGTACATCGCTGCCCCCAGAGGGGCACTCAAGTACCACGATCACCGGCTGGGCGCGGGGTGCCCCGTTCCTGCGCCCAGCTCCAGAGCTTTGGCGACGACCGCCCCTCCCCTCGGCGAGCGGGCCGCTGCCAGGGCGCCGGCCGATGGGTTTAGGTGCGCCTGGCGAGCCAGCCGGCCATCGCGCGGACGCCGTAGCCGATGGCGCGCTCGTCCGGGGTGAAGGCGCTGAAGTGCGGATAGCTGGTCTCGACGGGGGCACCGGGCGCGCGGACGCCGAGAAACGTGAACGTGCCGGGCATCCGGTCGAGGAAGAGCGCGAAGTCTTCGCCGCTGAACGGGATCGCCGCCTCCAGCGCGCCCACGCGACCGCGGCCGAACGTCTGGCGCAGGTGCCGCGTAAGCGCCTGGCCCTCCCGCGCGGGGCAGAGCATGGCGGGAAACGGGGCAGCCGGAAAGTCCACAGTGGCCTCTGCGAACGACCGCGCCAGGCCGTGGACGCTCTCGCGGATCTCGACGTACCGCTCCTCGGGCCAGCAGCGGTAGGAGAGCCGGACCTCGGCCTCGACCGCCTGGGCTCGCATGTAGACGAACCTGGCCAGCGGCCCGTCCGGGGTCTGGAGATCGGCGACGAGCCGTTCGAGAGCGGCGGGGGTGGCGGGCGGAGAAACGGTGCCGAGCGCGCCGATCTCGGCGGCGAGCCGCTGCGCCCGTGCCGGCGCGTCGGGGCCGGTGAGCGTGACGGTGCCGCGGTCCAGGCCGGGCAGGCCGAACCCGGACGTGGTGAAGAACTGTCCGACCGGGAACGGCCCGCAGTGCAGGCCGTGGATCTCCACCGGGCGGACGCGGGCGAACACGCCGTCGTCGAGCATCGCGGCGGCCCCGGCGAGGCTCTCCTCGGCGGGCTGGAAGACGAACACGACGGTGCCGGCGAGGCGGTGGCGCAGCCGCGCCAGGACCTCCGCGACGCCCACGCCGATGGCGGTGTGCAGGTCGTGCCCGCAGAGGTGGGCCGCCTCGGCGCCGGCGCCGCCGATCTGGTCGCCCGGTGGTACGGCGTCCATGTCGGCCCGGTACGCGACCGGGCGGCCGCGGCGGGCGCCGGTGAGGACGCCCACGACTCCATGGCCGCCCACTCCCGTGGTGACGGCGAGGCCGGCCGCGCGAAGGCGGGCCGCGACCATCGAGGCCGTGCGCTCCTCCTGGCCCGCGATCTCCGGGTGGGCGTGGATGTCGCGGCGCAGCTCGACCAGATCGGCGTCCAACCTGGACGCCACGGCGTCGACAGCTCCCTGGTCCAGCGGCCCGCCGGCGTACGCCGCTCGGGCCGGCATCAGTCCGGTGCCCGCCAGGCCGGCGGCGGCACCGAGGACGGCGCGGCGGGTGACAACATCTGGCATGGCTGCGAGTCTGTCGCGTTCCGGGCCGGGGCACATTGACGCTAGCCGCCTTATCGGCCGTAGGGTTAGCCCCACCCCGCGAGCCGTACGCGGAACGTGTACGGCCGGATCGGCAGCCGGTACCTCTGCGGCAGCGGCGGGCCGCACGAGGCGCTGCCCAGCCCCTGCTGGCCGTGGTCGACGTTGAGCCACACGCGTTCCGACGGCCGCAGCTGAGACGGCTTCGTGGCCCGGTCGAGGTCTTCGCTCGTCCAGCGCCGCGCGGTGAAGTCGAACCACGGGTCGCCCTCCACCCGCAGCCCCGGCTGGCCGTCGCCGGTCAGCTCCAGCCATCGGGTCTCGACGTGGTTGCCGTTCTCCTGCGGCCACGGGTACGGGGTCTGCAGCGCGTCGATCTCCGCGGTGAACCGCCCCACCCGGGCGGCCGCCCGGCTGTCCACGTACGACTCCCCCGGTCCCCGGCCGAACCAGGTGGCCCGGGTGAGGCCGGCCGGCAGTGCCAGGCGCAGGCCGAGCCGTGGCAGGGTGACGTCGTGGCCGCCGATCGGCGTATCCGTCCAGATGCCCTCCGGCGTGACCGTGACGGTGAGCGCCACCGCGCCGTCGCCGGCCGGCTCCCAGCACATCTCGGTGCGCAGCCCGAGCGCCTGCCCGGCCGGCCCGCTGCGGCCGCGCACCACGACCCGGTCGTCGCCCGTGCGGACCTCGTCGACGCGGTGCAGCACGCGGTCCAGCCCGACCGCCCGCCACGCCCGGGTGAGGTCGTTGCGGAAGCCCTGGCCTCGGTCGTTCTCCACCGGGGCGCGCCACACGTCGAGCACCGGCCCGCCGATCTCCAGGTCGCCGAGGCGCACGAGCTGGCCCGTCTCCGGGTCGAACCGGACACCGCTGAACCCGCCGCGCGGCCAGTCGACGGGCCGCGGCGGAGCGAGCTCCGCCTGGCCCCAGGCGACCACGTGTCCCGCCGGCGCCCAGGCGGTGTCGGCCGCAAGGACCGCTCGGACGGTGAGCCAGTCGCCATCCGGCAGCTCAGGCAGCGGCAGTGACGCCGAGGTCCGGGCCGGTACGTGCGGCACGGTCAACGTCCCGACCTCATGGCCGACTGTCCATTCCAGACGGAGGTGGGAGAGGTCGGCCATGTCGTACCGGTTGCGCAACCATACCCGGCCGTCCGCGATGGTGATCACGACGGGCTCGATCGCCTTCGCGTACTCCAGCAGGCCGGGTGACGGGGTACGGTCGGCGAAGAGCAGCCCGTCGAGGCAGTAGCGGCCGCCGTTCGGCGTGTAGTCGACGTCGCCGCCGTGCAGCAGGCCGCCGTCCGGGGCGCGCAGCCCGTGGTCGATCCACTCCCAGACGAAGGCGCCGCAGAAGCGTTCGTGCGCCTCCAGGATCCGCTGGTAGTCCAGAAGGGAGCCGGGGCCGTTGCCCATCGCGTGGGCGTACTCGCAGAGCAGGAACGGCAGCCCGCGCCGGCGTACGTCGTCCGGCGAGCCCGCCTCGACGCCCTCCGGGGTCGGCTCCTCCCCGCGCCCGATCGCGTCGAGCTCATCCAGCGACGGGTACATGAGGCTGGCGAAGTCGGAGTGGCGGTACGAGCGGTCGCGCTCGTAGTGGATGGGGCGGCTCGGGTCGCGCTTCCTGATCCACGACTCGAGCTCGCCGAAGGTCGCGCCGCTCCAGCTCTCGTTCCCCATCGACCAGACGACGACGCTGGGGTGGTTCTTGTCGCGCTCGACCATCCGCTCGATCCGGTCGGCGAGGGCGTCCCGCCAGGCGGGCTCGGCCGGCGGGTTTCCGGCCCAGCCGGCGTAGATGAAGCCGTGCGTCTCGATGTCGCACTCGTCGACGACCCAGAGCCCGTACTCGTCGCAGAGGCGCAGGAAGTCGGGGTGCGGCGGGTAGTGGCTGGTGCGTACCGCGTTGATGTTGTGCTGTTTCATCAGCACGACGTCGCGGCGCATCGTCGCGAGGTCCAGCGCCCGGCCGCGCTCCGGGTCGTGCTCGTGCCGGTTGACGCCGCGAAAGAGCACCGGCACGCCGTTGACGAGCAGCCGCCCGTCCACGATGGACACGGTGCGGAAGCCGACGGCCAGCGCGATCCGCTCGCCGCCGGCGGTCAGCGTGCCACGGTAGAGTCGGGGCCGCTCCGCGCTCCACGGCTCGACCGGCACGGTCACCGTCTCGCCGGTCGGCATCCGCACGCCAAGCTCGGGCAGCTCGACGATCCCCGGCCGGTCGGCGTCCACCCGCAAGGTGCCGCGACCGTCCAGATAGGAGGCGTGCACGAAGAAGTCGTCTATGGCCGAGGAGGGGCGGGCGAGCAGCTCGACGTCGCGGAAGATGCCGGGCAGCCACCACATGTCCTGGTCCTCCAGGTAGCTGCCGGAGGACCAGCGGTGTACCCGCACCGCGAGCACGTTTCCGGCCGGCCGCAGCAGCCCGGTCACGTCGAACTCGAACGGCAGCCGGCTCCCCTTCGAGTGCCCCAGCTCGGTGCCGTTGAGCCACACCCGGGCGCACGAGTCCACGCCCTGGAAGCGGAGCACCGCCCGCTCGCCGAAGGGCCAGTCGAAGCGGCGGCGGTAGTCGCCGGTCGGGTTCTGCGCCGGCACGTGTGGCGGGTCGATCGGAAACGGGTACGCCGTGTTGGTGTAGAGCGGGCGGTCGTACCCTTCGAGCACCCAGTGCGACGGCACCCGCAGCCGGTCCCAGCCACTGTCGTCGAGGTCCGGATCCGCCACGTCAGGGCCGGTGCCGGCGGCGGTCGGCGTGAGCCGGAAGGCCCAGTCGCCGTTCAGCGAGAGGCGAGGCGCGTCGGAGCGGAAGTCGGCGCGGGGTGGGAGCCGCCCCTCCCCCGGCGCGTAGGACTCGACATGGTCCGTCACAGCGCGGCGAGGAACCCGTCCGGGATGGGGTGGGACACGAGCGCTTCGAGGTCGGCCAGCTGCGACCGGCTGGAGACGCCGACCACCGTGGAGTCGATGTCCGGGCTGGCGAGCGAGAAGTGCAGGGCGGCGGCCGGCAGCGGCACGCTCCACTCGCGACAGAGCGCGGCCAGCCGGTCCACCTGGGCCAGCACCTCGGGCGCGGCCGGCCGGTACGCGTACCTGCCCGCGGCCCGGGCGGAGCCGGCGAGCAGCCCGCCGCCGAAGGGGGCCGCGTTGAAGACCAGCATGCCGCGCGCCTTCGCCGCGGCGATGAGGTCGGCGGCGCCGCGGTCCACCAGCGTGTACCGGTTGTGGGTGAGCAGCGCGTCGAAGGCGCCGGTCCGCATGTACGCCTCGACCAGGTCGAGCGGGCCGGCGGCGATGCCGATCGCGTCGACAAGTCCCTGATCGCGGAGCCCGACGAGCGCCTCGATCGCCCCGCCCGGCGCGGCCGCCTCGGCGAGCGTGATGGTGTACGGGTCGTGCAGGTGGTAGATGGGGAGCCGGTCGACGCCGAGCCGGGTGACCGACTCCTCGAACGAGCGCTTGACCCGGTCGCCGTCGAAGACGCCGGTGACCGGGTCGGCGTCGGCCTTGGAGAAGACCCGGACCGCCACCGGAGAGGAGCGCAGCGCCTCCCCCAGCACCGTCTCGCTGCGCCCCGCCCCGTAGGCGTTCGACGTGTCGACCTGCCCGAACGGTGAGCGGAGCAGGGCCAGCGCGAGGTCCACGTCGGACACCCGGGAGGCGCCGACCGTGACCGGACCGATCCTCGTCATCCCTTCACCGACCCCGCCGCGAGGCCGGCCATGATCTGCCGGTTGAGGAAGAGGTAGAGCACCAGGATGCCGAGCACGTTGATGCTGATCGCGGCGAAGAGTGGACCGTACTGGGTCGAGCCGTACTCGTCGCTGAACTGCAACAGTCCGACCTGGACGGTGGCGAGCTCGTCGCGCGTGGTGAAGGTGAGCGCGATGAGCAGGTCGTTCCAGACGCTGAAGAACTCGACCAGCGCGACCGTGACGATCGCGTTGCGCATCATCGGCACGGCGATGCTGACGAAGCCGCGGAGCATTCCCGCGCCGTCGACCGCCGCCGACTCGAAGATCTCCCGCGGGATGGCGCGCAGGTACGCGGCCATCAGGAAGACGGTCAGCGGCAGCCCCATCACCGTGTACGTGATGATGAGCGGCCACAGCGTGTTGGTGAGCCCGGCCTGGAAGTAGACGGTGAACAGCGGTACCAGGATCATCTGCCCGGGGATCATGATGCCGGCGACGAAGGTGAGCAGTACCGTGCCGCGGCCCTTCCAGACCATCACCTCCAGCGCGAACGCGGCGGCGACGCCGAGCACGATCATGAAGGCGAGCGCGGGCACGGTGACCAGCACGCTGTTGAGCACGTTGCGCCCCAGCCCGCCGGCGGCCCACGCCTCGGTGTAGTTGTCGAGGTTGAAGCTCTCCGGCAGCGCCCAGGTCGGCTTGCTGAAGAACTCGTCCTGCGTCTTGAACGAGCCGAGCACCAGCCACACCAGCGGGTAGAGCTCGGCGACCACGAGCAGGCCGACGAGGATCCGGACCGGCAGGCGGCGCAGCGTACGGCCGGCCCGCCGGCGTGGGGGCGGGGTGCCCGCGCGCGCCGCCCGTACCGGTACCTCGGTGAGAGTCGCCATCAGGCCCTCGTGATGTCGCGTCGGGCCGACCGGAACACCGCGAGCGTCACCAGCAGGCACATGACCGTCAGGACGAACGCGATCGTGCTGCCGTATCCGTAGTCGGCGTAGTTGAAGACGGTGCGGTACATGTACAGCGTCAGGGGTGTGGTCTCCCCGCCCGGGCCGCCGTTGTTGAGCGCGAGCAGGGTGTCGAAGACCTTCAGCGTGTTGTTGACGCTGAAGATGACCGAGGAGAGCAGCACGGGCAGGGAGAGCGGCAGTACCACGTGCCGCACCAGCCGCCAGCCCGTCGCCCCCTCCAGCCTGGCCGACTCCAGGGTCTCCTCCGGGATGTCGACCAGGCCGGCGTAGAGCAGCACCGCGTAGAAGCCCATGGAGCGCCACAGCTCCATGAGGATGGCCACCACGAACGTGCCGGTGCCGGTCGAGAACCAGTCCACCGCGGACAGGCCGGCCGCCTCCAGCCCGGAGTTGACCGGCCCGTCCTGCTGCCCGGTCGCGAACAGGCTGTTGAACAGCAGCGCGACCGCGACCGTGGGCAGCACGGTCGGGAAGAACACCACCGTCCGCACGAACGTGGAGGCGCGCCGGAGCACGAACACGTACAGCAGCGCCAGCGCGTACCCCAGGACGATCTGTCCGGCCGAGAGCACGAGCGCGTACTTCAGGGTGAACCACAGCGCCGAGCGGGCCTGCGGGTCCTCCGCGAAGCGGCTGAAGTTGTCGAGCCCGATGAACTCGAAACCGCTCAGCGGGTTGCCGGTGTAGAAGGTCAGCCCCAGCGACCAGAACACCGGCACCAGCTTGACGAGCGTGTAGACGAGCAGCGCGGGACCGAGAAGGATCAGTATCGCCTTCTTGTCACCCAGGACGCTCTGCACGTGGCTTTCCCTTCCGGACGGCGGTGCGGTGCGGGGGTCAGCGCGCCTGGTCCAGGTCCGCCTGCAGCGTGGCCATGTACTTGTCGGCGGTCATCTTCCCGGTGAGCAGCAGCGCGGCGTTGGTCTGCGCGTCCGAGGTGGTCTTGGCGTCCATGAGCGCCTCGAACCACAGTACGGTCTCGCTGGCCTTGCTCACGATCTCCTGCAGCTGCGAGGTCAGCGGTGGCACGTTGCTGACCTGCTGGTTGGTACGGAAGCCGGAGATCACGCCCTGATTCTGCAGCACGCTGCTGCCGTAGTTCTCGGCGACGCACTTGAGCCAGTCACCGACCTTCGGCGTGTACGACCTGGTGGCGAGCGCGGTCGCGGCGCCGGCGTTGGCCGGCCACTGGCCGCTGTTGCCCTGTCCGCCGCTCACGGTCGGGAACGGGATGAAGCCGACGTTCTCCGCACCGACCTTGTTCTGCTGGGGGTCGTTGAGGTTGGCCAGGAACCAGGAGCCGTTGTACGTCATGGCGGCCTGGCCGTTGAGGAACTGGGCGTTCGCGGCATCGGTGGTGCGCGAGGTGATCCCCTCGCCGAACAGTCCCGCCGCGCCCAGGTCGGCGACGGCTTTGGCGGCCGCCACGTACCGCGGGTCGGTGAGCTTGGCCTCGCCCTTCTGGATCGCGAGCATCGCGTCCGGGCCGAGGCTGCGGAAGATGTACATGCCGATCAGCCGGGTGATCGGCCAGCCCTGGCTGCCCGCCTCGGTGATCGGCACGACGCCGGCCGCCTTGAACTTCTCCGCGGCCCGCACCAGCTCGTCCCAGGTCTGGGGCGGCTGGACGCCGTTGTCGGCGAAGAGCTTCTTGTTGTAGAAGATGCCTTCGATGTTGTACTGGAACGGCAGCGAGGCCATCGAGCCGTACGCCGACTTCACCGTGGAGGCGGCGGCCGGCAGGATGTCGTCCCAGACCCCGAGGTCCTTGAGGGTCTGCTCGTAGTCGGCGATCAGCTTGCCCTTGCCCAGGTCGCCGTTGGGCTTCACCTGGGCGGTGCCGGCCACGAACATGACCGGCAGCGCGTCCTGGCTGGCCAGGAGCGTTATCTTCTGTACGACGTCGGACTGTGCGACGGTCTCACTGCTCAGCGGCAGGGCCTCTTCGGCCGTGGCGCACTGGTTCTTCGACAGCGTGGTCAGCTCATCCCGGATGATCGCGTTCTCCGCCGGGGTGAGCAGGCTGAACTTGTCGGGCGCGGAACCACCGCTGCCCGAACCGCCATCCGACGCACACCCGGCGAGCAGCAGCGCCGCCCCCGTTGCGGCCGTCACCCGGACGGCCCACCCGCGGCGCCCTGTCTTCGCTACCGACACGTTTCCTCCTCGTGAAGCGCGGCGGGACTTTGAAGCGTTTCAACGCGGAGGTTAGCCCCGTCACCAACACACTGTCAAGGATCTCACAAGTGCAGGGCATACCTCTTGCCACGGGGGCGCCGCGTAACATTCACTGGCGTTTGACAGGTTTCAAGTAACGGTTGGGAGTGACCGCTGTGCGGCTCTCGGGCAAGCGAGCCATCGTCACCGGCGCCGCGGGCGCGCTGGGCACCGTCATCGCCGAACACCTGGCCGCCGAGGGCGCCCGGGTCGCCGGCCTCGACCTCAACGCCGAGGGACTCGACAAGAACGGCGCCCTCGCACTGGCCGCGCCGGTCGACCTGACCGACTTCGCCGCGGTACAGGCGGCGGTGGGCACGGTGACCGACGCCTGGGGCGGCGTCGACATCCTGGTCAACGGCGCCGGCGGCGGCGCGGTCGCGTTCTTCCACGAGATGAGCTACGAGACCTGGACGACGCAGGTCGACCGCAACCTCACCACGGTCTTCAACGTCACCCGCGCCGCCCTGCCGTCGATGCTCGCCCAGTCGCACGGCCGCATCGTCAACATCGCCTCGGTCGCCGCCATCGCCGGCGGCCGCCTGGTCCGCGGCGCCACCGCGTACGCGGCCGCGAAGGCGGGCGTGGTCGGCCTGACCAAGGCACTCGCCATCGAGGTCGCCGAGCAGGGCGTGACGGTCAACTGCATCGCCCCCGGCGCCCAGGCCACGCCGGGCCGCGACCGCGACACCCCGGAGCGCCGCGAGGCCCTGCTCGGCCAGATCCCCACCCGCCTGCTCGGCCAGCCCGGCGACCTGGCCGAGACGATCGTCTTCCTGGCCTCGCCGGCCGCCGTCAACATCACCGGCGTCATCCTCCCGCTCGACGGCGGGCACTCGATCTGAAAGGCGTCTCTGGCGTGAGCGACCGTCTGAAGCAGGGCAAGCGCAAGTTCGAGGAGCTCTACGGCGAGGGCAAGGCCGACGGCCTGATCGCCATGCAGACCGGCCTGGCCCAGGACCTGGCGCGGTACGGCATCGAGTTCAACTTCGGCGACATCTACTCCCGCCCCGGCCTGACCCTGGCCCAGCGCGAAATGATCACTCTGGGCGCGCTGGTCGCGCTCGGCGGCCTGGAGCCGCAGCTCAAGGGCCACACGCGGGGCGCGCTCAACGCCGGCCTGACCCCGACCGAGATCCTCGAGACGGTCATCCACGTGGTCCAGTACTCCGGCTTTCCCCGCGCCCTCAACGCCATCCGCGTCGTGACCGACACCCTCGTCGAGTGCGGCGCCGAGATCCCCGAGCCACTCGGCCCTTCCTGAGAGCTGATATACCCCGGTCCGCCGCACCTGCGGACCGTTCGCTCCCGCGGGCACCGCTGCGGCCGGCGGCTCGCTGGCGCTCCCCGAAACCCCGACCTCCGCTGCCGGGTCCGCGGCGCAAGCCCAGAGGCCAAACCCGCACGACCCGGCTCGTGGACACGGCACGCTGCCTCCCGCCCCTCGGGCGTGCTTCGCGGCGCCTATCGAGCTGCCCCGCTTGCGCGCCCAGGCGCCGGCCGCCCGGCAGCTCCGCCGCTGAGGCCATTCCGCGCTGAGGTCGCCCGGCTCCCCGCTGAGGCCGCCCCGCCGCTGAGGCCCCCGCTCCGCTGGCCGGTAGCTCCAGCGTCGAGGTCGCCCCGCTCCACCGCTGAGGCCGCTCCACCGCTGAGGCCCCCGCTCCACCGCCCGGCCGCCGGCCGCAGAGGTCGCCCCGCCGCCTGGTCGCTCCGCCGCTGCACCGCTGAGGCCGCTCCGCCGCTGGGTCGCCCCTCTCCGCCGGCCGGTCGCTCCGCCGCCGGGGTCGCGCGCGCCCACGAGCCCACGCTCGTGCTCGGTCGCCCGACTCAGGAGGTGCGGCGCGGAGCAGGGCGGGTCGTGGTGCGGATGCGGTAGAGGCTCGTGGCGCCGGTGATGTAGAGGTCCTGGCCGGCGAAGCAGAGGTTGGAGACCACCTCGGGCACCGGGATGTGTCCCAGCCGCGACCCGTCCGGGGAGAGCACCCGCACCCCGTCGCCGCTGGAGGTCCAGAGGCGGCCGCGCTCGTCGACGCGGAAGCCGTCCGGGCAGCCGGGCGCGATCTCGGCGAAGACCCGGCCGCCCGCGCAGGAGCCGTCCGGCGTGACGTCGTAGGCGCGGATGTGGTGGTGGCCGTCCGGGCGGTGCAGGACCGAGGTGTCCGACACGTAGAGGGTGCGGCCGTCCGGCGAGAAGGCCAGGCCGTTGGGGTGGACCATGTCGGTGACGACCGGGGTGGTCCGGCCGGTGCGCTCGTCGTGGCGAAAGACGTAACAGCCGCCGTACTCGGGTTCGGCGACGTGGCCCTGCTTGTCCGAGATGATGCCGTACGGCGGGTCGGTGAACCAGATCGCCCCGTCCGCGCCGACCACGACGTCGTTGGGCGAGTTGAGGCGGTGGCCGGCCCACCGGTCGACGATCGTCACCACACCGCCGGCCGTCTCCCGTTCCACCGCGCGCCGCCCGTGCGAGCAGTGCACCACCGCGCCGGCCCGGTCGAGGGTGCGGCCGTTGACGAAGCCGGCCCGTTCGCGGTGGATCGTGGTGCGGCCGCTCGCCGGGTCATACTCGAGGATCCGGTCGTTGGGGATGTCGCTCCACCGCAGCCGGCCGGCGGCGGGCAACCACGCCGGGCCTTCGCCCCACCGCGTCCCAGTCGCTAACGTTTCAAGCTCAGCGCCGGGAGCGGTCAGTGCGGCCATGAGCCGAAGTATCGCAGGGATCCGGAGTGTTCCGGTAGGAGGACTCCTCCGCTATGCTTGACACGTTTCAAGTACGGAGGTGGCGCTCTTGACCCGCTTGGCAAACGACCCGGCCCGGTTCGCGGAGCAGTCCGCGGCGGGGTTCGCCCGGGCGTTCGGGGCGTGGGTGCGCCCGGTGCCGGGCGGCGTGGCGCGCCGCACCGAGGACCCGTCGCCTCGGGTCGCACTCGTGGTGGGCGGCGGTTCCGGGCACTACCCGGCGTTCGCGGGCCTGGTCGGGCCCGGGCTCGCGCACGCCGCGGCCATGGGCGACGTCTTCGCCTCGCCCTCGGCCCAGCAGGTGCACAGCGTCGCCCGCGCCGCCCAGCGCGGCCAGGGTGTCCTGCTCAGCTACGGCAACTACGCCGGCGACGTGCTCAACTTCGACCAGGCACAGGCCCGCCTGCGCGCCGAGGGCATCCCCTGCCAGACCGTCCTGGTCACCGACGACATCTCCAGCGCGCCGCCGGAGGCTCGCGCGCTGCGCCGCGGGATCGCCGGCGGCCTGGTCGTCTACAAGGTGGCCGGCGCCGCCTGCGCCGAAGGGCGCCCGCTCGACGAGGTGGCCCGGCTGGCGCGGCGGGCCAACGACCGCACCCGCACCCTCGGCGTCGCCTTCGGCGGCTGCACGCTGCCCGGCGCGGGTGAGCCGCTGTTCGGCGTACCGGCCGGGCGGATGGCGGTCGGCATGGGCATCCACGGCGAGCCGGGCATCGAGGAGGCCGAGGTGCCCACCGCCGCCGAGCTGGCCGGGCGGCTGGTCGACGCGCTGCTGGGCGAGCTTCCCGACGACCTGCCGGCGGCGCGCGGCGCCCGGGCCGTCGCGATCCTCAATGGACTCGGCGCGGTCAAGTACGAGGAGCTGTTCGTGCTCTACGAAGCGGTCGCCGCGCGGCTCGACGCGGCCGGCGTGCACATCGTCGAGCCGGAGGTCGGCGAGCTGGTGACCAGCCTCGACATGGCCGGCGTCTCGCTCACCATCTGCTGGCTGGATGGCGAGCTGGAGCCGCTGTGGCGGGCCGCGGCCGACACGCCCGCCTACCGCAAGGGCAGCCTCACCCCGGCCGCCGAGCCATCCACTGTGGACGTGACCGGCGAGCCCGTGACGCGTACCGGAGAGATAGTGAGCGCGCCCGACGCGGGCCGGCGGGGCGCCGCGGCGGTGCGGGACGCGCTGGCCGCCGCGGTCGGTGCCCTCGACGCGCACGGCGACCACCTCGGGCGGCTGGACGCGGTCGCCGGCGACGGTGACCACGGCCTCGGGATGGGGCGCGGGGCGCGGGCCGCGCTGGCGGCGGCCGAGCGGGTGGTGGCGGCCGGCGGCGGCACCGGCACCGCGCTGCGGCAGGCCGGCGAGGCGTGGGCGGACCGGGCCGGCGGCACCTCCGGGGCGCTGTGGGGCGTCGGGCTGGAGGCGCTCGCGGGCGTGGTCGGCGACAAGGCCGAGCCGGACGCGGCCACGCTCGCGCTGGCGGTGGCGGCGGCGACCGACGCCATCGTGGACGCCGGCGGCGCGAAGGTCGGCGACAAGACCATGGTGGACGCGCTGGTGCCGTTCCGGGACGCGTTCGAGGCGGCGGCGCCGGAGGGCGTGCGGGGCGCGCTGGCGGCGGCCGTCCCGGCGGCGGAGCGGGCGGCCCGGGCGACCGCGGCGATGCTCCCCCGGCTCGGGCGGGCCCGGCCGCACGGCGAGCGCAGCCGCGGCACACCCGATCCCGGCGCGACGTCACTGGCGCTCGTGCTCCGCGCCGTACTGGACACAGTGGAGGATCAGGCATGAGCGAACGGAGCGAGCGAATCATCAGGCACAGGGCGCTTGGAGCCTCATGCCCGCCCGCAGCGAAGCGAGGACGGGCATGAGCGAACGGTGGCGGATCGTCGTCGGCTCGGACGACGCCGGCTACGACTACAAGGAGGTCCTCAAGCGGGACCTGGAGTCGAGTGAGCTGGTCGAGTCCGTCGTGGACGTCGGCGTCGCGGCGGACGGGCGCACCGCCTACCCGCACATCGCCGTGGCGGCCGCCCAGCTGGTCGCCGACGGCAAGGCCGACCGGGCGCTGCTGGTCTGCGGCACCGGCCTGGGCGTGGCGATCGCGGCCAACAAGGTACGCGGCGTGCGGGCGGTGACCGCGCACGACTCGTACTCGGTGGAGCGCGCCGTGCTCAGCAACAACGCCCAGGTGCTCGCGCTCGGCCAGCGGGTGGTCGGCCTCGAGCTGGCCCGCCGCCTGACCCGCGAGTGGCTGACCCACCGCTTCGACGAGGCCTCCCCTTCCGCGGAGAAGGTGCGCGTACTCGACGGGTACGACACGGAGGCGCGATGCTGATCGGCGTCAGCCTCAAGCTCTACCTCGACATCCCGTCCACACTCGACTGGTGCGACCGGGTGCTGGCACTGCTCGCCGACCGTCCGGCCATCGTGGACGGACGGGTACGGGTGTGGGTCGCGCCGAGCCTGCCGGCGATCCCGCTGGTGCTCGACCGGGTGCGCGGCTCGGCCCTCGCCGTCGGCGCGCAGGACCTGTTCTGGGCCGAGCGGGGGGCGTTCACGGGCGCGGTCAGCGGCGCCGACCTCGCCGCGCTCGGCTGCCGGTACGCGGTCGTGGGGCACGCCGAGCGGCGCCGCCTCTTCGGCGAGGACGACGCGGTCGTGGCGGCCAAGACGGCGGCCGCGCTGCGCACCGGCCTCACCCCGGTGGTCTGCGTGGGCGAGCGCGAGCGCGGGCCGGGCGCCGAGCAGGAGTGCCGGCGCCAGCTCGACGCGGCGGCGCCCTCCGGCCCGGCGGTCGTGGCGTACGAGCCGGTCTGGGCGATCGGGGCCGCCGAGCCGGCCGGCGTGGACCGCATCGCCGCCGTCTGCGCGGCCCTGCGCGCCAAGGGAAACCCGGTCGTCTACGGCGGCAGCGCCGGCCCCGGCCTGCTGACCAAGCTCGGCGGTGCGGTCGACGGGCTGTTTCTGGGGCGGTTCGCGCACGACCCGGCGGCGCTGGCCGACGTGCTGGACGAAGCGGGGGCGCTCGCATCGTGATCGGCCTCAGCACGTACGCCTTCTTCTGGCAGCACTCCCCCCGGGTCGCCGAGCCGCTGACCGTCGAGCGGATGCTGGAGAGCACGATCGCGCTCGGCGCGGACGCGTTCCAGATCTGCGACCACCCCGAGGTGACCGGCTTCGGCGAGGCCCGGCTCGACGCGCTCGCCGCCCGGTCCCGGGCGGCCGGCGTGGCGCTGGAGCTGGGTACGCGCGGCACGGCGGTCGCGCACCTCGACACCTACCTGCGGATCGCGAAACGCCTCGGCGCCCGCCTGGTCCGCACGATGGTGACCGGGCCGGCCGCGTTCGACGACCTGGTGGCGGTGCTCCCCCGGTACGCGGCGGCGGGCGTGACCGTGGCGTTGGAGACGTACGAGCGGATGCCCAGCGCCGACCTGGTCGCGCTCGTCGAGCGGGTCGACCACCCCAACCTGGGCATCTGCCTCGACCCGGCAAACTGCGTGGCCGCGCTGGAGCACCCCGACCGGGTGGTCGACGCGGCCGCCCCGCACGTGGTCAACCTGCACGTCAAGGACTTCGCCTTCACCCGGGACGAGGGCTGGGTGGGCTTCCGCCTGGCCGGCGCCCCGCTCGGCGAGGGCGCGCTCGACCTGGACCGGCTCTTCGCCCGGGTCCGGCCGGCTGAGCGTGGGATCAGCCAGATCATCGAGCACTGGCTGCCGTGGCAAGGCGACGAGGCCGGCACGGTGGCGCTGGAGCGCCGCTGGACCGAGCAGAACCTCGCGTACCTGAGGAGGAGAGCATGACGCAGCGACGCACCATCGCGGTGATCGGCGCCGGCGGCAAGATGGGCATGCGCGTGTCGGACAACCTGGCGCGCACCGGGCACGACGTGCGGTACGTGGAGAACGCCGCCGCCGGCCGCGAGCGGGTCACCGCCGCCGGTCGGGCGCTGGCCGAGACCGAGACCGCGGTACCCGACGCGGACGTGGTCGTCCTGGCGGTACCCGACGTGGCGCTCGCGGCGGTGTCGGCCGCCGTGGTCCCGCTGCTGCGGGCGGGCGCCACCGTGCTGACGCTCGACCCCGCCGCCGCGTACGCGGGCGTGCTGCACCGCCGCGACGACGTCCACTACGCGGTCGCGCACCCGTGCCACCCCTCGGTGTTCCTGGAGCGGACCACGCCGGAGCAGTACGCGGACAGCTTCGGCGGGGTGGCCGCGCCGCAGGACGTGGTCGCCGCGTTCGAGGGGCCGCAGGCGGAGCGGGCGGTGGCCGAGGAGGTCATCCGCACCATGTACGGACCGGTGCTCGACCTGCACTGGGTCACCGTCAAGCAGCTCGCGGTGCTGGAGCCGACGCTGGTCGAGACGGTGGCCTGCATGGTCGGCGACCTGCTGCGCGAGGCGCTGCACGAGACCGTCCACACGGTCGGGGTGCCGGAGGGCGCCGCCCGCGCGATGCTGCACGGTCACATCCAGGTGGCGCTCAGTAATACGCTGCGCGGGGCCAACCCGTTTTCGGACGGGTGCCGCATCGCGATGGAGTACGGGCGCGAGAGCATCGTGCGGCCGGACTGGAAGAAGATATTCGACGACGCCGAGCTCGACCGGGTGATCGCCCGGATGCTCCGATTGGAGACCATGGCCACTTCGTAGGGCGGAGTCACGTTTACTAGCAGCATGGGGTTCGAGGTGCCGAGAGTAGGGATCCGGGAGGTCGCCGCGGCGGCCGGCGTGTCCATGGGTACGGTTTCGCATTTCCTCAACCACCCTGACCGGGTGTCGGCGGAGAAGGCGAAGCGCATCCAGGAGGCGATCGACCGGCTCGGCTTCGTCCGCAACAACGCCGGCCGCCAGCTGCGGCTGGGCCACAGCACCACGATCGCGTACATCGTGCCGGACGTGAGCAACCCCTTCTTCGCCACCATCGCCGAGGGCGTGGAGCGGCGGGCCGCGCAGGCCGGGCTCTCGGTGTTCGTGGCCAACTCCGGCGGCGACCCCGCGCGCGAAGACTCCTACCTGGACCTGTTCGAGGAGCACGGGGTACGCGGCATGCTGGTCGCCTCGCCCCGCGCGATCGAAGACCGGCTGGCCGCGATCCGCGGCCGCGGCACCCCCTCGGTGCTGGTCGGGCAGCGGGCCAGCTCGCCGGCCCAGCCCTCGGTCTCCATCGACGACGTGTCCGGCGGCCACACGGCGGTCCGCCACCTGGTCGACATCGGCTGCCAGCACATCGCCTTCGTCGGCGGCCCGCTCTCCATCCGCCAGGTCGCCGACCGCCTCCAGGGCGCCAGCGACGCGATCCGCGAGGCCGGCTCCGCGACCCTCGAGATCATCGCCAGCGAGCCGCGGGTCATCGCCACCGGCCACAAGGTCGCGGCCGAGCTGATCGGCCGCACCCAGGGGCGCCGCCCGGACGGCATCTTCGCGGTCAACGACCTGCTCGGGATCGGCCTGGTGCAGACCCTGGCCACCGGCGGGGTCAGCGTCCCGGAGGAGGTCGCGGTCGTGGGCTACGACGACATCGAGTACGCGGAGAACTCCTTCGTCCCCCTCTCCTCGGTGCGGCCGCCGCACGAGGACTTCGGCGTGGCGGCGATCGACCTGCTGCTGGCGGTGCTCGGCGAGACCCAGCCGCCCCCGGAAAACCACCTGGTCTTCACCCCGGACCTGGTGGTCCGCCGCAGCACGGCCCGCGGCTAGCGCGGTCACCGCACGGGTTCAGGCGGCCAGCCGGCCGTACGCGCCGCGGAAGTAGAGCAGCGGCTCGGTCGCGCCGCTGTGCTCCAGCGAGAGGACCCGCCCGATCGTCAGGAAGTGGTCGCCGGCCTCGTGCTCGGCCACCGTGGCGCACTCCACCCAGGCCAGTACCCCGTCGAGGATCGGGCTGCCGGTACGGCCGGCCGGCTGCCAGGAGACGCCCCGCCACTTGTCCTCGCCGCTGCGGGCGAACGCGGTCGAGAGCCGCTCCTGCCCGTGCGCCAGGATGTTGATGCAGAACGACTGCGCCCGCCGGATCGCCGGGTAGCTCTTCGACGTACGCGCGCTGGAGAACGCGACCAGCGGCGGATCCAGCGAGACGCTGAAGAACGACTGGCAGGTGAGCCCGGCCGGGGTGCCGTCGGCGACCGCCGTGACCACCGTGATGCCGGAGCAGAAGTGACCCAGCACCTGCCGGAAGGTGGCCGGCGAGATCTCGGTCAGCTCGTCGGCCATCGATCGCCCTTCCCCCGCGCCTCCGCGTCGCCGGAACCCGCGACCGGGCCACCGCAGCGGGCGGCCGCGGCGCCGAGCAGCGCGGCCCGGTTGGCGCCGGTCCAGGTCTTGACGGTGGCGTCCAGTTCGGACAGTTGGGCCATGGTGACGTACAGGCCGCGGGTGGGTACGCTCGCGCCGAGCTCGACGAGCAGCGGGCGCAGGTACGCGTCAGGGGCCATCGAGTGCGCCGGCGAGCCGCCGGTCATGACCGGGATCGCGACCACGCCGGCGAGCCCGTCCGTCGGGTACCGGTCGAGGAACGCCTTGAGCAGCCCGGTGTACGTGGCCTTGTAGGTCGGGGAGGCGACCACCACGAGGTCGCTGCCGGCCACCTCGGCCGTACACCGGTCCAGCTCGGCGCAGGGCCACTGAAACATCGACGCCGCCAGGTCGGCCAGGTCGAAGACCTCGCCCCGGTCCGCGCCGGTGACCTCGGCGACCGCGCCGGCCACCGCCTCGGCGACACGCCGGGTACGCGAGCCCGGGTTCGGGTTGCCGACCAGCACGCTGATCTTCATGTCGCCCCCTCAGTCGAGCGCCAGCGCGGCGCCGGGCAGGCCGTGGCGGGCCAGCTGCGGGAGGATGGCCTCGCCGAGCGCCGCCAGGTCGCCGATGAAGTCCGGCATGATGAAGACCGCGCCGTCGATCCGGCCGGCCTCGATGATGTCGGCGAGCTGCTCGGCGATCGTGTCGGCCGAGCCGCACAGGGTGCCGGTGCTCACCGCGGTCGTCTTCTCCCACTCGGCCCGCCGCGCCTCGAACTCGGCCTTGTCCCAGGCCGCGTTGCCGTGCTCGGCGAACATCCGGGCCATCGTCTCGGTGTCCCGGCCGGCGTTGTAGAGGTCCAGGCGGCGCTGCGCGTCGGCGTCCGTCTCCCCCGGGATGACCATGAAGACGCAGTACGTCTTGAGCGGCGAGCCGACCTCCTCGGCGATCCGCTTGGCCCGGGTACCCACCTCGATCATCGACTCCCGGGAGGTGCCCTCGAACAGGCAGCCGTCGAGCATCTCGGCGGTGAACCGCAGCCCGATGTCGGAGACCGCGGCGCAGATCATCGGCGGCGGGCCGGCGGCCGGCTTCGGTTTGGACTGGCAGTCCTTGAGGGTGAAGAACTCGCCGTCGAAGTCCACGCCGTCCTCGGTCCAGAGCAGCTTGCAGACGGTGACCCACTCGCGGGCGCGCCGGTACTTGTCCGGGTTGCTCAGCGACGCGCCGAGCCCCATCTGCGTCTCGGAGGCGCGGTTGCCGCCGGCCACGATGTTGAGCCCGGTCCGGCCGCCGCTGATCTGGTCGGCGGTGGCGATCATCTTCGCGAGTACCGCCGGGTGGAACGTCGCGGTGTTGCAGGTGGACCAGACCCCGATCCGCTCGGTGGCGGCGGCCAGCCCGGCGGTGGTGGTCAGCGACTCGAGGTTGACCTCGAAGTGGTGGCTCGGCCCGGCGTACCCGCGCCACACCGCCTGGGAGAGGGTGAAGTCGAAGCCCAGCCGCTCGGCCAGCCGGGTCACCTCCAGGTTGTACGCGTAGCTGCCGTCGAGCTCCGGGGTGGTCGTCGAGGGGATCCAGCCGCCGCTGCTCACCGGCAGGAACACGCCGTACTCGACCGTCCGTGTGGGCATGTGCTCTCCTTGTCCGTTTCGGCCCCGCCGGGCGGTGTGGGGTTTGGTCCCGCGGGGCGGTGTGGGTTTCGGCCCGCGGGGCGGCCGCCACCGCCCCGCGGGGAGGTGTCACTTCTTCCAGCCCAGCGTCCAGAAGCGGGTGTGCGAGTCGTTGGTGAACGACATCCCGGTCAGCGCCGGGTTGAGCGCCACCGTGCGGCCGGTGATGGCCAGCGGGATCGTCGGCACGTCCGTGGCGATGGTCCGCTGCACCTGCTCGTACGCGGCGGCGCGGGCGGCCGGGTCCGGGTCGAACCGGTGCGCGGCGTGCAGACCGTCCACTGTGGCGTTGCTGTAGTGCGTCCAGTTGCTCGATCCGCCGGTCTTGAACGGCGTGTCGGTGCTCGGGTCCGGGTCGTCCAGCCAGATCACGCTGCTGCTCAGCAACAGCCCGTGCTGGCCGCTGCGCGCCTTCTTGACCCGGGCCGTACGCTGCTCGGCGAACTGCGTGGTCGGCTGCGGGCTCGCCTCCACCGTGATGCCCACCTGGCCGAGCGCGTCCTTGACCAGCAGGGCGACGTCCTCGTTGTACACGACGCCGGAGTCGTAGAACAGCGGCAGCGTCAGCCCGGTCACGCCCGCCTCGGCGAGCAGCTGCTTGGCCTTGTCCACATTTGTGGTGTACTGCTCCCAGGCCGGCACGTACCCGGGCGACTTCGGGTTGACGTACGACATCGCCCGCTCGCCCCGGCCGGCCAGCGCCACCTTGAGGATCTGGTCGTACGGCATGGCGTACGCGATGGCCTGCCGCACCCGCACGTCCGCGAGCGCCTCGTCGTCGGTGGCCAGGTGCACCGAGACGATGTTCGGGATCGGCTGGTTCAGCACCGTGTACCCGCTGCTGTCCAGCTCGTCGAAGGCGCGCGGGGTGAGGCCGCTGGCGGCCAAGTCGATGTCCCCGCCCTTCATCAGCGCGACGATGTCGGCGCTGCTGGTGACCCGCAGGACCACCTTCTTGATCTCGGGCTGCTCACCCCAGTAGCCGGGCACCGCCTGCAGGACGGTCTGCTGGTTGGGCGTCCGCTCGGCCACGTAGTACGGCCCGGTGCCGGCGACGTTTTCGGCGAGCCACTTGGCCGCCCACGGGTCGTCGGCGGTGGCCTTGGACTTCACCGTCTTGGAGTCCAGGATGCCGAACTGCGGGAACCGCATCGAGGGGAGCGAGGCGGGCAGCAGCATCGGCTCGCCCGAGGCGTTCGTGAACGAGATCTTCACGGTCGCCGGGTCGACGACGGTGACCTGCTTGACCGGGTCGAAGATGCCGGCCAGGTTGGCGTTGAACGCGCCGAACCCGCCCGGTACCGCGACCGTCCGCTCGAAGCTGTACTTGACGTCGTCGGCGGTGAGCGGGTTGCCGCTGGGGTGAAACTTCACGCCCTGCCGCAGGTGGAACGTGATGCTGGCGCCGTCGACGTCCCACGAGGTGGCCAGGGCCGGCGCGACCTCCAGCCCGTCCCAGGTCAGCGAGCCGTCGGACTGCGGCACCAGCTTGTACCGCACCAGCGGCTCGTACACGTTGACCGACAGCTCGCGGTTCCACTCCACCAGGCTGAACGGCGGGTCCATGCTGTTCAGGTCGCCGGTCCAGGCCACCACCAGCTGGTCCTTGACCTGCCCGGCATCGGCCTGCTCGCCGTCGTCGGAGCCGCCGCACGCGGCCGCGGCGAGAGTAAGGGGTAGCACGGCGGCGAGCAGCCGCCGGCGCCACCGCCGATCGTTCGTCGTCATCTGGTCCTCCACAGTGGTCAGTCCGGTGCGGCGCCGGCGCGCACCGCGCCGGGCCCGCGCGGAGGGGCAGTCGGTTCGCTCGTCTCGACCGGGCACGCCGCGGCGTGTCCGGGGCCGACCGGCACCAGCGGCGGCCGGGCGTGCGCGCACGCCGGCACCGCCAGGGGGCAGCGCCCGACCAGGCGGCACTGGTCGGGCAGGTCGACCGGGCTGGGAATCTCGCCGGTGAGGTGGAACCTCTCCCGGCGTACCCCCCACTCGGGCACGGGTGCCGCCGACAGCAGCGCCCGGGTGTAGGGGTGGACCGGCCGGGCGAACACCGCACCCGTGGGCCCCTGCTCGACGATGCCGCCGAGGTACATGACGAGCACGCGGTGCGCCACGCGGCGCACCACGGCCAGGTCGTGGGTGATGAACAGGTACCCGATCCGCAGCTCCCGCTGCACCCGCGCGAGCAGGTCGAGGATCTGCCCGCGCACCGAGACGTCGAGCGAGGAGGTCGGCTCGTCGAGGATGACCACGCGCGGCCGGACCGCCAGGGCGCGGGCGATGCCGACCCGCTGCCGCTGCCCGCCGCTGAGCTGGTGGGGGTACCGGTCCAGGTGGTCGGTGCGCAGCCCCACCATCTCGACCAGCTCGCGCACCCGGTCGTCCCGCTCCCGGCGGCGCAGCCGCAGGTGCAGGCGGAGCGGCTCGGCCAGCAGCGCGCGGACGGTCATCCGCGGGTCGAGCGAGGAGTTGGGGTCCTGGAAGACCATCTGCACGTCGCGGTAGACCCGGGTGAGCGCGGCGACCGGCCGGGCCCGCACCGGTTCGCCCGCCACGCGTACCTCGCCGGCGGTCGGCTCGACCAGGTGCACCAGGCAACGGGCCACAGTGGACTTGCCGGAGCCGCTCTCGCCGACCAGCGCAACCGTCTCGCCGGCCCGTACCTCCAGGTCCACGTCGTCGACCGCGACCAGCGTGCGGTGGTCGCCCAGCGCTCCGATCCGGTAGTGCTTGCGCAGCCCGCTGGCGGACAGCACGATGGCGGTCATGCCAGGCTCCCCTCGACGAGGCGGCTCGCCGCCAGCAGCTCGGCGGTGTACGGGTGCCGCGGCCGGGTGAAGACGTCCTCTGTGGAGGCCTCCTCGACGACCCGCCCGTCCCGCATGACCACGACGGCGGCGCAGGTCTCGGCGACCACCCCGAGGTCGTGGGTGATGAGCAGGGCGGTGAGCCCGCCCGCGGTGAGCGTGCCGATCAGGGCCATGATCTCGGCCTGGATGGTGACGTCGAGGCCGGTGGTCGGCTCGTCGAAGACGACCACCTCCGGCTCGCAGATCAGCGCCATCGCGATCAGCGCCCGCTGTGCCATGCCGCCGGAGAACTCGTGCGGGTACTGCCGGGCCCGGCGGGCCGCGTCCGGGATCTGCACGGCGGCCAGCGCCTCGACCGCCGCCTTCTCGGCGTCCCGCCGGTTCACCGGGCGGTGCAGCCGGCACACGTCGGCGAGCTGGCGGCCGACCGGGAGCACCGGGTTGAGCGCGGCGCGGGCGTCCTGGAAGACCATGCTGACCCGGGCGCCGCGCACCGCCCGCATCCGCCGCTCGGGCAGGGTGAGCAGGTCCACCTCGTCCAGCAGCACCCGCCCCCGCTCCACCACGAACTCCGGCGGCGCGATACGCAGGATCGAAAGCGCGGTCAGCGACTTGCCGCTGCCGGTCTCGCCGACGATCGCGGTGACCTGGCCGGCGCGGGCGGTGAAGCTCACGTCGTCGAGGACCGGCACGGCACCGCGCCGGGTGCGGAAGTGCCCGGTCAGCCCCTCCACCCGCAGCGACGCCCCGCTCATCGCCGCCGCCTCGGGTCCGCGGCGTCGTTCAGGCCGTCGCCGAGCAGGTAGAACGCCGCCGCCAGGCCGAGCACCGCCAGCCCCGGGAAGAGCGAGATCCACCACTCGCCGGAGGTGATGCCGGACTGGCCGCGCGAGATCATCGAACCCCACTCCGGCTCGCCCGGCCGGATGCCCACGCCGAGGAAGCCGAGGCTGGAGGTGACCAGCACGACCCAGGCGGCGTTGATCGACGTGTACGCCAGCAGCGGTCCGGTGCTGTTGGGCAGCAGGTGGCCGAACGCGACCCGCCAGGGCCGGCAGCCGGCCAGCCGGGCCGCCTCGGCGAACTGCCAGCCGCGCTTGGAGAGGATCTCGGCGCGGGCCAGCCGCAGGTACTCGGGCAGCCCGACGAAGGCGAGCACGGCGATGACGTTCCAGGTGCCCGGCCCGACCGCCTGCACGATGAGCATCGCCAGCAGCAGCGTCGGGAACGCCTGGAGCACCTCCAGCGTCCGCATGATCACGCCGTCGGCGACACCGCGGTAGTAGCCGGCGACCGTGCCGAGGAACGCGCCGACGGTCAGCGCCAGCGCCACCGCGGCGACGGTGATGCCAAGGTCCAGCCGGGTGGCCGCGAGCACCTGCGAGAACACGTCGGTGCCGAGCCGGTCGGTGCCGAACCAGTGGCTCCCGTCCGGCGGCGAGTACGGCTCCCCCGCGCCCACCTCGCGCGGGTCGTACGGGGTCCAGACCGCCGAGGCGGCCGCCGCCAGCAGGTACAGGCCGAGCAGCGCGAGCCCCACCCGCAGCGACAGCGAGCCGCCGCCGCGCCGGCGGGCCGGCCGCGGTCCCGCGCCGACCGGGGCCGGTGCCGCCTCCACAGTGGAGGGCTGCTTGTCGAGGAGAGTCATCACGACCTCGTCCGGGGGTCCACGACCAGGTAGAGCAGGTCGACGGCCAGGTACACCAGCACGTAGAGCAGCGCCGCGTACATCACGAAGCCCTGCAGCGCCGGGTAGTCGGCGCGGGAGATGGCCTCCAGGGCGTACTGGCCCACGCCCGGCCAGCCGAACACCGCCTCGATCAGCACCGCGCCGGAGAACGCGAAGCCGATCACCCCGCCGGAGGTGGTGACCACCGGCAGCAGCGCGTTGCGCAGGGCGTACCGGAACCAGACCCGGGCCGGGCCGGCGCCCATCGCGACCGCGGTGCGCACGTAGTCGGACTGCAGCGCCTCGACCATCGCGGTGCGGGTGACCCGGGCGACCGGGGCGAGGATGAGCACGCCGAGCGTGACGGCGGGCAGCACCAGGTGCAGGCAGGCCTGGCCGAACAGCCCCGGCTCGCCGGCCAGCAGGCTGTCGACGAGCAGGAAGCCGGTGACCCGGTCCGGCTCCGGCGTGCCGATCGGCAGCCGGCCCACCGGCCCGGGCAGCAGGTCGAGGGTGACCGAGAAGACCAGGATGAGGATCAGGCCCAGCCAGAACGACGGCAGCGCCATCCCGCCGACCGTCACGCCGCGGATGAGGAAGTCGGTCCAGCGGTCCCGGCGGATGGCCGCGAGCACGCCGAGCGGGATGCCGGCGGCGAGGCCGATCAGCACGCCCACCAGGCCAAGCTCCAATGTGGCCGGTAGCCGGCCGGCCAGGTCGGTGGTGACCGGTTGACCGGTGGTGAACGAGGTGCCCAGGTCGCCGTGCGCCAGGTCGACCAGGAACGTCCAGTACTGCACCGGCAGGGAGTCGTCCAGCCCCATCGACGCCCGGATCTGGTCGCGCAGCCGCTGGTCGGCGTCGGAGGGCATGAACAGCTCGGACGGGTCGCCGGAGAGCACCCGGGAGACGAAGAACGTGACCGTGACGACGCCGAGGGCGACCGGTACCACCCAGGCGACGCGGACCAGCACGGTGCGGGCGACCCTCATCGCGCCTCCTCCACGGCCACCGGCGCGGCCGCGGCCAGCCGCCGCGCCATCGCCGCGCCGGCCCGGGCCAGCGCCGCCGGCCCGCTGCGGATCGCCGGGTTGCCGACGAAGCCGTGCGGCACGCCTTCCACCAAAACCCATTCCACGGGTACGCCGGCCGTGGCGAGGCGGGTCGCGTACTCCTCGGCCTCGTCGCGCAGCGGGTCGGCGCCGGCGACCACGATGGTGGCCGGCGGCAGGCCGCCCAGGTCGGGGGCGCGGAGCGGGCTGGCGTCCGGGTCGCGGCGGCTCGCACGGTCCGGCAGGTACATGTCCCAGAACCAGGCCATGTCGTCGCGGCTGAGCAGCAGTCCCCGGCCGTACCGGCGGTAGGAGGGGCGGTCCAGGTCGCAGTCGAGCACCGGGCAGATCAGCAGCTGGTGGGCCACCGGTGGGGCGGCGCCGTCGCGGGAGCGCCGGGCCAGTGCGGCGGCGAGCGCACCGCCGGCGCTGAGACCGCCGACCGCGAGGACCTCTGGCAGGGGTACGCCGTCCGGTGTGGACAGTCCACTGGCGAGCTTGCGGAGGGCGGCCGTCGCGTCGTCCAGCGCGGCGGGAAACGGGTGCTCCGGCGCGAGCCGGTAGTCGAGGCTGAGCACCGCCACCCCGGCCCGGAGCGCGATGGCCCGGCACACACCGTCGTTGATCTCCAGGTCGCCGAGCGCCCAGCCGCCGCCGTGCAGGTACAGCAGTGTGGCCGCCTCCGCTCCGGTGGCCGGCCGGTAGAGCCGCGCCGGGCGCGGGGCGCGTTCGCCGGGCAGGGTCAGGCCGGTCACCCGTACCCCCGGGTCGATGTCCGGCGGCGCGGGTGGCCGGCGGACCCGGGCTCGGGCGACCGCCAGCCCGGCCAGGTGTCGGGGTGCCAGCCCCAGCGCCTGGACCTCGGCGACGGCGCGGGCCGCGTCCGGGTCGGTCAGCCGGGGGTCGGGCCGGAGCGCGGTCATGGCAGTACCGCCACCGCGTCGATCTCGACCAGCGCGCCCGGCTTGGCCAGCCCGGCCACGGTGACCAGCGCGCTGGCCGGCGGGGTGAGCCCGGCGAAGCGGCGCTGGCGGGCGGCGACGATCGCGCCGACGTACACGTTGTCCACTGTGTACGCGGTGACCCGCACGACGTCCGCGAGCCCGCCCCCGGCGGCGGCCAGGATCGCCTCGATCTGCTGCCAGACCCGCTCCAGCTGCCCGTCGATGTCGCCGGGGGCGACGAGCTCGCCTTCCGGAGAGAGCGGGAGCTGGCCGGCGACGTACAGGGTCCGTCCACCGTGGACGACCACGCCCGCGGAGAACGAGGGGTGGCGGTAGAAGCCCTCCGGCAGTACCGCTTTTCCGGCCATCACGCTCTCCTCTCCGGCGGCACCACGGCCACCACGTCGATCTCGACCAGCAGTTCGGGGTCGGCCAGCCCGGCGACGACCAGGAACGTGCTGGCCGGAAACCGTCCGGGCGGGAAGTGCCGAGCGCGTTCCCGCCCGATGGCCTCGCGGTGCGCGAGGTCGGTGGTGTAGGTCGTCAGCTTCACGATGTCGGCCAGGCCGGCGCCGGCCCCGGCGAGCACGGCCCGGATGTTTCGCCACACCTGGGCCGCCTGGGCCGCGATGTCGCCGGCGCCGACCACCTTGCCGTCGCTGTCCCAGGCGACCTGTCCGGTGAGGAAGACGGGTACGCCGGGGCGCAGCACCGCGTGGGTGTACGCGGCGACCTCGCGCACGCCGGGCGGGTTGACGTAGCGGGTGGTCATGCCGGGCCGCCCACGCCGGCGGCGGCGCCCGCCGCGTTGGTGCGCACGCCGTGGCCGGCCAGCAGCGGCGCCACCCGCTCGCCGACGGTGCGCAGGTCGTCGACGAAGTCCGGCACGATGACCGTGACGCCGTCCAGGTCGGCGTCCTTCACGAGGCCGGCGAGCTGCCGGGCGATGCTCTCCGGCGAGCCGACCACGGCGCCGTCGCCGACCGCGGTGGGGCGCTCGGCGCGCTGGGCCATGCGCCGGCGCATCGTGTTCTCCCGCACGTCGGTGGCGTACTCGCCGGCCTGGCGGCGCAGCGCCTCGACGTCCACCCCGGCGTTGAAGTGGTCGACCCGGGCCCGCGCCGCCTCGTCGGTCTCCCCCGGTACGACGGTGAACAGCCCGTACGTCTTGGTGGTGCGGCCGAGCTCGGCGGCGATCTGCTTGGCCCGCAGGCCGGTGCGGACCAGGCTCTGCGGGTTGTTGCCGGAGATGAAGCAGCCGTCGCAGTTGGCGATGGTGAAGCGAAACCCGGTGTCGGAGGTGCCCGCGCAGATGACCTGCGGCGGCTTGACCGGTTTGGGGTTGGAGACGCAGTCGGTGAGGGTGAAGAAGTCTCCACTGTGGTCGACCCGCTCCTCCGTCCAGAGTCGACGCGCCACGGTGATCCACTCCCGGGCCAGCGCGTACCGGCCGTCGTGGCTCAGGTCCCGCCACAGCCCCATCTGCCCCTGGTCGTACGGGTTGGAGCCGGCGACCAGGTTGAGCCCGAAGCGGCCGCCGGAGATCTGGTCCAAGGTGGCCGACATCTTCGCCACCACCGCCGGGTGGAACACCATCGTGTGCACGGTGGCCCAGATCCCGATCCGGCTGGTCGCCTCGGCCAGTCCGGCCATCGTGGTCATCGACTCGAGCGTGAAGTCCCAGTGCCGGGTGCTGCCGCCGTACCCGCGCCACTTCGCCATGCTGAGCGCGAAGTCCAGGCCCAGCTCCTCGGCGAGCAGCGTCACCTCGCGGTTGTAGCCGTACGTCGACCTGATGTCGGGGCTGTTGACCGACGGGATCCAGCCGCCGTTGCCGACCGGGATGAAGACTCCCAGCTCGATCGTCTTCTCGCTCACGCTCATTCGTCGCTCCGATCGCGTTCGTATCGCGGCGGCGGCCTGATGGCGCGCAGGGGTCACCGCCGCCGTGGCGCGGGACTGTGTGTGGATGCCGTTCGTCTACAGTGGACGACGTAGGGATCGCGCGGGACGGGCGCGGACGGGGTCAGTCGGTGGTCGTGCCGGCGGCGCGGCTACGGCACAGCGCCTCGACCGCGTCCCACGTTGGGGCGAGGTGCCGCAGCGTGGCCTCGGCGGCGGCGTCGCCGTCGCGCCGGCTCAGCGCCGCCAGGATCGGCCGGTGCTCCTCGATCCCCTGCTCCACCCGGGACGGGACGGTGCCCAGGGCGGTCATGATCACAACTCGGGAGGCCACCCGCAGCGGCGCGAGGATCGCCGCCAGGCGGGGCGCCTTCGCGGCCGTGGTCATGTAGTCGTGGAAGTCGGCGTTCAACGGGAGGTAGTCGCTGGCCGCGGTGACCCGCTCCAGCTGGTCCTGGATCGCGTGCAGCGTGGCGAGCTCGGTGTCCGTGACCCGCTCGGCGGCCAGCCGGGCGCACAGCGGCTCCATGAACTCCATGAGCTGCCGTATCTCCAGGAACTCGTCCAGCTCGATCAGGCGCACCCGGGCGCCGCGGTGCGCGTCCAGCGCGATCAACCCCTCGGCCGCCAGGTCGCGCAGCGCCTCCCGGACGGGGGTGACGCTCACGTGCATCGACTTCGCGATCGAGGCCTGGTGGAGCTTGGCGCCGGGGGCGAGGTCGCCGCTGGTGATGGCCTCGCGAAGGGCCAGCTTGACCCGCTCCTGGACGGTGTCTCCGGGTTTGGCGTCAGGCAGCAGGTAGCGGGTAGCCACGGGGCGCGGACCTCCTCTGCCCGATCCAGTTGTCACGATGCTGTCTGGCCCCCGGGAGCGTGGAGGACCGCCACCGCCTCCGGTGACCGCGCCATCGCCATTGACGACGCCTTTACCTCAAGAGCCGCTGAACCTCAAGTGCGACTCGCCCTGCTAGCTAGATTCGAATTTATCTGCGAGCCGCTGCCGGGACAAGACGATCAACGTGAAGCTCTTGGTGCGGCCCTGTTAAGCAGCCATTTCGCCGCCACCTCGGGACCTGGGCTCGGCGCTCCGGGACACCGGCCGGCCCGCGGACCGGCCCGGGTCTCATCTCGACTGGGTCATATCGCCCAGCAGCGGTCATGCCGTGAACTGCGGAAACGTCCCCGGGGACGGGCTTCGCCCAACTTATGTTCTTCGGTTGAAAAAGAGCACTTAACTGCCGAGTAACAGACGGAACCTACGTTGGCACCCAACGTGAGATCGATTCACGTGAGTCCGATGTGGACATCTTGGACCGCACGTCAGGGCCCCACCTACCAGCGAGGTTCCGATGGCTGCTGCCCGGGTTCCGTTCGACCTCGTCATCGCCATGACCCCATGCGGTGGCGCCGAAACCAGTCCACGCCTCGTCGCCGCGGCGCGCGCGGGTGGCGGCGTGGGGGTACTCGACCTGGCCGGCGGCGGCGACCGCGCGCTGTCGGCCCTGACCGAGGCGGCCACCGGCCCGATCGGGGTCCGCGTGCCCGCCGGCTGCGTCGCCGAGCCCTCCGATGTGGAGCGTGCCGCCGGCGGGCAGATCGAGCTCGTCGTCCTCCCGGTGGACAGCGCGTGGCCGGTGGCCGGGGCGGCCGGGCGGTTCCGCCTGCTGGTCGAGGTGACCAGCCACGACGAGGCCCGCGCCGCCGCGGCCGCCGGAGCGCACGGGCTGATCGCCCGCGGCGCGGAGTCGGGCGGGCGGGTCAGCGAGCTGAGCGCGTTCGTGCTGGCCCAGCGGCTGCTCGCCGACGAGACGCTCGGCCTGCCGGTGTGGGTGGCCGGCGGCATCGGCCCGCGCACCGCGGCGGCCTGCGTGGTCGGCGGCGCGGCCGGCGTGGTACTCGACAGCCAGCTCGCCCTGATGCCCGAGTCCGAGCTGCCCGACGAGGCCCTCGCCGCGATCCGCCGCATGGACGGCTCCGAGACCGTCCTCATCGGAGAGCAGCGGGGGCTGAAAGTGGACGGCGACCTGCTCCCGGTCGGTACGGACGGCTGGCTGGCCTCGGTGTTCACGCGGCGATGGCGGGACACCCGCGCCGCGGTGCGCGGCATCCGGGCGGCGATCCTGGACGCGCTCGACGGCGATGCGGCCGGCCGTACGCTGGCGCCGGACGCGCCGCTGGCCCAGGCCCTCGGCATCCGGATACCGGTGGCCCAGGGCCCGATGACCCGGGTCAGCGACGAGGCCCCGTTCGCCGCGGCGGTCGCGGCCGACGGCGCCCTCCCGTTCGTCGCGCTCGCCCTGGCCGACGCGGAGCAGTCCCGCCGCATGCTGACCGAAGCGGCCGCCGCGCTGGGCGAGGCGCCGTGGGGCGTGGGCGTGCTCGGGTTCGCCCCGGAGGAGCTGCGGGCCGCGCAGATCGAGGTGATCAGGGAGGTACGGCCGCGCTGCGTCATCATCGCCGGTGGCCGCCCGGCCCAGGCCAAGGCGCTGGAGGCCGAGGGGATCGCCGCGTTCCTGCACGTGCCCTCCCCCGTGCTGCTCAAGCAGTTCCTGCGGGCCGGCGCGCGCCGGTTCGTCTTCGAGGGCGCCGAGTGCGGCGGGCATGTCGGGCCGCGCACCAGCTTTCCGCTCTGGGAGGCCCAGTTGGCCGTCCTGGAGGAGTTCCTCGACGAGCATCCGGCCGAGGCCGGCGCGGTGCAGGTCTTCTTCGCCGGCGGCATCCACGACGCCCGGTCGGCCGCGATGGTGGCCGCGCTGGCCGCGCCGCTGACCCGGCGGGGCGTGCGGATCGGCGTCCTGATGGGCACCGCGTACCTGTTCACCCGCGAGGCGGTCGACTGTGGAGCGGTCCGGCCGCTGTTCCAGCGCGCGGCGCTGGAGGCCACCGGCACGGCGCTGCTGGAGACCGCGCCGGGGCACGCCACGCGCTGCGTGCACAGCCCGTTCGTCGACGACTTCCACCGGCTGCGCACCGAACTGGAGGCCGCCGGCGTGGAGAGCCGGCAGATGTGGGAGCACCTGGAGACGCTCAACGTCGGCCGGCTGCGCATCGCGAGCAAGGGGCTGCGCCGCGAGGGCGACCGGATCGTGGCCGTGGACGAGGCGGTGCAGCACACCGAGGGCCTGTTCATGGCCGGCCAGGTGGCGGTGCTCCGTACGGAGCGGACGACCGTCGCCGACCTGCACCGCGGCGTCACCGCGGCGGCGGCGGACTTTCACCGGGCCAGGGTCGCGGCCCTGCGGGACGAGCTGGCGCTCGACGAACCGGCCGGCCAGCCGCCGTCCCCATTGGACATCGCGATCGTCGGCATGTCCTGCGTCTTCCCCGGCTCGCCGGACCTGGCCGCGTTCTGGCGGACGATCCTCGACGGCCGGGACACGATCACCGAGGTACCGGCCGACCGGTGGGACGTCGAGCACTACTACGCCCCCGAGGTCGGCCCCGGCCAGACCGGCCGGATCAGCGTCTCCAAGTGGGGCGGCTTCATCGACCCGGTGCCGTTCGACGCGATCCGGTACGGCATCCCGCCCGCCGCGCTGGCCAGCATCGACCCGACCCAGCTGCTCGCCCTGGAGCTGTCGCACCGGGCGCTGGTCGACGCCGGATATCCGTACGACGCCCCGGGCGCCGACCACTCGCGCACCGGCGTGATATTCGGCGCCGAGGCGGGCAGCGACATGGCGAACGCGCAGACGCTGCGCACCATGCTCCCCGCGTACCTCGGTGAGGTGCCGGCCGGGCTGGAGGAGCAGCTGCCGCGGGTCACCGAGGACTCGTTCCCCGGGATCCTGGCCAACGTCATCGCCGGCCGGGTCGCCAACCGGCTCGACCTGGGCGGGCCGAACTTCACTGTGGACGCCGCCTGCGCCTCCTCCCTCGCCGCGCTGGACGCGGCGTGCAAGGAGCTGGCCACCGGCGGCAGCGACCTGATGATCTGCGGCGGCGCCGACCTGCACAACGGCATCAACGACTACCTGATGTTCACCTCGGCGCACGCGCTGTCGCCGACCGGGCGCTGCCGCACCTTCGACAGCACCGGCGACGGCATCGCGCTCGGCGAGGGCGTCGCCTGCCTGGTGCTCAAGCGGCTGGCCGACGCCGAGCGCGACGGCGACCGGATCTACGCGGTGGTCAAGGGGGTCGGCGCCTCCAGCGACGGCCGCGCGCTCGGCCTGACCGCACCGCGCCCCGCCGGGCAGCGCCGCGCGCTCGACCGGGCGTACCACCACAGTGGCGTCTCCCCCCGCGACGTGGAGCTGGTCGAGGCGCACGGCACCGGCACGGTCGTCGGCGACCGCACCGAGCTGGAGACGCTGACCACGATGTTCCAGGAGGCCGGCGCCGAGCCCGGCGGCTGCGTACTGGGGTCGGTGAAGTCGCAGATCGGGCACACCAAGTGCGCCGCCGGGCTGGCCGGCGTGATCAAGACGGTGCTGGCGCTGCACACCGGCGTCAAGCCGCCGACCAGCAACCTGAGCCGCCCCAACCCGGCATGGGACCCCGAGCGCAGCCCGTTCGTCTTCCACACCGCGCCCCGCCCCTGGCTCACCCCACACGAGCGGCGGTACGCCGGGGTGAGCGCGTTCGGCTTCGGCGGCACCAACTACCACGTCGTCCTGGCCGCGCACCCGGGCGCGCCGCAGCCTCGGCACGCGCGCGACGAATGGCCGGCCGAGCTGTTCTGCTTCCGCGGCGCCGACCGCGACACCGCGTACCGCGCGGTCGAAAAGCTCGTCCAGCTCGCCGAGGGCCGGACGCGGCGGCTGCGCGACCTGGCCGCGGCGCTCGCCCGCGAGTCGGACCCGCGCGGCGGGCCGGTACAGGTGGCGGTCGTCGCGCGGGACGTCGACGAGCTGCTGCGGCTGCTGCGGCGGGCGCTGGCCGGCGAGCACGCGCCTGGAGACGGGCTGGTGCAGCCGCCGTCGCCGGCCGGGGGCAAGGTGGCGTTCCTCTTTCCCGGGCAGGGCAGCCAGCGGCCCGGCTCGCTCGCCGAGCTGTTCGTGGCGTTCCCCGACCTGCGCCGCTACCTCCACCTTGGACAGTGGTGGGCCGGCACGCTCTTCCCGCCCTCCGCGTTCGACCCCGAGGCGGCCCGCGCGCAGGAGGATCGGGTACGCGACACCCGGGTCGCCCAGCCGGTGCTGGGCATCGGCGGCCTCGCCGTCGACCACCTGCTGCGCCGCCTCGGCGTACGGCCGGACATGGCGGGCGGGCACAGCTACGGCGAGCTGGTGGCGCTCTGCGTCGCCGGCGCGTACGACCCGGCGGCCCTGCTCGCCCTCAGCCGGGACCGCGCCGCCTCGATCCTCGCCGCTGCCGGCGACGACCCGGGCACGATGGCCGCCGTCGCCGCCGCGCCCGCCCAGGTGCACGAGGTGATCGCCACAGCCGGCCTCACCGGCGACGTCGTCCTGGCCAACCACAACGGACCGGCGCAGGTGGTGATCTCCGGCCCCACACCGGCGGTACGGTCGGCGACCGCCGCGCTGAAGGCGGCCGGGCTCTCCGCCCGCGCCATCCCGGTCGCGTGCGCCTTCCACAGCCCGGTCGTGGCCGCCGGCGGGGAGCGCTTCGCCGTCGCGCTCGCCGGCCAGCCGGTGGCCGCGCCCCGGATCCCGGTGTGGGCCAACCGGACCGCTGCGCCGTACCCGGCCGGCGCCGACGCGGTCCGGGCCGAGCTCGCCGCCCAGATCGGCGCGCCGGTGCGCTTCGTGGAGCAGATCGAGGCCATGTACGCGAGCGGCGCGCGGGTCTTCGTGGAAGCCGGCCCGGGCGGCGTGCTGACCAAGCTGGTCCGCGCGGTGCTCGGTGACCGGCCGCACCTCGCGGTGGCCTGCGACGGCCAGGCCGGCGAGGGCCTGCGCGCCTTCCTCACCGCGATCGCCGAGCTCGCCTGCGCCGGGGTACCGGTCCGGCCCGGCTGGCTGTTCCACGGCAGGACCCCGGCGGAAAGCGGGAGCGCCGAGCCCGCTGACCGCCCGATGTGGACGGTCGACGGTCAGCTCGTCCGGGACAGCAACGGGGACAGCCTGCGTGGCGGCATGGCGCCCCCTCGACGCATCAAGGAGTTGTCGATGAACGGGTCCAACGGATCCACCGGCCGGGACAGCCGGGACGAGCTGCTGAGCGATTTCCTGCGCACCAGCCGGGAGATGATCGCGTCCCAGCGCGACGTCCTGCTCGCGTACCTCGGCGGGGGCGGGCAGCTCGTCTGGCAGCCCGCCCCGGTGCCGGCGCCGGCCGCGATTCCCGCGGCGGTCGCTACGCTGGAGCCGGAGCCGGAGCCGGCCGCCCCGCCCGTCCAGGCCGTAACGCCGGCGGCGGCCGTCGAGCCGGCACCGGCCACACTGGACTTCCAGGGCTCGGTGCTGGCGGTGATCAGCGAGCGGACCGGCTATCCGGTGGACCTGATCGAGCTCGACCTGGACCTGGAGGCCGACCTGAGCGTCGACTCCATCAAGCGGGCCGAGGTGGCCGGCGAGGTGGCCGCCCGGCTAGGACTCTCCACCGAGGGCGACGAGTCCGAACTGGAGGATCTGGTCAAGGCCCGCACGGTACGCGCGATGGTCGCCTGGCTCATCGAGAAGGTCGCCGGCGCCGGCGCCGGCGCTGCGGGCGGTACGGGCGTCGCGGCGTTATCGGCTGGGCCGGACGCGACCGGCCCGCCGTCCGGGTCCGCCGGCGTCCCGCCCAAGCGCCTGGTGACCACGCTGGTGCCGCTCGGCGAACCGGCGGACCAGCCGGCCGGCCCGCTCGCCGGCGCGACGTTCGCCGTCGCCGCCGAGCCGGAGCAGGTGCGTGCCATGGCCGATCTGCTCGCCGCGCACGGCGCCACGGTGCGGGCGGCGGATCCCGGCGACGAGGCGGCCGTCGACGGCGCGGACGGGCTGCTCCTGCTCGGCGAGGCGGCCGCGCTGCCCGGATCGTTCCCACTGGTCAAGCGGGCCCTCGCCGGCGGCGTCCGCTGGCTGCTCGCGGCCACCGGCGCCACCGGCGGCGACGGCTTGCGCGGCCTGTTCCGCACCGCCGCGCGCGAGTATCCACAGTGCACCGCCCGGCTGCTGGTGGCCGACGGCGACCCGCCCGGCGCGCTTGTCGAGGAGCTGCTGAGCGGCGGCGACGCGCCGGTCGTCCTCCGCGCGGACGGCGGCCGGTACGGGTACGACCTCGTGCCGCGGGCCCTCGGCGCGCTCGCGGCCGGCGGCGCCGGGCCGGCCGGCGACGGCGTGGCGGAGGCTCAGGCGATCGGGCTCGACCGCGACTCCGTCCTGGTCATGTTCGGCGGTGCGCGGGGCATCACGCCGTGGTGCGCCCGCGCGCTCGCCGCCGCCAGCGGCTGCCGCCTCGAGCTGGTCGGCCGTACCCCGCTGCCGAGCGGCCCGCAGAGTCCGGAGCTGGCCGGTGTGGACGGTGCCGAGCTGCGCGCGGCGCTGGCCCGGCAAGGGCTGCGCGCACCCGCCGAGATCGAGCGTGCCGCCCGCGCCGTCCTGGCCGGGCGGGAGGTCGAGGCGACCCTCCACGAGCTGCGCGAGCTCGGCGCCGAGGCGCGGTACCACGCGCTGGACGTGCGCGACGAGGAGGCGGTGCGTCGCCTGCTCAAGACGCTCCACGCCGAGCACGGCCGGGTCGACGGGCTGGTGTACGCGGCCGGCGTCATCGAAGACAAGCTGATCGCCGACAAGACCCCGGAGTCGTTCGCGCGGGTCTTCGGCACCAAAGTGGAGGGTGCCCGGGCGGTGCTCGGTGCGCTCGACGGCCTCTCCCCCGCCCCGCGGTTCGTGGTGCTGTTCGGCAGCATCGCCGCCGCGTACGGCAACCGGGGCCAGAGCGACTACGCGGCCGCCAACGACGCGCTCGACATGCTCGGCGCGCGCTGGGCGGCGGACACCGGCAACCGCTGCCTCACCGTCCACTGGGGACCGTGGGCGCCCGGGCCCGGCCACGGTGGGATGGTCACCGCCGAGCTGGGCAAGGAGTACGCCCGCCGCGGCATCGACCTGATCGACCCCGAGGAGGGCGCGCTCTGCCTGCTGCGCGAGCTGGCCTGGGGTGACCCGACCACCACGTCGGTGGTCTACACGGCGTCGGGGTGGTGAGGCGCCGGTGACGGCAACGACCGGGCACCAGGTCGCCATCGTGGGGATGGCCGCGCTGATGCCCTCGGCGGGCACGCTGGAGCAGTACTGGCGCAACCTCGTCGACGGCGTGGACGCGATCAGCGACGTGCCGCCACACCGGTGGGATCCCGCGTTCTACGAGCCGGACGAGGCACACCGGCCGGACCGGCTGTACTGCCGGCGCGGCGGGTTCGTCGACGACCTGGCCACGTTCGACCCGCTCCGGTTCGGCATCATGCCGGCCTCGGTCGGCGACGTCGAGCCCGACCAGCTCATCGCGCTGAAGGTCGCCGCCGCGGCCATCGACGACGCCGGCGGCCCGGAGCGCATGCCGGCCGGTGACCGGGTGGGTGTCATCCTCGGCCGGGGCGGCACGCTCAGCCCCGCCCAGGCGCGGTACGCCACCCGGGTGCGGGTACCCACCCAGCTCGTCCAGGTGCTGCGGGAGGTGCTGCCGGACGTCGACCCGGACCGGATCGACCTGGTGCGGCGCCGGTTCGAGGAGCGGCTCGGCCGGCACCAGCCGGAGGGCACGATCGGCATCGTCCCCAACCTGGCCGCCTCCCGGATCGCGAACCGGCTCAACCTGCGCGGCCCCGCGTACACAGTGGACGGCGCCTGCGCCTCCTCGCTGCTGGCCGTGGACCAGGCGATCGCGGAGCTGAACGGCGGGCGGCTGGACGCGGTGCTCGCCGGCGGCGTCCACCACACCCACGACATCAGCTTCTGGTCGGTCTTCAGCCAGCTCGGCGCGCTGTCCCGGCGCGGCGAGATCCGCCCGTTCGACGCGGGCGCGGACGGGCTGCTCATCGGCGAGGGTACCGGCATCGTGGTGCTCAAGCGCCTGGCTGACGCGGCGCGCGACGGCGACCGGGTCTACGCCGTGATCCGCGGCAGCGGCACGTCCAGCGACGGGCGCGCGGCGAGCATGTTCAACCCGGCCACGGCCGGCCAGGTGCTGGCGATCCGGCGGGCCTGGGCCGCGGCCGGGCTGGACCCCACCGCGCCCGACGCGCTCGGCCTGCTGGAGGCGCACGGCACCGCGACACCCACCGGCGACGCCGCCGAGCTCACCACGGTGGCCGAGGTCTTCGGACCGCACCGGGGAGACGCCCGTCCGGTGATCGGCTCGGTGAAGTCGATGATCGGGCACACCATGCCGGCCGCCGGCGCCGCCGGCCTCATCAAGGCCGCCCTCGCCGTCCACCACGGGGTACTGCTGCCCACCCTGCACTGCGACGCGCCGCGCCCGGAGCTCGCGCAGACCCGGTTCGCGCCGATCCCCTCGGCCCAGCCGTGGGAGTCCGACGGGCCGCGCCGGGCCGGCGTCAACGCGTTCGGCTTCGGCGGCATCAACGCGCACCTCGTGCTCGAACAGGCACCGGACACAGTGGACGCCTACACGGCCGGTCCCGGCGTACCCACCCGGGCGGTCGCGGTCGACCAGCCGGACGAGGTGCTCTGGCTGGCCGCACCCGACCCGGCGGCCCTGGCCCGGCTGCTCGACGGCGACGGCGCGGCGGTACGCGCGGCCGGAATCGCGGGAAACGGCGCGGCGGGCACCGCCGGAGGGTGCCGGCTCGGCGTGGTCGGTCCCGACGAGCGGCGGCTGGCCGTGGCCCGGCGCGCGGTCGCCGCCGGTGCCCCCTGGCGGGGCGCCCGGGACGTCTGGTTCAGCCCGCGGCCCCTGCTCGCCGGTCCCGCGGCGGGCCGGCTGGCGTTCGTCTTCCCCGGCCTGGAAACCGAGTTCGAGCCGCGGACCCGGGACGTCGCCGCCCGCTTCCGGCTCGCCGACCGGGACTGGACGGCGATGGACCTGGGCCGGCACGGCGCCGGCGTCATCGAGGTGGGCAAGCTGCTCGACCAAGCGCTCGGCCACCTCGGCGTACGCCCGGACGCGGTCGCCGGCTACAGCCTCGGCGAGTGGGCCGCGGCGGCCACCACCGGGCAGGTCAGCGCGTCCTCGATGGACGAGTTCCTGACACTGTTCGACGCGGCCTCGGTGGAGGTCTCCGGCTACGCGTTCGCGGTGGCCGGCGCGCCCGCGCAGCGGATCACGCCGCTGCTCGACGAGTACCCCGGCGTGGTGCTCTCGCACGACAACACGCCGTCGCAGTGCGTGGTCAACGGGCCGGAGTCCGAAGTAGACCGACTCGTCCAGGCCCTGCGGGCGCGGAACGTGCTCTGCCAGAAGCTGCCGTTCCGCTCGGCGTTCCACACGCCGCGGTTCGCCACCGGACTGCGGGCGATCGGCGACGCGCTGCGCCGCTCCGAGGTGCGCCCGCCACGGGTACCGGTCTGGTCGGCCACCGTCGCGGCGCCGTTCCCGACCGAGCCGGAGCGGGTACAGGAGCTGTTCGTGCGGCACATGCTGGAACCGGTCCGGTTCCGCGCGCTCGTCACCGCGATGTACGACGCGGGTGTGCGGGTCTTCCTCCAGGTCGGCACCGGGCAGCTGGCCTCGCTGATCGGCGACAACCTGCGCGGGCGCGACCACCTCGCGATGCCGGTCAACGTGCCGCACCGCGCCGGCCTCAACCAGCTGCGCCGGGTCGCCACCGCCCTGTGGGTCGAGGGCGGCACGCCGGACCTCGCCGCGCTCGACCCGGCACCAGCCACCGCCCGCCCGGCCCGGAAGGGCCCGGTGGTCAAGCTCGACCTCGGCGGCTCGCTGGTCAGCCTCGGCGACGGCGCCGGCGACCTGCTCGGGCACGACAGCCCACCCGTACCGGCGGCCCCGCGCCGCCCCGAGCCAGTGCCCGGTGCAGCGCTGTCCACGTTGGACCGGCTGGCCGGGCAGTCGAGCGCCGCCGCCGAGCTCGCCGCCCTGCTGCGCGACACGGCCGGCAGCGCGGTCACGGTCCTGCAGGCCGCGGCGCGCCCACCGGCCGCTCCGGTGCGGCCCGCGCCCCGACCGCCGGCGCCGCCCCAGCCGTACCGGACGGTGCTGCGGGCCAGCCTGGAGACCATGCCGTACCTGCGCGACCACTGCTTCTTCGTACAGCCCGAGGACTGGCCGGACATGGCCGACCGCTGGCCGGTAGTGCCCGCGACCACGGTCGTCCAGCACATGATGGACGCCGCCGAGCGGGCCGCACCCGGGCAGCGCGCGGTCGCCGTGCGGGACGCCCGGTTCAACCGCTGGATCATCGCCGCGCCGCCGCAGGACATCGCCATCACCGTGACGCCGGCCGGACCGGGGCGGATGTCCGTCCAGTTCGGACCGTACGCCCGCGCCACGGTCGAGGTCGCCCCGGAGTATCCGGCGGACCGGCCCGAGCCCTGGCGGCACGACCCGGCCACCGAACGGCCGACACCGGTCAGCGCCGCCGAGATGTACGCGGACCGGCTGATGTTCCACGGCCCGCTCTTCCAGGCCGTCACCACCGTGCACGCGCTCGGCGAGCGGCACGCCCGCGGCCTGCTCACCACCCCCACGCCGCCCGGGGCCCTGCTCGACAACGCCCTGCAGCTGATCGGCAACTGGCTCGTCGCCACCCAGCCGTCCCGGACCGTCGCGCTCCCGGTCGGCCTCGGCCACGTACGGTTCTTCGGCCCGGCGCCGGCCGCCGGCACCCCGGTCGAGTGCGTGGCCCGGGTCGGGTCGATCGACGACACGCAGATCGTCGCCGCCGCGCAGCTCATGGTCGGCGGGCGGGTGTGGGCGCAGATCGACGGCGTGCTCGACCGGCGGTTCGACAGCCACCACACCGCCAAGCCGGCCGAGCGCTTCCCGGAACGCCATCCGATGTCGCTGCGGCAGCCGGAGGGCTGGGCGATGGCGTTCGACTGCTGGACCGACCTGGTCACCCAGGGCATGGCGGCACGCGCCGTCCTCGGCAACACCCGGTACGCCGACTACGAGCGGCAGCCGCCCGGACAGCGCAAGGGGTGGCTGCTGGGGCGGATCGCCGCCAAGGACGCGGTCCGGTTCCGGCTGTGGGAGGACGGCCACGAGAACGTCTACCCGATCGAGCTGACCGTGACGAACGACCCGGACGGGCGGCCCCGGCTGCTCACCTCGCCGATGCGCGACTACCGCGCCTGCGACGTCTCCCTGGCGCACACCGGCGAGATCGGCGTGGCGATCGCCAAGGCGCGCGAGCCGGCTACGCCGGACGACGCTCCGGGCGTGGGGATCGACGTCGCCGAGATCATCGAGCGCCCGCCCAGCACCGTCGACTTCGCACTGTCCGAAAGGGAAAGGGCGCTCCTCTCCTCCCTAGGCGGTGATGCCACCGAGTGGTTCGCCCGCTTCTGGACCGCCAAGGAAGCCGCCGGGAAGGCCGAGGGCACCGGGCTCGCCGGCAACCCGCGCCGGTTGGCCGTGGTGGCGGCCACGCCGGACGTACTCACCGTAGAGGTCTCCGGCCGCACCTACCGTGTCGGTCATCGCATCGTGCACAACCCCGACGACCTGCCGCCGCGGCGGTACGCCGTCGGCTGGACATGGGGGCCCCTGCCTACCGGCGGGGCGTAGCAGAAGGGAACAGCACATGGGTGTGGAGGAGGGCGACATCCTCGCGGAGGTCGCCAACATGCTACGGGCCGTCCTCGGCGAGGCCGCCGACGAGGACATCACGATGGACACCACGTTCCGGCACGACCTGGAGATGGAGAGCATCGACATCGTCGCGCTCGCCGGCCGGCTCCAGGCGCGCTACGGCGACGCGGTAAACCTCGCGCAGTTCGTCGCCGCCCTCGACCTGGAGTCGGTGCGCGACCTGCGGGTCGGGCAGCTCGTCGCGTTCATCGCCGGCGCGCTCCCGGAAGCCGACCCGGACAAGGTGCCGGCGTGAACACCGTACGGGCCAACGGGATCGCGGTACACGTGGCACAACTGCCGCCCGCCGGCGACGAACCAGCGCCGCCCACCGCCGTGATGATCCACGGCATGGCCGGAGACACGCTGGCGAGCTGGTACTTCACGCTCGCCAAACCGGTCTCCGACGCGGGGCTGCGAGTCGTCGCGTACGACCTGCGCGGGCACGGGCACACCGAGCGGCCGCTCACCGGGTACACATTGGACGACTTCGTCGACGACCTGGACGCGTTGCTTGACGCGATCGGCGTCACCGGCCCGGTGCACCTGCTCGGCAACTCCTTCGGCGGCACGATCGCGTTCGCGTACGCGATCCGCCGGCCGGAGGCGGTCGCCACGGTCACCACCATCGAATCCTCCCCGCCCACCCCCGCCTGGTTTCACCGCGTCGCGTACCGGTTGAGCCAAGCCGGCCAACCCGGCCGCCGGCTGGCCGCGGCCCGCGAGTTCGTCGGCGCGACCAGTGTGGCCCGGGAGCTGCCGGCCAGCCGCCTGCCCGGCGACGCGCTGATCGCCGCCATCACCTGCCCGGTCCTCTGCGTCTACGGCGGGCACTCCCGGGTCGGCGAGCTAGCGCCGGACATCCGGCGGCTGCTGCCCCACGCCGACGTCGTGGTCGTACCCGGTGAACGGCACTCGCTCCTCGTCGACCGGCCGGAGACTGTGCGCGAGGTCGTGCTGCCCTGGCTGCTCCGGCATTGCGCGAAGGAGGTTGTGCGATGAACGGCGTGCCCGGCCGCGCGATCATCATCAGCACCGGCCGATGTGGATCGACGCTCCTCTCCGACCTGCTGCATGAGGACTCCGGCACGCTGTCGGTCCAGGAGTTCTTCATGACGGCCGCGCTGCTCGCGCCGGACGACGACGTGCTCTCCGGCGCCGACTACTGGACGCTGCTCAGCAGCCCCAAGCCCGACCTGTCGACGCTCTTCCGGATCGGCATGCCGCCGAAGGAGGTGCACTACCCGAGCGACGGGCGTTGGGGCGGCGACCTGACCCGGCTGCCGTGGATCCTCGCCATCACACTCTCGAAGCTCACCCCCGACCCGGACCGGCTCTTCGACGCGCTCGCCGAGCACGTGCCGGCGTTTCCCCGCCAGCGGGTCTCCCGGCACCACGAGTCGTTCCTGGACCTGCTCAGCACGCTCGGCCGCAAGCGGCGCTGGGTGGAGCGGTCCGGCGGGTCCAGCTACGTGGCGCCGTACCTGCTGCGCCACTACCGCGACGCGAAGGTCGTGTACCTGACCCGAAACTGGGAGGACACCGCGCAGTCGATGAGCCGGCACCCCTCGTTCCAGCTCATCCAGCTGCGCGTGGAGTCGCTCGGCGCGCACGGCCTGGACCCGTTCCGGGTCACGCCGGACACGGCCGTTCCCGAAGCCCTCGAACGCTACCTGCCCGACCGGTTGACCGCCGACACGCTACGCGAGCGGGGCCGCGACGTGCGCCGGTACCTCGGGCTGTGCGCCTTCATGACCGCGCAGGCGGAGCAGGCGCTCGGCGACGCCCGGCTGGAGCACCTGCTGACGATGCGCTACGAGGACCTCGTCGAGGCGCCCGTGGCCGAGCTGACCCGGCTGGGGCGGTTCCTGGATCTCGAAGACCCCGACGGGTGGGCGGCGAGGGTGGCCGGCCGCGTCGGTGTGCCCGTACGCGCTTAGGAGAGGACGTTCCTTGAGGAGATTGCTCGCCGCCGTCGCGACCGCGCTGGTGGTCACGCCGCTCACCGCCGCGCCCGCCGCCGCGGGCCGTCCGCCCGAGTTCCGGTACGAGCTGCTCGCGAAAGCCCAGCCGGACGAGTGCTTCAACGGCGTCGGCCAGCCATATCCGGCCGGACCGCCCTGTGCCGAGGGTCAGTCCAAAGTAAACCAGGCGTACGTGTGGGGCATCACGCTCACCGGCAACCGGCTGTGGTTCGGCACCGGCGCCAACCTGCACTGCCTCACCAGCGGGCGGACGCTTGACGCCCGGGAGCCGTCCCTGAACGACGACTGGGTCTGCGAGTACGGCGAGAGCCAGATCGCCAAGCGAAACCCGAACCTGCCGCCGTACCTCGGCGACCACCGCATGCCCCGGCTCTACACGTACGACGTACGCTCCCGGACCCTGACCGAGAAGACCGCGGCGGTGACCGCGTCCCCCGCCGGGCTGCAGCTCCTGCAGGGCACCGCCGGCATCCGGGCCGCCGGCTCCCACCAGGGCGTGGTGTTCTTCGCCGGCCCGGGGATCAACGCCACGATGAACATGTTCGCCTTCGACGCGGACACTGGCGCGTTCCTCGGTGCCCGAAACTTCGCCGAGTACGGCAACATCCGGCATTTCCTGGTGAGCGGTGGCGTGCTGTACACCGGCGTCGGGGTCGGCGGCAACGGCGGCGAGGGTGGGCACGTGCTGCGCTGGACCGGCAGCAAGGCCGACCCGTTCGCGTTCGTGACGGTCGCCGACCTGCCCGCCCAGCCAGCGGACCTGGCTGTCCACGATGGACGGGTGTTCGTCAGCACCTGGCCGGGCGCGGCCTCCTCGGGCGCGGCCGACGCCGACCCGGCGCCGGCGCCGAGCCCGCTCGCGAGCGTGTGGATGAGCCCGCCGCTGTCGGCCGGCGAGCCGGGCCTCAACCCCGCGGACGCCGGTGGGTGGACGCAGGTGTGGTCGGTGACCGAGTACGAGCCGGACCTCATCACCGCCCACACGTACGCGCTGGGTGGGCTCGCGTCCTACGGCGGCTACCTCTACTGGGGCACGATGCACGTGCCGCTGAAGGCCACCACGACGCACATGACGTTCTATCCCCCGAAGGACGAGGCGGCCACCCGCGCCGCCATCGAGAACACCCAGCGGGCGATCTCCGTCTTCCGCGGCAAGGACCTCGGCGGCCGCCGGGAGAAGGTCGAGCTGCTCTACGGCGCCGCGCAGCTGCCCAAGTTCGACCCGGAGGCCGCGGGCGGTGTGGGCGCGTGGTCGGCGGCTTCGACCGGATACACCCCGAAGTACGGCCCGTCCGGTTTCGGCGAACGGTTCCTCAACTACACGTGGAAGATGGTGGTGGCCGAGGGGAAGCTCTTCGTCGCCACGATGGACTGGAGCTACCTCGCCAGATACCTGAACTCCGGCACCGGCGGGGCGGAGGAGCCGGCTCCCACGTACGGCGGCGACCTCTACGTCTTCGACTCGCCCAACCGGCCGGCCCGCGCGGTCGACAAGGCCGGCCTGGGCAACTATCTCAACTACGGCATCCGCAACATGGTGGCTTCCGGATCCACGCTCTACCTCGGCATGGCCAACCCGATGAACCTGCGCACCAACCCGGACGACGACGTACCGGAAGGTGGCTGGGAACTCGTCAAGCTGACCGTCGACTGTAGATGAACAAGCTCGGATGGGTGGCGGCGGTGACCGCCGTGGCTCTTCTCGGCACCGGGTGCGACGCCATCCGCCGGTACGAGAAACCTCCGCCGCCACCCTTGCCGACCGGATCGTCCGCGCACACGACCACAGTGGACGGGCGCGAGCGCACGTTCCGGGTGTACCGGCCGGCGTCGCTGCCGGACTCCGGTGCCATCCCGCTCGTCGTGATGCTGCACGGCGCGCTCGGCGGCGGCAGCCAGGCGGAGTCCTCGTACGGCTGGAATCCCGTCGCGGACCGGGAGGGTTTCGTCGTGGCGTACCCGGACGGTCTCAACCACGCGTGGGCGGTCAGCGACGGCTGCTGCGGCCCGCCCGCACGGGAGGGCGTAAACGACGTGGCGTTCGTCGCGCGGGTGGTCGCGATCGTATCCGGCCAGGTGCGGGTCGACCCGGCCCGCGTCTACGCGACCGGCATCTCCAACGGCGGCATGCTCGCCTACCGGCTGGCCTGCGACACGACCACGTTCGCGGCGATCGGGGCGGTATCGGCGACGATGCTCGACCCGTGCACCGCGCCCGCACCGATATCCGTCATCCACATCCACGGCACCGCCGACCGCACCATCCCGTACCAGGGCGGCCCGGGGCGGCGCGACAACGACGGTACCGGTCGCGTCCCGGCCCGGATCGACGGCCCGCCGATACCCGCCGTGGTGGACACCTGGCGCCGGGTCGACGGATGCGGCGCACCGGCGAGCAGTACGGCCGGCCCGGTCACCCGGGCGGTGTCGAGCTGCCCGGACGGGCGGGCCACCGAGCTTGTCACCATCGCCGGGGCCGGGCACCAGTGGCCCGGGTCGACTCCGCCGGGTCCGGTCGCTCGCCGGCTCGGGCTGGACGAGCCGTCGTCCGCATTGGACGCTACCGGCACCATCTGGTCGTTCTTCGACTCGCACCCCCGACCCTGACTCAGGTCGCCGCCCTGACTCGCGTCCCCTGACCTGACTCGCGTTCCTGACCCTGACCCCGCAGCTTCGACCGTAGGGAGCCGGCCTTGCATCGAATGTCGCATGTGGACCAGCTTGAGGCCGAGAGCATCTTCATCATGCGTGAGGTGGTCGCTGAGTTGGAGCGGCCGGTGTTGTTGTTTTCGGGTGGTAAAGACTCGATCGTGATGCTGCGGTTGGCGGAGAAGGCGTTCGCGCCGGCGCGGGTTCCGTTTCCGGTGATGCATGTGGATACCGGTCACAATTTTCCGGAGGTGATCGCGTTCCGGGATGCGCGGGTGGCTGGGTTGGGCTTGCAGTTGGTGGTGGCCAGCGTCCCGGAGGCCCTGGAGGCGGGGTTGGTGCGGGAGTCGGGGGATGGTTCGCGTAACCGGATCCAGACGCCGGTGTTGCTGGCGGCGGTGGAAAAGTACCGGTTTGATGCGTTGTTTGGTGGGGCGCGGCGGGACGAGGAGAAGGCTCGGGCCAAGGAGCGGGTGTTCTCGTTCCGGGATGATTTCGGGCAGTGGGATCCGAAGAACCAGCGGCCGGAGTTGTGGTCGTTGTACAACGGTCGGCACCATCCGGGTGAGTCGATCCGGGTGTTCCCGTTGTCGAACTGGACCGAGTTGGACGTGTGGCACTACATCGCCGCCGAGGGGTTGGCGTTGCCGGAGATCTACTACGCGCATGAGCGTGAGGTGGTGGATCGGGCCGGGATGTTGTACGCGGTCAACGAGTTCTTGGCGGCCCGCCCCGGCGAGATCGTGTTCACCGAGACGGTCCGGTACCGCACGGTCGGTGACGCCTCCTGCACGGCGGCGGTCCGTTCGCGGGCGGACACGGTGGCCGCGGTGATCGAGGAGGTCGCCGCCACGCGGATCACCGAACGCGGCGCGACCCGCGGCGACGACCGGGTCAGCGAGGCGGCGATGGAAGACCGTAAGCGGGAAGGCTACTTCTGATGAGCGTGCCCGTGCTGGAGACCCGCACGATGGACCTGCTGCGGTTCGCGACCGCCGGTAGCGTCGATGACGGCAAGTCGACGTTGATCGGTCGGCTGCTGTACGACACCAAGTCGCTGTTCACCGACCAGTTGGAGGCGGTCGAGGCGGTCAGCGCCGCCCGCGGGGACGAGTACACCAACCTGGCCCTGCTCACCGACGGGCTCCGCGCCGAACGCGAACAGGGCATCACCATCGACGTGGCCTACCGCTACTTCGCCACCCCGCGGCGCAAGTTCATCATCGCCGACACCCCCGGCCACATCCAGTACACCCGCAACATGGTCACCGGCGCCTCCACCGCCGACCTGGCCCTGATCCTGGTCGACGCCCGTAAAGGCCTGGTCGAACAATCCCGCCGGCACGCGTTCCTGTGCTCGCTGCTACGCGTGCCCCACCTCGTGCTGTGCGTCAACAAAATGGACCTGGTCGACTGGTCCCAACAGGTCTACGAACGCATCGCCGACGAGTTCACCTCCTTCGCCGCCAAACTCGAAGCCCCCGACCTGACCGTCATCCCCATCTCCGCCCTACACGGCGACAACATCGTCACCCGCTCCGAGCACAGCCCCTGGTACGAAGGCCCCTCCCTGCTACACCACCTCGAACACGTCCACATCGCCTCCGACCGCAACCTGGTCGACGTCCGCTTCCCCGTCCAATACGTCATCCGCCCCCAATCCACCACCATCACCGACTACCGCGGCTACGCCGGCCAGGTCGCCTCCGGCGTCCTCAAACCCGGCGACGAGATCATGGTCCTACCCTCCGGCTTCACCAGCCGCATCACCAGCATCGACACCGCCGACGGCCCCGTCACCGAGGCCTACCCACCCATGTCCGTCACCATCCGCCTCCAAGACGAAATCGACATCTCCCGCGGCGACCTCATCTGCCGCCCCCACAACGCCCCCACCACCACCCAAGACATCGACGCCATGATCTGCTGGATGGACGAAACCCGCCCCCTCACCGTCGGCGGCAAATACACCGTCAAACACACCACCCGCACCGCCCGCGCCATCATCCGCAGCCTCCAGTACCGCCTCGACGTCAACACCCTCCACCGCGACGAAACCGCCACCCAACTCGGCCTCAACGAAATCGGCCGCATCCGCCTACGCACCACCATCCCCCTACTCGCCGACCCATACCGCCGCAACCGCACCACCGGCGGCCTCATCCTCATCGACGAAACCACCAACCGCACCGCCGCCGCCGCCATGATCACCGAAACCACCTAACCCCCACACCACAACCCCGCAGCCGCACCCCATCCGACAGCCCTACCAGCGGCGATCAGCCGAACGGCCCCCTCCGACAGCGACCGCCGGTCGTCAATCCAGAAAGCTCTCAACCTGCACGCACAAACAGGGCAACTCCAGAGCCGCTTCAGACAACCACCCGGCCGGCCC
>NZ_JAVHUY010000056.1 GCF_031085175.1 Phytohabitans maris
AAGTCGCTAGGAGTCCACTGAATAATGGTGGGCATGTCTTCCGTCCTGGTCTGTATTGATATGTGAAGATGTTTGGGTGCAGGGTGTAGAGCGTGCTGACCGGCGGCTGTTGGACGCGGCCGCTCTGGTCGGTCATCTGGTTCCGGCCGGGAGCATGTACGCGTTTCTGGCGGACTGTCGGGGTCGGGTGTTCCCGGACGAGTTGTTCGCGGATCTGTTCCCATCGGCCAAGGGGCGGCGGTCGATCCCGGGGTCGGTGGCGGCGTCGATTTTGACGTTGCAGACGTTGTTGGACTACTCCGACGCGGAGGCTGCCGAGGCGGCCCGGTGTGACCTGCGGTGGAAGGTCGCCTGCGGGCTGGCGTTGGACGACAAGGGGTTCCACCCGTCGACGTTGACGTACTGGCGGCGCCGGTTGGCGAACTCGGATCGCCCGTACCGGGTCAACGACGCGGTCCGGCAGGTGGTCGAGGCGACCGGGATTCTGCGCGGACGGCGGCGGCGGGCGGTCGATTCCACGATCCTGGACGACGCGGTCGCCACCCAGGACACCATCACCCAACTGATCGCCCAGATCCGCCGGGTGGCCCGGGTGGTGCCCGGCGCTGCGGAGCAGATCGCGGCCGTGTGTGGCGGGCACGACTACAGCCGGCCGGGAAAGCCGGACATCGACTGGGACGACCCGGATGCCAAACAGGCCCTGGTTTCGACGCTGGTCAACGACGCCAACAACCTGGTCGCGGCGCTGGCCGAGGCGAAGCTCGACGAGCCCGCGCAGCAGGCGGTCGCGCTGTTGGCGTTGGTGGCCGGGCAGGACGTGGAACCGGCCGACGGCTCCGATGGCACTGACGGGCGGTGGCGGATCGCCCGCAAGGTCGCCGAAGACCGGGTCATCTCCACCGTTGACCCACAGGCCCGACACACCCGCAAGTCGCCGCAGGCCCGCCGGGACGGCTACCGCGCCCACATCGCCGCCGAGCCGGACACCGGCATCATCACCGACGAACAACTCACCAAAGCCTGCGGACCTGACAACGCCGACGCCGCCGTCGCGCAACAATTCCTCGCCAACGGCCCCACCAACACCAACAGCGAACCCAACAGCGACAGCGACAGCGAACCCAACACCACAGCCGGCGTCGGCGACGACGACACCGGGCCCGAGCAGCCCACCGGCCGCCCAGACCAGACCGCTCAGGAATGGTACGGCGACTGCGCCTACGGCACCGGCGACCTACGCAACGCCCTCGACCAGGCCGGACACACCGCGATCATCAAACCCAAACCATCGCAATCCCCGATCCGGGGCGGCTTCACCATCGACGACTTCACCGTCAACACCGACCAGCAGACCGTCACCTGCCCAGCCGCACACACCCGACCGATCAGCCCGGCCACCCGCACCGCCGACTTCGGCACACGGTGCCGCACCTGCCCACTACAGACCCGGTGCACCAAATCCAAGACCGGCCGCAAGATCGTACTCAACGAACACGACGCCCTACTACGCCAAGCCCGAGCCGACTGGCGAACCGACCCCACCCTCCGCGACCGCTACCGCCGACACCGACCCAACATCGAACGCGTCATCGCCCAAGTAGCCAGCCGCGGCCGACGCCGACTCAAACTGCGCTACCACGGCATCCACGCCAACCACACCTGGCTCAAACAACGCACCGCCGCACTCAACCTCCGCAACCTGATCAACCGCGGCCTGCACTGGACCAACGGATGGACCCTCGCCACCAGCTGACCAGCCACCACCGGGCCCGAAGACACCACCACAGAGCCCACCAAGCGACCCCCGCAGCGCCCACACCCGCACCACCACCCCCCCCCGACCCAACCAACCCACCGGCAGCCAAACCCAGGCACCCACCCCACCGCCAACCTCAAGAACGCCGATATTCAGCGCCTTCCTAGCGACTTGGCGGGAGCTTCGATCACCGGCGGGGGGTGCGGCGCTCAGCTCAGCATGGAGAGGTCACGGACCAGGGCCCGGGCCTGGCGGCGCCCGCCGGCGTTCCGGGCGAAGGAGTCGGCCGGCACCACGACCACCGGGCAGGAGGCGTGCGCGGCGCAGTACCGGGCGGTCGACGGCCGGAACAGCCGCCGCCACCAGCGCCGCTGGGACGTACCGACGAAGAGCGTGTCGTTGTCGCGGTAGGCGTAGTCGACCAGGGCCCGCCACGGCCGCCCGGTGACCGGGGTGATGACCACCGGCACGTCCTCGGGGAGGGCGCCCATCGCCGCGCCGAACACGGCCACCGCCTCGGCCCGTGCCTGCTGGTCGATCTCGCCGGCGCAGCCGGTTGCGCCGCCCTGCCAGGAGGAGTCGCAGCTCCACACCCGTACGGCGTGCAGCGCGACCCCGCGCCGGCGGGCCTCGGCGACCGCGAGGCGCAACGCCCGCAGGCCGGCGAACGAGCCGTCCACTCCGGCGATGACCCGTCCCGCGTTCTCGCGTCGCATGGCATCCCCCTCCAGGGCTGTCTTCCGGTTCCTCGGCGGGCCGCCTCTCCGGCGGGCCTTGATCTTCGGCGGGCCGCGGCGGGCCCAGTTGTTCGGCGGGCCGTGGCGGGTCCGGTTCCTGGGCGGGCCACGGCGGGCCCGGTTCTCCGGCGGGCCGCGGCGGGCCTCGAGTGGACGCTAAGGCGGCGGCCGGACGGGGACACAGAGGCGGAGGGCCCGGGACCGCAGGACGACGGTCCGGCCGGGTCGCCGAAGGTCACCCGGGGCGCTGACCATCGGCCCTACAGCGGACGCCCGCGCGGGGTTACGTTCCACAGTAGAGAGTCAGCTGGAGGGCGCCATGACCACCTATCCCATCATCGTCGGGTACGACGGCTCCGCGGGCGCGCACGCCGCCCTCCGCTGGGCGCTGGACGAAGGCTCGCGCACGGGTGCGCCGGTCACGGTCATGTTCGTGTTCGAGTGGCTGGCGGTCGCCGGACCGATCGCGCCCGGGCCGCGCAACTGGCCGGACCACGGCGCCCGCGACGACGCGCAGAAGATGGTCGACGCGGCGGTGACCCAGGCGTTCCAGACCCATCCGCGGGTGGCCGTGACCGGCGAGGTCGTCGGCGGCTCCGCCGCGATCATCCTGCAGGAACGCTCGCGCGAGGCGCGCCTGATGGTGCTCGGCAGCCGGGGCCACGACGGCTTCGCCGAGCTCCTGCTCGGCTCCACCACGGTCGCCGTCTCGGCGCACGCGCACTGCCCCGTGGTCGTGGTGCGCGGCGAGGAGCCCGGCGGCGGTCCCGTGATCGCCGCCGTGGACGGCTCCGACTGCGCCCTGCTCGCGCTGGAGTACGCGTTCGAGCAGGCCGCGGCGCGCGACACCGGCCTGCGGGTGCTCCGCGCCTGGCAGCCGCCCGCGCCCCGCTGGCGCCCGCCGGAGTACGACCTGGAGGAGCAGGCCACGGCCGAGCGGGTCGAGCTCGACGAGCTGCTGGCGAGCTGGCGCGTCAAGTACCCGGCGGTCGACGTGGCGGTCGACGTGCTGGCCGGCCCGACCGGGCGGGTCCTGGTCGACGCGACCCGCGGCGCCCAGCTGGTGGTCGTCGGCTCCCGCGGTCGTGGCGGGTTCCGCGGCCTGCTGCTCGGCTCGGTCAGCCAGCAGCTGCTGCACCACGCCCACTGCCCCGTGGCGGTGGTCCGGGAGCTGCCCGCGCTGGCCGGCTGAGCCGCGCCGTGGTCCGGGCGGCAGGCCCGCCGCAGACCGGCCGAGAGGTCCGAGGAGGTCCGACATGACCGCGATGAAGCGCTGGAACGTGGAGATCCTGATCGGCGAGGTGGACAACCGCACCTACGCCGAGGCGCAGCTCTACGACGAGATCCGGGACGACCTGGTCGGCACCGGCCAGGCGCGGCTGCGCCCGCAGGAGCCGGACATCCCCGAGATCGGCGACGAGATCGCGGCCGCCCGCGCCCTCTCGGACCTGGGCCACCGCCTGCTGGCCACCGCCGCCGGCGACCTGGAAGAGGCCACCCACGACCACGTGAGCCTGGAGCGCTGAGCGATGGCCGGCCGAGTGCGGCGCATACCGCGGCTCTCCGTGGACACAGTGGACGAGTGCCTGCTCGCCGCCGTCGCGGCACCGTCCATCCACAACACCCAGCCCTGGTTCTTCCGCCTGCGCGGGCGGGAGATCGAGGTGTGGGCGGACCGGGAGCGGCAACTGTCCATCCTGGACCCGACCGGGCGGCAGATGTACATCAGCGTGGGTGCCGCGATCTTCAACCTGCGGCTCGCGCTGCTCGCCCACGGCCGGATACCGGTGCTGCGGCTGCTCCCCGAGCCCGGCCGCCGCGAGCTCGCGGCCCGGATCCAGGCCGGCCCGACGACCGCGCCGAGCCCCACGGCGGCGGTGCTGGCGGCCGCGATCGCACGGCGGCACACCAACCGGCACCCGTTCGCCGCCGCAGCCGTGCCCTGGCCGGTGCTGGACGACCTGATCGGGGCGGCCGCCGTGGAGGGCGCCCGGCTCACCGTCGCCGACCCGATCGTCCGCGACGCGATCCTCTCGCTCACCGCCACCGCGAACGAGATCTTCGGCCGGAGCGACTACTACCACGCCGAACTGGACGCGTGGACCGGCGGCGGGCCGGACCGGCGCGACGGCGTACCGGCGTACGCGTACCCGCCCCGGGACGTGGGCGGGCGGCTGCCGCTGCGGCACTTCGGGCCCTCGCCCGAGGTGGCCGCGTTCGAACGGCGCCCCACGCTCATCCGGCTGTCCACCCACGACGACACCCCGTACGACTGGATCCGGGCCGGGCAGGCGCTGCAGCGGGTACTGCTCACCGCCACCACGCGCCGGCTGGCCGCCTCCCCGGTCAACCAGGCCCTCGAACTCGCCGAGCTGCGCCGGCTGGTCAGCGGCCAGGGGTACGCCCAGATGGTGCTCCGCATCGGGTACGCCGACCCGGCCCTCGGCACCCCGCGCCGCGCCCTGTTCGACGTCCTCGACCGCGGCGCCGCCCCGGTACCGGCGGGACAGCGATGAGCCCCACCCGGCTGAGCGCGGTCGACATGATCAACTTGGCGGTCGAGACGCCCTCGACCCCGATGGCGATCGGCGCCGTACTGCTGCTGGACGGCGACGCGCTGCCGGACGCCGGCGGCCCCCGCACGCTCTCCGCGATCCGCCGGGCGGTCGAGAGCCGGCTGGTCGCCGCGCCCCCACTGCGCCAGGTCATCCGCCCCGCCGGCCCGCTCGCCGGACGGCCGGTCTGGGTGGACGACCCGGCGTTCGACCTCGACCGGCACGTGCTGCGGGCGCTGGCACCGCCGCCGGGCGACGAGGCGGCCCTGCTGCGGCTGGCCGCCCGGCTGATGCGCGGGGTGCTGGACCGCCGGTACCCGCTGTGGCGGATCTGGGTCGTGACCGGCCTGGCCGGCGGCCAGGTCGCGGTCGTCGTCAAGCTGCACCACGTCCTCGCCGACGGGCTCGCGGCGATCCAGCTGGTCCTGTCGACCGTCGGCGCGGTCCCGGCGGACGGTCCCGGAGCCGACCGGCAGTGGCTGCCGGCACCCGCGCCGACCTGGGGCGAGCTGGTGGCGGACCGGGCCCGCGGCTGCCTCGCCGCGCTGCGCCGGCGCCCCCGCCGCCCGAGCCCGGCGCGGCGGGACGGCCTGCGTACCTTCGCCGCGCTGCGGCACGCCGCCCGGCTCTCCCTGAACGCCCCGGTCGGCCCGCGCCGCCGCCTGGCCGTGCTGCGGATCGACCTGGCCGAGGCGAAGCGGGTCGCGCACCGCCACGGCGGCAAGGTCAACGACGTCGTGCTGAGCCTCGCGACGGGCGGCGTACGGTCGCTGCTGCACGCCCGGGGCGAGCCGGTCAAGGGGCTGTCGCTGCACACGACCGTCGCCATGTCCCTGCGCACGCCCGGCCAGGAGGCCGAGGGCGGCAACCGCGCCGGCGGCGTCGTCGTCCGGCTGCCCGCCGGGGAGGCCGACCCGCGCGTACGGCTGACGCTGGTCGCGGCCGAGTCCGCGCGGGCCAAGCGCGGGCAGCCGCCGACCGCCGGCAACGCGCTGCTGGTGTGGCTGGCCCGGCTCGGCCTGGCCGGATACCTCAGCCGCCACCAGCACATGGTCCACTTCGTGGAGAGCAACATCGCCGGCCCACCCGCGCCGGTCCAGGCGTTGGGCGCGCCGGTGCTGGACGTGGTGCCGATCGGCAACCTCGCCGGCAACCTCGGCGTCTCGTTCCTGGCCCTGTCCTACGCCGGCCGGCTGGTCATCACCGTCCAGGCCGACGCCGACCGCTTCCCCGACCTACCGGTCCTGGTGGCCGGCATTCGGCGCGAATGGGCCGTCCTGAACGCCGGGTCACCCGGGTCGGCGGCCGCCGCCTAGTGTCCCAGCCGGCGCCTCCGGCCGCTGGTCACCCGGGCCTTTGTGGCCACGGCACCGGGAGAGCTTTCCGGGCTGGGGGCACCGCCGCCCCGCGGCGGGGATGGGCACCAGCGGTACTCCAGATACCTTATGGGGCCGCCATAACGTACTTCTGGTACCGCTGGTGCCCATCCCGGCGGCCGGGCGCGCCATCCACCGCGGCCGTTCGCAGACCTGCCGCGATCACACACCGTCGCCCTTGCCCCGGGTGCTTTCCAGGGTCGCCAGGCGCCGGCGGTACTCCTCGTCGTCGATCTCGCCGCGGGCGTACCGCTCGGCGAGCACCCGCCGGGCCGTGAACGTGGCCAGCCGCGGCTGGCTCTCGCCGGCCGGCTCGTCGCGACGCAGCCACCGGTAAAGCAGGACGCCACTGCCGATCAGGACGCCCCAGAAAAGCACCATGTTGAGGGCCATGGCGGCGTATCCCCAGCCGCTCATGCCGTGGTCGAACCAGTACATCGCTGTCACGCTCCCCTGGGTTCCGGGACGCCGGCGCACTGTCAGACTGCGCCGGCCGGTACGCGCGGCACAGGGCCGCATGGCGCGTGTCCGGCGGGCCGTTGGCCCTGTCCCCCGGGCGCCCCAGCGGAGCACCCTTGAAGGAGAAGGGCGGGAGGTGCCCGATGCCACGCGAGCCCGTACGTGAGATCGTCGCCGGCATCGACGGATCGGCCGGCGCCACCGCCGCGCTGGACCTGGCCGCCGCCGAGGCGGCCCTGCGCTCGGCCCCGCTCACCCTCGTACACGTCACCGCCGGCGACCGGTCGGGCGCCCTGCCGGACGCGGTCGCGCGGGTACGGGCCACGCGTCCCGACCTCACCGTCCACGCCGAACGGCTCGGCGGCGACCCGGCGACCGCGCTCGCGTCCCGCTCGGCCGGCGCGAGCCTCCTCGTGCTCGGGCACGACGCCTACCGCCGCGGCCGGCGGGGCGCGCCACACACCACCGGCTCGGTCGCCGCGACCCTGCTCGGGCTCGCCACCGTGCCGGTCCTCGTCTGCCCCGAGAGCCCCGCGAGCGCCCACGGCGCGGGCCACCCGGCCACCGCAGGCGCAAGCGGGCCGGCCGCCGGCACCATCGGCGCGAGCGGGCCGGTCATCGGCACCATCGGCGCGAGCGGGCCGGTCGCCGGCACCATCGGCGCGAGCGGGCCGGTCGCCGGCACCATCGGCGCGAGCAGGCCGGTCGCCGGGACCATCGGCGCGAGCAGGCCGGTCGCCGGGACCATCGGCGCGAGCAGGCCGGTCGCCGGGACCATCGGCGCGAGCAGGCCGGTCGCCGGGACCATCGGCGCGAGCAGGCCGGTCGCCGGGACCGTCGGCGCGAGCAGGCCGGTCGCCGGGACCGTCGGCGCGAGCGGGCCGGTCGCCGGCTTGAGTGGCACGGGTCTGAGCGCGACCGGCGGCGCGGGTGACGTGGTCGTCGGGGTCGACGGGACGCCCGGTTCGGGGGCGGCGCTGCGGTTCGGCTTCGCGGAGGCGGACCTGCGGCACGCCTCGCTGACCGCGATTCACCTCTGGCCGTCGGCGGACGACCAGAGCCCGAGCGGCCTGAGCGCGAGCAGCCAGGTCCCGGGCGACCGGAGCCCGGGCGGCGAGAGCCCGAGTGGGCGGAGCCCGGGCGGCCAGAGCCCGAGCCACTGGAGCACGAGCGGCCCGCGCCCGGACGGGCGGAGCACGAGCTTCCCGGGCCCGGACGGGCGGAGCGCGGACGGGCTGAGCGCGGCGGAGGGGGCGTTCCTCGACCTGCTGGAGACCTGGTCCGCCAAGTACCCGGACGTTCCCGTCCGGCTGGCGGTCCGGCACGGCCTGGACGCGGCGATCGTGCTGGCCGCCGCGTCCCGTTCCGCGCGGCTCGTGGTGGTCGGCGGGCTGGCCGGGCCGGCCCTGTCGGCGCTGGTCACCCGGGCGGCGTGCCCCGTCGCGGTCATCCCCGCGACGGCTTGAAGCCGGACGCGAAGCGCTGAGGGCGCAGAGGGCGCCCACCGCCCGCGAAAGCGCAGAGGGCGCGCCACGGCGCAAAGCGCAGGGCCCATGGTCCGACACAATGCCTATCACGTGAATTCGATCAAGGTCAGGCGACTGTGCACCACGGACGACCGGGACGGACGCCTCCTCGATCGGCAGCTCCAGACACGCAGGCGCCGATCCCGACGCGGCCCGCCCTCAGAAGCGGGACCGCTCCGCGCCGCCTAACGCCGATTGCGGGCCAACGATCACCGGTCACACCCGAGCCGACCGCCCTCCCCCATGGTCGGCACCGCGAGATCAGCCCAAGCCGGGGATCGTGGTACCTGGCTGTACCTCCAGCTACAGCCAACTACCACGATCCGCACGAGCCAACCAACCCCCCGAGGGGCACACCGACCCCGACCCCGAGTTCACCGCTCACAGCGAACCATCCCAGCAGATCGTGGTACGGATCCGCCCGCGCAGGGGCGGTTGTGTACCACGATCTCGACGGCCACCCGGTGGTGTCCGGCACGGCCCACCCGGGCCGGTTCAACGGGCTGGGGTTCCTGAGCGTGCCCACGCTCACGGCCTTGATCGAATTCGGGTGAGTGGCATTGGGTCCGGATCGTCGCTCCCGCGGCCTCGCCCTCCGCGCTTGGTCGCGGTCACCCCGCTTCGACCCGGTCCGCCGGGTTGTCGACGTGCCCCGTTTGTGCGTGCAGCTCGAGAGCTCCGCGCACAACACGCCTCGGGTCCGGCGACAGCGCGGGAAACCCGCGCGGACCCAGGCAGCCGATGCGCGAGCGCAGAGACGCGGCGGCCGCGCGGCCGCCGCGTCCCGGGAGCGGACCAGGATCGATCAGCCGTGCGACAGGACGACCTTGAGCGCGCCCGTCTCCGCCGGCTTGGCGAAGACGTCGTACGCGGCCATGAAGTCGTCCAGCGCGAACCGGTGCGTGATCATGTGGCCGACGTCGAGCTGGCCGGCGGCGAGCATGGTGAGCAGGGTCGGCGTCGAGTACGTGTCGACCAGGCCGGTCGTGATCGTGATGTTCTTGATCCAGAGCTCCTCGAGGTGGAGCAGGGCCGGCTTGCCGTGCACGCCGACGTTCGCCACGTGGCCGCCGGGGCGCACGAGCGTCGTGCAGGCCTCGAACGACGCCGGCGAGCCGACCGCCTCGATGACGACGTCCGCGCCGAGCCCGCCGGTGATCGCCTGGACCACCTCGCGGGGGTCCTCGTCGGCGTTGACCGCGACGTCCGCCCCGAACTGCTTGGCCGCCTGCAGCCGGCTCGCCGCCTTGTCGACGGCGATGACGTGCGACGGTGAGTACAGCTTGGCGGTCAGGATCGCGGCCAGGCCGATCGGGCCGACCCCGACCACCACGACCGTGTCGCCGGGGCGCACCTTGCCGTTGAGGACGCCCACCTCGTACGACGTGGGGAGGATGTCGGCGAGCATGACGGCGGCCTCGTCGGTGACGTTCGCCGGGAGCCGGTAGGTGGACAGGTCGGCGAACGGCAGCCGGGCGTACCGCGCCTGCACGCCGTCGACCCGGTGGCCGAGGATCCAGCCGCCGCCGCCCAGGCACTGCCCGTAGCTGCCGGCGCGGCAGTAGCGGCACACCCCGCACGCGGAGACGCAGGAGGCCAGGACGCGGTCGCCACGGTTGAGGCCGGTGACGCCGGTGCCGGTGTCGACGACGGTGCCGACCGCCTCGTGCCCGAGGATGCGGCCGGGCTCGACCGCCGGTACGTCGCCGGCCAGGATGTGCAGGTCCGTGCCGCAGATCGTCACGGTGTCGACCTCGATGATGGCGTCGCGGGGATCGCTGATGGTGGGGTCGGGGACCTCGGTCCAGGACCTCTGCCCGGGCCCACCGTAGACGAGTGCTTTCATGAGTGCCCTCCAATCGTCTTCCCTCAAGCTGCGCCGGTCCGGGAACGCGGTGCAGGGCCGGCCCGTACCCCGGCGGCGGGACCAAAGTCCCGACCCGCCGCCTCCAGACCGCCCGAAGGCAAAACGAAGGGCTACAGCCAGCCGCGACGTTTGAATGCCACGTAGAGGGCGCCGCAAACGACCGCCATGAGGCCGAGCGACATCGGGTAGCCGGCGGCCCACTCCAGCTCCGGCATGTGCCGGAAGTTCATCCCGTACACGGTGCCGATGAGGTTGGGTGCGAAGAGGATCGCGGCCACCGCCGTCGCGTGGTCCGCCACGTCGCGCAGGTCCAGCAGCGGGCGCGCGGCCCGCTGGAACTCGATGACCTCGCGGGAGAGCTGGTAGATGCGGCGGGACACGCCCGGGTCGCCGAGGAAGACCTGGGTCTCGATCTCGTCGATGTCGTTCCGCAGGCCGGCCACGACCGGGCGTACCCGTCGACGACGCGGTCCAGGATCGCGTAGAGGACGGCCTCGGGACCGTGCGCGAGCAGGTGGATCTCGCCGAACCCGAACTCCTCGGCGATCGCCAGCAGCTGCGCCTCCGGCGGCTGGTAGAGGCCGATCCAGGCCATCGCGCCGGGCAGCTCGCGCCACCGCCGGTACGCGCCGGTCAGGTCGGGGCCGCTGGCCACCCGGCGCCCGTCCCGGTAGATCGCCGCGTCCACGAAGGACTGCGGGGCGGCCGGGGCGGGGACGCGCCGGGGCGGATCCTGCTGTCCAGCATCGGGCGTCACGCCGTCGCGGGCCGGACCACCGCGACCGGGCAATCCGCGTGGTGCAGCAGGGCCTGGCTGACCGAGCCGAGCAGCAGCCCGGCGAACCCGCCCCGGCCGCGCGCGCCGACGACGACCAGCTGGGCGCCCTGCGACTGCGCGACCATCGCCCGGGCCGCGCGGCCGTGCACGACCCGGTGCCCGACCAGCAGGTCCGGGTAGCGCTCGGTGAGGCCCGCGGTCGCCTCGAACAGCAGCCGGGACTCCTCCTCGGCGACCTGCTCGGGGTCGTACACCAGCGGCAGCATGTCGCCGGGCCCGGTCGAGCTGGGCCCGCTCCAGACGTGCACGGCGCGCAGGTCGGTCTTGCGCAGCACGGCCTCCTGCGCCGCGAACGCGACCGCCCGGTTCGAGTTGGGCGAGCCGTCCACGCCGACGACGACCGGCCCGTTCTCCCGGGGCGCGCCGCGGGCGACCAGCACCGGGCAGGCCGCGTGGGCGGCGACCTGCACGCCCACCGAGCCGACCAGCAGACCGGTGAACCCGCCGAGGCCGCGGGCCCCGAGCACCAGCGCGTAGGCGTGCCGCGACTCGCCGACCAGGACGGCCGCGACGCCGCCGGTGACCACCTCGCCGGAGGCCCGCACCCTCGGGTCGCACCCCTCGGCGCAGGCCAGGGCGTCGCGGACGATCTGCTCCGCGTCGTTGCGCAGCCCGCCCTCCGGCGGGCCGTAGGGCGACGGGCCGAGCGGCACGCGCAGCAGCGGCCAGACGAACCCGTGCACCACCCGCAACGGCCGATCCCGCTCCACCGCGGTCCGGACCGCCAGAGCCACCGCGGCGGTACTCGCCGCCGAGCCGTCGACACCGACGACCACCGGAGCTGTCATGACGTCCACCCCCTCACACCCCCAGCGTGCGCGACGTCGCGTTGATCAAGCAGGGCCGGTCGGCCCCGCCCCGCCGGGACCGAAGGCACCCAACACCGATCCGCTCCGCCCGACCCGCGCTCAAGTTACCCCCGGAAACCGGGTCGAAAGGCGAGAATCCGGGCTACCGCGACGTCCGCCGTGGTCCAGACCGTTGCTCCCGCGGCCGCACCCGCCGCGGCTGGTCGCGGCCAGCCCTTTTCCGCCCGCGGCGGAAAGGCGTCAGACGGCCGGGCCGGCGGCGCGCTGGTCGGCGCGGGCGGAACGGGTCGCGGTGCGTCCGTAGTAAAGGGAGCGGGCCGTCCAGAAGTGGGACTCGTGGGGGTTGCGCCGGGCGACCTCCTGGTAGTGCCACGCCAGGCTGAGCGCCTCGCGACTGGACATGCCGCAACCTCCTCCACTGTGGACTCGTACGCCGGTCGGCATAGGGAGCGCCGCGTCAACGGCGGTCACTCCCTTCCGGCGACCGGGACCCGCGCGCGGGCCAGGGCCGGTACCCGCATCCGCGCCAGCGGCACGCCGACGCCGTACGTGACGAAGTGGCCGCGTGGCACGATCTCGACGAGGCAGGCGCTGGTCCGGCGCTCCGGCGGCAGCAACGGGCCAAGCTCGCCGGCCAGCGGGCCGGGCGGCAGCGCGCCGGCCGGGTGCACGATCGCGGTCGCGGCGAAGCTGATCGTCGCCGGCGGGATCGGCAGGAGCAGCGCCATGAGGCCGCCGCGGCGCACCGGCACGGTGACCGCGACGTCCCCGTTCACGGCGATGTGGCGGGCCTTCCAGCTGTCCTCGGCGACGGCCGCGTACATCTTGCGGTCGACCAGGCGGTAGACCACGCCGCTCGAGCGTGGCTCGCCCCTGGGGGTGGTGTAGCTCAGGACCGCGAACGAGGCCTTGGCGAGCGTGTCCCAGACCAGCTCGCGGGCGCCGTGGCGTTCGGCGACTGTCGACACGGGGTACCTCCCTGCTCTCGCTCTCGACGGTGCGCCTTCGCGACCTTGACCGGTCAGGAGCGGTCGACCCCGGCGCGGGGGCCGAACGTCCCGGACGGCGGCGCGGGCCGTCGCACGGCGTCCCGCGGGCGCGCCAGGGGGCCGCGGCCCGATCTGGTCGGGACCTTTGGCCCTTCGGCTGCGGCCCGCTGCCGCACACCATGTTCCTGGCGTGTTTCGTTCCGGTTGCGTCCTGACGATGCCTCGGCGAAGATCGGGATCAAGAGTACATTTCGGGGAGGTGCGATGGCGGTCGACGAGCGGCCGACCGCGACCGGCGGGGCTGGGCGCGCGCTGCTCGCTCTCGGCGGCCTCGTGCGTCGGGCCGAGGTGTCGCCGGACGGGCGGGCGCTGTACCAGATCGGCGGGCGCGATGCGGACACCTTCTACCGCGACCGCTGGTCGTACGACAAGGTGGTGCGCTCGACGCACGGCGTCAACTGCACCGGTTCCTGCTCGTGGAAGGTGTACGTCAAGGACGGCATCATCACGTGGGAGGCGCAGCAGACCGACTACCCCTCGGTCGGCCCGGACCGCCCGGAGTACGAGCCGCGCGGCTGCCCGCGGGGTGCGGCTTTCTCGTGGTACACGTACTCCCCGACCCGGGTGCGCTACCCGTACGCGCGCGGCGTGCTGGTCCAGATGTACCGGGAGGCGAAGGCGCGGCTCGGCGACCCGGTCGCGGCGTGGGCCGACATCCAGGGCGACCCGGAGCGCCGCCGCGCCTACCAGCGGGCCCGGGGCAAGGGCGGCCTGGTGCGGGTGGCCTGGGACGAGGCACTCGAGATGGTCGCCGCCGCCCACGTGCACGCCATCAAGGAGTACGGCCCGGACCGGGTGGCCGGCTTCTCCCCGATCCCGGCGATGTCGATGGTGTCGCACGCGGCCGGCGCCCGGTTCGTCTCGCTGATCGGCGGGGCGATGCTGTCGTTCTACGACTGGTACGCCGACCTGCCGGTCGCCTCGCCGCAGGTGTTCGGCGACCAGACCGACGTGCCCGAGTCCGGCGACTGGTGGGACGCGGCGTACCTGATGCTCTGAGGCTCGAACGTGCCGGTGACCCGGACGCCGGACGCCCACTGGATGGCCGAGGCCCGCTACCGCGGGCAGAAGGTCGTCGTGGTCAGCCCGGACTACGCCGACAGCGTGAAGTTCGCCGACGAGTGGCTGCCCGCCGCGCCGGGTACCGACGGTGCCCTCGCCATGGCGATGGGGCACGTCATCCTCAAGGAGTTCTTCGTCGACCGGGTCACGCCGCGGTTCGTCGACTACGTGACCCGCTACACCGACCTGCCGTACCTGGTCACCCTGGTCCCGGGCGCGGACGGCGCGCTGCGGCCGGGGAAGTTCCTGACCGCGGCGGACCTGGGCGAGACGGACCGGGAGGCGGCCTTCCGGCCGGTCGTGTGGGACGGGGCGACGAACGCCGCGGCCGTGCCGAACGGCTCGCTCGGCCACCGGTACGCCGAGGCCGGAGTGGGGCGGTGGAACCTCGACCTCGGCGACCTCCGCCCGACACTGTCGTGTGTGGAGGGTGCGGACGGCGAGGCGGTCGAGGTCGAGCTCCCCCGGTTCGACACCACGCCGGCCGGGGTGCTGCGCCGCGGCGTGCCCACGCGGCGGGTCGCGGGCCACACCGTCACCACCGTCCACGACCTGATGCTCGCGCAGTACGGCGTGGCCCGCGCCGGGCTGCCCGGGCGGTGGCCGTCGTCCTATCAGGACGGTGACGAGCCGTACACGCCGGCGTGGCAGGAGCCGATCACCGGGGTACCGGCCGCCGCGTGCGCCCGGATCGCCCGGGAGTTCGCCGACAACGCCGACCGGTCGGGCGGCCGTTCGATGATCATCATGGGCGCGGGCACCAACCACTGGTTCCACTCCGACACCATCTACCGGGCGATGCTCGCGCTGACCACGCTGACCGGCTGCCAGGGCGTCAACGGCGGCGGCTGGGCGCACTACGTCGGGCAGGAGAAGTGCCGGCCGGTCACCGGCTGGGCGCAGCTCGCGTTCGGGCTGGACTGGTCGCGCCCACCCCGGCAGATGATCGGCACCGCCTACTGGTACCTGCACACCGACCAGTGGCGCTACGACACGTACGACGCCGGCGTGCTGGCCAGCCCCACCGGGGACGGGCGGTTCGCCGGGCGGCACACCGCGGACCTGCTCGCCCAGTCCGCACGGCTCGGCTGGATGCCGAGCATGCCGACGTTCGACCGCAACCCGCTCGACGTGGCCGACGAGGCCCTGGCCGAGCGCCCCGACGACCCGGCGTCCTATGTGGACGAGGCGCTACGGGGCGGCCGGCTCGGCTTCGCCGGCCAGGATCCGGACGCGCCGGAGAACTGGCCGCGGGTCCTCACCGTCTGGCGGGCCAACCTGCTCGGCTCGTCGGCCAAGGGCAACGAGTACTTCCTGCGTCACCTGCTCGGCACCGACGCCTCCCTGCGCGCCGCCGAGGCCGCCCCGGAGCAGCGACCGTCCGATGTGGTCTGGCGTGACGCGGCGCCGGAGGGAAAGCTCGACCTGCTGCTGTCGCTGGACTTCCGGATGACCTCCACCACCCTCTTCTCCGACGTGGTGCTGCCGGCCGCGACCTGGTATGAGAAGCACGACCTGTCCAGCACGGACATGCACCCGTTCGTGCACGCGTTCACGCCGGCGATCGCCCCGCCGTGGCAGACCCGCACCGACTTCGCCGCGTTCCACGCCCTGGCCCGCGCCTTCTCCGACCTCGCCGCCACCCACCTGGGCGTACGCAAGGACCTGGTCGTCGTGCCGCTGCTGCACGACACGCCGGACGCGCTCGCGACGCCCGGCGGGGTGGTCCGGGACTGGGCGGACGGCGGCACGATGCCGAAGTTCGTCGTGGTGGAACGGGACTACGGCGCGGTCGCCGACAAGATGGCCGCCCTCGGTCCGCTGCTGGACCGGCTGGGCACCACCACCAAGGGCGTCACCGTCGACGTCAACCCCGAGATCCAGACGCTCGCCCGCACCAACGGGGTGGTCGACGGCCGGCCCCGCCTGGACACCGACGTCCGGGCCGCCGAGGCGATCCTGGCCCTCTCCGGCACGACCAACGGCCGGGTCGCCACCGCCGGCTTCCACTTCCTGGAACGGCGTACCGGCACCGCCCTCGCCGACCTCGCCGCCGAGCACGAGGGCAAGCGGATCACGTTCGCCGACACGCAGTCCCGCCCGGTCCCGGTCATCACCAGCCCGGAGTGGTCGGGCAGCGAGACCGGCGGCCGCCGCTACTCCCCGTTCACCATCAACACCGAACGGCTCAAGCCCTGGCACACGCTGACCGGCCGGCAGCACTTCTTCCTCGACCACGACTGGATCCACGAGGCCGGCGAGGCGCTGCCGGTCTTCCGCCCGCCGCTGGACATGCACGCGCTCTTCGGCGAGCCGAGGCTGGGCGCCACCGGCGAGCTGGAGATCACCCTGCGATACCTGACGCCGCACTCGAAGTGGTCCATCCACTCCGAGTACCAGGACAACCTGATCATGCTGACGCTGTCGCGGGGCGGGCCGACGATCTGGATCAGCGAGGCGGACGCCGCCCGCATCAGGGTGCGCGACAACGAGTGGGTCGAGGCGGTCAACCGCAACGGCGTGGTCGTGGCGCGCGCGGTGGTGTCGCACAAGATGCCCGAGGGGACCGTCTACATGTACCACGCCCAGGAGCGGGTGGTCGACGTGCCGAAGGCGGAGGCGTCCGGCCGGCGCGGCGGCATCCACAACTCGCTCACCCGGCTGCTGGTCAAGCCCACCCACCTCGTCGGCGGGTACGCGCAGCTGTCGTTCGCGTTCAACTACCTGGGGCCGACCGGCAACCAGCGCGACGAGGTCACCGTGATCCGCCGGCGGAGCCAGGAGGTGGAGTACTGATGCGCGTCATGGCCCAGATGGCGATGGTGATGAACCTCGACAAGTGCATCGGCTGCCACACCTGCTCGGTCACCTGCAAGCAGGCGTGGACCAACCGCTCCGGCGTCGAGTACGTCTGGTTCAACAACGTGGAGACCCGCCCCGGGCAGGGATACCCGCGGACCTACCAGGACCAGAAGCGGTGGCAGGGCGGCTGGGTGCGCACCAGGCGGGGCCGGCTCAAGCCCCGCTCCGGCGGCCGGGTCAAGCGGCTGCTCTCCATCTTCGCCAACCCGAAGCTGCCGTCCATCCAGGACTACTACGAGCCCTGGACCTACGAGTACGAGCACCTGCTGACCGCGCCGGCCGGCGACCAGACCCCGGTCGCCCGCCCCACGTCGCTGATCACCGGCAAGCAGACCCGGATCACCTGGTCGGCCAACTGGGACGACTCCCTGGCCGGCGGCAACGAGACGGCCGGCGGCGACCCCATCCTGGCCCGGGTCTCCGAGCAGGTGCGGCAGGAGTACGCCAAGGCGTTCATGTTCTTCCTGCCCCGCATCTGCGAGCACTGCCTCAACCCGTCCTGCGCGGCGTCCTGCCCCTCCGGCGCGATCTACAAGCGCACCGAGGACGGGATCGTCCTGGTCGACCAGGACGACTGCCGGGGCTGGCGGATGTGCGTGACCGGCTGCCCGTACAAGAAGATCTACTTCAACCACCGCACCGGCAAGGCCGAGAAGTGCACCTTCTGCTTTCCCCGGGTGGAGATCGGCATCCCGACCGTCTGCTCCGAGACCTGCGTCGGCCGGCTGCGGTACATCGGCCTGATGCTCTACGACGCGGACGCCGTGGCCCGGGCCGCCGCCGTGGCGGACGAGACCGACCTGTACGCCGCGCAGCGCTCGGTCTTCCTCGACCCGCACGACCCGCGGGTGGCCGAGGCGGCGCGGCGCTCCGGCATCCCCGAGGACTGGATCGACGCCGCCCGCCGCTCGCCGGTCTGGGACCTGATCATGCGGTACGAGGTCGCCCTGCCGCTGCACCCCGAGTACCGCACGATGCCGATGGTCTGGTACATCCCGCCGCTCTCCCCGGTCGTGGACGTGCTGCGCGACACCGGCCACGACGCGGAGGACGCCGGCAACCTCTTCGGCGCCGTCGACGCGCTGCGCATCCCGGTGGAGTACCTGGCCGAGCTCTTCACCGCGGGCGACACCGCGCCGGTGACCGCGGTGCTGCGCCGGCTCGCGGCGATGCGCGCGTACCAGCGGCGGGTCAACCTCGGCGAGCCGCCGGACGAGTCGATCGCCACCGGCGTGGGGATGACCGGGCAGCGGATCCAGGACATGTACCGGCTCCTCGCGATCGCCAAGTACGACGAGCGGTACGTGATCCCCGCCGCGCACGCCGAGGCCGCCGCCGGGCTGGAGGAGCTCGCCACCGGGTGCAGCCTCGACTACGAGGGCGGGCCGGGCATGGGCGGCACCGGGCCGTTCGGCGAGTCGTCCGGCCGGTACGAGCCGGTCGCGGTGGAGAACTTCCACGCGCTGCGCTCCCGGCAGACCGCGGACTCGCCGGCCCGGGTCAACCTGCTCAACTGGGACGGCAAGGGCCGGCCGGAAGGGCTGTTTCCGCCGCGGCGCGACGAGGAGGAGCGGCCGTGAACGAGCGGGCCGTGGCCGCGAAGGCGGCCTCGCTGCTGCTGCGCTACCCGGACCCGGAGGTGCTCGCGGCGCTGCCGGCGGTGGTGGCCGCCCTCGACGAGCTGCCCGGGCGGCTCGCCACCCCCCTCGCCGCGGTCGCCGCCCACCGCGCCGCCGCCGACCCGATCCGGCTCGCCGCCGAGTACGTGGAGACGTTCGACTTCCGCCGCCGGTGCGCGCTGCACCTGACGTACTACACCCACGGCGACACCCGCGCCCGCGGGCCGGCCCTCGCCGGCTTCGCCGCGGCGTACCGCGCCGCCGGGCTGGCCGTGACCGGTGGCGAGCTGCCCGACTACCTGCCCGCCGTGCTCGACCTCGCCGCCGCGCACGGCAGCGGCTGGGACCTGCTCGGCGGGCACCGCGTCGGCCTGGACCTGCTGGTGTCGGCGCTGGAGCGGGACCGGTCCGTCTACGCCCACGCGGTGCGGGCGGTACGCCTGCTGCTCCCCCCGCCCACGCCCGCCGACCTCGCCGCCGCGGCGGGACTGGCCCGCGGCGGCCCGCCGGTCGAGCGGGTCGGCCTCCAGCCGTACACCCCCACCGGAGGGCGCCCGTGAACACCCTGCTCTGGGTCATCGTGCCGTACCTGTCCCTCGCGGTCTTCGCCGGCGGGCTGGTCTGGCGGCGCCGCTACGACAAGTTCGGCTGGACCACCCGCTCTTCCCAGCTGTACGAGAGCGCGGTACTGCGCTGGGGCAGCCCGCTGTTCCACTTCGGAGTGTTGATGGTCCTCGTCGGACACGTCGGCGGCCTGCTGGTGCCGAAGTCGTGGACCGAGGCGGCCGGGATCAGCGAGCACGCCTACCACCTCATGGCGGTCTTCATCGGCACGGTGGCCGGGCTCTGCACGCTGATCGGCATGGCCATCCTCATCCTGCGCCGCCGGCTGACCGGCCCGGTCTTCGCCGCCACCACCCGCAACGACAAGGCCATGTACGCGGTCCTCGCCACGGTCATCCTCCTCGGGCTCTGGGCCACGCTCCGCGCCAACGTCGCCGGCGACGGCTACGACTACCGGGAGACCGTCTCGCCCTGGTTCCGGTCGCTGTTCTACCTCCGCCCCGACCCCGAGGTCATGGCCGCGGTGCCGACCACCTTCCAGGTCCACGTGCTGGCCGCGTTCGCGCTGTTCGCGTTCTGGCCGTTCACCCGCCTCGTGCACGCGTTCAGCGCGCCGGTCGGCTACCTCACCCGCCCGTACGTGGTGTACCGCGGCGGCGGCCCCCGCGGGGGGCGGCGCGGGGGGGGGGGCGGGGGGGGGCGGGTTCCGGGGGGACCCCCCACCCGGGGCGCGGCCCCGCAAGGCGCCCCCCCCCCCCCGCCCCGCGGCGGCCCCGCCCCCCCCCCCCGGCGCGGGGGGCCCCGCCCCGCCCCCCCCCCCGGCTGGGAGAGGCTCCGGTGAGCACCGCGAAGCCGGGGCGCGCCACGCTCAACCTGGTCCTGGCCACCGTCGGCTTCCTGGTCTGCTTCTGGGCGTGGGCGCTGGTCAGCCCGCTCGGCCCCGGGCTCAAGGACCGGCTGGGGCTGAGCTTCGCCGCCCAGTCGTTCCTCGTCGCGGTGCCGGTCGTGGTCGGCTCGCTGGGGCGCATCCCGGTCGGCGCGCTCACCGACCGGTTCGGCGCCCGGCTGATGTTTCCCGCGGTCAGCCTCGCCACCGTCGTACCGGTGCTGGTGCTCGCGTACGTCCAGGACTCCTACGCCGCGCTCGTCGTGGCCGGCTTCTTCCTCGGCATCGGCGGGACCTCCTTCGCGGTCGGGGTGCCGCTGGTCTCCGGCTGGTACCCGCCGGCGCGGCGCGGCTTCGCCCTCGGCGTCTTCGGCGTCGGCATGGGCGGCACCGCGATCTCCAACTTCACCACCGTGCGCCTCGGCGACGCGTACGGCGAGAAGACGCCGTTCTTCATCGTCGCCGCCGCGCTCGTGGCGTACGCGGCGGTGGCGGCGGCGCTGGTGCGGGACGCGCCCGGGCAGCGGGCCGGCGGCTCGGCGCTGCGCCGCACCGCCGCGGTGGCCCGGCTCGGCGTCACCTGGCAGCTCTGCTTCCTCTACGCGGTCGGCTTCGGCGGGTTCGTCGCGTTCAGCGTCTACCTGCCCGCGTACCTGCGCACCGCGTACGACCTGTCCACGAACGACGCGGCGCTGCGCACGGCCGGCTTCGTCGTGCTGGCCGTGGCCGCCCGGCCCGCCGGTGGCTGGCTCTCCGACCGGCTGCATCCGGTGCCGGTGCTGGTGGCCTGCTTCGGCGGCGTCGCCGGGCTCGCGGTGGTACAGGCGTTCCAGCCACCCCTGGTACCGGTGGGCACCGCCGCGTTCCTGGGGATGGCGGCGTTCCTGGGCGCCGCGAGCGGCGCGGTCTTCGCCCTCGTCGGGAAGGTCGCCCCGGGCGACAAGGTGGGCGCGGTCACCGGTGTCGTCGGCGCCGCCGGCGGCCTCGGCGGCTTCGTCCCGCCCCTGGTCATGGGCTGGGTGTACGGGATCGAGGACTCCTACGCGATCGGCCTGATGCTGCTGTCGGACGTGGCGCTCGCCGCCGCCGTCTACACCGCCGTCAAGATGGCCGGGCTGGCCCGACCCTGCTCCGGGACCGCCACGGCCGGTTGAGTCCACACAGGACCGCCGGGACCTCCGCGTGGTCGCCCCGGGTGCGGACGCTCTCCACCCGGCCGCGCCGGAACGCGTACCCGGGGCAGCCCCCGGCGATCGACCGCACCAGGCGCTCCGGGTCCGGGCGGCGCACGACCTGGTACCGGTACCGGCCCAGCGGCACCACGCCGCCGGCGCCGCCCGCGTGCACCCGGACCCGGTCGTAGGAGCGGGCCGCCGCCACGTCGAGCAGCCCGGTGCGGGCCGTCCAGTACCCCCAGCTGGCGGCCGGGTCGGCGGGCGCGGGGTCGTCCACGACCAGGACGGAGCGGTCCAGGTCCACGGTCATGCCAACCCCCCTCGCTCAGCCGCATCCTGCTGCCCGCCGCGCGGGTTCGGGCAGGGCCGCAAGCCCGACCACGACGGGCCCTGCGCATCTACGCCGCCGCAGCGCCGGGTGCTCAGCCTGCGCCGGTGATCGAAGCTCCCCCGAAGTCGTTCTAACGACTTGACGGGAGCTTCGATCACCCTGACGCTGAAGATCTTCAGGCGGCGAGGAGCGCGACCAGGTCGGTGCCGGTGACGATGCCCAGCGGGTAGCCGTCGGTGTCGGCGACGGCGACCGCGTCGGTGCCGGTCGCGCGCATGAAGCGGGCGACGTCCAGGATGGTGGCGAGCGGCCCGACCACGGCCGGTCGCGTCGCCAGCGTCGAGGCCACCCGGCGCACCGGGAGCGAGGCCGGGTCGCGGGCCCACTCGGCGGCGATCGCGCGGTCGGAGAGGACGCCGGCGCACCGGCCGTCGCGGTCGACGGCGACGAGGTGGCGGTGGTGCAGCCGGACCATCGCGCGGAGCGCGTCGTCGAGCGGCGCGTCCGCCGGGATCGTGTCCACCGGATCGCTCATCACGTCCGCGGCGAGCCGCGCGGTCAGCCTCCGGGTGGGACGGATGGGTGGCGGTGCGACGTAGACGGCCTTCATGGTGGCTCACCCCCGGGGAGGGATCGGATTGACCCACCGTGAGCGTGCGCGGGGCGGCAGGATACGGGGCAGAGCCCGAATACCCGGGTGTCCGGGCCGTCCGGCCCCGCCGGCCCCGGAGGCCGCGGGTCAGGATGGGAGGCGCTGGTCCAACTCCAGGAGGTGGAGAGCATGACCGACACGACCACGAGAACGCTGGAGCTGCTGGAGAGGGTGCGCGGCGGCATGACCGCGGGCGCGGTGGTCGGGGAGCCGATCGTCCAGGACGGCATCACCGTCGTCCCGGTCGCCCGGGTCTCCGGCGGCGGGGGTGGCGGCGGCGGAAGCGGGCCGGGCGCGGACGGCCGGGAGGGCAACGGCACCGGCGCCGGGTTCGGGCTGTCGTCGCGCCCGGTGGGGGCGTTCGTCATCAAGGACGGCACGGTCAAGTGGCGGCCGGCGGTCGACGTCAGCCGGATCATCCTCGGCGGACAGGTCGTCGCCGTCGTCGCGCTGCTGACCATCCGCGCGATCGTCAAGGCACGGCACCGGTCCTGACGTTTCCGGCGTTTCGCCGCTGCCGGCGGGCGTCGCGGGTACGTTGGCGCTATGGCTGGCGGCTTCGGTGCGGCAGCGGACGAGGCCACACGGCTCAGGGCGGCCGCCATGGCGGCGGGGCGGGCCCCGTCGATCCTGAACACCCAACCCTGGCGGTGGCGGCTGCGCGGCGACGAGCTCGACCTGTACGCGGTCCGCTCGCGGCGGGTCGACTCGATCGACCCGGAGGGGCGGCTGCTGACGGTGAGCTGCGGCGCCGCGCTGCACCACGCCCGGGTGGCGCTCGCCGCGGCGGGGCGCGAACCGGCCGTGACCAGATGTCCCGATCCCGGCGACCCGGACCTGCTCGCCCGGATGCGGGTGGCCGGGCCGCACGAGGTACGGCCGGAGGACCGCGACGACGAGCGGAGCATCGGGCGGCGGCGCTCGGACCGGCGCCCGTTTCCGGCGACCGAGCCGGTGCCGGACGAGACGCTCGCCGCGCTGGAGGCGGCCGCCACCGGCGAGGGCGCGTGGCTGCACCGGGTCGGCCCCGAGCAGATCGCCTTCCTGGTCACCGCCGGGGAGGGCGCGGCGAGCATCCAGGGCCGGGACGAGGCGTACTCGTCGGACCTGCACGCGTGGACCCGGCGCGGGCACGCCAGCGGCGAGGGCGTACCGCCGGAGACCGTGGTGTCGCCGACCGAGCGGCGGGTACCGCTGCGCGACTTCACGCTGGACGGCGAGTCGCTGCTGGAGCCCGGGTACGGCGACGACCGGTACGCGCAGTACCTCATCGTCGCGACCGACGGCGACCGGCCGCTCGACTGGCTGCGGGCCGGCGAGGCGGTCAGCGCCGTGTGGCTCGCCGCCACGTCCCGGGGCCTGGCCGGCTCGGCGATGAGCGACGTCGTCGAGGTGCCCGGCGCCCGCGCGCTCCTGACCGGGCTGCTGGACCGGCACGGGTACCCGCAGCTCGTGCTCCGCTTCGGCCTGGACATGCAGCAGCGCCGGCCGCCGGCGAGCCCCCGGCAGCCGCCGGCCAGCACGATCGAGATCGGGGACGGCGCCGCGCAGCCCTGAACCGGGACCGGGCCGAAGGTCCCCCGCACTGAGTCTGGCCGGCCCTGCCGCCGCGTCGCGGGGTGTCGGCACGGTGAAGAGCACCGACGTCGGAGAGCTTTGGAGCGACCATGACCCTGCATTCCATCGTTGTCGGCTACGACGCCTCCCCGGACGCCGAGTCCGCCCTCGAGTGGGCGCTGGACGAGGGCGCCCGCACCGGGACCGCCGTCACGCTGGTGTACGCCGTCGAGTGGCGGGCGGTCGCCGGACCCATCGGCCTGGCCCCGGCCGTCTGGCCCGACGACAGCGTGCGGGAGGCGGCGGAGAAGTTCATCGCCACCGCCCTGGCCCGCGCCCGCGAGTCGTACCCGGGCGTGTCGGTCTCCGGCACGGTCGCGACCGGTGGCTCCGTCGCGGTACTCGTCGAGATGTCACGCCAGGCCCGCCTGGTGGTCCTCGGCCGTCGCGGGCACGGCGGCTTCGCCGGCCTGCTGGTCGGGTCGACCAGCGTCGCGGTGTCGGCGCACGCGCACTGCCCGGTCGTCGTCGTCCGGGGTGGGCAGGCACCGGTCGGCGGGCCGGTCGTCGTCGGGTTCGACGGCTCGGACTGCGCGCAGCTCGCCGTGGAGTTCGGGTTCGCCGAGGCGGCCCGGCGCGGCGTGGAGCTCCGGCTGGTCCAGGCCTGGACCCCGCCACCGCCGCGGTGGCAGCCGGTCGAGTTCGACCTCGACCAGGAGGTCGCGCGGGAGCGGGCCGGGCTGCAGGAGGTGGCCGCCGGCTGGCAGGACAAGTACCCCGAGGTGCCGGCGACCGTCCACGTCGTCGCGGGTCCGCCCGCCGAGGCGCTGATCGGGGCGAGCCAGGGCGCCCAGCTCGTGGTGGTCGGCTCCCGGGGGCGGGGTGGCTTCCGCGGCCTGCTGCTGGGCTCGGTGAGCCAGCAGCTGCTGCACCACGCGCACTCCCCCGTCGTGGTAATCCGGCAGCTTCCCGCCTAGCCGGCGTCCCGCGCCGGACCCGCGCCGGTGATCGAAGCTCCCCTCATGTCGTTCCAACGACGTGAAGGGAGCTTTGATCACCGTGTGAGCCGTGCGGGCCCAGGGGTCCCGTCCGGTTCGGGACCTTCGCCCCTATGCCGCCGGCCTGCCCCGCACCAGTCTTTGACCGGACGCGTGTACCGAGGGAGACCATGCTGAAAGCCAGGACTGTGCCGGGGCCAGCCGCCGGCGTCGACGTGCGGGTGCGCGGGCGGGTGGCGCCGGGCGATCTGGACCGCGCCGCGCAGGCGGTCGGCGCGGTCGTGTCGGGGTACGGGCTCGACCTCTCCGCCGTGCGCGTGCGGCTCTCCGGCGCCGAGCCGGCCCTGGTCCAGGTCAACCTCCGGGTGGCCGGCGCACCGGCCCGGATCCAGATCCCCGGGCATTCGGTCCGGTCGGCGATCGCCGCGGCCGCCACCCGGCTCGACCGGCAGATCGGCCGGCTCACCACCGCGTGGCAGCCCTGGCCGTGGCCGGACCCGGAGCGGCGCACGCTAGGCTTTCCCGGGCCGGGCACGGTCGTCCGGTCGAAGGCCTACCGGCTGCACGTCGGGATGCCCTGCCAGGCCGCGTCGTTCATGAATGCGATGGATTACGACGTCATGATGTACACCGACGCCGAGACCGGGGAGGACGCGATCGTCTACCGGGCCGGTCCGACCGGGCTGTGCCTGTGCCGGCAGCGCAGCATGCACCCGCCGTCGCTGCCGGTGACGCTGCCGCTGACGGTCAACCCGCGCAAGGTGCCCAGCCTCACCGTGACACGGGCCGCGGCGCGTCTCGCGGAGGGCTGGCTGCCGTTCGTCTTCTTCACCGACGGGGCCACCGGGCGCGGAAACCTGCTCTACCGGCGGTACGACGGCGACCTCGGCCTTATCGCACCCGCCGCGGGAAACCGCCTATAGAAACACCTCCTTATCAGACTTGAAACACGGCCCGGGAAGTGGGATCCCCGGGCCATTTCCGCGTGCATTCCCAGCGTATTCCGAGGCAATTCCGGGCAGCTGGAACGCACCTTAAGTTCTGCATAGGAAATGCCTATTTCTGGTTGTTCCGGATGGACCGCGACGAGCGCGCGCAATACCGTTCTCCCAGCTTTCGAGTCAGGAGGACGACACATATGCGCACGGGACGATCCGCGGCTGCCAGGTCGCGCCGGTCGGCGGCTTTCCTCGCCGGTCTGGTCCTCGGGACGCTCGGCGTGCTCGCCATGCCGGCACCCGCCCAGGCCGCGCCGGACACGCCGCTCACCGCCGCGGACAAGAACCTGCTGTCCGCGGTCCGCCTCGCCGGGCTCTGGGAGATGCCCGCCGGCAACATGGCCGCCAAGAAGGGCGGCGATGCCCGGGTACGCGAGGTTGGTGCGGAGATCGCCAAGCAGCACGCCCAGCTCGACAAGCTGGTGGTGGACGCGGCGAACAAGGTGAACTTCCAGCTTCCCGACGAGCCCAACGCCGACCAGCAGGGCTGGCTGGCGGAGATGGAGGAGGCGACGGCGGGCGCCGAGTTCGACCAGGTCTTCGTCGACCGGCTGCGGGCCGCGCACGGCAAGGTCTTCCCGGTCATCGCCGGCGTCCGCTCCGGTACCCGCAACGACGTGGTGCGCAAGCTGGCCCAGGACGCGAACGGCTTCGTCCTCGACCACCTGGAGCTGCTGGAGAGCACCAACCTGGTGCGCTTCTCCGACCTGCCCGAGCCCACCGACCAGTCGGCCCCGGCCGCCGACCGCGGCTGGCTCGGCAACGCCATCGCCACCGGCTCGGCCGGCAGCGACCGGGTACCGCCGAGCACGATCTGGATCGTCCTGGTCGCCGTCCTCGTGGCCGGCGGGTTCACGGTGCGCAAGATGCGCCGCAAGTGACCCGGTCCCGCCCGCGAGCGTGACCGTCCGCCCTACCGGAGGGGGCGATCGGCCCTGATCGGGGCCGGCGCCCCCCGCGGATCCCCGTTTCCGGGACGAACCACCCGGCAGCCCGCACGCGGCCCGCCGCCGCCGGACCGCGATCGAACCATGTCAGCGGCTCCACGATGGACCCGCTTGCGTTCGTTCGCTACAGTTCGTTCAGCATCTACTGAACGCCGACGGGTGTGTGATGGCGGAGCCGACGCGGAGTGAGCGCGAGTTCGTCGAGCGGATCGGCATGTTCTTCGAGACGCTCGGCACCGCGCGGATGATGGGCCGCATCTACGGCTGGCTCATGATCGCCCCGCAGCCCCGGCAGTCGATCACCGAGCTGGCCGCCGCGCTCGGCGCGAGCAAGGCGTCGATCAGCACCGTCATCCGCCAGTTGGAGCTGGGGCAGCTGGTGGAGCGGGTGCCGGTGCCCGGCTCGCGGCAGCACCATTACCAGCTCAGGTCCGGCGGCTGGGCGCACATCCTGCGGGCCCGGGTGGCCCGGCTGCGCCCCGGCATCGAGGCGGCCCAGTTCGGCCTGACGATCGTCGGCGACGACCGGCCGGGGCAGCGCGAGCGGCTGTACGAGCTGATGGACTTCTTCGACTTCGTCGGCGTGGAGTACGGCGAGGAGCACGTGCGCCGCTGGGAGGAGTACGCGAAGCAGGGCCGGGACCGGCGGGCCGGTGAGCGGTCGTGAACGCCGAAGCAGGCGCCCCGCGGGCCCGGATGCGCTGCTCCTGCGCCGCCGCGCGCAAGGCGGACTCCGACCCGCCGCGCTGACCGGCTTTCCCTCTCACCCACGCGGCTCCTCATCCTTCGCGTCGCGCGACGCCGCGCGCCGCTCCCCCTTCGCCGTTCTCTCCACAGTGGAGCGTCATGAACGCACAGAACGAGCTGGCGATCGACGTCGCCGGCCTGACCAAGTCATTCGGCCGCGCCAAGGCCCTCGACGGACTCGACCTGGCGGTGGCCTCCGGCCAGGTGCACGGCTTCCTCGGCCCCAACGGCAGCGGCAAGACCACCACGATCCGGATCCTGCTCGGGCTGCTGCGCGCCGACGGCGGTACCGTGCGCATGCTCGGCGGCGACCCGTGGCGCGACGCGGTCGCCCTGCACCGCCGCCTGGCGTACGTGCCCGGCGACGTCAACCTCTGGCCGAACATCACCGGCGGGGAGGTGATCGACCTGCTCGGCCGGATGCGTGGCGGCCTCGACCGCGCCCGCCGCGACGAGCTGCTGGAGCGGTTCGACCTCGACCCGCGCAAGAAGGCCCGCACCTACTCCAAGGGCAACCGGCAGAAGGTCGCCCTGGTCGCCGCACTCGCCTCCGACGCCGAGCTGCTGCTGCTCGACGAGCCCACCTCCGGCCTGGACCCGCTGATGGAGGCGCAGTTTCAGCAGTGCATCCACCAGGTCAAGCGGGAGGGGCGCACGGTGCTGCTCTCCAGCCACATCCTGGCCGAGGTCGAGGCGCTCTGCGACCGGGTCAGCATCATCCGGCTCGGCCGCACCGTCGAGAGCGGCACGCTGGGCGAGCTGCGCCACCTCACCCGCACCTCGATCGCGGTCGAGACGGCCCGCCCGCTGGCCGGGATCGACGCCCTGCCCGGCGTACACGACCTGGTCCTGGAGGACCATCACGCCCGGTTCGACGTGGACACCGCCGAGCTCGACACGGTCGTGCAACGGCTGGCACCGCTCGGCGTGCGGAGCCTGACGAGCACCCCGCCGACGCTGGAGGAGATGTTCCTGCGGCACTACGGCGACGAGGAGACCTCCGGCGCGAAGGCGACGGCGTCATGACCGGCGCCGGCGGGCTGCTGCGGTTCATGCTGCGGCGGGAACGGTTCGCGCTGCCCTGGTGGCTGCTCGGCGCCACGCTGCTGATCCTGGTCCAGTCAACGCAGAGCCAGGGCCTCTACGACTCGGCCGAGGACCTGGCCAACCTGCGCCAGACCATCGGCGGCAACACGGCGGCGGTCGCGATGAGCGGGCCCACCCACCTGCTGGAGAACATCGGCGGCGAGGTGGTGTTCGAGATCTTCGCGTTCGCGTCCATCGTGATCGCGCTGATGAACATGTTCCTGGTCGGCCGGCACACCCGCGCCGACGAGGAGACCGGCCGCGCCGAGCTGGTCCGCTCGGCCCGGGTCGGCCGGGACGCCACGCTCGCCGCCGCGCTCGCCCTGGCCGGGCTGGCCGACCTGGCCGTCGGGCTGCTGGCGTTCGCGGCGGCCGCCGGCACCGGCCTGCCGGCCGCCGGCTCGGCGCTGTTCGGGGCGGCGCTCGCCGCCGTGGGCATGGTGTTCGCCGCGCTCACCGCCGTCGCGATGCAGGTCTTCGAGAGCGCCCGAGCCGGGTACGGCGCGGTGGCCCTCGCCCTCGGCGCCGCGTTCGCGCTGCGCGCGGCGGGCGACACCGGCAACGCCGCCTTCTCGTGGGCCTCGCCGATCGGCTGGGGCCAGCGCACGTTCCCGTACGTGGACGACCGGTGGTGGCCGCTGGCCGTCCCGGTCGCGGTGGCCGCGCTCCTCGGCGCGGTGGCGATGGCGCTGCTGGGGCGGCGCGACTTCGCCGCGGGGCTGGTCCAGCCTCGGCCGGGACGGGCGACCGCCACGGCGGCGCTGGGCTCCCCGCTCGGCCTGGCCTGGCGGCTGCAACGCGCCGCGCTCGCCGGCTGGGCGGCCGGCCTTTTCCTGCTCGGGGTCGCCTACGGCTCGATCGGCGACAGCATCGAGCAGTACGTGGAGGACAACCCGCAGGTGGCCGAGGTCCTGCCCGGCGGCGCGGCGGACATCGTCGACTCGTACCTGTCCTTCACCGTGGTGACGCTGGCGCTGATCACCGCCGCGTACGCGGTCGTCACCGCCCTGCGGGCGCGGGGCGAGGAGACGTCCGGGCGGACCGAGCCGGTGCTGGCCACCGCGACCAGCCGGGCCGGGTGGCTGGCCAGCCATCTGAGCGTCGCCGTGCTCGGCAGCGCGGTGGTGCTGGCCGCGGCCGGGTTCGGCGAGGGCCTCGCGTACGGGCTCACCGTCTCCGACGCCGGGCAGGTCCCGCGCCTGGTCGGTGTCGCGCTCGGCTACCTGCCGGCCGTGCTGCTGGTCGCCGCGGTCGCGGTCCTCGGCATCGGCCTGCTGCCCCGGGCCGCCGCCGCGGTGGCCTGGGTGGTGGTCGCCTACTGCGCGGTGATCGCCCTGTTCGCCGACTCGTTCGACGTCCCGGAGTGGATGCGGCGCGGCTCGCCGTTCGCGCACACGCCGCTGGCGCCGCTGGACCCGCTCACCGCCACGCCGCTGGTCGTCCTCGCCGTGATCGCGGTGGCGCTCGCCGCCGGCGGCTACGCCGGCCTGCGCCGCCGCGACCTGGGCTACTGACCGGAGCGCACGGCATGTGCCCCGGAGGTGTGCGGCATGCGTGATGGGCGCGTGCGGTTCGAGGTCTGCGTGGACGGCACGGAGGGCGTGCTCGCCGCGCAGGCCGCCGGCGCTGACCGGGTCGAGCTCTGCGCCGCCCTGTCCGAGGGCGGCCTGACCCCCAGCGCCGGCGCGGTCGCCACCGCCCTCGACGTCGCCACCGTCGACGTCCACGTGCTCGTCCGCCCGCGCGGCGGCGACTTCGTCTACGACCGCCACGAGATCCGGGCGATGTGCCGCGACGTCGAGGCCGTGGCGGCGGCCGGCGCGCGGGGCGTCGTGATCGGCGCGCTCACCCCGGACGGCGACGTCGACACCGCCACCTGCCGCCGGCTCGTCGCCGCGGCGGCCGGGCTCTCCGTGACGTTCCACCGCGCGTTCGACATGGCGCGGCGCCCGCACGAGGCGCTCGCCGCCGTCGCCGACCTCGGCGTCGACCGGCTGCTGACCTCCGGGCAGGAGGCGACCGCGCTGGCGGGCGCGGCGCTGATCGCCGAGCTCGTCGCCGCCGCCGGCGACCGCCTCACGGTGATGCCGGGCGCCGGCGTGACCGCCGGCAACGTGCGGCGCCTGCTCGACCTGACCGGCGCGCGCGAGGTGCACTTCACCGCGCGGGCCACAGTGGACAGTCCGGCCCGGCACCGCAACCCGCGCGTCACGATGGGCGGCGGCACCACCGGCGAGTACGCCCGGCGCCGCACCAGCCGGGCCGCGATCGAGGCGCTGATCGCGGCCGCCCACCGGGACGCCCCGGCCTGACCCCGGCCCCACCGCGCAGGGTCAGGGGCCCTGCCAGCGGTGCGGGCCGGACCGGTCCAGGCCGGCCGGGAAGGCGTCCACGACGTGGGTGTCGCTCCCGGTCGGTCGGGCGGCCTGCCGGGTCGAGGCCCCTGGCGGGCACCGCGGCGCCCGCCAGGGGGATGCGGTCAGGTGCCGATGCCGGAGCGGCGGGCGGCGTCGACCAGTGCGGTCACGTCCTCGGCGGAGAGCCGGCCGTCGACCCGGAGGGCGTTGGCCTTGGCCGTGACGAACTCGACGTACGCCGCGTTGCTCGCCCACTCGCGGTCCCGCGGGTTCAGCACGTCGGTGTACGTGCAGCCGTCGCCGAGATCGCCGTTGGCGACGCCGCTGTTGGCGTACCCGAGCCAGACCTTCCACCGCTTGTCGGAGCCGGGGCAGGCGTCCGGCTGGATGGTGACGATGACCTTGCCGACCTCGGAGCGGTTGCCGGCCAGGTCGATCGCCCGGTACTTGACCACGTGCCGGCCGGGCGCGCCGACCGTGACCGGGCTCTTGTACCGGGTCCACGCCTCGCCGTCGACCGCGTACTGCAGCACCCGTACCCCGGAGCCGTCGCCGTCGTCGCCGGTGAGCGTGACGGTGACCGGGGTGTGGTAGGTGCGGTCGTCGTCCCCGTTGGGTCGCTCCGGGTCGACGGCCGCCCGCGCCACCGGGGCGGTGGTGTCCGCCGGGGGCCGCACGGTCAGCGTGAGTACCGCCGGGTTGTGGTCGGCGACCTTGTGCCCGTCGGTGCCGAACCGGTCGGCGTAGTCGGTGTTGATCGGCGCGTACCGGAAGTCCGCCACCGCCGCGTCCAGCCCGTCGGTGACCAGCACGTGGTCCAGCGTCTGGAACACGCCCTGGTAGTGCGAGCTGTACCGGGTCTCCTCCGGCGCCCGCCCCCACAGGTTGGTCAGGCTCGAGCCGGTCTGCAGCGTGGTGAGCGGCTGCTCGTACTCGAACTGGTTGAGGTCGCCGAGCACGACGACCTGCCGGCCGGCGTCCTCCATCGCCTTCACCTGGTCGCGCAGGCGGGTCGCCTGCTGCTGCTGGCAGGCGCCGGAGGCACCCGAGCCGCCCTTGGACTTGAAGTGGTTGTTGACGATGGTGAACTGCTTGCCGCCGGCCGTCACGTCCAGCGCGAGCGGCGGGCGGTCGTACGCCAGGCCCGAGTCGTCGCAGCCCGGCGTGGACTTGTCGAACTGGCGCAGGTTGGCGACGCTGACGCCGTCCCGGACCAGGTAGCCGACGTCGATGCCGCGCGAGTCGTTCCCCTCCAGCAGGTGCGCGCTGTAGCCGCCGAGCGTGGCCGCCAGGTCCTGCAGCACGGCCAGGTTGTACACCTCCTGGACCGCGACGATGTCGGGCCGCTGGAGCAGCTCGACCGAGGCGGCCAGCCGGGCCTTCTTCTGCGCGTACTCGGCGGCGGAGACCGGCGACAGGTCCAGCTCGACGCCGACCGGAAAGTAGTTGAGCACGTTGTAGGAGACGATCCGCAGCTGCCCGGGCTGGGCCGGGGCGAGCGCGTACGGGAACGGGGTGGGCCCGTCGACGACCTGCGGCAGGGCGCCGGGCTGCGGGTACAGCTTGTAGTGGCTGTACGAGAAGCCGAGCGGGCCGGTCGCCCCGCGTACCTCGTCGAAGAGGTCGGCGGTCACGTAGGTGCTCGACGGCGCGGCCGGCTTGTACGGGTTGGCCGGGTTGCCGGCGCCGGCGTCCGCGTCGAGCGCGAGCAGCGCGGCCGGCACCGCCTCGCCCTGGGTGATGCGGTCCCGGTTGGTGCCCGGGGTGACGAAGAGCTCGCCGAACTTGTTGGTGCCACCGGCGTTGGCGGTGCCGACCGGGAGCGTGACCCGCATGTTCTCCAGCGACTCGTAGTACGCCCGGGCCGCGCCCTGCGACTCGGCGCGGGCCTGGTCGACCGTGACCGCCGCCGGCACCGGGGCGGTACCCACCTTGGTCGGCTCCTGCCCGATCTGCTCGGCGATCTCGGTCAGGTTGAACTTCTCCTTGGCCTGGCCGGTCACCCGCACCACGTCGCCGGGCCGGTAGTTGGCGGGGTTGTCCACGTACCCGACGAAGACGCCCTCGGAGGTGTCCGCGTTGCCGTCGTCGTCGGCGGCGAGGGACTGCACGAAGATGCCCCGGTCCTCCGGGTACGTGCGGTCGTAGTCCGCGCCCACCTCGTCGTCGATGCCGGTGACCACGCCCTGGATGGTGACCGTCTGGCCGGAGATCGGCGTGCTGGCGCCGGCCCCCTGTACCGCGCTGATCAGGGTGTAGTCCCGCGGCCCGCCGCCGGCGCTGGAGCGCGGGGTGCGCGGGCCGGCGGTGAAGTCGGCGGCGTTGTCGCCGGTGTCCCGGGTGCGGCTCACCGACTGGTCGGCGGCGTGCGGCGCGGCCGGCGTGCCCTCGCCGCAGCCGGCGATCGCCGACAGCGCGACCGAGTCGACGGCCACCGGCGGGTCGGCGGTGGTGTCCGTGATCAGCACGCCCCCGTCATCGACGATGTCGCCGTCGAACGTGCCGTCCGGCGCCTGCCCGGCGGCGGTCAGCCCGGCCGCGGCGGCTGTGTTGGCGAAAAGCAGGTGCCCGCCGGGCGGGAGGCTGCCGCTCAGCGCGCGCAGCTGGCGGCGCTCCGCGCCAGGGGCGCAGGCCCACAGCACCAGGCCGCTCAGGTCCTGCGCGGTGGTGCCGGGGTTGCGCAGCTCCACCCACTCGTCCGCGGCACCCTGCGGGCCGCGGGTGGCCAGCTCGTTGACCTTCACCTGGTACGACGGCCCGCCCGGCCCCTCGTCGACGCCGCCCTTGGTCAGCTCGACGTCGTCGAAGTAGCTGGTCATGTTCGGGAACGGCGAGGCCGCCTTGCGGTCCTGCAGGTTGCCGACCCGCACCGCGGTGACGGTGTAGTCGCTCAGCCCGAACTTCGCCGCGATGTCGGCGTCCAGGTCACGGCTGGCCGAGATCCACGTGCCGCTGCCGCTGAACTGCTCGCCGATCACGTACTTGACGTTCGCCGAGTCCTGCGGGCTGCCCGTGTAGTCGGTCCGCGAGCCCATGTTGAAGTACCGCAGCTTGTAGGTCTGCCCGCCGGAGGTGAGCTGCACCTCGCCGAACGCGCCGGCCCAGTTGGCCGAGCGGGAGTCGGCGTAGAACGTCTGCACGGCGTCGTAGCTGAACCACAGGTCGTCCGCCGCGGGGACGGAGACCGCCTGCTCCACGCCCGCGCCGAGCAGGCCCATGGCGGAGCCGACCTGCCAGAACACCTCCAGCGCGAAGGCGCCGTCCGGTACCGGGGCCGGCGGCGGGTACTGGCCGGCCGCGTCGAAGGTCTGGGTCACCAGCCGGAACGGGCTGGTCTCGTTCTCCAGCAACACCTGCTGCCAGCCGGTGGGCTGGGCCGCGTTGCCGCCGGGCTGCTCGAAACTCGGGTTCAGCAGGTATTCGGTGACGGCCTCCGCCGCCCTTGCCGGTACCCCCGGTGCCGCGACGGCCACCGCCGCGACCAGGGCAACGGCGCCGGCGAGCCGGCGTCGCACGAACCGCATCTGAGTGTCCTCCGTGGATCAATAGTTGATCTGGACGAGGGCAGCAAAGCGGCACCGCATGGCGGCAACGTGAACAACGCCGGGACGCCGACCTACAGCTACTACACGCTCAGGCCCGAACCCGCTCTGTTACGACATCCCCCCGCTCAGGCGGCGTCGTGCCGCCGGCCGCCGGTCTCGGCGGCGAGGGCGGCCACCGCGCGGTCGATGTCTTCGCCGGTGCTGCCGAGGCCGAAGCTGATCCGCAGCAGGGCCGCCGGCCCGGTGCCGCAGTCGCCGCCCGGTGCGGCCGCGACGCCGGCCAGGCGGCGGGTGAACGGGTGCGCGCAGAACTGCCCGGCCCGCACCCCGACGCCGTGGTCGGCACCGAGCCGCTCGGCGACCGCGGCGACGTCGTGCCCGGGCAGCGCGACCGAGACGATGCCGACCCGCGGGTGGCCGGGGTCGAAGAGGCTCACCGGCACCGCCGCCGGTACCGCCGCCAGCCCGGCCAGCAGCCGCTCCAGCAGCTCCCGCTCGTGCGCGTGCAGCGCCTCCCGGTCGGCGTCGGCGATCGCCTCGCACACGGCGGCGAGCGAGGCGGCGCCGAGCAGGTTGGGCGTACCGCCCTCGTGGCGCGCCGGGCCGGTCGCCCAGGTCACGTCGCCGGCGCGGTCGCCCACCGCGGCGCTCGCGCCCCCGCCGCGCAGGTACGGCTCGGCCGCGTCCAGCCAGTCCGCCCGGCCGACCAGCACGCCGGCGCCGAACGGGGCGTACAGCTTGTGCCCGGAGAACGCCAGGTAGTCGGCGCCCAGGGCGTCCATGTCGACCGGCCGGTGCGGGGCGAGCTGGGCCGCGTCGACGACCACCCGGGCGCCGTACCCGCGGGCGACGTCGGCGAGGCGGCGTACCGGCCAGAGCTCGCCGGTGACGTTGCTGGCGCCGGTCACCGCGAGCACCGCCGGCCCGGCGATCCCGGCCAGCGCCCGGTCGAGCAGGTCGGCGGCGGCGTCCGGGTCGGGTGGCGCCGGCAGGCGTACCGGGTCCGGCCAGGGCAGCAGGTTGGCGTGGTGCTCCCCGTCGAAGACCACCGTCGTGGTGCCGGGCGGCAGGGCGCGGGCCAGCAGGTTGAGCGCGTCGGTCGTGTTGCGGGTGAACACGACCGCGTCGCCGGCCCGCGCGCCGGCGAAGTCGCCGACCGCCTGCCGGGCCCGCTCGTACTCCAGAGTGGACCTGCCGGAGCGCACCCCGGCGCCGCGGTGGACGCTGCCGTACCAGGGCAGCAGCCGCTCCACGGCCTCGGCCGCGACCCGGGCACAGGGGGCGGACGCGGCGTAGTCGAGGTGGGCGAAGCGCACGGTCGCACCGGAACGCAGCCGGACGGGCAGATCGGCGCCGACGATGTCGAGCGTCATGAGGAGACCTCCGCGGGCTCACGCTTACCCGCGGCGCGGCTCGGCCGCGGGCCTGGTCGTCACCCGGGGCACCCCACCGTGAACACGAGGGTTGCCGGCCAGCGAGCCGGGGCTTGGCGCTGGCGCTCTTGACCGCTGCTGATGTTACCGCACCATCCGGTGTCGAGAATTGGCCGCCCCGGTTACCCACAAAGTGGGAAGCTTCCCCGCTGCCGTACCGAAGTCCGGGTTTCAGCCGTTGCGCGTCTAGGGGTCATCGCTTCCCCACCATGGGCAACCAACCGGAGGTTTGATTCATGACGACGGCCACCCGCCGCCGCATCTCCCGCACGGGCCGCCGCATCGGGGCCGCGACCGCCGCGCTGCTGGCCGTGGCCGCACCCACCACGCTGGCCGGGCCCGCCCCGGCGGCGTCCGCGGCCGCCCGGTCCGACTGCGCCGACGCCCGGTTCACCGCCCGCTCCGTGGCGGACCTGCTCAAGCTCAGCGTCCTGGACGTCGACCCGCTCGGGCTGGACCTGCCGGCCCTGCTCGACGCCCGCCTCGGCGCCGCGCGAGGCGAGGCCGACAGCACCGCGAAGCCGTACAAGACGTCCGCGCAGGCCACCTACGCCGACGCCAAGCTGCTCGGCCAGCAGCTGCCCGGCCTGCCGGTGCCGACCGCGGTGGCCAGCCAGCAGGCGCCCCGGTCGACCGAAGGGGCCGCGGCCAAGGCCCTCGGCCCGCACGAGGTGTCGCTCGGCTCGTTGAAGGCGGCCGGGCTGCTCGACGTCGACCTCGGCAAGTCGACGGCCGAGGCCCACTGGGAGGACGCGTACCGGTGCGGCCGGACCGGGCCGCTGACCCGCTCGTCGACCACGCTCGCCGACGTCAAGGTGCTCGGCGGCGGCGGGACGGTCCCGGCGATGCAGGCGGTCACCCGGGGCACCGGGGCCGCGAGGAAGACCAGCCTGGTCCGGCTCGGCCCGAGCATCGCCGCCCAGACCACGACGGACGTCGTACCCCTGGGTCGTGACCGGACCGGGGTGGCCGCCGGCGCGGGTGCCGCGCTGACCGACCTGTCGCTGTTCGCCGGCACCGCCCAGGAGATCTCGGTCAAGGTCGTCACCCAGCCGAAGCTGATCGCGGTGGCCAGCGGCTCGGCCAAGGACTCCGTGGTCAGCTACCAGCCCGCGGTCCTGAAGGTCACCGCGGCCGGCCAGCCGGTGGCGAACCTCGACTCCGCCGGCACCAGCGTCTCGCTGGACCTCTTCGGGCGGCTGGCACCGGGCTACAGCACCGCCCGCCGGGGCAGCTCGCTGCTGACCGTGCGGCTGTCCCTCGGCGACCTGCGGCAGGAGGTCACCGACCGCAAGGTCACGGCCGAGGCGGCCAGCCTCCGCCTCGAAGTGCGGCTCGGCTACGCGCGCCTGCTCGACCTGGCCATCGGATACCTGGCCGTCGAGGCCACGGCACCGGTCATGCGGGCCGCGCCGCCGCCCACCGACCGTTCGGACGGCGGCTCGGGCGGCTCGGACGGCACGCTGGCGGTGACCGGCGCGAAGACCGCCGCCGTCGCCGGTGTCGGTGGTGGCCTGCTCGCCACCGGTGCCGTCGTCCTCCTGCTCGCCCGGCGGCGGCGCGTGCGGCTCACCGTCGAGTGACCCGGCGCGCCCCGGCGCGCGACGATCCCCGGGCGGATGCCGGCGCCGTCTACTCAGGACGGTGGTCCGGCTCCCCCGGGGTGATCGAGAGCAGGTAGAGGCGGTCGCTGAGGTCGCGGGCGAGGCCGGCCAGGTCGGCGTGCTCGCCGAGGCCGAACAGGCCCATCGCGCAGTGCAGCCCGGCCACCAGCATCGCGCCGTGCTCGCCCCAGAGCGAGCGGTGCCGGACGATCCGGAGGGCGACCGCGCCCAGGTGCGACCGGACCGCGATCCGGTCGACGTCCGGCTGGCGCAGCGTGGGCAGCAGGCCGGTGTCGATGGCGCGGCACACCTCCCAGGCCGCCGCCTGCGCCGGCGTCATCCTGGCCGGCGCCCGCCTGGACCTCAGCACGAGCACCGGCCGGGCCCGGCGCCGCCGCACGGGTGGGCGGCGCCCGGTCATGCCGCCCGCTCCTGCGCGCCGCCCGGCTCCGCCGGCTCGTCGCGGAGCGCGTCGAGCAGCTCGGCCTGGCTCGCCAGCAGCCCGGTCAGGAAGCTGCGCGCCGCACCCATCAGCTCGGCCACGTCCGGGCCGGCGAGGGCGTAGAGGACGGTGTTGCCCTCCCGGGTCGAGGTCACGATCCCGGCCCGGCGCAGCACCGCGAGCTGCTGGGACAGGCTCGACGCCTCGATCTCGACCGCGCCGAGCAGGTCTCGCACCTGCAGCGGCCCGTCACCCAGCAGCTCGAGCACCCGGATCCGGACCGGATGTCCCAGCGTCCGGAAGAACTCGGCCTTGGCCTGGTACAGCGGAACCATCACACCACTCCGGACAGACACGCGACGCGATTGAAGACCTCTTCAAATGCATCATTCCACATACGTGTCCGCGGAGTGGCCCGGGCCACCGCGCGGCCCCGGGCCGTCGGGGCCGCCGGCGCCGGCCGCTACCGCACGAAGTGACCCGGGCCGTACACCTGCCAGGTGGTCGTCTTCGGGTCGCGGATCGACTGGTACGGCACCCGGAAGCGGAACGCCTGGCTGGTCGTCCGCTTGATCGCCCAGAGCGTCGAGCGGCTGCCCGCCCGGTCCCAGGCTATGCCCTGGCCCTCGACGCCGGGCAGCGCCACGGTGGCGACCCACTCCAGCTCGCCGCCGGCCTGGGGCAGCCGCATGACGTACGCCTCGCCGAGGTCGTGGCCGGTCAGCCAGAGCCGCCCGTCCGGACCCCACGAACCGCCGGAGTTGCTCATCGGCTTGAAGCGGTCGAGGATCGGCTTCGGGATCGTCCAGGACTCGACCACCTGGAAGTCGTCGTCGAGCTTGACGACCTGCGTGTTGTACGTGCCGCCGTAGGGCTCGGTCTGCCCGCTCGGCACGATGTCGTAGTTGGCGAACCCGGCCCACCACGCGCCGTCGTACCGGTCGAGCCAGGTGAGCGAGCCGCGGAAGATGCCGAAGCTGTACGTGTGGACGTGCCGCATGGTCCGGGTGTCGAAGACCTCGACCGAGCTCTCCATCGGGGAGTCGGAGTAGTTGGAGTGCGCGGCGTAGAGCTTGCCGCCGACCACGACGCCGCTGTCCATGTGGATCATCGGACCGCCGCTCTCGGCCGCGAACTGGAGCAGCGGCTGGCCGGTGGCCCGGTCGTGCTTGGTGACGCGCCGGTTGTCGACCACGTAGAAGTAGCGGTCGTCCACGGCGACGCCCTGGTTGGCGTCGAAGGTGTCGTAGGTGCGGTCGAGCGTGGCCGTGAAGACCGGCGGCTCGGCGGCGGCCGCCACCGGCACCTCCGCGGCCCGCGGTGCGGCGCCGGCCGGAGCCAGCGACCCGGCGAGCGCGAGTGCCCCGGCGGCGGCCGCGGCCGCCACGCCGGCGACGATCCTGGTACGTGCGGTGAGCATGCGTCCCTCCCACAAGTTGATCTCGTAGGAGACGTTGTCGGACTCACCTCTCCGCGAGTCGACGCCATCACGACCAGCCGGTGAACCGCCATCCAACCCCTAGCCAGGCCGCGCCTTCGGACAACGGCGACGCCCGGAGGCCTTGCCCCGCCGCGGGGCCCGGCGTCGCGGTGTCGCTCGCCACCGGCTGACCGGCCGGACGTCGGTCCGATGTAGAGCCGCGACCCGGCGGGCCGGTACGCTGACCGCGACCGGTGCCGGTGGCGGCTGCCCCGTCCGGCGCGCGGTTGGGCTGGCGACCGGCTATCTCCCCCCGGAGGCCGGTCGTCCGCTCAGGGGGTCGGGGTGGCGCCGTCCTCGGCCGCAGGATGCCGGGCGCCCCGCAGGTCACCGACCGCCGGACTGCGACCGCTCCAGCCGGTCGAGCAGCTCCTCCTCGGCCGCGTCGAACTCCGCCTCGCTGATCCGGCCCGACTCCAGCAGCAGCGCCAGCTCGCGGAGCCGGGCCCGGACCAGCGCCGGGTCGCCGTGCTCCCGCTCGGCCGCCTCGGCCACCTTGCCGGCCACCCACGCGACGCCGCGCACCGGTGCCAGCGGCAGCGTCACCAGGCCGGTGAGCAGACCCACAGCCGTTCACCCGCCGGCCGGGACGGTGAAGCTGTACGGCGGCAGCGGGCCGAACGCGTGCACCCGGCACCGGCCGTCCAGGTCGCCGTCGAGGCGCGCCACCTCGGCCAGCACCGCGTCCAGCCGGTCGTCCGCGACCAGCAGGCTCACGTTGAGCGCGCAGCCGGCCACCTCCGGACCGGCCGACTCGCGCACGGCCAGCGGGCGCAGGGCGCGCAGCACCCGGTCCGCGTCCAGCGCCGCGCGGGCGCGCAGGGCCGCGGCGACCGCCTCACCCAGGCGCAGCCGGTCCGGGTACGAGCGGGTGGCGCGGCCGCGCAGCTGGCGTACCGCCGGGTCCTGCTCCGCGACCAGCCGCACCATGACCTCCTCGTCCGGTACCACCTTGACGTTGACCTCGGCGCGGCCGGTGACCTGCGCGAGGGCGTCGAGGTGGCGGCGGGCGCCACGGACCAGCTCGGCCCGGAGCCGCCCGCCGTCCGGCGCCACCACGCCGAACCGCATCGGCAGCACCGGCCCCATCCGCCAGACCCGCTCCAGCACCCGCTGGTGGGCCAGCAGGTCGCGGCGGCGGGCGCGCGGCCGGGGCGGGGCCGGTCCGACCACCGCCGCGAGGGCGCCCGCCCGCACGAGCCGGACGCCCGCGTCGCGCTCGCGTTCCCCGGCCGGGTCGTCCCCGGCGGGGGCCGGATCCGGCTTGCCGGGCGGGTCGGGCGGCTGGAACGGGTGGTCCGCCGCCACGATCCCGAAGACGTACACCGCCCCGCTCACCGGGAGCTCCGCGCCCGTGCCCGGGTCTGCGGTTCGGGCTCGGTCAGCCCCTGCGGGAGCGCCGGTGGCAGCGCGGCGACCAGCTCCTCGCGGGCCTGCCGCTGCGCCAGCTCCAGCTGGCCGAGCGCCGCCGCGTACCTCAGAAACGTGTCGACGCTGGCGATCACGACCCGCACCTCCACGCGCAGGATCTCGATCCCGATCAGCGACACGCGGACGAAGGCGTCGATGACGATACCTTTGTCGAGGATCAGCTCCAGGGTGTCGTAGAGGCTGCCCGACCGCCCCGCCGGCGCCATCGGCGCCGCCTGTGCCATGACCGTCATGTCATGCTCCTTCCCTTTGTCACACTCGCGTTGTCACGGCGCCGCCGACCATCTCGGCGAGCGCCTCGGTCTGCTCCTCCAGCGACATCAGCGCGCGGCCCAGCCGTTCCACCTCGGTCGCGGAGAGCTCGCCGGCCTCCATCCGGGCCAGCGCCAGGCGTTCCAGCAGCCGGCGGACGAGGTCGACGACGGCGAGGACGAGCCCGGCGAGGCCGGCACGCGGGGTGCCCGCCGGTGCCGCCTGGCCCCAGTCCCGGAGCGCTGGTCCGCGGGCCGGTGTCACCGGGGCGCACGGCCACGGCGCCGGTGCTTCCACCGGGCGCGCCGGGCGCGGGTCCGCCACCGCGGGGGCCGCTCCGCGACCGCCCGGTGCGGGTTGGCCCGCCGTGGCGGTGAGCATCAGGCGCAGGTCCAGGCGCGCCAGGTCCACGCCGGCCAGGGTGAGCACCACGCTGCCGTCCGCCACGAGGCCGGTGCGGACGAGGCGTTCCAGCGCGTCCACCAGCGCGCCGTCGTCCAAGGCGAGCCGCCGGTCAGCCATCCCGCCCGCCCCGGTCCATCACCTGCGCGGCGCTCGGCCGCTCGGCTTCCACGGGCGGGTCGGGGCGCGCGAGGCCGCGCTGGGCGAAGTGGAAGGGCGCGCGGGGTCCGTCGAGGTCCAGCCGCAGCCCGGCCCCGGAGACCGGGCCACGCAGGCCGTCGGCGGCCCGGTGGAAGGCCTCCTCGTCCGCGCGCCGCACCAGGCAGACGAACCGCGCCACGCCGTCCACCTCGTACGTGTCCCGGGCGTGCCGGGCCAGCGTGTCCCGTACGAGGCCGGCCGCCAGCCGGCGCCGCTCCCCCGTCTCCTGGCGCCGGCGCGCCCGGGCCCGGCGCCGCAGCATCCAGGCCGTGCCGTCCAGCGGTTCGCCGTCCGAAGTGGACGGATCCGGAGCCGGTGGATCGGCCGCCGCCAGCCGTACCTCCCACTCGCCCGCCCCGGCGACCGCGGCGAGCCCGGCGCGCAGCCGCTCCCGGAACGCCGACAGCATCACCACGACGTCGGCCTCGCTCGCGCACACCGCGCCGAACCGCACGGGCAGCACCGGAGCCCTGGCGAACACGTCCTCGACGACCCGGTGGTGCGCCCGCAGCGCGCCGGCCAGCCAACCGTCCTCGCGCAGGTCGGGTCGTTCCCGGGCGGCGCGGAAGCCGGCCAGCTCCACCGGCGAGGTCACCGCGGCCAGGCCGGCCGACGGCACCACCCGCACCGGTACGCCGTCGATGCCGACCACTGTGTCCACAGTGGAGGCGTCCGGCTCGTCCAGCACGGCGTAGACGTACCAGCCGCCCATCACGCCTCCGCCCGGCTCGACGCGGGCAGCGCCAGCGACCGCTCCAGGCGTTCCACAGTGGAGCGGAGCTCGCTGTTCTCCCGTGCCAGGGCGCCGCTGGTCAGGAACGCGTCCCGGGTCCACCAGTCGATGCCCATCTCCCGGGCGGTGTCGACCGAGACGACGAGCAGCCGTACCTTCAGGCTCAGCAGCTCCACGTCCAGGACGCTCACCATGATGTCACCGGCGACGACGATTCCCTTGTCCAGCACCCGTTCCAGGATGTCGGCGAGCGACTCGCCCGACCCCGCCGGCGCCATCACAGCTCACCCGCCTCGGATCGCGCGTACCGGCGCACCCGCCGGAACGACACGACGTCGCCGCCGGCGTCGGTGTCCACTTCGTACGTCGCCAGGAGGCTCGTGGACTGCGGCACCCGTTCCAGCTCGACAATCTCCACGCGCATTCGCCAACCACCATCCGAACGGGCGAGCTCCGACACCGACATCGCCGGGGATCCGGTCAGCTGCGACAGCTGCTCCATCGCCGTGCGGGAAACCGCTACCAGCCCGCCCGTCACCGTGGTCCGCTCGTCAACCATCTGAGCACACCCCGTATTCATCACTGGTTGCCCCTAGTACGCACACCCCACCGGGGTGGATGACGGCGGTGGGTTCACCCGATCGGGGTTGCGCGGCCACGGCCAGGCGGGGACGGATAGAATGACGCAATTGAAAAGGTCTTCAATTGCACCGTCCACCGGCGGCTGGGGAGAGCGCGATGGTTCCGTTGTACCAGGCCGAGCCGGAGCCACCGGTGGGGCGCCAGCCCCGACGCGGGCCGCGACGGTGACGGCACCGGCGCAGTCCACTGCGTGGGAGGCGTACCGCGTGGTGACCGACGGGCTGCTGCCGGCCCTGCGCGGCGGCGCGGTCGACAGCGGCGCGGTCCGCTCGCAGCTCGGCGCGGTGGCGGCACGGATCGAGCGGTACTCACCGCTGTGGGGCGAGCACGGGCCCATGCTCCTGGCCGCGCTGCGCTGCGCGATGGGGCTCTACCGCGCCGGTGACCGCGACGAGCTCACCGTCCTCGCGCACGCCATGGGAGACCGGCTGTACCTGCTCTCCGCCAGCCCCGGCCGGCGCCGCCACCCCAGCGACGAGCCGGCTCCGCCGTAGCGCGGGTGGGCGAGGACGACCGGGTCGATCCGGAGCGGTGTGGGAGGTTTGGGCCGTTACGGCGATCGACAGTGGCACACGCGTCGATAGAGTGGAAGCAGTCCGTCCACATAGCGCCGTGCGCGTCCGTATGGGAGATCGTCATGCGTCTGCGAATCATGGTCCTGACCGTCGCCGCCGCCCTGGGCGCCGCCGCCGTGGCCGCCGTCCTCGGCCTCGGCCAGGCCGCGTCGCTCCTGGCCGGATACACCTGGTCCAACTGACCTGACGCCGGCCGCCTGGAGCGGCCGCTCGACGACGGCACTCCGCGGCCGCCGGCCCGCGGCGGGGCGCGGCCCGACCGCGCCCATCCGGGCCTCCGGCCGGCCGGCGGTCCAGGTGCTGGCGCGCGTTGGTCCAGGTCGCGCGTTGGTCCAGGTCAGGTGCTCCCTCCGGGGCGTGTGCCGCGCCGGCCAGCCAGGGGTCGGGCGGCCGCTCGGGGGATGTGGCCGGTCGGGGCGGGTTGCGACGATGGCGCCCACGGGGGCCCGCGGCCGTCGGCAGATGTGGAGAGACAAGCAGTGAGCACTGACTCGGGCTGGAGCGACTAGGAGCGGACCCGGCGCACCCGCGACCTCATGTCCGGGCTCAGCGCGGTGGTCACGCCGTACGTGCTGGCCGGGCGGCTGGTGCAGATGCGGCGCCAGGGGCCGCGGTTCGCCTGCCCGCGCTGCCAGGGCATGGACGCCGACGAGACGGTCGTGACGTACTGCCGGCGCTGCGGCGACCGGCGCGGTGAGACGGCGCTGCGGGTGTGTACCACCTGCCAGTTCGACTTCCGCGGCCTGCTGCCGGCCGGGCAGCGGGTGTGGCGCCCGCGGCCGGCCGCCGCGACACTGCCGCCCGCGCCAGAGGCGCCCGCCCCCGAACCGTCCGCGCCGCCCGCCTCCACCCCGGCAGCGGCCGACCCGCCGCCGGCCGAGTGGCCCTCGGCCCCCGGACCGGCGGCGTTCCCGCCGCCGGCGCCGGCCTCCCACCCGGGCGACGACGAGCTGCCGCCGCGCCCGCCGTCCTGACCGCGTCGACCCGCGTCACCCGTACCACCACACCCTGGCTCCGAACCCGGTGGCCGGCACCACCTCGCCGGCCACTTCGCGCATCTCCAGCCCGTCGAACCCTAGCCAAGGATTGTAGGGCAATCATACAATCATGGCACTCAGGGGCACCCTGGCGCATCCCCGAGATTTAACTTTCGAGAAGTAAGGCGGAAATATCTCCGGACCCTTGACATGCCTCGGGATGCAGCACCTAGATTCCCCTGTACCGGATAGTCGGATGGCCGCCCCGGAATGAGGGACGGCACCGGACAGGCGAAGGAGGGGCGCGCATGGAGATCGCCAGCGGGGACCTCCAGGTGGTGGCCCGGGTCGTCCAGCTGCTCCGGCTGCTCGCGGCCAACGAGACGATCGACCTGGTCTCGGCCGCCGAGGAGCTGGGCGTCGGCAAGTCGACCGCTCACCGGTACCTCGCCTCGATGGAAAACCACGGCCTGTTGCAGCGCCGCGACCGCAACCGGTACGAGTTCGGGGTCCTCCTCGCCGAGCTGGGCACGATGGCCCTGTCCCGGCTCGGGGTGCTCGCGCTGGCCCGGCCGGTGATGGAGCAGATCAGTGTGAGCATCCGGCACACGGTCGTGCTCAGCGTGTGGAACGGCACCTGTGCCGTGGTGGCGCAGGTGCGCGAGGACAGCAGCCGTACGGCACACGTGTCGATCACGGTCGGCAGCCAGCTCGGGCCGAACGCCGCCCAGTCGGTGGTCTTCTGGGCCTTCCGGGACCAGTCGTTCTACCGGTTCCGCGAGGGCGCACCACCGGTGAACGCGACCGAGGCGGAGCTCGCGGAGGTACGCCGGACCGGGATCGCCTTCCGCAAGAGCCCCCGCGAGGGGGTCAGCGCCGTGGCGACCGCGGTGCGCAACCCGGCCGGACAGGTGGTCGCGACGCTCGCCGTCGTCGACATCGCACAGTTCGTACCGGAGGAGATCGACAGCCCGGTGGCGCGCGCCCTGCTGGCGGGCGCCGAGACGATCAGCCGGCGCATGGTCAGTCCGCTCGACGGCGGAGTGGACTGACGCGGGCCGGAGCGCTCCGGTGCCAAGCCGGAGCGGGCAGGCGGGACGGCACCGGCGGCGGCCACCGTCCCGGATTCACCATGCGCGTGAGTGAGCGATCCGAGAAAAGGCGATAGAGATGAAGAGATACCGCTTCTTCACAGTGATGACGGTCGGTGCCCTGCTGATCTCGGCCTGCGGCGTGGGCGGCGACTCCGGCGGCTCCACCGACAAGACGCTGACCTGGGCCAGCACCGGCGGCCAGTTCCAGGAAGACGAGAAGAAGGCGCTGCAGGAGCCCTTCACCACGAAGACCGGCACCACGTTCACCAACATCAGCCCGGCCGAGCAGGCGCAGGTGCGCACGATGGTGTCGTCCGGAAAGACCATCTGGGACCTGGCGAACATGAGCTGGATCTACGCCGGCGCGTACTGCGGCGAGCTCTTCGAGAAGCTGGACGACCCGGCCCTGGACCGGAGCAAGTTTCCGCCGGGGACGACCGGCGACTGCTTCGTGCCGACCTACCGGTACGCCAACATCTTCAGCTACAACGCCGACATGTACCCCGGGGCGAAGCCCACCAGGATCCAGGACTTCTTCGACGTGAAGCGGTTCCCGGGCAAGCGGGTCGTCTACGACTACCCGAAGGCCGGGCTCTTCGAGGCCGCGCTGGTCGCCGACGGGGTGGCGCCCGACAAGGTCTACCCCCTCGACCTCGACCGGGCGTTCAAGAAGATCGACACCATCAAGGGCTCGCTGGTCTTCGCCTCCAGCTACGGCGCGATCCAGCAGATGCTGGTGGACAAGCAGGCCAGCATGGTCCTCACCGTGACCGCGCGGACCATCGTCTCGGCGCAGAGCGGCGCCAACCTGGTGCCGGTCTGGGACTTCAACACGACCGACATCGGCGTGCTGGTCATCCCGAAGGGCGCGCCGCACAAGCAGCTCGCCCAGGAGATGCTCGCGTTCGTCACCGAGCCCGAGCAGGCCGCCGCGTACGCCAGGCTGACCGGCACGGCGCCGGCCCGGCCCGAGGTCGACCTCGACTCGATCGGGTACACCGACCAGCAGAAGAAGTTCAACGCCTTCCTGCCGGACCGCGGTACCACCGTCGAGCAGGACAAGCAGTGGTGGATCGACAACACCGACGCGCTGGTCAAGCGCTGGACGAGCTGGAAGGTTGGCTGACGAGCATGTCCGCGCCGACAGCCACGGCCGGGGCGCCCACCACGGGGCGCCCCGCGCCGGCCTGGGTCGGCAGGGCGTACGCCAGCGGGTGGCTGCTCCTGCTCCCCTCGCTGGTCGCCCTGGTGGTCCTCTTCGTGGTGCCCCTGGCGAGCATCGTCGTCGACAGCTTCACCGAGCCCTCCACCGGCCTGGGCAACTACAGCTCGCTGTTCACCGACGGGTACACGATCCGGGTGCTGAGCAGGACGCTGCTCGTCGCGCTCGTGGTCTCCGTGGTGGGGGTGCTGCTGGCCTACCCGTACGCGTACGCCATGACCCTGGTCGGCCCGACGATGCGGGCCGTACTGGTGACCGTCGTGCTCATCCCGTTCTGGACGAGCATGCTGGCGCGCAACTTCGCCTGGATGGTCCTCATGCAGGACGGCGGGGTGATCCAGGACATGCTGCGCCCGTTCGGGCTGGGCGACGTCACGCTGCTGGGCACCACGCTCGCGGTCGCCATCTCGATGACCCAGGTGCTCCTGCCGTTCCTGGTGCTGCCGATGTACAGCGCGATGGAGCAGATCGACGGGCGGCTGCTGGCGGCCGGGCAGAGCCTCGGCGCGCCGCGGACCCGCGCGTTCCGCCGGATCTACCTGCCGCTGTCCACCCCGGGCGTGGTCGCCGGCATGTCCCTGGTCTTCGTGCTGGCGCTCGGCTTCTACGTCACGCCGGCCCTGCTCGGCTCCACCCGGACCGCGATGATCGCCCAGGTGATCAACGTGCGTACCAAGGAGCTGCTCGACTTCGGCGGCGCCGGCGCGATGGGCATGTTCCTGCTCGCGGTCACGCTCGTCGTGCTCGGCCTCAGCCGCCGCGTCGCGGGGCGGAACGTCGCGGCCGTCGCCGCCGGCGGCCAGCCGGCGCGCACCCGCGCCAGCGGGGAGCGGTCCTCGAACGTCCGGCCGTGGCTCAAGGCGCACACCACGGTCGTCGCGATCCTGCTCGCCGCGCCGACGCTCGTGGTCATCCCGATGAGCTTCTCGTCCGCGCAGACCTTCCGGTTTCCGCCGGACGGCTGGTCGTTGCGCTGGTACCGGGAGCTGTTCACCTCGCCGGAGTGGATCGCCGCGATCCTCAACTCGCTCCAGGTGGGGATCTTCACCGCGCTGTTCGCGACGGTGCTCGGCACCACCGCGGCGTTCGGCCTGACGCGGCTGCGCCCGCGCGCACGCGGCGCCCTCAACGGGTTCCTGCTCTCGCCGATGATCGTCCCGCACATCCTCGTCGCCCTGGTGGTCTTCTCCGCGTTCCTGCGGCTGGGCCTCAACGGCACGCTCATCGGCATCATCCTGGCCCACACCGCGCTGGCCGTACCGTTCGTGGTCATCGCGGTCACCGCCCGGCTGCAGGGGATGGACCGGCGGCTGAGCAGCGTGGCGGCGAGCCTCGGCGCGAGCCCGGTCTCGGTGTTCCGCCGGGTGACCCTGCCCCTCGTCATGCCGGGCATCCTCTCCGGCGCCGTCCTGGCCTTCGTGACGTCGCTGGACGAGGTCGTCATCGCCCTGTTCCTGCAGGCGCCGGGGGCGATCACGCTCCCGGTCCAGATGTTCAACAGCGTCACCGTACAGATCGACCCGACGATCTCCGCCGCGTCGAGCCTGATGGTCGTGCTGGTCAGTGTCCCCATCCTGCTCGCCCAGGTCGCCGGCGCGCGACGCGGCAAGGGAGGTACCCGGTGAAAACCTCGATAGCCCGGCCAGCGGCGCCGGAGGCGACGTCGATCAGCGCCAGCGGCGGCCGGGTCGAGCTGGTGGACCTCAGCAAGCGGTACGGGAACGGCGAGCCGCCCGCGGTCGACGACATCAGCCTCGACATCGAGCCGGGCGAGTTCATCACCCTGCTGGGCCCCAGCGGCTCGGGCAAGACCACGACGCTCAACATGATCGTCGGGTTCACCGAGCCGACCTCGGGGCGCATCCGGCTGGGCGGCCGGGACATCTCCCGGATGCCGCCGCACAAGCGCAACTTCGGCATGGTCTTCCAGAACTACGCGCTCTTCCCGCACCTGACCGTGGCGCAGAACGTGGCCTTCCCGCTCCGCGAGCGGAAGGTGTCCACAGTGGAGACAACGCGGCTGGTGGGCGAGGCGCTGGACCTGGTCGACCTGGGCGGCATGGAAAACCGCCGCCCGCACGAGCTCTCCGGCGGCCAGCAGCAGCGGGTGGCGCTGGCCCGCGCCGTGGTCTTCTCCCCCAGCGTGCTGCTGCTCGACGAGCCGCTCAGCGCCCTGGACCGCAAGCTCCGGCAGTCGCTCCAGCGGGAGATCAAGCGGCTGCACAAGGAGCTGGGGCTCACGTTCGTGTTCGTCACGCACGACCAGGACGAGGCGATGACGCTCTCCGACCGGATCGCCATCTTCGACCGCGGCCGGATCGTCTCGGTCGGCACTCCCGCCGACCTCTACCACCGGCCGGCGAACCAGTTCGTCGCGCGGTTCCTGGGCGAGTCCAACGTCTTCGCCGGCCGCTACCGGGGGACGGACGTCTACGAGTGGCACGATCGCAAGTGGACGGTCACCGAGCAGCGGTACGGCGCCGAGGAGCGGGCGCTGGTCGTACGGCCGGAGCGGGTGGGCGTCGCCCTCGACGAGGAGTCCGTGCCGCCCGGCCGCAACGCCGCGCCCGCGGTGGTCACCGACGTCTCGTTCTACGGCACCTACTACCGGATCGAGCTGGCCTACGGCGACGGGGCGGTCGGCTGTGCGGTGCTGCCGGTCGGCGCCCCGGCGGCCGTCGACCCGGGCGCCGCGGTGGTCGCCCACTGGCGCCCCGAGGACCAGGTCCTGGTATCCGAGTGAACGCACACCGTACGACCGGAGGAAACCGAGCGTGAGGAAGTCAGCATGACCGTGGACAGCTACCCCTTCGACCCCGAGGCGGACACCGACCGGAAGGTGCCCGACGAGGAGGCGGACCGGCTCCTCGTCGGCGCGGTAGACCTGCACCAGCACCCCGGCCCGAGCCCGTTCCCCCGCCGGATGAGCATCCTCGACGCGGCCCGCGACGCCGCCGGGGCGGGCTTCCGGGCGATCGTGGCCAAGTCCCACCACCACAGCATGGTCACCGACATCCTGGCCCTGCGGACGGCCGGCCTGGCGGAGCTGCCGACCGAGGTGTACGGCGGGATCGCGCTCAACCGCACCGTCGGCGGCCTGAACCCGTACGCGGTGGAGCTCGCCCTGCGGATGGGCGGCCGGATGGTGTGGTTTCCCACGCTCTCCTCCGCCGCCCATGTGCACCACCACGAGCAGCACGACACCGGCTTCCCCACGGCCGAGGTGGACCTGCGCACCAACGAGATCATCTCGATCCTCGACGAGCGGGGCGCGGTGCTCCCCGAGGTGCGCGACATCCTCTCCGTCATCGCGGCCGAGGACGCCGTGCTGACCTGCGGCCACCTGGGCGTCACCGAGTCGCAGGCGCTGATCGACGCCGCGCTGGCGGCGGGTGTCCGGCGCATCCTGGTCAACCACCCGTGCTTCGTGGTCGGCGCCTCGGTGGAGCAGGCGGCGGCCTGGGCGCGGCAGGGCGTCCACATCGAACACTGCGCGGTCATGTACTTCGGCCACCCGGAACGCCGGCGGGACCTGGGCGAGCTGCTCTCGTTCATCAAAGCGGTCGGCGTCGAGCGGACGGTCATCTCCTCGGACTCGGGGCAGAAGAACAACCCGCTGCCGGTGACCCTCTACCGCCGGGCCGCCCGCGGGCTGCTCGACGCCGGCGTGGCCGAGGAGGACATCCGGCGGCTGGTCGGGACGAACGCGGCGGGGCTGCTCCTGAAGTGACGCCGCACCGCTCAGCGGGCGACGTAGCCGCCGTCGACGCTCAGGATCGTACCGGTGATGCCGGCCGACTCGGGCGCGGCGAGGAAGACGATCGCGCGGGCCACCTCGTCGGGCGTGGACATGCGCCCGATCGGGTGGTTGCCCAGCGTGACCGCCAGGCTCGCGGCGGGATCCGGGTCGGCCGCCCGCGCCTCGTCCATGAACCCGGTGTCGACCGCGCCCGGCGCGACCGCGTTGACCCGTACGCCACGGGCGGCGTACTCGATCGCGAGCTGGCGGGTCAGCTGGACGATGGCGCCCTTCGTCATCGCGTACACGCTCTGGTTGGGCACGCCGATCAGCCCGGAGATCGAGGCGGTGTTGACGACGCAGCCACGGGTCTCGGTCAGCGCCGGCAGGGCCGCGCGGGTGAACCGGAACACCGGCCGCACGTTGACCGCGAAGAGCGCGTCGAAGTCGCCGTCGCTAGTGTCCAGGATGGGCCGGCGCAGAAACCGGGCGGCGTTGTTGACCAGCAGGTCGAGCCGGCCGAACTCGCCCGTCGCCCGGCCGATCGCGGCGGCCGGCGTCGGGTCGGCGGTGACGTCGGCGGCCATCGGCACCACCCAGCCGCTCTCGGCCAGGTCGGCCACCGCGGGTGAGACGTCGACCGCGACGACCCGGTACCCGGCGGCCCGCAGCCGCTCCACCACGCTGCGCCCGATGCCCCGGGCCGCGCCGGTCACGACGGCGGTCAGCTCCATGTCCTCATCTCCTTCGCCTAGCTGGACCCTCGTGCCACCACTCCGGCCGCGTCCAGCGCGGCGGCCCACGGAAACGAGTCGACCCGCCCATCGCCGGTCCCGGGCGGGTGCGGCTGCCACCGCCCCGGACCGAAGACGACCCGGACGCCCTCGGCGCGCAGCGACTCCACCGCCGCGCGGAACGGCGCGCGGGCCGCGAAGGCCGAGTGCACGAACGGCAGCACCGCGACGGGGAGGCCGCGCCCGATGGCCTCGGCGACGCTACCCAGGGCGTAGTTGTCGCTGACGCCGAGCGCCAGCTTGCAGACGGTGTTGTAGGTGGCCGGCGCGACCACGACCGCGTCCGGCGGCGCCGGGCGGACCGGCGCCGGCCGGTGCACGACGCGCACCGGGCCGCCGGCGAGCGCCTCGAACGCCGGCAGGTCCAGGAAGGCCACCGCCGCCGGCGTGGCGACCACCTCGACCGCCCATCCGCGGGCCCGGGCCAGGTCGACCAGCCGGTGCGCCCGTGGAGCCGGGGCCGCCGCGCAGACCACGGCCGTGACGGCAGGAGGGTTTGCCATACCGTCCCCCCTGTTGACCTCGAAGGCTGCGAGGATTGTAGAATCGTCATACAACTTGTGTCAACGAGAGCCCGGCCGGGGCGGACGAGGTGCCGATGACCGAACCGACGCGCGACCTGCTCCCGGCGGCGCTGCCGGAGGGGTTCGACCGGCTGCTGCGCGGCGCGATCGACGTACACGTCCACGGCCAGCCCGACCTGTCCGCCGCGCTGGCCAACCGCGGCGCCGACCTCGACGTGGCACGGCTGGCGCACGCGTACGGCCTCTCCGGCTGGGTCCTCAAGTCGCACCTGTGGTCCACGATGGACCGTGCCAGCCACCTCCAGCGGGCGATGGCGGAGACCGGGTTCGCGGTGTACGGCAGCATCACCCTCAACCCGCCGGTCGGCGGCCTGGAGCCGAGCGTGGTCGAGCTCGCCGCCGCGCACGGCGCGCGGGTGGTGTTCCTGCCGACCTGGGGCGCCGCCGCCGACGCCGAGCGCGACGGCTACATCGCGATGCTGCTGCGGCGCGTCTCGCCCGCCTTCGCCGACTACCACGCCCGCAGGGCGATCGCGCTCCGCGAGCCCTCCGGAGCCCTCTGCGGCCGGGCCCGCGCGGTGGTCGACGCCTGCCACGCGCTCGGCCTCGCGCTCGCCACCGGCCACGCCTCGCTCGCGGAGAGCCGCGCGGTCGCCGCGTACTGCGCCCAGATCGGGCAGCGGCTCCTCGTCACCCATCCGCTGCACTACACGAGGGACCCGGTGGAGCTGCGCGAGTTCGTCGACATGGGGGCGTACGTGGAGTTCGCCAACGCGCCACTGGTGCACCCGGACGGGCACCTGACGATCCGGGACGTCCACGAGGCACTGGCCGCGGTCGGGCCGGAGCGGGCGATCCTCACCACCGACGTCTTCTCCCGCTGGGTGCCGCCCGAGCCGGAGTGCCTGCGCATGTTCGTCGAGCAGCTCGCCTACCTCGGCTGGACCGCCGAGCAGATCGCCACGATGGTGGCCACCAACCCGCGCGCGTTTCTAGGAGTACCGGCATGAGAGTGGACGGCGTCGACCCCGCGGAGATGACCGACGAGCAGCGGGCGCTGTACGACTGGTACGCCACCGGGCCGCGGGCCGCGCCGGACAGCCCGTTCCGGCTCGTCGACGCGGAGGGCAGGCTGCAGGGGCCGCCCGCGGTCTGGATCCTCAGCCCCACCTTCGGCCACGCCCTGCAGAAGATCGGCGGGGCGGTCCGGTTCGGCTCGCGGCTGCCCGCCCGCGCCTGCGAGATCGCGATCCTGCTCGTCGGCCACCACCACCGCAGCGCCTTCGAGCTGTACGCGCACGAGCGCGCCGGAGCGGCCGCCGGGCTGACCGAGGCCGACCTGGCGGCGCTGGCCGAGGGGAAGGAGCCGGCCGGGATGTCCGATGTGGAGGCTTGCGCGTTCCGTACCACGCGGCGGATCCTCGACCGCGGCACGCTGGACGACGGCGAGTTTCGCGACGCGGCCGGCATCCTCGGCGAGGCGGGGCTGTTCGAGCTGGTCACGATCGTCGGCTACTACACGATGGTCGCGTTGCAGCTCGCCGTCTTCGACGTCCGGCCGGCGGCGGTCGAGCCGTGAACTGGTCCATCTGGATCCTCGAGTACGGCTTCGTCGACCGGTTTCCGGCCAGCAACCTCTTCGCCGCCCAGCCGAACGAGGGGCACCGGCGGATGCCGTACTGCTTCGGGCTGCTGCGCTCGGCGGAACGCTGCGTGCTGGTGGACACCGGCTTCGCCGACCCGGCCACGTACGAGCGGCTCACCGCCAAGTACGGGCGCACGCGCTGGCGCGCCCCGGTCGACGTGCTCGCCCGGGTGGGGGTCGCCGCCGAGGATGTCGACACGATCCTGTTGACCCACAACCACTTCGACCACGCCGGCTGCGTCGACGCGTTTCCCGCCGCGCACGTCTGGATCCAGCGGCGCGAGATCGAGTGCTACCAGGCCGCCGCCGCCCGCCCCGCCCGGTTCGAGTTCCTGACCCGGTCCTGCCAGGCCGACCTGCCGGAGCGGCTGGCCGCGCGCCCGGCGACGCTGGTCGACGGCACCGCCGAGGTGGCCCCCGGCGTCGAGCTGCGCCCCGCCCACGACACCCACACCGCCGGCTCGCAGCTGGTCGCGGTCACCAACGACGCGGACGGGACGTGGGTATTCGCCGGCGACAACGTGTACAGCTACGAAAACCTCGAAGGCATCCGCCACGACGGCGTCCTCGCCCCGATCGCGATGACCACCGGCAGCGCCACCGCCTGGCTCGACTTCGCCGACGCCCTCCTGACCAGCGTCGGCGGCGACACCCGCCGAGTCCTCCCCTTCCACGAGGCCGCCGTCTGGGACCGCTTCCCCTCGTCCCCAGTGGACGGTGACCTTCACGTCGCCGAGATCTCGCTCGCCGCCGGCCACCCCAGCATCCTGCGCTAGCCCGCCCACCGCCCACCGCCCACCGCCCACCGCGCACCGCCCGCCGCGGGCCGCCCGCCGCGGGCCGGCGGCCGCCGGCCCGATCCGCAAGACCCGACCAAGACCCCAAAGACAGACGTGCCCCGGTCCGCCTCAGCTGCGGACCGCACGCTCCCGCGGGCACCGCGCCGGCCGGCGGCGAGCTGGCGCTCGCCGAGCCCCCCGGCCGCCGCTGCGAGCCCCGCGCGACAAGCCATTAGCCCACGCCCCCTCGCCCTACCGCCCCACCCACGCGCACCCGCCGCTCAAACCACCCACTCACACGCCCGCCTCTCAAGCTGCCCCGCCGACGCCAGCCCCTCAAGCGCCCAACCACACAGCCGCCTCCCAGACCACCCCGCCCACGCGACCAGCCAAGCTGCCCCCCGGGCGGGCGGATTGGTACCGCGGCCTGCGGGGACGGTCCGCTGTTGAGCAGTGAGCTCGGGAGTCGAGATCGGGTGCGTCCCTTGATCGGTATCGGGGTCGGGTCGCCCGTGCGGATCGTGGTACCTGGCCGTAGCTGGAGGTACAGCCAGACACCACTCATGGGACCGTCCCAGGAGCAGATCCGAAGCCGATCTAGAACGTTTAGGGCTCTATATCCGCCCTAAGCGTTCTAGATCCACAACCATCGAGAGCAAGGCGACGCCTGCGGGGCGGATATGCCAACCGTGCAGGGCGAGACCGCGGGACCACGAAACGCGCGTTTCGCGAGCGCGGTCCGGCCCAACGCCACCCCCACCCACCTGCTCAAGGCTGCCACATGGGCGGCCTACCTTCATGATCAAGTCACGGTGCGTGCCATTGGGTCCAGACCACGGCGGGCATCGCGGTAGCCCGCGATTTGGCGGGTCCACGGCGCGAGTGGGCCGCGGGCCGGGCGCCACACGCGGACCCGGGGCGGCTCAGGCGCGGGTCCGCAGTCCCCAGCGGGCGAGGAGGCGGGTGGCCAGGGCGTAGGCGAGGTGGCCGCCGGGCCATTGGGTCACGTTGTGGCCGGCGGGGTCGTGGTAGTAGTTGTGGCAGCCGGACTCCATGGCCGAGGCGCTGGTGGCGAGCTTGCGGTCGACCCAGGCGACGAAGCGGCGGGCGGCGGCGGGTGAGGTGTCGATGCTGCGCCGGCGGCTTCGGGCCAGGCGGCGCACGGCGCCGGCGACGACCTCGGCCTGCCGTTCCAGCTGGGCGATGATGGAGACGCCACCGTTGGTGTTGGGGCCGTAGAGGATGAAGAAGTTGGGAAAGCCGGGCACGGTGATGCCCATGAAGGCGCTGGCACGTTCGCGCCAGGCGTCGTGGATGCTGCGGCCGTCGCGGCCTTTGACGTCGATGCTGGCGAGAAACCTGGTCGGCTGGAAGCCGGTGCTCAGGACGAGCACGTCGATCTCGCGGGCGGTGCCGGTCGCGTCGACCACGCCGGTCGGGGTCACCCGGGTCACGGCGTGCGGCACGAGCTCGACGTTGTCGCGGTTGAGCGACGGGTAGAACGTCGAGGAGATGACCGGCCGCTTGCAGCCCCACGGGTAGTCGGGCGTCACGGCCGCGCGGGTGGCCGGGTCGTCGATGCTGCCGGCGATGAACCGGTGGCAGATCTCGCGCATCCGTCGCTGGCGGCGGGAGCCGGCGTCGTACCCCTTGAACCGCCGGTTGCCCTGGTGGAAGACCCAGGCCCGGTGGGCGCGCTGGGCGAGTGGCACGTTCCGGTACCACCAGCGCTCGCGCGGGGTGAACTCCCGCTCGTGCTTCGGCTCGATCCAGCCCGGCTCGCGCTGGAAGACGTAGACCTGGCCGGCGGTGGGGGCGATCGCGGGCACGACCTGTACGGCGGTCGACCCGGTGCCGACCACCGCCACCGACTTGCCGGTGAGGTCGTGCTCCTCCCAGCGGGAGGTGTGGAAGCACGGGCCGGCGAAGGTGTCCAGCCCGGGCCACTCGGGGTAGCGCGGCACGTTGAGCAGGCCGAGCGCGGAGACGACGACGTCGAACTCGGCGCTGTCACCGTGCTCTGTGGACAGTACGTAGCGGTTGCTCGACTCCTCCCAGACCAGGTCGGTGACCCGGGTGTTCAGGCGGATGTGCGGGGCGAGCCCGAAGCGCTCGACCACGTGCTCGGCGTAGGCCAGCAGCTCCGGCTGGGTGGCGTGGGTGCGTGGCCAGTCGTACTTGAGGAAGGAGAACGAGTAGGCGTGCGAGTGCACGTCGACCTCGCAGCCGGGGTAGCGGTTGTCGAACCACGTGCCGCCGATCCCGGCCGACTGCTCGAAGATGACGAACGTGGCCGGGGTGCGCCGGAGCTTGACCGCGGCCGCGATCCCGCCCAGGCCGGCGCCGATGATGGCGACCCGGATGGGCGTGCCGTCGCGGCTCATCGGCCGGCCGGGGCCGGGTAGTCGTCGGCGTTGAAGACCCAGCCCTCCATGGCGGAGAAGTCGAACCGCGGCGGCGAGAAGACGTCGATGAGGTGGTTGGTGCCGGCGCCGACCGCCTCGCTGGTGTGCAGGGACGGCGGCGGGATCACGGTGACGGCCGGGGCGAGGACGGTCTCGTGCTCGTCTTCGCGCCAGTGGGCCCGGTTGGTGGTCCACGGCCAGCGGATGTGGTGCACGTACTCCCCCGCCAGCACGATCGAGCACTGCTCGAAGTCGTCGTGCTTGTGCGGCGAGAGCTTGGCCGGGTCGCGCGGGCCCTGCTTGGCGTCGATGAAGTTGACCATGAAGGTGGTGCACCGGTACAGCCGGAACGGCGGGTTGGACAGCGGCGGCACGGTCAGGTCGTAGCTGCGCACGCGGTAGCCGCCGACCGGCTCGGGCCAGGGCCGGAAGGGCGGGATGTTCTCGTGCGGCTCGGCGTAGGAGCCGGCGTTCGCGGCGAGCGCGGCGACGTCGTCCGAGCGGGTGGTCAGCAGCCGCAGCACGCGACCCTGCCCGGTGACGGTCACCGTGCTGTCGCCGGGCGGGACCACGAGCATCGTACGGCCGCTCGCGGCCACCTCCTCGCCGGGCGCCTCGACCCGGGCGGCGAGCGCGTCGTCGGCGAGCAGCACCACGTACTCGTCAGGCTGCCCGGTGCGGCTGAACGTGGCCGTACCGTCCACTTCGGAGTATCCGACCACGAAGTTCTGCCCGCGGGCGTACCAGGTCGACACCTCCCCGGTCTTCTCCGCCGGCGCCAGGTCGCGAAACTTGACGTGCTCGGAGCCGGAGAACCGCTCCGGTGCCGGCGCGGTCGCGGTCGCCGTGCTCGACGGCAGGGTGGAGCGCAGGTCGGTGGAGTCGTACGCCATCTGGTGGTCCCCTTCGGAGAGTCAGCCGCCGATGCCGGCGACGACGGACGCCGCGGCGGACCTCAGCAGGCTGGTGTCGTTGCTGACCATCACGTACCGGTAGCCGCGGTCGGCGGCCGCCCGCGCCTGCGCGGGGGTCTGCACGGCGGTGCCGGCCGGCACCCCGCGCTCCCCGGCGGCGCCCAGCAGCGTGTCGACGAGCTTCTGCAGCACGGGGTCGGACTCCGGCAGGCCGGAGGAGAGCTGGAGGTCGCCCATGCCGAGGAAGACGCCGTTGAGCCCGTCGACGGCGAGGATCTCCTCGACCGCCTCGATCGCGGACCGGTCTTCCAGCTGGACGGCGCGCATGACGTCCTCGTCGCCGAAGCGCAGGTACTCCGCGCGCGGGGTGCCGCCCCACCGGCCGGCGCGGGAGGTGATGCCCATGCCCCGGTCGCCGCCGGGCGAGAAGAGCATCTGCCGCACGGCCGCGGCCGCCTCGGCGGCGGAGGTCACCCGCGGCACCAGGATGCCGTCGACGCCGGTGTCGAGCAGCCGCTGGAGGTAGGCGCCGCTGCGGTCGGGGACGCGGACCAGGACCGACATGCCGGCGCCCTGCGCGACCACCGTCGCCTGGTAGGCGAAGTCGAACGTCAGCGGCGCGTGCTCCTGGTCGATCACGACGAAGTCGAACCCGGCGTCGGCCAGGATCTCCACCGGCGCCAGCGCGGGGATCTTCACCCAGGTGCCGACCAGGCACCGGTCCGCCTCCGCCAGCCGTCGAGCGAACCCCGAACGGGGCTTTTCCACCGCGCTCATGACGCTCCTCACGAGGGGTTTTGGTCCGCAAGATTGTAGCATCGTCATACGATCTGGAACAACCTGGCGGCGCCCCGACGCGGCTGTCGGCCGGCCGGCCTCCGCTGGGTACGATGTCAGGCACAACCGGTCACATGAGCGTGTGGACAAGGGAGGGCGGCGGTGACACGAGTCAATGCGTTGCGTGTCGAGCGGACCCCGGCTCTCATCCGCTCGCAGGTGGTGGAAAACCTGCGGCAGGCGATCCTCGACCGCCGCCTCGCGCCGGGGCAGCGCCTGATCGAGCGCGAGCTGGTGGAGCTCACCGGCGTCTCCCGCACCAGCGTCCGCGAGGCGCTGCGCGAGCTCGCCGCCGAGGGGCTGGTCACCGCGATCCCCAACCGGGGCACCGTCGTCACGAGCGTCAGCGCCGAGGAGGCGCGCCAGCTCTACCAGGTCCGCTCGGTGCTGGAGGCGCTCGCCGGCCGGCTCTTCGTCGAGCACGCCAGCCCGGTGCAGCGCAAGGCGCTGGTCCGCGCGCTGGAGCGGATCGAGCGCTTGACCGCCAAGGGTTCGCCGGTCCTGGCGGCCAAGGACGCCTTCTACGACGTGCTGTTCGAGGGCGGCGGCAACGACGCGCTCCGGTCGGTCGTCGGCAGCCTGCACGCGCGGGTGAGCGTGCTGCGGTCGCTGTCGCTGTCGGTGCCGGGCCGCCTCGAGCACAGCACCAAGGAGCTGCGCGCGATCGTCGACGCCGTCCAGGCGGGCGACGCCGACGCCGCGGCCGCGGCCTGCGCCCGGCACGTCGAGGAGGCCGGCCGCGCCGGGCTGATCGCCCTCTCCGAGCAGGACGGGGCGTAGCCCTCCACCTCACCGCGAGCCCCTTCCGCCCGGCCTGTCGGATTGTATGATGGTCGGACATTGAGATGGGATGGGAGCGGTCCATGAGTGATGACGAGAGCCGACTCGATCGCGGCATCCGGGTCCGGCGCGAGGTGCTCGGCGATTCACACGTGGATCGCTCGATGGCACAGGCCACCGACTTCACCCGGGTGGTGCAGGAGTACGTGACGGCGAGCTGCTGGGGCGACGTCTGGTCCCGGCCCGGGCTCGACCGGCGCACCCGCAGCCTGCTCAACCTCGCGATGCTGACCGCGCTCAACCGTCCACACGAGTTCTCGGTGCACGTGCGCGGCGCCCTCCGCAACGGCTGCACCCAGGCCGAGATCCAGGAGGTCCTGCTGCAGACCGCCGCGTACTGCGGGGCGCCGGCGGCCCTGGAGTCGTTCCGCCTCGCCGAGCGGGTCATCGAGCAGGTGCGCCAGGAGGCGGCCGTCGACGGTGAACCGGTCGGGGTCACCACCGCGTGAGCCGCCGCACCGGTGCCCGGGTCGTCGCGGACATGCTCGACGGCTACGGCGTCACCCACGTCTTCCTGGTGCCGGCGATCCTCCGCCGCACCCTGGCCGAGCTCGAACTGCGCCACCCGCACATCCACCGGGTGGTCACGCACGGCGAGAAGGCCGCCGCCTACATGGCCGACGGCTACGCCCGGGTGACCGGCCGGCCCGGTGTCGCGGCGGCCCAGGTGGTCGGCGCGCTGAACCTCGCCGCCGGCCTCCGCGAACCCTTCCTGGCCGGCTCCCCCGTCGTCGCGCTGACCGGCGGCCGGTTGCCGGCGACCAAGTTCCGCCACGTGTACCAGGAGATCGACGACCTGCCCGCGTTCGAGCCGGTGACCAAGTTCAACGGCACGGTCGACGACGCCGGCCGGTTTCCCGACATGCTCCGGCACGCGTTCCGGGTGGCCACCACCGGCTCCCCCGGCCCGGTACACCTGCAGATCCAGGGCAACGAGGGGCAGCTCGACGCGGAGGAGACCGACGCCGAGCCGATCGTGGAGCCGGCCTTCGCCCGGGTGCCACCGGTCCGCCCGGCTCCCGACGACGAGAGTGTCGCGGCGGTGCTGCGGCTGCTGGCCGAGGCGGAGCGGCCGGTCATCGTGGCCGGTGGCGGCGTACGCGCCTCCGGCGCCGGTGCCGAGCTCGTCGCGCTGGCCGAGGCGCTGCGCGTCCCGGTGGCGACCTCCGCGAACGGCAAGGACACCATCCCCGGTACCCATCCGCTCTCGGCCGGCGTGGTCGGCTCGTACTCGCGCGAATGCGCCAACCAGGTGGTGGCCCGCGCCGACCTGGTCTGCTTCGTCGGCACCGCGACCGGCGGCATGACCACGCACTTCTGGGCGGTACCGCCGATCGGCACGCCCGCGGTCCAGATCGACATCGAGCCCTCCCGGCTCGGCCGCAACTACCCGCTGCGGGCCGCCGTCGCCGCCGACGCCAAGGCCGCGCTCGCCCGCATGCTCGCCCTCGCCGTCCATCATGGACGGCCGGACCGCACGGCGTGGCTCTCCGAAGTGGACGACGCGAAGGCGGCCTGGCGGGCCCGTTACCGCGAGGTGCTCACCAGCGATGCCGTGCCCATCCGCCCCGAACGCCTCTGCGCCGAGCTGACCGCCGCCCTCCCGGCCGACGCCGTGCTCGTGGTCGACACCGGGCACGCCGGCATGTGGATGGCCCAGTTCCACGACATCACCGCGCCGGCGCAGAGCTACCTGCGCACCGCCGGCCACCTCGGTTGGGCGTTCTCCGCCGGCATCGGCGCCAAGTGCGGCGCGCCCGACCGGCCGGTGGTGGCGTTCACCGGCGACGCCGGCTTCTACTACCACCTCGGCGAGGTCGAGACCGCCGTCCGCCGCCGGGTCAACCTCGTCACCGTCGTCAACAACAACCACGGCGGCAACCAGAGCAAGCGCGGCTTCGACCGGGCGTACGGCGGCCAGGCCACCGACCGCTCCCGCGAGCTCTGGACCTACCAGGACGTGGACTTCGCCCGCGTCGCGCGGGAGATGGGCGCCCTCGGCATCCGCGTCGACCGTCCCGGCGACCTCGCGGGCGCGCTCGACCGCGCACTCTCCGCCGGCCGTCCGGTCGTGGTCGACGTCCACACCGACATCGGCGTGGTCGCTCCCCTGCCGGTCAGCCGGTGACCTCTTCAGTCGGGGGTGCGGGACAGCTCCTCGGCGAGGATGGGGACGGCGGTGGTGGCGGCGTGGATGCCGATGACGCTGGCGATCTCCAGCACCTCGACGATCTCCTCGGTGGTGGCGCCGAGGCGGATGGCGTTGCGCATGTGGAGTTTCAGTCCGGGCGCGTACAGGTGGGTGGCCGCGGCGTCGAAGGCGATGTAGACGAACTCCTTGACCTTCGGCTCCAGGACGCCGGTCTTCCAGGGTACGGAGGAGAACTCGACGTACGCCTCGAACAGTTCGGGGTCGAGCTCCAGCAGGCCGTCCCAGAACTCGTGCCAGTACCCGCGGTTCTTGGTGAACTCGGCCTTGAGCCGCTCCTGCCGGTCGGACAGCGGTGCCGGGCCGGTGCGCAGCCCCTCCTCCTCCAGCACCTCGATGAGCAGCGGGATGCCGATGTTGCAGGCGTGGATGCCCAGCGTGCTGGTCAGCTCCAGCACCTCCATCAGCTCGGCCGCGGTGGCGCCGAAGGCGAGGGCGGCGCGGACGTGCTGGCGGACGCCGGGCGTGTACATGTGGGTGGCGGCCGCGTCGACGGCGATGTAGACGAACTCCTTGACCTTCGGGTCGAGGTGGTTCTTGCGCCAGGGTACGGCCGACCAGTTCAGGTACGCGCGCAGGAAGGCGGGGTCGAGCTCGAGGATCCGTTCCCAGGTGTCGCTCCAGGTGGAGCGGACCGCGATGAACTCGTCCTTGATCTGCTGCTGTTCGGCGGTCAGCACGGGCCACTCCCTTGTCGGTGTCCGTCGGTCTTCGTCCGCGCCGCCAGCCAGGCGGCGACCTCGGTGTGGTCGGCGTCCGGGGGCAGCGCCTCGGCCGCGTCCGCCCAGGCCGCCACCGCGGCGGCGGAGACCGCGGCCGGCGTGCCGGTCGACTCCTGCAGGCCCAGGGCGATGCCCATGTCCTTGAGCATCAGGCGCAGGCCGAAGCCGGAGTCGTAGGTGCCGGGCAGCACGAACTTCGGCCACTTGGTCTCGGTCGAGCCGCTGCGGCCGCTGGAGGCGTTGACGATGTCGAGCATCACCCGCGGGTCGAGCCCGAACGCCTGCCCGGCCAGCAGCGCCTCCGAGGCGACCATGAGGTGGGCGGCGGACATCAGGTTGTTGAGCGCCTTGACGGCGTGGCCGGCGCCGACCACCTCGCCGGCGTGCACCACGTTCGCGCCGAGCACGGCGAAAAACGGACCCAGCTTCGTGAACGCCGCCGCGGGTCCGCCCACCATGATGGTCAGCGTGCCGGCCTGGGCGCCGGAGACGCCGCCGGAGACCGGTGCGTCCACCAGCGTGACGCCGCGCTCGGCGGCGGTGGCGGCGAGCGCGCGGGTGCGGTTGGGGTCGGAGGAGCTCATGTCGACCAGCAGCGTGCCCGGGGCGAGCCGGTCGAGGAGGCCGTCGCCGAGCAGGACCCGTTCGACGACCGCGGAGTCCGGCAGCATGAGCAGCACGGTGTCCGAAGTGGACACGTCCGTCACCGTGCCGGCGACGGTCGCGCTGCCGGCGAAGCGCTCGCGGGCGGCCGGCGCGACGTCGTACACGCAGAGGTCGTGGCCGGCCGCGACGAGCCGCCGCGCCATCGGCCCGCCCATGTTGCCGAGCCCGACGAAGCCGATCATGCCTGGTACTCCTCGTCGGTCACCGCGTCGCGCCACGCGGTCTGGCCCAGCGAGATCGCCAGGTGCACCAGGTACGTCTCCGGGCCGCCGCCGTGCCAGTGCGTCTCGCCGGGCGGCACCCACACGGTGTCGCCCGGGTGCAGCGCCCGCGGTACCCCGCCGGCCGGGCAGATCAGCCCGGCGCCGGCCGTGACGACCAGGATCTGGCCCTGCTCGTGGGTGTGCCAGTAGGTCCGGGAGCCGGGCGCGAAGAAGACGCTCGCGATCGTGACGTCCGGCCCGGACCGCAGCGGGTCGGCGAACACCGTACCGGTGAACGTGGCCGTGCGCCGCTCGGACGGCAGCCGGTCGGCGTTTCCGCGAACGATCTCCATCAGCGCTCCTCCACCGTGTGCAGCCGGACCCCGCCGGCGACGTCTCCGATCGCGTCGACCACGCGGTTGCTGATCTGGTCGGCGTACCCGAGGTTGTTGGCGAGCCCGAACGCGGCGAGCGGCCCGGACGCCGACAGCGAGGGCACGCCGAGCCGGGCGAGGCAGTCGACGTACAGCGTGACGTCCTTGGTCATCAGCGCGTTGGTGAGCCCGCCCTCCAGGTAGTCGCCCTTGACGATGTGCGGGAACCGGTTGAGCGTGGCGAAGTTGACGCCGCTGCTGGCGTTGAGGACGTCGAGCACCTGGGCCAGGTCGAGGCCGGCCCGCTTCGCCGCCACCATCACCTCGGCGGTCGCGGCGAGGCTGATCGCGTTGAGGAAGTTGTTGAGCACCTTCGTCGTGTGCCCGGCCCCCGGCTGTCCCATGTGGACGACGGTGCTGGCGAAGGCGGCGAAGACCGGTTCCACCGTGGAGAGTGCCTCCGGCGAGCCGCCGACCATGATGGTGAGCGTGCCCCGCTCCGCGGCCGCCGCGCCGCCGGAGATGCCCGCGTCGAGGTACGCCACACCGATGCCGGCGAGCGCCTCGTGGATCCGGACGGTCGAGGCGGGTGCCGCGGTGCTGAGGTCGGCGACGATCTGGCCGGCCCGGCCGGACTCCAGTACGCCGCCGGCGCCGAGCACCACCCGCTCGACGACCGGGCTGTCCGGCAGCGAGAGCAGGACCACGTCGCTCTGCTCCACCACCGCCCGTACGCCGCCGGCCGGCGTGGCACCCGCCGCGGCCGCCCGCCCGGGGTCGGTGTCGTAGCCCAGTACCGGTGTGCCGGCGTCCACGAGCCGGCGCGTCATGCGCCCGCCCATGTTGCCCAGCCCGATGAATCCCACCCTCATGAGACGTCCCTTCCGTACAGCGCGCGGTCGTAGGCGGCGAAGTCCCAGGCGCCGGCGCCACCGGACGGCCGTACCGTGCTCACGATGCTGGCACCGCCGTCGACCGACACCACCTCGCCGGTCATGTACGCGGCTTCGTCGCTGAGCAGGAACGCCACCACGCCCGCGACGTCGTCGCCGGTGCCGGCCCGGCGCAGCGGGGTGCTGCTGGCCCGCCGCACCATGTCGTCCTTGCCGCCGACCGCCTCGGGCGTCGCGGCGAACAGGTCGGTCGGCACGATGCCCGGCGCGACCGCGTTGACCCGTACGCCGAGCGGCCCGCCGTACATCGCGGCGCCGTGCAGGATGCCGAGCACCGCGTGCTTGGAGGTCTGGTACGCCAGCAGGTCGGCGCTGCCGCGCAGGCTGCCGATCGAGCCGGTGATCACGATGCTCCCGCCGCCGTCCTGGTGGGCGTACTGGCGGAAGGCGGCCCGGACGCCGAGGAAGACGCCGCGCACGTTGACGCCCATGACCCGGTCGAACTCGGCCACGGTCAGCTCCGGCAGCGTGGCGAACGAACCGGGGATGCCGGCGTTGAGGTGGTGCAGGTCGACCCGGCCGAACCGGTCGACGGCCACCTCCATGTACGCCGCCACACCCTCCTCCGTGGAGACGTCGGCGCGGACCCACACCGCGCCGGCCGGAGCCGGCTCCGCGACCGCGGTGTCCACCGCGACGACGTGCGCTCCCTCGGCGGCGAGCCGCCGCGCGGTGGCCGCCCCGATGCCGCCGGCCGCGCCGGTCACCACCGCCACCTTGCCCGCGAGCCCGCGCATGCCTACCACCCCTCCACGCCGATCCGTGCGGCCAGGCCCTCGCCGACGACCGGGAACCGCCGCATCACCTCGGGGTCGTGCCCGGCGACCAGGCGGTGCGTCCCGCCGTACTCGCGCAGCAGCTGGAACCCCGTGTACATCGCGGGCAGGTCGGCGACGTGGACGAACGGCCGGTCCGCGTCGAGCTCCTCGTAGTAGTGCAGGGCGTCGGAGGCGATGACGACATCCCCGACCACCACGACGAGCTGGCCGGGGGTGTGCCCGCCGACCTCGACCAGCTCGACGCCGCCGGGCAGGTCGGTGCGGTCGCGGACGAACCGGACGCGGCCCGCGCCGTGCGCCGCGCGCAGGGCCGCCACGTCATCGGCCTCGGCGGAGACCGCGAAGAGCGGCTTGGCCCCCATCGGGCCGGTCCAGAAGTCGTACTCCCGGCGGGACATCACGAACTCGGCGTCCGGGAAGGCGCCCAGATTGCCGATGTGGTCGTAGTGGCCGTGGGTCAGCACGACCGTGGTCACCGTGGCCGGGTCGACGCCGAGCCGGGAGAGCGCCAGCTCGGGCGGGCAGAGCATGGTCCGCTTCCGGCGGCCGCCGCTGGCCTCGTTGAAGCCGCAGTCGACGAGCGTGGTCCGGCCACCGGAGCGGACGACCCAGAAGAAGTAGTCCATGGCGAGGTCGGCGTCGGCTTCGCCGTACGTGTCGAAGTGCAGGAACACCTCGCTCTTGCGGGTCGCGCGCGTGCCGTACCGCACCGCGAGTACCTCCGCCACGGCCCCACCATCCTCGCTGCTCTCCGGTCCGAGAATTGTAGGTCAGTCATACAATCTTGTCATCCCGAGGGGGGCGGGTGACCTTCTCGGCCTGGACGTAGGACTGCGCACCACGGGCGCCGCGAGTGCGGCTTTGAAGGCGGCGCGGCCGTGTTTGCGGATGGACCGTCCGCGCCGCCACCTGGCATCGTACCGCAGCAGACGAGATCGCCTCTCTCCCAGCGCAACAATCGTCAGGACAACCCGGGCGTCGGTCCCGGGCCTCCGGTGACTTTGGTCCTGTGGAGGTGGGGAGTTCCGGCTCAGGTGCTGATCTTCGGTTCGGGTGAGGCTGTGGGTGTCAACGAAACGAAGGCGCGATGAGGCTTCCGGAGGCGGCGATGACCACCACCAACAGTGGTCCGGTGAAGGTGCCGGCCCATGCTCTTGAGACTGCTGAGGCTCCTGGGCACATGCTCACCACGACCGCTGCCCGTGCTTTGGCGGTGTTGCGGGTGGGTACCGGGTTTGTGTTCCTGTGGGCGTTCTTGGACAAGACGTTTGGTCTGGGGTTTTCCACCCCGGGTGAGCGGGCCTGGATCAACGGTGGCTCGCCGACCAACGGGTTCCTGTCCCACGTGCAGGTGGGGCCGTTCCAGTCGGTCTCGCATGATCTGGCCGGGCTGTGGTGGGTGGATGCCCTGTTCATGGTCGGGATGGCCGCGGTCGGGTTGGCGTTGATCGCGGGGATCGGTCTGCGGGTCTCGGCCGCCGCCGGTGGTCTGATCATGTTGATGATGTGGGCCGCGGAGTTTCCCCCGGACCGGTACACCGCCGCTGGTGAGGCGTCCGGGTCGACCAACCCGTTCATGGACTACCACCTGGTCTACGCCATCGTGCTGGTCGTGCTCGC
>NZ_JAVHUY010000057.1 GCF_031085175.1 Phytohabitans maris
CTTTGTTAGGTAACTCGAGATTGGTTGTGGTGTAAGGGTTTCACGGTTTGGTGGCATGTGGGGCAGGCGCCGGTCCAGGTCGCGAGGAGGTATTGCAGCTCGCGGATGACCTTGTAGAGGGTCAGGCCGGCGCAGCCGCTTTTGGGTCGTGTCGCAGCAGGGTGATGAACAGGTGCGCGGCGGTGACCAGGGTGACGTGGCGGTGCCAGCCGGTGAAGGAGCGGCCTTCGAAGTGGTCCAGGCCGAGGCCGGTTTTCAGTTCGCGGTAGTCGTGTTCGATCCGCCAGCGGATCTTCGCGGTGCGGATCAGGTCGACGGGGTCGGTGTCGGCGGGTTGGCTGGATAGCCAGTAGGTGACCGGTTCGGCCTCGTCGTCGGGCCATTCCGCGATCAGCCACCGCTCGGGCAGGCTGCCGTCGGGGTTGCGGGGGATGCGGTGCCCAGCCGGACGGACCCGTAGGAACACGAACTGTGAGCTGAGGATGCCTTTGCTGCCTTCGCGCCAGGTGACCGTGGTCGCGGCATCGCGGCCGGCGTCGAGCACGTGCCGGGCAATGCTGGCCGCGTCGTCGGGGTAGTCCGGGCGGGTCGGTGGGCGGCCGTGCCCGGACCACGTGGGTGGCGCGGGTTCCGCGTCGGACCGGTGGGCGAGGGTTTCGCCTTTGACCTGGACGCTGTAGAGGATGCCGCGTTCGTCGAGCGCGGCCCGGAACGGGCCGCTGTCGCCGTAGCCGGAGTCGGCGGTGACCAGGGGTGGTCGCAATCCGTGTGCAGCGAGCCCGTCGATCATCTCGATTGCCAGTATCCACTTCGGACGGTGGCCCTCATCCTCCGGAATCGCGGCCTTGCGGCGCCGCCGCCGCGCGGTCTCGGTCGCGGCAGCGGCGACCGCATCAACATCGACCTCGGCCGGTTCGACAGACGCGGTGGCCCGCGGTGCATTCGTCAACGTCTTACGCTGCTTGGCCTTGGCCGCCTTGACCGCGGCCGGTCCGGCCTTGGCGGCGTCCCAGGACTCCGGCAGGAACAGCCGCCAGTCCAGCGGGCACGACGCCGTATCGGTGACCGCGTGGACGCTGACCCCGATCTGGCAGTTGGCGACCTTGCCCAGGGTGCCGGAGTACTGCCGGGCCACCCCGGGCGAGCCGGTGCCGTCCTTCGGGAACCCGGTGTCATCGAACACCCACGCGACCGGGTCGATCAACTCTACCGCCCGCTCGGCCAGCCGCGCCCGCACCGCCATGGTGTCCCACGTCGACGTGGTCACGAACTGCTGCAGCCCCTGATGATCCACGCCGAGCCGGGCCGCCATCGGCTGCATCGACTTACGCCGCCCGTCCAGCAACAGCCCCCGCAGATACGTCTCGCCCTTGACCCGCTGGTCAGACCGGGCCAAGGGCGTGAACACGTCCGCCGCGAACGCCTCCAGGCGTTGCCGCACAACCGAAAGCTCATCCGGAGTCACCGAAGCATGAAACTACCCGCACCACCCCGACGACCCCACGACACGCCGACCTAACAAAGCACTACTAGGCAGAGGGAGGGGGCGGTGGCCCAAGGGGCGGGACCGGTCCTTGCCGGGCCGTCCCCGGTATGCATACCGTCTGGACCAGTTGGGTCCCTACTGAAGGGTTACGGTGTGCGCATGCGCGAGATCGATGTCGCGATAGTGGGAGCCGGACCCACGGGGCTCTACGCGGCGTACTACGCCGGGTTCCGGGGGCTTTCGGTGGCGGTCATCGACGCGCTGCCCGAGCCGGGTGGCCAGGTCACGGCGATGTACCCGGAAAAGGCGATCTACGACGTCGCCGGCTTCCCGATGATCAAGGGGCGGGACCTGGTGGCCAACCTGGTCGAGCAGGCCGCGCCCTACAACCCGGAGTACCTGCTGGGCGCCCGCGCCGAGGAGCTGTCCTATGTGGATGGGCGGCCGCTGCTCGCGCTCGGCGGCGGGGAAAAGCTGCTCTGCGGCGCCATCATCATCACCGGCGGGCTGGGCAGCTTCAGCCCGCGCCCGCTGCCGGCCGCCGGGGCGTTCGGCGGCGAGGGCCTGGTCTACTTCGTTCCCCGGCTCGCCGAGCTCGACGGCCACGACGTGCTGATCGTGGGCGGCGGCGACTCGGCCTTCGACTGGGCGCTCGCGCTGGAGCCACTGGCCAAGTCGGTCACGCTCGTGCACCGCCGGGAAAAGTTCCGGGCGCACGCGGCGACCGTGGCCCGGGTGCAGGACCTGCCGGTACGCATCGTGGTCAACGCCGAGATCACCAAGATTCACGGCGACGAGCGGGTGACCCACGCCGACATCACGGTCAAAGGCGGCACCGCCGAGACGATCCCGGTCGACACGGTCGTCGCCGCGCTGGGCTTCACCGCCGACCTGGGACCGCTCGGCGAGTGGGGGCTCGACCTGGACAAGCGGCACATCAAGGTCGACAGCACCATGCTCACCAACCGCCCGCGGGTCTTCGCCGCCGGCGACATCGCCGAATACCCGGGCAAGGTGCGGCTCATCGCGACCGGCTTCGGTGAGGCGGCCACCGCGGTCAACAACGCGGCCGTCGCGATCGACCCCGGGGCCCACCTCTTCCCCGGCCACTCCTCCGACGCGGGCTGATCGTCACCGTAGATTCACCTTCGCCCCCTAGGGTCCCAGTTCTGTTGGTACCCATCGATGCGGGGGAGAATCTCGATGTTCCGACGCGCCCTCTCCGTGCTGGCCGTGGCCGGCGCGCTCGTCACGATGGCGGCACCCGCCGCGCAGGCTGGCGGCCACGGGCGGCCCGAGCGGCCGCTGCCGCGGGCCCACGCGCACAACGACTACGAGCACGAGCGGCCGCTCTTCGACGCGCTCAGCCATGGCTTCACCAGCGTGGAGGCCGACATCTACCTGGTCGACGGGGAGTTGCTCGTCGCGCACGACCCCGAAGACGTCGTGCCCGGCCGCACCCTGCAGAGCCTCTACCTCGACCCGCTGGCCCGCCGGGTCCGGGCCAACCACGGCACGGTCTTCCGGGGCAGCCGCCAGCAGCTCCAGCTCCTGGTCGACATCAAGAACACCGGCGTCGCCACCTACACCGAGCTGGACAAGGTGCTGCGCCGCTACCGGTCGATGCTGACCACGTACACGCACGGCCGGGTGCACCAGGACGCCGTCACCGTCGTGATCAGCGGCGACCGCCCGCGCGAGCTGATGGAGGCCCAGACCGTCCGCTACGCCTTCTTCGACGGCCGCGGCCCCGACCTCGGCGCCGGCGCGCCGGCCTCGTTCATGCCGCTGATCAGCGAAAACTGGACCGGCGTCTTCACCTGGCAGGGCGTCGGACCGATGCCGACCGCCGAGCGGGCGTTCCTGCACCAGGCCGTCGCCACCGCACACGCCAACGGCCAGCGGGTGCGCTTCTGGGCCACACCCGACCTGCCCGGCCCCGAGCGCGACGCCGTGTGGCGCGAGCTGATCGCGGCCGACGTCGACCACATCAACACCGACGACCTCGCCGGCCTGGAAGCCTTCCTCCGCGCCGCCCGACCCTAGAGCCAAGACATATTTGCCCCGGTCCGCGCCAGTCGCAGGCCGTTTGCGCGGGGTCCCCGGGGCAACGTGAAGCGCAGCGGAGCGTTTTCTTGGGGTGCATTCCCGCGGGCACCGCTACGGCCGGCGGCTCGCCAGCGCTCGCCGAATTCCCCGGCCTCCGCTGCCAGCCCCGCGGGGGTTCCCCGCTGTGAGCTGGGCACGCTCGGGACCGCCAGACCGTAGACCCGGCCCGGGCGGGCCGGACCGCGCTCACGGGCGGTCGTTGAGATCGTGGTTGGTAGGTGCCCTCGGGTGGGCGGATTCGTACCACGATCTGCTGGGACGGTCCGCCGCTGAGCCGTGAACCCGGGGTCGGGGGCCCCGCGGGAGCAGATCCGAAGCCGATCTAGAACGTTTAGGGTTCTATATCCGCCCTAAGCGTTCTAGATTCACAACCATCGAGCGCAGGCGCCGCCTGCGGGGCAGGCCAACCGCCGAGGGTGAGGCCGCGGAGGCAACGGTGCCGGAACGGCGGGTCAGGTGAGCTCGGCCAGCGGTCGGCCGTCGAAGTCGACGGCCGAGTAGAGGGCCAGCTTCTCCAGGCGGTGGTACGAGTCGATCACGCGGATCGTGCCGCTCTTGGAGCGCATGACGATCGACTGGGTGTATGCGCCGCCGGCCCGGTAGCGCACGCCCTTGAGCAGGTCGCCGGTGGTGATGCCGGTGGCCACGAAGAAGCAGTTGTCGCCGGTCACGAGGTCGTCCGTGGTGAGTACGCGGTCGAGGTCGTGGCCGGCGGCGAGTGCCTTTTCCCGCTCGGCGTCGTCGCGCGGCCAGAGCTTGGCCTGCATCGCCCCACCCATGCACTTGAGCGCGCAGGCGGCCGTGATGCCCTCGGGGGTGCCGCCGATGCCCACCAGTACGTCCACATCGGACTGCTCGCTCGCCGCCGAGATGGCGCCGGCGATGTCGCCGTCGGAGATGAAGCGGATCCGGGCGCCGGTGTCCCGTACCTCGCGGACCAGCTCCTCGTGGCGGGGGCGGTCGAGGATGCAGACCGTGACATCCGATATGCCGGAGTTCTTGACCTTCGCGACGCGGCGGAGGTTTTCCGCTACCCCGGCGTTGATGTCGATCACATGGGCGCAGTCGGCGCCGACGGCGAGCTTTTCCATGTAGAAGACCGCGCTGGGGTCGAACATCGCGCCCCGCTCGGCCACGGCCAGCACGGCGATCGCGTTCGGCATGCCCTTGCTCATCAGCGTCGTACCGTCGATCGGGTCGACCGCGACGTCGACCTCCGGACCGCTGCCGTCGCCGACGTGCTCGCCGTTGAAGAGCATCGGGGCGTTGTCCTTTTCGCCCTCGCCGATGACCACGACGCCGCGCATCTGGATCGAGTTGATCAGCTTGCGCATCGCGTCGACGGCGGCTCCGTCGCCGCCTTCCTTGTCGCCGCGGCCGACCCAGCGGCCGGCCGCCATGGCCGCCGCCTCGGTGACGCGCACCAGTTCGAGGGCGAGGTTACGGTCGAGGTCCTGCGGGATACGGTCCGGCGCCATGGCGGTCCTCCTCGCGACGTTGCGGGGCTCTTGTCTGGTGGCGCTCGCTCTCGCTCGCGCGCCGCCCAGCGGCCGTTGGCCTGCCCAAATCTTTCCATGACCGGGGGCTCGGCGCCCGTTCCGGAGGCGGACTGAGAAGATGATTACGTGGATCAGCCGTCGCCGCCGCCCGCCACCCACTCGCGCACCCCGCGCGACATGGTGCTGTCGCTGATCGTGCTGCTCGTTCCCGTGCTGCTGGTCGTGTTGATCTACCGGGTGGTCCAGGGCGGCGACCAGCCGGTCGAGGTCGACACCGCGCCGGCGATCGCGCAGGCCCGCTCGGCCAACTCGTTTCCGGTCGCCGAGCCGGTGGGGCTCTCCGACGACTGGCGGACGATCAGCGCCGCGTTCCAAAAGGCGGAGGGTGGCCAGATCCTCCGGCTGGGATACGTGACGCCGGACGGCGCCGGCCTGCAGCTGATCCAGAGCGACGTGCCGCCGGAAAAGCTGCTCCCCGCCGAGCTGACCAAGAGCGGCCGGGCCGAGGGCACGGTCAAGATCGACGGGCAGGGCTGGCAGCGATACACGGCGCGTCCCGGCGAGCGGGCGTTGGTGCTGCTGGAGCGCGATCGCACGATCGTGATCGTGGGTGGTGCCCACGAGCAGGAGCAGCGCGAGCTCGCCGCCGCCGTACGCTGAATGTCGTGACCGATCTCGGAGCCGCTTCCGTCGAGGGCGAGCTGGAGAGCTTCAGCCTCGTGGAGCTGGCCGTCCTGCGCCTGCGCCGGGAGATCCTCAGCGGCCGCACCGATCCGGGTGAGCGTCTGGTCGAGGAGCAGCTCACCCGCCGCCTCGGGATCAGCCGGGCGCCCCTGCGGGAGGCGCTGCGCCGGCTGGCCGAGCAGGGGCTGGTCGAGCACGTGCCCCGCCGGGGCGTACGGGTGGCCACCCTCTCCGACCGCGACGTCCAGGAGCTCTACGACGTCCGTGACGTGCTCGAGCGGCACGCGGTCGCGAGCGCGTTGCCGCTGGCGCGGGACACTGACCTGGTCGGGCTGCGCGCCGCACTGGAGCAGATGAGAAAGGCCACCAAGGCCGGTGACCGGCTGCAGATCGCCGAGGCGCACCGCCGCTTTCACGTCGCGGTCGTGGCGCTCGCCGGCAATAGCCAGCTGACCGCGATCTACGAGTCGATCCTGGTCAAGCTCCAGCTCTACATGGCGCGCAACCTCAGCCGCGAGGCGGAGGTGGCCCAGCCGGAAGACGGCGTACACCGGCACGAGCGGCTGCTGGCGGCGGCCGCGGCGGGTGACCAGGAGGCCATGCTCACCGAGCTGGCGGCCCACGGCGCCCGCTCCTACCTGGCATAAACCACCCGACGAGGATGCTCCGCTTCGCTCCGCCGGGGCTCGGTAATTTCGCCGTTACTCGAGCGACTCTGGCGGGAAACTGTTCGGTCGACAATCGACTGTATGCCAGGCACGACCATCGGACCTGTCAAGGCCGACCCCTACCTCTGGCCGTACGACGGCGCGGCCCCGGTCGCGCGCACCGCCCTGCTCTGCATCGACTGGCAGACCGACTTCTGCGGTCCCGGTGGCTACGTCGACAGCATGGGCTACGACATCGCACTGACGCGGGCCGGCCTGCCCGCGACCCAGCGGCTGCTGTCGCACGTCCGCGACCTCGGCATGCTGGTCATACACACCCGCGAGGGGCACGATCCCGACCTCTGCGACCTGCCGCCCAACAAGCGCTGGCGCTCGGCCCAGATCGGCGCGGAGATCGGCTCGGCCGGTCCGTGCGGCCGGATCCTGGTCAAGGGCGAGCCGGGCTGGGAGATCGTGCCCGAGGTCGCTCCCGCACCCGGCGAGGTGGTGATCGACAAGCCCGGCAAGGGCGCCTTCTACGCCACCAACCTCGATCTCGTACTGCGCACCCACGGCATCACGCACCTGATCCTCACCGGCATCACGACCGACGTCTGCGTGCACACGACGATGCGGGAGGCGAACGACCGCGGGTACGAGTGCCTGATCCTCTCCGACTGCACCGGCGCCACCGACGCGGGCAACCACGCCGCCGCGCTGCACATGGTGACCATGCAGGGCGGCGTCTTCGGCTGCGTCGCCACCTCCGACGCGGTGATCGAGGCGACGTCGTGAGCGTGGTCGCGGCGCGGCCGGCGCCGTTCAGCTTCGAGCCGGCCAGCACGGCCCTGCTGGTCATCGACATGCAGCGGGACTTCCTGCTGCCGGGTGGGTTCGGCGAGACGCTCGGCAACGACGTCGGCCAGCTCCGCCGCACGATCGCGCCGCTGGCGGCCCTCCTCGCCGGGTGGCGCGCCGCCGGGCTGACCGTCATCCACACCCGCGAGGGGCACCTGCCCGACCTCTCCGACTGCCCGCCGGCCAAGCTCGCCCGGGGCGCGCCGAGCATGCGGATCGGCGACGAGGGGCCGCTGGGGCGCATCCTGATCCGCGGCGAGTACGGCCACGACATCGTCGACGAGCTCGCACCCGCGCCGGGCGAGCCGGTCATCGACAAGCCGGGCAAGGGCGCCTTCTACGCCACCGACCTCGGCGCGCTGCTCGACGAGAAGAAGGTGGCCAGCCTCGTCGTCACCGGTGTGACGACCGAGGTCTGCGTACACACCACGGTCCGCGAGGCCAACGACCGCGGGTACGAGTGCCTCGTGCTCGCCGACTGCGTCGGGTCCTACTTCCCGGAGTTCCAGCGGGTCGGGCTCGACATGATCGCCGCACAGGGCGGGATATTCGGTTGGGTCGCCGACTCGACCGACGTGCTCAGGGCTCTTCAGGAGGAGTCGTGAAACTTCCGTACTGGGTGCGCGGGGACACCAACGCTTTCTTCGGTTTCGGCGTCAACGTACTGGTCAACGTGCTCACGCTGACCGGGCTCTGCATCGGCGTCGTACACATGGCGTCCGGCGACGTCTTCGGCACGATCCTGCCGGCGCTCGGCATCGCCCTCGTCTTCGGCAACATCTACTACACGTACCTGGCGCGGCGGCTGGCCCGGAAGGAAAACCGCGCGGACGTGACGGCCATGCCGTACGGGCCGAGCGTGCCGCACATGTTCATCGTGATCTTCGTGATCATGCTGCCGATCTACCTGCGCACCGACGACCCGATCCGGGCGTGGCAGGCGGGTCTGGCGTGGGCGTTCATCATCGGCGTGATCGTCCTCATCGGAGCGTTCGTCGGCCCCTACATCCGCCGGTACGCGCCGCGCGCCGCGCTGCTCGGCACGCTCGCCGGCATCTCCATCACGTTCATCTCGATGAACCCAGCCGCCCGCATGTGGGACATGGCGTGGATCGCGCTGCCGGTCTTCGCGCTGCTCCTCGTCGGCCTGCTCACCGACGTCAAGCTCCCCGGCAACATCCCGATCGGCCTCGCCGCGCTCCTGCTGGGTACCGCGATCGGCTGGATCGGCGGCGCCATGTCGGTGCCGGACGTCGAGTCGGCCGCGGGCGACATCGCCGTGGCGGTGCCGGACCTCAAGCTCGGCCTGCTCTTCGACGGCCTGGGCGACATGGCGCCGCTGCTGGCGACCGCGATCCCGCTGGGCGTCTACAACTTCACCGAGGCGATGACCAATGTGGAGAGTGCGGCGACCGCGGGAGACAGCTACAACCTGCGCAGCGTACTGCTCGCCGACGGCGCGGGCGCGGTCATCGGCTCGGCGCTGGGCTCGCCCTTCCCGCCGGCTGTCTACGTTGGACACCCGGGGTGGAAGGCGGCCGGCGGCCGGACCGGGTACTCGATGGCGACCGGCGTGGTCATCGCGCTGCTCTGCTTCCTCGGCATGTTCGGCCTGTTGGGTGCGCTGCTGCCCACACCCGCCATCGTGCCCATCCTGCTCTACATAGGACTGTTGATCGGCGCGCAGGCGTTCCAGGCGACGCCACGGGCGCACGCGGCCGCGGTGGTCGCCGCGCTGATACCCAACATCGCGTCGTGGGCGAGCGGGCAGATGGACAACGCGCTCGCCGCGGCCGGCACCTCGGCGGCCCAGGTCGGCGACGCGGCGCTGGAGGGGGCCGGCGTCTTCTACCACGGCCTGCTGGTGCTCGGGCAGGGCGCGATCCTGGCCGGGCTGGTGCTCGGCGCGCTGGTCGCGTTCGTCATCGACAAGCGCTTCTGGCAGGCCGCGATCTTCGCGGGCTCGGGGGCGGTGCTGTCGTTCATCGGCCTCATCCACGGCGAGAAGGTCGAGTGGAACGCGAACGGGCAGGTCGCGCTCGGCTACGCGTTCGTGGCGCTGGTCTGCGTCGCGTTCGCGCTCGCCAAGGTGCCACCCCGGGAGCCCGACGCGGTCGAGGTGCGCGCGTCCGAGATCGAGAAGGCGGCCGCCTGACCACTGCGTGGGGCGCCGCCGCCCCACCCCGCGAGAGGACACACCCTATGGAGATCAACCGGCCCGACGTGGTGGCGGAGGTGGCCGCCGCCTTCGCCGCGTACGAGGCGGCCCTCGTCGCCGGCGAGCCGGACCGGATCGTGGACTTCTTCTGGCAGTCGCCGCGGACCGTCCGCTACGGCATCGCCGACCAGCAGGTGGGCATCGAGGAGCAGCGGGTCTGGCGGTGGGCGCAGCCGCCGCTCCCCGCTGGGCGGCGGCTGCGGGAGACCCAGATCGCCACGTTCGGCGCCGACTACGCCGTGGTCAACACGCTCTTCGAGTACCCCGGCGGCACCGTCGTGGGCCGGCAGTCGCAGACCTGGGTACGCCTCCCGTCGGGCTGGCGCATCGTGGCCGCGCACGTCTCCGAGCCGGCCGCCTCCGCTGCGGTTGATCAGGGAGTTTATGCAGCGATGCGCCGACCGGCACGCCCGCGAACTCCCTGATCAACAGAGCTAGGCGGGGGTTAGGCGTCCTCGCGGGCGGCGCGGGCCGCGTCGAGGCGGGCGCGGGCGCCGTCGAGCCACTGCTGGCAGATGTCGGCGAGCTGCTCGCCCCGCTCCCACAGCGCCAGCGACTCCTCCAGCGAGCCGCCGCCGGCCTCCAGCCGCTCCACGACGGAAGCCAGCTCCGCGCGGGCCTGCTCGTAGCTCAACTGGGGCTCGTTCATGGTCGGTCACCCTACCCGCGCGACGGCGGCCAGCCCGATCACGTCACCCCGGTGAGTCGGTCACCGCCGCGGACAGGTCACCCGCCGCCAGCCGTACCCGGAGCTCGTCGCCCTTGGCCACGTCGGCGGGGGAGCGCACGACGTGGCCGTCGGCGCGCTGGACGATCGCGTATCCGCGCTCGAGTGTCGCGGCGGGTGACAGCGCGCGGAGGCGGGCCAGCGTGTGGCGGAGGTCGCCGGCGGCGGCGGCGAGCTTGTGGTCGAGGCAGCGCGCCGCGCGGTCGCGGAGGGCGACCACCTCGGTGGCCCGCTGTTCGATCATGACCTGCGGGCGGGCCAGGACCGGGCGGGAGCGGACCGCGTCGAGGCGGTGCTGCTCGCGGTCGAGCAGGCCGGTCACCGCGCGGCCCAGCCGCTGCCGGGCGAGGCCGATGAGTCGGGTCTCCTCGGCGAGGTCGGGCACGATCCGCTTGGCGGCGTCGGTGGGGGTCGAGGCGCGCACGTCGGCGACGTAGTCGAGCAGCGGGATGTCGGTCTCGTGGCCGATCGCGCTGACCACCGGGGTGCGGCAGTCGAAGACCGCCCGGCACAGCGCCTCGTCGGAGAAGGGGAGCAGGTCTTCCACGCTCCCGCCGCCCCGGGCGATGATGATCACGTCGATCGTGTCGTCGCCGTCGAGCACCTTGAGCGCGTCGACCATCTGCGGTACGGCGCTCGGGCCCTGCACGGCCACGTTGACCACGCGAAACTCCACGGCCGGCCACCGGCGCCGGGCGTTGGTCAGCACGTCTCGCTCGGCGGCCGAGGAGCGGCCGGTGATCAGCCCGATCCGCCCGGGCAGGAACGGTGGCCGCCGCTTGCGCTCGCGCGCGAAGAGCCCTTCGGCGGCGAGCAGCTTCTTGAGCTTTTCCAGCCGGGCCAGCAGCTCGCCGAGCCCCACCTGGCGGATCTCGTCGGCGCGGAGGCTGAGCGTGCCCCGGGCGGCGTAGAACTCCGGTTTGGCGTGCAGGACGACGCGCGCCCCCTCGTCGAGCTCTGGTGCGCCAATATCCAGTACGTCCCGGTTTGTCGTTACGGTCAGACTGAGGTCGGCCGACGGGTCACGCAGCGTGAGGAAGACCGTGCTCGCGCCCGGCCGGCGGCTGATCTGGGCCACCTGGCCGTCGACCCACACCCAGCCCAGCTTGGAAACCCACGAGCCGATCTTCTGGCTGACCACCCGTACCGGCCAGGGCTCCTCGGGCGTGCTCTTGGGAGTTTCCGGCTGCGTCACGCAGGCCAGCCTATGTGTCCCCGGTCGCAGCGGGGGGAGGGTGGCGGCGAGCCACGTACGATGGCGGGGTGACCGAGATCCGCAAGCGCGTGCTGCTGGCCAGGCCCCGTGGTTACTGCGCCGGCGTCGACCGCGCCGTGCAGACCGTGGAGGAGGCGCTCAAGCTTTACGGGCCGCCGATCTACGTGCGCAAGCAGATCGTGCACAACAAGCACGTGGTGTCGACGCTCGAGGCCAAGGGCGCCATCTTCGTGGAGGAAAACGAGGAGGTCCCCGAGGGATCCACCGTGATCTTCTCGGCGCACGGCGTGGCCCCGGAGGTGTACGAGCAGGCCAAGGCGCGCTCGCTCAAGGCCATCGACGCCACCTGCCCGCTCGTGACCAAGGTGCACCACGAGGCAAAGCGGTTTGCCGCCGACGACTACGACATCCTGCTCATCGGCCACGAGGGTCACGAGGAGGTCATCGGCACGGCCGGCGAGGCGCCCGCGCACGTCCAGCTCGTCGACGGCCCCGAGGACGCCGACAAGGTGACGGTGCGTGACCCCGCCAAGGTGGTCTGGCTCTCCCAGACCACGCTCTCGGTCGACGAGACGATGGAGACCGTGGCCCGGCTCAAGCAGCGGCTCCCACTGCTCCAGTCGCCGCCGAGCGACGACATCTGCTACGCCACGCAAAACCGCCAGCACGTGGTCAAGGAGATCGCGCCCCGGTGCGACGTGGTGATCGTCGTCGGCTCGCGCAACTCGTCCAACTCGGTGCGCCTGGTCGAGGTGGCCCTCGACGCCGGTGCGCGGGCCGGCCACCTGGTCGACTACGCGCACGAGATCGCCGACGAGTGGCTGGAGGGGGCCACCACGGTCGGCGTCACGTCCGGCGCCAGCGTGCCCGACGAGCTGGTCACGCAGGTGCTGGAGCGCCTGGCCGCGCGCGGCTTTGCCGACGTCTCCGAGGTGACCACCGCCGACGAGCGGCTGACGTTTTCGCTGCCGCAGGAGCTCAAGCGCGACATGAAGGCCGCCCGCTCACTCTGACACCAGCTCCGGCGCCTGGGGCTGGCGAGGCGCCAGCTCCACCTGGGGCGGCGGTGGCAGGTCGTCGTCGGAGACGCCCAGCTCGGCGAGCTTGCGGGCGCTGACCAGCACGCGCGCCTCCAGCGAGCCGACCGCCCGGTTGTACGCGCTGACCGCGCCACCCAGCGCCCCACCGAGCCGGCTCACGTGCTCGCCCAGCGTGGAGAGCCGCCCGTACAGCTCGCGGGCGAGCGTGTGCACCGCCAGCGCGTTGCGGGCCAGCGCCTCCTGACGCCACACGTACGCCACGGTGCGCAGCAGCGCCATCAGCGTCGCCGGGGTGGCGAGCACCACGTTGCGGGCGAACGCGTGCTCCAGCAGCGCCGGGTCGCGCTGGAGCGCCGCGTCGAGGAACGGGTCGGCCGGCACGAAGAGCACCACGAACTCGGGCGTCTGCTCGAACGCGCTCCAGTACGACTTGGCCGCCAGCGCGTCGACGTGGCCGCGCAGGTGGCGGGCGTGCGCGTCGAGATGGGTGTCGCGCCCCCGCTCGTCGCGCGACTCCATCGCCGCCAGGTAGGCCTCGAAGGGCGCCTTGGCGTCGACCACCACGGACCGTCCACCGTGGAGCTTGACCACCAGGTCGGGGCGGACGCCCTGGATGTCGTTGACCGCCGTCACCTGCTCGGCGAAGTCGCAGTGCTCCAGCATGCCGGCCGCCTCGACGATCCGCCGGAGCTGGTGCTCGCCCCACCGGCCGCGCACCTGCGGCGCCCGCAGCGCGGCGACGAGCTGCTTGGTCTCGGTGCGCAGCTCACCCGAGACGGTGGACATCGAGCGCACCTGCTCGCGCAGCTCCGCGTAGGCATCGACGCGCTCCCGCTCCAGCTCGGTCACCCGCAGCTCGTAGCGGCGCAGCGACTCGTGCAGCGGCGCCACCGCCCGCGCGACCGCCTCCTGGGACTGGGCGGTGGCCTCATAGGACAGTGCCCGCATCGACTGCTCCAGCCGCTCCTCACCCTCGCGGGTGGCGCGCAGCGTGGCGTCGAGGCGGGCGATCTCCGCGCCGGCCCGGGCCCGTGCCGCCAGCCACCCCACGGCGCCACCGGCGGCCAGACAGACGACCACCACGGCCAGCGTCGAAATGTCCACGTCCGTGAGCTTGCCAAACGAGTACGACGAAACGGGCCGGGTACCGTCGGGACATGGAGTGGTTTTTGCTGGTCGTGCTCATCGTGCTGATCGCCGGGAGCGCGTTCTGGCTGCGCCGGGCGAGCGCGGCGCGGCACGCTCGCGACCTGGCGGACGCCCGGGCGGAGGCGCAGCGGTGGTACGAGCGGCTGGGTGGCCAGGTCATGAACCTGCACGGCGACGAGCCGGCCGTCCGGCAGGCGCTGGTCGACGCGGGTGAGCGGTACACGGCCGCGGGCAGCCAGCTTGAGCAGGCGCGTACGGTACGGCAGTTCGCGCTGGCCCGGGAGACCGCGCTGGAGGGGCTCGCCTACGCGCGGGCGGCGCGGCTGGCGCTCGGGCTTGACCCCGGCCCGGACCTGCCGCCGCTGGCCGCCGCGCAGGGTGCCGGGCAGCTGACCGTGGAGCGCGAGGTCAACGTGCAGGGCCAGCACTTCAAGGCGGGGCCGCAGCCGGGCAACGACACGCCGTACTACTACCCGGGTGGGCGGGTGCAGGGGCGCCCGGTGCCGGCCGGCTGGTACTCGCAGCCCTGGTGGAAGCCGGCCCTGGCCGGTGCCGCCGGTGCGGTCGGCGGCATCTTGATCTTCGACGCGCTCTTCTCGCCCGCGTTCGCGGACCCCGGGTACGGCTACGACGCCGGGTACGCCGAGGGCTTCGACGACGGCTCGGCTGCCGGCGACACCGGAGACGCCTATGGCGGCGACTACGGCGGCGGCGACTGGGGCGGCGACGCCGGCTTCGGCGGCGGCGACTTCGGCGGCGGCGACTTCTAACCCGCGCTGCGCGCTCCCCGTAGCCGGGAAAGAGGGCGGGCAGCCCCCGGGGGCTTGGTAGGGGTAGCTGGATGGTGGTTCCGGCGGGACCGGGGCAGAGTGCTTGGTGTGAGTGTGTCGACGCAATCTCGGTCTGGGGTCCAGCCGGTGCGGGCCTGGTGGTTCGCGGTCGCCGCGCTGGCGTTCGGGGCTGCGGCCGTGACGGCGACCGCGCAGGCCACCGGGCGTTTCCACTGGTGGGCCGGGTTCGTGCTGGTGCCCGCCGCGTTCATCGCCGCCGCGGGCGCGCCGCTGCTGATCCGGGGCGGCGGGCGGGCCCTGACCGGCTACCTGATCGCGTGGGTGGGCGTGATCGTCTTCGCCGTGGGCGCCATGCTGATGTTCGGCGTGATGACCGACGGCTGGCCGCTCATGATCGTCCTGCCGACGCTCGCCGTCGCCGGGACGTACGTGTGGCGCCCGCAGCACCCGCTCGCCCGTGCGTTCCACCGCACGATCGCCACGCTGGCGCTCTGCGGCGCCGCGCTCGGTGTGCTGTTTCTGCTGATGAATGCCGGTGTGGTCGACTTCGGCGACACCGACTGGTGGGGCGGCTTCATGATGGCGGCCGCCGTGGCCGTCGCGCTCAACGGGCTGGCGCTGCTCCGCCACCAGATCGAGTACCGGCTCCAGGCGGCCACGCTCGCGGTCTTTCCCGCCCTGATCGTCTTCCTGCTCGGCCTGCGCTTCATCCGCGGTGACTGGCCGGCCGAGTTCTAGCGAGCTTCGAAATCAGAGTGCTTCGGCCCGGATCCAACCCGAAAGAGAATGTGGGCTACCGCGACCTCCGCGGTGGTCCGGACCGTCGCTCCCGCGGCCTCACCCTCCGCGACCCGCTATCTCACCCCGGCCCCTGCGGGGAGCCGGCGGCCGTCTGGGGTTGTGCCTCCACGACACCTCACCACCGCGCCGCCGCCGGGGCGGATGTGTGTGTGCGGGAAGCTCTCGAGCTGCCCCGTCTGTGCTCCCCCTGGGTTGGGCTTGCCCGCGGAGCCGGCAGCGGAGGCCCGGGGATCCGCCGGCCAAAGCGGTGCCGCGCAGGAAAGCATCCCAAGAAACGCTCCACTGCTCTCCACGTTCCCCCCGGGGCCCCGCGCGTGCGATCCAAAGCTGAGGCGGAAAATCCCGTCCGAAAGCGGTGATCGTGGTATTTCAGTGCCCCTCTGGAGGCACTTAGGTACCACGATCTGATTCCGCGACCCGATCTCGATCACCAGCCAGGTATCGGCGTGCCGGTGATCGAAGCTCATCGCCCCGACTCCGAAAGCGCCCTGGAGGCCGGGGCGCGGCCGGCCCCGGCACCGTGGACCGGCTGCGACCGGCGAGCACGACCCGCCCTGCTTCAGAAGGCGCAGGCGATGACCAGCTCGGGCGTGCGGTCGGGCAGCAGGTCGAGCCGCTCGATCCGCCCGGCCGCCTTGAAGTCGCCGGCGACCCGGGCCAGCCGGTCGAGCTGCTCCGCCGGGCCGAGCGCCTCGGCCAGCGGCACCTCCGCCCGCATCGAGAGCCGCCGCTCCGACTTGGCCCGCCGCACCTGGGTCAGCGCCGTGCTGGCCACCCGCAGCAGGTCGGGGTCGCCGTCGTCCTTCAGCTCGTACCGGGACGGCCAGGGCGCGCGGTGCACCGAGCCGTACCGCCACCACGACCACACCTCCTCGGTCGCGTACGGCAGGAACGGCGCGAACAGCCGCAACTGCACCGAGAGCGCGGTCGCCAGCGCGGCGCGGGCCGACTCGGCGCCCTCGCCCGACCCGTACGCCCGCTCCTTGACCAGCTCGATGTAGTCGTCACAGAACGTCCAGAAGAACGCCTCGGTCGCCTGCAGTGCGCCGGTGTGGTCGTAGTCGTCGAGGGCGCTCGTGGCCGTACGCAGCACCGTGGCGAGGCCGGCCAGCATCGAGGCGTCGAGCGGCTCGGTCACTCGCGCCCGCAGCGAGTCGGCCGCGCCCAGCCCGAGGGCGAACTTGGACGCGTTGAGCAGCTTTGTCGCCAGCCGCCGCCCCACCTTGATCTGCCGGGGCTCGTAGGCGAGGTCGGTGCCGGGGCGCCCGCTGGCCGCCCAGTAGCGCACCGCGTCCGCGCCGTGCTCCTCCAGCAACCCCATCGGGGTGACCACGTTTCCCCTGGACTTGGACATCTTCTTGTGGTCCGGGTCGAGGATCCAGCCGGACTGCACCGTGGTACGCCACGGGAGCACGCCCTGCTCCAGGTGGGCGCGGACCACCGAGGTGAAGAGCCAGGTGCGGATGATCTCCTGCCCCTGCGGGCGCAGGTCCATCGGGAAGACCCGCGCGAACAGGTCGGCATCCGCCTCCCAGCCACCGATGATCTGGGGCGAAAGCGAAGAAGTGGCCCAGGTGTCCATGACGTCCGGATCGCCGATGAAGCCGCCCGGCCGCCCCCGGTCCTCCGCCGTGAACCCGGCGGGAATGTCCGTGGACGGGTCGATCGGTAGTAGCGCCTCGCTGGGTGTGAGAGGGTGGTCGTGGTCCGGCTCGCCAGCGTCGTCGAGCCGGTACCAGACGGGGATCGGCACCCCGAAGAACCGCTGGCGGCTGATCAGCCAGTCGCCGTTGAGCCCACCCACCCAGTGCTCGTACCGGTGGCGCATGTGCTCCGGCACCCAGCGGAGCTCACGCCCCCGCGCGAGCAGCGCGTCCCGGAGGGCGGGGTCGCGGCCGCCGTTGCGGATGTACCACTGGCGGGTCCCCACGATCTCCAGCGGCTGCTCGCCGTTTTCGTAGAACTTCACCGGGTGGGTGACCGGCCGTGGTTCGCCGACGAGGTCGTCACCGAGGCGCTCGACGACGGCCTTGCGCGCCGCCTTGACGGTGAGGCCGGCGAGCGGTGCGTACGCCCCGGTCGGCACGCCGGCCGGCGGCTCGGGCAGCAGCCGCCCGTCCCGCCCGATCACCACGCGGGTGTCCAGCTGGAGCTCCCGCCACCAGGTCACGTCCGCCAGGTCGCCGAACGTGCAGACCATCGCGATGCCGGTGCCCTTGCCGGGGTCGGCGAGCGGGTGGGCGTGCACCGGCACCTCGACGCCGAACAGCGGCGTCCGCACGGAGTGTCCGACCAGCGCCGCGTACCGCTCGTCGGACGGGTGGCACACCAGCGCCACGCAGGCCGGCAGCAGCTCCGGCCGGGTGGTCTCGATGTAGACCGGCTCGTCGTCCGGGCCGCTTCCGCCGTGGAAGCGGAGCTTGTGGTACGCCCCGGGCCGCTCGCGGTCCTCCAGCTCCGCCTGGGCCACCGCAGTGCGGAAGCCCACGTCCCAGAGTGTCGGCGCGTCGGCGGTGTAGGCCTCACCCCGTGCCAGGTTGCGCAGGAACGCCCGCTGCGACACGAGCCGCGCCCGGTGCCCGATCGTCGTGTACGTCAGCGACCAGTCCACCGACAGCCCCAGCCGCCGCCACAACGCCTCGAACGCCTGCTCGTCGTCGGCCGTGAGCCGCTCGCACAGCTCGATGAAGTTACGCCGCGAGATGCTCTCCGGCTCGCCGCTCGGCGCCCACTTGGGGTCGTAGGGGAGCGAGGGGTCGCAGCGCACCTGGAAGACGTTTTGCACGCGGCGCTCGGTCGGCAGGCCGTTGTCGTCCCAGCCCATCGGGTAGAAGACCATCTTGCCGCGCATGCGCTGGAAGCGGGCCACGAGGTCGGTGTGCGTATAGGAGAAGACGTGCCCCATGTGCAGTTCGCCCGATACGGTCGGCGGAGGCGTGTCGATCGCGTATACGTCCGCCCGATCCTTCGACCGGTCGAACGCGTACGTACCCTCCTCCTGCCAGCGGCGCGCCCACTTCGCCTCCAGCCCGTCCAGCGTGGGACGGTCCGGGAGACCGGGGCGCGCGGTCCGCACCGTATCAGTCATGCGTAGAGCCTACGGACGCCCGCACCCCCAGGCACTGAGATATCCACCCGTCCGCGCCGGTGGCCGATCACGGACGTGGGGTTAGACGAGCGAGTCGCGCCATTGGCGGTGCAGGTCGGCGTAGCGGCCGCCGCCGGCGATGAGGTTGGCCGGGGCGCCGTCTTCGACGATGCGGCCGGCTTCGAGCACCAGGACGCGGTCGGCGATTTCCACTGTGGACAGGCGGTGGGCGATGACGAGGGCGGTGCGTTCGCGGAGGATGGTGCGGAGGGCGTGCTGGACGAGGCGTTCGCTGGGCACGTCGAGTGAGGATGTGGCTTCGTCGAGGATGAGCACGGTGGGGTCGGCGAGGAAGGCGCGGGCGAACGCGACGAGTTGGCGCTGCCCGGCGGAGAGGCGGCCGCCACGGCGGTGCACGTCGGTGTCGTAGCCCTGGGGGAGGGCGTCGATGAAGGCGTGCGCGCCGATGGCGTGGGCCGCCTCGGCTACCTCGTCGTCGGTGGATTCTGGGCGGCCGAAGCGGATGTTGTCGGCGACGGTGCCGGAGAAGAGGTGGTTTTCCTGGGTGACCATCACGACGGCGCGGCGTAGGTCGGTGTCGGCGAGGTCGCGCAGGTCGACGCCGTCGAGGGTGACGGTGCCGTCGACGGGGTCGTAGAAGCGGGCGACGAGCTTGGCGATGGTCGACTTGCCGGCTCCGGTGGCGCCGACGAGCGCGACGGTCTGGCCGGCTGGGACGTCGAGGTCGAGGGTGGGGAGGATGGGCTGGTCGGGGCGGTAGTGGAAGGTGACGGAGTGAAAGGTGAGCGCGCCGCCGGCGCTGACCGGTAGTGGCACGGGTGTGGCCGGTGCGGGCACGGAGGGCTTTTCGTCGAGTACCCCGGCGAGCTTTTCCAGCGCGGCGGTGGCGGACTGGAGCGCGTTGTAGAACTGGCTGAGCTCCTGCATGGGTTCGAAGAAGCGGCGCAGGTAGAGCAGGAACGCGGCGAGTACGCCGATTTCGGTGTGGCCTTGGATGACCTGCCAGCCGCCGTAGGTGAGGACGACGGCGATGGCGATGTTGCCGATGACTTTGATGCCGGGGGAGTAGATGGCGATGAGGCGGAAGGCGTGCAGGTTGGCGCGGCGGTAGTCGTCGTTGAGGTCTTCGAAGATCTGCTGGTTGCGCGGCTCGCGGCGGAAGGCTTGGACGGCGCGGATGCCGCCGAGGGACTCGACGAAGTGGACGATGACGAGGGCGACGGCTTCGCGGGTGCGGCGGTACGCGCGGGCGGAGGCGCGGGCGAACCAGCGGGAGAGGAAGAGCAGGAACGGGAAGGCGAGCAGCGTGACGGCGGCGAGTGGGGCGTCGAGCCAGAGCAGGATGCCGGCGACGGAGAGTACGGAGAGGCCGGCGAGTACGAGGTCGTCGATGCCGCCGTCGACGAGTTCGGCGATGGAGTCCATGTCGCTGGTGAGGCGGGCGACGACGCGGCCGGAGGTGTAGCGCTCGTGGAAGTCGACGGAGAGGCGCTGGAAGTGGTCGTAGACGCGCTGGCGTAAGTCGAGCAGGACGGCTTGGCCGATGCGGGCGGAGAGGATGAGGAAGCCGCGCTTGCCGAGGTATTCGCCGGCGGCGGCGGCGAGGAACGCGGTGGCGATCGCGATCAGGACGCTGGCGTCGCCGTCGTCGCGCAGTGGTGGGATGCCCTTGTCGATGCCGAGCATGACCAGGAACGGGCCGGCCATGCCGGCGGCGTTTTGCAGTAGCAGCAGCCCGACGGCGAGGGCGAGTGCCCGTCGGTGCGGGCGGATCAGCGAGGCGAGCAGCACCCGACTGCGGGCCCGGAGCCGGACCACCGAGCCGGTCTCCGCGAGGGTCTGGTCCGCCGCCTGGTCGGGTGCCCGGCCACGCCAGCTATCGGCTGAAGACATCGTCGATTCCACCCAACGACAACGCTCCGCTGCGCTCCACGTTTCCGCCGGGGCCCGGCTCGGCGTCGGCGTCGGCCTCGGCGGAGAGCGCGGCGCGGTAGGCCGGCACGGTCTCGAGCAGTTCGGAGTGGGTGCCGACCGCGGCGACCTCGCCGCCGGCGAGGAGCGCCACCCGGTCGGCGAGGGCCACTGTGGACGGTCGGTGGACGACGAGCAGAGCGGTGGTGCCGTGCAGCACGCGGGCGAGCGCCTCCTCGACCAGCGCCTCGGTGTGCACGTCGAGCGCGGAGAGTGGGTCGTCCAGCACCAGTACCCGCGGGCGGCCGATCACGGCGCGGGCCAGCGCGAGCCGCTGCCGCTGCCCGCCGGAGAGGGAGAGCCCCTGCTCGCCGATGCGGGTGTCGAGCCCCCACGGCAGGTCGTACACGAACTCGGCCTGCGCCACCCCCAACGCCTCGTGGATCTCGTCGTCGGTGGTCTCGCGCCGGCCGAGGGCCAGGTTTTCCCGCACCGACATCGAAAAGAGCGTCGGATCCTCGAACGCCACACCCACCAGACGCCGCAGCGAGCCGAGCTGGATGTCACGGATGTCCTGCCCGTCGAGCGTGATCCGCCCGCCGGTGACGTCGTAGAGGCGGGGCATCAGCGAGACGAGGCTGGTCTTGCCGCATCCCGTGGCGCCGACGATCGCCAGCGTCTCGCCCGGGCACACGTCGAGGTCGATGCGGCGGAGCACCGGCGTCTCCGTACCCGGGTAGGTGAACGACACCGCCTCGAACCGCACGCGGCCGCGGGCCTCGGCCACCGCGACCGCCCCCGGTCTGTCCACGATGGAGGGTGGTGTGTCGAGCACCTCGTAGATGCGGTCGGCGGCGGTCATCGCCTCCTGCGCGTTGGCGATGATCCAGCCGAGCGACTCGATCGGCCAGATCAGCATCAGCTGGAGCGAGACGAACGCGACGAGCTGCCCCAGCGTCATCCCGCCCGCGGCGACCGTGGCGGCACCGGCGACCAGCACCACGGCGAGCGTCAGGTTGGGCACCAGGTCGAAGCGGGCCGAGCTGAGCGCGAGCAGCCGCCCCTTGCCGATCGCGGTGTCGTGCAGCTGGCGCGCCTCCCGCCCGAAGCGCTTGGCCATGAACGGCCGGCGCCCGAACGCCTTGATCGTGCGCAGCCCCTGCGCCGACTCCTCGACCAGCGTGGCGACGTCGCCAAGCTCGTCCTGCATCCGCCGGGACGCCGCGATGTAGGCCCGTGAGAAGCGCCGGCTCATGATGAACAGCGGGATCGCGCTCGCCGCCACCAGCAGCCCGAGCGGCCACCGCAGGTGGATGAGGAGCGCGACCACCGTGACGTACGTCGCGGTGTTGACGATCAGGAAGACCAGCCCGAACGAGAGGAACCGCCGGATCACCGACAGGTCGGCGGTGACCCGCGACAGCAGCTGCCCGGACTGCCACTGGTCGTGGAAACCGATCTGGAGGCGCTGGAGGTGGGCGTAGACGTCGTTACGGATCGTGGTCTCCATGCCGAGCGCGGACGCCGCCTGGGTCCACCGCCGGATGAAGATGAGCCCCGCCTCGATGAGGCCGAACACCGCCGCGAGCCCGCCGAGCCACCACAGGCCGGTCGCGTCGCCGTCGACGATCGGGCCGTCGACCACGCGCTGGACCACCAGCGGCACCGCGATGCTGGCGCCCGTGGCCGCGAAGGCCGCGAGCACCAGCCACACCATCAGACCGAGATAAGGGCGGACATAACGGCGGATGCGCCACAAGTTGTGCACCGGATGGCGCCGGTCACCGTCGTAGTGCACACAGTGACGGTAGCTGTTACGTCTGACGTTTACGAGTTTGTTGTCCGCTCGTGTGCCAGAAGCCACTTCTTGATGTCCAGGCCCCAGCGGTAGCCGCGAAGCGTGCCGTCGGTGCCCACGACGCGGTGGCATGGAACGAAGAGCGCGACCGCGTTGCGGGCACAGGCGCTCGCCGCCGCCCGGATTGCCTCGGGCCGGCCGGACAGCTGCGCGAACTCGGTGTACGTCACCGGCTCGCCCGGCTTCACCTCGCGTAGCACGTCCCAGGCGTGCGCGAGGTAAGGCCCACCGGTGCGCTGCTCGACCGGCACGTCGTCGATCGCGGAGACGTCACCGTCCAAATAGGACAGCACCGCCGCGCTCACCGGTCCGAGGTCCGGTCGCGGCCGCGGTTCCGCCCGCAGGCTCGGGTGTACGAGCGCGAGCAGCTCGCCCTCGTCGGTGGTGAAGCCGGCCGCCCGTACCGCGCCGGCGTCGCTCGCGAGGATCGTAAACGGGCCGGCCGGCGTGGCGATGGTGGTGCTGTTCATGCTTGTCTCCAGAGTCGGATCAGGGCGTACGAGCGCCACGGCGCCCAGCGGGCCGCGTGCGCGTCGAGCGCTTTCGGATCGTCGGGGAGCCCGAGCGCCTTCGCGCCCCGGCGCACCCCCAGGTCGGTCGGGAGGAACGAGTCGGGGTCGCCGATCCCCCGCATCGCGACGTAGCCGGCGGTCCACGAGCCGACGCCGGGCAGCTTGGTGAGGTTGCGGACGGCCTCCTCCCGGTCCGCCCCCGGGTCGAGGTCCAGCTCACCGCCGGCGACCGCGGAGGCGAGCGCGCGGATCGTGGCCCGCCGCGCGGCCGGCATCTTGAACGCCTCGTCCGGCAGCGCCAGCATCTCCTCCGGGCCGGGAAACAGCGTCTCGCCGGCCGGCACCAGCTTGGCGAGCACCTTGCGCGCGGCGGCCACCGAGATCTGCTGGCCGACGATCGCGCGTACCGCCATCTCGAAGCTGTCCACCGAGCGGGGCACCCGTACGCCTGGCTCCTTCGCCACCACCGGCGCGAGCGCCTCGTCTTCGGCGAGGGCGGCGTCCACCGCCACCGGGTCGGCGTCCAGGTCGAGCAGGCGGCGGCAGCGGGCCACGGCCGGCGCCAGGTCGCGTACGTCGGAGAGGCGGAGCAGGGCGGCCACGTAGCCGGGCATCGGGGTCAGCTCCACCGTCGCCGAGCCGTGCGGCAGGCGCAGCCCTCGCCGGTACGTCGTGGTGTCCGCCTCCTCCACGCCCGGCACCGCCCGCAGCGCCAGGAACTCCAGCAGCGACTCGGCGTGCAGCGGCGGCCGGTACGCCAGGCGCAGGTGGATCGCGCCGGGCTCGGGCGCTCGCTCCCGCTTCGTCTTGCGCAGTGCCGACGGCGCCGACCCGAAGACCTCGCGGATCGTGTCGTTGAACTGCCGTACGCTGCCGAACCCGGCCGCGAACGCGATCTCGGCCAGCCCCAGGTCGGTCGTCTCGATCAGGATGCGCGCGGTCTGCGCCCGCTGTGCCCGGGCCAGCGCGAGCGGCCCGGCGCCGAGCTCGGCCGTGAGCATCCGGTGCAGGTGCCGCTCGGTGTAGCCGAGGCGGCTGGCCAGCCCCGGTACGCCGGCGCGGTCCACCACGCCGTCGGCGATCAGCCGCATCGCCCGGCCGACGACGTCCGCGCGGACGTCCCACTCCGGCGAGCCGGGCGCCGCGTCCGGGCGGCACCGCCGGCAGGCCCGGAACCCGGCCCGCTGCGCGGCGGCGGCGGACGGGTAGAAGCGCACGTTTTCCGGCTTTGGCGTGACGGCGGGGCAGGACGGCCGGCAGTAGATGCCGGTCGACGTGACAGCCGTGAAGAACCAGCCGTCGAACCGCCCGTCGCGGCTGTCGACGGCCCGGTAGCACCGCTCGAAGTCCAACTCCACGCCATCGATCGTGCCCCGGGTCGCCACCGGATGCTCGCGGGTTTCGGACATGAGCGTCGGCGCGGGGCGCCTGCGGCCGGCGCGTAGACTGGCGGGCCGTGAGTCTCACGATCGGCATCGTCGGCCTGCCCAACGTCGGCAAAAGCACGCTGTTCAACGCGCTGACCAAAAACGACGTCCTCGCCGCCAACTATCCCTTCGCCACGATCGAGCCGAACGTCGGCGTCGTCGGCCTGCCCGATCCCCGGCTGGGCAAGCTCGCCGAGATGTACGGCTCGCAGAAGCTGATCCCCGCGCCGGTGTCGTTCGTCGACATCGCCGGGCTGGTCCGCGGCGCGTCGAAGGGGCAGGGACGGGGCAACGCGTTCCTCGCCAACATCCGCGACGCGAGCGCGATCTGCCAGGTCGTCCGCGCGTTCTCCGACCCGAACGTGGTGCACGTCGACGGCAAGGTCTCGCCCGCCGACGACATCGAGACGATCAACACCGAGCTGATGCTCGCCGACCTCCAGACGCTCGAGAAGGCGCTGCCCCGGCTGGAGAAGGAGGCGAAGCTCCGCAAGGAGCGGGCGCCGGTCGCCGCCGCGGCGGCCGCCGCCGCGAAGCTGCTCAACGAGGGCACCACGCTCTACGCCGGCGCCGCCACGGCCGGTATCGACGTGGCCGAGCTGCGCGAGCTGCACCTGCTCACCACGAAGCCGTTCCTCTACGTCTTCAACGTCGACGAGGAGGAGCTGGCCAACGCGGAGTTCCTGGACGAGCTGCGCGCCCTGGTCGCGCCCGCCGAGGCGGTCTTCATGGACGCCAAGGTCGAGTCCGAGCTGATCGACCTGCCCGAAGAGGAGGCCCGCGAGCTGCTGGAGTCGATCGGCCAGCCGGAGCCGGGGCTGCACCAGCTGATCCGGGTCGGCTTCCGCACGCTGGGGCTGCAGACGTACCTGACGGCCGGGCCGAAGGAGGCGCGGGCCTGGACCATCCCGGTCGGGGCGACCGCACCGGAGGCCGCGGGTGTGATCCACTCCGACTTCCAGCGCGGCTTCATCAAGGCCGAGATCGTCTCGTACGAGGACCTGATGGCGGCGGGGTCGATGGCGGCGGCCAAGGCGGCCGGCAAGGTGCGCATGGAGGGCAAGGACTACGTGATGCGCGACGGTGACGTCGTCGAGTTTCGCTTCAATGTGTAGTCGGTTGGCTACGCGCTGCTGGTCACGGTCCGGTATGCGTCTTCGATGCGGGCGGCGAGCGTGACTTCACCCTCGGTGATGGTCTCGCCGTCGCGTGGCGTCAGCCGGATCTGGGTGTGTCCATCGAGGCGCCGGACCTCCGGCTGGAGGTGTAACGCATCGGCGACCACCTTGATACGCTCGGTGAGTGCCGCGTGTTGTGAATCATCGATTACCAGCGTGCGCTTGATCTGCCGACCCTCGCGGGTCCAGCCGGGCAGCAGGGTCAGGGCGTCGCTGAGGTAGTCACGGCTAGCCCTGCTTCCCCACAGAGCACGCATATGCCACACCTCCCAGGCGTCGTTGCCGGCTTGTGGCCAAATCGTCGCCATCTCGTCATCGTTCGGTGCCCCCCAGTCTTGCCGCTAAGCGGCTGGTGTGTCCACGCCCACATTTCCGTCTTCTGGTGCCCTACGGGACGGCTCAGGCACCCGAATTCCTTATTGATCTGGAAGGCTGGTCGGCCGTGCAGTCCGAACGGATTAACCAAAGGATCATCGTCGGCGCCGCGATCATCGTAAATGGGAAGGTTTTGGCCTGCGCTCGATCTGATCCGCCCGAGATGGCCGGTATGTGGGAGTTTCCCGGCGGGAAGGTCGAGCCGGGCGAGTCCGACGTCGAGGCGCTCGTCCGGGAGTGCGAGGAAGAGCTCGGCGTCCGGGTCGCGGTCGGCGAGCGGGTCGGTGAGGACGTGCTCCTCGGCCACGGGCGCGCCCTGCTCCGGGTCTTCACGGCCGAGCTGCTCGACGGCGGGGTACCCCAGGCGCTGGAGCACGAGGAGCTGCGCTGGCTCGGCACGGAAGAGCTGCTCTCCGTCCAGTGGCTGCCGGCGGACGCCCCGATCGTCGCCGCCCTACCCCCCTTCCTGAAGCGCTGACCCCCACAGGGGTGGATCAGACCCGCCCGCGAGCTCCCCGATCGACGGCGCGAGCCGGAGAACGCTGAGGGCGCCCCGAAGGGCGCCCTCAGCATGCGAAAACACCGCTCAGTCCCGCTCGGGGTGGGCGTAGTTCAGGCCCTCCGGCGGCAGGGGGAACGTCTGGTCGTCGCCGAACGGCGACGGCCCGCCCGCCCGGTCGGCCGTGATCTCGGAAATCGGCAGCCGGCCGGTCTCGTCCACCGGGGCGGCCTGCGGCGGCGGAATCTCGCGGTGCCAGTTGAGCCCATGGTGCTGCTCCACTTCGGACCCTTCCGTGCGTGCTCCCACGAGCGAGGGGGTCCCCGCGGCCTGGCCCGCGCCGTCCAGCTGGTCGCGCCGGAAGATCTTCCGGCCCAGCCACACCAGCGGGTCGTACCGGCGGTCGACCACCCGCTCCTTCATGGGAATGATCGCATTGTCGGTGATCTTGATGTGCTCGGGGCAGACCTCGGTGCAGCACTTGGTGATGTTGCAGTACCCCATTCCCATCGAGGCCTGGGCGTACTCCTTGCGGTCTTCCTTGGCGTCGAGCGGGTGCATGTCGAGCTCGGCGGCGCGGATGAAGTAGCGCGGCCCGGCGAACGCCCGCTTGTTCTCCTCGTGGTCACGTACCACGTGGCACGTGTTCTGGCACAGGAAGCACTCGATGCACTTGCGAAACTCCTGCGAGCGCTCGACGTCGACCTGCTGCATCCGGTACTGGCCGGGCGGCACGCCGACCGGCGGCGCGAACGCGGGCGTCTGCCGAGCCTTCTCGTAGTTGAAGGAGACGTCCGTGACCAGGTCGCGGATCACCGGGAACGTCCGCAGTGGAGTGACGGTGACGGTCTCGTCTTCGGTGAACGTGGACATCCGGGTCATGCAGCCCAGCCGCGGCGTACCGTTGATCTCCATCGAGCAGGAGCCGCACTTGCCGGCCTTGCAGTTCCACCGGCAGGCCAGGTCGGGCGTCTGCGTGGCCTGGAGCCGGTGGATGACGTCGAGGACCACCTCGCCCTCGTTGACCTCGACCTCGTAGTCCTTCAGGTCACCGCCGGTCTCGTCGCCCCGCCAGACCTTGAAACGACGCTTCGCGCCCATTACTTGGCAGCCTCCTCAGCGAGCGCGTCGAACTCGGCGAGCTCCTCATCGGTCAGATACTTGGAAAGCTCGGTGCGGTCGAAGAGCTGGATCAGCTCGGGCCGCATCTTCGGCAGGGGTTTGTGCTCCAGCTGTACCTTGTCGCCGTCGAGCGAGCAGACCAGGTTGACCTGCCGCCACTCCGGGCGCATCGACGGGAAGTCCTCGCGGGTGTGGCCGCCGCGCGACTCCTCCCGCTCCAGCGCCGCCTTGGCCGTGCACTCCGAGACGACCAGCATGTTGCGCAGGTCGAGGGCGAGGTGCCAGCCCGGGTTGTACCGGCGCCCGCCGGCGGCGCTGACCTTGCCGACCCGCTCGCGCAGCTCGGCGAGGCGGACCAGCGACTCCTCCAGCTCGCCCTTGCGGCGGATGATGCCGACCAGGTCGCCCATCACGGCCTGCAGGTCCTGCTGCAGCGTGTACGGGTTTTCCCCGCCGTCCCGCTGGAGCGGCGCCAGCGCGGTCTCCACCGCCGTGTCCAGGTCGGACTGTGCCACCCGGGGCCGGGTGGGCAGCGCGTCCGTGTACGTCGCGGCGTGCTCGCCCGCCCGCTTGCCGAAGACCAGCAGGTCGCTCAGGGAGTTGCCGCCGAGCCGGTTGGAGCCGTGCATGCCGCCGGAGACCTCGCCGGCCGCGAAGAGCCCCTGCACCGTGCCGGCCGCCGCCGCGGTGTCCGGGTCGACCTCGACGCCGCCCATCACGTAGTGGCAGGTCGGCCCGACCTCCATCGGCTCCTTGGTGATGTCGACGCCGGCCAGCTCCTTGAACTGGTGGTGCATCGACGGCAGCTTCTTGATGATCACCTCGGCCGGGAGCCGGCTGGAGACGTCCAGGAAGACGCCGCCGGCGGGGGAGCCACGCCCCTCCTTGACCTCGTTGTTGATGGCGCGGGCCACCTCGTCGCGGGGGAGCAGCTCGGGCGGGCGGCGGTTGTTGTCCGGGTCGGTGTACCAGCGGTCGCCCTCCTCTTCCGTCTCCGCGTACTGCTTGCGGAAGACGTCGGGGACGTAGTTGAACATGAACCGCTTGCCCTCGGAGTTCTTCAGCACGCCGCCGTCGCCGCGGACCGACTCCGTGACCAGGATGCCCTTGACCGAGGGGGGCCAGACCATGCCGGTCGGGTGGAACTGGAGGAACTCCATGTTGATCAGCGTGGCGCCGGCGCGGAGCGCGAGCGCGTGGCCGTCGCCGGTGTACTCCCAGGAGTTCGACGTGACCTTGTACGAGCGGCCGACGCCACCCGTGGCCAGCACGATCGCGGGCGCCTCGAAGAGCACGAACTCGCCGGTCTCCCGGTAGTAGCCGAACGCGCCGGCGACCCGGTCGCCGTCGAGGAGCAGCTCGGTGATCGTGGTCTCGGCGAAGACCCGGATGCGCGAGTCGTAGCTGCCGGTCTCGGCCTTGTCCTCCTGCTGGAGGGAGACGATCTTCTGCTGCAGCGTGCGGATCAGCTCCAGGCCGGTGCGGTCACCGACGTGCGCGAGCCGCGGGTACTCGTGGCCGCCGAAGTTGCGCTGCGAGATCTTGCCGTCCTTCGTACGGTCGAACAGCGCGCCGTACGTCTCCAGTTCCCAGATCCGGTCCGGCGCCTCCTTGGCGTGCAGCTCGGCCATCCGGAAGTTGTTGAGGAACTTCCCGCCCCGCATGGTGTCGCGGTAGTGGACCATCCAGTTGTCGCGGCTGTTGACGTTGCCCATCGCCGCGGCGGCGCCGCCCTCGGCCATCACCGTGTGTGCCTTGCCGAAGAGCGACTTGGAGATGATCGCGGTCTTCTTGCCGGCCAGCCGGGACTCGATCGCCGCGCGCAGGCCGGCACCACCGGCCCCGATGACGACGACGTCGTAGTGGTGTCGTTCGATTCGCGTAGTCATATCAGGGCGCCTTTAGTTGATGAACCGGAGGTCCGAGAACCAGCCCGCGGACACGGCCATGACGTAGAAGTCCGTCAGCGCGAGCGTGCCCAGCGTGATCCAGGCGAGCTGCATGTGCCGCGCGTTCAACTTGGAGACGAACGTCCAGGCGCGGTAGCGCATCGGGTGCTTGGAGAAGTGCTTGAGCCGGCCGCCGATGATGTGCCGGCACGAGTGGCAGGAGATCGTGTACGCCCAGAGCATCACCACGTTGCCGACCAGGATGACGTTGCCCAGCCCGAAGCCGAAGCCGTCGGGGCTGTGGAACGCCAGGATCGCGTCGTACGTGTTGATCAGCGAGATGATGCCCGCGGCGTAGAACGCGTACCGGTGGGCGTTCTGGAAGATCAGCGGGAAGCGGGTCTCGCCGCCGTACGTCTTGTGCCCGTCCGGCACGGCGCAGGCCGGCGGCGACATCCAGAAGGCCCGGTAGTAGGCCTTGCGGTAGTAGTAGCAGGTGAGCCGGAAGAGCAGCAGGAACGGGAGGCTGAAGGCGGCCTCCGGGATGATCCACCAGCCCGGCAGGTAGGTGCCGAAGTGCGCGGCCTCGGGTACGCAGCGGTCGGTGATGCACGGTGAGTAGAACGGGGTGAGGTAGTGGAAGTCCTCCACCCAGTACCACTTGTGCATGAACACTCGCACCGTGGCGTACGCGACCCAACCGCCGAGCCCGATGACGGTGATGAGCGGAGCCAGCCACCACCGGTCCGTACGCAGGGTCTTCGCCGCGATGGCGGCGCGCGCCCGCGCACCCGGCCTCGTTGCCGTAGTCGTCATTCTTTATGTCTCCCTAACGGCGCATCCGCGCGGTTTCGGTGCTACACGTTACGCCGCGTGTTGACGGCCACGTGCATGGGAGTCTTGCGTGTGTCAGGGCGATTACGTAAGTCCAGCGCCTTGTGGAGTAGTTCACTACCCGTGGGTCACGTAAGTCAGAGGTCAGGGCTGGCCAGCCGCCGTACGGACCCGTCGCAGGAGTCGGGACCGGCGTCCACCAGGCGCTCCACCACCGGCTTGCCGCGCTGGCCCTGCGGCGGTACGAAGAACGCCGGCTCGCCACCGGTGACCTGGCGGTCCAGCGCCCCGGCGTAGGCGGACCGGGCCTCGACCAGCCGGCTCCACGCGTCGATCCAGTCTTGCCGGTGCTCGCCGCGGTCGCCGGGCAGCTGGTCGAGCTCGGCGAGGAACGGGCGGACGGCCGCGTTCTCGTTGCGGACGGCGGTGGCCCGGGCCCGCGGGTCTTCGGCCGCGCCCGGCGGCATCAGGCGGTTGAGCCGCCGCTCGAGCTCGACGCAGGCGGCGTCGGTGCGCGCGACGCCCCGCTCGTTCTCCCCGGCGCGGTCGACGATGCTGTCGATCCCGCTGATCACCGCGACGCCACCGGCGCAGACGGCGATGAGGAGGGCGGCGAGGACCCCGCCGCCGATCGCGAGGATCCGGCGCTGCCGCCGGGCGGCCGCGCTGGCGGGCACCCTGGCTGGCTTGTCCGGGGGCGTCTCCGCGGGGGTGGGCGCGTCGTCGTCCGTCACGGCGCCAAGTCAAGCACTGACGCGCTATGTGATCCACCCCATGATCGCGCCCGCCGCCCGCCTCCGGCGGCTGGCCGCCCGCCCCCGGCGGCGCCTCCGGCCGTTGATCAGGGATCTCGTGGGGCGGCTCGCCGCTCGACACGCCCACCAAGTCCCTGATCAACGGCCAGAAGGGACACTCAGCCCGAGGCGCCGCCGGTGAAGTTCCAGGAGGCGAGCCGCAGGGCGGGGGTGGTGCGCCAGGCGGCGCCCCAGCCGTCGGGCACCGTTGTTACCTCGGCACCGACACCTAGTACCGCACCCGGCGCCAGCGCCTGCGGGTAGGACTGGGTGAACCGGAAGTTTCGCACCGGCGTGGTGATCTCACCGTCTTCGATCAGCCACACGCCGTTACGGGTCAGGCCGGTCACCACGAGGCTCTTCGGGTCGAGCACCCGCGTGTACCAGAGGTCGGTCACCAGCAGCCCGCGCTCGACGCCGGCCACCAGTGCGGCGGCCGCCGGGTCCACGACGGCCCCGAGCTCGGCCGCCTCGCCGGTCGCCGGGCCGGGGTCCAGCCGCATGCTCGCCGGGATCGCGCCGAACGCGCCACCGCTGGGCAGCGCGTGGGCGGTCGACTCGGCGCCCGCCTCGGCGGCGGTGCGGCGGTCGTGCGCCACCGACTCGGTCACGCCGCCCGACACGAACGCGACCCGCCGCTTCGGCGTGCCCTCCGCGTCGAACGGCAGGCCCAGCCCGCCGGCGCCGAGCGTGTCGTCGACCAGCGTGATCGCGTGGTCGAACTGCTCCGCGCCGGGCTCGGCGAAGGACCGGCGCTCGTTGTACGACTTGCCGTTGAAGCCGTACAGCGCGAAGTTTTGCAGGAGGTCGGCCACCGCCGGCGCCTCCAGCACCACCTCGTACCGACCGGGCGGCAGCTCGACCGCCCCGGCACTGGCCCGGGCCTTCGCCGCGGCGCGGGCACCGAGGACCGCGCCGTCCACCTCGGACAGCCGCCCGCTGGCGAGGCGCCCCAGGCCGTCCGCGCCGTCGAGCCGGGCGATCGCGTCCATCGCCACCTCGGCGGTGCGGCCGGTGACCGACTGGCCCGCCGAGTTGGCGAACGCGCCGGCCGCGTGCATCGTGCGGCAGTAGCCGGCCGTCTCCAGCCCGCCGGCGGCGTCGACGAACGCGCGTACCCGATCGGCCCGCGCGTCCGGTGCGGCCTGGGCGGTGGCCTCGTCCCAGTTGCCCTCGCCGGCCAGTGGCGCCAGCGGTGCGAGGCCCGGCCAGCCCGCGTCCGGCGGCAGCAGGCGGGTCGCCTCGCGGGTCCGCCGCACCAGCCCGGCGAGGCCTTCGTCGGTGGTCACGGTGGTCGAGCCGCTCGCGGTCCGCCCGTCCGCGTGCAGGCGCAGGCGTACCGAGGTGGTGGCGTCCGCGACGTTCTGGTGGATGGACGAGTTGGCGAAGCGGGTCAGCGCCAGCGCGGTGTGGCCGACGAAGACCTCCGCCTCGACGCCCGGACCCACCATCGAAAGGACCCGGTGCGCGATGTCCCTCATCATCCCCCCTGCCTTTCCGAACCCGGTGGACAACGGTGCACTCGCTGCGCTCCTTCACCCTTATCCACGGACACCTACCCGCACGTTCTGGAAGCGGGCCGGTGCCGCCGGGTGGCCGGTGTGGCCGACCTGGCCGGGCTGGCCCTTGCCGCAGTTCGGCGTACCCCACGCGACGCTCTCCGAGGAGAGCATGTCCATCGAGCGCCAGAAGACCGGACCGATCCCCGTGTACGTGGGGTTGCGCAGCATCCGCCCCTGCCGCCCGTTCTTGACCTCGTACGCGATCTCGGTGCCGAACTGGAAGTTGAGCCGCTTGTCGTCGATCGACCAGGAGCGGTTGGTCTCCATGAAGATGCCGTCGTCGGTGGCGGCGATCATCTCCGCGAGGGTGTGCGGGCCCGGTTCGAGGCCCACGTTCGTCATCCGCACCATCGGCAGGCGTGACCACCCGTCGGCCCGCACGCTGCCGGCGTAGTCGAGGCCGGCGACCGCGGCCGAGTCGCGCCCGGCGAGCACGCCCACCCAGCGCCCCTCGCGCACCGCGTCCCGCCGCGCGGCCGGGGTGCCCTCGTCGTCGAAGCCGAAGCTGCCCAGCGCGCCCGGGATCGTCGGGTCGATCGTGATGTTCATCAACTCGGATCCATAGTGGAGGGTGCCGAGCTGGTCGAGGTCGAGCCAGGACGTACCGGCGAACGCGGCCTCCCAGCCGAGGATCCGGTCCAGCTCGATCGCGTGCCCCACGGACTCGTGGATCTGCAACGCCATCTGCTCGCCGCCGAGGATCAGCGTGGTCTCGCCGGCCGGGCAGAGCGGGGCGGTGAGCAGGGCCCGGGCCTCGTCGGCGGTACGGGCCGCGTGCGCGCCGAGGTCGAGCTCCTGGACCAGCTCCCAGCCACGCGTGCCGTACTGCCCTCGGTAGGCCGGGTAGCTGCGCCGCTGCACCTCGCCGTCGCCGATCGCCGTGGACGAGATGCCCGCGCCGCACTCCCGGATGTGCTGGTCGATCCGGTGCCCCTCGCTGGAGACGAACCACTTCTCGGTGTCCCAGATCTGGTACAGCCCCTCGGCCACGTCCGCGCCGTGCTCGCGCATCGTCTTGGTCGCGTGCACCAGCAGGTCGCCCTTGTCGGAGAGGGGGACCGAGAGCGGGTCGACTTCGCAGGCCGAGGCCCACGACCCGGCCCCGGCACCGACCGGCGTCAGGTCCGTCGCGGGCCCCGGCACCCGCGCGCTGGCCGCCGCGGTCTTCGCGGCCCTGGTGCCGGCCGCACGGGCGGCGGCGTCGGAGAGGTCGGGTACGGCGTAGAAGCCCCAGCCGCTGCCGACGAGCGCGCGTACGCCGATGCCGGCGTCCTCGCTCTGGGAAAGGTCCTCGATCTCGCCGTTTCTGGCGGACATCGCCTCGTAGCGCCGGTGCATCACCCGGGCGTCGGCGTAACGCGCCCCGGCGTCCAGCGCGGCCTGCACCGCGGCGGTAGCCACGTCGAAGTGGGTCATGGGAAATGACCCTATGTGCTGATCAGTGCGGAGGCAGCAACGACTCCGGCCTGATCTCGGCCGTTACCGGCTCGATGAGTCGCAGTACGTCACCAGGTCGGACTGTGGCGTGCCGAACGTACGCGTTGTTCTCCAGCCGGTGGAGTCGCAGCGTTGCCGTCTGATGCTCGACCAGCAGATACCACGGGATGCCAGCCTCGGCGTAGTAGTGCATTTTGAGCACTTTGTCCGTCGTGGCGTTGCTCGGGGAGGTGACCTCGCAAACCAGCTTCGCCCGGTCAGCGGCAACAACGCGGGCGTCGAAGTCGATGGTTGACGTGATGGTGAGGTCAGGAATCACGATCGTGCCCGGCTTTAGTCGCAGATTGATTGCCCCGTGGACATGAAGGCCGCATGCCTCGGCTGGCGTGTCGAGGATCATGAACAGCTTGCCGCAGATGCGTTGGTGCCGAGGTGTAGGGGAGGAACTCACGTGTAGGTCGCCCTCAAAGAGCTCGACCCGATCCTCGGTCTCGCCGAGCGCAAGGTACTCCTCCTCCGTCCACGGAAAGTGGTGATCGGTGGGGATCACCGCGGTCATCGTCGTCACCTCCCGAGCGTCTCGACCCTGCGCGTCCTGGCGCAACCCTGCCATCTGGTTATACCCACTACAACGTGGTATCGGTCGTGCTGGCGTCTCATTACGGTAGCGGCTGCTGACAGGGAGCCTCCTTGTAGCTTATTTTCATCCTCACTGGCGCGTTGCAAGTTCTCTACGGATGCGAGGTGCTGTGGGATTGACCGCCGCCGACCCGTATCTCCAGGTCCGTGACCTGCGCGTCCGCTTCGCCACCGAGGACGGGGTGGTGCGGGCGGTCAACGGGGTGTCGTTCGCCGTGGAGCGCGGGCGGACGCTCGGCATCGTCGGCGAGTCCGGCTCGGGCAAGAGCGTCACCAGCCTCGCGGTGCTCGGCCTGCACGATCCCAAACGCGCGACCATCACCGGCGAGATCCTCGTCGGCGGCCGCGACATCGTGGGGCGTCCGGACGAGGAGGTACGCCGGCTGCGCGGTCGCGACATGGCGATGATCTTTCAGGATCCGCTCTCCGCCCTGCACCCGTACTATCCGGTGGGCCGGCAGATCGCCGAGGCGTACCGGGTGCACCACCCGCGGGCCGGCCGGGCCGAGGCGCGCGAGCGCACGGTCCAGATGCTCGACCGGGTGGGGATCCCGCAGCCGGCCCGGCGCGCGCGGCAGTACCCGCACGAGTTCTCCGGTGGCATGCGGCAGCGCGCGATGATCGCGATGGCCCTCGTCAACGACCCGGACCTGCTCATCGCCGACGAGCCGACGACCGCGCTCGACGTGACCGTGCAGGCGCAGATCCTCGACCTGCTCGAAGGCCTGCAGAAGGAGTTCAACTCGGCGATCGTGCTGATCACCCACGACCTGGGCGTGGTCAGCCAGGTGGCCGACGACGTCCTCGTGATGTACGGCGGTCGCGCGGTCGAGCACGGCAGCGTCGAGCAGGTGCTGCGGCGACCGCAACACCCGTACACGTGGGGGTTGCTGGCGAGCGTGCCCTCCCTGCGCGGTGACGCGGCCGCGGACCTCGTGCCCATCCCCGGCAGCCCGCCCAGCCTGATCCACCTGCCGTCCGGGTGCGCCTTCCACCCCCGCTGCCCGTACGCGGACGAGCGGTCCCGCACGGAGGTGCCCGAGCTGCGCCCGGTCGCCGAGGGGCACCTCGTGGCCTGCCACCGTCCGGGGGTGGCGGCATGACGCTGCTCCAGGTCGAGGGACTCACCAAGCACTTCCCGGTACGCGGGCGGGGGCTGGTGCGCGCGGTCGACGGGGTCGACTTCGGGGTGGCGCCCGGCGAGACGCTCGGGCTGGTGGGCGAGTCGGGCTGCGGCAAGACCACCACCGGCCGGATGCTCGTGCGGCTGCTGGAGCCGACCGGCGGCCGGATCGTCTTCGAGGGGCGGGACATCAGCCACCTCGGGCGGCGCGGGCTGCGACCGCTGCGGCAGGACCTGCAGATCATCTTCCAGGACCCGTACGCCTCGCTGAACCCCCGGCACACCGTCGGGCGGATCGTCGCGACGCCCCTGGAGGTCAACGGGATCCGGCCGCCGGGCGGCGTCCGCCAGCGGGTACGCGAGCTGCTGGAGCTGGTCGGGCTCAACCCGGAGCACTACAACCGGTACCCGCACGAGTTCTCCGGCGGGCAGCGGCAGCGGATCGGCATCGCGCGGGCGCTGGCGCTGCGCCCCAAGCTGATCGTCGCGGACGAGCCGGTCTCCGCGCTCGACGTGTCGATCCAGGCCCAGGTGGTCAACCTGCTGCGGGGGCTCCAGCGCGACCTCGGGCTGGCGTTCGTGTTCATCGCGCACGACCTCGCGGTGGTACGGCACTTCTGCCAGCGGGTCGCGGTGATGTACCTGGGGCGGATCGTGGAGATCGGTGACCGGGAGCAGATCTACGAGCGGCCGCGCCACCCGTACACCCGGGCGCTGCTCTCCGCCGTACCCGAGGTCACCGCACCCGCCCGGGCGAGCGGGCGGATCCGGCTGGCCGGAGACGTGCCGACGCCGCTCGACCCCCCGTCCGGCTGCCGCTTCCGGGGCCGGTGCTGGAAGGCGCGAGAGGTCTGCGCGACGACCGAGCCGCCGCTGGCGGGCGGCGTCGCGTGCCACTTCCCGGAGGGTGGTGCCGGATGAGTCTCTCCTCCGAGATCGTGGGTCCCGAGCTCGCGCCCGACGCACCGCCACCGCCCACGGGGGTGGACGTCGCCGGCCGCTCGCCGGGGCAGCTCGCCCGGGCCCGGCTGCGCCGCGACCGCGTCGCGCTGGTCAGCGGCGGGGCGCTCGTCTTCTTCCTGCTGGTCGCGATCCTCGCCCCGCTGATCGAGCTGGTGTACGGCGTCGGGCCGTACGACCAGTTCCAGGAGAAGCTGCGGCGCAGCGACGGCATGCCGCTCGGGTACGCGGGTGGGATCTCGGGGGAGCACTGGTTCGGCCTCGAGCCGGGGTCCGGCCGGGACATCTTCATCCGCCTGGTTTACGGCATCCGCACGTCGCTGTTCATCGCGATCACCGCCGCTCTGCTCACCTCGCTGATCGGCATCACGCTCGGCACCCTCGCCGGCTACCTGGGCGGCTGGGTCGACTCGGTGATCGGCTGGGTCACCGACTTCGCGCTCGCGCTCCCCTTCCTCATCTTCGCGCTGGCCGTGATGCCCACTGTGGAGCTGCGCTTCTACGGCCCGCGCGACGAGGTGCCGACCTGGTTCCGGGTGGCGGTGCTGATCGCGATCTTCGCGACGTTCGGCTGGACGAGCATGGCCCGGCTCGTACGCGGGCAGGTGATCTCGCTGCGCGAGCGGGAGTTCGTCGAGGCGGCCCGGGCCAGCGGCGCCGGGCTGGGGCACATGCTCTTCCGCCAGCTGCTGCCCAACCTGTGGGCGCCGATCCTGGTGTCGTTCTCGCTGGCCGTACCGGCGTACGTGACCGGCGAGGCGGCGCTGTCGTTCCTCAACATCGGCATCCGCGACCCCACGCCAGACTTCGGCGTGATGATCTTCCGGAGCATCGACTGGCTCCAGGGCGACCCGGCGTACGTCTTCTTCCCGGGCATCACGATCTTCGTGCTCGTACTGGCCTTCAACCTCTTCGGCGACGCGCTGCGCGACGCGCTCGACCCGAAGTCCTCGCGATAGGAGCCGGTCGTGGGACGGTTTCTGATCAAGCGGCTGCTATCCGCGATGCTCACCCTCTTCGCGGTCAGCGTGCTGGCGTTCCTGATGTTCTTCGCGCTGCCGCGCGATCCGGTCACCGGCATGTGCCCGAAGAACTGCAACCCCGAGCGGCTGGAACGCGTCCGCCAGGAGCTGGGGCTGCGCGACCCGAAGATCGAGCAGTACGCCGCGTACATGAAGGGGATCTTCGTCGGGCGCGACCTCGGCAGTGCCCAGGGCGGCCGGTGTGACGCGCCCTGCCTCGGCTACTCGTACGTCAACAGCGAGGCGGTCACCGACACGCTCGCCCGGGTGCTCCCGGTGACGCTGAGCATCGTGATCCCGGCCGCGATCCTCTGGCTGGCGCTGGGGGTCGGGCTCGGCATGCTCTCCGCGCTCAAACGGGGCACCTGGGTCGACCGGCTGGCGATCGGCTTTTCGCTGACCGGGGCGTCGCTCCAGCTCTACTTCACCGGCGCGGTACTGCTGATCGTCTTCGTCTACCAGCTCAAGCTCCTGCCCAACCCGCACTACACGTCCATATTCGACGATCCGCTCGACTGGGCGAAGGGCCTGGTGCTGGCCTGGGTGGCGCTCGCGTTCCTCTTCTCGGCGATCTACGCGCGGCTGGCCCGGGCACAGATGCTGGAGACGCTCTCCGAAGACTTCGTCCGCACGGCGCGGGCCAAGGGGCTGGCCAAGAGGACGGTGTACGGCCGGCACGCCCTCCGCGCAGCGGTCACCCCGCTGGTCACGATCGCCGGCCTGGACGTGGGGGCGGCGCTCGGCGGCACCGTGATCACGGAGACGACCTTCGGCATCCAGGGACTCGGCCGCACCGCCGTGTACGCGGTCCGCGGCGGCGACCTCCCCATGATCATGGCGACCGTCCTGATCGCCGCGGTCTTCGTCGTACTGGCCAACGTCGTGGTCGACCTGCTCTACGCGGCCATCGACCCGCGGGTGCGACTCGGCTGAACTTTTTACCGAACGGTGACGTTAAAGCTGTAGCTTTCCTTCAACTCACTTTGGGAGGGATCACATGCGAACTCGAGTGGCCGCCGCCCTCGCTTTGGTTCTGGTGGCCGGCGCCTGTAGCGAGACCACCGAAGACGGTCCCTCCGCGGACCAGCAGCGCACCGCGACCGGAGTGATCGCGACCGACCCGAAGGACTCGCTCGGCCCGGCCCCCGAGGTGCCCGGCGCGACCAAGGGCGGCACGTTCACGGTCATCCGCGAGGTCAAGATCTCGCACCTCGACCCGCAGCGGGTGTACTCGTTCGCCGGCCTCATGAACGCCCCGCTCTACGCCCGCACGCTGACCACCTGGAAGGACGACGGCAAGGGCAACCTGACGCTCGTCGGCGACCTCGCGCAGACGCCCGGCACCAACGTCAACAACGACTGCAAGGTGTGGGAGTTCAAGGTCAAGGACGGCGTGAAGTTCGAGGACGGGCGCCCGATCACCGCCAAGGAGATCGCGTACGGCATCGCCCGCTCGTTCGATCCCGACCTCACCGGCGGCCCCACGTACGTGCAGGAGTGGCTCGCCGACACCGCCGACTACGACACCAAGTGGGACTTCAAGGCCAACAAGAGCGCGCTGCCGCCCGGCCTGACCACGCCGGACGACAAGACGATCCGCTTCGAGTTCGCCAAGGCGCACTGCGATCTGCCGTTCGCGCTGTCGCTGCCGACGAGCGCGCCGCTGCCGCCCGACAAGGACACCGGCGTCAACCTGGACAACCAGCCGTTCTCCTCCGGGCCGTACAAGATCACGAAGCACACGCCCGGCGTCGAGCTCGTGCTGGAGCGCAACGAGCACTGGGACCCGGCCACCGACCCGGTCCGCCACCAGTACCCGGACAAGTTCGTCTGGACGTTCGGCCCCGACCCGGACGCGGGTGCCAACCGCGTGATCGCCGACAGCGGCCCGGACCAGTCCGCGCTCGCGTTCAACGGCGTACCGTCCGCGCTCGTCTCCCAGGTCGCCGGCAACGCCGCCCTCAAGGAGCGCTCGATCATCTCGCCGACGCCGAGCGCCTGGCGGCTGACCATCAACACCCAGCGGGTGACCGACCTCTCCGTGCGCCAGGCCCTAAACTACGCGATCGACCGCGACGGCTTCGTCAAGTCGGTCGGCGGTGAGGCGGTGGCGTCCCCGATCACCACGCTGATGCCGCCGGCGACGATCGGCTACCAGAAGTACGACGCGTACCCGGCCGGTCCGACCGGCAACCCGGAGAAGGCCAAGGAGCTGCTCGCCGGAAAGACTCCCGAGCTGGTGCTCGGCGTGGGTGACGACCACCCCGAGTACGGCACCCAGCTCAAGGGCAACCTGGAGCGGGCCGGCTTCAAGATCACGGTGAAGTCGATCCCGGCCGACGCAAAGCTCGACGAGACCAAGAAGAAGGACAACCCCTGGGACCTCTACCTGGACCAGTGGGCCGCGGACTGGCCGAGCGGCGCCGCCATCCTGCCGGTGCTCTTCGACGGCCGCTCGATCAAGGCTGAGGGCAACAGCAACACGTCGTTGATCAACAACGACGCCATCAACGCCGAGTTCGACCGGGTGCTCGCGCTCGACCCGGCCGCCCAGGCGCCGGAGTGGGCCAAGCTCGACGAGCGGATCATGAAGGAGCTCGCCCCGGCCGTCCCGATGTTCGTCGACGTCGCCTACTACCTGCACGGCTCCAAGGCCGGCGGGGTCTTCATCAGCAGCGTCTTCGGCTACCCCGCCTTCGTCAACGCCTTCGTCAAGCAGTAACCCCTGAACCGGCCGGCCCGCCCCGGGCCGGCCTACACCCCTACGCGCGTGTTGATCAGGGAGTTCGTGGGCGTGTCGATCGGCGTGTCCCTGCACAAAGTCCCTGATCAACCGCAGCAACGGCGCCGGAGCGGCGCGGCGGCGGCGCGGGAGCGCTGCGGCGGCGCCGGGGCGGGGGGCTCAGAGGTTACGGCGGATGAAGTCGAGCTCCAGGCGCAGTAGCTGCTCACCCACGCCACCCGAGGTCATGTGCGTCGCGCCGGTCAGCGGGATCACCGAGTGCGGGCGGCCGGAGGCGAGCAGCGCCGCCGAGAGGCGCAGGGTGTGCGCGGCGACCACGTTGTCGTCGGCCAGGCCGTGGATCAGCAGCAGCGGGCGGGCGTCGTCGCGGACCGGCTCGGCGGCGAGCTCGACCAGCGAGTGGTGGGCGTACACGTCGGCGTTTTCGCTCGGCAGGCCCAGGTAGCGCTCGGTGTACGCGGTGTCGTACAGCCGCCAGTCGGTGACCGGGGCGCCGGCGATACCGCAGCGGAAGATCTCCGGCCGGCGCAGCACCGCCAGCCCGGCCAGCCAGCCGCCGAACGACCAGCCGCGGATCGCCACCCGGTCCAGGTCGAGGTCGGGGTGCTTGCCGGCGAGCGCGGCCAGCGCGTCGACCTGGTCGGTGAGCACGACGTCGGCGACCCGGCGGTGGATCACCTTTTCGAACGACGGGGCCACGCCCGGCGTACCCCGGTTGTCGACGGTGACCACCGCGAAGCCGGCGTCCGCCCACCATTGCCGCTCCAGCCACCGGGCCCGCGTGGCCAGCACCTCCTGGTGTCCCGGGCCGCCGTAGACGTCGAGCAGCACGGGCAGGCGGCGGCCGGTCACGTGGTTGCGCGGGTACAGCACGGCGGCCGGCAGGCGCCGGTCGGCGACCCGCTCCAGCAGGGGGCGCGGCGCGTACGGCGGCTTCGCCGCGTGCGAGGCGATCCCGGCGATCTGCTTGCCGGCGCGCCACACGGTCCAGTGCGTGCCGGCCCGGTCGAGCGAGGCGGAGCCGACCACGAGCACGTCGCCGCCGACCGCGCCGGCGTGCCAGCCGGGTGCCGTGGTCAGCGGGCGGATCTCGGCACCACCCGCGCCGATCGCGGTGCGGACCCGGAAGAGGTGCTGCTCGCTCGGCTCGCCCTCGCTGGCCTCCACGAGCAGGTCGGGCGAGCCCGCGCCGGCGCCGGCGGACATGCGGCCGACCACCCGGCGTACGTAGAGCGAGGGCGGGGTCAGCAGCGTGCCGTCGGCGAAGAGGCAGCGGGCGTCGTAGCCGTCGTGGGCCAGCTCGCCGCCGACCAGCACCCGGCCGTCGGGCAGGTGGCTGGGCGTGCCGAGGACCGGCTCCACCCAGCGCGGGTCGGCCAGCTCGGCTTGCACCTGGGTCTCGCCGGTGCGCGGGTCGACCGAGAGCACCAGCCCGTGCTGCTGGAGGCGGCGCAGCACGGTGATCAGCGGGCCGCCCTCGGCCCAGTGCACCGACACCAGGTACGGGTAGGTCTCCCGGTCCCAGTGCACGTCGACCCAGCCGCCGTCGAGGTCGAGCAGGTGGAGGGTGACCTCGGCGTTGGCCGCGCCCGCGTACGGGTACGCCACGCTGGTCGGTGCCACCTCCGGGCGGGCCGGGTCGTGCAGGTGCCAGCGGGGCACCCGGGACTCGTCCACCCGCGCGGCGAGGATCGAGCGGCCGTCCGGCGCCCACCAGTAGCCGCGGTAGCGGTCCAGCTCCTCGGCCGCGATGAACTCGGCCAGCCCCCAGGTGACGTCCCCCTCCTCGCCGGCCAGCAGCGCGTCGGTGCCGTCGGCGTGGATGACGTGCAGGTTGCCCGAGGTCACGTACGCGATCCGGCGGCCGGTCGGGTCGGGCCGAGGGTCGACGACCGGCCCAGTCGTGGCCACCTCGGTGACGTCGCCGGAGACCAGGTCGGCCCGGAAGAGGCGGCCGCCGAGCGGGAAGGCGGCCACCCGCGCGGCCGGATCCATCGCGTACGACCCGATGCCGCTCACCGAGAGCCGCAGCCGCTCGCGCAGCGCCCGCTCCTCGGCGGGCAGGTCGCCGCGGTCGTCGGCGAGCAGCCCGGCCGGCTCGGCGATCAGGCGCTCGGCGGCGGTCTCCACGTCGAGCACCCAGAGCGCCTCGGCGCCGTCTTCGGGGCCGGGCGAGCGCAAGAAGACCACCCGCGAGCCGTCGCTCGCGACTGTCACGGCCCGCGGTGCTCCGCGGGTGAACCTCCGGGTACGGGCGGCCAGCTCCGGGTACTCCACCCCCGGATCGTAAATCCGCCTGATCGGTCCGCCCGACCACGTCCGGCGTGTCCGCACGTAAACGCCGATTCGACAGCTTGACGCGGCACGCCGTGGGGGTGGGATCCCGCGCGCGTAGAGTGCAACGCGTGGCACGACGACTCATGCTGGTCCACGCCCACCCGGACGACGAGACGGTGAGCACGGGCGCGACGATGGCGCACTACGCCGCCCGGGGCGTCGCGATCACGCTGGTGACGTGCACGCTGGGTGAGGAAGGCGAGATCCACGTGCCCGACCTGGCGCTGCTCGCCGCGTCCGAGGCCGACCAGCTGGGCGGCTACCGGCTGGCCGAGCTGGACGCCGCGTGTGCCGCCCTCGGGGTCACCGACCACCGCTTCCTCGGCGGCGCGGGGCGCTATCGCGACTCGGGGATGATGGGCCTGGAGACCAACAAGCACCCTCGCTGCTTCTGGCAGGCCGACGTCGACGAGGCCGCGGCCCTCCTGCTGGAGATCATGCGCGAGGTCCGCCCGCAGGTCCTGATCACGTACGACGAAAACGGCTTCTACGGCCACCCCGACCACATCCAGGCGCACCGGGTGGCGATGCGGGCGGCCGAGCTGGCGACCGCGGAGGGCTTCGGCCCCGACAAGATCTACTGGACCACGGTGCCCCGGAGCGTGCTCGAGGCGGGCATCACCGCGTTCGCGCAGTCCACCGACAACCCGTTCGCCGGGCTCGACAAGGTCGAAGACTTCCCGTTCGGCACGTCCGACGCGGAGGTCGCGGCCCGGATCGACGCCACCGACCAGCACGAGGCCAAGGTGGCCGCGATGCGCGCGCACGCCACCCAGATCCCGGACACCTCCTGGCTGTACTCGATCGCCGGCAACTTCGGCAGCGAGTTCATGGGCGTGGAGTACTACACGCTGGCCGCCGGCCAGCGCGGCCCGGGCGACGGCCCGCACGGCTGGGAGAGCGACCTGTTCGCCGGCCTGCCGTCATGAGCCGGCCTGCCGTCATGAGCCGGCCTGCCGTCATGAGCCGGCCTGCCGTTATGAGCCGGCCAGCTGCGGGGAGCTGGCCCGCCGTGCGGAGCCGGCGTCCCGTCATGAGGTCCCGGTGACGGTGTCGATTCCGAGCCTGCCCGTCGACGGGGGCGCGCAGAGCGAGACGCCAGTCGTGGAGCCGCGGCCGCCGTCCCGGTTCAGCGGCGCCTTCCAGACCGGCCTCCGGGTGGCCGGCGGCGTGATCGCCGTGGTGGCCGCCCTGGTCACCGCCCTCGCCGAGCTTGTCATCGCGCCCCTGCGGGTGGGGGGTCACCTGATCGGCGTGGCCGTGATCGCGACCGTGGTGGCCAACCTCGCGCTCGGCTGGTTCGCGGCCACGACCGTGGGGCGCAAGTGGGCCGTGGCGCTCCCCGCCGCCGCCTGGCTGGTGCTGATGGTGACCGCCTCCGGGCGTACCTCCGAGGGCGACCTGCTGCTGGTCGGGCCGGAGGGCGGCGCGATGGTGGACGGCGACAGCTGGGTCGGCGTCCTCATGATCCTGGCCGGCTCGGTCGCATTCGCCGTGGTCGGCTTCCGGCTGATGCTCGCCCAGCCGCCGCTGCCGGGACGGGCGTCACCCCCTCCGGCGTCCTCGGGAAAGCAGCCACCGCCGCACTCAGGAAACAGGCAGCTACCTCCCAGCAAACCGAGGGTGTGACCGTAGACACTCCGGCACTACTCTTCTCTGGCGAGGATTGTTCACCTGTCGTTGGGGAGGGTGTGCGATGAAAGACCGTTGGCTGCCGATCGGCGTGCTCGCGGGTGTGCTGTTCGCGGTCAACGTGGCGGCGCGCCTGGTCGCCCGGCTCGGCTTCAACGACGACGGCGAGGCCCAGGATCGGGTCTCGCTCGGGATGTTCGTGGTGATCGGGCTGATCCTGGCGGTCATGGCGTTCCTGTGGGGTCGCCGCCACCCGGCCGGCCGGTGGATCGCCGACATCGGCGCCGCCTCGATCGTCGCGGTGCTGCTGACGATCTTCGTCGGGCCGTTCGTGAGCGGCGACTCGCCGTTCGAGGGCGGGGCCGGTGACTTCTTCGCGCAGATCTGGCTCTACGCGGCCTTCGCGATCGGCGGCTCGCTGGTCGGCTTCCTGATCCTCGTGGCGCTCGGCCTCGACTACCGGTCGCAGGGGCTCAAGCGCTTCGCCGAGGCCAAGATGGCCAAGCCGCGCCGCGTCGTGCGCCGCTAAGGTTTCGGGCCCTCGCGGGTCAGGTAGCTGTGGTGGGTGCTGAAGCCGAGCTTGGCGTAGAGCGCCACCGCCGCCGTGTTGCGCTCCTCGACCTGTAGAAACGCGCGGCTCGCGCCCGCCTCGGCGGCCCATCGGGCCAGCGCGCCGACCACGTCCTGGGCCAGCCCGCCGCGGCGCGCCTCGGGCACCACCTCGATGAGCGCGAGGCCGAGCCAGTGGCCGCCGGTGATCGTGCCGCGGCCGGTGGCGAGCAGGTCGCCGCTCTCGCCGTACACGTGGGCGAAACGGACCTGGCGCACGGCGGTGAGGATGTGGCGCGCGGCGTCGGGGAGGCCGCCCTTGCGCCCCGCGGCGACCGTCAGCCACGCGTCCGACGGCGTCCGGGTGAGCTCGACCCGGGCGCGGGACGGCGTGGCGTCGAGCACCGACCGCAGGGGTGCGGTCTGCACCAGCGTGAGCGGGCGGGCGGTCCAGCCGCGGGCGTCGAGGGCCGCGGCGACCGGGGCGGCCAGCGGGAGCGGCGTGTTGACCAGGGGCTGCGCGCCGCGGGCCCGATACCAGCGCTCGACCGCGTCGATCGCCGCCTCCAGCGGGCGGTCGGGGTCGCCGACGGGCAGTGCCGAATTGCCCCGGCCGGTCCAGCCGTCCGCCGCCCGCAGCAGCCACCCGCCCAGCCGGTCCTGCACCGGCGCCGGCCACGCCTCGTTCGCCGCGAGCTCGAGGGCGACGACGTCCGCCGCGTTCGGCCGCCGCGTCGGCGGCACCCGCTTCGCGCGGTGGATCTCATCCAGTGGTACGCGGAGCGGCCCCTTCGACGTGGCGATCGTGAGATCGGTCTCGGTTATCTCCACGAGCTCGCCGAGCGCGTCCGAGTAGAGCGGTCGATCGTTACGAACCCCGACAATTCGCCGCACGACGACTCGGTGTCCCACATCCTGCCGCCGGAGCACCAACCACTCCCTCCAGGGCGAGATACTAGGCCTCTAAGGCGAGATACTAGGCTGCTACTGACGCGGCCCAAGAGCCGCGTGGCTTGCGGAGAGGATGACCCGTGACCTACATCATCGCCGAGCCGTGCGTCGATCTGCTCGACAAGGCGTGCATCGAGGAGTGCCCCGTCGACTGCATCTACGAGGGCAACCGGATGCTATACATCCACCCTGATGAGTGCGTGGACTGCGGGGCGTGCGAGCCGGTCTGCCCGGTCGAGGCCATCTTCTACGAGGACGACGTGCCCGAGCAGTGGAAGGACTACACGGCGGCCAACTACGAGTTCTTCGAGGACCTCGGCTCGCCGGGCGGTGCCTCCAAGATCGGCAAGGTGGACAAGGACGCCGCCTTCGTGGCCGCACAGCCCCCGCGCGAGACCGAGCACTGAGCGTGGTCGACGGGCGCCTCTCCGAGCGGCTGCCCGACTTTCCCTGGGACCTGCTGGCACCGGCCAAGCAGGCCGCTGGCGCACACCCCGGCGGCCTGGTCGACCTGTCGATCGGTACGCCGGTCGACCCGGTGCCGGCGGTCGTGCGGGAGGCACTGGCCGCCGCCTCGGACTCGCCCGGCTACCCGCTGACCGCCGGCACGCCCGAGCTGCGGGCCGCGATCGCGGAGTGGACGGTCCGCACCTGCATCGCCCCGGCGCCGGCGACGTCTGGCCCGAGCGCGGCAAGCACGGCCCTGGGTCAAGGCCTCGGCGTCCTGCCCACGATCGGTTCCAAGGAGCTGGTCGCCTGGCTACCGACGCTGCTCGGCGTCGGCCCCGGCGACACGGTGGTCCTCCCGCTGGTCGGCTACCCGACCTACGAGGCGGGGGTGCGCCTGGCCGGCGCCACGGCGGTGCGTACCGACTCGCTGACCTCCCTCGGCCCGGCCCGGCCCAAGCTGATCTGGATCAACTCCCCGTCCAACCCGACCGGCAAGGTGCTCCCCGCCGGCCACCTGCGCAAGGTCGTCGACTGGGCCCGCGAGCGGGGCGCGGTGGTGGCCAGCGACGAGTGCTACATCACACTCGGCTGGGAGGACGAGCCGGTCTCGGTGCTCTCGCCCGAGGTCAACGGCGGCCGGCTCGACGGGGTGCTGGCCGTGCACTCCCTCTCCAAGCGGTCCAACCTCGCCGGCTACCGGGCCGGCTTCGTGGCCGGAGACCCCGAGATCGTGTCCGAGCTGCTGGCCGTCCGCAAGCACGCCGGCCTGATGGTCCCCGATCCGGTCCAGGCCGCGATGGTCGCCGCGCTGGGTGACGAGGAGCACGCGGCGGCCCAGCGCGCCGTGTACGCCGCCCGCCGCGACGTGCTCCGCTCCGCCCTGGTCAAGGCCGGGTTCGAGATCGAGCACTCCGGCGCCGGGCTCTACCTCTGGGCCACCCGTGGCGACGACTCCTGGGCCACGGTCGACTGGTTTGCCGAGCGGGGCATCCTGGTCGCCCCCGGCGCCTTCTACGGGCCGGCTGGCGAGCGGCATGTGCGGGTGGCGCTCACCGCCACCGATGAACGGGTCGCGGCTGCCGCCGAGCGCCTGGAAATCTGAGTCACTTTCGCGTTCTCCGCGCGTAACTGTCGCTTCCCCTCGTTCGGGGAGAATGTGCCCGTGATCGACGGAAAAGCATAGTCCACGGACTATGGCGAACCGCTTCAGCGACTGGTACAACGTTCAACGGACCGGTCGGGGCCGGTTCAGCGCGCCGAGGCCGCGAAGGGGAGGCTCGTGTCGGCTCGACGGATCATGGCCTGCTACGGGCTGTGGATGGCGGTCCTTGGGGCTGGTGCGTTCGCGCTTTCCTCCCTCCACCTGTACTTCTGGGCCGCCATCGGCGCCACCAGCACCGCGGCGATCGTCATCGGCGTGCTTCGATACAAGCCCAGGCGGCGGGCGCCGTGGTGGTTTCTCGCCGGCGGGGTCGCCGTTTTCGCGGCCGGAGATCTCGTTTTCAATATCGCCGCCAAGGACGACAAGCCGCCGCTTCTGGCCGACATTCTCTATCTGAGCGTCTTTCCGTTGATCGTCGCCGGCTATTACGGGTTCACCCGGGCGAGCCTGACGATTCGTGATCGATCGAGGATGCTCGACCTGCTCGTTTTCGCCGCCGCCGGCGCGATGGTGCTCTGGGTGTTCGGGGTCGGTCCCGAGTTCACCTCGCCGACCGTGAGCTCGTTCGAAAAGTCGGCCCTCGCGGCGTACGCGTTGGGCAACCTGGTCGTCTTCGCCATCACCGTCCGGCTGTTCGCCACCTACCAGCGCACCGTCTCGGTCGTCCTGCTCGCGGTCGGCTCGGCGGGCGTGCTCACCGCCGACATCCTCTATGGACTGACCAGCCTGGACGGTGCGTACGACAACGGTGGCCTGATCGACACCGGCTGGTGGGTCTTCTACGCCGCCTGGGGCGCCGCGGCCCTGCACCCGTCGATGACCGGGCTGACCGCGCCGGTCGACGCGCGGCGCGGCGAGGTCAAGACGCTCTGGCTGGCGCTGCTCGGCGGGGCCGCGCTGGTGCCGCCGACCGCGCTGCTGGTGCAGGCGATGGCCGGCGAGATCCGCGACGCCCCGCTCATCGCGATCACCTCCGGCGTGGTCTTCATCGCCGTGCTGAGCCGGCTGACCGACTCGATCTTCGCGCACCGGCACACGGTCGGCCGCGAGCGCGGGATGCGGGAGTCGATGGCCGCGCTCGTCTCCGCCACCGACGCGGCCGAAGTCAACCGGGCGGTGCGCGCCGCCGTCGCCCGCCTCATCCCGCCGGACACCGGATACCGGCTGGTCTTCGCCGTGCACCACGCCGACGGCGTACCGGCCACCGCGGTGAGCATCTGGGGTCCCACGATCGTGCCGCCGGTGCTGCCGCACGGTGCCCGCGGCGCGGCCGCCGCCCGCCGCACCCGCACGCTCCGGGTCCGGATGCTGCACCCGGCCCTGGCCGAGCAGCTGGGCGGCTTCGAAGGCGCGGTGCTGTGCCCGCTCGTGCTCGACTCCCCGGCCGGTGGCGCGCCCCGCCTGGGTGCGTTGATCGTCTCCGCCGAGGCGGGGATCCTCGACAGCCTCCGCGACGCCCTGGAGGTGCTGGCCGGGCAGGCCGCGCTGGCGCTGGAGCGGATCGCGTTGAGCGACGAGGTCAACCGGCGGCAGAGCGAGGCGTACTTCCGGACCCTCGTGCAGAGCACCGCCGACGTGATCCTGATCGTGGGCGACGACGACTCGATCCGGTACGCCAGCCCGTCCACGTCGGCCGTGCTCGGGGTCGAGCCGGGCACCTCCACCATGCTGTGGGAGGTGATCCACCCGGACGACCGGGCGGCCGTGGAGCAGACGTTCGAGCTGGCCCGCTCCGGGCAGGCGCCGGCCAGCGAGTGGACACAGTGGAGCCTGCAACACCCGGGCGGCGCCCGGATACAGGTCGAGGCGAGCTGCCGCGACCTGCGCCGCGACCGCACGGTACGCGGGCTGGTGGTCACCATGCGCGACGTGACCACCCGCGACCGGCTGGAGCGCGAGCTAAGCCACCAGGCGCTGCACGACGCGCTGACCGGGCTGCCCAACCGGGTGCTCTTCCACGACCGGGTGCGCGAGGCGGTGGCCGGCGGTGCCGGCGTCGCCGTGCTCCTGGTCGACCTCGACGACTTCACGATGGTCAACGACACGTCGGGACACGCCACGGGCGACGGGTTGTTGGCCGCGGTGGGCCAGCGGATCGCGGCGACGCTGGGCGACCACCAGACCGTGGCGCGGGTCGGCGGCGACGAGTTCGCGGCCGTGATCGAAGGCGTCACCGACCCCGCCACGGCCGAGGAGATCGCCGCCGAGGTGCTGGCCGCGCTCGGCGAGCCGTTCCGGCTGGGCGACGCGACGGTCAGCGGTTCGGCCAGCATCGGGCTCGCCACCACCGCCGACGCGTCCTCGGTGGACGAGCTGCTGCGCCAGGCCGACCTCGCGCTGCGCCTGGCCAAGGGGGCCGGCAAGGGGCGGTGGCGGCGCTACCAGGCGGCCCTGCACAGCGCGGTGCTGCAGCGGATCGAGATGCGGGCGGCGCTGGAGCAGGCGGTCGCCGACCTCAACTTCACCGTGGCGTACCAGCCGATCGTCGGCGTCGACGACGGCGAGACGGTCGGCTTCGAGGCGCTGGTGCGGTGGCGGCACCCGACGCTGGGCATGGTCTCGCCCGACGAGTTCATCGACGTGGCCGAGGAGACCGGGCTGATCGAGCCGATCGGCGACTGGGTGCTCCAGCAGGCCATCGCGACGGCGACCGGGTGGCCCGGCGCGCCGTACGTGAGTGTCAACGTCTCGGCCCGCCAGTTCCGCGCGCCGTGCTTCGTCGACAAGGTCCGCAAGGCGCTCGCCGACGCCGGCCTGCCACCGGAGCGCCTGATGCTGGAGATCACCGAGCGCCTGCTGCTCCGCGACGACGAGCAAGTCTGGCTCGACCTTACCGGCCTGCGCGAGATGGGCGTGCGGATCGCGATCGACGACTTCGGCACCGGCTTCTCGTCGCTGAGCTACCTGCAGCAGGTGCCGATCGACGTGCTGAAGATCGACAAAACCTTCACCGCCACGGTCGCCTCCTCCGCCCGCCAGCAGGCCATTGTGGACGGCATCGTGCGGCTCGCGCAGACCCTCAACCTCGAGGTGGTCGCCGAGGGCATCGAGACCGAGGCCGACCGCGACCTGCTCCGCGTCATCCAGTGCCCGTTCGGCCAGGGCTACCTCTACTCCCAACCCCTCGGCCCGGACGAGGTCGCGGGGTGGCTCCGCTTCGAGCGCGACACCGTGGGCGCCGAGGTGGCGGCGATCTCCAAGAGCTAAGGATCCAGTTCAAAAGCACAGAGACTCTGAGCTACCGCGACGTCCGCGGTGGTCCAGACCGTTGCGCGGGGCCCCGGGGAAACGTGGAGCGCAGCGGAGCGTTTTCTTGGGGTGCATTCCCGCAGCCTCACGCTCCGCGGTTTCACAACCTGCCACTCCGGGTCCGTGGGATCCATCGGGTGCTATTTGGGGCTGCGCGATACATACCCGGTATGCAACGATGGGCCCCATCCATACGGGGCCCGACGTCTATATAGACGTCAATGAAGGAGGTTGCGTTGCATCTCCGAAGGAAGTTCGTAGCCGCCGCGCTCGCCACCGGGCTCGTGCTCGGTGCGGCGCAGGCTGGATGGGCGGCGCCGAAGGGTGCCACGGACGCGGCCGGTCCGGCCGCGCGGTCGGCCAAGGGCGTCACGGTGACGCTGCTGACCGGCGACCGCATCACGCTCGCGTCGGTCGTGGCCGGCGGTGTCGCGGTCAAGCCAGCCAAGGGCCGGGAGGAGATGCGGTTCACGGTGCACCGCGACCGCGACTCGCTCTACGTGATCCCGGGCGACGCCGAGCCGCTCATCCGCGCCGGCAAGCTGGACCGGCGCCTCTTCGACGTGCGCGGGCTGGCGCGGGCGGGCTACCACGACGCTGTTCGCGACACGCTGCCGCTCCTGGTGCGCTATGGCGCGGTCAGCGCGCGGTCCGCCGCCGGCACGCTCTCCGCCGCCGGTGCCACGGTGACCCGCGAGCTGTCCGTTGTGGACGGTGCCGCGGTGGCCGCCAGAAAGGAGAGCGCGTCGCGGCTCTGGGGCACGCTAAAGGCGGACCGGGGCTTCGACAGGATCTGGCTCGACGGCAAGCGCGAGATCTCGCTCGACCAGAGCGTGCCGCAGATCGGCGCGCCCGAGGCGTGGGAGGCCGGCTACACCGGCGCGGGCGTGACCGTGGCGGTGCTGGACACCGGCATCGACACCGCGCACCCCGACCTGGCCGGAAAGGTGTCCGAGTCGCGCAACTTCAGCGAGACGCCCGAGGCGGGTGACACGGTCGGGCACGGCACGCACGTCGCCTCCACGATCGCCGGTAGCGGCGCCGCCTCCGCCGGCAAGTACAAGGGCGTGGCGCCGGACGCCACCCTGCTCTCCGGCAAGGTCTGCGAGACCAGCTTCTGCTCCGAGTCGGCGATGCTGGCCGGCATGGAGTGGGCCGCGGCCGAAAAGGGCGCCGACGTCGTCAACTTCAGCATCGGCGGCGGCGACACTCCGGAGATCGACCCGCTCGAAGAGGCGATCAACACGCTGACCGCCGAGCACGGCACGCTCTTCGTGGTCGCGGCCGGCAACAGCGGCTCCGCCGACGGTACGGTCGAGTCACCGGGCAGCGCGGAGGCGGCACTCACCGTCGGCGCGGTGGACAAGTCAGAAGAGCTCGCCGGCTTCTCCAGCCGCGGGCCGCGGGTCGGCGACGACGGCCTCAAGCCCGACATCACCGCGCCCGGCGTCGACATCGTGGCCGCCCGCGCCGCGGGCACCGCGATGGGTGATCCGGTCGGCGAGCAGTACACCACCGCCTCCGGCACCTCGATGGCCACCCCGCACGTGACCGGCGCCGCCGCGCTCCTGGTCCAGCAGCACCCGGACTGGAAGGCGGGCAGTCTGAAGGCCACGCTCATGGCGTCGGCGCGGCCAAACCCGGCGCTCACCGCGTACCAGCAGGGTGCTGGCCGGGTCGACGTCGGCCGCGCGATCGCGCAGGGGGTGACCACCGACCCGGTCAGTGTCTCTTATGGACGGCCGCGCTGGCCGCACAACGACGACGAGCCGGTCGCCCGGACCGTCACCTACCACAACAGCGGCACCGCCGACGTGGCGCTCGATCTGGCCGTCACCGCCACCGGACCGGATGGGGAGCCGGCCGTGGCCGGGCTCTTCACGGCGAGCGCCACGACGCTGACCGTGCCGGCCGGCGGGCAGGCGCAGGTGACCGTCACCGCGGACACCCGGGTGCCGGGGCCGGACGGGCTCTACTCCGGACAGTTGGTCGCGACCGGCGGCTCCGCCGTCGTGCGTACGCCGCTGGGCGTGCACAAGGAGGTGGAGAGCTACAACGTGAGCGTCACGTTGGTCGACCACGACGGCAACCCGTCCGGGATCAGCTCGGCAAGCCTGCTCTCGCTGGACGAGTTCCGGTGGATCGACCTGTACGACGAGGACGGCACGGCGACCATGCGCGTGCCCAAGGGGCGCTACAACCTCTCCGCACTCCTCCTCACCGACCGCGGCGAGGAGGTGGCGCCAGCCATTTCGCTCCAGGCGCGGCCGGTGTTCGAGGTGACGAGCGACGTCTCGGCCATGTTCGACGCGCGCGACGGCAAGCCGGTCACCACGACGGTCCCCGAGAGTACGGCGGTGCCCGCGCTGGTCGACATCATGTTCACCCAGGACCAGGGCGACTTCGGCTACGGCGTCGGGCTCTGGGCGGAATCGTTCGACGAGGTGAGCACGCTCCACATCGGACCGCGTGCGGAGGGCTTCAGCTCGTACGTGGCGAGCCAGTGGGCCAAGGAAAACCCCGACGGTACGTTCGCCGGCAGTCCGTACTTCTACGGCATCGCGGAGAGCTTCGTCGGGCGGCTGCCGAACGGGTACGTCAAGCACGTCCGCAGGGGCGACCTGGCGACGGTACGGCAGGAGTTCGGCAGCGCGGCCGAAGGGCTCTTCGGCGAGCGGATCATCTTCCCCGTGCTGGAGCCGGACAGCGGCGCGTCGGCGATCGTCCTCGACACCGCCCTGCCGGGCAGCCGCTCCGAATATCTCTACGCCCGCGGCGCCCGGTGGTCTCAGGAGCTGGACATCAGCAAGCCGAGCGAGGATCCGGAGGGGTTCCCGGAGGTCCAGGCGCTGCTCTTCCAGCCGGCGGTGAAGTACCGGCCGGGCCAGGTGTACAAGGACGCCTGGTACACGGCGCCGTTCGGCCCGGCGCTGCCTACGGCGGGGCGCACCGGCGACACGATCGTCGTCGACGTCCCGCTCTACGGAGACCGGGCCGGACACGCCGGGTTCTCGCGCACGGATACGTCCCGCACCGCGCTCTACCGGGGCGGCGAGCTCGTCGGCGAGACGGAGGAGTCGGCCTACGGCTTCTTCGAGGTGCCGCCGGAGCCGGCCGACTACCGCGTGGAGGTGGCCGACACCAGGAGCGTCGGTGACCTGACGACCGAGGTGCGCGGTGTGTGGACGTTCCAGTCGGCGCACGTGCCCGACGAAGACGAGCTGACCCCGCTGCCGCTGTCGGTGTTCCGGTTCACGCCGCGCCTGGACGTCGACAACGCGGCTCCGGCGGGCCGGTCGTTCCAGATCCCGGTCACCGTGCAGGGGTCGGCCGGGGCGCCGGGCGGCAAGGTCAGGTCGCTGGCCGTCGACGTGTCGTACGACGACGGCAAGACCTGGCAGAAGGCGCAGGTACGGCGGGACGGCAGCGGATGGGTGGCCACGGTGAAGCACCCGGACGCGGCCGGCTTCGTCTCGCTGCGGGCCAGCGGGACCGACGCGGGCGGCAACACGGCCACCCAGACGGTCGTGCACGCGTACCGGCTGAAGTGAGGTGAGCGTTCCCCCGGACCGTCGCCGGGTCCGGGGGAACGGCCGGCTCAGTCGTTCGCGTGCAGGGCGGCGTTGAGCTCGATGCCGGTGCCCTTGCGGGGTCGGGCCTCCAGGGCGCCGGTCACCGAGTTGCGCAGGAAGAGCAGGCCGGACCGGCCGGAGAGCGCGGCCGCCTTGACGATCTCGCCGGTGGGCAAGGTCACCTTTGACCCGGCGGTCACGTAGCAGCCCGCCTCCACCACGCAGTCGTCGCCGAGCGAGATGCCGATGCCCGCGTTCGCCCCGATGAGGCAGCGCTCGCCGATGCGGATGCGCTCCTTGCCGCCGCCGGAGAGCGTACCCATGATGGAGGCGCCGCCACCCACGTCGGAGCCGTCGCCGACGACGACGCCCGCGCTGATCCGCCCCTCCACCATCGAGGCGCCGAGCGTGCCGGCGTTGAAGTTGACGAAGCCCTCGTGCATGACCGTCGTCCCGGCCGCCAGGTGGGCGCCGAGGCGCACCCGGTCGGCGTCGGCGATCCGCACGCCGGAGGGGATCACATAGTCGATCATGCGGGGAAACTTGTCGATCCCGTAGATCGTGAGATGGCGACCGGCCGAGCGCTCGATCAGGCGCAGCTCGTCGACCCAGTCCGGCGGGCAGGGGCCGGCCGAGGTCCACGCCACGTTGGGCAGCACCCCGAAGATGCCGTCGAGGTTGATGTCGTTGGGCTGGACCTGGCGGTGCGAGAGCAGATGCAGCCGGAGGTAGGCGTCGGCGGTGTCCTTGGGCGGGTCTTCCAGCGAGCCGATCTCAGTGCGGATCGTCACAGTGCGCAGCAGCGGGAGTGACCGCTCGCCGACGACGGTGACGGGTGTCTCGTCCGCCGGCGCGACGCTCAGGCCGAGCTTGCCTGCGGGGTACCAAGCGTCGAGGACCTGGTCATCGGTCGTAACGGTGGCAAGTCCGAGGCCCCAGGCCGGCAAACTCTGCATGACGAAAAGGTACCGTGCCTGACATGGCGAACCCGCTGACCCCCGACGTCATGGCCGACCCGGTCGCGCTTACCCGCGCGCTGGTCGACATCGAGTCCGTCTCCCTGCACGAGAAGGAGATCGCCGACTGCGTGGAGGAGGTACTGCGGGCGGCGCCTCACCTGTCGGTCCAGCGGTACGGCAACACGGTGATGGCCCGCACCGACCTCGGCCGGGCCCAGCGGGTCGTGCTCGCCGGCCACCTCGACACCGTGCCGCTCAACGACAACTTCCCGGCGACGTTGCAGGGCGACCTCATCTACGGCTGCGGCACCTCGGACATGAAGGCGGGCGTGGCGTTCGCACTGCACCTGGCGGTGAGCGTGCCGGAGCCGCGGTTCGACGTGACGTACTTCTTCTACGAGGCCGAGGAGGTCGACTCCCAGTACAACGGCCTCAACCTGGTCGCCAACGCGCATCCGGAGTGGCTCACGGCCGACTTCGCGGTGCTGCTCGAGCCGACGTACGGGGTGGTCGAGGCGGGCTGCCAGGGCACCATGCGGGTAGTGGTGCGCATCACCGGGCGGCGGGCGCACTCGGCGCGTTCGTGGCGGGGGATCAACGCGATCCACGGGGCCGGCGAGGTGCTGCGGCGGCTCCAGGCGTACGAGCCGCGGACCGTGTCGATCGACGCCTGCACGTACCGGGAAGGGCTCAACGCCGTACGAATCCGCGGCGGAGTGGCCGGCAACGTGGTGCCCGACCTGTGCGAGATCGAGGTCAACTACCGGTTCGCGCCGGACCGGAGCGAGGCCGAGGCGCTCGCCCACCTACGCGAGGTCTTCGACGGCTTCGAGATCGAGGTGGCCGACTCGGCCGGTGGCGCGCTGCCCGGTCTCTCCGCGCCCCCCGCGCGGGAGTTTCTCGCCGCCGTCGGCGAGGCGCCGGTGGCGAAGCTGGGCTGGACGGACGTGTCGCGGTTTGCCGCGCTTGGGATACCGGCGCTGAACTTCGGCCCCGGCGACCCCAACCTGGCGCACGCGCCGGACGAGCACGTCGAGATCGGTAAGATCCGCGATGGCGCCGCCACGCTGCACCGCTGGCTGAGCTAGGCGGCCTTGACCGGCGAGCCCTCGGTCTCGGACGCCCCCGCGGCGCGCTGGTTGGCGGCCAGGCGGCGCTCGGCCACCACCTCCTGGATCCGCCGCTGCATCTGCCGGCGGAGCCGGATCATCTCGTTGCGGGTCATCACGGTAGTCCCCTCCCCGTTCCGTGGATACCCAGTATGTGTTAGCTATGACGCCCCGCACGCGGGTTTGGTTGCATCAGTTAGTACGAGTCCTGGACCACTACGGTTGATTCCATGAACCACATAAACCGTGGCCGCATTCCCGGCGCGAGCGCGAACGCGTTGAGCGCCGATCGGCGGAGCCCGGAACATCACCGGGGAGCGGTCACGCTGCGTCGCGAGGCGATTCCCCGGAGTACTGCTGATGAGCGGCTTCTGGACTCGCGCCAGCGTGCCGACTGGAAAACGAAGGACGCGTGGCGAGCGTTGCGGATTCTGTCCGAGTTTGTGGAGGGTTTCGACACACTCGCCGACCTTCCGCCGGCGATCAGCGTCTTCGGCTCGGCGCGGAGCAAGCCGGACAGCCCGGAGTGCGAGCTGGCCCAGCGGTTGGGTGCCGCGCTGGCCCGGGCCGGTTACGCGGTGATCACCGGCGGTGGGCCGGGCGTGATGGAGGCGGCCAACCGGGGGGCGACCGAGGCGGGCGGGCTCTCCGTGGGGCTCGGCATCGAGCTTCCGTTCGAGCAGGGCATCAACGAGTGGGTCGACATGGGCATCGACTTCCGGTACTTCTTCGCCCGCAAGACGATGTTCGTGAAGTACGCGCAGGCGTTCGTCGTGCTCCCCGGCGGGTTCGGCACGATGGACGAGCTGTTCGAGGCGCTGACGCTGGTGCAGACCGGCAAGGTGACCCGCTTCCCGGTGGTGCTGATGGGCTCGGCGTACTGGAGCGGGCTGCTCGACTGGCTGCGCGACACGATGGCGGCGGAGAGCAAGATCAGCCTGGCCGACATCGAGCTGATGTGCGTGACCGACGACGTCGACGAGGCCGTGCAGTACATCGTCGACGCCGACGCGGCGCTCGCCGCCGAGCAGGAGGCCCTGAAAGAGGCGGCGGCCGCCCAGGCCGAGGCGGCGGAGGCCTGACGTGGCGGCGATCTGTGTCTTCTGCGCGTCGTCCCGCCGGCTGGAGCAGCGGTGGCTGGACCTCGCCGACGCCACCGGCCGGGAGATCGCCCGGCGCGGCCACACGCTGGTCTCCGGCGGCGGCCGGGTCGGCATGATGGGCGCGGTGGCGGAGGGGGCCCGGGCCGGCGGGGCGCACACGCTCGGCGTGATCCCGCAGACGCTGGTCGACCGCGAGATCGCGGACCTGGCCGCCGACGAACTGGTGGTCACCGACGACATGTTCGACCGCAAGGCGATGATGATCGAAAAGTCGGACGCGTTCCTCACCCTCCCGGGTGGACTTGGCACGCTGGACGAGCTCTTCGAGGTCTGGACCACGGCGATGCTCGGCCTGCACCGCAAGCCGGTGGCGATCGTGGACACTCCGCTCGGCGGCCCCGCCACGGCAGGATCCGGGCCGGGCGAGAAAGGCGGCTTCTACACCGGTCTGGTGGCCTGGCTGCGTGGCCTGGCGGAGACCGCGTTCGCCCGTGAGGACGCGCTCGACCTGCTGATCGTCGCCGACTCGGTGCCCGCCGCGCTCTCCGCGATCGAGGCCCGCCTGGGCTGACCGCTGACTCCGCTGCGGACCGCTGGTCCTTGGGTCGCGGACCCGCGACCCAAGGACCAGCGGCGAAAATATCGCACGGCCGTGGTTCGATGGGCGTCGTGCAGGCGTACCGGTTGGTCCGCCGGCCGGCGGAGGCCGTGCCGGAGCGGCTCGCAGACCCGTTGCAGGGTCACGTCGTCGGGCACACCGACGGGCCGCTGCTGGTGGTCGGCGGGCCCGGCACCGGCAAGACCGGCACGCTGGTCGAGGCGGTGGCGGCCCGGGTCGAGGAGGGCACCGACCCCGAGCGGATCCTGGTCCTGACGTTCGGCCGCCGCTCGGCCATGTCGCTGCGCGAGCGGATCGAGGCCCGCGTGGCAGGGCCTGGCGCCGGCGACCGCGAGTTCGAGGAGCGCGGCGACGAGGACGGCCAGAGGCGGCAGCCTGGGCCCGCCAGAAAGCAGAGCGGCGCCGGCCGGGTGGTGCACGAGCCGCTGGTGCGCACCTTCCATGCGTACGCGTTCGGCCTGCTCCGCCGCGCCGCCGCCGACCGGGGCGAGCCCGCCCCCCGGCTGCTCACCGGCCCCGAGCAGGATCTGATCATCCGTGAGCTGCTCGCGGAGGCCGAGGAAAGGTGGCCGCCCGGGCTGCGGCCGGCGCTGCCCACCCGAGCCTTTGCCCAGCAGCTGCGCGACCTGCTGCAGCGCGCAGCCGAGCGCGGGGTCGGCCCGGCACACCTCGCCGAGCTGGGCGAGCGGCTCGGTCGCTCCGACTGGCCGGCGGCCGCGAGCTTCCTCCGGGAGTACGTGGCGGTCCTCGCCCTCCGCGACGCCACCACCCGGGGCTCGGTCGGCCTCGACCCGGCCGAGCTGATCCGGGCCGCCGCCGGGATGTTCGCCGATGACCCCGAGCTGCTGGAGGCGGAGCGCGCCCGGCTGGCGTACGTGTACGTGGACGAGCTCGCCGACACCGACCCGGCGCAGATCGAGCTGCTCTCCCTTGTGGCCGGTGGGGGCAAGCCGCTGGTGGCCTTCGCCGACCCGGACTCCTCGACGTTCGCCTTCCGCGGCGCCGACCCGACCGGCGTCAGCACGTTCACCCACCGCTTCCGCACCGCCTCGGGCGCGGTGGCGCCGACCGTCACGCTGCACACCAACTACCGCACCGGCGGCGAGCTGCTCGCGGCGACCGGGCTACTGGCCCGCCGGCTGCGCGGGCCGGCGGGACACCGCCGCCAGGACCCGGCCGCCGGCGTCACGGCCGCCGTCGAGGTGCGCACCTTCCGCTCGGGCACCAGTGAGTCCGGGTACGTGGCACACGCGCTCCGCCAGGCCCACCTGCTCCACGGGGTGCCCTGGTCGCGGATGGCCGTACTGGTCCGGTCGACCCACCTCCAGCTCGCGCCGCTCCAGCGGGCCCTGCACGCGGCCGGCATCCCGACCGTGACCCAGGCCGAAGACCTGCCGCTGCACCTGCAGCCGGCGGTGGCGCCGTTTCTGCTGCTGCTGCGTTGTGCCCTGGAGCCGGAGCGGCTCGACGAGGAGGCCGCGGTCGCGCTGCTGCACTCTCCGCTGGGCGGCATCGACCCGCTCGGCGAGCGGCGGCTGCGGCAGGGGTTGCGGGCCCTCGCGCTCGCCGCCGACGACCCGCGCCCCTCCGGCGAGCTGCTGGTCGACGCGCTGCGCGAGCCGGCCGAGCTGGCCACGATCGAGCGGCGCTGGGCCCGGGCGGCCAAGGCCATCGCGGGCCTGCTGGCCACCGCGCGGGAGGCCGCCGCGGCGCCGGGCGCGACCGTCGAAGACGTGCTGTGGGCGGTGTGGCGGGCCAGCGGCATGGCCGAGCGGTGGTACGGGCTGACCGCGCGCAGCGGGCCGGTCGGCGACCCGGGCGAGGAGCGTGGTTTGCAGTGGCGCGGCGTGGCGGCCGACCGTGACCTCGACGCGATCGTGGCCCTCTTCGACACCGCCGCCCGCTTCGTCGACCGGCTGCCCGGCGCCCGCACCGAGGTCTTCCTCGACCACGTCTTCGGGCAGCAGCTGCCGGCCGACACGATCGCGCCCAGCGGCGACCGCGGCCAGGCGGTACGGCTGCTCACCGCCCACGCGGCCAAGGGCCTGGAGTGGGACGTCGTGGTCGTCGCCGGCGTGCAGGAGGGGATCTGGCCCGACCTGCGCCTGCGCGGCAGCCTGCTCGGCTCCGAGCGGCTGGTCGACGTGCTGGCCGGGCGGGCCGACGGCACCGGAGTCGCCGCGTCGCTGGTCGGGCAGACCTCGGCGCTGCTCGACGAGGAGCGGCGACTGTTCTACGTGGCGGCCACCCGGGCCCGGCGCCGGCTGCTCGTGACCGCCGTGGCGTCGGCGGCGGTCGGCGGCAGCGACCACGAGGAGCAGCCGAGCCGCTTCCTGGCCGAGCTGCTCCCACCCGACGAGTCCGGCGACGGCACCGGCGATCCCGGGCCGATCGAGCTGCCGGTCGGGCGGCTGCCCCGGGCACTCACGCTGCCCGCGCTGGTGGCCGAGCTGCGTACCGCCGTCACCGACCCGGCCGCGCCCGCGGCCCGCAAGCGCGCGGCGGCGACCGAGCTGGCCCGCCTGGCCCTCGCCGGCGTGCCCGGCGCCCACCCGCACGACTGGTGGGGGCTGCGCGAGCTCTCCGACGACCGCCCGCTGGTCGACGACGGCGAGCCGGTCCGGGTAACACCGTCCACTATGGAGAGTGCGCTGCGGTGCAGCCTGCGGTGGCTGCTGGAGCGCCACGGCGGCGGCACCCCACCCAGCGCGGCGCAGGGCGTGGGCAACCTGGTGCACGCGGCGGCGCAGCTCGCCGAAGACGCGACCGTCGACCGGGAGCGGCTGGTGGAGTACATCACCGGGCGGTTCGACGCGATCGAGCTGGCCGCCCGCTGGCTGGCCGGCGCCGAGCAGGCCCGAGCCGAGTCGATGGTCGACAAGCTGCTGCGCTGGCTGGCCACCAACCCGCGGCGGCTGCTCGCGATCGAGCAGGAGTTCGCCGTCCAGCTCGCCGACCCGCTGCGCCCGGTCGACCTGCGCGGCCGGGTCGACCGGCTGGAGGTCGACGAGCACGGCCGGCTCGTGGTGGTCGACCTGAAGACCGGCAAGACGTCCTCGGTCACCGAGGCGGAGCTGGCCGAGCATCCGCAGCTCGCGGCGTACCAGGCGGCGGTCGAGGCGGGTGCCTTCCCGGAGCACGGCGACGAGTCCGGCGGCGCCGCGCTCGTGCAGCTCGGCACCCCGACCAAGGAGGCGAAGGAGCAGGGCCAGGCGGCGCTCAGCGAGGGCGACGAGCGGGGCTGGGCGGGCGCGCTGGTGCGGCGCACCGCCGAGACGATGGCCGCCTCGACCTTCCACGCCGTGGCCAACTCGCGGTGCCGGGTCTGCCCGGTGCGTACGAGCTGCCCGATCTCCGGCAAGGGGCGGCAGGTGGTGGAGCCGTGACCTCGCTGGAGCTCTTTCCGGTCTCGACGCATGCCGCCGCGGGTCCGCGGTACACGCCGCACGAGCTGGCGTCGATGCTGCGCCTGCACCCGCCGACACCGGGGCAGGCGGCGATCATCTCCGCGCCGGTGGAGCCGCTGCTGGTGGTCGCCGGCGCCGGCTCGGGCAAGACCGAGACGATGGCCGCGCGGGTGCTGTGGCTGGTGGCAAATGGCTACGCGAGCCCGGAGCAGGTGCTCGGCCTCACGTTCACCCGTAAGGCGGCCGGCGAGCTGGCCCACCGCGTGCGCACCCGGCTCGGGCAGCTCGTGCGCCGGCTCGGCCGGGAGGAGCTGCTGGCCGGCGAGCCGACCGTGGCGACCTATCACTCGTACGCGGCCCGGATCGTGGTCGAGCACGGCCTGCGCGCCGGGTACGAGCCGTCGGCGCGGCTGCTCACCGAGGCGTCCCGCTGGCAGATCGTCGACCTGCTGGTGCGCAACTACAACGGCGACATGTCCGACGTCCCCTTCGCACCGTCCACTGTGACCGACGCGGTGCTGCAGCTCGCCAGCGAGCTGGCCGAGCACCTGGTCTCGACCGACGAGCTGGCCGCCTGGACCGGGCGCTTCTTTGCCGAGGTGCAGGCGCGGCCGGGCAAGGTGGCCGCGGCGGTGCGCGACGCGCTCGCCCGCCAGCAGGTGCGGCTCAAGCTGCTGCCGCTCGTCCGGGCGTACGAGGCGCGCAAGGACGACTTCGAGGCGATGGACTTCGGCGACCAGATGGCCCGGGCCGCGCTCGTCGCCCGCGACCACCCCGAGGTCGGCATCATCGAGCGGGAGCGCTACAAGGTGGTGCTGCTCGACGAGTACCAGGACACCAGCCACGCCCAGGTGGTGCTCCTGAAGTCCCTCTTCGGCCAGGGGCATCCGGTGACCGCTGTCGGTGACCCGTGCCAGTCCATCTACGGGTGGCGCGGCGCGAGCGCGGGCACGCTTGATCGGTTCCCCGCGGAGTTCGGCGGGACGGAGCGTTCGCTCACCACGAGCTGGCGAAACCGGCCCGAGGTGCTCGGCGTGGCCAACGCGCTCTCCACGCCGCTCCGCGCGGCCGGCGCACGCGTGGCGGAGCTGACCGCGGCGGCCCGGGTCGGGGCGCGGATCGGCGGTGCGGCCGTCCACTGTGCACTGCTGGAGTCCTCCGCCACGGAGGCGGAGTGGATCGCGGCGAGCATGCTCAAGGCGTGGCGCTCGGCCGCCGGACTGCCCGACGCGCTGGCCGAGCAGATCCCGGTCGAGCAGCGCCCGACGAGCGCCGTGCTGGTGCGGCTGCGCAGCCAGATCCCGGCGATCGAGGCGGCACTGCGGGCGCACGGCATCCCGGTCGAGGTGGTCGGCCTGGGCGGGCTGCTCGACACCGCCGAGGTGCGCGACGTGGTGTGCACGCTGCGGGTGCTCGCCGACCCCACCGACGGCGCCTCGCTGCTGCGGCTGCTCACCGGGGCGCGCTGGCGGATCGGGCCGCGCGACCTCGTCGCCCTCTACCGCCGTTCGCGCGCGATCGCGGCGGCCCGCCGGGGTCTGGCGCCGGTGCCGGAGGAGCCGGAGATCGTGCCCGACCGCCTCGACGAGTCGAGCCTCGTGGAGGCGCTGGCCGACCTCGGGCCGCCGCAGTCGTACTCCGCCGAGGGGTACGCCCGCCTCCGCGCGTACGGCCGTGAGCTCGCCCTCCTGCGGCACCGGCTCGACCAGCCGCTGCCCGACCTGATCGCGGACGTGGAGCGGACGACCGGCCTCGACGTCGAGGTGGCGGTGCGCGCGGGCGCCGACGCCGGCCTGGCCCGCGGCCACCTCGACGCGCTCGGCGACGTGGCGGCCCGCTTCGCCCGCGACACCGACGGCGGCACGCTCGGCGGCTTCCTGGCGTTTCTGGCCGCGGCGGAAGACGAGGAGCGCGGGCTGTCGCCGGGCGAGGTCGACGTGGTCGAGGGGGCGGTGCAGATCCTCACCGCGCACGCCGCCAAGGGCCTGGAGTGGGACGTCGTCGCGGTCGCCGGGCTGACCAAGGGCGTGTGGCCGGGGCAGGTGCGCGCCTCCGACCACTACCTCAAGGGCCTCGGCGTACTCCCGTTTCCGCTCCGCGGCGACGCCGGTGGGCTGCCCAGCCTGGCGCTGGAGGAGGCGGCCGACCAGCGGGCGGTGGCCGCCGCGGTCGAGGCGTTCAACGGCGAGTGGGCGGCGCACGACGAGCGCGAGGAGCGGCGCCTGGCTTACGTGGCGGTCACCCGCCCGCGGCGCCTGCTGCTCTGCTCCGGCTACTGGTGGGGCGAGGGCGTGAAGAAGCCTCGCGGCCCCTCGGTCTTTCTCACCGAGATCCGTGACCAGTGCCAGGCCGGCAGCGGGGCGGTGGTGGCGTGGGAGCCCGAGCCGGCGCCCGACGCCGCCAACCCGACCGCCGAAGTGGTGGCGACGGCGGCGTGGCCCTCGGATCCGCTCGGCTCCCGCCGCCCGGCGATGACCGAGGCGGCCGCGCTGGTGCGGGAGTTCATGGCCGCCGAGCCTTCGCCCCCGGACGTCGCCGATCCGCAGGGTGCCGCATGGGCTCACGAGGTCGACATGCTCCTCGCCGAGCGGGAGAGGCAGGCCCGGCGCGACGAGCCGACCGAGATCGCGCTGCCCGGTCACCTCTCGGTCTCGCAGCTCGTGACGCTCCGCCGCGACCCGCAGGGGCTGGCCCGGCAGCTGCGCCGCCCGATGCCGGCGCGCCCCGACCCGTACTCCCGCCGGGGCACCGCGTTTCACCTCTGGCTGGAGCAGCGCTTCGGCGCCAGCCGCCTGCTCGACGTCGACGAGCTGCCCGGCGCCGCGGACGAGGACGCGGCGCCGGACGAGGCACTCGCCGAGCTACAGGAGCGCTTTCTCGCGAGCGAGTGGGCCGACCGCACTCCGGTGGAGGTGGAGGCCCCATTCGCTACCGTTGTCGCCGGCGTGGTGGTGCGCGGGCGGATGGACGCGGTCTTCGCCGACCCGGGCGGGCGCTACGACGTGGTCGACTGGAAGACCGGCCGCCAACCGTCCGGTGTGGAGGCTCAGGCGGCGGCGGTGCAACTGGCGGCCTACCGCCTGGCGTGGGCCGAGCTGGCCGGTGTGCCGGTCGAGCATGTGCGGGCCGCCTTTCACTATGTGCGCGAGGGCGTGACGGTGCGCCCGGCAGACCTGCTCGACGCGGCTGGGCTGGCCGCGCTGCTCAACTCCGTGCCGGTGGCGGAGGCGCCATGAGCCGTGCGGAAGGCGCTGTGAGTCGTGGGGGAGGCGCTGTGAGCCGTGCGGAAAGCGCCGTGAGACGCGGGGGAGGCGCCGTGCGAAAGGTCGAGGTCGAGGAGCGGCGGGCGCGGCTGCTGACCCGGCACCACCTGGCACCCGGCGCGGCGGCGGCCGACCCCGCCGAGGCGGCCCGCGGGGTGGTCGCGCTGCACTCCACCGACCCGGCCTCGGTCTTTCTCTCCCTGCACGCGCGGACCGACGCCGGCGCGCCCGCCGCCGGTGCCTCGGGCGCGGGTGCTGCCTTGGACCCGGGCGGCCGCGACCGCGCACGCCGCGCCGCCGGCCCGCGGACCGGCAGGGTGCCGTCGAGCGTCGCGGAGATCGAGCGCGCGCTCTACGAGGAGCGGTCGCTGGTGCGGATGCTCGGCATGCGGCGGACGATGTTTGTCGTGCCGGTGGAGCTGGCGCCGATCGTGCAGGCGTCGACCACCAACGCGATCGCGGCGGTGCAGCGCCGCAAGTACACCCAGATCATCACCGACGCCGGGGTGGGTGACGGCGCCTGGCTCAAGGAGGTGGAGGAGGCCACCGCGGGGGCGCTGGCCGCGCGGGGTGAGGCGGCCGGCGCGGAGCTCTCGACCGACGAGCCGCGGCTGCGCACGCAGGTGGTGATGTCGCCGGACAAGCCCTACGGAGGCAAGACCAACATCACGACCTGGGTGCTCTTTCTCCTCGCCGCCGAGGGACGCATCGTGCGCGGCCGCCCGCGTGGCTCGTGGATCAGCAGCCAGTATCGCTGGTCGCCGATCGAGGTGTGGCTGCCCGGCGGCATGCCCGAGGTGCCGGTCGAAGAGGCCCGCGCCGAGCTGGCGCGCCGCTGGCTCGCCGCTTACGGCCCGGGCACCGCCGCCGACATCAAGTGGTGGACCGGCTGGAGCGCCGGCCAGGTCAAGCAGGCGCTCGCCGCGATCGAGCCGGTCGAGGTCGACCTCGGCGGCACCACCGGCCTGGTGCTGCCCGACGACGTCGAACCGGTCGCCGCGCCGGAGCCGGCCGTGTCGCTGCTCCCCGCCCTCGACCCCACGCCGATGGGCTGGCAGGAGCGCTCGTGGTATCTCGGCGAGCACGGGCCGGCCCTCTTCGACCGGTCGGGCAACGTCGGCCCGACCGTGTGGTCGGGCGGCCGCATCGTGGGCGGCTGGGGGCAGCGGTCGAGCGGCGAGGTCGTCTACCGGCTGCTCGAAGACGTCGGTCGCGATGTGGCCGTCGCGGTGGAGGCGAGCGCGGGCCGCCTCACCGAGTGGATCGGAAGCGTGCGGGTCACGCCCCGCTTCCGCACCCCGCTGGAGCGGGAGCTGGTCGCCTGAGGTCCGCCGATTCCAGTCGTGGTCCCCGTTGTTCGTACGCATGTGCTAATTCTATGGCGACCCCCTGACATTCGATCTTGGTCGTGAGGGCACTCGCGCGGCGACTTACTGTGCGGCTCGGACGAGGTGGAGCAGCGCCTTGCCGTACGCCTCCGCCGCCTCGCCCGCCGCGAACTCGTGCGCTGCCCCGAGGACCTCGATCGTCACCCGGTAGTCCGCGCTGTCCCGCTCCAGCCGTCGAAACGTCCCGCCGAGCAGCTCCCGCAGCTGGTCTTCGCGGGGCAGCCAGATCGCCTCGTCCTTCTCGACGTCGTCCAGCGCCCACTCGGTGGTGCCGTTGAAGCCGATGATCTGGCCCTCGGGGAGCTCGTGCACCTCGATCGTCATGTTGCTGAGCACGAACACGTCGTCGTCGAGGTCGCGGTCCGGGATCGCGAACCGGTCGCCGGTCGCCGGCTTCCAGGCCAGACCGGCATCCCTCAGCCGGGTCGCCAGATCGAGCGAAATCACCGTTCCATCGTGCCACCGTCGCCAGTGGGCGCCGCAATCAGCGGGCGCCGCCGAGCGAAATCACCGTTCCATCGTGCCACCGTCGCCAGTGGGCGCCGCAATCAGCGGGCGCCGCCGCCCGCCGCCCGCCCGCCGCCCGCCGCCCGCCCGCCGCCC
>NZ_JAVHUY010000058.1 GCF_031085175.1 Phytohabitans maris
CTAGGCCGCGTACCAAAGTCGGTCGGTGACGGTTTGGGAATTTCGGCGTGTCAGGACCGGTAGATAGCGAGGTCTCCGGTAGATGAGTTTTCGACCAAGAAGACCATCTATACGGAGACCTCGTGGCCACTGTAGCGGTGACGAGGCGGCACGACCTGACCGACGCGCAGTGGGCGGTGCTGGCGCCGTTGCTGCCGACGCCGAAGAAGGCCGGACGGCCGCCGATATGGACCAAACGGCAGCTCATTGACGGGATCCGGTGGCGGACCCGGGCTGGCACGCCCTGGCGAGACATGCCGGAGTACTACGGGTCGTGGGTGGCTGCCTACAACCTGTTCCGACGCTGGCAACGCGCCGGAACCTGGGCCCTGATCCTGAGCACGCTGCAGGCCATGGCGGACGCGGCCGGCCGGATCGTCTGGGATGTCTCGGTCGACTCGACGGTAGCCCGTGCGCATCAGCACGCCGCCGGGGCGCGTAAGAACGCAGCTGCGCAGGCCGAACCGCCCGGCGGGGTACGCGATGAGCCGGCCGACCACGCGTTGGGCCGCTCCCGCGGCGGGCTGACCACGAAGCTGCACCTGGGCTGCGAGCAGGGCCAGAAGCCACTGTCGATCGTGCTGACCGCCGGGCAACGCGGGGACAACCCGCAGTTCATCGCGGTGCTTGAGGGGATCCGGGTACCCCGGCTGGGCGGCGGCCGACCCCGGACCCGCCCGGACCGGGCCCTGGCGGACAAGGCGTACACCAGCAAGGGCACCCGCCGCTACCTACGCCGACGCGGAATCAAGGCGACCATCCCGTCCAAGGCCGACCAGGACGCCAACCGGCGCAAGCTCGGGGCCAAGGGCGGCCGGCCACCAACCTTCGACCCCGAGACCTACAAGCAGCGCCACGCCGTGGAATGCGGCATCAACCGGCTCAAACGCAACCGAGCCGTGGCCACCAGATACGACAAGCTAGCCGTCCGCTACGAAGCCACCGTGCACATCGCCGCAATCAACGAATGGCTCTAAACCGACTTTGGTACAGGCCCTAGCGCTGCGCTAGGGCTGGGCTACGCGGAGGGCTATGCCGTTCAGGACCTGGTGGATGCTGTACAGGCGTTGGTTGATCATTTCTAGGCGTTCGGCTTGGGCGAATGCGGCGTATGCCTGGGCTAGGGCGATCTGCTGGTCGATGGTGAGGGTTTCCTGGTTGATCCCGTAGAGGAGCTCTATGGTCTCGGCGATCGTGTTGGCCACGAGGCGACGCTACCGATCCATTCATGTTCATCGAAGTATGTGAGCAAGATTTAACGGGGCAGCGACGCCAGCACCACATCCAGGACACGCACCGCGTCGGCCTTGGAGAGCGGGTTGTTGCCGTTGCCGCACTTGGGCGACTGCACGCACGACGGGCACCCGGTCTCGCAGGAGCAGCCGTCGATCGCGTCGCGGGTGGCCTGGAGCCACGACGCGGCGATTTTGTACGCGCGCTCGGCAAAGCCGGCACCGCCCGGGTGCCCGTCGTACACGAACACGGTGGGGGTGCCGGTGTCCGGGTGGGCGGCGGTGGACAGGCCGCCGATGTCCCAGCGGTCGCAGGTGGCGACCAGCGGCAGCAGGCCGATGGCGGCGTGCTCTGCCGCGTGCAGGCCACCCGGTACGTCTTCGACGCCGGCGGCCTCCAGCGACTGCTGCGACAGCGTAAACCACACCGCCGTCGTCCGTAGCTCGCGTGTGGGCAGGTCCAGCGGCCAGGTGCCGAGGACCTCGCCGGAGCCGATGCGGCGGCGCTGGTACGAGACGACCTGGCTGGTCACGTCGACGTCGCCGAAGAAGAGGCCGACCGGGCCGGCGTCCACACGGGACCGTACCGACACCACGGACAGCGAAGTGACGTCGCGGGCGTGGGTGGACCACTCGGGCTCCTCGCGGTGCACAAGCGCGACCGCGTCGGCCAGGTCGAGGGTGTCCACGACGTACGACTCGCCCTGATGCAGGTAGACGGCTCCGGGGTGGACCATGAAGTGCGACGAGCCGGGGTCCACCGTGCCCAGCAGGCGGCCGGTGGCGGCCTCGACCACGCAGATCGGCAGGCCCCCGGTGCCGCGCAGGTCGACCTCGGGGCGGCCCTCGCCGGTCCAGTACCAGCCGCTCGGGCGGCGCCGCAGGATGCCCTCCGCGACCAGCTCGTCGAGCACGGCGGCCGCGCCCGGGCCGAAGAGGGGGAGGTCGGCGCGGGTGAGCGGCGCCTCGTACGCGGCGCTGCACAGCTGTGGGGCCAGCACGTACGGGTTGGACGGGTCGAGCACCGTCGCCTCGACCGGGCGGCCGAAGAGCGCCTCGGGGTGGTGCACCAGGTATGTGTCGAGCGGGTCGTCGCGGGCGACCAGCACCGCCAGCGCCTCGTGCCCGTTGCGACCCGCGCGGCCGGCCTGCTGCCACATCGACGCGCGGGTGCCTGGCCAGCCGCAGATGACCACGGCGTCCAGGCCGACCAGGTCGACGCCGAGCTCCAGCGCGTTGGTCGAGGCCAGGCCCAGCAGCTCGCCGGAGTGCAGGGCGGCCTCCAGCTCGCGCCGCTCCTCGCGCAGGTAGCCACCCCGGTATGCGGCGACCCGCGCGCCCAGCCCCGGCACCGCCTCGTCGAGCGACCGCCGGGCCATCGTGGCCACCGCCTCGGCGCCCCGGCGGGAGCGGATGAACGCCAGCGTGCGCACCCCGTCGATGACCGCGTCGGCGAGGAGGTCGGCGGTCTCCCCGAGCGCGGACCGCCGCACCGGCGTGGGCCCCTCGCCAAAAGGCGGCTCGCACAGCGCGAACGTCACCCCGCCCCGCGGCGACGCGTCCTCCGTGACCGCCTCCGTCACCAGGCCGGTGAGCCGCTTGGCCGAGGTCGCCGGGTCGCCCGCCGTCGCCGAGGCCAACACGAAAACGGGGGTACGACCGTAGCGGGCGGCCGCCCGTCGCAGGCGGCGCAGCACGTGCGCCACGTGCGAGCCGAAGACGCCCCGGTACGTGTGGCACTCGTCCACCACCACGTACCGCAGGCGGCGCAGGAAGGTCTGCCACGCCGCGTGCCCGGGGAGGATCCCGTGGTGGAGCATGTCCGGGTTGGTCAGCACGAACCGCGAGTGCTGCCGGATCCACTCCCGCTCCTCGCGCGGGGTGTCGCCGTCGTAACAGGCTGGCCGTACCCCCTCGATGTCGAGCGCCGCGACGGCGCGCAACTGGTCGGCGGCGAGCGCCTTGGTCGGTGCGAGATAAATGGCCGTGGCGCGCGGGTCCTCCAGCATGGCCGCGAGCGCGGGCAGCTGGTAGGCCATCGACTTGCCGGAGGCGGTGCCGGTGGCGACCACCACGTGGCGCCCGGCGTGCGCGTGCTCCGCCGCCTCGGCCTGGTGCCGCCACGGCAACGTGACCCCGCGCGCGGCGAACGCCTCCCGCAGCCGCTCGGGCACCCAGCCCGGCCAGGGCACGGTCTCGCCGGTGCGGGTCGGCACCCGCTCGATGTGTGTGACGGAGTCGGGGCGCAATCGGCGGAGCAGCGCTGCCGGTTCGGCGACGGTCGTCACGCCATGCACTCTCGCACTGGTGTGCGGAAAACCCAAACAGGTGAGTGTGCCGAAACCTGAACGTGCTGGCCGGGCGGCACACCGCGCGGGTCGTGTCGATGGTTAGATGCCCGAAGGACCGAGAAATAGTGTCAACACCGGAGACACGAATTCCCGGGCAGGCTGTGGCGGCAGTACAGGGAGGCCCCGATGGAGCTCTCGCTTGCGACCCGCGCCGTCGCCGAGCACGCGGTGCTGGAGGTTGGCGGCGAGGTAGACGTATATACAGCACCGCGGCTGCGCGAGCGGCTCAACGAGCTGATCGACGGCGGCGCGCGGAGCATCGTGGTCGACCTCAACCGGGTCGACTTCCTGGACTCCACCGGGCTCGGGGTGCTCGTGGGCGCGCACCGGCGGCTGCGCCCGCTCGGCGGCAGGTGCGCACTGGTCTGCGACAAGGAGCCGCTGCTGAAGATCTTCCGCATCACCGCGCTGGACCAGGTCTTTCCCCTGTACCCGTCGGTGGAGGCGGCGACGGACCCATCCGGCCCCACCGCGTGATGTCGACGGTACGACTCGCGTTCTCGCCAGCCCCGGTGCACGTCCGTACGGCGCGGCTGGTCGGGGTGGCGGTGGCCCGGCGTGCCGGCGTGGCCGAGGAGCTGCTCGACGAGGTACGGCTGGCGATCGGTGAGGCGTGCACGCGCGCGGTCGAGCTGCACCGGCAGTACGGGCTCTCCGATCTCGTGCAGATGGAGATGAGCGACGACCACAGCTACACGGTGCGGGTGATCGACCGCGCGCCGATCGAGGCCGGGCTGGGCCTCACCGCGCTCCCGCCGGACGCGCTGGCCAACGAGTGGCTGACCGACGAGGCACTCACCGTTGGTGTCGGATTTGCGCTGCTTGCCGGCTTCGTCGATGATCTACAGGTCCGCCCCGTGGAGGTGGGCATCGGCACGGAAGTGCGCATGGTCTGGCCCGTGGGGAAGTAAACCGGCTAACACAGCGGCGAATATCACCATCACACAGCCGGTGGGCGGTGTGACCATGAACACGGTGTGCCGCTACAGTACGCGGGTTATCTGCAAGAACCCGGGTGCGCGGGCGCCGGGGTTCGACTACGCAATCGCGTGCAGGCGCTCCGCCGGTTCGTCCGCCGGCTGGGCGGGAATCGCAACGGCACAGGAGGACATAGATGTCCACACCCTTGGCCGCCGACGGCGGCGGGCTGTCCATCACGGGTACGAACCTTACGTACGTCATCCTCGCGGCAGTCATCGCGCTGGTGGCGCTCGGATTCGCGGCAGCCCTGGTCAGGGCCGTGCTGGCGACCGGTAGGGGCACCACCAACATGCAGGAGATCGCCGGGGCCGTACAGGAAGGCGCGTCGGCGTACCTGCTCCGCCAGTTCAGGACCCTCGGCGTCTTCGTCGTGCTGGCCGTGGTGCTGCTGTTCATACTTCCGGTGCACGGTGACAGTGACAACGAGACGCTCGTCAAGATCGGCCGCTCGGCGTTCTTCGTCGTGGGTGCGCTGTTCAGCGCGTTCATCGGCGGTGCCGGCATGGCCCTGGCGACGCGCGCCAACCTGCGGGTGGCGGCCGCGGCGCGGGCCAGCGAAGGCGGTCGCGAGGAGGCGATGAAGATCGCCTTCCGCACCGGCGGCGTGGTCGGCTTCCTCACCGTCGGCCTCGGCCTCTTCGGCGCGGCGCTCGTGGTGCTGCTCTACAAGGGAGACGCGCCGACCGTGCTGGAGGGCTTCGGCTTCGGCGCCGCGCTGCTCGCGATGTTCATGCGGGTCGGCGGCGGTATCTTCACCAAGGCCGCGGACGTCGGCGCCGACCTGGTCGGCAAGGTCGAGCAGGGTATCCCCGAGGACGACCCGCGCAACGCCGCCACCATCGCCGACAACGTGGGCGACAACGTCGGTGACTGCGCCGGTATGGCGGCTGACCTCTTCGAGTCGTACGCGGTCACGCTGGTCGCGGCCCTGATCCTCGGCCGGGCGGCGTTCGGCGAGGAGGGCCTGGTCTTCCCGCTGATCGTCTCCGGCATCGGTGCGATCATCGCGATCATCGGCGTCTTCATCACCCGCCTGCGCGCCTCGGACCGCTCCGGCCTGACCGCGATCAACCGCGCCTTCTACATCTCCGCGCTCATCGCCGCCGTGCTCGTGGCGGTCGCCTCGTTCGCGTACCTGCCGTCCGACTTCGCCGACTTCGGCGGCGGCGTCGAGGACCTCGACGGCAACCCGCGGCTCGTCGCCATCGGCGCGGTCGTGATCGGCATCGTGCTGGCCGCCGCCATCCAAGCGCTGACCGGCTACTTCACCGAGACCACCCGGCGCCCGGTGCGCGACATCGGCAAGACCTCGGAGACCGGCCCGGCGACCGTCATCCTGGCGGGTATCAGCGTCGGGCTCGAGTCGGCCGTGTACTCCGCGCTGCTGATCGGCGCCGGCGTGTTCGGCGCGTTCCTGCTCGGCGGCGGCTCGATCACGCTCTCGCTCTTCGCGGTCGCGCTGGCCGGCACCGGCCTGCTCACCACCGTCGGCGTGATCGTCGCGATGGACACGTTCGGCCCGATCTCGGACAACGCGCAGGGCATCGCCGAGATGTCCGGCGACATCGACGAGCACGGCGCCCGCACGCTGACCGAGCTCGACGCGGTGGGCAACACCACCAAGGCGATCACCAAGGGCATCGCGATCGCGACGGCCGTGCTCGCGGCGACCGCGCTGTTCGGCTCCTACCAGGACACGATCCGGACCTCGATCGTCGAGGCCGGCTCCAACCTGTCGATCGACGAGCTGCTCAACGTCGCCAACCCGCGCAACCTGGTGGGTCTGATCGTCGGTGCGGCGGTGGTCTTCCTCTTCTCCGGCCTGGCCATCAACGCGGTGTCCCGCTCGGCGGGCGCGGTCGTGATGGAGGTGCGCCGCCAGTTCCGCGAGTTCCCCGGGATCATGGACCGCACCCAGCGCCCGGAGTACGGCAAGGTGGTCGACATCTGCACCCGGGACGCGCAGCGCGAGCTGTTGACCCCCGGCCTGCTGGCGATCCTCGCGCCGATCGCGGTCGGCTTCGGCCTCGGCGCCGGCGCGCTCGCCGCGTACCTGGCCGGCGCGATCGGCACCGGCGTGCTGATGGCGGTCTTCCTGGCCAACTCCGGTGGTGCCTGGGACAACGCCAAGAAGCTCGTCGAAGACGGCGCGCACGGCGGCAAGGGCTCGGACGCGCACGCCGCGACGGTCATCGGCGACACGGTGGGTGACCCGTTCAAGGACACCGCCGGCCCGGCCATCAACCCGCTGATCAAGGTGATGAACCTGGTCTCGCTGCTGATCGCCCCGGCCGTGGTGACCACCAGCATCGGCACCGACCAGAACGACGCGCTGCGCATCACCATCGCGGTCGTGGCGGTCCTCATCGTCGTGGCGGCGGTCGCGTTCAGCAAGCGCAAGCCGGTTGCCATGGGCGACCAGGGGGCCGGTGGGGAGGCGGGAAAAGCCGGTAAAGGCGCGCCCGACGCGGAGCAGGAGCGGGTGAACGCCTGACCTCCCAGGCAAGCACCGATCAGGGCGTCCCGTACGTACGCGGGACGCCCTGATCATTGATGAGGCATCTCTCGCAAACCGCTACGCTGCAACGCATGCGTACGCCCCGCGCCGTTCTCGTGGCACTCACGACGGCGTTCGCGCTCCTGGTCGGGGGGTGCGGGGCAGGGCCCGCACCGCGGGCGTGGGCGGCCAACGTGTGTACGGCGCTGACTCCCTGGCGCACCGAGATCAGCACGCTGGCCAGCCGCACCCAGCAGCAGATGACCGCGAAGACCACGCCCGCGCAGGCGAAGGAAAACCTGGTACGGCTGCTCGGCGGCGCCGAGTCGGCCAGCGAGACGGCCCGCTCCAAGGTGGAGAAGGCGGGCGTGCCGGACGTCGACGGCGGCGAAGACGTGGCCAAGGGCTTCGTCCGCTCGCTGACCTCGATGCGCGACGCGTACGGGCGGGCCCGGCAGAGCATCGAGGGCCTGGACGCCGGGCTGGCCGACCCCTTCTACGACGGCGTCGAGTCGGTCATGAGCAAGCTGACGACCGAGTACAACCAGAGCGCCCTGGACACCAGCTCGCTCGCCTCGGAGGAGCTGCGGGTGGCCTTCGACGAGGTCCCGGAGTGTCGCTGAGCCCGGGCGCCCACGAGCCGGCCCGGCGGCAGCTCTCGCTCTTCGGGGTGGAGGCACACGACCCCACCCCGGCCGACCTGGCCGGCCTGCTCGCCGGACCGGGGCAGGTGGTCCGGATGGGTGGCACGGCTCGCGTCTCGATCGAGGTCGACGGGGCCTGGCGGGTACACGTGCTGATCGCGGAGCTGGCCGTGCGCGGCCTGCAGGCCACCTGGGAGCTGGCCACCGTCGAGGGACAGCTTGTCGTCCGAACGGCGTACGCGACCACCCTGGCCGCCCTCGGGGTGGCCTGGCTCCGGTCCGCGACCAAGCGCCCGCCGTCCGGTTTCCACCTCAACGGCGCCCGACTGCGCCTCTGGGCGGCCGCCGCCGGCGGCCCTGACCAGCACGGATACGTCCTGCGCCTGGGAGTCTCCGACGAGCCCTGCTGGGAGCCGGTGGGGGCCGCGCTGGCCGCGGTCGGGCTGCCTGGAGTGCTGCTCGGACCGCGTGCGGGCGGGCCGGCCTACCGGATCACCGGCCGGCGCCGCCTGGGCCGTCTGGCTGAGTTGGTAGGCGACCGGCCAGCCGCCGCCCCGCCGGCCGAATGGCCTGGTTGATCGGGGGAAAAGAGCCTTCCGGCGCGGCGCTGGCCGGCGTTCGTGTTGCAGTTCGGTGTACGGTGTCGCCGACCGGTCCGCGCAACCGCCGGGCCGACGGCGCGTTACGTTGGACATCTGGCGTCCGGTTCGCTACCGGACGCAAGGGCCCAAGTTTGTAGCCAAAGGCAGTAGTAAAGGTCAGGAGAGAAGTGCCGAGCAACGCCAGCAGCCGTCTGGTCATCGTCGAATCACCGGCGAAGGCCAAGACGATCTCGGGTTACCTGGGCCCGGGATACGTCGTGGAGGCGAGCCTGGGCCACGTGCGTGACCTTCCGCGCAACGCCGCCGACGTGCCGGCTTCGCACAAGAAGGAGCCCTGGGCCCGGCTCGGCGTCGACGTCGACAACGGATTCGCCGCCCTGTACGTCGTCTCCCCCGACCGCAAGGACCAGATCCGCAAGCTCCGTGCGCTGGTCAAGGACGTCGACGAGGTCTTCCTCGCCACGGATGAGGACCGCGAGGGCGAGGCCATCGCCTGGCACCTGGTCGAGACGCTCAAGCCCAAGGTGCCGGTCCGCCGGATGGTCTTCCACGAGATCACCAGGTCGGCCATCCAGGCCGCGATCGCCAGCCCGCGCGACATCGACCGCGACCTCGTCGACGCGCAGGAAGCGCGCCGCATCCTGGACCGCCTCTACGGGTACGAGGTCTCGCCCGTCCTGTGGAAGAAGGTCATGCCCCGGCTCTCGGCCGGCCGGGTGCAGTCGGTCGCCACCCGGATCGTGGTGGAGCGCGAGCGGCAGCGGATGGCGTTCCGCACCGCCGAGTACTGGGACGTGGCCGCGACGCTGGCCGTCCAGGGCCAGGTCGAGGGGGCGCGCACCTTCGGGGCGACGCTGATCGCGCTCGATGGCGACCGCATCGCCACGGGCAAGGACTTCGAGCCGACGACGGGCCAGGTGAAGCCGGGCTCCGGGGTCGTACACCTGGACGCCGACGGCGCCCGTGGCCTGGCCGCTCGCCTCGACGGGCGGCCATTCACTGTGACCCGCGTGGAGGAAAAGCCGTACCGGCGTAAGCCGTACGCGCCGTTCATCACCTCCACGCTGCAGCAGGAGGCCGCGCGCAAGCTGCGCCTGTCGTCGCAGCAGACCATGCGGGTCGCGCAGCGGCTCTACGAAAACGGCTACATCACCTATATGCGTACCGACTCGGTCAACCTGTCGGAGACCGCTCTCGCGGCGGCCCGCCGCCAGATCGCCGAGCTCTACGGCGAGCGCAACGTGCCGCCGGAGCCTCGCCGCTACACCGGCAAGGTCAAGAACGCGCAGGAGGCGCACGAGGCGATCCGCCCAGCGGGTGACAACTTCCGGACCCCGGGCGAGGTGGCCAAGGAGCTGTCGACCGAGGAGTTCAAGCTCTACGAGCTGATCTGGCGGCGCACGATCGCCTCCCAGATGACCGACGCGGTCGGCTCGTCCGTCTCGGTGCGGATCCGGGCCGTCTCGACCACCGGCGAGGAGGCTGACTTCGGGGCGACCGGCAAGACGATCACCGACCCGGGCTTCCTCCGCGCGTACGTCGAGTCTTCCGACGACGAAAACGCCGAGGCCGACGACCAGGAGCGGCGCCTGCCCACGCTGGTCAAGGACCAGCCGCTCACCGCCGAGGAGCTGGCCGCGGTCGGGCACACCACCCAGCCGCCGTCGCGGTACACGGAAGCGTCGCTGGTCAAGCAGCTGGAAGAGCTGGGCATCGGGCGCCCGTCGACGTACGCGTCGATCATGGCGACGATCCAGGACCGCGGGTACGTCTTCAAACGCGGCCAGGCGCTGATCCCGTCCTTCCTCGCGTTCGCGGTGGTCGGGCTGCTGGAGCGGCACTACCCGCGGCTCGTCGACTACAACTTCACCGCCGCGATGGAAAACGAGCTCGACGAGATAGCCTCCGGCGACGCCCAGGCCATCGACTTCCTGACCTCGTTCTACTTCGGCTCGCCGGTCGGTGACGACGGCTCGATCGCCCGTTCCGGTGGCCTGAAGAAGATGGTCACCGAAAACCTCGGCGACATCGACGCGCGCAGCGTCAACTCGATCCCGCTCTTCCGTGACGGCGACGGGCGCGACGTGGTGGTGCGGGTCGGCCGCTACGGGCCGTACCTGCAGCGCACCCTCCCCGACGCCGAGCCCGCCCCGGACGGCGAGGACCGCGTCTCGATCCCGGAAGGGCTGGCACCCGACGAGCTCACCCCGGAGAAGGTCGAGGAGCTCTTCCTCGGCGGTGGCGGGGAGCGCAAGCTCGGCGAACACCCGGAGACCGGCGAGCCGGTGGTGCTCAAGTCCGGCCGCTACGGACCGTACGTCTCCACCGGCGACCGCAACGCCTCGCTCCTGCGCTCCCAGTCGCCCGAGACGGTGACGCTCGAAGAGGCGTTGAAGCTGCTCACGCTGCCCCGCCTGGTCGGCCGCGACCCGGAGGGCAACGAGGTCCTGGCCGCCGCCGGCCGCTACGGCCCGTACGTCAAGCGCGGCGACGACTACCGCTCGCTCGACACCGAAGACAAGATCTTCACGGTCACGCTCGACGAGGCGCTGGCGCTGCTGGCCGCCCCGAAGACCCGCCAGCGCCGCGCCGCCGCGGAGCCGCTGCGCGAGTTGGGCGTCGATCCGCTGACCGAAATGCAGCTGACCATCAAGAACGGGCGCTTCGGGCCGTACGTGACGGACGGCGAGACCAACGCGTCGCTGCGCCGCGACCAGACGCCGGAGTCGCTCACCATCGAGCAGGCCTCGGAGATGCTGGCCGACCGGCGGGCGCGGGGTCCGGCGAAGCCGCGCAAGAAGGCGGCGGCCGCCAAGAAGACCACGGCTGCGGCCGCGGACGGCGCGGCGCCGGCGAAGAAGGCCACGGCCGCGAAGAAGACGGCGGCGAAGAAGGCCACCACGGCCAAGAAGACGACCGCGGCCAAGAAGGCCGCGCCGAAGAAGGCGGCCGCGCGGAAGGCTTCCGAGTAGTTCGAACAGGTGTACGATAAGGCGCGTGTATGACCAGGACGTCCCTGACAAGCGCGCCGTCGTCATCCACAGCCTGTCCGGCTTCCACGGGCCGGTCAGCGGCCGGGTGAGGCTGCCGCACCGCATGTTCTGGCACGCCGACCGCGTGTTCGACCTGGACAAGCCGGCCGCGCTCCGCCGGATGTACGAGATCGTGCTCACCGAGGCCCTGTCCTACGACGAGCTCCGCACCTGGCTCGACGCCCCGACCCTGCGCCGCGAGTGGCACAGCCTGTCCCTGCCACAGTCGGTCCGCCGCGACTGGGAGCGTCGCCACCCGAGCCTGGCCAAAATCCAGAGGATCCATTCCAAGACCTGAGCTACCGCGACGGTTCGGCCTCAATGCCACTGACGCTGATTCGATCAAGGCCCTGTGAGCTGGGGCACGCTCGGGAGTGTCAGGCCGTCGCCCGGCCCGGGCGGGCCCGGCCCGGGCGGTTGTTGAGATCGTGGTATCGAGGTGCCCTCGGAGGGGCACTGAAATACCACGATCGCCGATGTGTCGACCGGTTTCCGTCCGTCCCGCGCAGGAGGGGCGGCCTTACCCTCCGGGGTTCCACAAACTCACGATCCTGACAACCGCACGGACCGCGGCGCGCCGGTTAGGGGCCGAGGACGCGGTCGGTGTAGGCGTTGGCGAAGAGGCGGGACGGGTCGAGGCGGTCGCGGACGGCCAGGAAGTCGTCGAAGTGCTCGTACGCCGGCCGCAGTGAGTCGGCGTCGCGGTAGTGGAGCTTGCCCCAGTGTGGACGGCCGCCGAGGTCCTGGGCGACGCGCTCGAACGCCCGGAAGTACGGCTCGTACTCCACGCCGACGTACTGGTGGATCGCGATGTACGCGGACTCGCGCCCGTACCCGTGCGAGAGCCAGATGCGGTCCGGCCCGGTGAAGCGCACCTCGACCGGGATCAGCACCTTGAACGGCAGCGACTCCACCACCCGCCGCAGCCCGGCGAACGCCTCGGGCAGGGCGGCGCGGGGCAGCGCGTACTCCATCTCGGTGAAGCGGACCCGGCGCGGGCTGACGAAGGCCTCGTCGGAGCGGGCCGTGTACACCCGGGGGGTGAGCACGCGCGCCTCGGTGCGGGAGATGCTCGGCACCAGCGCGGGCATCCGCCGGCCGACCCGGCAGAGGCCGCCGAGCACCGTGTTCTGCAGGAAGTCGTCGTCCCACCAGGCGCGCAGTTTCGACAGTGGACGGTCGTCGGCGGGCACCCGGTTGTTGCGCTTGGTCAGCGTGCGCTCGGTGTACGGCAGCCAGTAGAACTCGAAGTGGTCGTTGCCGCCGATGTGCTCGGGGAGCCCGGCCAGCACGGTGTCGAGCGGCATCGGGCGCTCGTCGGCGTGCAGCACGAACGCGTCCACGCAGCGCAGCTTGACCTCGGTGACGACGCCGAGCGCGCCGAGCCCGACCTGGGCGGCCACGAAGACGTCCGGGTGCTGGTCCGGGCCGCAGCTGATCACCTCGCCGGTCCCGGTGACCAGCGTCAGCCCGACCACGAACGTGGAGAGGCACCCGTACGCCGCGCCGGTGCCGTGGGTGCCGGTGGAGATGGCGCCGGCGATCGTCTGCACGTCGATGTCGCCGAGGTTGGGCAGGGCGAGGCCGTGCGCGGCGAGCGCCTCGTTGAGCGCGCGGAGGGACATGCCGGCGGGCGCGCTGACCACCCTCGATTCCCGGTCGACCGAAAGGGTGGATCCGATACCCGACAGGTCGAGGCTGATGTCCTCCGCCAGGGCGATATCGGTAAAGGAGTGGCCGCTGCCGACCGCTTTTATCCGGCGCCCCGCGACACCCGCTTGTTGTATGGCGGCGGTAACCTCATCGATGCTGGTGGGGCGGATAAGGGTGGCCGGCGTGGCGTGCTGGTTGCCGGCCCAGTTGCGCCAGGTGGCTGTCGTCGAGGCCATCCAAACCTCCGGCTAAATGTGAGATACCTTCATATCGGCGGCGACCACTCCGCGTAAACATCTGCGATCCGTGGGCCGGCCTCGCTCGTTAACTTGAGTAAGGTTCTCACCGTCGAAAACCTCGAAAGGGAGTGGCGACGAGTGTCGACATCTACCGCGACCGTCGCGACCGGGCCGCTGCGCCGCGTTCCGGTCCAAGGGCGCAGCGTGGCGCGTGTTCAGCGGATGCTCGACGCCTGTGCCGAGCTCGTTGACGAGGTGGGCTACGAGGGTCTTACCACGACGCTGCTCGCCGAGCGCGCCGAGGTCGCCATCGGCTCGGTCTACCAGTTCTTTCCGGACAAGCGGGCCATCGTCCAGGCGCTCACGCTGCGCAACATGGAGGCCTACCTCGAGCGCCTCGCCTCCAGTTGGGCCGGCGGCTCGTTCGCCGACTGGTGGGACGGCGTCGACGCGGCCATCGACGAGTACATCGCGATGCACCGCACCGTCCCCGGCTTCCGCACCCTGCACTTCGGCGACGTGGTCGACGTGCACCTGCTCGACGAGGAGCGCGACAACAACGCGGTGATCGCGGGACGGGTCACCCACGTGCTGATCGAGCAGTTCGGGGTGGCCGAGACGGCGCGGCTGCGGTTCGCGATGGAGATCGCGGTCGAGGCCGCCGACGCCCTGATCAAGCTGGCCTTCCGGCGCGACCCGGACGGCGACGACACGGTGCTGGGCGAGGCCAAGGCGCTGATCCGCGAGTACCTGCACCGCCACGTCGACGCCTGAGCGACTACAGAAATGCGCGGCCCTCGCCGCGGTAGGTGGGCACCGTCTCCACCACTTCCGTGCCGTCGACGAGGTGCAGCTGGTTGACGTGCTCGCAGAGTTCACCGGCCTTGGCATGGCGAAACCACACACGGTCGCCGACCCGCAGCCCGTCCGCCGCGGCGCCGCGCAGCGGGGTCTGCACCTCACCGGCCCCTTCCGTGCCCACGAGTCGCAGCCCTGCCGGGAGCCACGGCAGCGGCTGGCGGCTGGCGTGCGTCTGGCCGGAGGCGATCCACCCGCCACCGGAGACGGTCACGTAGCCGCGGGCCGGGCGGCGTACCACCGCGAGGGCGAAGAAGGCCGCCGGCTCGGGGCGCCACGCCCGGTAGTCGTCGAAGAGCGCCGGGCCGTACAGCCCGGATCCGGCGGTCACCTCGGTGACGGCCGGGTCGGCGGCGGTGGCGGCCACGCTGCCGGTACCGCCGCTGTTGAAGAACTCCACTTCCGCGTGCTGCCGCACGGCCGCCAGCGCGGCGCTCCGGCGGCGCAGCAGGTCGTGGTACGAGCGGCGCTGCATCAGCCGGATCGCGAGGCCGCGGAGCGTCTCCCGGGAGGGGGCGTCGCCGAGGCCGGCGATCTGCGCGTCGTACGCCATCAGCCCGACCAGCTGAAACCCGCGGCGGGCGGCGACCTCCCGGGCGACCTTGCCGGCCGCGGCGGCCGTGTGCACGGGCGAGCGGCGCACGCCGACGTGCAGGCCGAACGGGCGCCAGGAGCCGTCGAGGTCGAGGCAGACCCGGATCTCGGCGCGGCGGTCGGGTGCCGCGACCGCGTCGACCAGGTCGAGCTGCGCGGGGCCGTCGATCATGAGGGTGATCGCGGCGGCCAGGCCGGGGTCGGCGGTGAGCTCGCGCAGCGCGGAGCGGTCGGCGGTCGGGTACGCCACCAGCGCGTCGTGCGTCATCCCGGAGCGGACCAGCCAGATCGCCTCGGCCAGCGTGTACGCCATGACGCCTCGCCAGCCCGGGGTGGCCAGTGCCCGTTCGAGAAGGGCGCGGCTGCGGACCGACTTGCTGGCCACCCGGAGGGGCTTGCCGGCGGCCCGGCGGGCGAGGGTGCGCGCGTTGGCGTCGAAGGCCGCGAGATCGACGACCGCGAACGGCGGATCGAGGTCCGCGGTGGCCTTGTCCAGGCGTTCGCGGAGCGCGTCGAGTGCGGTCGTCGTCACAGGGAGCACGCTAGCGGCTCGCAGCCGGAAAGCGAAACTCCTTCGTGTATCAATCACCCGGGTGAGCGCGCCATCGGCCACCTGACGAGCGTTCGGTCAGCCGCGCGGATGAGCCCGGCCGAGCGCGGCACCAGCGCCGTCAGGCCGCGCGTCTAGAGTGTCAGCGAATGCCAGCAGGCGGAGGGACAACTGCCATCGACGCGAATCCTCGCGAGGACAGCGGTAGCGTCAGCGGCCGCACCGGCGCGTCGGCGAAGAGTTCGTCGTCGGCCCAGGTCGACCTGTCCGGTTTCCAGGCGCTCCGGTCGGTGCTGCGGATCCGGGCGTTCCGCCGGCTCTGGATGGTCACCGGTGTGGCCTCGCTCGGCGACTGGCTGGGCCTGCTCGCCACCGCCACCTTCGCGTCCGCGCAGGTCAGCGGCGACGCCGCCAAGGGTCTCGCCTTCGGCTCGGTCATCGCCGTGCGCCTGCTGCCCGCCCTCGTGCTCGGTCCGGTCGCCGGAGTCATGGCCGACCGGTTCGACCGGCGATACACGATGGTCATCTGTGACCTGCTGCGCTTCGTGTTGTTCGCGTCGATCCCGATCGTCGCCCTCTTCTCGGAAAACGCGGGCATCACGGTCGGCTGGGCGGCCATCGCCACGTTCCTGATCGAGACGATCACGCTGCTGTGGATCCCGGCCAAGGAGGCGGCGGTCCCCAACCTGATCCCCCGTTCCCGGCTCGAGACCGCCAACCAGCTCACGCTCATCACCACGTACGGGATCACACCCGTCCTCGCCGGCCTCGGCATCGCCGCGCTCGACCGGATCCTGCGCACCGGCAACACCACGCCACCCGAGTGGGCCGAGGCGTCCAACCTGGCGCTCTACTTCAACGCGCTCTCCCGCCTCGCGATGGCCCTCGTCGTGTACTTCGGCATCAAGGAGATCAGCGGCCGCGCCCACGACGCCAAGCGGGCCGGGCAGAGCATGCTGCGCCAGTTCCTCGAAGGCTGGAAGTACGTGGGGCGGACCCCACTCGTGCGCGGGCTGGTCCTCGGCATCCTCGGCGCGTTCGCCGGCGGCGGCATCGTCATCGGCACCGCGCAGTTCTTCGCCCGCTCGCTCAACGCCGGCGACGCCGCCTTCTACCTGCTCTTCGGCACGCTCTTCGTGGGGCTGGGGGTCGGTATCGGGCTGGGTCCGGCGGTGGTGCGCGACCTGTCCCGGCGGCGCTGGTTCGGCATGAGCATCGTGCTGGCCGGCGCCTCGGTGCTGTTCCTCGCGGTGGCCATCCACCTCAGCATGGCCGTGCTCGGCGCGCTGCTCGTCGGCTGCGGGGCCGGGATGGCGTTCCTCTCCGGCGTGACGCTGCTCGGCGGCGAGGTGGGCGACGACGTGCGCGGGCGGGTCTTCGCGTTCGTGCAGACGGCCGTGCGGGTCGTACTGATGCTCGCCATCGCGCTCTCGTCGAGCCTGGTCGGCCTCGGCGGTTCCTGGCAGGTCAGCGGCATCTCGGTCTCCTCCACCCGGCTGCTGCTGCTGGCGGCGGGGGTGGCCAGCATCTTCACCGGCATCAGCGCGTTCCGCCAGATGGACGACAAGCCGGGCGTACCGGTGCTGCCCGACCTCTGGGGCTCGATCCGCGGCCGCCCGCTCTCGGCCGGGGAAAAGCCGGTCGGGCGGGGCACCTTCGTGGTCTTCGAGGGCGGCGAGGGTGCCGGCAAGTCCACCCAGGTCGGGGCGCTCGCCGACGCCATCCGGGCAAAGCACCGCGAGGTCGTGGTGACCCGCGAGCCGGGCGCGACCGAGGTGGGGCAGCGCATCCGCAGCCTCGTGCTCGGCAAGCAGTCCGACCTCTCGCCCCGGGCCGAGGCCCTGCTCTACGCGGCCGACCGGGCCGACCACGTGGCCACCGTCGTACGGCCGGCGCTCTCCCGGGGCGCGGTGGTGATCAGCGACCGGTACGTCGACTCGTCCCTCGCGTACCAGGGCGCCGGCCGCACCCTCCCGGTCGACGAGGTCTCCTGGCTCTCCTCCTGGGCCACCGGCGGGCTCCGCCCCGACCTGGTGGTGCTGCTCGACGTGCCGCCCGAGGTGGGGCTGGGCCGGGCGGCCCGGCGGGGCGCCGCCGACCGGCTGGAGAGCGAGTCGGTGGCGTTCCACGAGCGCGTGCGGTACGCGTTCCTCGATCTCGCCGCCGCCGACCCCAAGCGCTACCTGGTCCTCGACGCGACCCGCTCGGCCGAGGAGATCACCGCCGCGGTGCTGGAGCGGGTGGCCGGGCTCTTCCCGGAGGAGCGCCCGCCGGACCACGAGGTCGCCGAGGCGCTCAACACGCTCGCCGAGAGCGAGCCGCCAGCCGGCCCGGAGGTGCCGCGCGAGCGCGCCGACCAGGAGGCGCGATGAGCGACGTCTTCGCGGATCTGGTCGGCCAGGACGAGGCGGTCGAGACGCTGCGCCGCGCGGCGGAGGCCGGTGCCGCAGTCCTCGGTGGAGGATCCGGCGGCGGGATGACGCACGCCTGGATCTTCACCGGCCCACCCGGGTCGGGGCGCTCGGTGGCCGCGCGCGCGTTCGCGGCCGCCCTCCAGTGCCGGTACGGCACGGGCTGCGGCGAGTGCCCCGGCTGCCACACCACGCTCACCGGCACCCACGCGGACGTGCGGTTCGTGGTGCCGGAAGGGCTCTCGATCGGGGTCAGCGAGATGCGCGCGCTGGTGCTGCGCGCGGCGAGCGCCCCGTCCGGCGGCCGGTGGCAGGTGCTCGTGATCGAAGACGCCGACCGGCTCACCGAGGCCGCCGGCAACGCGCTGCTCAAGGCGATCGAGGAGCCGCCGCCCCGCACGGTCTTCCTGCTCTGTACGCCCTCGACCCACCCCGACGACATCTCGGTGACGATCCGGTCGCGCTGCCGCGTCGTACCCCTGCGGCAGCCCCCGGCCAGCGCGGTAGCGACGGTGCTGGCCGCACGCGACGGGATCGCCGAGGACGTGGCCCACTGGGCCGCGGCGGCCGCGCAGGGGCACGTGGGGCGGGCCAAGCGCCTGGCCCGCGACCCGGAGGCGCGCAAGCGGCGGGAGGCGGTGCTGGCCGTGCCGCGGCGGTTGACCGGCGTCGGCGCCTGCTTCGACGCGGCGTCCGCGCTGATCGAGGCGGCCGAGGCGGAGGCTGAGGCGGCGGTCGCCGAGACCGACGCGGCCGAGCGGAGCGCGCTGGAGACCGCGCTCGGCGCCGGCGGCACCGGGCGGGGCGCGGCCGGGGCGATCCGGGGCGCGGCCGGCCAGCTCAAAGACCTCGAACGCCGCCAGAAGTCGCGGGCCACCCGGGCCCAGCGCGACGCGCTCGACCGCGCGCTGGTCGACCTGGCCGGCTTCTACCGCGACGTGCTCACGGTCAAGCTGGGCGCGCCGGTCTCGCCCGTACACACCGACACCGCGCCGCTCGCCTCGGCCGCCGCCGAGCGCTGGACCGCGGAGAGCACGCTGCGGCGGCTGGAGGCGATCCTCGCCTGCCGGGACGCGATCGAGGCGAACGTCAAGCCGCGGATCGCCGTCGAAGCGATGATGCTGTCCCTCTGGCGCGGCTGACCGCGCGCTACGTACCCGCCCGCGAACGGGGGGTCACCGCCGCTCTCCCCACGGCTGTGATCGAAGCTCCCCTCAAGTCGCTAGAACGACTTGAGGGGAGCCTCGATCACAGCCCATCACCCCGACTCCAGATGCGATAAAAAATGTGAGAGTGTCGCACAGAACTGTGTTGACACCTCCGATCTAGGGCTGGTCGCGCCAGATCGATACGCGGGCAACGCGTTGATAAATAGCGCGTTCACGGGGCAGCGGATCGCCGCATCTGGCCGGTACGGTCTGAGGTCGGGTTGCCACGTCGCGTGAAAGGGCCTGCTTATATGGGGCGTGAGATCGACGAGGGCTGGATCGAAGAGGCCGTCGAGCGCTATCGCCGTATTGAAGCGCTTCAAGCTGAGTTCGACGAGGCCGCCCGCGGTTTGAAGGTGACCGTCCATTCGCCCGACGGGCTGGTCGAGCTCGTCGTGACGGCCACCGGCGCGATCACCGACGTGCGCATCACCGGCGCGCTCGGCGGCCGCAGCGGCGCGGAGCTGTCCCAGTCGGTCCAGGCCGCGGTCACCGCCGCCGCCGATGCCGCCCGGTGGGCCCGGGAAAAGCTGCACGCCGAGATGTTCGCCGGCTACCAGCCGCTGCGGGAGGTCTGAGATGGACACTCTGCGCGACCTCGCGACCCGCTTCGACGAGGCGGCCACCGCGCTCACCGCCGCCGGCCGGCGCCTGACCCACCTCGAGCCGCCGGCCTCCTCGTTCGGCGCCGGCGCTCCGGGGCGCCTCGGCGAGGTGGGGCGCGCGCTGCACCGCCAGTGGCTCGACGGGTTCGGTGCGCGTGGCCGCGAGGCGGCCGCCGCCAGTGCCCGCCTCGCCGACGTGGCCGGCGCGCTGCGCGCCACCGCCGCCGACTACTCCGATGTGGACGACACCGCCCGTGGCCGCGTCGGGGAGGTTTGATGGACGCGCTCGACCAGCTCGCCGGCTCGGCCACCGCGCTGCTCGACCGCGTCGACAGCACGCTCGCCGCGGGCGGCGCCCCCGGCACTCACCCCATCTGGCCACTCCTGCGCCGCCTCGGCGCCCTTCCGGGCGCCGCGACCAGCACCATCGCCGGGCTCCGTCCCGCGCCGCTGGCCGCCGCCGGGCCGCCGTTGCACGGTCTCATCCAGGTGTACGAGGAGCGGGGCGAGACGATCGCGGACTCCGGCTCCTGGGAGGGGGCGGGTGCGGAGGTCTTCGGGGCACACCGCGCGGCCCTCTCCGCCCACCTCTCGGCGATGGCCGGCAAGCTCGGCGCGACCGAGGGCTATTCGGCGGCCGTGGCCGAGTGGATCGAGCAGAGCCGCGCCGGGCTGGCCCGCGAGCTGGCCGCGGTGCTCGGCTCGCGCGAGGCGGTCACCGTCACCGTAGAGCCGCTCGGGGTGCCCGCCACCCTGGCCGCGGCCGACATCGGGGCCCGCGTCCTGGGCGCCGTCGACGAGGCGTACGAGCGGGCCGAGGCGCTCCTGCACCGCTGGGCGGCCGACCTGGCCGAGCTGCCCTACTGGCCGCCAGACACCGGGCCGGTGGCGTTCGGGCCCACCACCCGGGCCTGAGCCACCATCCACCTTCGCCAATGGCAACGGCGTCGCGCTCTGAAGCGGTCGGTCTCATTCCCACCGCTCCGGCTGCGACGCCGTGGCCCTTTCCTGCACCCCCCGCAGGTCTTTGGACATTCCACTCAACGCTGATGTCCGACGTTTGTCGTGGCCGCTGTCCAGGAATCATCCGTAAGTGCCACCGCGAATGGGACGAACCGTGGTGCCGCGGCGCCGACCGTCCAGCCGGACCGGGTGCGGGCTACCCGCTGCGGCGTGGTCACCGGGCTGCCCCCCGCGTGCAGCCCGGTGACCGTACGGTCCGCGGTGCGGCCGGTATCCGCACGCGTACGCGAGAACCCAACGACGGGTCTCCGGGCTCGGTTGCGGCGCGGCGACCGGTCCCGTTCGTACGGACAAGGCGGATCGCCCGAATAGCTACCCTTCAGCGGATGCTGGATCCCACCGTAGGGTGGGGCCATGGGGATGCTCTGCGCGGTGAGCTTCAACCGGTACGGCCGGCTCTACTACCTCGACCCGGGCGAGCACCGGCCCCAGGTCGGCGACCGGGTGCTGGTGCCCACCGACGACGGCACCGAGGTCGCCGAGTGCGTGTGGGCGCCGCAGTGGGTCAGCGAAGACACCGACGGCTTCCCCAAGCTGGCCGGCATGGCCACCGAGCGCGACCTGCGGCGCGACGAGACCCAGCGCAAGCGCAAGGCCGAGGCGAAGGTGGCCGCCAAGCGCCTCATCCGCGAGCACGACCTGCCGATGAAGGTGGTGGCCGTCGACCACGTGCAGGAGTCCGGCGGCGGGACCAACGGCGCGCGCACCACGATCTACTTCACCGCCCCGCACCGCGTCGACTTCCGCTCGCTGGTCCGCGACCTCGGCGCCACGCTGCGCTGCCGGGTCGAGCTGCGCCAGCTCTCCGCCCGCGACTCCGCCCGCGTGCAGGGCGGCATCGGCTCGTGCGGCCGCGACCTGTGCTGCGCCACGTTCCTGACCGACTTCGAGCCGGTCACCATCCGGATGGCCAAGGACCAGGACCTGCCCCTCAACCCGCTGCGCATCTCCGGCGCCTGCGGGCGGCTGATGTGCTGCCTCAAGTACGAGCACCCGCTGTACCAGAAGTTTCAGTCGTCGGCGCCGGCCGTGGGGAGCCGCGTGTCCACACCGGAGGGTGACGGCCGCGTGGTCGGGCACAGCGTGCCCCGTGACTCGGTCGTGGTGCGCATGGACGCGGACGGCTCCCGCTGCATGTGCAGCCGCGCCTCGGTCTGCGGCCCCCGCAAGGCCCACGACGAGGCGTACGGAAACTGAAGGGCCCGGGTCGATGACCCGGGCCCTTTCACGAGCCGCCTGACGGAATCGAACCGTCGACCTATTCATTACGAGTGAATCGCTCTGCCGACTGAGCTAAGGCGGCAACGGTGGTCAAGTGTACGGCACGCTGCCCGCCGGGTCGCATGGGTTCCCTCCATCGGCTACCTGGGGGCAGCGCATCGACACTTGCCGCGACTAGGCTGCCAGCGGTGAGCGAAGCCCCGCACACGGCGCCCCCGCGCCCGCGCACCCTCGACCCGCTTGAGCTCGGCTTCACCCCGCGCAAGCGGGTGCCCTGGCTGGCGCCGTTGCTCCTGCTCAGCACCGGCCTCCGCACCCTGCTGGCCATCCTCTTCGGTGCCTACCTCGACAAGCGCGAGCTGCAAAACGCGCTGCCCGGCCGGATCTACCGCCAGCCCGGCACCGGCGGTGAGCTGTGGCTGGACTACGTGGCGGACCTCGGCGACGGCTTCGACGCGACGTACTCGGTGGCGTATCTGCTGGCGCAGCCGGAGCTCGACCTCGACGGGCGGCGACTGCCCCGCGGCCAGGTCCTGGTCATGGGTGGCGACCAGGTCTATCCCACCGCGAGCGGCTCGGCCTACGAAGACCGCTGCAAGGGGCCCTACCAGGCCGCGCTCCCCGGGCCGCCGGCCGAGGGCCCGCGCCCCACGCTCTTTGCGATCGCCGGCAACCACGACTGGTACGACGGGCTGACCGCGTTCCTGCGGCTCTTCGCGCGGCGCAAGGACGGCGAGATCGGCGGGTGGCGCACCGAGCAAAACCGGTCGTACTTCGCCACCGAGCTGCCAGCCGGATGGTGGCTTTTCGGCATCGACGAGCAGTTCGGGGCATACCTGGACGACCCGCAGCTGATCTACTTCGAGGAGGCCGCCCGCCACCTGGGGCCGGACGACCAGGTGGTGCTGGTGGTGCCGGCGCCCACCTGGGTGAAGGCCGTGGACGACCCAGGCGCGTACGACGCGGTCGACTACTTCATCCGCACCGTGATCGCCCCGACCGGCGCCCGCGTCCCGCTGATCGTCGCGGGTGACCTGCATCACTACGCCCGCTACGTCAACGGCGAGCGCCAGCTCCTCACCTGCGGCGGTGGCGGCGCATACCTCTACCCGACCCACAAGCTCCCCGAGCGCATCTCGGTGCCACCGCCCGACACGCTCGCCCGCCGGGCCAGCCGCAGCCTGCCGTACGACCTGGCCGGCACCTACCCCGAGCCCGAGCGCTCCCGCCGCTTCGGGTGGGGCATATTCGGGCGGCTGCCGCTGCGCAACCCGGGCTTCGCGGTCATGCTCGGCCTGCTGCACACGCTGCTGATGCTGCCGATGGTCGGCGTGGTGCACCGCAACGGCGCGAGCGAGACCCGCATCTTCAGCATCCCGCTCGCCATCATGCTGCTGGTCACGGTCGCCTGCGCGGTGCTCTTCGCCAAACCACCGAGCGCGGGCGGCAAGCGCCAGGTGCGGCACTGGCTGCTCGGCCTGACCCACGGCCTGGCCCAGGTGGGGCTGGGGGTGCTCGGCACCTGGGCGTGGCTCCAGTTCCCCTTCGTCGACTGGGCATGGCCACTGCCCCCGGTCGCCGCCGCAGTGCTCTACGGCCCGATCGTCGGCTACGTGGCCAGCCTGCTCGTGGCGACGTACCTGCTGGTGGCCGGCGCGTTCGGGGTCAACCTCAACGAGCTCTTCGCCGGCCAGGGCATCGAAGACGCCAAGAGCTTCCTGCGCATGCACATCGCCGCCGACGGCACCCTCACGATCTACCCGGTCGCGGTCGACCACGTCTGCCACCACTGGGAAGCCAACCCCGACGGCGCCGCCGGCTCATCGTGGGTCGAGCCCAAAGCCCCCATCCGGGTACGCCTTGCCGAAGCCCCCGTCGTGATCCGCTAGGCGACCGACCCGGTCACGGTGATCGAGTCGATCTGGAGCAGCGGCGCGGTGGTGCCGCCGCCCAGCTGGGTCTCGTAGTCGAACGCGCCGAGCACCGTCACCTTGGCCGTGAAGAGGTCGTCCTCGACGACCTTGGCGAGCTGCGGTGTCTCGCCGGTCAGGATGGTGTTCGTCTCGTAGTCGACGTACCCGTAGCTCGGCTTGCGCTTCTTGCCGCCCACGTTTCCGCGGAAGGTGTCAGTGCCCGTGGCGGCGTCGAACTGGGTCACCAGGCCGTGTACGACGATCCGCTCGCCGGCGTGCGCCTCGGGGTCCTTCGCGATGAGCAGCCACTGGCGGTCCGTGATCGCCTTGTGCGGCGCGGCGGGCTTCGGTGGTGGTGGCGCAGCCGCGGTCGTCGGGGCCGGCGGCGGCGTGTTGACCACGCTGCCGTTGCCCGAGGTCGCGCAGACCACGGCGCCGGAGGTGGCGTCCACGGCGTACCCGCCGCAGGTCGAAGAGGGCGACGGGCTCGGCGCGGGTGCGGCGGCCGGCGTTTCCGCGGTCGTGATCAGGAACGTGCCGCCCGCCGCCAGGAAGAGCACCGAGAACACGGCGAACGCGGTGCCGAAGGCCAACCCTCGGTTGCGCGCCCGTGGCGGCGCCGGCAGTACGTCGGCGAGGCGGGTCGGCTCGGTGGGGGCGGGGACGATCGGCAGGTCGGGAGGGGTGTTCATGGGGACTCCACGGTCACGGGTGGATGGTCACCGGACCGTACGCGCGGCGGTCGTACCGTCACTGTCGGTTGTTTGACTTCGCACCCGGACGGGGACCGTACGTGGCCGAGGCGCGACTGTTCGGCCGCTGGGCGCGTATGTTTGATGGACGGCTATCCGGGTACCGCATCGACGTCTTTCACAGCGCCCAGCCAGTCGAAAGCGCGGCCATCATGCAGACACGGCTCAATATCTCCGGTCATCCGGTCCATCCGCTGATGATGACCCTGCCCCTGGGGCTGATCGTCTGCGCGATCCTCTTCGACTTCGGCGCGCTGGTCGGGCTCGACTTCCTCGGCCAGGTCGGCTACTGGACGCTGGTGGCGGGGCTCTTCGCCGCCATCCTGGCGGTCGGGGCCGGGATGATCGACCTGTGGGACGTGCCGGCCGGCGCGGGCAAGCGCCGCGTCGTGGCGTACGAGCTGGTCAATCTCGGGATGGTCGCCCTCTTCGCGATCGTGTGCCTGGTCCGGGTGGAGACCCAGGCCGGCCCGCCCACCGCCGGCATCTTCCTGGTCGAGCTGCTCGCCCTGGCGATCGGCGGCTACGGGGCCTGGCTCGGCGCCTCGATGGTCCGTGAGTTTCGGATCGGCGCCGAGCCCGTCGACGACCTGCCGACCGCGGCCATCTTCCCCGCGGACGCCCGCCGCCCCCGCCCACCGGAGGCCCGCCGCCCGCGTCCGGCGCCCGCCCGCGCCGATCGGGCCCGCTAGCCCCCGTTCGAAGTCCTTGCCGGGCTGCGGCGGGCCTACGCGGGCGCCGGGCGAAGTAGATCGTGGTACTTTTTGGCCCCCCTGTGGGCACTTGCGTACCACGGTCTGATGTGGAAGGGCATGCACCGTTCGCGTGCCCCGACGCGGAGGGTGAGGCCGCGGGAATGCACCCCAAGAAAACGCTCCGCTGCGCTCCGCGTTTCCCCGGGGACCCCGCGCAACGGTCCGGACCACGACGGGCGTCGCGGTAGCTCGAATCTGTTTCTTGGAATGGGTCCTCCGGGTCTTGGGCGGGCGGGCCGCGGGGCGCTCGCGCCAGAGGGGTTGTCCAGCGGCACGGCGGGCGAGGTTTGCCGCGAAGGGCCCTGGGAAGGAGCAATGGGAGAGGAGGTCGAAAGAACCATGCCTACGACACTTCAGGGCAAGCGGGTCGCCTTTCTCGCCACCGACGGGGTGGAGGAGGTCGAATACACCAAGCCGCGCGAGGCGGTCGAGCAGGCAGGCGGCCAGCCGGAGCTGATCTCGATCAAGCCGGGCCAGATCCAGGCGTTCCGGCATCTGGACAAGTCGGCGACGTACCCGGTCGACCGGACCGTGGGCGACGCGAGCCCGGACGACTACGACGCGCTGGTCCTCCCCGGCGGCGTGGCCAACCCCGACGCGCTGCGTACCCACCCGGACGTGGTCCGGTTCGTCAAGTCGTTCTTCGACGCGCACAAGCCGGTCGCCGCCATCTGTCACGCCCCCTGGACGCTCATCGAGGCCGGCGTCGTCGACGGGCGCACCGTCACCTCGTGGCCGAGCCTCCGCACTGATCTGCGCAACGCCGGTGCCACCTGGGTCGACGAGCAGGTGTACGTCGACAACGGCCTGGTGACCAGCCGTAAGCCCGACGACCTGCCGGCCTTTTGCGACAAGATGGTCGAGGAGATCGCCGAGGGCAAACACTGAGAGCGACCTCCGCGCGGGCCTCGGGTGCCCGCGCGGGGGACCTCGGGCCTCGTCCGTCACGTTTAGCGGCGAATCAGGGCCCCGACAGCCGTAAACGGGCCGAGACTGGGATCATGACCACCGCCGACGTCAGCAGGCCCCGCCTGAGCCAGCAGCAGATCCTCCTCCTCATGGCCGGCCTGATGAGCGGCATGCTGCTGGCGGCGCTGGACCAGACCATCGTCGGCACCGCGCTGCCCACGATCGTCGGCGAGCTCGGCGGCATCGACCACTACTCATGGGTGGTCACCGCGTACCTGCTGGCGTCCACCGCCTCGACGCCGCTCTACGGCAAGATCTCCGACCTGTACGGCCGCCGCCCGGTCTTCCTCTTCTCGATCGGCACGTTCCTGGTCGGCTCGCTCCTCGCCGGGCTCTCCCAGGACATGACCCAGCTGATCATCACGCGCGGCATCCAGGGCCTGGGCGCGGGCGGCCTGATGACGCTCGCGTTCACGATCATCTCGGACGTGGTCTCGCCCCGCGAACGTGGCCGTTACCAAGGCCTTTTCGGCGCCGTCTTCGGCGTCGCCTCGGTCGCCGGCCCGCTGGTCGGCGGCTACTTCGCCGAGCACGACTGGCGGTGGATCTTCTACGTCAACGTGCCGATCGGCGTGCTCGCCATCGTGGTCTGCTACCACGTAATGCGGCTGATCCCGTTTCACCGCCGCCCGCACTCGGTCGACTGGCTCGGCGCGGCGCTCATGGTGGCCGGCGTGAGCTGCCTGCTGCTGGGGCTGAGCTGGGGCGGCAACCAGTACTCCTGGGGCTCGCCCACGATCGTCGGCCTCTTCGTCGCCGGCGGTGTGCTCGCCGTCCTCTTCCTGCTCCAGGAGTCCCGGGCCAGCGAGCCGATCCTGCCGCTCAAGCTCTTCCGCCGCCGGACGTTCGCGCTGGCCAATGCGGCCGGCTTCATCCTCGGCCTGGTGATGTTCGGGTCGATCATCTTCATCCCGCTGTACCTGCAGATCGTCAAGGGTGCGACACCCACCCGCAGCGGCCTGCTGATGCTGCCGATGATGGCCGGCGTGATCGTCACCTCGGTGCTCTCCGGGCGGGCGATGAGCCGGATCGGCCGGTACAAGTGGTTTCCCGTCGCCGGCTCGGCCGTGCTGACCGCGGGCATGCTGCTCTTCACCCAGCTGCACGTGGACACATCGCTGTGGCTGGCGTTCGGCTACATGGTGGTGATCGGCGTCGGCCTCGGCCTGTGCATGCAGTCGCTGGTGCTCGCCGTCCAGAACGCGGTCGACCTGCGCGACCTCGGCGCCGGTACCTCGGCCGCCACGTTCTTCCGCTCGCTGGGCGGTTCGTTCGGCGTGGCGATCCTCGGCGCGGTGCTCTCCTCCCGGCTCGGCTCGGAGCTCGCCGAACGGCTGCCGGGCGCGGTCAGCCGCCTCACGCCGGAGCAGGCGGCCCGCTTCGAGGCGTCGGGCGGCGCGTCCAACTTCTCGATCAACGAGCCTGCGGTGATCCGGGCGCTGCCGGAGCCGCTGCGCGAGGCGATCCAGTTCGCGTTCGTGGACGCGCTACAGGTGGTCTTCCTGATCGCCGGGCTGGTCGCGATCCTCGCGGTCCTGGTGACGCTCGCGATGCCGGACCGCGAGCTGCGCGGTGCCGCGCCGGTCACCGGCGAGGAGAGCGCCACCGACGCGGAGGCCCGCGCCCAGACGATGATCTAGAGAGCTGCCAGGCCGTGATCGAAGCTCCCTTCACGTCGTTCTAGCGACTTGACGGGAGCCTCGATCACGGAGGCCCATCAGCTATTTGAGTACCATTTGTCCGGTTCGCTCGAACGCGGCCAGGTCGGCCAGCGACTCGTGCACGCTGCGGGAGAGCGTCGGCGGCATCTCCTCGGGGTGGTAGAAACCGGCGTCGATGGTCTCGTCGGTCACCCGCGCCAGCTGGCCCGCCCACCGGTCGACCCGGAAGGCGGTCACGAAGAGCTGGTAGGTGTCGGCGTACATGTTCGTGAACGTGTACGCCGGGCCGGTGTAGAACGCGAACGGCGTCACCTCCGCCGCGCGCAGGCCGGTCTCCTCGTACACCTCCCGCACCGCGCAGTCGGCGATCGACTCGCCCAGCTCCATGGCGCCCGCCGGGACCGCCCAGATGCCGTTGTCGCGCCGCCGGATCAGCAGCACGCGCCCGTGCTCGTCGTAGACGATCGCGCGGGCACCGACGAACAGCAGGGTGCGGTCGCCGGCGAGCGCGCGCAGCTGGCCGAGGTACGACTCCGCCCAGGAAATGCTCGCCACGGCCCGATCCTAGATGCCCGGCCGATCCCTTCCGTTGATGTGATCCAGGCCACTACATTCGGGAGCATGCGCAGCACGATGATGGACGCCCCACTGCTGGTTTCCCGGATCCTCGAGCACGGCAGCACCGTGCACGGCACCGCGGATGTCGCCACCTGGACCGGTGCCGGCAGCAGCCGCATGACGTACGCCCAGGTGGGCGCCACCGCGGCCCAGCTCGCCCACGCCCTCCGCGACGACCTGGGGGTGACCGGCGACCAGCGGGTGGCCACCTTCATGTGGAACAACGCGGAGCACCTCGTCGCCTACCTCGGCGTGCCCAGCATGGGTGCCGTGCTGCACACGCTCAACCTGCGGCTGTTTCCCGACCAGATCACGTACATCGCCAACCACGCCGAGGACCGCGTCGTCATCGTCGACAGCACGCTGATCCCGCTGCTGGCCAAGGTGCTGCCCGCGATGTCCACTGTGGAGCACGTGGTGGTGGTCGGCGGGGGTGACGTGGCCCCGCTGGGCGACAGCGCGGCCGTACACCGGTGGGACGACCTGCTGCGCGACAAGCCGGAGCGCTTCGACTGGCCGGCGCTCGACGAGCGCGACGCCGCCGCCCTCTGCTACACCTCCGGCACGACCGGACACCCGAAGGGCGTGGCGTACTCGCACCGTTCCATCTGGCTGCACTCGATGCAGGTCTGCGCGCCCGAGGGTTTCGGGCTGAGCCCGGCCGACCGCGAGCTGGCGATCGTCCCGATGTTTCACGCGATGTCGTGGGGCATCCCGTTCGCCGCGCTGATGTCGGGAGCCTCGCTGATCATGCCCGACCGCTTCCTCAAGGGTGAACCGATCGCCCAGATGATCGAGGTCGAGCGCCCCACCAAGGCCGGCGCGGTGCCGACCATCTGGACCGAGGTGCTGTCCTACCTGGACACCCACGACGTCGACGTCTCCTCGCTCAAGGAGGTCATCGTCGGCGGTTCGGCCTGCCCGCCGGCGCTGATGGCCGCGTTCAAGGAGCGCTACGGCATCGAGATCATCCACGCCTGGGGCATGACCGAGATGTCCCCGCTCGGCTCGGTCTCCCGCACCCCCGCCGGCGCGACCGGCGAGGCCGCGTGGGGGTACCGGATCACGCAGGGGCGCGTGCCGGCCGGCGTCGCCGCCCGCATCGTCGGCCCGCTGGGCGAGCGGATGCCCGCCGACGGCAGGTCCGTGGGCGAGCTCGAGGTCCGCGGGCCGTGGACGACCTCGCGGTACATCGGGGAGGAGATCCCCGACCCGGAGAAGTTCCGCGACGGCTGGCTGCGCACCGGCGACGTCGGCACCCTGTCGGCGGACGGCTTCATCACCCTCACCGACCGCGCCAAAGACGTCATCAAGTCCGGCGGCGAGTGGATCTCGTCGGTGGAGCTGGAAAACGCGCTGATGGCCCACCCCGCGGTGCTGGAGGCCTGCGTGGTCGGCGTGCCCGACGAGCGCTGGGACGAGCGCCCGCTGGCCACCGTCGTGCTCCGGGAGGGCGCGACGGCCAGCGCCGAGGAGCTGCGCGAGTTCCTCGGCGAGCGGGTCGCCCGGTGGCAGCTCCCCGAGCGGTGGGCCTTCATCGAGGCGGTGCCGAAGACGAGCGTCGGCAAGTTCGACAAGAAGCAGGTCCGCTCCAGCTACGCCGCCGGCGCCCTCGACGTCACCGAGGTGACCAGATAGCCGGTCAGGCGGACTTGCGGGCGGCGGTCTTCTTCGCGGGGGCCTTCTTCGCCGCCTTCTTGGCGGGCTCGGCCTTCTTCGCGGCCGCCTTCTTCTCCGGCTCGGCCTTCTTGGCGGGTGCCTTCTTCTCCGGCTCCGCCGTCTTGGCCGAGCGCGCGGACGCCGACCGTGCGGACGCCGACCGTGCGGACGAGATGGGCGTGGGCTCGCCGCCGCCCTCTTCGCCGCGGGCGGCGCGGGCCCGCTCGACCGACGCCTTCAGTGCGGCCATCAGGTCGACGGCGGCGGCCGGGGCCTCCTCGACCTCCTCCGGCTGAACGACCTCGCGCCCCTCGACCTTGGCGTCGATGACCTCCTGGAGCGCCTCGCGGTAGTTGTCGGTGTAGTCCTGCGGGTCGAATTCGCCGGCCATCGAGTCGATCAGCGAGCCGGCCATGGCCAGCTCGGGCGGGCGGACCTCGATGTCCTCGTCGAGGAAGTTGAAGTCGGGCTTTCGGATCTCGTCCGGCCACAGCATGGTGTTGAGCAGCAGCACACCGTCGCGTACCCGCAGGGTGGCGAGCTGCTCGCGCTGGCGGAGCGCCACCTTGACGATCGCGACCCGGTCGGCGTCGGAGAGGGCGTCGCGGAGCAGCACGTACGGCTTGGTGGCCGCGCCCTCGGGCTCCATGAAATACGCCTTGTTGTACAGGATCGGGTCGACCTGGTCGGCCGGCACGAACTCCAGCACGTCGATCGCGTGCGAGGTGCTCAGCGGGAGGTCGGCGAAGTCTTCGTCGGTGAGGATGACCATCTCGCCACCGCCGATGTCGTACCCCTTGGCGATGTCGTCGTAGCTGACCTCTTCGCCACAGATGGAGCACGTGCGCTTGTACCGGATACGGCCGCCGTCTTCCCGGTGAACTTGGTGAAAACGGATATCCTTCTCTTCGGTCGCCGAATACAACTTTACGGCGATCGATACGAGGCCGAACGAGACCGCGCCCTTCCAAATTGCCCGCATCCTGGCTCCCTACCCGTGCTGACCTGCCCGGAACCCCCGCCGCGCATCCTTTGTGGCACAGCCCGGTCACACCAGGATCGCACCGTGATGAACGGGACGCGAGGCCTTCGGAGCGGATCTATGGTGGGTCCTGTGGCTGGTGTGCTGCTGAAACCCATGCTCGCGACCACCGGGGAGCGGCTTCCGGCCGGTTCCGGTTGGGCGTATGAGTTCAAATGGGACGGGGTTCGCGCGATCACCGAAATCACCGACGGTGTCTCGCGCATGTGGGCCCGCTCCGGCGCCGAGATCACCGTCGCGTACCCCGAGCTGGCGCGCGTCGGCGCCACCCTCGACGACGCGGTCCTGGACGGCGAGGTGGTGCTGCTCGACGCGGCGGGGCGGCCGAGCTTCACGATGCTCGCCGAGCGGATGCACGTACGGGAGAAGGCCCGGGCGGCCCGGCTGGCGGCGAGCATGCCGGTGACGTACATGATCTTCGACCTGCTGCGGCTGGGCGGCACCGACCTGACCGGCCTGCCCTACCGGGAGCGCCGGGGAGCGCTGGAGTCGCTGGCGCTGGCGGGACCACGCTGGGCGGTACCGCCGAGCTTCTCCGACGGCCCCGCGACGTACGCCGCGGCGCAGGAGAACCAGCTCGAAGGCCTGGTCGCCAAGCGGCTCGACTCGACCTACCGGCCGGGCGTCCGCACCGGTGACTGGGTCAAGGTGAAGGCGGAGTTCACGGCCGAGTTCGTGATCGGCGGGTGGCGGCCGGGCGCCCGCAAGATCGGTGGCCTGCTGGTCGGCGTGCCGGAGCCGGACGGGCGGCTGGCGTTCCGCGGGCGGGTCGGCGGCGGCATCGGGGCGGCGGCCGAGCGGGCGCTGCTCAAGGAGTTGGAGCCGCGGCGGGGCGGGGCGTCACCGTTCACCGAGATCCCGTCCGAAGATGCCCGTGGCGCGATCTGGGTAAGACCGGAGATCGTGGTGGAGGTGAAGTTCGGCCAGCGCACGCCGGACCGGAGACTGCGCTTCCCCCGGTTTCTGCGACTGCGCCCGGACCTGCGACCGGAGGATGTGGACGATGGCTGAGCAGCGGATCCGGGTCGAGGTCGAGGGCCAGTCGCTGGAGCTGTCCAACCTGGACAAGGTGCTCTACCCGGCGGCCGGCTTCACCAAGGGCGAGATCATCAACTACTACACCCGGGTCGCGCCCGCGCTGCTGCCACACCTGCGGGACCGGGCGCTGACCCGGATCCGCTTCCCGAACGGCGTCGACGGGCAGTCGTTCTTCGAGAAGAACAAGCCCGGCGGTACCCCCGAATGGGTGCGGGTCGAGACGATGCCGGTGCCCGGGTCGACCAAGGACCGGGAGACGATCGACTACGTCGTCGCCGACGACCTGCCGACGCTGGTGTGGCTGGCCAACCTGGCCGCGCTCGAGCTGCACACCCCGCAGTGGCGGATCGGCAACGCCGCGGGGCTGGCGGGATCCGGTCCGAGGAGCGCAGCGACGAGGCCGGATGACGCCGGCCGCTCGGGGCGCTCAGCGAGCGAAGTGAGCGCGGCAGGCATGGCGCCCGACCTGATGGTGGTCGACCTCGACCCGGGCGCGCCGGCCGGGCTGCGCGAGTGCTGCGCCGTGGCGGTGCTGATGCGCGACCGGCTGGCGCAGGACGGGCTGACCGCCTACCCGAAGACCTCCGGCAAGAAGGGTATGCAGCTCAGCTGCCCGATCGCCGGCACGCAGACGGCCGAGGAGGTCTCCGCGTACGCCAAGCGGATCGCCGAGGAGCTGGAGCGGGACACCCCGAAGTCGATCACGTCGAAGATGACCAAGCGGCTGCGGTCGGGCAAGGTCTTCATCGACTGGAGTCAAAACAGTGCCGCCAAGACCACGGTCGCGCCGTACTCGCTGCGGGCCCAGGCCACGCCGACCGTCTCCACCCCGCTGACCTGGGAGGAGGTGGAGGAGGGTGGCGCGCGGGCGTTCACCCCGGAGGAGGTGCTGGAGCGGGTCGAGGAGTACGGCGACCTGCTCGAAGACCTGCTGACCCCCGGGCCTTCCCTGCCTGGTTAGTGAGTGATAACTTACTGGCGTGCGGATGAGTGCGGAGGATCGGCGGGTCGCTGTGCTCCGCGCCGCCCGTGAGGAGTTCGGCCTGAGCGGGCTCAACGGCGCCTCCACCGAGGCCATCGCCCGCCGGGTCGGCGTCTCCCAGCCATACCTCTTCCGGCTCTTCCCGACCAAAAAGGCGATCTTCCTCGCCAGCATCAACCACTGCTTCGACTTCGTGGAATCTCTCTTCGAGGAGACCGCGGCGGGGCTCACCGGCGAGGAAGCGCTCAAGGAGATGGGTCGGGCCTACAAGTCGCTGCTCGGCGACAAGGCGACGCTCCAGATGCAGCTGCAGATGTGGGCGGCCGCCTGCCACGACGACGAGATCCGGCAGCTCGCCCGAGACCGGGTGAGCCGGCTGTGGCGCCAGGTCGTGCGCCTGTCCGGGGCGGACGACCACCGGGTCATGCAGTTTCTGGGGGCGGGCATGCTGCTCAACGTCATGGCCGCGATGGACCTGCCCGGGATCGACGAGCAGCTCGGCGAGGCGCTCACCGGTCTCGCCGAGCCTCCTGCCTGAACCAAACCCATTCACCGAACGGGGGATCGCAGCGTGGAACGAGAAGTTAGTGACCAATCACTAGGCAAGCTGCTCTGGACCTTCGTCGTCACCGGCCTGGCCACGTTCATGGTCGCGATGGACAACCTGGTCGTCACGAACGCCCTGCCGGTCATCCGCGTCGACCTCGGCACCGGCCTCGAAGGTCTGGAGTGGACGGTCAACGCCTACACGCTCACGTTCGCCGTACTCCTGCTCACCGGCGCGGCACTCGGCGACCGGTTCGGCCGGCGGAAGGTCTTCGCGGTCGGCCTCGTCGTCTTCACGGCCGCGTCGGCGGTCGCCGCGCTCTCGCCGGACATCGGCACGCTGATCGCGGCCCGCGCGGTGCAGGGCGTCGGCGGCGCGATCATCACGCCGCTCAGCCTCACGCTGCTCGCCGACGCGGTACCGCGCGAGCGGCGGGGCGCGGCGTTCGGCATCTGGGGCGCGATGAGCGGGCTCGGCGTCGCGCTCGGCCCGGTGATCGGCGGGGCGGTCGTCGACTCGGCGTCCTGGCAGTGGATCTTCTGGATCAACGTGCCGATCGGCCTGATCCTGCTCCCGCTCGTCGCCGCCGTACGGGAGAGCCGCGGCGGTGCCGGCCGGCTCGACCCGGTCGGCGTGGTGCTGGCCACCGCGGGGCTCTTCGGCGTCGTCTTCGGACTGGTCCGTGGCGGCAGTCACGGCTGGACCAGCGGCTCCGTGCTGCTCGGACTGATCGGCGGCGGCGCGGCCGTACTCGCCTTCGTCGCCTGGCAGGCCCGCGCGCGGTACCCGATGCTGCCCCTCCCGCTCTTCCGCAGCCGCGGCTTCAGCGTCTCGAACGCGGTCGGCTTCGTGATGGCGTTCGGCATGTTCGGCGCGGTGTTCCTCGGCGCGCAGTTCCTGCAGACCGTCCAGGGGTACTCGCCGCTCGAAGCCGGCCTGCGCACCCTGCCCTGGACGGCGGCGCCGGCCGTGGTCGCGCCCTTCTCCGGCGCGCTCGCCGACCGCATCGGCGTGCGGCGGGTGCTGGCCATCGCGCTCGCGCTCCAGGCCGCGGGCATCGCCTCGCTCGCCGTCGTGAGCCGCCCGGACGTCCCGTACGCCGAGCTCGTGCCGCCGTTCGTCCTGGCCGGTCTCGGTATGGGGCTGTTCTTCGCGCCGATGGCCCGGGCCGTGATGGACTTCGCGCCGCGCGGCATGGAGGGGGTCGCCTCCGGCGCGTCCAACGCGATGCGCCAGCTCGGCACGGTGCTGGGCATCGCCGTCCTGGGCGCGGTCTTCTCGGCCGCCGGCGGCTACGCCAGCGGGCAGGACTTCGTCGACGGCATGCGCGCCGGCGAGGCGGTCGGTGCGGTGGTGCTCGCCGGCGCGGCCCTGCTCGCGCTCGTGATCCCGGAAAACCGGCGGCCGGCGCCAGCGGTGGTGACGCCTCAGGCGAGCACGTCGTCGGCGTCGACGATGGTGTAGGCGTACCCCTGCTCGGCCAGGAACCGCTGGCGGTGCGCCGCGTACTCGGTGTCGATCGTGTCCCGGGACACCACCGTGTAGAAGTGCGCCTGCCGCCCGTCGGACTTGGGGCGCAGCACCCGGCCGAGGCGTTGCGCCTCCTCCTGCCGCGAGCCGAACGTGCCGGACACCTGGACCGCGATCGCCACCTCGGGCAGGTCGATCGAGAAGTTGCCGACCCTGGAGATGACCAGTGTGCGGAGCTGGCCCGACCGGAACTCGTCGAAGAGCCGCTCCCGCTCCTTGTTGGTGGTCGAGCCCTGGATGATCGGCGCGTCCAGCGCCTCGCCGAGCTGATGCAGCTGGTCGATGTACGCCCCGATGACCAGCACCTGGTCGTCCGAGTGGCGCTCGACCAGCGCCTTCACCACGGGCAGCTTGGAACGGGCCGTGGCGGCGAAGCGGTAGCGCTCCTCCGACTCGGACGTGGCGTACGCCATCCGCTCCTCGTCGGAGAGCGTCACCCGTACCTCGGTGCAGTCGGCCGGGGCGATCCAGCCCTGCGCCTCGATGTCCTTCCACGGCGCGTCGTACCGCTTGGGGCCGATCAGGGAGAAGACGTCGCCCTCGCGCCCGTCCTCGCGTACCAGGGTCGCGGTGAGGCCGAGCCGGCGGCGGGCCTGGAGGTCCGCCGTGAAGCGGAAGATCGGCGCGGGCAGCAGGTGCACCTCGTCGTAGATGACCAGGCCCCAGTCGCGCGCGTTGAAGAGGTCGAGGTGGGTGAACGCGCCGCCGCGGCGGGTGGTGAGCACCTGGTACGTGGCGATCGTCACCGGGCGGATCTCCTTGCGCTCGCCCGAGTACTCGCCGATCTCCTCCTCGGTCAGCGACGTGCGGGCGAGCAGCTCGCGCTTCCACTGGCGGCCGGCGACCGTGTTGGTGACCAGGATCAGCGTGGTCGCCGAGGCCTGGGCCATCGCGGCCGCCCCGACCAGCGTCTTGCCCGCGCCGCAGGGGAGCACGACCACGCCCGAGCCGCCGGCCCAGAAGTGGTCGACCGCCTCCTGCTGGTACGACCGGAGCTGCCAGCCCTCCTGCGCCAGCGCGATCTGGTGCGCCTCGCCGTCGACGTAGCCGGCCAGGTCTTCGGCCGGCCAGCCGAGCTTGAGCAGCGCCTGCTTGAGCCGGCCCCGCTCGGACGGGTGCACCGCGATCGTGTCGTCGTCGATCTTGGCGCCGAGCATGCCGGCCAGCTTCTTCGACTTGGCGACCTCGACCAGCACCGCCCGGTCGAGCCCGCGCAGCACCAGCCCGTGTGTCGGATGGTTGACCAGCTGGAGCCGCCCGTACCGGTCCATGGTCTCGGCCACGTCGACCAGCAGCGCGTGCGGCACGGGGTAGCGGGAGAAGCGCAGCAGCGCGTCCACCACGCCCTCGGCGTCGTGCCCCGCGGCCCGCGCGTTCCACAGGCCGAGCGGGGTCAGCCGGTACGTGTGCACGTGCTCCGGCGAGCGCTCCAGCTCGGCGAACGGCGCGATCGCCATCCGGCAGGCCAGCGCGTCCGGGTGGTCCACCTCCAGCAGTAGGGTCTTGTCCGACTGCACGATCAATGGTCCGCCGCTCAAGATCGTCCTCCTCCACGCAGACCCTCCAGTGTTGCACGGTCACCGATTTGCTCCGGCCGGGCAGACTGTCGCGAAGAAAGTCTTCATCAGACGCAACCGGACTGGCACTGTCGTGCGTCTACGTGACGACAACTGCTCTGGGGAGGGCGCCGTGGTAGGCAAGGGCTTGCGCTTGGTCGCCGTTGCAGTCGTCGCGCTGTTCGGCGTCGGTGCGTGCGCGCTCGAGTCGCAACCTGGCCAGGCTGGGGGAGAAACCCAGCCGGTGAGTGCGGGGCAGGGCGCTACGGGGGCGAGTGCGTCGCCCGACCCGGCAGCGTCTCCCACGGTCGAGCCGACCCCGACCCCGACCCAGTCCACGTTGCCGACGGTCGCGCCTTCGACACCGGCTCCGAAGACCACCACGAAAGCCCCGAAGCCGAAGAAGACCGGCAAGCCGGGCTGCCCGCAGGGCGAGAGCCAGCGCGCGGTGGAGACCGCGCTGGCCAAGCTGGGCACGTTCGGCACGGTCACCGTCGACGGCAAGCAGTCTGACGCCGACTGCGCGGCGATCAAGAAGTTCCAGCAGCGATACGGCATCAGCCCGGCCGCCGGCCGCGCCGGACCCACCACGGCCGACGTCGCGCAGCGCCTGGCCGCGACCGACACGAGCAAGTGCAAAACCGGATCGGGTACGACGTTCTGCGTCGATCTGACCCACCAGACCGTGTGGGCGATGCGGGGCGGCAAGGTGGTGCTGAAGCCGACCGTCACGCGCACCGGCATGCCCGGTTACGCGACCCCGACCGGTGCGTACTCGGTGCAGAACAAGGCGCTCAAGGAGTGGTCCAACCCGTACGAGGTGTGGCTGCCCTACTGGCAGCGCTTCAACGGGGGCATCGGCTTCCACGAGACCACGACGTACATCCACACGAAGTCGATCGGCTCGCACGGCTGCGTCAACCTGCTCCCCTCCGACGCCCGCGCCTTCTACGACCTCGGCAAGGTGGGCTCCCGGGTGTACGTGTTCGGCCGCCGGCCGGGCACCTGAGGCACTCGACCGGCGGCCGGTTTTCCACGCGGGGTCAGCCCAGGCTCAGGCCGTAGACCGACATCACCTCGTTGAGCGGCTGGAAGAACGTCGTACCGCCGCTGCTGCAGTTGCCGCTGCCGCCGGAGGTCAGGCCCAGGCCGGAGCTGCCGGCGAAGAGCGAGCCGCCGCTGTCGCCGGGCTCGGCGCAGACGTTGGTGCGGATCAGGCCGCTGACCGTGCCCTGCGGGTAGGTCACCGTCGCGTTGGTGCCGGTCACCGAGCCGCTGCGTACGCCGGTGGTGCTGCCGCTGCGGCGCACGGACTGGCCGACGGTCGCGCTGCCGACCGACGTGATCGACTGGGTGCTGCTACCCGAGTACAGGTACACCGCGCTGGGCCGGGCGATGCTGGTGTTCGTGTACCGGACGACCCCGTAGTCGTTGCCGGGGAAGCTGGAGGCCGCGCGGGTGCCGAGCGTGACCGAGCCGTTGTTCCAGCTCGCGCCGGCGTTGGTGCAGTGGCCGGCGGTCACGAAGTAGACCGCGCTCGACGTACGCACGTTGAAGCCGAGCGAGCAGCGCGAGCCGCTGGTGTAGATGGCCTGGCCGCCGGCGATGAAGAGCTGGAACGTGCCGGACGTCGTCTCCAGGCGGGCCGCGTCGCCGGCGGCGGCCACGGCGGCCTTCACCGAGTCGAGGCGGGCGCCGGTCACGGTGCTGTCGACGGTGACCACGACCTGGTTGGTCGTCACGTCGGTGTAGCGGGCGGTGCCGGGGGTGTCGACGACCTTTGCGACCTTGGCGGTGACGGCGTCGAGCTGGGCGGTGCTGTACTTGACCGTCTTGGCGGTGGCGCCGGCGGCCCGTACCTGCTTCGCCGCGGTGGCGTCGGTGACCGTGACGACCATGCGGCCGGTCGCCGAGTCGATGTACGCACCGGCCGAGCGGGCGCCGAGGCTCTCGCTGAGGCTGGTGGCCACCGGCGCGTCGGCGGCGAAGAGGGGCTCGGGGGCAGCCTGCGCGGCGGACGGCCAGAGCACCGTGCCGACGAGGAGTACCGGCGCGGCGAGGATGGCCGCGGCAGGTCGGTTGAGTCTCACGTGAGCCTCCAGGGGGTGTTTGGCACACGTCGGTGACGTGATGGATGATCTCGACCGTTTTGATGCCGAGATGTGAAGAAGATTTCCATCACATCTAGGAATTCACAAGAACTAATGTTCGGGGGATGTATGCCGTGATATGGCCCCAGAGCGGGTCGCGGCCGTCAGTCGTCGAGGACCGCGGCGGTGATCCGGTGCAGCGCGAAGGTGTGCAGCATCTCGGTGCGCTCGTCCTCCGCGCGCAGGTAACCGCCGCCGATCGAGACCGGCCGCACGAGGCGGGAGACGGTGGCGCCGTGCGCGTCGACGTAGCCGACCCAGACCAGCGCCTTGTCCCGTACCGCCTGCTGTAGCACCGCGAGGGCCTGGCTGTGCGCCTGTACCGCGGTCAGCCCTTCGACGCCCTGACCGTTCGCGGCGCGGACAGTGACCGGCGCGCGGCGGGCGGCCCGGGCGGCGGCGTCGCCCCGCCGGATCTGCTCGACGATGCCGGCCAGGCGGGGCGGGGTGAGCGGCGGTGGGCCGAGCGGTTCGGTGCGCGGGCCGAGCGCGGTGCGGACCGGCGCCCGGCGCGACCTGGCGCGGCTGAGCACGGCAGCGCCGGTGGCATCCTCGTGCACCGGCGGGTAGCCGGCCTCGCGCAGCGCGGTGAGCAGCCGCCCGACCTGGTACGGCGTGACCAGCACGGTCGGGGCCAGCCGGCGCAGCGCCAGCGCGCCGAGCCGCTTGTCGGCGAGCAGTTGCACGAGCAGCGTTTCGTCGTCGCTGCGCACGTACGCCCCGGCGCCGCCCGCGCGCAGTCCCCCGTGCTTGCGCGCGACGTCGTCGACCAGGTACGTCAACCCCTGCGGGACCGGGGTGCGGGAGCGGCGGCGAACGAGGGCGTGCAGGTCGTCGGCGGTGTAGCCGGCGTCCAGCGCCCGGCGCACGCTCGCCTCGGTCACCCGGTGCACGCTCGCGCCGCCCGCCGACTCCTGCTCGGCCACCAGCTCAAGCTCGGCGGCGAGCGCCGGCTCGGGCGGCCCGGGTACCACCACGGTCAGGTCGGCCTGCACCAGCACGTGGTCGACCGGTGCGGGCAGGAGGCCGTCGAGCGCGCCGGCGAGGTCGGGCTCCTCGTCCGCCCGTACGCCCAGCGGGTCGTCGTCCGGCGCCTCCTCCCGCGTGACGAGCACCCGCCCGTACGAGGTCAGCGCGCCGAGCCCGGTAACCCCGAGCAGCGCGGCGTCGCCGAGCACCTCGCGGTGGATCGTCTCCCGCCCCTTGGCCCGGCGCGGCGCCCGCCAGGCCAGCAGCGCGAGCACCTCGTCGGCGGTCGGCGCGGTGCCCGGTTCGAGCTCGGCGAGCACCTCCAGCACCGCGTGGCGGGCGGCCGGGGCGCCGGCCCGTTCCGCCTCGGTGGCCAGCACGTTGATCGGCCGGTCCCGCTCGTCGCGCTGACCGATCAGGCCGGCCTGGCGGGTCATCGCCAGCCATGCGGTGGCCAGCCGCTCCCAGCGCCGGGCGAGCGGGAGGGCACGCCACGTGTCGTACCCGGCGGTGGGGAGGAAGACCAGATCCGCGCCGACCCGCGACCCGGACGCCTCGGCTTCGTTGACGAGCCCCGCCGCGTACGCCACCTCCAGCAGCAGCGCGGCCACCGGCTCGTCCAGCGCGGTCACCTTGGCGAGGCGGCGCAGGTCGCGGACGCCGAGTCCGCCCGAGCGGAGCATGGTCACCGGCTCGGCGTCGAGGGCGGCGAGCAGCGACTCGGCCTGCCGTACCGCCTCCATCGCCTGCCCGGCCCCCGCGGAGTCGACGCTCTTGAGCTCGCGGGCCGCGCTGGTGACGGCCGGTGGTCGCACGTGCAGCGGCCCGAGCGGGCCGGAGTCGCGGCGCAGGAGCAGGCCGATCTCGCGGGGCAGCTCCATGGCCTCGCCGGAGACCCGCACGAGCAGCCCGTTGTCGAGCAGCCACCGGACCGGCGAGTCGGCGGCGGCCGTCCCGTTGGTCAGCGTGCCCACCGGCGGCCCGGCCGACAGGCGGTCGAGCACCGCGCGGGCCGGCGGCGGCGCGGCCAGCAGCGTCCGCCGGAGCCGGGCCGGGTCCGCGCAGAGGGCCGCCGCGGCCGCGTCCAGCTCCGCGGCGGGCCGGCCGAGCCCCGCCGGGTACGGGGAGGAGACCTCGTCGACACCGGCGACCACGTGGAGTGCGTCATCTGGACCGGGTACCAGCAGCAGCGCCCGCAGCCGCGCGAGCGCTTCGCGTACCGCGGCGGTCTCGCCCTTCGCCATCGCGAGCACGGCGTCGACCGAGGTGGTGCCGTCGTCCGGCTCGCGGGTGAGGCGCACCGCGTCGAGCACCTGGAGCGTGAACTGGTCGAGTCCGTCGAGCGCCCGCGCCACCGATACCCGCGACTGGGCCCGCACCGCCAGCGCCGACAGGTCGGCGGGCACGGGCATGACCAGGTCTGGCCGCAGCTGGAGCAGCGCGGCCAGAGCGCGGTCGGGCAGCGACCGCAGGTGCTCGGCGAGTGTGGTGGCCATCGTCGTTCAAAGCTAGCCGGGCTGCGAAGATCGGGGAAACGGTCTGGGGGAGGAGCACGGGCGTGGCGGAACAGTTGGTTGTCGGCTTCGACCTTGACATGACGCTGATCGACTCCCGCCCCGGCATCGCCGCGACCTACCGCGAGCTGTCCGCGCGCACCGGCGTGCACGTGGACGCGGACGCCGCCGTCACCCGCCTGGGCCCGCCGCTCCGCCATGAGCTGCGGCTCTGGTTTGCGCCGGAGCGGGTCGAGGAGGCCGTGGACGCGTACCGGGCGCTCTACCCCGCGTACGCGATCGCGCCATCGGTGCTGCTGCCGGGCGCCGCCGAGGCCGTCGAGACGGTACGCGGGCTGGGCGGCAGAGTGGTTGTTGTCACGTCCAAGCTGGGCCGACTGGCCCGACTGCACCTCGACCACCTCGGCTTGGCCGTCGACGAGGTGGCCGGAGATCTCTTCGCCGAGGGCAAGGCGACCGCGTTGACCGAGCATGACGTGCGGCTCTACGTAGGCGACCACGTCGCGGACATGGTCGCGGCCCGCACCGCCGCCATTCCCGGCCTCGGCGTGGCCACCGGTCCGTGCTCCGCGGCGGAGCTCAAGGCGGCCGGTGCCAGCGAGGTGCTGGGTGACCTGAATGGATTCCGAGGCGCGCTGACAGGGCTGCTCCGGTTAGCCTTGTGACAATCAGCAATCCCGCAAACGGAGTTGAGGTCAGCGGTGCCTACGGGTCGAGTGAAGTGGTACGACGCGCAGAAGGGCTACGGATTCGTCACCAGCGACGAGGGTGGCGATGTCTTCCTGCCCAAGAACGCGCTACCGGGGGGCGTCACCGACCTCAAGAGCGGGCAGCGGATCGAGTTCGGTGTCGTAGACAGTCGCAAGGGCGCGCAGGCGATGGGCGTGACCCTGCTGGAGGCACCGCCGTCCGTCACCGAGCTGCGCCGCCGCCCGGCCGAGGAGCTCCACGGCCTCATCGAAGACATGATCAAGGTGCTCGAGGCAAAGGTCATGCCCGACCTGCGGCGTGGCCGCTTCCCCGACAAGAAGACGGCCCAGACGGTCGCCCAGGTCGTGCACGCGGTGGCTAGAGAGCTGGAGATCTGAGCAGGGCCTCGACGGCCTTGTGCCCCTCGTCGCCGAGATTCTCGGTGAACTCGTTGACGTAGAGCGCTATGTGCTGGTCCACCACGTCCGGCTCCATCTCCTGGGCATGCGCCAGCACATAGTCGCGGCTCGCCTCGGGGTGCGCCCACGCGGCCCGCACCGACGCCCGCACCCACTCCGCCGCGGCCTCGGGATCCACCGCGCCGCGGCGGGCGAGGATCGCTCCGAGCGGGATCGGCAGCCCGGTCTCCCCCTCCCACCACTCGCCGAGGTCGGCGAGGGCCGTGAGCCCGTAGCGCTGGTAGGTGAAGCGCGCCTCGTGGATGACCAGCCCGGCGTCGAACCGCCCCGCGGCCACGCCCGGCATGATCTGGTCGAACGGCACGACCTCCACCTTGGCCGGTGGCTGCGCGGCGGCCCACTGCCGCATCAGCAGGTACGCCGTGGTCCGCTCGCCCGGCACCGCGATCGTCGCCCCGGACAGGTCTGCGCGCCCGTCCTTGGTGAGCACCAGCGGCCCGCAGCCACGCCCGAGCGCCCCGCCGCAGGGCAGCAGGTGGTAGTCGTCCAGCAGCCAGGGCAGCGCCGCGTAACTCACCTTGACCAGGTCAAACGCCCCCTTCTCGGCGGCGGTATTGGTCACGTCCACGTCCGCGTACGTCACGTCGAACGCCGGCGCACCCGGCACCAGCCCATGGACGAGCGCGTGAAACACGAAGGTGTCGTTGGGACACGGCGAGATCGCGAGTGAGAGCGCCACGCCCCTAAAGCTATCCCGCGATTGGCTACTGAGGCCCAACTGAGAAGTGTTGTTTTGAGACCAGTCCTCAGTTAGCCTCAGTGACGTGGGACAGGCAGAGGCACTCGCGGCCTTGGGCGCCGTCGGCGACGGCGTGGCGGCGGGTGCGCTCGAGACCCAGACCCTTGACTTCAAGTCGGTGACCGACTCGATCAAGACGACCTATCAGATGATCGCCGAAGCATTGGTCTGCTTTGCCAACGCCGACGGCGGCACCGTGGTCCTGGGCGTGGATGACAAGGCCACCGATAGGGTCGGCGCCCTCCAAGGCGTGCCCACCCGCTACACAGTGGAGGGTTTACGCAAGGGAGTGTTTGACCGGAGCCGGCCGCCGATCACCCCCTTCGTCGGCGAGCACCTTGTCGACGGCGTGCGGATAGTCCTGCTCAGCGTGCCGCCCGGGGTCACGCCACACAGCACAGCCGCAGGGCTCGCCACCCGGCGGCTAGGCAAGGAGTGCCTGCCGTTCACGCCGGATCAGCAGCGCGAGGTCCTGATCGCCCGCGGTCAGGTCGACTGGTCCGCCGAAGCGTCCGGTGCCGAAATTCGCGATCTGAACGCCATTGAGTTCGAGCGCATGCGGCAGCTGTTGGTCGCTGGCGGGCGAGACCACCTGGCAGAGCTCGACGATAGTTCTCTGGTCGCCGCACTGCGCCTGACGGCGTCCGACGGGAGTGTCACCAACGCGGGCGTCCTACTACTCGGCGACGAGCAGTTGATCCATCGTGTCGTCCCGTCGTACGGCTACTCCTACCAGTTCAGACCCAGCGCCGGCTCCGAGGCGACGGTCCGGACCAGGGGTTCCCGGCCGCTGCTGGAAGCCGTAGGCATCCTGATCGAGGCCGTCGACGCCCGGCGGGAGATCCACCCGCTGAATGTCTCGGGTGGAGTTCAGCTGCAGCTCACCGACTATCCACGGGATGCCGCACGAGAACTGGTCGTCAACGCCATGATCCATCGCTCGTACGAGGCGGCCGGCAGCGTCGATGTCGAGCATTCCCCAGAGCGCCTGGTCATTACCAGTCCGGGTGGCCTCGTCGCCGGCGTCACGCCGGAAAATATCCTCACCCACCCTTCGACGCCGAGAAATCGGCTGTTGACCGAAGCGGTCGCGACCCTCCAACTCGCGGAGCGAACCGGCCAAGGCATCGACCGCGCCTATCGCGAAATGCTCCGTATCGGTAAGGAGCCCCCGTCGTTTGCGGACGGTGGCACGTTGGTCCGAGCCGCTTTGGCTGGCGGGATCGGCAATGACGCCTTCGTGCGGTTCATCAACGACCTGCCGCCACGTGCGACCCGAGACGTCAATGTCCTGCTTGTGCTCTCCATCCTCCGAGGTAGCGCCACGGTCGACGCGCCCAAGGTGGCCTCCGCCGTGCAGCGGCCGCCGGTGGAGGCGCAGGAGGTTCTGGCAACGATGGCGCACGACCTCGGCCTGCTGGAGCCGACGAGGCGGACCGTGCGGAAGGCGTTCCCCACCTATCGGCTTCGTTCCGATGCGATAGCCGCCATGTCGCGGGCTGTCGCGTACCGCAGGCGCGATCTCGACGACACCGATCAGAAAGTGATAGACCACGTCCGCGAGTACGGCTTCGTCACCAATCGGACCGTGCAGCGTATGTTCGATCTGCATGTGTTCGCGGCGCGTGATCTCATTTACGACCTGCGCTCGCGAGAGATTCTGGAGAAGATCGGCGAGGCCCGAGGCGGCACGGGTGTCCGTTACGGCCCGGGCCTGCGGTTTCCTGGCTGACCTCTCAGGCGGCGAGGGCGCGGACGGCCTTGGTCAGGGCGGCCAGCGCGTCGGGGATGCGCCACGCTTGGCGGTCGCGGGGGCCGATCGTGTTGGAGATCGTGCGGAGCTCGGCGAACGGCAGACTGGCCCCGGCGGCGGCACGGGCTGCGCCGTACCCCTCCATGGCCTCGGCGACCGCGGCCGGGAAGCGGCCGGCGAGGGTCTCGGCGGTCGTGGCTGTGCCGGTGGCGGTGTTGAGGGTGAGGATGTCGCCGGTGATCGCGTCCGGTAGGGCGCTGCGCAAGGTTTCCAGCAGTGCCGGGTCGGCCGGCGCGACCGCGGTGCCGAAGCCCAGGTCGTCCAGGGTGATGAAGCCGTCCGGGGAGTCGGCGCCCAGGTCGGCGGCGACGCTGCGGGTGGCCAGGACGGTGGCGCCGACCGGGGCGCGGCCCGCGAAGCCGCCCGCGATGCCGGCTACGACGACGCCTCGGTGTGGGCGGCCGGCGGCCTCGGCGAGGGCGAGCAGGCGTGCGGTGCCGGCGGCGACCGCGGCGGCGCCCACGCCCACGGCGGCCACGGTCACCAGGTCGGGGGACGTGCCGGCGCGGACCGCCTGGGCCTCGGCCTCGACGGCCGTGACGACGAGCAGCGTCATGTGGGTGGGCCGGACGATGGGCGGTACACGTGGAAGCCGGGCGGTGGGACGGCGTCCTTTTCCTGCTCGGCGGCCGGCTCGGGCGCGGGCTCAGGCGTGGCGGGCGGGGGCTCGGGCGCCTTGCGTCGCCGCCGCGGCGGCTCCGCCGGCGAGGGCTCGGGTGGCGAGTCGGCGTCGGGGTCGGCCCGGCCGTTCAGCTTGTCTTTGCGGAGTGCGCCGGCCACGACCACCGCGCGGGCCGCCGCGGCGACCGCGACCACCGTGGCGATCCCGATCCCCAGGCGCCCCTGGAACGGGATGAGGCCCAGCGCGCCACCCGCCACCCAGGCGAGCATGAGCACCGTCTCGGAGTGGGCGAACGCGCTGGCCCGCAGGCGGTCGCCGATGCGCTCCTGGATCGAGGCGTCGACCGCGAGCTTGGAGATGCCGCTCATGAACGCGGTCACCAGGCAGAGCAGCGCCACCATCGCGAGCGAGAACTTCAGCGTGGTGAGCACCGCCACGCCGGCCACGATGACCAGGCCGCTGGATTGGAGGGCGGCGGGACGCTGGATGCGCATGCGGGTGCCGATGGCCGTGGCGAGGAAGCCGCCCACCCCCAGCGCGCCGCCGGCCAGGCCCAGCGCGATCTCGTCGGCGAGGTCGCGGCCGAGGAACTCGGTGGTCAGGTTTCCGGCCTTGATGGCGAACGCCAGGAACAGCAGCAGGAAGCCGTACAGGCCGCGGAGGGCGGCGGCGCTGACCAGCGTGGCGACGACGAGCCGGCCGGTGAGGGCGCGGTCGCCGCGGCGCAGGCCCATCGCCGCGAACGCGCGGGGGAGTGTCTCCGGCGGGTCGGAGTCGGCCTTGGGTGGCAGGCGCAGCGCGACGACCATGCCGACCAGGAAGATGATCGAGGCGACCCGGAGCGGCCACTGGGGGCCGAACTTGAAGGCCGCCAGCCCGATCGGCGTCACCGCGGCGCCGGCGATCATGCCATACACGCCGGCGCGGGCGGCCGCCTGGGACAGCCCCATGCCCTCGGGGAGGAGCCGGGGGACGGCGGCCGAGCGGGCCACGCCGTACGCGCGGGAGAGCGCCAGCACGCCGAACGCCGCCGGGTAGAGCCCGAAACCGTGGATGTAGTCGGACATGAGCCAGGCCAGGAACGCGCGGCCGAGCATCGTGGCGGCGAGCGCGTAGCGCCGGCCGTGGCGGAAGTGGTCGAGCAGCGGGCCGGCGACCGGGGCGAGCACCGAGAACGGGATCATCGTCACCAGCAGGTAGATGGCGACGCCGCTGCGTGCCTCGCCGACCTGCGCGTTGAAGAAGATGGTGCCGGCGAGGCCGATCGCGATGAGGATGTCGCCCGCGTACGACGCGGCGTGCAGGTCGAGCAGGCGGGTCATGCCGATCTCGCCGCCGGCGCCCTTGGTGCGGACGGCGCCGACCTTGCGCCCCGCCCACCGGCCGCCGCGCAGGGACCCCCGGCCGAATAGCCGCGTCCATCGGATCATCGAGCCGACAGCTCGGCCGAGCGATGGCAACAGCGGCATTCCCCCATTTTGGCGCATGGCACAATAGCTCGGTGACCAGGACCACCGCCGTTCGTGCCGCTCGTCTCGACCAGGTCTGCGCCGAGGCGGTCGACCTGGCCCGTTCCGCCATCACCGAGGTCGACGCCTCGGACGTGGGCGAGCATCTCGACGCGGTGGCCGAGGCCGACCGCGTGGTCACCCACTTCTTCGAGTGCCACCTCGCCGGCTACCGGGGCTGGCGCTGGGCGGTCACCGTCACCCGCGTCCCGCGCAGCAAGCATGTCACGGTCTGCGAGACCATCCTGCTCCCCGGCCCCGACGCGCTGCTCGCGCCCGGCTGGGTGCCGTGGCAGGAGCGGCTCCAGCCCGGCGACCTGGGGGTCGGTGACCTGCTGCCCACCGCGCCCGACGACGACCGGCTCGCCCCGGGCTACCTGCTCTCCGACGACCCCGCGGTCGAGGAGGTCTCCTGGGAGCTCGGCCTCGGCCGTTCGCGGGTGATGTCCCGCGAGGGGCGCGGCGAGACCGCCCAGCGGTGGTATGACGGCGACCACGGCCCGGACGCGCCCATCTCCACCGCCGCGCCCAAGAGCGCGCGGTGCGGCTCGTGCGGCTTCTACCTGCCGCTGGCCGGTTCGCTGCGGCAGGCGTTCGGCGTCTGTGGCAACCTCTACGCGCCCGACGACGGCCGTGCGGTCAGCGCCGACCACGGCTGCGGCGCGCACTCCGAGGCGGCGCGCGAGCCCGAGGCACCGGTCGACGAGCTGTCCACGGTGTACGACGACAGCGAGGTCGAGGCGGTCGCGGTGAGCCGCGCGCCCGGCTCAGTGGAGGCGGGCGAGCCGGCGGAGCCCTACGGGCACGGGTAGACCGTCACGAGCCACGGCGGCGCCGCCGGGTTCGGTCGTGGCGCAGCATGATCGCCAGACCGACGAAACCAAGCAGGAAACCGGCCAGGCAGGTCCAGAGCCAGTCGGTGTGCCCGTTGTCTTCCAGCCAATCGTGAAAGAAGACCAGCAGCACCAAACCGGCCACCGCCCAGCCCACGATCCCGGCGACGGCGAAAGGCACCATCGGCGGATCGAGCGGCTCCACCCGGGGTGGTGGCTCGTGTTGATCAGACACGAGGCAAGGGTACGGCTTTGTAACTCGCCGGTGCTTTCTCGGTACCCCCTGATCTGGGACGATGCGCGGAACCCGTATCCATGATCATAGGTGAGGTTCCATGGACCGATTCGACCGGTTCTTTGAGATATCCGCCCGTGGTTCCACATTGGGGCGTGAAATCCGTGGCGGTTTCGCCACCTTCTTCACGATGGCCTACATCGTCGTCCTCAACCCGCTGATCCTCTTCGGCGCGACCGACGGCGACGGGGCGAAGCTGGCGATCCCCGCCGTGGCCGCCGCCACCGCCCTCGTCGCCGGCGTGATGACGATCCTGATGGGCGTCGTGGCCCGCTTTCCGCTGGCGCTCGCCGCCGGGCTGGGCGTCAACGCGCTCGTGGCGTACGAGATCGCGCCGGAGATGACCTGGGCCGACGCGATGGGGCTCGTGGTGATCGAGGGCGTGATCATCGCGATCCTCGTGCTCACCGGCCTGCGTACCGCCGTCTTCCGCTCGGTGCCCACCCAGCTCAAGACGGCGATCGGCGTCGGCATCGGCCTCTTCCTGGCGCTGATCGGCTTCGTGGACGCCGGCTTCGTCAAGGGCAACGCCGGCAGCCCGCCGGTCGGCCTCGGCATCGGCGGCGTGATCGTCACCTGGCCCCTGCTCGTCTTCGTGATCGGCCTGCTGGCGACGCTGCTGCTGGTCGTACGGAGGGTGAAGGGCGCGATCCTGATCGGCATCCTCGGCACCACGGTGCTCGCCGTCATCGTCGAGGCGGTCGCCGACGTGGGCCCGGCCGGCGGCCCGCAGGGCAACCCGCACGGCTGGTCGCTGAACGTGCCCGAGTGGCCGTCGAGCTGGGACGCCACGCCGGACCTCTCGCTGCTCGGCGAGTTCAACGTGCTGGGCGCCTGGGACCGGGCCGGCGTGCTGGTGGCGCTGATGTTCGTCTTCACGCTGCTGCTCACCGACTTCTTCGACACGATGGGCACGATGGTCGCGGTGGGCCAGGAGGGCGGCCTGCTCGACGAGAACGGCACGCCGCCCCGTACCCGGGAGATCCTGCTCGTCGACTCGGTGGCCGCCGCCGCGGGTGGCGCGGCGAGCGTGTCGAGCAACACCTCGTACATCGAAAGTGCCGCCGGTGTCGCGGAGGGTGCCCGCACCGGCGTGGCCAACCTGGTCACGGGCGCGCTCTTCCTGGTCGCGGTCTTCCTCGCGCCGCTGGTGGAGATCGTGCCGTTCGAGGCCGCGTCGGCCGCGCTGGTGATCGTGGGTTTCCTGATGCTCACCGCGGTGCGCACGATCGACTGGACCGACTACGAGATCGCGATCCCGGCATTCCTGACGATCGTGCTGATGCCGTTCACCTACTCGATCTCGAACGGGATCGGGGCCGGCGTGGTCACGTACGTGCTCATCAAGCTGGTGAAGGGGAAGGCTCGCGAGGTCTACCCTCTGCTGTATGCCGTCGCCGTGCTGTTCGTGCTGTACTTCCTACGCGGCCCGATCGAGACGTTGATCTTCTAGCCCGGTGACCGTGGTCATATTAGGTGGTCGTTAGCCTAGCTTATTAGTTAGGCTAACGACCGTGACGGAGCGGACGGTGATGGCGGTGCCAGTGACCGCTGTGCAACTCGCGCCGATGGTGCGCGATGCGATCACCAGGCTCAACCGGCGGGTCCGGCAGACCCGGCCCGTCGGTGACCTTACGGCGACCCAGCTCAACGCGCTGACCAGCCTCGAGTTGGCCGGCGCGCTGACGCCCAGGGAGCTCGCCGAGGTCGAGCGGGTCCAGCCGCCGACGATGACGAAGATCATCGGCAAGCTGGAGGAGCGCGGCCTCGTGCAGCGCTCGCCCCACCCGACCGACGGGCGGCAGGTCATCCTGGCGGCGACGGAGGCCGGTCGCGCGGTGCTCGCGCAGTTTGAGCGGGCCCGTGACGAGTGGCTGGCCAGTCGCCTGGCGGAGCTGCGCCCGGAGGAACGCGACACGCTACAGCGAGCCGCTGAGATCTTGCGAAAGCTCGCCCGCGCCTGACGGCGCCCCATCGGTGCCGCTTCGTCCACTGTGGATGACGCGCATCATCGGTGAGGGAGGCGCACTCTCAAGTGCGGGCAAAGCTGAGCACCACATTCCAGTCCTTGACGGTTCGTAACTACCGGCTCTTCGCGACCGGTCAGCTGGTCAAGCTGATCGGCGTCTGGATGATGTTCATCGCCCAGGACTGGCTGGTCCTCGACCTGTCGGACGACTCCGCCACGGCTCTCGGCGTGGTGACGGCGCTCCAGTTCACACCCGTACTGCTGCTCACCCTCTTCTCCGGCAGCCTCGCCGACCGGTACGACAAGCGTCTCCTGCTGCTGATCGGCAACAGCGCGTGGAGCGTCCTCTCGCTCGGCATGGGCGTTCTCGTGCTGAGCGGCGCCGTGCGGCTGTGGCACGTCTTCCTCTTCGCCGCCCTGCTCGGCGTGGCCAACGCGGTGGAGACGCCGGTGCGGCAGGCGTTCGTCTCCGAGCTCGTCGGCGTACCGCTGCTGCCCAACGCGCTCTCGCTCTCCGCGGCCACGTTCAACACCGCGCGGATCCTCGGACCGGCGGTGGCCGGTGTCGGGATCGCCGTGTTCGACGTCGGCCCGGTCTTCATGATCAGTGCGGTCAGCTCGCTCGCCCCGCTGCTCATGCTGATCCGGATGCACGCGAGCGAGCTGCACCGCCCGGACCTGCCGCCGGTCGAGGAGCGCGACGCGGCGAAGGTGATGGATGGTCTCCGGTACGTCGCCCGCCGCCCCGACCTGGTCATGCCGATGCTGTTGATCATGGTGATCGGCATGGTGCTCTTCAACTTCCAGCTCACGCTCGCCGCGCTGGCCAAGACCGTCTTCAACACCGGCGCCGCCTCCTTCGGCCTCTTCACCACGGCGCTCGCGGTGGGCGCGCTGGGTGGGGCCCTGGCCAGCAGCGGGCGGCGTGAGCGCCCCTCCGCGTACGTGGTGATCGGCGCGGCCATCGTCTTCGGGGCGCTGGGCACGCTGGTCGGCCTCGCCCCGGCGTACTGGCTGGTGACGCTCCTGCTCGTGCCGACCGGGTTCTCCATGGTCTACTTCGGGCAGGCCACCAACCAGCGCATCCAGCTCAGTGTCGACCCGGCGTACCGGGGTCGCGTGATGGCGCTCTGGGTGCTGGTCTTCATGGGCACCAACCCGGTCAGCGCACCGATCATCGGCCTGGTCGCGGAGAAGTTCGGCGCCGGCGTGAGCATCTGGCTGGGCGGCCTGATCACCATCGCCAGCGCGCTCCTCGCGCTCGCCTGGCAGCTGCGCCACACCGGCGGCCGGCTGCGGCTCCGGCTGCGCCCGATGCCCCGGCTGTACGTGATCCACGCCGGCGTTTCGTGAGCACACACAGAGTCCGCCATCCGTCAACTGAAACCGGTAGCAATAGTTGAGGATTCGGCTTAGCGTGAGGGATCGTGGCCATCGAGCACGCGGTTGTGCTGGCACTGGCGCTGGTGGCGCTGGTGTTCCTGCCGTGCGCGGTGGCCCTCGCGATCTGCGCCGACGGCGCAGCCGGCCGGTTCCGGGGCCGGCTGCGTGAGCGCCGTGACCGCCGCGCCCTGCAGCGCCTCGACCGCACGCTGAGCCAGCGGCCCATCTCGCTCGCTGCGCTCGACCAGCACCAGCCGAGCATCCAGCAGATCGCGGCAGACCTGCGCCGCCTCGACCGCCAGCGCCTCGGCATCGCCACCCGGTCCAAGGTCTGGCATGCGGCGGTGCTCCTGGCGTACGACGACCGCCTCCGCCTGGCCAGCCGCTGCCTCGGCGTCTGCGAGCACCTCGACCAGCTCGACGGCGTCGACCTGGAGATCGAGCGGGTGCGGGTCGAGGGCGAGCTCGAGGCGGCCGGCCTCAGCCTGCGCCCGGGCGCACCCCGCCACCAGGACCACTGAGGTCGGGCCGTTGCGGCTCTTCGTCGCGGTCTACCCGCCGGCGTACGTGGCCGACGACTTCGCCGCCTGCGTCGAGCGGCTGCGGGTCACCCAGGCCCTGCGCGACGGCGTCAACACCCGGGTCGCCTCCCGGGACAACTGGCACGTGACGCTGGCCTTCCTCGGTGACGTACCGGACGACCGCGGGGACGCCACGGCCACGGCCGTCGAGCGGGCCGCCGCCCTCGCCACACCGTTCGAGGTACGGCTGGCCGGCGGCGGCCGCTTCGGGCGCGGGCGGTTTACGATCCTGTGGGTCGGCGTCGGCGGGGACCTGCCGTCACTGGCCGGGCTGAGCCGGGGCGTGCGGCGCGAGCTCAAGCGGGCCCGCCTCGCGTACGACCCGAAGCCGCTCCGGCCGCACATGACCGTCGCCCGCCCCGGCGACCGGATCGACCGGGTGGCGGTGGACGCCGACCGGGCCGCGCTGGACGCGTACGAAAGTCCACCGTGGACGGTGGCCGAGGTGGTGCTGATGCGCAGCCACCAGGGCCCGAAGCCGACATACGACCGCCTGGGCGCCTGGCCGCTGTAGCACCCCGGGTGGAGACTCAGGAGGTCTCGCGGGCGGCCGGGCCGGTGCCGAAGAGGACGTCGTCCCAGCTGGGCAGGCGCTTGCGGGGCTTGGCGCCGGCCTCGGCGGGCTCGCCGGCCGCCGCCGCGGCGCCGCTGCCCGTGTTACGGCGGGGGCGGAGCACCGCCAGGGACGGCACGGCCGGCACCTCCTTGGGGAGGTCGCTGTCGTCGTCGAACGCCGAACCGGGGCCGCCGCCGAGCAGCGCGGCCGCACCGCCGGAGACCGCCGTGCGCTGCCGGGTCGGCTCGGTCGGGCCGGCCGGGTCGAGGCCACGGCCGGGGGAGCTGACCGGGCGGTCGAGCGAGGCGAGCAGCGCGTCACGGCCGGCGCGGATCGGGTCACGGGTGCGCGACTTGTCGCCGGCGGCGGGCAAGCCGTGGCCACCGCGGCTGGGCTCGGTGCGAGCCGGGCCGGGCAGGCCGTGGCCACCGCGCTCGACCGGCGGCTCCTGGCCGAGGATCTGCGTCGGCCGCTCGGCGCAGAGGTATTGCGCCATGTCGTCGTGGGGCGACACCACCTGGCGGGTCTTGTCGAGCTCCCAGATGGCCTGCGCCGTGGCCTTGCCGGAGGGCCAGGTGGCCACGATCCGCCAGGTGCCGTCGTCGCGCCGGTAGGCGTCCCACGAGATCTTTTCCGAGTCGATGCCGTGCTGGGCGAGGCGGCCGTCGACCACCTCGGCGAGCGGCGCGCCCTTTTCGGAGGTCTTCAGCCGGGTGCGGCGGGCGTGCTGGGCGAGCATCGCCCGCTCCTGCAGGACCGGTCCGGCGTATCGCAGGACGCGGTCGACCGGCACGCCGGCGATGCGCGCGACGTCGTCGGCGGACTCACCGGCGCGGATGCGGGCCTGGATGTCGCGGGGGGACAGGGACGGTGCCGGCTCGCTGCCGGTGCCCGCCACGGAGAGGGTGACGCTGCCCGTGCCGGGCTCGGCGTGCAGCGCGGTGGAGATCCGCTCGTCTAGCGGGAGCGCGAGGAGTCGGCCCACCTCATCGGCGAGCACCAAGGCCTGGCCGTCCTCGGAGAGGGCGACGAAGCGTACTGGCCGCATCGCGTTGCCTCCGTCCCGCTTCGCTGGCCTGCGCTATCCCTGACCAGCCACGCCAGGGACGTCCTCGGCACACGGTACGCGCAATCTACACGCAGCGGGGGGAGGCCACGCGGCATGTCGCGCGGCCTGCCACCCGTCAGAGCCGCTCGACGACGTAGTCGACGCAGGCGGTCAGGGCGTCGACGTCGCTCGGTTCGACGGCCGGGAAGAGCGCGATGCGCAGCTGGTTGCGGCCCAGCTTGCGGTACGGCTCGGTGTCGACGATGCCGTTGGCACGCAGCACCTTGGCGATCGCCGAGGCGTCGACACCGTCGGCGAAGTCTACAGTGGCCACCACATTGGAGCGCAGCGCCGGGTCACCGACGAACGGGGTGGCGACGGAGGAGCGCTCGGCCCACCCGTACACGATCCCGGCGCTCTCGGCCGTACGCTTGGCCGCCCAGGCCAGCCCGCCCTGCGCGAGCATCCAGTCGGTCTGCTCGGCGGCCAGGAAGATCGTGGCCAGCGCGGGGGTGTTGTAGGTCTGCTCCAGCCGCGAGTTGTCGATCGCGGTGACCAGGTCGAGGAAGCCGGGGATGTAGCGGCCGGACTCCTTGATCTCGGTGGCGCGGGCGAGCGCGGCCGGGGACATCAGGGCGATCCAGATGCCGCCGTCGGAGCCGAAGCACTTTTGCGGGGCGAAGTAGTAGACGTCGGTCTCGCGCACGTCGACGTCGAGGCCGCCGGCGCCGGAGGTGGCGTCGACCAGCAGCAGCGAGCCGTCGTCGGCACCGGCCACCCGCTTGATCGGCACCGCCACGCCGGTGGAGGTCTCGTTGTGCGGCGTGCAGTACGCATCGACGCCCGCCTCGGCCGAAAGCGCGGGCGCGGAGCCCGGGTCGGCCTTGCGCACGGTCGGGTCACCGAGGAACGGCGCGGCCTTGACCGAGGCGGCGAACTTGGCGCCGAACTCGCCGAAGCTGGCGAACTGCGCCCGGTCGCGGATCAGCCCGAACGTCGCCACCTCCCAGAACGCGGTGGTGCCACCGTTGCCGAGGATGACCTCGTAGCCCTCGGGCAGCGAGAAGAACTCGGCGATCCCGCGGCGCAGCCGCGCGACCTGGTCGCGGACCGTCTTCTGCCGGTGGGAGGTGCCGAGGTAGGTGGTCGCTACGCCGGACAGCGCGGTCACGGACTCGGGGCGCACCTTGGACGGCCCGCAGCCGAAGCGGCCGTCGGCGGGCTTGAGGTCGTCAGGGATCCGGATGCTCGGTGTGTCAGCCACGGCGGCAATCATTCCACCAGACTCCGGTGGGCCAGGTCCTGGCCCACCGGAGTGTAAGCAAGGGCACGCCGCGCCATGATCCAAGCTCCCTTTCAAGCCGTTCTAACGACTTGAAGGGAGCCTTGATCATCGAGAGGGAGCGGGGCTAGAGACCGTGTGGCACGGTGTCCCAGCCCTCGACGTCGGTGGGCTTGCGCGGCCCCGGCCCGACGTACCGGGCGGAGGGGCGGACCAGCCGGTTGAGCCCCTTCTGCTCCAGGATGTGCGCGCTCCAGCCGCCCATCCGGGCACAGGTGAACATCGACGTGAACATGTGCGACGGCACCTCGGCGAAGTCGAGCACCACCGCGGACCAGAACTCGACGTTGGTGGCGAGCACCCGGTCGGGCTTGCGGTTGTGCAGCTCCTCCAGGGCGGCCTTTTCCAGCGCCTCGGCCACCTCGAAGCGGGGCGCGCCGAGCTCCTTGGCGGTGCGGCGGAGCACCCGGGCCCGCGGGTCCTCGGCCCGGTAGACGCGGTGGCCGAAGCCCATCAGCCGCTCGCCGCGGTCGAGGACGCCCTTGATGTACCCCTCGGCGTCGCCGCTGCGCTCCACGGCCTCGATCATGTGCAGCACCCGGGAGGGCGCGCCGCCGTGCAGCGGGCCGGAGAGCGCGCCGATGCCGGAGGAGATGCAGGCGGCCGCGTCGGCCCCGGTGGAGGCGACGACCCGGGCGGTGAACGTGGATGCGTTCATGCCGTGCTCGGCGGCGGAGATGAAGTAGGCGTCGACGGCCTTGACGTGCCGCGGGTCGGGCTCGCCCCGCCACCGCTTCATGAACCGCTCGACGATCGTGGAGGCCTTGTCGATCTCCTTCTGCGGTACGGCCGGCAGCCCCAGCCCACGGGCCGACTGCGCGACGAACGAGAGGGCGGTGACCGAGACCCGGGCGAGGTCTTCGCGGGCCTGCGCGTCGGAGATGTCCAGCAGCTGGGAAAGCCCCCAGTATGGCGCGAGCATCGCCACGGCCGACTGCACGTCGACTCTTATGTCACCGGAGTGCACCGGCACCGGGAACGGCTCGGCGGGCGGCAACCCCGGCCCGAACCGGCCGTCGACGAGCAGGGCCCACACGTTGCCGAACGAGACCTGACCGATCAGGTCTTCGATGTCGACGCCGCGGTAACGAAGCGCGCCGCCCTCTTTGTCGGGCTCGGCGATCTGGGTCTCGAAGGCGATCACGCCCTCCAGTCCCGGCTTGAAGTCGGACATTTCGCTCTCCTGGATCTGGTTGTCCGCACTGACAGCGCCAAGCCACGTGGTGACCAGGGCAGGTTCGTGCCATCTTGCCTGGTGGGTAACTAAGTTTGCGAGCGATCGGACTTGTGGTACATGCGACATCATCCCTTTTCCGCCGAGTTAACGGGGGGTTACCCCTCGCGCCAAGAGGATGAGGCCGTGATCGCCGACACACCCGAGCCCGCCCGCATGCGCCGCGACTACGGCAGCGAGGGCACACTCTCCGCCGACGGCCTGGCCGAAGACTGGTGGACCCAGTTCGACCGCTGGTTCGCCGACGCGGTGGACGCCGGGCTGCCCGAGCCCAACGCCATGATCGTCGCCACCGCCGACCCCGCCGCCCGGCCGAGCGCCCGCACCGTGCTGCTCAAGGGGTACGACGAGCGCGGGCTGGTCTTCTACACCAACTACGCGTCGCGCAAGGGCACCGAGCTCGCCGCCAACCCGTACGCGAGCCTGGTCTTCCCATGGTTTTCGATGCGCCGGCAGGTCGTGGTCGGCGGCTCGGTGGAGCGGGTGACCCGCGCGGAGACCGAGGCGTACTTCGCCACCCGCCCGCGCGAGTCCCAGCTGGGCGCGTGGGCCAGCCCGCAGTCCCAGGTCGTTCCGGACCGCGCCGCGCTCGACCGGGTGTACGAGGAGGCGGAGCGGCGCTTTCCGGACCGGGTACCGGCGCCCGAGCAGTGGGGCGGGTTGCGTGTCGCGCCCCACACCGTGGAGTTCTGGCAGGGGCGCACCGGTCGGTTGCATGATCGATTGCGCTACCGCCGCACCGACGAGGGAGTGTGGATCATCGAGCGGCTGGCTCCTTGACGGAGAGCCTCACCCGGCGCTCTGCTGCTCGCGCTCGCTTCGCTCGCTGGGCGCACCGGGCGGCCGGCTCCGGCCGCCCTCGTCGCTCCGCTCCTCGAAGCGACGTTCGCCAGCCCCGGCGCTGGGCGATCGACGTCCGCCCGCTGGGCGTTCCCGCCTACCGCCGCATGTGGGTCGGCAACGCGGTCTCCTTCTTCGGCTTCCAGCTCACCGCCGTGGCGGTGCCGGTCGAGATGTTCGCGATCACCGACGACTCGCTGTGGGTGGGCCTGCTCGGCGTCGCCGCCCTCGTACCCCTGATGGTCTTCGGTCTCTGGGGCGGCGCGGTCGCCGACGCGGTCGACCGCCGCCGCCTGCTGCTGGCCAGCTCCATCCTGATGTGGGCCTCCACCGCCGGCCTGCTGCTGCAGGCGCTGTTTCGGGTGGGCAGCCCGACGCTGCTGCTCGGGCTGGTGGCGGTGCAGACCGTCGCGTTCGCGATCAGCTCGCCGACCCGGCAGGCGATCATCCCGCGGCTGGTCGGCCCGGAGCTGGTGCCGGCCGCCAATACGCTCAGCTTCACCACGACCAGCGGGAGCGCGGTCGTCGGCCCGCTGGCCGCGGGCCTGATCTTCGGCGCCTTCGGCACCGACACCGGACTGCCCATCGCGTACGGCGTCGACGCCGCCTTCTTCGCCATCTCCTTCTGGGCCACGCTCCGCCTGCCGCCCATACCGCCCGGCGCGGAGCGGGGCACGATGGGGCTGCGCAGCGTCATCGACGGCATCCGCTACCTGGCGACCACGCCGGTGCTGCTGCTCTCGTTCGCCATCGACCTGATCGCGATGGTGCTGGCCATGCCCCGGGCGCTCTTCCCCCAGGTGGCCGAGGAACGGTTCGGCGGCGGTGCCGCGGTCGGCTGGCTCTTCAGCGCGATCGCGATCGGCTCGGTCGTCGGCGGCCTCACCTCGGGCTGGATCGGCCGGGTGCGGCGGCAGGGCGTCGCGCTCACCGCCGCCGTGGTCGCCTGGGGCGTGGCGGTCGGCCTGTCCGGCTTTGCCCGGCAGCTGTGGCTGGTCGTGCTGCTGCTCGCCTTCGCCGGCGCGGCCGACCTGGTGAGCGCCGTCTACCGCCAGTCGATCCTGCAGACCTACGCACCGGACCGCTACCAGGGGCGCCTGCAGGGAGTGTTCATCACGGTCGTCGCCGGCGGGCCCCGCCTGGGCGACCTGCGGGCCGGCGCGATGGCCGGGCCGTGGGGTGTGACGCTGGCCTGGGCCGGGGGCGGCTTCGCCGCCGCGCTGCTCGCGTTGGTGCTGGTACTGACCTTCCCCGCGCTGCTGCGCTACCAGATATCGTCAGCCGATGGATAACGGTACGACCCCGCTCTCCGGGGCACAGTGGACAATCGCGGCCGAGGGCCACGAGGCCGTCGTGGTCGAGGTCGGTGGAGGGCTGCGGCACTACCGGTGGCGCGGGGTCGACTACGTGGACGGGTACGGCGACGACGAGCTGCCACCGGGCTGCGCCGGCCAGATCCTGGCGCCCTGGCCCAACCGCATCCGCGACGGCAAGTACGCCTTCGGCGACCGCCAGCTCCAGCTCTCGATCACCGAGCCGATCCGCAACACCGCGATCCACGGCTTGGTCAACTGGCAGCCCTGGACCCTCGCCGAGCAGGCGCCCGACGCGGTGACCATCGAGTGCGCGATGCCGGCCCAGCCGGGCTACCCGTGGCCGCTGCGGCTGCGGGCGCGGTGGCAGGTCGGCGCCGGCGGGCTGCGGGCCACCCACTCCGTCACCAACGCCGGCCACGAGCCCTGCCCGTTCGGCTTTTCCGTCCACCCGTACCTGACGCTGCCCGGCGCCCGCGCCGACGACATGCTGCTGCGCGTACCGGCCCGCAGCCGCCTGCTGGTCGACGGCCGGCTGCTGCCCATCGGCGCGCAGAAGGTGGCCGGCACCGAGTTCGACTTCACCGAGCCCCGGCGCATCGGCGCCACGGTGCTCGACGCCACCTTCGCCGACCTCGACCGGGGCGCCGACGAGGGCTCCACAGTGGAGCTGGCCACGGCCGAGGGCGACCGGGTGGCGATCTGGGGCGACGCGCAGTTCGGCTGGTGGCAGGTGTTCAGCAGCGACACGCTCACCGGCGACCGGTTCCGCCGGGCCGTGGCGATCGAGCCGATGACCTGCGTACCCGACGCGTTCCGCTCCGGCCGCGGCCTGATCACGCTGCAGCCCGGGGACACCTGGACCGGCACCTGGGGCATCACCCCCTCGACCGCTGCGTGATCAAAGCTCCCTTCATGTCGTTCTAACGGCATGAAGGGAGCTTCGATCACGGGAAGGGCAGCCCGTGGAGTTCCGCGATGTCGTGCGGCGCCGGCGGATGGTCCGCAACTACGACCCCGACCGTCCGGTGCCGCCCGAGGTGGTCGAGCGCCTGCTCGCCCACGCGGTGCGCGCCCCTTCGGCCGGCTTCGCACAGGGCTGGGGCTTCCTGGTGCTTACCGCGGACGCCGACCGGGAGCGCTTCTGGGCGACCACCTCGCCCCGGGGCCGGCTCAACGCGGAGCTGGGCGCGGCATCCGGGGCGGAAGCGAGCGTAGCGAGCCGACCAGCGAGGCCCGAGGGGCCGGGGATGACCGGCTGGCTGGCCGGCATGCGCCGGGCCCCGCTGCTGGTGGTCGCCCACTCCAACCGCTCCGCCTACCTCGACCGGTACGCGGAGCCGGACAAGGGCTGGACCGACCGCGACCCGTCCCGCTGGCCGGCGCCGTACTGGGACATCGACGCCGGCTTCGCGAGCTTGTTGATGTTGCTCACAGCCGTCGACGAGGGGCTGGGCGCGTGTTTCTTCGGTATCCCGCCGCAGCGGGTGGCGGGATACCGGGAAGCGTTCGGCGTCCCGCCCGACTTCTCCCCGATCGGGGCGATCACGGTCGGCTATCCGGCCCCGGACCGCCGCTCGCCGTCCCTCAAGCGTGGTCACCGGCCGCCCGACCAGGTCATCCATCGGGGTCGGTGGACTGGACCGGGTGCGATATAGCTGATATTTGACTCCTTTCGCTGGGACAGCCCGGTGCCGGAGCGCGCCGCGCCGGGACAGCGCGGCGCGGACGGACCGTATGTGACGGCGAAAAGGGTTCACTGGGGAACAAACCGAGGTCTCGGCACCGGTCGCTAGGCTGGCATGCGGTCGACACGGGCAGTGCGGTACGGCGACATGGGAGGGGAGCGTGCCGTCGTGATCTTCAAAGCGGTTCGGGACGGGCGTCCGTACCCCGACCACGGCCTCACGCTCAAGCAGTGGTCGGAGATCCCACCACGGCCCATCCGGATCGACCAGCTCATCACGACCAAGCGCGAGCTCGCCCTCGACAAGCTCCTGGCCGAAGACTCGACCTTCTACGGCGACCTCTTCCCGCACGTCGTGCAGTGGAACGGCGCTCTCTACCTGGAAGACGGCCTGCACCGGGCGCTGCGCGCGGCTCTGCAGCAGCGCAACCAGATCCACGCGCGAGTGCTGGTGCTGGCCTGATGCGGGCGCTGCCGCTCGACCTGCTCGACGTCGACTCGCTGCACACCGACGAGGAGCGGCAGATCCGCGCCGTCGTGCGCAAGGTGGTCGACGACCTGGTCCGCCCGCACGTCGCGCAGTGGTACGAGGACGGGCGCGTGCCAGCCCGTGACCTCGCCCTGGAGTTCGGCAAGGTCGGCCTGCTCGGCATGCACCTGACCGGGTACGGGTGCGCCGGCGCCTCCGCCGTGGCGTACGGGATGGCCTGCCTGGAGCTGGAGGCGGGCGACTCCGGCATCCGCTCGCTCGTGTCGGTGCAGGGCTCCCTCGCCATGTACGCGATCTGGCGTTTCGGCAGCGCCGAGCAGAAGCGGCAGTGGCTGCCGCCGATGGCCGCCGGCGAGGCGGTGGGCTGCTTCGGCCTGACCGAGCCCGATCACGGCTCCGACCCCGCCTCGATGACCACCCGGGCGTGGCGCGCCGGCGACGACTGGGTGCTCAGCGGCACCAAGATGTGGATCACCAACGCGCCGGTCGCCGATGTGGCGGTGATCTGGGCCAGGGCCGAGGAGGGGGTGCGCGGCTTCGTCGTACCCATGGACTCGCCCGGTGTGACGGCGCGCGAGATCCGGCACAAGATGTCGCTGCGCGCCTCCTCGACCGGCGAGATCGCGCTCGACGACGTGCGGCTGCCCGCGGACGCCGTGCTCCCCGAGGTCCAGGGCCTGAAAGGCCCGCTGTCCTGCCTGACCGAGGCTCGCCAGGGCATCGCCTGGGGTGCGCTCGGCGCGGCGCGGGAGTGCCTGCACACGGCGCTCGACTACGCGGTGACGCGGGAGCAGTTCGGCCGGCCGATCGGCGGCTTCCAGCTGACCCAGGCCAAGCTCGCCGACATGGCCGTCGAGCTGCAAAAGGGGTACCTGCTGGCGCTGCACCTCGGCCACCTCGCCGACCAGGGCAAGGCTCGCCCCGAGCAGGTGAGCGTCGCCAAGCTCAACAACGTGCGCGAGGCGCTCGCGATCGCCCGCCAGTGCCGCACGATCCTCGGGGCCAACGGCATCAGCGGCGAGTACCCGGTGCTCCGCCACGCCAACAACCTGGAGAGCGTGCTCACGTACGAGGGCACCTCCGAGATACACCAGCTTGTCATCGGGCAAAAGCTGACCGGACTGTCGGCCTTCGGCTGAACGTGCGAGTGTCGCACCCGGGCCTTACCGTTCTCTTAAGGGGCAGTCTGAAGAGGACGGTGATCGGGACATGGACCACCCGACCAGCGAGTTTCCCGAGTACCGAAAGGGCCAGGCCACGGCGCAGGAGCCCCGCCCGGACCCGCGGTTCGACGACGAGATCGTTCCCGAGACACCCCGCGCCCGGCGCGGGCGATTCCTGTTCTGGCTGGCCGGTGCCATCGGCCTGATCGTGGTCCTGGTGCTGAGCGTCCAGGCGGTCGGGCTGTGGCCGAGCTGGCGCAACCCGTTCGGTGAGGAGACCAAGGATCGCAGCCAGCCACCCCTGCTCCAGTCCATCCAGGACCTGAGCCGCTATGTGGCCGCCGAGGGAACCTTCCAGGTCGTCATCGACCTTGAGCGCGACCGCAAGTACGTGCCGGACTTCCTGGTCAACCAGCGCACCCTCTTCGTCGGCGCGGGTTCGGTGGACGCCTATGTCGACTTCAGCAAGATCGGTGACGGGGCCATCGTCGAGTCCGCCGACCGTACCTCCGCCGAGATAACGCTCCCCGCGCCGCAGCTCACCGAGGCCTCGCTCGACCTGGAAAAGAGCTACGTCTTCGCCGAGGAGCGGGGGCTGCTCAACCGGCTCGGTGAGGTGTTCGGCGGCGATCCAAACCGCCAGCAGGAGGTTTACCGGCTGGCCCAGGAGCGGATCACCGGGGCCGCGCGAGACAGCGGGCTGGTCCAGCGGGCCGAGGAAAACACCCGCAACATGCTCACCGGCCTGCTGCGATCGCTCGGCTACACACAGGTCAAGGTCACCTATACCGCCGCATAGCGGCAGTGCGGTCGACGCGCCACCCGCTATCCTCATGCGGGTGGCGCGCGCATCCGCGCCCGGCCGGCGGGTCGGGTGAGGATCGAAACACCGCGCGTAGAGTGCGCCGGCAAGGACAATCAGCACTGTGACCGGGAGTGTGCCTGTGGCCAGCACCGTGGCGAAGGACGACGTCGACATCGAGGTCACCGTCCTGTTGCCCTGCCTCAACGAAGCGGAGACGCTCGAGGTCTGCGTGACCAAGGCGCGCCGCGCGCTCGACGCGCTCGGCGTGGTCGGCGAGGTGCTGGTCAGCGACAACGGGTCGACCGACGGTTCGCAGGACATCGCGGTCAAGGCGGGCGCCCGGGTCTCGCACGCGCCGATCCGCGGCTACGGCGGGGCGCTGCTCAACGGCATCTCCGAGGCGCGCGGTAAGTACATCATCATGGGCGATGCGGACGATTCGTACGACTTGTCCAATCTTGAGCCGTTCATCCGCGAGCTGCGCGCCGGTCACGACCTCGTGATGGGCAACCGATTCCGCGGCGGTATCGCGCCCGGCGCCATGCCCCCCCTCCACCGCTACCTGGGCAACCCGGTGCTCTCCTTCCTCGGCCGGCGCCTCTTCGGCAAGAGCCTCAGCCACGTCGGCGACTTCCACTGCGGCATCCGCGGCTTCAACCGTGACCGCATCCGCCAGCTCGGCCTCTGCATGCCGGGCATGGAGTTCGCCTCCGAGCTCGTGGTGCGGGCCGCGCTCAACGACTACGACATCGTCGAGGTGCCGACCACCCTCCAGCCCGACGGCCGCAGCCGCCCGCCACACCTGCGCACCTGGCGCGACGGCTGGCGCCACCTGCGGTTCCTGCTGGTCTTCGCGCCGCGCAAGACGCTGATCTGGCCCGGCGCGATCATGTTCGTCCTCGGCCTGATCGGCACGTCGATCCTGACGGTGGGCCCGCTGCGGGTGGCCGGCGTCGGCTTCGACATCAACACGCTCGTCTACACCTGCCTGGCCATGCTCGTCGGCACCCAGCTGCTGATGTTCGGCGCGTTCGCCCTGATCTACGGGCACAACGAGGGCATCACCAGCGAGCGCCAGTCCGACCGCTGGATCCGCCTGGTCCGCCTGGAGACCTGCACCGCGCTCGGTGTGCTGCTCGTGCTGGTCGGTCTCGCCGGCAGCATCCTGGCCTTCTCCGCCTGGGGCGCGCGCGGCTTCGGCGCCCAAGACCTCGGCGAGGCGCTCCGGGTCGTACTGCCCTCGTCCACCTGCATCGGCGTCGGCGTCACCGTGATCTTCGCCGGCCTCTTCTCCAGCCTGCTGAGCCTGCGCCGCGTCAACACCCCGGTGGCCAGCCCCGCCAGCGAGCTCGCCTCCACCAGCGCCTAGATCCTTGGGTTTGGGAATCTGAACACGGGAGTCAGGTTTTCAGGCCGCGGTTTTCAGTCGTGCGCGGGTGATGTAGTCCTCGACGTGCTGGTCGATGGTGGCTAGGGCGTGGCGGAGGGTGGGTGGGGCTTGAGGCTGGTCGGCGGCGGTGAGTGGTCGTAGGAGTCGGTTGTGGAGTTTGGTGTAGAAGATCGCTAGGCGTTGCCCGTCGGGGGTCAGGGTGTAGGTGTGGGTGTGTTCGATCCGGTGGATTAGGCCGTTGGCGCGTAGCCGGCGCAGGTCGTAGGTCATCTGGCTGGTGCTGTAGCTGGTGCCGAGCAGCCGGGCGGTCAAGGCGCGAAGGCTGTTGTTGGTGATGCCGGTGACGGCGAACAGGTTCAGGCATAGGGCGCCGGTCAGGGCCATGACCCGAGGGTCGCCGAAGCGAAGCGCTGGGGCCCTCCTGCCGTCCTCGGTGAGGGTGGGCTGGGCGACCCGCTCGATGGCTGGGCTCGCCAGGACACAGCCCTGACCGACCCGGATAGTGTCCAACAGTCGGCGGTTGACGTCACGGGCCTTGACGACGAGTTCGTCGAGGTGTTCCAGGCGGCGCAGCACGCGCAGGTCGTAGGTGTCGTTGATGACGGTTTCGATACGCAGCGCGCGGCGGTCTTTGAGGTAGTACTTGATCCGCGAGTGGCGGTAGAAGGCATTGACGACGACGCCGTCGTTGTCCCGGTCGATCGCGGTGCGGAACACGCCGTGGGTGGTGGAGCGGACCTGCCGGTTGAAGATGATCTCCATGTTGTCGGGGCGGCCGATGTCCAGGTTGTCCGCGGCGAGGGCTTCGAAGAAGGCCCGAGCGTGGTGGGGTGCGCTGAACACGATGGTCTTGGCGACCTCGACCTGGCGCATGGAGATGTCCCACCAGTAGCCGGCCTGCCGGTCGGTGCCGGTGAACGGCAACGGCAGCCGGGCCCACCAGCGTTCGGCGAACACCGTAATGGTGCCGGGGCCGAGCCGGTCACAGATGTCCTGCAGCGCGGCGGGCTCGTCACAGGAGGCGAACCCGTTGGACAGTTCGGTGAAGCCGACACCCGCTGCGGTGGCTTGGCGTTTGGCCCACTCGTGCCCGTTGATCCAAATCTTGCCCGGGTAGGGAAAGTAGGCGCAGATCTTGATGAACGCCGGGCCGACCTGCTCGTCCCATAGGTAGAAGTAGTAGCAGGTGACCCGGCGTTCGACCCGTTGGTAGGAGAACCACACCGCGCCGGTCCCGGTTTCGGACTTGGTGCCGGTGAAGACTCGTTGGTATTCCTGCGCGACGCCGATCGCGGCGACCTGAGACCGGCCGGTGGCGGCGGCCTTGCGGATCAGCGGCATCATCTGATCGATCTTGCGTTCCGGCCACGGGCTGTCGGCCAGCACACCCGGTCTGCTGTTGTCCTTCTTCCCAGCAAAGCTGATGACCGGGATGTCGTTGGCCCGCGCGAACGACATCACGGCCCGGCGGAACGTCTGTCCCCGGCGTTCCAGCAACGCCGGTGATGGCACCGGCTTGCCCTCATGCTGGGTCAGGAAGCTGACCACCTGGCCGCCCACCATCAGGTTCGGCACGGACAAGGTGAGATAGACCCGGTCCAGGCAGTCGATCTCCAGCAGCTTGCGCCCGTCGAGTACGTCGTTGACCGTCACCGCGTTCGTTCTGGACACACGCGCTGCCATGACCGTGCACCTCCCGCAACCACATCCGTGGATGCGAGGATGCGACCACCGCGAGCGGCCCCACCAGGCCAATCACCCGTCTGGGCGGTCCGAGGCGAAGCCTCCCTCGTGCGGTGGCCACCAAC
>NZ_JAVHUY010000059.1 GCF_031085175.1 Phytohabitans maris
GCGAGCACGACCAGCACGATGGCGTAGACCAGGTGGTAGTCCATGAACGGGTTGGTCGACCCGGACGCCTCACCAGCGGCGGTGTACCGGTCCGGGGGAAACTCCGCGGCCCACATCATCAACATGATCAGACCACCGGCGGCGGCCGAGACCCGCAGACCGATCCCCGCGATCAACGCCAACCCGACCGCGGCCATCCCGACCATGAACAGGGCATCCACCCACCACAGCCCGGCCAGATCATGCGAGACCGACTGGAACGGCCCCACCTGCACGTGGGACAGGAACCCGTTGGTCGGCGAGCCACCGTTGATCCAGGCCCGCTCACCCGGGGTGGAAAACCCCAGACCAAACGTCTTGTCCAAGAACGCCCACAGGAACACAAACCCGGTACCCACCCGCAACACCGCCAAAGCACGGGCAGCGGTCGTGGTGAGCATGTGCCCAGGAGCCTCAGCAGTCTCAAGAGCATGGGCCGGCACCTTCACCGGACCACTGTTGGTGGTGGTCATCGCCGCCTCCGGAAGCCTCATCGCGCCTTCGTTTCGTTGACACCCACAGCCTCACCCGAACCGAAGATCAGCACCTGAGCCGGAACTCCCCACCTCCACAGGACCAAAGTCCCCAGGTCGGAGGGACCTCCCACCCGGCGATCTCCAGGGCGGCGGCGGGCTCGGCGAGGATGGCGCGCCAGCTGGCGCACGCTGCCGTGGCATGCGTTTTGCTCACGAAGATAAAAGTTTGAAGATTTGCATCGAAAGATCTGGCGGCTCTGACGAATGTGGTCGATGATGTCCCCTGTCGCCATGATCGAGGTTCAGCTCTCCGCCACCGGGCAGGCACCCTCGGCGCGGTTCTCGACGGCGATCGCCACCCGAGCACCGTCGAAGGAGGACAGACATGCCCCCTCGCCCCCCACGAGCACGACGTCTCGTGGCGCTTCTCGGCGCCGCGCTGCTCGGCCCGCCGCTGGTCGCCGCCGCGCCGGCCGCCGCCCGGGCCGCCGACCTGCCCCCGCAGGAGCCCGGCGTCACGCTGCGCACGTACGACGTGCGGGTACCCCTCGAACAGATCTGCACCCTCAAGCCCGGGCAGACCCCGAACGTCGACAAGCTGATGCCGGTCGTCGACTGGACCAGCGCGGCCGACTTCGGCTTCGAGGACAACTTCCTCACCCACGTCACCGCGAACCTCGACGTGCCGTCGGCGGGCGCGTACACGTTCCGGCTGACCAGCGACGACGGCTCCCGCCTCAGCGTCGACGACGCGGTCGTGGTCGACCACGACGGGCTGCACGGGGCCACCTCGAAGGACGGCACCGTCGAGCTGACCGAGGGCTACCACGCGCTGCGGATCGAGCACTTCGAGGCCGGCGGCGGCCAGCAGCTCACCCTGTCGTGGCGGCCGCCGGGCGCGGAGGCGTTCACCGTCGTGCCCAACTCGGTGCTGAGCACGGACGCCGGCGTCGTCCGGGTGACCGCACCGGGGTACAAGGCGTGCCAGGGCGTCAGCGACTCGCCGGGAGACGGCCTCCCGCTGGACTCGACGAACCCCGGCTACACGCTGACCGACCTGCGCCCGGCCGGATTCGAGCCGCAGGTCACCGGGATGGCCTGGACCGCCGACGGCCGGCTGGTCGTGAGCACCTGGGGCGGCAGCGACCAGCTCCTCGGCGAGGTGTACATATTGGACGGTGTCACCGGCGCGACCGGCCCCGACCAGGTCACCTACAAGAAGGTCGCCGGCGGCCTCAAGGAGCCGCAGGGCGTCGCGGTCGTCGACGGCACCATCTACGTCTCGCAAAAGCACGAGCTCACCGAGCTGCGCGACACGAACGGTGACGACGTCGCCGACGAGCGCCGCACGGTGGCCACCTGGCCGTTCGGCGGCAACTTCCACGAGTTCGCGTTCGGCCTGCTCTACAAAGGCGGCAACTTCTACCTCAACCTCTCGGTCGCGATCGACCTGGGCGGCGCCACCACCAACCCGCAGCCCGCGCCGAGCCGGGGCACGAGCATCGTGGTCAACCGCCGCACCGGCAAGGTCAGCTTCGTCGCCGGCGGCCTGCGCACCCCGAACGGCATCGGCTGGGGCCCGGACGGCGACCTGCTCGTCACCGACAACCAGGGCGGCTGGCTGCCCGCCTCCAAGCTGGTGAAGATCGAGCAGGACGCGTTCTTCAACCACTACACCAACCCGGCCGGACCGTTCGACGCCAACCCGGTGAGCCGGCCGGTGCTGTGGCTGCCGCAGAACGACATCGCCAACTCCCCCAGCACCCCCGTGCTGCTCAAGAAGGGGCCGTACCGCGGCCAGCTGCTGATCGGCGACGTCACCTACGGCGGGCTGCAGCGCGCGTACCTGGAGAAGGTGCACGGCGTCGACCAGGGCGCGGTCTTCCGGCACACCCAGGGCCTGGAGGCCGGTGTCAACGAGGTCAGCCTCGGCCCGGACGGCGACGTCTACATCGGAGGGTTGGGCGCCGGCGGCAACTGGGGCCAGACCGGCAAGCTCACCTACGGGCTGCAGAAGCTGACCCCGAACGGCACCAACGTCTTCGACATGAAGTCGATGAGCGCCACCCGGAACGGCTTCACGATCGAGTACACCCGGCCGCTCTCCACCGACACGATCCAGAACATCACCGAGCGGTACGAGCTCGAGCAGTGGCGGTACGCGCCGACCCCGGCGTACGGCGGCCCGAAGGTCGACGAGGAGGCGCTCACCGTCACCGGCGCGAAGGTCTCCGCCGACCGCAAGAGCGTCACGCTGAGCGTGGACGGCCTCGAGCGCGACCGGGTCGTGCACCTGCGCTCGCCGCGCCCGTTCACCGCACAGAACGGCGAGGAGCTGTGGAGCACCGAGGCCTGGTACACGCTCAACGAGATCCCCGGCCCCCGGGCCGACCGGGTCTTCTACGAGGCCGAGGAGGGGCACCGCGAGGGCGGGGCCGCGCTCGCCACCGACCACCGCGGCTTCTCCGGCGTCGGCTTCGTCGCCGGGTACGGCGCGCTGAACGCCTCCACCACCATCCACGCCGAGGTGACCAAGGCCGGCGAGTACGAGGTCGGGCTCCGCTACAGCAACGGCCCCAACCCGTTCCAGGGCGACAAGACCGTCAGCGTGTACGTCAACGGCCGCAAGGTGAGGCAGACCGTCCTGCCCAGCACGGTCACCTGGGAGGAGTGGGCCACCAAGACCGAACGGCTGACCCTGCGCCGGGGCGTCAACGCCATCCAGTACCGGGTGGACGCCACCGACACCGGCCACGTCAACCTGGACCTGATCTCGGTGCGCGCGCCCGGCGAGCGGATCGTGCTGTTCGACGGCGGTGACCTGTCGCAGTGGCAGCACACCGACGGCCGGACGGCCTCGTGGCCGCGCCTGCCGGACGGCGTCATGCAGGTCCGCGGCGGCGACCTGCGCACCAAGCAGGCGTTCGGCGACTTCCGGCTGCACGTGGAGTTCAAGGTGCCGCTGCTGCCGCCGGAGGTCACCGGGCAGGACCGCGGCAACAGCGGCGTCTACCTGCAGGAGCGGTACGAGATCCAGGTCCTCGACTCGTACGGCGACCCGACGCTGGACAACAACGAGGCCGGCGCGATCTACCTGCAGAAACCGCCGGACGTCAACGCGGCGACCCCGCCGGAGACGTGGCAGACCTACGACATCGAGTACCGCGCCGCCCGGTACGGCAGCGACGGCACCAAGACCGAGAACGCCCGGGTGACCGTGGTCTGGAACGGCGTGGTGGTCCACGACGACGTCGCGATCACCGGACCGACCGGCGGCAGCATCCCGGAGGGTCCGGCGACCGGGTCGATCCGGCTGCAGGACCACGGAAACGCCGTGCAGTACCGCGACATCTGGATCGAACCGCTCACCTGACCCGGCGCGGCGGTGCGTGCCGGGTCGGGCGACCGGCCCGGCACGCGTCAGGTGAGCTGCCCGACGGCGCCGGCGACCAGCCACACCCCGAAGACCGCGAACAGGGCGGCGGCGCCGTACCTGACGGCCCGCTCCGGCAGGCGGCGGCCCAGCATCCGGCCGGCCAGGATGGCGAGGGCGTCCGCGGCCACCATGCCGACCGTCGAGCCGATCCAGGTACCCAGCCAGCCGTGCTGGGTGGCCAGCGTGATCGTCGCCAGCATCGTCTTGTCGCCCAGCTCGGCCAGGAAGAACGCCACCGACACCGCCACGATCGCCGACCGCTTGGTCCGTTCGGCCCGGCTCCGCTCCTCGTCGGTCAGGCTGTCGCCGCGCAGCGTCCAGGCGCCGAAGCCGAGGAACGCCACGCCGGCCGCGAGTGAGATCCACCCGGTCGGCAGGGCCGCGCCCAGCCCGTACCCGACGCCGACCGACACCGCGTGCACCACGGCCGTGGCGGCCGTGATCCCGACCAGCACCGGCCACGGCCGGAACCGGGTGGCGAAGGTCAACGCCATCAGCTGCGACTTGTCGCCCAGCTCCGCGACGAAAATGACCCCGAAACTCACCGCCAGCGCGGCCAGGAAACCTTCCACGACACCCTTCCCGGAACGGAGCCGGGACCAGGACACGGGCGACCTCGACCCGGCTTTTCAGCCAAGTCGAAGGTCTCGCCCGCCCCACGCGTGGATGGTGGGGCCGCGTGGCCGGGCACACGAGAACGCGCGCCAGCATGTCGACCACGACGTTGGGAGCTACTCCCCTTCGCGACGCCCACCCTATCCGCCCGCCGCGGTCCCGCGCACGCCGCCGCGACGAGGATCACCGCGGGTCGATCTTCCCTTCAGGGTTGATCCAGGGGCGAACCCGGATGTTTCCCGCACGAAGCCGGCACCGGGGGTCACCCAGCACTGCGACCACCCGATGGAGGGGCCGGCCACCGTGTACGCCACGGCCGGGCACATGCACCTGCTGGGACGGTCCATCAAGATCGAGCTCAACCCGGGTACCGCCGGCGCCAAGGTGCTGCTGGACGTCCCGGCGTACAACTTCGACGACCAGGCCATCCGGCCGCTGGACACGCCGGTCCAGGTCGAGAGGGGCGACGTCGTACGGGTCACCTGCACCCACGACGCCCAGCTGCGCCGGATGCTCCCCCAGCTCCAGTAGCTCCCGCCGCGCTACGTCGTGTGGGGCGACGGTACCGCCGACGAGATGTGCCTGGGCCTGCTCGTCGGCACCCGCTCGTAGGCTCGCTCCGGGTTCCGCCGCGCCGGCACGCCTCCCCGCCGGCGCGGCGCCCGCCGCCGCCAGGCCCGGGAGGCCCGCCACGCGCGACTACGTGCGGCGGCATGACATCCGGACAGCCCGACCCTTTCCACCTCGATGTCGCGCGCATCGCACTGGCCGCAGCCGGTAGCCACGGCTTCGTCCTCGGCGGCGGGCTCGCCTGGGTACTTCGGGGCCTGGTGCAGCGGCCCACCGAAGACGTCGACCTGTTCAGTACGTTCGGGGGGCTGCTGCCGCGGCGACCGGCGAGGTGCGCCGCGCGTTGCGCGGCGCTGGGTACACGGTCGAGGACGAGGACGCTGACGGCGATCTTGGCGACCTGTTCGCCGGCTTCGACGCCGACCAGAAGGAGTTTCTCGTCAGCGACGGGCAACGCATGATGGCCCGCCGCCAGGATCCCGGGCTCGATCCCGGCGACGTCCTGGACGTGGGCACCTACCTGGACCGGCTCAACGACGGACGGTTCGCCTACTACGGGCTTACCGCAGACGACGTCGCGGCCCTGCGGGTGCGGCTTGCCCATTGGCCCCGCCGGTAGGGTCCGACAGCTTCGGAGTCGGGCCCCCGATCCGGCGGGCCGTTGGGGTTGGCTGGAGGAGCGCGGAGGGTGAGGCCGCGGGAAAGCACCCCAAGAAAACGCTCCGCTGCGCTCCACGTTTCCCGGGGACCCCGCGCAACGGTCCGGACCACCGCGGACGTCGCGGCAGCTCGCATCTTCTCCCTTGGTTTCGAACGGATCCGTCAGGTGCTGCCGGCGTCGCGGGGGCGGCGCTGCATGCGTTCGACGATGGCCTTGTCGGCCAGGGCGGTCGCCTCCTCCTCGGTGGCGGCGACCGGCGGCTCGGCTGACGGGAGGCGCAGGATCATGGTGAGGCCGCCGCCGGGGGTGGTGTCCGGGGTGAGGGTGCCGCCCATCGCCTCGGCGAGGCCGCGGGACAGGGCCAGGCCGAGGCCGACGCCGCTGTGGTTGTCGCGGCGCTGGAACGGCAGGAACATCCCGCCCCGCTGCCCCTCCGGTATCCCCGGGCCGTGGTCGACCACCCGGAGCTCGACCTGGCCGTCCAGGTCGGCGGCGGTGACGGTGGGCGGGCGGTCCGGCGGGCTGTAGCGGAGCGCGTTGCCGATGACGTTGACCAGGACGCGTTCCAGGAGGGCGGGGTCGGCGCGGACGGCGGGCAGGTCGTCCGGGTACCGCATGCGGACCGCGCGCCCCTGGTCGCCGAGCTCGTCCAGGGCGCGCGGGACCGCGTCCTCGACGCCGACCTCGGTGAGCGTGAGACCGAGCGCGCCGGCCTGGAGGCGGCTCATGTCGAGCAGGTTGGCGACCAGGCGGCCGAGCCGGTCCAGCGACTCGTCGGCGGTGGCCAGCAGCTCCTCCCGGTCTTCGTCGGAGAAGGCGACGTCGTGGCCGCGGAGGCTGGTGACCGCGGCCTTGGCGGAGGCGAGCGGGGTACGCAGGTCGTGGCTGACCGCGGCGAGCAGCGCGGTGCGCATCCGGTCCGCCTCGGCGAGCGGCTCGGCCTCGGCGGCCTGGGCGGCGAGGCGTTCCTGGCGCAGCGCGAGCGCGGCCTGCGCGGCGAACGCCTCGACCACCCGCCGGTCCTCGGCGGCGAGCGGCCGGCCGCGGAGCACGAGGGCGAGGCCGCCGTCGACCGGTACGTCCGCGTCGCCCTCGCCCGGCGCCCCGCACGGTTCGCCGCCGACCCACGCCGCGACCTGCCAGGCGGCCGGGTCGTGCTGGCGGTCGGGGGCCTCGGGCGCGCCGGGGCGGCGTTCCAGGAGGGTCACGGAGTCGAGGCCGAAGAGCTCGCGGAGGCGTTCGAGCAGGGCCGGCAGCGGGCGGGTGCCGCGCAGCACGCTGCCGGCGACGGTGGCGAGGGTGGAGGCGTCCGCGCTGGCCGCGGCGGCTTCCCGGGTACGGCGGGCCGCCGTGTCGACCACGGCCGCGACCGGCACCGCGACGACGAGGAAGACCAGCAGCGCGAGCACGTTCTCCCGGTCGGCGATGTCGAGGGTGTGGTAGGGCTCGGTGAAGAAGAAGTTGAGCAGCAGGAACCCGGTCAGCGCGGCGGCCACCGCCGGCCACATGCCGCCGACCAGCGCGACGGCCACGACCGCGGCGAGTACCAGCAGCACGTCGCTGGCGAGGGAGAGCTCGTCGCGCAGTACGCGCAGGCCGAGCGTGAGCAGCGGCAGCCCGAGCAGGGCGAGCCCGAACCCGGTCAGCCGGCGGCCGCGCGAGAGCGGGTTCGCCCCGGCGGTGAGGTGGCGCCGGCCCCGGCCGATCTCCTCGTGGGTGACCAGGTGCACGTCGATCGGTCCGGACCGGGCCGTCGTGGTGACCCCGACGCCGGCGGAGAAGATCTGCGCGAGGCGACCGCGGCGGCTCGCACCGAGTACGAGCTGGGTGGCGTTGACGCCGCGGGCGAAGTCGAGCAGCGCCGTGGGAATGTCGCCGCCGGTGACCTGGTGGTAGGTGCCGCCGAGGCTCTCGATCAGCAGCCGCTGCTTGGCCAGCAGTGCCGGGTCGGCGCCGGCCAGCCCGTCCGAGCGGGCCACGTGTACGGCCATGAGGTCGGCGCCTTTGGTGCGGGCGGCGATCCGGGCGGCCCGGCGGATCAACGTGTCACCCTCCGGCCCGCCGGTCAACGCCACCACCACCCGCTCCCGGGTCTCCCAGGTACCCCCGATGTGATGCTGAGCCCGATACCGATCCAACTGCTCATCGACCTTGTCGGCCAACCACAACAACGCCAACTCCCGCAACGCGGTGAGATTGCCGACCCGAAAGTAGTTACCCAACGCCGCATCGATCCTGTCCGGCCGATAGATGTTGCCATGCGCCATCCGCCGCCGCAGCGCCTCCGGCGTCATGTCGACCAGCTCCACCTGCTCGGCCCGCCGGGCAATCTCGTCCGGCACCGTCTCCTGCTGCACCACACCGGTAATCTGCTGCACCACGTCGTTCAGCGACTCCAGATGCTGAATATTCACCGTCGACAGCACCGTAATACCGGCCTCCAGCAACTCCTGGATGTCCTGCCACCGCTTGGCATTGCGCGAGCCGGGCACATTCGTGTGCGCCAACTCGTCCACCACCGCCACCTGCGGACGCCGGGCCAGGATCGCCTCGACATCCATCTCCTCGAACGTGGTGCCGCGATACGAAACCCGCTTACGCGGCACCACCTCGAGATCACCGACCAGCGCCGCGGTGTGCTTACGGCCATGCGTCTCCACGAACCCGACCACCACGTCAGTGCCCCGCTCCTTACGCCGGTGCGCCTCCTGCAACATGGTGAACGTCTTACCCACCCCGGGCGCCGCACCGAGGTAGATACGCAGTTGACCGCGTGCCATGGCTAGATCTTCCCGCGCCACGGGCGGTGCCGGCGGATTGCTGTGCCGGTGCGCCTTACTTTGCCGGCCGCCTTACTTTTGCCGGCTTCACCGGGCGGCTTGCTTGGCCGCCCGGGGGTGGCCGCCGGATTCGCGGCACGGCACCTTGGTCGGTCCGCTCCGGCGCGAGCGCCCGGTCAGCTCACCGCTTTCCGGACGAGCGCGCCGATCCGCTCCTCCACGGCGGGGGTCAGCGCGGTCAGCGCGAAGGCGGTCGGCCACATGTCGCCGTCGTCGAGGTGGGCGTCCTCGTTGAAGCCGAACGTCGCGTACCTCGACTTGAACTTCGCCGCGTTCTGGAAGAAGCAGACGACCTTGCCGTCCCTGGCGTACGCCGGCATCCCGTACCAGAGCTTCGGCGAGAGGTCCGGCGCGTTGGCCTTGACGACGGCGTGGAGCCGCGCCGCCATGCTGCGGTCCGGCTCCGCCATCTCGGCGATCTTCGCGAGCACGTCGCTCTCCGCGTCCGTCTTGCCCCTACGCGCCGACTTCACCTCCTTGGCCCGCTCCTTCATGGCGGCCCGTTCCTCGGCGGTGAACCCCTCGGTCGTGCCGTCAGCGGCGGCGCGCTTGGCGGTCCTGGTCTCCTTCATCGCGGTTCCCTTCAGCCGTCGGTCCCAACGGGTTGATCCTGATGCTAGGAAGGGGCGGAGGGCGGCGGCTTCTTGAAACCTGACCGGGTGGAGATCGGCCAGTCACTCTTCTTCGAGTACCGGCTCGTGGATCCATCGGGCAAATCGCTTGCTGATCCTGGGCAACTGGACGACCGCGAGGACCGCCGTCGCCGCCACGCCGGTGAGGATCGGCGGGAGTACTCCAGCCAGTGGAGTAATCGCCAGCAGTCCGATCAGCGCGATCTCCCGGGATGGCGACAGTCGGCTCAGGACGAGCCGGCCGAACAGGATCCGGCCGAGCATGAACAGCGCGGGGCCAACGACGATGACCGCCGTCCAGAACCCGTGCGTGCGTTCGAGGGGGTGCCGGATGATCAGATCTATGCCGACCGAGGTGATCACGATGCCCAGCAACATGAGCAGGTGGAAATCGACCGCCAGCCGGGCGACGCGTACCTTGTTGCCGCTCTCGGCGATCATTTCGGCCAGTCGCTGACCGGCGACCCGAAAGTAGCTCTGGAACAGCAGCGTCGTATACAGAAAGGTCAGTACGATCGTCGCGCCGCGCAGCGGCGTCGAGGGCGTGTCGAGCCACGCGGCGCCCATGGTGAGGAACGCGTCGCCCAGACCCATGAGCAGGAGCTGGCGGTACCGTTCGGCGAGGTGTTCACCGCCAACCTGCCACAGTCCCCGGCGCCCGCCCAGCAGTGGCACAGGCCGGCGGGCCCCGATGCTCTCGTAGTCGACGACGATCCCGACGGTCCACAGCCACAACTGCCACCCGCCGTGCAACGCGGCGCCGACGAACCACAGGGGCGCGCTGACCAGCGGCCACAGCAGCATCCGCAGCGACGGGAGGTTCAGCGCCTTGCCGCGCCCGACGACCAGCACCGCGATATTGCGGATGAGGTGTACTCCCACGTAAGCGGCGGCGAATATCATCCCGTGCCCGTCGAACGCGCCCTGGATCGCGACCGCCATAACGATCACACCGAAGGTGAGGACGGTAACCAGCAGCTGGAGAGCCGGATCTTCGGAGTCGTACATGTCGGTGACCCACGTGACCACCGTCCATATCCACCAGAGGGCCGCGGTCGTCACCACCGTCTCGAACAGGCCCCGCCAGGACAGATGGTTCGCCAAGTGGTGCGACAACTGGGACAGGACCAACACGAACGCGAGGTCGAAGAACAGTTCCAATACCGTGGCGCGGTTCAACCCGGCTCCGCCGCGCGGCCACGGCTGGGTGTCTCCTCCCGCCATCCGCCGGTAGTACCACCAGGCAATCCGGTCAAACGCCACCAAGCCCGACGAACGCGGCCGTCGGTGCGCGCGTCAGGTATGCGGCTTTCGGCGCCGCCACCGCGGTGGCCCCGTTACTGCATCGCGGTCTGGACCGGATGCCCGAACGAGCGCGGACAGTAGAAGATCCACAGTGAGTAGCCGCGGCCGATCTCCACGGCCGTCGGGTCGCGCGGGCCGTGCAGCGCCATGAACTCCGGCTCCTCGGCGTCCTCGACCGGGCGCCAGCTGCCGGTGCCGCCGTCCCACTCGCCGCTCGCCGCGGTCAGCAGGAGCTCCATCGGGGCGCCGCACTCCTCGCAGTCCACCGGGTACGGGTCGGTGAGGTGCCAGGAGGCGAAGCCGCCGAGCTTCCAGCCGGGCGCGATCGACAGGTCGTACTGGTAGGCGCCGGAGAAGCGTTCCTCGACCTCGTCGGCGAGGGCCTCCGGGAGCAGGTCGCCGTACCGGTACTCGACCACCCGCTCGGGGTGCACCACGCACGGCTCGGGCAGGTAGTTGCCGTCGACGGCCACCGGTTCGGGCGGGGTGTCGAGCGTGGTCGTGACGTCGGCCGCGCGGCGCCAGCGGGCGGTGACGCGCGGGCAGTACTCGCGGTCGGCGTGGTCGAGCGGGCACCACAGCGCCTGGAGCAGGTCGGCGCCGTCCGGGCCGATGAATCCGGGCGTGTCCCGCCGGTACAGCTGGGCGACCGGCACCATCGCGACCGGTTTCCCGTCCAGGCCGGCCGCCGGCTCCAGGGCCTCGACCTCGGCCCGCTCCGCCTCGGTGATCCGCAGCCGTTCGCCACGGGGCGTGCGCGCCCAGGCCGCGCCGAGGACGGCACGGCGCCGCCGTACCGCCGCCGGGGGCGACAGCTCGCCCAGGTCGTCGTGCGGGTCGTCGCAGTGCGGCCACGGCTCGCCCGCCGGCCAGCGCAGCGGCCCGCCGATCGAGCTCTCCGCAGCGGTCGGCGCGCCCGGGCGCGGGTGCAGGCGGGTGGTCGGGCGGGCGTGCGCGGCCAGCGCGGGAACGAGCGACGCCACGTCGACCGGGCGGGGTGGGGTTGTCCGGACCACGGACCAGATCAAACCACGGCTCCGGCGGGTGGACGGCTGGGGGCGTCGGGCAAAACTCTCCGCCATTGAGGTGGAAACCGGACGGCGGACGCTTGGTCGCGGTCCGGAGCCAGGCCACCCCGAGGGCGGCCAGGGTGGTCGCGGCCCGGAAAGCAGTTCGGAAAGCAGTTCGGAAGCCGTTAGGAAACCTGCCTATTCCGGGGGCAGGAAAGGGTGCGCCGCGACCGCGCCGGAAAGGGCGCGGCGCAGGAGGCTGGCCGAGCCGTCGGTGAGGTGCCCGTAGGTGACCACGCCCCGCTCGCCGTCACGCTCGACGGCGATTCTCCGCTCCGCCAGCGCGACCGGGCCGCCCACGATCGCGGCGATGGTGGACTGGAATTCCTGCCAGGTCAGGAGGCCGTCGATGGCGGCCAGCGGGCCATCGGTCTGGACCCGCACGCCGAGCCTCTCGACGAACAATATGCCCTGCGACATCGCCGCCCCGCGATCGCGCCGACTGTTCCTTCACCGAACGTGAACCAAGAGCATTCGAACGTGAAACCAAGTGCATTCGAGTGCCGACAGCCGAAATCTATCGATCTTCCGGGCGGCGGGCAACGAGCAAATCCGTTGGCCGCCGGGGGGCCGTTGCGCGCCGCGAGCGCATTGACCTACGCTGATTGCCGCTGTGAGCCGGGCAGAGATCAGCGGGTCCTTCGCGGATCCTTCCTGCCCCGGGCTCCGGGGCCTTCCCCTGAGGTAGGTCATGAAAAGACAGCTCACCGTCCTCGGCGTCGCCCTGGTGGCCGCCGCGGCATCCGTCCTGATGTTCGTGCGGCCGGCGGACGCGGCCGTGGGCCTGCACGTCAGCGGCACGAACATCGTCGAGGCGAACGGACAGCGGTTCGTGATGCGGGGGGTCAACCACCCGCACGTCTGGTTCACCGGCCAGACGAGCTCGTTCGCGAACATCAAGGCGCTCGGCGCCAACACGGTGCGCGTTGTGCTGGGCAGCGGCAAGCGTTGGGGTCCCTCCACCGATGTCGCCAACGTGATCAGCCTGTGCAAGCAGAACCGGATGATCTGCGTCCTGGAGGTGCACGACACCACCGGGTACGGCGAGGAGGGCGCGGCCGCCAGCCTCGACGAGGCGGTCGACTACTGGATCAGCCAGAAGAGCGCGCTGGCCGGCCAGGAGAACTACGTCGTGATCAACATCGGCAACGAGCCGATCGGCAACACGAACGCGGCACAGTGGACGGCCGCCACCACGGCCGCGATCCAGAAGATGCGCGCCAACGGCTTCGAGCACCTGCTGATGGTCGACGCCCCGAACTGGGGCCAGGACTGGCAGTACGTCATGCGGGACAACGCGCAGACGATCCTGGACGCCGATTCCCAGCACAACACCGTGCTCTCCATCCACATGTACGCGGTGTTCAACACGGCCGCGAGCATCACCGACTACCTCGACCGGTTCCAGGCGAACGGGTGGCCGCTGGTCGTCGGCGAGTTCGGCTGGCGGTTCAACTCCGGCGAGGTGGACCACGACACGATCCTGGCCGAGGCGCAGGCCCGCGGCATCGGGTACCTCGGCTGGTCGTGGAGCGGCAACAGCGACCCGATCCTCGACATGGCCACCAACTTCGACCCCGGCCAGCTCACCACGTGGGGGCAGCGGATCTTCAACGGCGCCGACGGCATCAAGGCGACCGCGAAGCAGGCGACGATCTTCGGGGACGCCCCGCCCACCACCACACCACCGGTGACCACGCCGCCGGTCACCACCCCGCCGCCCGGGGCGAAGGCCTGCACGGCCGTGTACTCCCTGGCGGGTCAGTGGCCGGGCGGCTTCCAGGGTGACGTGCGGGTCACCGCCGGCGGCAGCGCGATCAGCGGCTGGACCGTCACCCTCACCTTCCCGAACGGGCAGGGCGTCACCCAGGCCTGGAACGCGACCGTGACCACCAGCGGCGCCACCGCGACCGCCCGCAACGTCGGCTACAACGGCGCCCTCGGCGCGGGAGCCAGCACCACCTTCGGCTTCCTCGGCTCGTGGAACGGCGGCAACGGCGCGCCCACCCTCACCTGCGCGGCCACCTAGCGCCGCGACGGGCTGTGATCGAAGCTCCCGTCAAGCCGTTGGAAGGACTTGACGGGAGCTTCGACCACGGACGTTGGCGGGCATCACGGACGGGCCGGCGCCCGCCGCGTGCCTGCTCAACCCGGCCTCGCCCGGTGCGCGGCCCGCCTAGTCTGGATCCATGGCGGAATGGCGGGAGCGGTACTACCACTACAGCACCCGGTTCTACCGGCCGGACCGGCTCGCCCCGCCGCTGAGCTGGATCGGCGACGAGCGCGTGGCGGTCGGCGGCCTGCCGCTCGCCACCGCCCTCCCCGGCCTGCCCGCGCAGGGCGTCACCCACGTGGTCAACTGCCGGTCCCGGGCGCAGATCCTGCTGTCGCAGGAACTCGCGGCCGAGCGGGCGGTCTTCGGGCCGGGCCGGGTGGTGCACGTGCCGCTGCTCGACTTCGGCCAGCGCCAGCGGCCGCGGCTCTGGTCGGCCGCCGCCCACTTCGCCGCCGGCGTGCTCGACCGCGACCCCGACGCGCGCGTGCTCATCCACTGCCACCAGGGGCGCCGCCGCTCGGTGATGCTGGCCTACGCGGTACTGCGCCTGCGCGGCCACTCCGCCACCGGCGCCGCCGACCTGATCACCGGCCACCGCGCCGAGGCGGTGATGGTCGAGGCGTACGCGCGTAGCGTCGAGGGCTGGCTCGCCGCCGGCGGCCTCCCGCTCGGATCACTGCGCGTCTAGAGACCTCGCACGGCCGTGATCGAAGCTCCCCTCATGTCGCTAGAACGACGTGAGGGGAGCTTCGATCACAGACCATCGCCCGGGCCAGCGGGCGAGATCCGGAAACGCGGACGCCGGCGGCGGCCGGCCGCCGCGGCACGGTACGGTGACGCGGTGATCTCGCGCAGCGCCTACCGCCAGTGGATCACGCCTGACCTCCCGCTCTACGGCCTCGACCACGAGCGCGGCGACTTCGCTCCCTGAGCGGCCCGGCCGTCTCCGGCCCTCCGCCGCCGTCCAGTCGCCAGAAACGCGGGAGCGTTCGTCATGTCCGACTCAGGGGTCCTCGCCGTGCTGCGCGCCGCCCAGGTGGCCCGCGTGCTCGCCGCCAGCACCGTCGGCCGTATCCCCCTCGCCTCCGCACCGGTCGCGCTGCTGCTCTTCGCCCGGGAACGCTGGTCGATCGGGGTCGCCGGGCTGCTCGTCGCCGCGTACACGATCGGGCTGGCCGGCGGTGGTCCGATGCTCGCCCGGGTCGCCGACCGGTGGCGCCAGCCGCCGGTGATGCTGGCCGGGGTGGCGGTCTCGACCTCGGCGTTCCTCGCGCTCGCCGCGGGCGGCCCGCCGCTCGGCGTGGCGGTGCCGGCGGCGCTGCTGGCCGGGGCGGGCGCCCCACCGTTCGAGTCCGGGCTTCGGGTGCTCTGGCGGGACCTGCTGCCGCGGTCCCGGGTGCACACCGCGTACTCGCTGGACATCGCCGTCCAGGAGCTGATCTTCATCGTCGGCCCGCTGGTGTCGGTCGCGGCGATCGGGGCGGGTGGCCCGGCCGCCGGCCTGTATGCGACCGCGGCGCTGCAGCTGGCCGGTACCGCCTGGTTCGTCTCCGCGCCCGCGGTGCGGGCGTGGCGCGGCGTGGCCGCCGAACGGCACTGGGCCGGCCCGCTCCGCTCCACCCCGCTGCGCCTGCTGCTGGTCGCGACCGTGCTGGTCGGCGCCGGCGTCGGCTCGCTGCCGGTCGCGGTGACCCGGCTGGCGGAGGAGGCCGGCGACCGCTCGTGGGCCGGCTGGCTGCTCGCCGCCCAGGCGACCGGCGCGCTGGCCGGCGGGCTCGCCAACACCAGGCTCAAGCTCCCGGAACGGCACGCGCCGTGGATCGCCGCCGGGCTGGCCGCCGGGTACCTGCCGCTGCTGCTCGCCGCCGCTCCCCCGGTGATGCTGCCGCTCGCGGTGCTCAGCGGGCTGGCGCTGCCGGCGCTGCTGACCGCCACGTTCGTCGCGGTGGACCGGATCGCGCCGAGCGGCACGGCGGCGGAGGCGTTCGCCTGGGTGGCGACCGCGTTCACCAGCGGGGCGGCCCTCGGCGCCGCGCTCGACGGCGCCATCCTGGAGCGGACCGCGAGCGTCGCCGCCGGCTTCGCGCTGGCCCCGGTGGTGATCGCGGCGAGCGCCGCCCTCTACCGGCCGCTGGCCCGCCGCCTCCCCGCCCCGGAGCCCGGCCCGGCCCGGTCCGCGCCGGGTGTCACACCCTCGCCCTAGGGTGAGGTCATGGACTGGAAGATCGAGCTCATCCCGGTCCCGGTCACCGACGTCGACCGGGCGAAGGACTTCTACGTCAAGGTGGGCTTCCACGCCGACCACGACCACAAGGTGCGCGAGGGCCTGCGTTTCGTGCAGCTCACGCCGCCCGGTTCGGCCTGCTCCATCGTGCTCGGCGAGGGCATCACCGACAAGACGCCCGGCACCCAGGAGATCCAGGTCGTGGTCGCCGACGCCGCGGCGGCCCGCGAGCGGCTGCTGGAGGTGGGCGTGGCGGCGAGCGACGTCGACCCGCAGCCGTGGGGCGACTTCGTCTACTTCCGCGACCCCGACGGCAACAGCTGGGCGCTGCAGGCGATCGCCTCCCGCCCGAACGGCTGATCCTCCCCCGCGACGGCGGCCCGCTCCTCCGCGCGCGGCAGCGGCATCGCCACCGGGTCGGCGAAGCGGCCGGGCACGATCCGCCCGTGCGCGACCGCCCGTCCCTGCCACACCAGCACCGCCGTGCGGCTCGCCTCAGGCATCGCGGCCCGGCGGGAAGTCGGCGTGGAGGAAGTCGAGCAGCAGCGGGTTGAACGCCTCGGGCCGTTCCAGGCTGGGCAGGTGCCCGGCCCAGTCGAGCGCGATGTGGCGGGCGCGGGGCAGGCGGCCGGCGAGCGTGGCCGCGATCCGGGTGAAGTCGGGCAGGTCGTGCGCGCCGGAGACCAGCAGCGTCGGCGCGGTGATCGCGGAGGCGTCGAACTCCACCCGGATCGGCTCGGCCCCGGCGTCGCCGGCGAGCTGCGTCTCGAACGCGTGGCGCTGCATCTCCCGCACCTCGGCTCGGGCCGGCTCGCCGGCGTACGGGCCGAGCCAGGTGGTCACGTTGAGCTCGGTGGCCCCGCCGACGTCGCCCGCCGCGAGCAGTGCCTCCTCCCGCTCGCCGAACGCGCGCAGCTCGGCCCCCGGCTCGTGCCCGCCCAGCGCGGTGCTGACCAGCATCAGCGCGCCCACCCGTCCGGGCCAGCGGGCCGCGACCTCCTGCCCGACCCGGCCGCCACCGGACGCGGCGACCACCGCCACCCGCTCGGCGCCGAGGAGGTCGAGCAGGTCGAGCACGTCCCGCGCGTCGCTGTACGGCCCGTCCGGCACCGGGGTCTCGCCGAAGCCCCGGAAGTCGGCGCGGACCGCCCGGTATCCGGCGTCGACCAGGGCCGGCACCTGGGGATCCCACATCCGCCGGTCGCAGACGGTGGAGTGCAGCAGGACGACGGTGGGGCCGTCGCCGGCCACGTCATGCGCGATAGTCATCGGCCTAGACACTAGGCCAGCTACATCTCCGGCGCGGTCACCGGCGGCAAGCCGATCCTCTGACCGCCGGCCGCCCGGGTCACGGGCCGGCGGGGTACGCGCGGGTCTCGGCCGCCTTGACCGCGGCCCAGACCGGCTGCCCGGGGATGAGCCGCAGGTGGGCGGCGGCGGCCGGGGTGACGTCGGCGGCGACCCGGATCGGGCCGTCGAGCTGGACCCGCAGGTTGTCGCCGTGCCGCTGGATGCCGCTGATGGTGGCCGCCCAGACGTTGCGCGGGCTGCCGTCGGGGCGCCGGGGGTGCAGCGCGACCGCGGCGGGTGGGAACGCGACGAACGCGTCGCCGTCGAGCCGGTCGGCGCTGGTGAGGGCAAACCCGTCGGCGACCCGTACGGTGTGCCCGTCGGCGGTGCCGCGGTAGAGGTTGAGGCCGACGAGGCGGGCCACGTAGTCGGTGCGCGGCTGGGCGGTGATGGTGGCGGCGTCGCCTTCCTGCACGACCCGGCCGTGCTCGACGATGACCAGCCGGTCGGCCAGGACGAGGGCGTCGAGCGGGTCGTGGGTGACCAGGAGCGTGGCGCCGGGGTGCTCGGCGAGGTGCCGGTGCAGCTCGGCGCGGGTGTCGAGGCGGGTACGGGCGTCGAGGGCGGCGAGCGGCTCGTCGAGCAGCAGCAGGGCGGGGTCGACGGCGAGCGCCCGGGCCAGCGCGACCCGCTGCGCCTGCCCGCCGGAGAGGTGGCGCGGCTTGCGGGCGGCGTGGTCGGCCAGCCCCACCCGGTCCAGCCAGGTGGCGGCGCGGGCGCGGGCGGCCTCCCGGCGTACCCCGTGGCGGCGCGGCCCGAACGCCACGTTGTCCAATGCGGACAGATGCGGGAAGAGCAGGTAGTCCTGGAATACCACGCCGATCGGCCGGTGCTCGGTGGGTGTCCACACCCGACGGTCGGGGCGGTCGAGGTCTCGCCCGTCGAGCGTCACGTACCCGGCGGTGAGCGGCCGCAGGCCGGCGAGGGCGCGCAGGGCGGTGGTCTTGCCGGCGCCGTTGGGGCCGAGCAGCGCGACGACCTCGCCCTTGTCGATGGTCAGGCGCAGGTCCAGGCGGAAGTCGCCGTGCTCGACGACGAGCCGCGCGTCCAGCAGGGGGGCCGCGGTCATGGGCTGGCGATCCACTTGTCGCGCAGGCTGGCCAGGATGGTCACGGAGACGGCGAGCAGGATGAGGCTGAGCACGATGGCCGCCTGCAGGTCGGTCTCCAGCGCGAGGTAGACGGCCAGGGGCATGGTCTGGGTGCGGCCGGGGAAGTTGCCGGCGAACGTAATGGTGGCGCCGAACTCCCCCAGCGCCCGCGCCCAGCACAGCACCGCCCCGGCGGCGATGCCGGGGGCGACCAGCGGGAGCGTGACGTGGGTGAACGTCGTCCACCGGCCGGCGCCGAGCGTGGCGGCCGCCTCCTCGTAGCGGGTGTCGGCGCCGCGCAGCGCCCCCTCGACGGCGATGACCAGAAACGGCATCGCCACGAACGCCTCGGCGAGGACCACCCCGGTCGTGGTGAACGGCAGCGTGATCCCGAACGCCGAGTCGAGCCAGCCGCCGACGATGCCGCGGCGGCCGAAGACCAGCAACAGCGCCACGCCGCCGACCACCGGCGGCAGCACCAGCGGCACGGTGACCAGCGCCCGGACCACCCGCCGCCCCGGAAACGGGACCCGGGCCAGCAGCCACGCGAGGGGTACGCCGAGGATCAGGCAGAGCAGCGTGGCGAGGGTGGCGGTCTGCAGCGACAGCCGCAGGGCGGTGAGCACGCCGGGCTCGGTCAGCCGCTGCGGCAGCGTGGTCCAGGGCGCCCGGACCAGCAGCCCGGCCAGCGGCAGCACCAGAAACAGCAGGCCGAGGGCGGCCGGCACGACGAGCGGCAGTGGGACGCTGCCCCCGCGGCGCCGGACCGTCGTGCCCCTGGTGCCCATCCGCCTACGGGGCCTGGAACCCGGCCGCGGTCAGCACGGCGATGCCCTTGTCGGAGCGCACGTAGGTGGCGAACGCCTGCGCGGCGGCCTTGTTCGGGGCGTCCTTCAGCACGACGAGCGGGTAGTCGTTGACCGCGCCGGCCGACTCGGGAAACTCGACACCGTCCACATCGGAGGGCGCGGCCTTGGCGTCGGTGCGGTAGACCAGTGCGGCGTCCACCTCGCCGAGCTTCACTTTGGACAGTGCCGCCTTCACGTCCTGCTCCAGGGTCACCGGCGTGAGCTTCACCCCGGCGGCGTCGAGCGCCTTCGCGGCGGCGGCGCCGCAGGGCACCTGCTCCGCGCAGAGCGCGACCTTCACCCCCGGCTTGGCAAGGTCCGCGAGACCGGTCACCCCTTTCGGGTTCCCCTTTGGTACGGCGATGACGAGCTGGTTCCGCACGAAGGTGACCGGGGTGCCGTCGCCATTGCCGGCGTCGGTGACCGTCTTCATGGTGGCCGGGGAGGCGGCGGCGAAGACGTCGGCCGGGGCGCCCTGGTTGATCTGGGTGGCGAGCTGTGAGCTGCCGGCGAAGTTGAACGTCACCGTCGTCCCCGGGTTGGCCGCCTCGAAGTCCTCGCCGATCCGGGTGAACGACTCGGTCAGCGACGCCGCCGCGAAGACCGTCACCTGCCCGGTCACGCCCGAGCCGGCGGCGCTGGCCCCGGGCGCGGCGGCGCCGTCGCCGTCGTCGCCGCAACCGGCCAGGCCGACGAGCGCCACCGCGAGGAGCGCGGCGAAGCGTACCCGGATCCCACCTGTGCTCACGGACTGGTCCTCCCTCTACTGAGGACGGTCGGGGCGGCGCGCTCCACCACGACCGTGGTCGACTTGATCACCGCCACGGCCACCGAACCGACCTCGAGGTCGAGGGCGTCGACCGCCTCGCGGCTCATGAGCGACACCACCCGGAACGGCCCGGCCTGGATGTCCACCTGCGCCATCACCGTGTCCTTGACCACGGCGGTGACGATGCCGCGCAGCCGGTTGCGCGCCGAGGAGGCGTCCGAGCGCTCGTCCGCCTCACCCGCCTGGGAGCGCGCGAAGGCGGCGAGGTCGGCGCCGTCGATGACCCGGTGGCCGTGCTCGTCCCGGCCCGCGGCGAGCCGGCCGGCGTCCACCCACCGGCGCACCGTGTCCGCGCTCACCCCGAGAAGCTCGGCGGCCTCACCGATCCGGAACACCGTCACACCGAGCACCCTAGCCGCCAGCACGTGCGATGCAAAGAGGCGGTTGAGGCTCGCATCCTCCCAGAGACTGGCCTTCCCGATGCCGCAACTGCATGATGGTTCCATGCCCGGTCCGCCGCCGCCACCGGCCGAGGAGCAGGCCCGCCGCTGGTCCGAGGTCCTGGCCAATCTCGCCGCCGCCATCCCGGACGGCACCCCGTCGGTCGTCGTGGACGGCCGCGGGTACACCGGGATGGTCGCCGACCGCCTCGCCGCCGCCTTGCGCGCGGCCGGACGTCCCTGCGCCCGCCTCAGCCCGGACGACGGCCGGGCGGCCGGGCACGAGATCGCGCTCGCCGACGGGCCGGGATGGCGCGGCCGCCCGCCGGCCGGACGGTGGGACGTGGTGATCTGGCTGCGCACCCCGCCCGCCGGCGCCACCGACCGGCACCAGGACGCCGACATCGTGGTCGACCTGCACGACCCGGGCTGGCCGGTGATCCGGCACCTGACCGCCCGGCTCGCCCGGCACGGCCGCTGGTACATCACCGAGTCCCGGGCGTTCTTCGCCACCCGGGCGCACACCTGGGACACCAAGTTCGGCGACGACCTGCCGGCGTACGCGGCCGCGGTCAGCGAGGCCGGCATCGCCACCGGCGGCGTGGTCGTCGACGTCGGCTGCGGCACCGGCCGGGCGCTGCCCGCGCTGCGCGCCGCCACCGGTCCCGGCGGTACGGTCGTCGGCGTCGACCTGACCCCGCAGATGCTGGCCGTCGCCCGGCCGCGGGCCGAGGCGGCCGGCGCCACCCTGCTGCTCGGCGACGCCCACCACCTGCCGATCGCCGGCGGGGCCGCCGACGCCGTCTTCGCCGCCGGGCTGATCACCCACCTGGCCGACCCGCGGGTCGGGCTGGCCGAGCTCGCCCGGATCACCCGTCCCGGCGGCCGGCTCGTGCTCTTCCACCCCTCCGGCCGGATCGCGCTCGCCGCCCGCCACGGTCACGCCCCGCGCCCCGACGACCCGCTCGCCGAGGGGCCGCTGCGGGCGGCCACCGGGCGCACCGGGTGGCGGCTGCGGGTGTACGACGACCCGCCGCATCGCTTCTTCGCCGTCGCCGACCGCCAGGAGCCCGGAGTCGATACGTAGGCAAGTTACTCATACAAACGGCTAGCGCTTTCATGACCGATCGACTATGGTCTGTCTAGCTGTTCGTCTGACTGCGCGCCCTCGCGGCGACCGACTCGGGGAGGGGTCACCATGACGGTCACATCGACACACCAGCCATCGTCCGCGCCGGCGCCGTCCGCCCGGATGGACGACGTCGCCACCGACCTGCTCGCCGCGCTCGCCCGGCTGCCGCGGGACCATCCGCGCCGGGCGGCCCTCCGCGAGCGCGCGATCGAGCGGCTGCTGCCGCTGGCTCAACATCTGGCCCGCCGGTTCCGCGACCGCGGCGAGCCCTTCGACGACCTGGTGCAGACGGCGACCCTCGGGCTGATCAAGGCGGTGGACCGGTTCGATCCCGGCCGCGGCACCGACTTCGTCGGCTTCGCGGTCCCCACGGTCATCGGCGAGATCAAGCGGCACTTCCGGGACCGCACCTGGGCCGTCCGGGTGCCGCGCCGCCTGCAGGAGCTCCGCCTGATGATCAACGACGCGAACGCCACGCTCACCCAGCGGCTGGGCCGCTCGCCGACGGTCGCCCAGGTCGCCGGCCACCTGGGAGTCAGCGAGGAGGACGTGCTGGAGGGCATGGAGGGCGCCCGCGCCTACAACGCCACCTCGCTGTCCGCCCCGGTCGCGGGCGACCCCGCCGGCACCGCCCTGGGCGACCTGCTCGGCGCCGACGACCCCGGCTACACGACCGTGGAGGCCCGGACCACCCTGGCCAAGGCGCTGCGCACGCTGCCGGAGCGCGAGCGCCAGATCATCCTGATGCGCTTCTGCGGCGGCCTGACCCAGCAGCAGATCGCCGACCGGATCGGCATCTCCCAGATGCACGTGTCCCGCCTGCTCTCCAGGACGCTCACCCGCTTGCGAGACGAGCTCTCCACCGCCATCTGAGAGCTCAGGGCTCGATGAGGCCGGCGCGGATGGCGTAGCGGGTCAGCTCCAGCCGGTCCTTCAGGCCGAGCTTCTGCAGCATGTTGGCGCGGTGCCGCTCCACCGTCTTGACGCTGATCACCAGGATTTCGGCGATCTGCTTCGAGGAGTGGCCCTCGGCGACGAGCTTGAGCACCTCCTCCTCGCGGTCGGTGATGGCCTTGGCGGGCACGGGCTCGCCGTGGCGGGCGCGGTCGAGGTAGTTGCGGATGAGCGCGTTGACCGCTCCCGGGTAGAGGAACGGCTCGTCGCGCATCGCGGCCCGGCAGGCCTGGAGCAGGTCGCGGTCGGCGACGGACTTCAGCACGTACCCGCTGGCGCCGGCGCGCAGGGCCTCGAAGAAGAACTGCTCGTTGTCGTACATGGTCAGGATCAGGATGCGCAGCTCGGGCTGGAGCCGGGTCAGCTCGCGGGCGGCCTGCAGCCCGGTCAGGCGGGGCATGGCGATGTCGAGGATGGCGAGGTCGGGGCGGGTGGCGCGGGCCTTCTCGACGGCTTCGGCGCCGTCGCCCGCCTCGGCCACCACGGCGAGGTCCGGCTCGCCGTCGAGGATGAGGCGCACACCCCGGCGTACCAGGGCGTGGTCGTCGGCGAGCAGGATCCGGGTCGGCGTCGGTGTCATGGTCGCCGGCTCCCGTCCGCGGCCGGCAGGCAAAGCCGTACCTCGGTGCCGCCCTCCCGGCTCGGCCCGAGCGTGAGCGTGGCGCCGACGAGCAGCGCCCGCTCGCGCATACCCCGGATGCCGGCGCCCTCGGGGGCGGCGCCCAGCCCCTTGCCGTTGTCGGCGACGCGCAGCTCGGTCCCGCCCGCGGTGCGGCGCAGCGTGATGTCGAGGCGGGTGGCGCCGGCGTGCCGGGCGGTGTTGGTCATCGCCTCCTGGGCGACCCGGTACACGACCAGCTCGACCTGGTCGTCGAGGCCGGTCAGGTCGCCCTCGAAGTGCTGCCGTACCGCCGCGCCGCTGTGCTGGGAGATCTCGGTGGCCAGCGAGCGCAGCGCGCTGACCAGGCCGAGCTCCTCCAGTACGCCGGGGCGGAGCCGGCGGGCGATGCGGCGGATCTCGTCCAGGCCGTCGCGGGTCGTCTCCTGTACCTGGTGCAGCTCGCCGCGAAGCGGCTCGGGCGCCCGGTCGGCGACCCGCTTGAGCTCCAGGATCACCGCGGTGAGCGTCTGGCCGACCTCGTCGTGCAGCTCCTGGGCGATGCGCCGCCGCTCCCCCTCCTGCGCGGAGAGGGCCCGCGCGGTGCTGGCGGCGCGCTCGGCCTCCAGGCGGTCGAGCATCGCGTTGAACGTGCGGATCAGGTCGGCGATCCCGGCGTGTCCGGTGACGGCCGGGCGCGGGCCGGGGCGGAGCAGGTCGATCGTGGCCATCGCCCGGGTCAGGCGCTGCAGGGGGGCCAGGCCGATGCGCAGCAGCACCGCGTTGGCCAGCAGCATCGCGGCCAGGCCGGCGGTGAGGATCACCACCTCCGTGAACAGCACCGGCGTGGAGACCGTGACCGGCCCGAACAGCAGGAGGGTCACCGCGACGGTCAGCACGGCGGCGTTGAGCAGGAAGATCCGCCAGAACAGGGACATCGCGGTACTCCTTCCTCGGCGGCCCTCCCTACTATGCCGGGTTTGCCCGCTTTTTTCGTGCCGGGGGAACGGGCAGTCGCCAGAGCCAGCCTGCCCGGGGCAGCCGGCGGCCGTCCATCCGTGGCGGCACCCATACCGGCGGCGGGCGCGGTTTGCCGGCCGGAGCGGATGGTCCCGCGGCCCGGTCGCGCCGACGCTGGGACCGATGGACGACCACCTCCGCCGCGCCGCCGGTTGGCTGCTCATGGCGGCCGGGCTCGCCGGCGCCGGCGCCGGGATCGCCACCGGCCGGGGCCTGCCGCTCGCCGCCGGGCTGGTCCTGGCCGCGGTCGCCGCGCACCTGCTCGCCCCGGCCGAGGCGCGGCGTGGAGAGCGCCGGCGCCGCGGCGACGGTCGGGCCGATACCCGTCCCGACGAGCCCCGCCGGCCGCGGAGCCCGGGAGACGACCGGTGACGTCCACTGTGGATGCCCGCGGGAAAGATGGGTGCCGGCACCGATTGCCGGGCGGCGGGCCGCGGCGCGACGGTCGGGCTGTCGCTGCCCCCTGCACACCCCGAGGAGCCGTCGATGACCTTCCCCCACGATCTGGTCGGTCGCGCTCTGCACGCCCGTGACGGCCGGCCGGTCGGCCGCGTCGCAGCCGTCTACCAGTACCCGGACGACCTGCGTGCCCCGGCCGGAGCCGCCGCGATCGGTGGCGGGCTGCTGCGCCGCGCTCACCTGGTCGACCTGCAGGACGCGGCGGTGGTCGAGGGCGTCCTGACCGTGCCGCACGACCGGCACACCATCAACAGCGCCCCGCACTTCGCCCCGCTGATCGGCGACACGCTGTCGGAGCGGGACGCGGTGAAGGTGCGCGAGCACTACTGGGGCGCCGCCCAGCCCGCCTGAACAGGGTGGCGGGCCGCGCGGTTGGAGGATCCGACGCCACCCGACGTGGGAATCCCAGGGGACTCGGCGTCATAGGGACCGGTACCGCGCGGCCTCCCCTACAGCCCATCGCATCCGGCGGGACGCCGGCTATCCGTGCTGGCACCCATCTTCGGCGGGTGCGTCACCGTGCATGGCGCGGCCGCGCGGATATGGGTGGCGGCACCGATGGTTGGTGCCACCCGGCCCGGGCGAGCATGGCGCATGAACGGAGTCGGCGCCATCCTGGCGGTCGTCATCTTCTCGGTGGCGTTCTTCCTCATCGCCACCGAGCGGGTGCACCGCGTGGCGGTGGTGCTCGGCGCGGCCGGCCTGATGGTCGCGCTCCGACTGGTACCGGGCGACGACGTCTTCTACAACGAGCACGCCGGCATCGACTGGGGCGTCGTCTTCCTCCTGCTCGGCATGATGATCATCGTCGGCGTGATCAAGCAGACCGGGGTCTTCGAGTTCCTCGGCATCTGGGCGGGCAAGCGGTCGCGCGGCCGGCCGTACCGGCTGCTCGTGCTCCTGATGGTCATCACCGCCGTGGCGTCGCCCTTCCTGGACAACGTCACCACGGTGATGCTGGTCGCCCCGGTGACCATCGCGGTCTGCCAGAAGCTCGACCTGCCCGCCGCCCCGTACCTGATCGCGGAGGCGCTCGCCTCGAACATCGGTGGCGCCGCCACGCTCATCGGTGACCCGCCGAACATCATCATCGGTGCTCGCGCAGGCCTGTCGTTCAACGACTTCGTCGTCCACATGACGCCGATCGTGGTGGTGCTCTTCGTGCTCTTCGTGCTGATGGCGCGGGTGATGTTCCGCAAGGCGTTCGTCCACAGGCCGGAGCGGGTCGAGGCGGTCATGCGCCTGGACGGCCGCGACGCCATCACCGACAAGCCGCTGCTGGCCCGCTGCCTGGCCGTGCTCGCGCTGGTGATGGTCGGCTTCGCGCTGCACCACGCGCTGCACCTCGAACCGTCGGTCATCGCGCTGCTCGGCGCCGGCCTGATGGTCCTCGTCTCCGGCGTGCGGGCGGCGGAGTACCTGGCCGAGGTCGAGTGGGGCACGCTGGTGTTCTTCATGGGGCTGTTCGTGATGGTGGGCGGCCTGGTGGAGACCGGCGTGATCGACCGGCTCGGCGAGTGGGCGGTCGGCGCGGTCGGCGACGACTACTTCCTGGCCGCCTCCGCCCTGCTGTTCGGCTCGGCCGTGCTCGGCGCGTTCTTCGACAACATCCCGTACGTGGCAACGATGGCGCCGGTCGTCGAGGAGCTCGTCGGCCAGGCGCCGGACCCGCGGACCGGGCAGGCGCTGTGGTGGGCGTTCTCGCTCGGCGCCGACCTGGGCGGCAACGGTACGGCGGTCGCCGCCAGCGCCAACGTGGTGGTGCTCGGCATCGCCGCGCAGCACGGGGAGCCGATCTCGTTCTGGCAGTTCACGAAGTACGGCGCCGTCACCACGCTGGTGACGGTGACGGTCGCGTGGGGCTACGTGTGGCTGCGCTACTTCTGACCGTCCACAGGGGAGGTACGACATGCGGATCGACCGGCAGGAGGTTCCGGGCATCGGGACGCTGCACGCCTTCACCACCCGCGCCGGGCAGCGGGTGGGCGTGATCCAGCGTCGCGACGGGTTGCGCACGCTCGCGCTGTACCGGGACGACGACCCGCAGGCGGTGCAGCGGGCCGCGACGTTCGACGCGGACGAGGCGCACCACCTGGTCGACCTGCTCCACCCGGCGATGACGGTGGAGCACGTCGACCCGGTGCCGGACGGCCCGTGCCTGGCCCGGCTGGCGGTGGTCACCGGCTCGCCCGCCGCCGGCCGGCCGCTCGGCAGGCTGGACGCCCGCGCCGCACGGGTACTCGCCCTGGTCCGCGACGGCCGCCTGGTCGGCTGGCCGGACGCCCGCACCGAGCTGCGCGGCGGCGACACGCTCGTGGTCGCCGGCACCCCGGAGGGCGTCGACGCCCTCGCCGCGATGCTCGAACCTCGGGACTGACCGGGGTCCGGCGCGCGCCCCGCCTCGTCGCCGCGGGGCTCGCCGGCCGCGTCACGGCCCGACTCCGCACCCGTTCGGTGCGGTGAAACTGGCACCATTCAAGAAATTGAGAACGACGTCGGTGGATGAATCAGACCCGCCTGCGATATGTCCAGGTAAAGAAGACAATTCCATCGAGCCTCCACCACACCGGGTGAACGGATTCGACGTGTGGCCGATTACCGGATGCGGCCCGCGGAGCGGATGGCTAGCGGCGTCTTCGGCTACGCGGCCGTACCCGACGGCGTCGACCGGCGCACGGTCACCGACCTGGTGTGGTTCAGCACGTGCGACGTGCGGCGGGACAACGCGGTGACGTTCTCCGAGCGGGTCACCGACCCGTACGGCCTGCCGCAGCCGGCGTTCCACTTCGGACCGAGCATCGCCGACCGGGCCCGCGCCGACGACATGGTGACCGACATGGCGAAGGCGGCGACGGCGCTCGGCAAGTTCCTGCCCGGGGCGGAGCCCGCGTTCCTGGAGGCCGGTTTCGCGCTGCACATCACCGGTACCACGCGGATGGGCGCGCACGCGCGGGAGAGCGTGGTCGACCCGTGCTCGAAGGTGTGGGGTCTGGACAACCTGTACCTCGGCGGCGGTGGCGTGATCCCGGCGGGCATCGCCTGCAACACGACGCTCACCAGCATGGCCCTCGCGGTACGCGCGGCGGAGGCGATCGCGGCCGGCTGAGGTGCCCCGACCGGCCACCGGCCCAGCGACGCCGCGCCGGGTCCACGGTGGACACACGGGTCGACTCCGGCCGCGGGAACGCACCCGAAACGCTTCACGTTTCCCCGGGAGCCCGCGCGACGGTCCGGACCACCGCCGACGCCGCGGTAGCTCGAATGTCCTGATTGGAGCGTTACAGCGGCCCGCCCTCGCCGAGCCGAAACATCACTTCCTCCACCTGGTCGGGGGTGAGCGGCTCGGCCGGCAGCGGGTGCGCCGCCTCGGCGCGCAGCCCGTCGAGGAGGAAGCCGACGGCGCGGCGCCACCCCTCCGGCGCGGCGCCCGAGGTGTGGCGCACGAGCGTGGCCGTGGACCAGAAGACGAAGAACAGGTCTTCGCGGGTGAAGTCGGCGCGGAGCAGGCCCTCGCGCTGGGCGCGCTCGATGATGTAGCGCTCGCGCTCCTCGGTCGCCCGGCAGATGGCGGTGAGCTGCTCGGAGGCGTAGCGCCGGGAGATCACGTCGTTGAGCGCGGGGCAGCTGGCCTGGAGCTCGCAGACGCCCATCACGTAGCTCGCGAACCCCTCCCACGGGTCGCGCTCGGCGATCGCCCGCCGGGCCACCGCGCGGAGGCTGTCGGCGGCGAGTTCGGGCGCGACCGCGTCGATCAGGGCCTCGCGGCTGCCGAACCGGTTGTACAGCGTGCCGGAGCTCACCCCGGCCCGCCGGGCGATCTCGTCGAGGGGCGCGTGCAGCCCTTTCTCCCGGAACACCCCGAGGGCGGCGTCGCGGAGCTTGTCGAGGTTGCGGCGCGCGTCCGCCCGCAGCGTCGCCTTCGCCATGTCCCCTCCCCACCTAAGTTGACGGTGGCCCCAAGTTTAGTGCTACGGTTCGAGACGTAAGTTGAGGCATGCGTCAAGATACCGGGGAGCGGCGTCGTGGAGGACCCCGAACTGGAGACCGTGGAGGCTCCGGAGGACGAGGAGGCGCCGGTCGCCCTCGTCATGGTAGAGGCGGACGGCGCCGAGGTGTGCGCCGCCGACGGCACCTGCTGGTAGCGAGGAGAAGCCCGTGAAGATCGAGGTCTGGTCCGACGTCGTCTGCCCGTGGTGCTACATCGGGAAGCGGCGCCTGCAGAACGCGCTGGCCCGGTTCGACCACGCCGGCGACGTCGAGGTCACCTGGCGCAGCTTCCAGCTCGACCCGTCCCAGCCGCGCGGCGAGAACCAGCCGACGACCGACATGATCTCCGGCAAGTACGGTGTGCCGCCCGCGCAGGCGAAGGCGATGCAGGACCGGGTCACCGGGCTCGCGGCCGAGGAGGGCCTGACCTACCACCTCGACCGGTCGCTGACCGCCAACACGTTCGACGCGCACCGGCTGACCCACTTCGCCGCCTCGCGCGACCTGGCCGACGGGATCCACGAGCGGCTCTTCCAGGCCGCGCTGGTCGAGGGCGAGGCGGTCGACGACACCGAGACGCTGGTGCGGATCGGCACCGGGGCGGGGCTGCCGGCCGACGAGGTGCGCAAGGTGCTCGACAGCGACGCGTACGCCGACGAGGTCCGCGACGACATCCGCCAGGCCCGCGCGCTCGGCGCCAACGGTGTGCCGTTCTTCGTCTTCGACCGCACGTACGGCATCTCCGGCGCGCAGCCGATCGAGGTCTTCCTGGCCACGCTGGAGAAGGCCGCGTCCTAGAGGCCGGCGCGTACCGCGCCGGCCTCTACCTGTCGCCAAGCACTGTGGACGGTGGCGCTCGCCGCGGGCCGTCCGGCGGCGGCCGCCGCGCAGAGGGCTGGTTGAATGTCCCGCGCAGGCGCGCCCACACGGGGGCCGCCCCGATATCGGAGGTCACGTGACCGACACGACGCGAGACGTCGAACGCATCTACTCCACCCCCGAGGTCGTCGCGAAGCTGCGGCGCCTCGCGGACGCGCTGGAGTCGGAGACGCCGTTCCGGATCCAGATCGCCGGCGAGCGGATCCGCGTTCCCGCCCGCGCCCAGTTCTCGATCGAGCACGAGCGGGGCGAGGACGAAGAGGAGATCGAGTTTCAGCTCAAGTGGTCCCTCGACGAGGACGACGAGGACGAGGACGGCGACGAGGAGTCGGACGTCTAAAGAGCTTTCGGAGTCGGGGGGGGGGGGGGGGGGGGGGGGCCCCCCCGCGGCGCCAGGCGGGGGGGGGGGCGGGGGGGGGGCCGCCCCCCCCCCGCCTTCCCCATGGCTGTGAGAGCTCGGTGCCGGGCGCCCCGTTCCGGGCGCCGGCCGCTGGTCGAGATGCTCGACACCGTTTCGGACCGGCGCGCGTGGCGGGATCTCGGGCGGGCTCGCATTTCCGGGGCCGCGCCGGACCCGGCCCCGGTACCCTGGACGGGTGAGCGCCGACGTGCTCGTGGTCGGCGCCGGGCCGACCGGCCTGGCGCTGGCGGCCCACCTCGCCGCCTTCGACGTCTCCGTCATGATCGTCGACCGGGCCGCCGACCGGGCACACGAGTCACGGGCCCTGGCGATCCAGCCACGCACGCTCGAGGTGCTCGCCGGCCTCCGCGACGGCGCCGGCCCGGGTCCTGACCGCTCGGTCAGTCAGCGGCTCGTCTCGGCCGGCAACCGGATGGCGCGGCTCCAGGTGCACGCGGGCGGGCGGGTGACGACCGTGCCGATGTTCGACCTCGCCATGTTCGACACCGCATACCCGTACCTGCTCGTCCTCTCCCAGGCGCAGACCGAGCGGATCCTCGCCGAGCACCTCGCCGCGGTCGGCGTCGAGGTGCGGCGCCAGGTGACCCTCACCGACCTCACCCAGGCGCCGGACGGCGTGGAGTGCGCGCTGCGCGGCCCCGACGGGCGGGTGGAGACGGCGCACGCGCGGTACGTGGTCGGCTGCGACGGCGCGCAGAGCACGGTGCGGCGGCACGCCGGGATCGAGTTCGCCGGGAGCACGTACCCGCAGGTGTTCGCGCTGGCCGACCTGGAGGCGGACGGCCTGGAGCGGGGCACGGCGCACGCCTACCTGTCGGCGGGCGGGCCGCTGTTCTTCTTCCCCCTCGAACGGCCGGCCACCTGGCGCCTCCTGGTGATGCTGCCACGATCCACTTCGGACACACCCGGCCTCGACGCGTTGCAGGCGCTCACCGACGGCTACACCGGTGGCACGGTGCGGCTGCGCGACCCGGTGTGGATGACGACCTTCCGGCTGCACCTGCGCGCCGCCACCGCGTACCGCTCCGGGCGGCTCTTCCTCGCCGGCGACGCCGCGCACATCCACAGCCCGGCCGGCGCGCAGGGCATGAACACCGGCATCCAGGACGCCACCAACCTGGCCTGGAAGCTGGCGGCCGTGCTCCGGGGCGGGCCGGCCGAGCTGCTGGACACGTACGAGGCGGAGCGCGCGCCGGTCGGGCGGTGGGTGATGCGCCTGTCCGACCGCGCGTTCACCGCCGCGACCTCGACCAGCGCGCCGGTACGCTTCGCCCGGACCCGTGTCGTGCCGCTGTTGCTGCCGCTGGCGTCCCGGCTGCGCCGTGCCCGGTCCACTGTGCTCCGTGCCACGTCCCAACTGGACATCCGGTACCGCCACAGTCCACTCTCGACGGAGGGACCGGGCGCGCCCCGCCGTGGCCCGCGAGCCGGCGACCGGCTGCCCGAGCCGCCCGGCACCGCCATGCCCGGCTGGCAGTTGCTCTGGCCGTCGGACGCCCCCGCGCCGGAGCACGGGACCGCGCAACGCCTGACGGTGCACCGCCGCCCGGGAAAGGCGATCCTGCTCGTGCGGCCGGACGGGCACATCGGCTACCGCTCCGGGCCGGAGGGGGTCGACGGCTTGAATGCCTACATCGGACGGTGGTTCGCCGGCTGATCCCGCGGCCCCGGCACCCCTGCCTGGGCGAGGCCCGCGTACTCCCGGCTCCGCCGTACGCCAGACCCGGCGGGTGTCCGCGGCCCGCGGCCGCCTCGCGCCGCGGTTGGGGAAGCCCTTCCTGCGGACCGCACGGCCGGTCAAGGTCCGCGACCGGTGCCGGCACCATCACGGCGAGTCCGACGCTCGCGCGACTCCAGGCCGCGGCGGGCGAGCGCCAGCAGGTGGCGGGCGTGGGCGGCGTCCGTGCCACTCAGGGCCGCGCCGGAGGCGAGGGCCAGCGCCCGTTTGCTCGCCACGTGCTCGACGAAGTCGTCCAGCCACGCGAAGAGCGCGTCCACCGGGGCGGTCGCCGAGTCGCCGATCAGCAGGGCCGCGCCGCGCCGGCAGAGCGCGTCGACGTCCTCGGCGTACACCGCGACGAGCACGTCACCTCGGGTCGGAAAGTGCCGGTAGAGCGTGGCATTGCCGACCCGGCCCGACGCGCGACCTCGTCCATCGCGAACTCGGGCCCGGACTCCCCCACCTGTCAGGGGCGGACCGCGTCGCCATCACCGACCCGACCAACCGGCACGGCGACCTCGGCGTGGTCCGCGGCCTCGACGCCCTGCGCGAGGCGGCGCCGGCGCTCGGTGCCGGCAACCCGGTCGCCCACCACGTCACCACATCGTGCTCACCCCTGCTGGCGAGGCGAACCCGGCGAGGGCGGCGGCGAGGTGCTCGCGGGGCGCGGCGAGGTGCGGGCGCTCTCGAAGGGCCTCGGCGTGATGGCCGACGGGACGGCCGGCAGCGTGACGTACGAGGACACGCTGGTCCGGGTGGACAGCGGATCAGCCACCGCGTGGTGCGGGGCGCCGGGTGCCGCTGTCCCGCTGAGGGGGTCCGCGCCGGGTGCCGCTGAGCGGTCCGCGGCGGCACCGCTCACCCGCTGGGCGCTCTGCGGCCGGTCTTGCTGGTCCGCCGCGCGGGCCGGGCGCCGCTCAGCCGCCAAGTGGTCTGCGCCGGGCCCTGCTGTCCCACCGCGCGGGCCGGGCGCTCAAAATCGCTGAGGGGCCCGGCCGGCGCGCGGGTCAGGACGGGCGGCCGGCGATGAGCGAGCTGAGCCGGTCACCCAGCCGCGCCACCGGCTCGTGGAAGCGTTTCTCCCGCCGCTGCGCGCGTTCCAGCCGGCGGGCCCAGCGGTCACCCGGCCGGTGGTAGAACCAGCGTGCCCACGGGGCCCTCGGCCGGGCCAGCCGGACCGCGCCGACGTAGAGCAGGATCGGGAAGAACAGTCCGATGAGGCCGGTCCACAGCTTTCCCTTGAGGACGGTCACGGTGGCCAGGCTGAGGTTGAGCGCGGCCAGCGCGATGCCGGCCGCCCACCCGGCGATGCCACCCTGGTCGTCGGCGTGGATGAGGTCGATGAGGTTTTCCGGGAGTATGCCGAGGACGAGCAGCCCGGTCACCGCGCACGCGACGAACACGGCGGTGACCGACTCGCGGCCCTCCTGCGACCAGTACACGTCCTCCAGGCGCAGGATCATCGCGAACTCGTCCAGCACCAGTGCGGCGCCCACCCCGAAGACCGCGGCCGCGATCGCCCGCCAGGCGGCCAGTTCCGGGGAGAGCGCGAAGCCGACGATCCCGCCGAGCAGCATGAACCCGATCCCGAACACCGAGTGGTGGATGTGCAGCCCGCCCGGCGTGACGTTGCCCGGCCACCACCGCACGCCGGCCCGGATCATCCGGGTGGAGAAGCGGATGAACAGGAAGCCGACCACCATCGCGGCGAAGAAGCAGAACAGCGGCAGCCGTCCGGTGTCGATGACGGTACGCCTGAACCAATCCCCCATGATGCCCCATTTGGGAGGATATCAGCAGAACGGCGCGGTGGTGGCCAGGTCGGGAGGCCGCGCCGGAAGCGACCCCGGCACCACGGCGTCCCGCCGCGCTGGTTCCGGCGGGCTGGATCCGGCAGGCGAGTCCCGGCGGCGAGTCCCGGCGGCGCGTTCCGGCGGGCACGTTCCGGCGGGCGCGTTCCGGCGGGCGAAAAAGTTGACCCCGGCCGCAACATGGTGGGTGCGCCGTTCGTCTACGTCTCAACCGCGCGGCAAGGAGGCGTGCGCATGTGGACAGCGGCACGGCGGGGGCGGTTGTGGAAAGCGAGCGCACGGCCAGGGCGGCGGTACGGGGCGAGACGAGGGCAGTGGATGCGGGACGCCGACAGCTTCGACGAGTTCTACCGCGGCACGTCCGCGCGGCTGATGCGGTACGGGTACGCCCTCGTGGGCGACCTGACCGAGGCGCAGGACGTGGTGCAGGAGGCGTACACGCGGGCGTGGCAGCGGTGGCGGACGGTCGCCGCCCATCCACACCCGGAGGCCTGGGTACGGCTGGTCGTCGCCCGGCTGGCCACGGACCGCTGGCGGCGACTGGCCCGCTGGCGCGCGGTCCTGCACCGCTCGGGGCCACCCGAGAACGTCCATCCACCCGGCGAGGACACCGTCGTCGTGGTCGCCGCGCTGCGCCGGCTGCCGGTCCCGCAGCGGCAGGCGCTGGCGCTGCACTACCTGTTCGACCTGCCGGTCGCGCAGATCGCGGACGAGACCGGCGCGCCGGTCGGCACCGTCACGTCCTGGCTGTCCCGCGGGCGTGCCGGCCTGGCCGAGGCGCTCGAAACCCCGCCAGCGCCGGCGACGAGCCGGACCAGCCGCATGACGCACCAGGCCAGCCCGACGAACCGCACCAGCCCGACCACCAGCCAGGCCAGCCCACCGAACCACACCAGCCCGACCACCAGCCAGGCCAGCCCACCGAACCACACCAGCCCGACCACCAGCCAGGCCAGCCCACCGAACCCGACCAGCCAGGGGAGCCCGCCCAGGCAGGCCGGCCCGACCGGCCACGCCAGTGCAAAAGCTGGGCGCACCAGCCCGGCCACACCGCCACAACAGGCCGCATCGAAGCGACAGCCGCCCGACCAGGCCGCGACGGGGAAGCGAGCCACGACGGGGAAGCGAGCCGTGGCACCGGCCAAGCCGGGCCAGGGCGGCGTCTGGGAGGGGAACGACGATGAGTGAGCTCGACCGGGCGTTCCGCGCGCTGTCGCAGCGGGCCGACACGGTGCGGCTGGCGGGGCCCTCCGCGCTGCGGGCGCGCGCCGACCGGCGTACCCGGGTCAGGGTCACGGCCGTGACGGTCGCGGCGGCGGTCGCGGTGGGCGGTGCTGTCGTCGGTACCCAGTGGGTGTTTCGGGCGGGCGGGTCGTCGCCGGCTCCGCTGCCCCCGGCGGCGACGCCGTCGTGGACGCCCCCGGCGCCGTCCGCGTCACCCACGCCGCGGACGAGCGCGCCGGCGCCGCCGCCGACCACACCGTCCCGCCCGGCGGCGCCGAAGAGCATCCCGAACAGCGCGTTCCTGCAGGTGGCCGACACCAACGGCCGGGAGCCGGTGGTGGACACGCCGAGCGAGGAGATCGTGCCCGCGCTCTGCGACGCGAGGTTCGCCAGCGATCGGGACGTGGACCTGCGGCGCAGCCGCCGGGTCACCTACTGGAACGCGCCGAACCGGGAGGGCTACGTGCCCGACGGGACGTTCCGGCAGACCATCAGCGTATACGAGGCGGGCCGCGCGAGCCGGTTCCTCGACGAGCTGCGGGCCGCGGTCGCGGACTGCCCGACCGACGGCGACCGCCGCCACCGCCTGGTATCCGCCACGGAGCGCGGGGACGAGTCGCTGGCGTTCGAGGTGCGGTATCCCACGCTGGACGTGGAGGGCCGGTCGACCGGGGGGCAGGACGTGCGGCTGGTCTCGGTGGTGCGGATCGGCGACGTGGTGACGATCCTCTACGAGACCGGCTGGGAGGCGGGTTGGTCGGCCGAGCCGGCGGTGGTGGACGGGTTCACCGGCAAGGCGGTCGACCGGATCCGGTCCTGGTTGGACTGACCCGCGGATCAGGCGCGCCGAGCGCGGGCACGCCACGCCCGAAGCACGCGAGCCCAGAGCCACGGTCGAAGCACGCCAGGAGCACCACCAGGTCCGGAACGTCGCCAGGCCCGGAGCACCACCAGGGCCCGGAGCACCGCCAGATCCGAAGCACCCCGGGCCCAGAGCCGAGCCCGGAGCAGCGCCCGCGGACCGGTCAGGACTCCGGGCCCGGACCGGGCTGCCGGGGTGTGGCCGGGCCGGCCGCCGCGCGCAGGTCGCCGCGTGCGGCCAGTACGTCCAGCGCGTCCAGGAGCCGGTCGATGTCGGCGTCGGTGTGCGCGGCGGTCAGCTGCACGCGCAGCCCCACGTCGGCGCGGGACACCAGCGGGTACGCGGCCAGCGTCACGTAGATCCCCCGCCGCCACAGCTCGGACGCCACCGCGGACAGGTCCCGCCCGGCGGCCAGCGGCAGCTCGACGATGGGCGTGCCGCTGGTGTTCGGCGTGGCGACGCCCAGTGCCCGCACCCGGTCCAGCACCCGGGCGGTGAGCCCGTACAGCCGGCCGCGCAGCCGGTCGCCGCGCGCGTCGTTCACGTCGAAGCCGGCCAGGACCGTGGCGAGCGACGCGGTCGGTGATGGTCCACTGTAGAGGTACGGCGGGGCGGCCACCTTGAGGTGCTGCTTGACCTCGGTGGGCACCGCGATGAACGCGAGCAGCGACGAGTACGCCTTGGAGAAGCCGCCGACGAGCACGATGTTGTCGTAGCTCTCGCCCCGCCACCGGACGACCGCGTTGCCGCGCGCGCCGTACGGGGAGGTCTCGTCCGGGCGCCTCTCGCCGACCAGGCCGAAGCCGTGCGCGTCGTCCACATAGAGCAGTGCGCCGTACTCGCGGCAGAGCCGGGCGTACGCGCCGAGGTCCGGCGGGTTGCCGGTCATGCTGTTGACCCCGTCGACGCAGACCAGCCGCGGGGCGCCGGTCGGGGCGGCGCGCAGCAGCCGCTCCAGCTCGGTGACGTCGCCGCCCCGGAAGCGGTGTGTGGTGGCGCCGAGCCCGCGGGCGTACTGGCAGGCGTCGTAGATCGTGCGGTGGGCGTTGTGCTCGTAGATGACCGTGCCCGTGCCGGCGAGGACCGGCACGACCGCCATGTGGATGAGCGTGACGGTGGGCAGGACGAGCGCGTCCGGCGCGCCGAGCAGGTCGGCGAGGCGTTCCTCGATCTGTGGATAGAGGGCCGGGCTGCCCAGCATGCGGGACCAGCTCGGGTGGGTGCCCCACTTTTCCACAGCCGGCGCGATCGCCGCCTGGATCTCCGGGTCGAGGTCGAAGCCGAGGTAGTTGCAGGAGGCGAAGTCGACGAGCCAGTGGTCGCCGACCCGGATCTCACGGCCACGCACCTCGTCGATGACGGCGTCCATCATCGGGTTGGTGGCGAGCAGCCGCTCCAGGTCCGACCAGCGCGCCACGTAGGTCGAGGTCCCCATCAGGCCGCCACCTGCACATCCGCGAGCCAGGTGAGCACGTCTGGATGGTCCATCGGGCGATGGAAGAGGAAGCCCTGGCCGTACCGGCAGCCGGCGGCGATCAGCGTCGAGCGGTCCGCCTCCTCCTCGATCCCCTCGGCGACCACGGTCAGCCCGAGGGTGTGCGCGAGCCGCAGGATCCCCTCGACCAAGGCCCGCTGCTGCGGCTGTGTGGAGACGGCGTCGATGAACGACTTCTCTATCTTGAGGATGTCCGCGGGTACCTTGCGCAGGTAGCTGAGTGACGAGTAGCCGGTGCCGAAGTCGTCGATCGCCACCCGGATGCCGGCCTGGCGCAGCCGGGCCAGGTCGTGCCGGACCCGTTCGTCGTCGCGCAGCAGCAGCGTCTCGGTGATCTCCAGGACGAGCCGGTCGGCGGGGAGCCCGGCCGCGGCCAGCCGCCGCAGCGCCCGGTCGACGAAGCCGGGGTCGCTGAACTGGCGGGCGGAGACGTTGATGCTGACGTACGGCCCGTCTTCGTGCGGCCCGCTGCCGCCCCAGGCGACCGCGTCGGTGAGCGCCTGCTCGATCACCCAGTCGCCGATCGGCACGATCAGCCCGCTCTCCTCGGCCACGTCGATGAAGCGGTCCGGACCGAGCAGCCCGCGGGTCGGGTGCTGCCACCGCACCAGCGCCTCCAGGCCGGAGGCGGCGCCGGTGCGCAGGTCGACGATCGGCTGGTACTGCAGCACGAACGACCGTTCCGCGATCGCCTGGTCCAGCTCCGCGCGGAGCTCGAGTCGGTCGAGCACCTGGTTGTGCAGGGCGGACTGGTACCGCCGCCACTGCCCCTTGCCGGCCCCCTTCGCGACGTACAGCGCGAGGTCGGCCTGGCGCAGCAGGTCGTCGCCGTCGATCGCCTCGGCCGTGGTGGCGATGCCGATGCTCGCCGGTCCGTTCACCACGCTGTCGCCGATCAGGTACGGCTTGCCGAACGCCGCGACCACGCGCTGGGCCACGAGCTCCACCTCCTCCGGGTCGTGGGCATCCTCGACCAGCGCGGCGAACTCGTCGCCACCCAGCCGCGCGGCGGTGTCGCCGGCGGCCAGTTCGGCGGTGAGCCGCTGGCTGGCCGCGACGAGCAGCTCGTCGCCGCAGGCGTGCCCCATCGTGTCGTTGATCACCTTGAAGTCGTCGAGGTCGATGAAGAGGACGCCGACCATCGTCCCGTTGCGGGCGGCCCGGCCCAGGGCGTGTTGGAGCCGGTCGTGGAAGAGCACCCGGTTGGCCAGGCCGGTGAGCGAGTCGTGGAACGCGCGGTGCTCCAGCTCCCGTTCCAGCCGCCGCCGCTCGGTCACGTCGCGCAGCGTGAGGACCAGCCCGGCCACCGTCGGCTCGGCGCGCAGGTCGCGGCCGGAGGGCTCCACCTGCACCCGGGTGTCGTCCGGGCCGAGCGCCACCCAGTCGTCCTGGGTCATGCCGCGCTCCCCGGTGCGCAGCACGTTGAGCATCCGCCGGGCGACCAGCCGGGACGCCGGGTCGAGCAGGTCGAGCAGGGGCGTACCGGGCAGCGGGTCGATGCCGAACATGGCGACCGCGGAGGGGCTCGCGTACCGGATGCGGTCGCCGGCGTCCAGGATGAGGATGACGTCGGAGTTGTTCTGCACGAGCGTCCGGAAGTACTCCTGGCTGCGCCGCCGGGTGATCTCCCAGGAGAGCCCGATGCGGTCGAGGGCGAGCGCGGCCTGCGAGGCCAGCACCTCGATGGCCTCGCGCAGCGCGGCGAGCGTGGCCTCGTCGGCGGCGACGAGAAGGGTGCCGACGTAGGGGTCGCCGGCCGCCCGGTGGGTAACCAGCAGGGGGCACTTCGCGGCGACCTCGATGTGGCCGAGCCGGCGGGCCAGGTCCGGGCCGAGCGACGCCGTGTACACGAACTGGATGGCGGACCCGGCCGTGACGGTCCCGGTGCCCGGCTCGAGCTCGTCGAGCGCGAGCACCACCCGGTGCGCGAGGCCGGCCGGCAGCAGGCGGCGCACCGCGGCCTGTACCGCCGCGGTCACCTCGGCCACGTCGCTGGCCGAGACCAGCGCGGCGCCCGCGGTCCGCAGCGCCCGCTCCCGGGAGACGACGCCGCGGTAGCCGCTGACCGCCCCGTACAGGCGGGCCAGCACCAGCAGGAACATGACGGCCGCGACCAGGGCGCTGACCCCGACGTACCGGCCGTCGTCGCGGACCGCCTGGACGATCATGACGGCCGGGGCGACGAGGGTGGAGAGCGCCAGCAGCACGACCCGCCGCACGGTCAGGCCGGACCGGGCCGGCACCCGCGGGTCGGTGAGCGCGACCATCGACGGGTGCAGCGCGGCGAGCCCCCAGGCCGCGTAGAAGACGATCCAGCCGAGGTCGATCGGGCCGCCCATCAGCCACGACGCGCCGATGCCGAGCCGGGAGAAGCCGTACAGGACGTCCGCGACGAGCAGGCCGAGGCCGCCGATCGCCATCAGCATGACCGACGCGGTCAGCCGCATCGAGATCACGAACCGGGCCAGGACGGCCAGGACCAGGACGTCGAAGAGGGGGTACGCGATGGAGATCGCCTTCTGCACCCAGGTGAGGTCGTCGGCGTGCACGTACGGGTCGATGAGGAACAGCCAGGCCAGCAGCCCGAACCCGACGGTGAGCGCGAGCGCGTCCAGCAGGCTGGCCCGGTCCCGCCCGGCGGCGCTCGTGCGGGCCAGGCCGATCATGCCGGCCGTGGCCAGCGGGAAGAACAACCCCAGGTAGATGACGTCGGCCAGGGACGGGAACGGCTGCTCCTGGCCGAGGACGTCGGTGAGGAAGAGGTACGTGGTGTCGCCCATCGCGAACGCGAAGATCCCGACCGAGAGCAGCAGCCAGGGCAGCTTCCGCCGCGGGCGGTTGCGGGCCACGCCGACCGCGATCGCGACCGCGCTGGCCGTGCCGATCGCGGTCCAGACGGCCATGTGCCAGCCGGGCCGCGCGTAGTACACGGCCGTCAGCACGATCATCACCGCGCTGAAGGCGGCGATGGTCCGGCGGCTGGACATGATCACCTCCCCGCGCGCGCTACGACCCGGCGACCCGGCCACCGGGGCGTTCCCGCTGGCAGGCCTTACCGCTGGCCCGCTTCGAGGCCAATATCCGTAGGCTAACCCCCAGATGATCTGTTCAAGCAGCGTTCGGGGGCGGCGTGTGGACCTTCAGGTAACGAGCGTCGCCGAACGTCCGGATCTCGCTCCCCTTCTTGACGATCTCCTTGGCACCTGGCCGCGCTTCCTGCACCACCACCCGCTTTCGACCCTCTTCTACACTTCCGTCGCACCCCGGCACCCCGGCTTCTGCCTGGTCGCGGTCGACCGGTCGGCGCCGGACCGGCCGGTCGCCAAGGCGTACAGCTTCCCGGTCTCGTGGCGGCCGGGCAGCCTACCCCCCGACGGGCACGACGCGGCGATCATGACGGCCGCCGGCGACCTCCTGGAGGGCCGGGTGGGCCACCTGGTCGTCGGGGTGGAGGTCACGGTCGCGGCCGAGTGGCAGGGGCGCGGCGTGTCGCGGGTGATGGTCGACGCGATGCGGGCCAACGCCGCCCGCCACGGCTTCGGCACCCTGCTCATCCCGGTGCGCCCCACCCACAAACACGCGGAACCTGAGGTCTCCCTCGCCTCGTACGCCGCCCGCACCCGCCCGGACGGGCTCCCCGCCGACCCGTGGCTGCGCACGCACGCCCGCGCCGGTGGCGAGATCGTCGGCGTCGCGCCGACCTCGATGACGCTGGCCGCCCCGCTCGCCGACTGGCGGGAGTGGACCGGCCTGCCGTTCGACGCGCCGGGTCCGGTGCGGGTCCCCGAGGCGCTCGTGCCGGTCCACTGCGACCCCGAGCACGACAGCGCCGTCTACGTCGAGCCGAACGTCTGGGTCCGGCACGTGCTCCGCTAGGGCTGGCCTTCGGGCGCCCTGCGGGCGGAGAGCAGGACCATTCCCGTGTACCCCCAGTCGGGCAGGTCCGGGTCCGCGTCGATGCGGCGCACGTCCAGATCCACCGTGTACGGCGCGAACACCTCGCCGACCCGTTCGGCGTCCACCGGCACGCCCGGCCACTCCCGGCCGCCGGAAATTGAGTACCGTCCCATGTTTTCCATGAACGAGGCGACCAGGTGCCCACCCGGCCGGACCGTGTGGACGAACGCCCGGCAGAACGCGGCGAACTCCGCCCGGTCCTCGGTGACGCTCTCGGCGACGAAGTTCATCGAGGCGAGCGCGTACCGCCCGGGCGGCAGCGCGAACGCGTCGGCGCGGGTCACGCGTACCCGGGAAAGGGCCTGGACCAGCGACGGCGGCAGCGCCGGATTGCGCAGCCGGCACCGCGCGTAGAACGGGTCCCAGCTCGGGTCCGGGCCGTCCCGGAGCTGGCGGCGCAGGTAGCCGACGGAGGCCGCGCTCGGCTCGACCGCGTGCACGAGCCGGCTCGCGGCGGCGGCCAGGGCGAGCGGGTACAAGTTGGGACCGGCCCCACATTCGACGGTGCGGTCGAGCGAGTCGGGCGCGATGCGCGCGTAGACGGCGCTGTGGTGGTCGATGACCGCCTCGTCGGCGCGGTGCAGCCGGCGGTAGTTCTCCGCGAGGTAGTCCTCCACCGGCCACGCGTCCCAGTCGGCGTCCTGGTTGCGCAGCATGGTGTGGATCTTAGGGCCTGTGTTGTGATGGACACACCGCGAAGGCCGCGCCATCAGACGGCCGTTGTTTGCGGCCTTACGCCCGGCGCCGCATGGCGGCGCCTGGGCCCGGCGCAGCCCGGCAAGGAACTTTGATACAGGCCCTAGCCGGCGGGCCGGTCCGGTCCCCTGTGGTCGCCGCCGTCGTCCAGGCACCCGGGCGGCAGGTGGAACCAGCGCAGCGCCTCGAAGTCCGGCGCCAGCCCGGTCGGCCCCTCGTCGAGGGCGGCGGGGTGTCCGGCCAGCAGCCGCCGCGCCTGGTCCAGGTATCCGGCGAGCGCCTCCTCCCCCGCCTTGCGCGGGCGGGCCGGGCGCGCGATCGTGCCGTCCGCCGCGTACCCGAGGTCGCGCAGCCGCGGCGGCGGCCGCCGGGTGCCGGCGCGGTGCCGCCACAGCCCGGTCCGGGGGTCGAAGCGGTAGTCGCCGAGGAGCCGGTAGCCCTGGCGGGCGACGAGGCCGACCGCGTCCACGAGGTAGTCGGCGACGGTGTCGGAGATGAAGTAGTTGAAGTTGATCCGGGTCCAGCCCGGTTTGATCCCGTCGCAGCCCTGGCTGACCTCGTCCTGGAACCGGTGCGAGTGGACGGTGTCGATCGCGAGCAGGCGGTGCCCGTACGGCCCGGCGCAGGAGCAGCCGCCCCGGGCCTGGATGCCGAACAGGTCGTTGAGCAGCGCCACGACGAAGTTGTGGTGCAGGTAGCGGTCGCCGTGCCGGATCCGCAGGGAGACGATGGAGAGCCGCCGGGCTTCCGGGTTGCCCAGCAGTTCGATCTCCGGGTTGGCCGACCAGCGGCGCAGCGCCCTTTTCCACAGGCGCTCCTCGCTGGCCTGGATCGCGCCGGTGCCGACCGCTTCCTTGAGCGCGAAGACCAGGCCGGCCCGGATCGACTCGACGATCGCCGGGGTGCCGCCCTCCTCGCGGGCGACCGGGTCGTCCAGGTAGCGGTGCGAGGTCGGGTCGACGAACGCGACCGTGCCTCCGCCCGGGACGGTGGGGACCGCGTTGCGGACCAGGTCGCGGCGGACGACCAGCACGCCGGGGGTCTGCGGGCCGCCGACGAACTTGTGCGGCGACAGGAACACCGCGTCCTTGTGGTCGCCGGCGCCGGGTGCGGACTCGCCGACCCGGATCGGCACGTACGGCCCGGCCGCGGCGTAGTCCCAGAAGGAGAGCGCGCCGTGCGCGTGCAGCAGCGCGGCGACCCGGTCGGCGTCGGAGAGGATGCCGGTGACGTTGGAGGCGGCGGAGAAGCTGCCTATCTTGAGGGGCCGGTCAACATACTCGTCCAGCCGCGCGGCGAGCTCGTCCAGGTCGATGTGGCCGTCGCGGTCGGCGCCGATCGGCACCACGTCGGCGACGCTCTCCCGCCAGGGCAGCTCGTTGGAGTGGTGCTCGTACGGCCCGACGAAGACGACCGGCCGGCGGTCCGGACGCGGGTAGCCGGCGGGCAGGCGGAGCTCGAGGATCCCGACGAGCTTGTCGACCGCGCCGGTCGCCCCCGATCCACAGAAGATGACCAGGTCGTCGTCGGTGCCGCCGACCGCGTCGTGGATGATCTGGCGGGCCTCCTCGCGCAGCCGCCCGGTGGCCAGGCCGGTGCCGGAGCTCTCGGTGTGCGTGTTGGCGTAGCGCGGCAGCACGTGCGCGCGGATCGCGTCCTCAATGAAGTCGAGCGAGCGTCCGGAGGCGGTGTAGTCGGCGTACGTGATGCGGCGCGGCCCGTACGGCCCGTCGAGCACGGCGCCCTCGCCGATGATGCCGGCCCGGATCCGCTCCAGGAGCGCCGCTTTGGCTTTTCTCTGCGCGGCCTTGGTCGCGGCCGCTTTGGCTTTTCTCCGCCCTGCTCTGGTCTCGGCTGCTCCGGCCGCGGCTGCTTTGTTCGGTGCGGCCTTGCTCGGCGCGGTTGTGGTCGGCGCCGCCTTGCTCGGCGCGGTTGTGGTCGCCGTGGCATTGGCCGGCGCGGTTGTGGCCGGCGCGGCCTTGCTCGGCGCCGCCGCTCGCGCCGTCGCGATCACGCCGGTCATAAGTTGAGAGTGCGCTCAAGGTCGCGACCGCACCAGGGCCTTTCGGGTAACCGGGCCGCCCGTCGGGTGATCCGGGCCGCCCGAACCGGACACGACGGGCGGACGGGTACAGGCGTGTAAACACCCCGAGGCGAAGCTGTTTCGCCCGTTGATCTTCACGCGGATGGATCGCACGCTCGATCCACATCGACCCAGGCCAGTGCCCGGGTCTGTCTCCCCGATCCTCGCCTGTCGCCGCCGTCGCCGGCCGTCCGCCGGCCGTCGCGGTGGTCGCCGGGCCCGACGCGGCCCGGCTAGGCCTGGCCGGCCTGGCCCGGTCCGACACGGCTCGGCTCGGCTCGGCCGGCGACGGTCCGGCCTCGCCCGGGACGGCTCGGGACGGCCCGCTCGGCCGGCAACGGCCCGAAGCGGCGCGGCCTGGCGAAGGCACGGGAGGCAGACCCCGGGGAAGGGAGTGTCATGCCGCCCCCGTACACCGATGAGACCGCGCTGGAACTCGCCCGCCAGCTCGCGCCGCTGCTGGGCCTCTCCGACATCCACCTGCCGACCGCGATCGCCGCCGACGTCCTCAACGGGGCGGCCGAGTGCGACGCCCTCCTCGCCGGGATCCCGCAGGAGCGGACCCCGGCGCCGCTGACCCAGCTCGTACCGGAGTGGCTCCCGTGACCGCCACGGTCAGCCGGCGGACGCTCGTCGCGGGAGCGGCCGTCGCCGGGGCCGCCACCGCGCTCGCCGGATCACCGGCGCAGGCGTCACCTTTCGGCGGCCGGGTGCCCGACGTCCCCCTGTACGACCTGGAGGTGTGGCAGGCGGCGCAGCTGATCCGCACCCGCAAGCTCTCTCCCGTGCGCCTCGCCGAGGCCACGCTCGCCCGCATCGCGGCCGTCGACCCCAAAGTTGAGGCGTTCGTCAACTTGTACCCGGCCGCGGAGATCCTCGCCGCGGCGCGGGAGGCGGAGCGCGACGTCCGCCGCGGCCACTACCGCGGCCCGCTGCACGGCATCACCGTCGGCCTCAAGGACATCTACTTCACGAAGGGGAAGGTGACCGAGGGGAACTCGCGCCTCTACACCGGCTTCGTGCCGGACTTCGACGCGACCGCGGTGGCCCGGCTCAAGGCCGCCGGCGCGGTCATCCTCGGCAAGGTCGGCACCAGCGAGCTGGCCACGTCGACCGTGAGCGCGGCCAACAACCCCTGGGACCTGGCCCGCACCCCCGGCGGCTCCAGCTCCGGCTCCGCGGCGGGCGTCGGCGCCTCGGAGTTCATGATCGGCATGGGTACCTGCACCGGCGGCTCGATCCGCGGGCCGGCGGCCAACTGTGGACTGACCGGCTTCAAGCCGACGTACGGCACGATCAGCCTGCACGGCATCTTCCCGCTCGCCTGGTCGATGGACCACCCCGGCCCGCTCGTCCACAGCGCCCGCGACGCCGCGCTGCTGGTGGACGCGATCGGCGGCGAGGACCCGCTCGACCCGCTCACCCGCAAGGTCAAGCGGTACCGCCTCGCCGACGAGGTGGCCCGCAACGAGGGCCGCAAGCCGCTGCGCGGGATCGTGGTCGGCGTACCCGTGCCCGACGACTTCCTCAGCGGCGTGCCGAACGACGAGGAGGTCGCCGCGTTCGAGGAGGCGGTCGGCGTGATCCGGGCGCTCGGCGCCACCATCCGGCCGGTGCGCAGCCAGGTACGCCTGCCCGGGCTGACCAGCGTCAGCTCGTTCTACGACCCGATCCGCAGCGGCGAGGTGGCCGCCTTCCAGCACCGCAACCTCTTCACCCAGCCGCAGAACATGTCCCAGGACTACCGCAACAAAGTTGTCGCCGGTCTCATGTTGCCCGGCACCGCGTACCTGCAGGCCCAGCGGGTACGGCGGCTGTGGCGGGACGGCTTCCTGTCCATGTTCGACGACATCGACGTCGTCATCCACGCCGCGGACAACATCGCCGGTCTGAAGGCCGGTGGCAACCCGCCGCTGCCGCGCCCGTCGAGCGGCAGCAAGACGAACATCTGGAACCTCAGCGGCGCCCCCGCGGTCGCGATCCCGACCGGCTTCTCCCGCGCCGAACGGATGCCCCTGTCCATGCAGGTCGCCGCCAAGCCCGGTGACGACGGCGTGGCGCTGCGGGTCGCCGACGCCTTCCAGTCCGTGACCGCCCATCACAAGAAGCGGCCGCCCCTCTGACGCACGTCCCGCGCATCCTGACGGTGCGGTCAGGATGCGCGGGCTGCCGCTTTCGCGGCCCCGCCCTCACGGCGGGCGTTGCGTCCCGCGGCGCCGCTGCCGCCGCGTGCGGCGACAGCGGCGTTTCGGGCGGTTCGGGGAAGGGGCGCGGGCATGAACCACCCCTCCGCGTTGTTGAGAACGATTGTCAACAGCGAAGGAGGAGCGGACCATGGCTCGCCGCACCGACAACCGGCCGGTGATCTCCATCCGGAGCACCGCTGGCACCGGCTACACCTACGTGACCAGGAAGAACCGCCGAAACGACCCGGACCGCCTCGTGCTACGCAAGTACGACCCGGCCGTCCGGCGGCATGTCGAGTTTCGCGAGACGCGATAACACGTCACACCCCCGAGCCGCCCGTCGCGTCCCCGCGGCGGGCGGCTCGCTGTGATGGCGGGCATGGCTGCCCGCGCCCCCTCCCTGCCGGTGCACAGCAGCGGCTCCCGCGGGCCACCTGACCCGTGCCGACCGGATCAGTCCATGCCCACGGGTGTGTGCCAGCCACCCTCCGGCGGCTTGCGGACCAGCTTGAGCACGTCACGCCACCGGCCCGCGCGGGGCGGCGAGGCCGCGACGAGCCGGTCGACCCAGGCCCGGGCCACCCACTCGTCGCCGAACGCCGGCCAGGTCAGCTCGCGCCCACCCGGCCCGCCGTCGCGGGCGCGCACGAGCCACCGGCCGTCCTCCTGGTGCAGCCAGATGTCGCGCCGATCGGACCCGCGGGAGACCCCGTTCCACCAGCGGCCGGCCAGTTCCATGCCGCCACGCTATCGAACGCGTGTTCTATTCCGCAAGCACCGGCACGACCAGTGCCCGCGCCCTGTGGACGGTCGGCTCGGCGAGCTCGGCGGCGACGGCGGCGGCGTAGGTCGCGTGGGACAGCGACGCGGTGGCCTGGCTCAGCGTCACCGGCTCGCTCACCAGCGCGTACCGCCGTTCGGCCGCCCCACTCGCCGCCGACGCGGCCCGCCCGCTTCGGTCCGCGGCAGCACTCGCCCCGCCGTCGGCTGTGGACTCGTCGGCTGTGGATACGGGCGGCTCGGGCAGGCCGAAACCTGAGGGCGGTACCAGGATCGCCCAGTCCGGTCCGGCCGCGCCCGCGCCGGCTGGCGCCTCCGCCCCCGGTGAGCGCGCCACCGCCGGCCGACCGGGTGCCGCACCCTGGCGGGCGAGCGCCGCGGCTTCACCCGACGGCGCCCCTGCCGGCGCGGCGAGCGCCTCGGCCTGCCGGGCGTGGGCCTCCGCCTCCCCGGAAGGCACCTCCGGCCGCAGCGCGACGGCCGCAGCGAGCCGGGCGTGGCCCTCCGCCTCCCCGGAGGGCGCCTCCGGCCGGGTGTGGGCCTCCGACTCTCCGGAAGGCACCTCCGGCCGCGCGGCGATTGCCCCGGCCTGCCGGGCGTAGGCCCCCGAAGGCACCTCCGGCCGCGCGGCGATTGCCCCGGCCTGCCGGGCGTAGGCCCCCGAAGGCACCGCCGGCCGCGGGGCGAGTGCCTCGGCCTGCCGGGCGTGGGCCTCCGCGAACGGGCGCAGGAACGGCGGGAACAGCGCCGGGTCGTCCATGACCAGTCCGCCGGAGTCCAGGCGCAGGGTCGCCGCCAGGCCGACCGCGACCAGGCGCCGGCGCGGTGCCCGCCAGTGCTCGACCAGCCCGCCGACAATCTTGAGGTAGTAGTCAGGATCGAACCCCTCGAACGACTCCGGCGGTCCGGTGAACGGGGTGACCGCCAGCACCGCCGCCTCCACGGTGGCCAGCAGCGGCGCCAGCCGTTCCGGATGCTGCGCGTCACCGCGGGCGATGCTCAGCCGTGGATGGTGCGGCAGGTCGTGGCGGCCGGGTTCGCGGAGCACGGCGGTGACGTCCCAGGCGTCGCGCAGGAGGGCGGCCGTGACGGCGCGACCCACCCGCCCGCCGGCACCGATGACGGCGACGCGGCGGGGCGTACCGGAAGGGGTGGCTGGCATGGGCGCGAGGCTAGATCCCGGGCCCCCGGTCACCGCAACGTAACCGGGTAGCGTGGAGCCGGTGAACGCGACCGGGACCAGTGCACCGCTGCCGCCGTTCGACCCGATCTGTCCCAGCAGCGTCGTACCGGTCCAGATCGGCGGCAAGTGGACCGCGATGATCGTGCTCTGCCTGGAGGCGGGACCGCGCCGCTTCGGGGAGCTCCGCCGGCATCTACGGCCGATCAGCGCCAAGGTCCTCGCCGAGACCCTCGACGCGATGGAGCGCGACGGCCTGACCCACCGCCGGCCTGTGGACGACGGTGTCGAGTACCACCTCACGCCGCTCGGCCGTACGCTCCTCGGCCTCATCGAGCACGTCCGTACGTGGGCGCGGGCCAACCTCGACGAGCTCTCGCGCGCCCGCGCCCGTGGCACCATGGCCGGGTGACGCTCGTGGAGATCTCGTTCGAACCGCCGGGGGCGGCCGCCGACGCCGGGTTCCTGGCGCAGGCCACCGACCTCGTCAACCGGGTGTACGCCGATGCGGAGAAGGGCATCTGGCACGAGGGCGCCGAGCGCACCAGCCCGGAGGAGCTGGCTGGCATCGTGCGCGCCGGCGAGCTCGCCACGGCCCGCCTCGGCGGCCAGCTGGTCGGCGCGGTACGGGTGCGGCGGCTGGCGAGCGGCGAGGGCGAGTTCGGCATGCTCGTGGCCAGCCCGGATCACCGCGGGACCGGGCTGGGGCGGCGGCTGGTCGAGTTCGCCGAGGGCTGGGCGCTGGACCGTGGGCTGGCGACGATGCAGCTCGAGCTGCTCGTGCCGCGGGAGTGGACCCATCCGGTCAAGCAGTTCCTGCACGAGTGGTACACCCGGATCGGCTACCGGCCGGTCCGCGGCGGGAGCCTCGCCGACGACTACCCGGCGCTGGCGCCGCTGCTGGCCACGCCCTGCGACTTCGTCATCTACCACAAGCCACTGTCGCGTTAGGACCCGGCAGCGAACGGGCACCTTTGCGCGCGGTCCACATCGGACCGCTCTGCGGTCGAGGGGCGGTCGTAGGGAAGCTCGCCCCGACCGCGGTGGCCCAGGGCTAGGTCCCGGCGCTCGATGGTGGCGCGCGGCATCCCCACCCCGCCGCCCGGGGGCCGGGCGGCGGCGCGGAACGCACAGGCCGACGCCCGGGACCGCACCACGAAGCCGTCGATAGTTTAGCTACCATACGAACTATCGTGACGGGCAGGGTTGCCGAAACCGTTACGAAATCATCGGTTGACCCCGTTGACACGGCACCCGGCGGTCGAGTTAGCTTGCGAACGGACAGTCGAAGCGCTTCGACTCCGTCGTTCGACACGTCGCCCCACCGGGGCGCGGGCCCGTTGACGCCGGGCCGGCGAGCCGCACCCCGCGCCCACCCCCTGTCTCGCTACGCGGACCGCCAGGCCGGCCCGCTCACCGCCCACCCACGAGGAGGCAGCCGTGAGACTTCTTGACCTACCCCTCAACTTCCGCCGCCGGCACGCACCCGCGGCCACCGCGAACAACACCGCACCACGACGCGCACCCGCCGGCACCGCGAACGAAACCGGACCGCACCACGCACCCGCGGCCACCGCGAACAACACCCCGCCACGACGCGCACCCGCCGGCACCGCGAACGAAACCGCATCGCGCACACCGGCAGGCTCCGTCGCGGCGCAGACCGCAGTACCGCAGCGCACACGCACGGCCACGACGAGCAGGGCCGCATCGCGACGCGCGCGCACGGCCACCGCGAGCAACACCGCACCGCGACGCGCACGCGCGGACAAGGCCGGATCGCGCGCACGCGCGGGCGCCGTCGCCGCCCTCGCCGCTCTGTCGCTGGTCCTGGCCGGATGCGGCGCCGACTCCGACGACGGCGCCGGCGGCGGTGACGGCAAGACCCTCAGGCTGTGGCACTACGAGTCCGCGACCAGCGCCATGGGCATCGCCTGGACGGAGGCGATCAAGCAGTTCGAGGCGTCCCACCCGGGTGTCAAGGTGCAGTTCGAGCCGAAGGGTTTCGAGCAGATCCGGCAGAGCGCCAACATGATCCTCAACTCGGACGAGGCGCCCGACCTCATGGAGTACAACAAGGGGAACGCGAGCGCCGGCCTGCTGTCGAAGCAGGGGCTGCTCACCGACCTCACCGAGGAGGCGGGCAAGCGGGGCTGGGACAAGATCGGCCCGAGCCTGCAGACGACCTCGAAGTACGACGCCGAGGGCATCATGGGCGGCGGCAAGTGGTACGGCGTCCCCAACTACGCCGAGTATGTGATGGTCTACTACAACAAGGACCTCTTCGCGAAGCACAACGTGCGGGTGCCCACGACGCTCGCCGAGTTCGAGGCCGCGATGGACACGTTCGTGAAGGCCGGCGTGACCCCGCTGTCCGTGGGCGGCGCGGAGTACCCGGCGCAGCAGATCCTCTACGAGCTCGCCCTCGCCAAGGCCAATCGCTCCTTTGTGGACAACTTCCAGCTGTACAAGGGAAAGGTGGACTTCAAAGGCCCGGAGCTCACGTATGCGGCCACGACGTTCGCCGACTGGGTGAAGAAGGGCTACATCGACAAGAACTCCGCCGGTATCAAGGCCGAGGGCATGGGCGTCGCGTTCACCCAGGGCAAGTTTCCGATGGTCGTCTCCGGCAGCTGGTGGTACGGGCGCTTCGTCTCCGAGGCGAAGTTCGAGTGGAGCACGTTCCTCTTCCCCGGCAACACGCTGCACCCCGGGTCCGGCGGCAACATCTGGGTCGTCCCCAAGAACGCGAAGAACGCCAGCCTCGCGTACGACTTCATCGACATCACCATGAAGCCGGAGATCCAGAACCTGCTCGGCAACTCCGGCGGCGTACCGGTGCTGGCCGACCCGGGCGCGATCACCGACCCGAAGAGCAAGGAGCTCATCGACAACTTCGACAAGGTGACCTCGACGGACGGGCTGGCGTTCTACCCCGACTGGCCGGCGCCCGGCTACTACGACGTGCTCGTGGCCGGCGTACAGCATCTCATCAACGGGACGAAAAGCCCGGAGGCGGTCCTCGACGAGATCGCCAAGCCGTACGACGACAACCTCGCCAGCCTCGGCAAATGAGGTCCAACCGGGGGTACGCCGCCTTCCTGGTCCCCGGCGCGCTCCTCTCGCTGGTGGTCATCGTGGTGCCACTCGTCATGAACGTGGGCATCAGCTTCACCCGGTGGCAGGGGGTAGGTACCCCCGAGTGGATCGGCCTGGACAACTACACGCGGTTGCTGGAGGACGACAACTTCTGGGCGTCCTTCCGCAACATCATCTTCCTGATCGTCGCGATGGCGGTCGTGCCCACGCTGATCGGCCTGGTCCTCGCGGCCGTGCTCTTCGACTACGTGGCCAAGGCGATCGGCCCGCGCACCGCCAGCGCGCTCCGCTCCGGCTTCTACCTTCCACAGGTGCTTCCCGTCGCGGTGACGGGAATCGTGTGGGGCTGGATCCTCAACCCCAGCTTCGGCGCGCTCAACGCGATCCTCACCAACGCGCATCTTGACGGCCTCGCCAAGAACTGGCTGGGCGACCCGGCGTACGCGCTGTACAGCGTCATGGTCGTCATGGTCTGGTTCCAGGTCGGCTACCCGGTCGTGATGTTCATGTCCGGCTTGCGGCGGGTCGACCCGGAGCTCTACGAGGCGGCCGCGATCGACGGCGCCGGCTGGTGGCGGCGCTTCACCCGGATCGCCGTCCACCACATCAAACCCGAGATCTACGTGGTGCTCGTGACGACCACCATCGCCGCGTTGAAGATCTTCGGGCAGATCTTCGTGCTCACCCGCGGCGGTCCGGGCAACGCCACGCTCGTGCCGTCGTACTTCGCGTACCAGAACTTCTTCGAGAAGGCCCAGGCCGGGTACGGCTCGGCGATCGCCACCGTGCTCGCGCTCATCATCGTGGTGCTGTCGGTGGTCTTCCTGCGCATCCAGGCCCGCGACGAGAAGAGGGCCGAGACGTGATCCGGGCGCTGCGGCCGGCGGTGCTGGCCACGCTGACCGTGCTGGTGCTGCTGGTACTGTCGCCCTTCGCGCTGGTCGCGGTCAACGCCGTCAAGAGCCCCGACGAGTACGGCACGGACGGGCCGCTCTCCCTCCCGAACGGCTTGTACCTCAAGGGGATCGCCGATTTCTGGATCCGGGTCGACTTCGGCGAGAAGCTCGTCAACAGCTTCGTCATCGCCTTCGCGGTCGCGGTGCTGGCGGTCGCCGTCTCGGTGCTCAACGCGTACGCGCTGGGCATCGGGCGGGTCCGCGGCCGCTCCGCCTTCCTGGTCTTCTTCCTGCTGGCCAACCTCCTGCCCCAGGAGGCGCTGGTCTACCCGCTCTACTACATGTCCAAAGAGGTCGGTCTCTACAACACGCGGCTCGCCGTCGTCATCGTCTTCACGGCGATCCAGAGCGCGTTCGGCACCTACCTGCTCACCTCCGTCTTCACCACGTTTCCCCGGGAGATGCTGGAGGCGGCCGCCATCGACGGCGCCGGCAAGCTACGGACACTGTGGAGGGTGGTGGTGCCGATCAGCCGGCCGAGTCTGTCGGTGCTGTTCACCTTCTTCTTCATCTGGACCTGGAACGAGTTCTTCCTCCCCCTGGTCTTCCTCATCTCCAACGACAAGCAGACCGTGCCGGTGGCGCTCGGCGTCCTGCAGGGCGACCGGATGATGGACGCCACCACGACGAGCGCGTCTGCGCTGCTCGGCATCCTGCCGGCGATCCTGTTCTTCCTCGTCTTCCAGCGGACCCTGTCCCGGGGCGTCATGTCCGGGGCGATCAAGTAGTGCGAGTGAGCATCGCGGGGAGCGGCAGCGACCGGGGAGCGCAGCGAGCACGAAGCAACCTGATTGTGAGGCAGCGTTGAAGTTCTCCGACGGCTACTGGCACATGCGCGAGGGCGTCCACCCCCTGTACCCGGCGCAGGTGCACGACCACACGGCCGACCGCGACTGGCTCACCGTGTACGCGCCGACGAAGCGCCTGGAGCACCGTGGCGACACGCTCAACCGTCCACTGGTGACGGTGCGGGCGGAGTCGCCGATGCCGGACGTGGTCGGCCTCACCGTGTCGCACTTCTCCGGTGGGGTGTCCCGCGGTCCGCGGTTCGCGCTGTCGTCGGTGGCCGGGGCGGCTTCCGTCCAGGACCTGAGCCTGACGTCGGGGTCGCTGTCGGTCCGGTTCCAGCGCGACCCGTGGCGGGTGGAGTTCGTGGCCGGCGGCCGGGTGCTGACCGCCAGCGGGTACAAGGCGATGGCGCTCGTCGAGGACGCCGGGCGGCACTACGTGCGGGAGCAGCTGACGCTCGGCGTCGGGACGTACGTGTACGGGCTCGGCGAGCGCTTCGGCGCGTTCGTGAAGAACGGGCAGACCGTCGACATCTGGAACGCGGACGGCGGCACCAGCAGCGAGCAGGCGTACAAGAACGTGCCGTTCTTCCTGACCAACGCGGGCTACGGCGTCTTCGTCGACCACCCCGGCCACGTCTCGTACGAGGTGGGGTCGGAGACGGTTTCCCGGGTGCAGTTCAGTGTGGAGGGTCAGTCGCTGCGGTACTTCGTGATCTACGGGCCGACGCCGAAGGAGATCCTGCGCAAGTACACGGCGCTCACCGGCCGCCCCGCGCTGCCGCCGCCGTGGTCGTTCGGGCTGTGGTTGACGACGTCGTTCACCACCTCGTACGACGAGGCGACCGTGACGTCCTTCGTGGACGGCATGTCGGCCCGCGACCTGCCGCTGTCGGTGTTCCACTTCGACACGTTCTGGATGCGCGAGTTCCACTGGTGCGACTTCGAGTGGGACCCGCGCACGTTCCCGGACCCGCGCGGCATGCTCAAGCGGCTGCGTGAACGCGGGCTGCGGATCAGCCTCTGGATCAACCCGTACATCGCCCAGCGGTCGGCGCTGTTCGCCGAGGGCGCGGCGGCCGGCTTCCTGGTGCGCACGCCGGACGGCGGGGTGTGGCAGACCGACATGTGGCAGGCCGGGATGGGGCTCGTCGACTTCACCAACCCGGCCGCCCGCCGGTGGTACGCGGACAAGCTCCGCGCCCAGCTCGACCTCGGCGTCGACTGCTTCAAGTCCGACTTCGGCGAGCGCGTCCCCACCGACGTGGTGTGGCACGACGGCTCGGACCCGGAACGGATGCACAACTACTACACACACCTGTACAACGAGACGGTCTTCGACCTGCTGCGCGAGCACCGCGGCGAGGGCGAGGCGGTGCTGTTCGCCCGGTCGGCGACCGCCGGCGGGCAGAAGTTCCCGGTGCACTGGGGCGGCGACAGCGAGTCCACACTGGAGTCGATGGCCGAGAGCCTGCGCGGCGGGCTGTCGCTGGCGATGTCCGGCTTCGGCTTCTGGAGCCACGACATCGGCGGCTTCGAGGGGCGGCCCGACCCGGCCGTCTTCAAGCGGTGGATCCCGTTCGGGCTGCTGTCGTCGCACAGCCGGCTGCACGGCAACCAGAGCTACCGGGTGCCGTGGCTCTTCGACGACGAGGCGGTCGACGTGCTGCGCGCCTTCACCCGCCTCAAGTACCGGCTGATGCCCTACCTCTACGCCGCCGCGGTCACCGCCCACCGCGAGGGCGTGCCGGTGATGCGCCCGATGGTCGCCGAGTTTCCGGACGACCCGGCCTGCACCCACCTGGACCGCCAGTACATGCTCGGCGACAGCCTGATGGTGGCCCCGGTCTTCACGGCGTCCGGCGAGACGGCGTACTACGTGCCCGCCGGCCGGTGGACGCACCTGCTGACCGGCGAGGTGGTGGAGGGGCCGCGCTGGGTACGCGAGGTCTGCGGCTTCGACCAGGTGCCGGTGTACGTGCGGCCGGGTACGGCGCTGGCCTGGGGCGCCCGCGACGACCGCCCGGACTACGACTACGCCGACGGGGTGACGCTGCGACTGTTCGAGGTGGACGGTGAGACGGCGGTCCGGATCCCCGGCCCGGACGGTGAGACGGTGGCGACGTTCACGGTGAGCCCGGCCGGTGTGCGCCGTAGCGGGCCGGCCGCCCCGTGGCGCGTCGAGGTGGCCGGGCGGTCGCCGGTCGAGATGGCGGCCGGCACGCGGGAGTGGACACTCACGACCTGACCACCACGTGCGGCCGGGACAGCCGGCGACGCGCGGGAGAGAGCCGGCAACGAGCGAAGCGAGCCGGACGATCGGCTCAGCGGGGATAGAGCAGGTACGGGCGGCGGCGGGCGGCGAAGGCGGCCAGTTCGGCACGCCACGCCGCGGTCGCCTCGTCGGCGGTGGCGCCGGCGTCGAGCATCGTGCGGAGCCGGGGCGAGCCGGTCAGCTTGTCGATCCAATATGGACGCTGCGGGTCCCAGGAGTCGGCGCGCCAGGCGAACGACGGGTACCTTCGGGCCTCGGCGAGCATCGCGACGCCGGTGCGCACCGGGTCGTACGCGTAGCGGTCGGTGACCTTGACCTCGACGCCGGCGCAGAGCACCCCGGTGAACTTGTTGAACGTCGGCGTGAAGTACGCCTCGCGGAACTCCACGCCGGGCAGGTCGAGCGCGGCCAGCCGGTCACCCCAGTGATGGTCCATCTCGGGGCCGCCGACCAGCTCGAACGGGCGGGTGGTGCCGCGGCCCTCCGATATGGACGCCACACCTTCGAACATCCCGGTGCCCGGGTACACCAGTGCGGTGTCCGGGGTGGGCATGTTGGGGCTGGGGAGCACCCACGGCAGCTCGGTGTCGGCGGCCATGAGGCGGCCGTGCCAGCCGCGGCAGGCGATCACGTCCAGGTCGACCGGCGCGCCGGCCTCGCCGGGCAGGAACTCTCCATTGTAGAAGCGGGCCAGCTCCCCCACCGTCATGCCGTGCTGCTGGACGATCTCCTTCTTGCCGACGCCGGAGGTGAACCCGGCGGTCATCATCGGCCCGTAGGCGGTGCCGCCGATGGGGTTCGGCCGGTCGAGCACCACGAACCGGAGGCCGGCGCGGGCCGCGGCGGCCATGGCGTCGTAGAGCGTCCAGATGTAGGTGTAGAAGCGGGCGCCGGCGTCCTGGATGTCGAAGACCACCGTCTCCACCCCGGCGGCGGCGTAGAGCCGCTCCCAGGTGGCCTGGCTCGCGCCGTACGCGTCGTACACGGTGAGGCCGGTGCGGGCGTCGACGCCGGTGCCCTCGCTGCCGCCGGCCTGGGCCGACCCGCGAAAGCCGTGCTCCGGCCCGAACACACCGCCGATGTCCACCCGCCCGCTGCCGTGCATGAGGTCGACCAGGTGCCGGTAGCGCCGGTCGACGCCGGTGGGGTTGGAGATCACGCCGACCCGCTGCCCGCAGAGCGCGGCCCAGCGGCTCTCCACGAGCCGGTCGAGCCCGGTGCGGACCCGGCCGCCCGCCGCCGCGGGTGAGGCGACCGCGAGCGAGCCGGCGAGGGCACCGGCGCCGGCGAGGAGGTGACGACGTCGCATGTGGACGCTCCTACCAGGACAGTCCGTGGCCGTACGGATAGGCGGGCGGGACGGCGACCGGGAGCCGGCCGCGCGGCGGCACCTCGCCGGTGATCACCTTGGCCAGGGCGACCATGGCGGCCGGCACCGCGCTGAACGTGGCGAGCTGGGCCGGCACCTCGGTCAGCTGGGCCAGCTCGTACGGGTCGCGCACGGCCACCACGACGACCGGCGTGCCGGTGGCCGCGAGCGCGCGGACCAGCCGCAGCTGGGGGCCGGCCGGGTCGGTGAGCGCGTTGCTCGTCTGCACGACGACCAGGTCGTGGCTCGCGGCGGCGGTCACCGCCTGGGCGGTCACCGCGTCGCTCGGCTGCTGCCCGGTCGGCAGCGCGGTCGCCGACGCGCCGCGCGCGGTGAGGGTTGCGGCCAGCCCGGCGGGGTCGCCGGCACCGGTCGAGAGCACCCGCCGGCTCCGCACCGCCGCGGGCAGCAGGCCGCCGTCGTTGCGGACGGCGGTGACGGTGCGGTCGGTCACGGACTGGAGGATCCGCCGGTGCTCCGCCCGGCCGACCGTGCGCGCGGCCGCGGCCGGGTCGACCGGCCCGGCGGTGAGGATGCCGCGCTCGTGCTTGAGGGTCAGGATCCGCCGCACCGAGCGGTCGATCCGCGCCCGGCTCAGCTCGCCGCCGCGGACCGCGCCGAGCACCGCCTGGTACGCCAGGTCCAGGTCCGGCGGCATGAGCAGCAGGTCGGCGCCGGCCTTGAGGGCGAGCACGGGCACCCGGTCGTCGCCGTACTTCTGCCGCACCCCCTCCATCGTCAGCGCGTCGGTGACCACCACGCCGTCGAAGCCGAGCCGCTCGCGCAGCAGGCCGGTGAGGATCGGCGCGGAGAGGGTGGCCGGGTCGCCGGCGGGGTCGAGCGCCGGTACCACGATGTGCGCGGTCATGACGGTGTCGACGCCGGCGGCGATCGCGGCCCGGAAAGGCGGCGCGTCCAGCCGTTCCCACTCGGCCCGGGTGTGGTTGATGACCGGCAGGCCGGTGTGGCTGTCGGTGTCGGTGTCGCCGTGCCCGGGGAAGTGCTTGGCCGCGGCGGAGGTGCCGGCGCCGTGCTGGAGGCCGGCCACCTGGGCGGCGGTCATCGCCGCCGCGAGCGTGGGATCGCCGCCGAACGAGCGGACGCCGATCACCGGGTTGGCCGGGTTGACGTTGACGTCGGCGACCGGTGCGAAGTCCTGGTTGACGCCGACCGCGCGCAGCTCGCGGCCGGTCACCTGGGCGGCCCGGTAGGCGTCCGGGAGGCTGCGCCCGGCGCCGAGCGCCATCGCGCCCGGGAAGCGGGTGGCCGGGGCCGGCATGCGCACGACCACGCCCTGCTCCTGGTCGGTCGAGATGAGCAGCGGCACCCGGGACGCGGCCTGCAGCCCGTTGGAGAGGGTGGCGATCTGGGCCGGCGCGTCGAGGTTGTGCGACCAGGTGAAGTAGACGACACCGCCGAGGTGGTACCTGGCGACGAGCTGGGCGGGCGTGTCCACCCCGTACGCCGCCCGGTTGAGCGCGGCGTCGGCGGCGGCCGGTGCGGTGGCGTGGGCGCCGTACGCGTACGTGGCGAAGAGCTGGCCGACCTTTTCCTCCAGCGTCATCCGCGCCATGATCCGGCCGACCGGGTCGCGCCCGGCGGCCGCCGGCGCGCCCGGCAGGGCACCGAGCAGGACGGCGACGATAACGAGCCAGGCGCGTCGCATCCTCGTAACGTAGTCCCGCCCCTCGATGTCTGGCAAGAACCTCCCTGATACTTGAAGTGTACGAAAATTAGTTCCATCCTGGGTCGCATGTGGAAAGCGCTGGTGCTCGCCCCCACCGCCGCCCTGGTGATCGGCGCGCCGCCGACCGTGGTCCCCGGCGACGTCCGGTTCGCGCACGACACGCTGCGCCGGGGCACCCCGGCCCAGGTCGGCCTCGCCGCCGAGCCGATCGCGCGGATGGTGACGGACGCCGCGGCGTACCTGGTGCCCACGCCCGACCACCCCACCTGGCCCACGTACGCGGGCGCGGTCGTGCTCGCCGCCAAGGACGGCGTGATCGTGCAGCACGCGGCGGTCGGCGACGCCGTGCGGTACTCGGCGGTGGGCCCGGCACCCGGCCGCGCCGGCGAGGAGCTCCCGCCCGACCAGCGGATCCCCATGCGCCCGGACACCATCTTCGACCTCGCGTCGATCTCCAAGCTCTTCACCACCGTGGTGCTGCTGCGCCAGGTCGAGGCGGGCCGGGTCGACCTCGACGCGCCGGTCGCCCGCTACCTGCCGGAGTTCGCGGCCGGCGGCAAGGCCGGCGTGACCGTGCGCATGCTGCTGACCCACACCTCAGGACTGCCCGCGTTCCTTCCACTGTGGAGCGACCACCCGACGCCCGCGGCCCGCCTCGCCGCCGCCCTCGCCGCGCCCCTCGCCACCGGCGCCACGCCCGGCGGGCAGTACGTCTACTCCGACCTCGGCCTCATCGCGCTCGGCGCGCTCGTGCACCGGGTCACCGGCCAGCCGCTAGACGTGCTGGTGCGAACTCAGGTGACCGGCCCGCTGGGCATGCGCGACACCGGCTACAACCCGCCCGCCTCGGCGCGCGGCCGGATCGCCGCCACGGAGTACCAGCCGTACGCCGGCCGGGGCATGGTGTGGGGCGAGGTGCACGACGAGAACGCCTGGGCGCTCGGTGGCGTCGCCGGCCACGCCGGTGTCTTCTCCACCGCCGCCGACCTCGCGGTCTTCTGCCAGATGCTGCTCAACGGCGGCCAGTACAAGGGCCGGCGCGTCCTGCGCTCCGACACGGTGCGGGCGATGCTGGTCAACTACAACGCCGGCCTCGAGCAGTCCTATCCGGAGAGCGACCGCGGGCTCGGCCTGGAGCTCAACAAGCACTGGTACATGGGGCCGCTCGCGTCGCCGGTCTCCTTCGGCCACACCGGCTTCACCGGTACGTCCATTGTGGTCGACCCGCTCTCCCGCTCGTTCGTCGTCCTGCTCAGCAACCGGGTCCACCCGGACCGCGGCTGGGGCGGCAACAACCCGGCCCGCCGCGCCGTCGTCCGCGACTTCGGCGAGGCCATGCCGGTGCGGCCGCCGTCACGGTCCGCGTGGCGCGCTCTCCCGGGCGACGCGGCCACCGCGACGATGACCGCGCCGCTGCGCGCGGCGGCCAGGTCGGGCGTGCTCTCCTTCGACCTCTGGTACGACACGGAGCCGCGCTACGACACCGTACGGCTGGAGTCGACTGTGGACGGTACGGTGTGGACACCGCTGGGCGTGACGTTGCGCCGCGGCGGGCAGCGGTGGTCGGCCGAGGGCACCGTCACCGGCTACGGCGGCCGCGACTGGTGGCACGCCACGGCCGCCCTGCCCGACGGCACCACCGCGGTCCGCTGGGCGTACGCGACGGACGGGAGCGCGCAGGGGCGCGGCGTGTACGTGGACCGGGTCCTCGCCCTGGCCCGCGGCCGCGTGCTCTTCGCCGGCGAGGGAGCCGACGCCGGGCGGCTGGTCGCCGACCGCTGGGTCGAGACCGGACGCCACGGGTGAGCCGTCACGCCAGGTAGAGCTGGCGCAGCAGGGCGAACGCGGCCAGGACCGCCGGACGGACGCTCATCTCACGAAGAGTAGTCCCGGGTGAGACGCCGCGGATGCGCGGCTGATCTGATCCGTCCGGCCGGGCCCTCCGTACCAGTCCACGAAGCGACGTTGGGGGCGGCGATGGACCTGCGACCGGGAAAGCCTTGGCGGCCCGCGGCCGCCGCCGTGGTCCTGATGGTCGGGCTGCTGGTCGTGGCGCTCGTGAGCCTGCGCCCGTCGGCACCGCGCCCGGGTGCGGTGCCGCTGCCGCCGCCGGGTACGCCGCCGTTCCTGGCCGGGCCGGCGGCGCCGGACGCCGGCCCGGGCACGCCGGACGCACCGCTGGCGGCGACCCGGTCGCCGAGCCCGCGCCGCACGACCGCCGCCCCGCCGGAGGTGACCGGCCGCTACCGGGTCGTGGAGACCTACCGCGACTCGTTCATCGGCGAGGTGCGGGTCGCCAACGCGGCGAGCCGGTCGCGCCCGTGGAGCGTCCGGCTGCGCTTCTCCGCCACCGGCGACCTGCGCGCGTTCTGGGTCGAAGGGGCCCCGCGCCCCACCCTCCAGCGGTCCGGGGACGTCTTCACGTTCACCGGCGGGGCCCCGGTCGGCGCGGGGCGGGCGGCGCCGCTGCGCTTCCAGTTCGAGCGGGACGGGCCGGTGCCGGCGCCCACCACCTGCTCGGTCAACGGCACCGGCTGCGCGTTCACAGCGCGGACCTGACCGCGAACGTCATCGCCGCGCGCTCCCCCGACGCCGCGATGAACAGCCGGGACCGCTCGTGGTAGAGGTGGCGATCCGGATAGTTGTACGACCGCAGCGACACGTCCCGCCCGGCCAGCCCGGCTCGCGGGCAGAACGTCGCGTCCGCGGCGAACAGCGCGCTCGGGTCGCGGCGGTGCAGGTGGATGGCGAAGTCCTGGTGCCGCAGGTAGTAGCCGGGGTAGTTGACCGCCTCCAGGGAGACGCAGCGCGGGTCGGCCAGGCCGGCCCGCACCGTGAACGTCGAGTCGGCCCTGTCGAGCGCCGGGCTGCCCGCGCCGACCGGGTCGATCCGCCCCCGGAACTGCCGGTGCCGCACCCGGTACCCGGGATGGGTGACCGGCTCCAGCCCGATCCGCGTGCCCGGCGTGAGGCCGGGCGCGGGTGGGCTCGTGGACGGCGTGGCCCGGACCTTCTCCCCGGCCGGGCTGGTCGGCGCCGCGACGCCCCGCTCCGGGCCGGCGGGCGCCGGTGCCGACGTGGGCGGCGCGGCCGGCGGCGAGGTCCGGACCGGGCCGGGCGGCGGGATCGGCGGCCAGTAGCCGCGGTCGGCGGTCACCGGCGGCGTCCGTTCCAGCGCGCCCGCCGGCGCGCCGTCGCCGCGGCTGACCGCGCCGCCGAGCACGACCAGCCCGACCATCGCCAGCGCCGCCAGCGCGGCGCGGGCCCGCCAGGAGAGCGCGCGGGCATGCCGCCGCACCGCTGTCCTCATTGGAGTGATCTCCCGAACACCCGGCCTACTCTGTCATCACCGCCCGGCCGGGACCACCCCCGATTCGGCAAGCCCAGGTTGGGACCCTAACCGGGCTGGTAGCGTCGGTGAGCGTGCCAAAAGGCCAGGTCCGCGCCGGGTCGCGGCGGTCGACGGACCATCGGGTACGCCGCCGCCGCGAGCCGGACGCGGTCCAGTGAGCCGCCTCCTCGCCCCGCTGCGCCAGTGGACCGCGTCGGTGCCGCTGGCCGCGGCCCTGCTGCTGGCCGCGGTGTGGGGTCGCCACCCGGGCGTGTTCCTGGCGGTCGTCGTGGCCGTGGCCCTGGCCGGCGCGGTGCTCGCCGCCGTGCACCACGCCGAGGTCGTGGCGCACCGGGTGGGCGAGCCGTTCGGTTCGCTGGTGCTCGCGGTCGCCGTGACCGTCATCGAGGTCGGGCTGATCGTCACGCTGATGGCCTCCGGCGGGGCGGAGACCGCGTCGCTCGCCCGCGACACCGTCTTCGCCGCCGCGATGATCACGATGAACGGCATCCTCGGCCTCTGCCTCACCGTCGGCGCGGTCCGCTTCGGGCTGGCGGTCTTCAACGCGGAGGGGAGCGGCGCCGCGCTCGCCACCGTGGCCACGGTCGCCACGATGTGCCTGGTACTGCCGGCGTTCACGACGAGCCGCCCGGGCCCGGAGTTCTCCCCCGCCCAGCTCACCTTCGCCGCGGTGGTCTCCCTGCTGCTGTACGCCCTCTACGTCGTCACGCAGACCGTGCGGCACCGCGACTTCTTCCTCCCGGTGGAGGTCGACGGCGCCCCGCCGGACGCGCACGCCGCTCCGCCGTCCGGCCGCAAGGCGGTGGCGAGCCTCGGGCTGCTGCTCGTGGCGCTGGTCGGCGTGGTCGGGCTGGCGAAGGTGGAGTCCAAGTCGATCGAGGACGGGGTCGCCGCGATCGGGCTGCCGCACGCGTTCGTGGGCGTGGTGATCGCGATGCTGGTGCTGCTCCCGGAGACCATCGCCGCGGTACGGGCCGCGTGGCGCAACCAGATCCAGATCAGCCTCAACCTCGCGCTCGGTTCGGCGATGGCCAGCATCGGCCTGACCATCCCGACGATCGCGGTGGCGTCGATCTGGCTGGACGGCCCGCTGCTGCTCGGCCTCGGCGCCACCCAGATGGTGCTGCTGGCGCTGACCGTCGTCGTCGGCGCGCTCACCGTCGTGCCCGGGCGGGCGACCCGGCTCCAGGGCGGCGTGCACCTGATGCTGCTGGCCGCGTTCGTGTTTCTGGCCATCAACCCCTGAGCCCGCTCCGTTCCGTTCCAGCGGCGGGTTTCGTCCTTGGCGGGCGGGCGCGGTCAGCGCCGGTCCAGCGGCGCGCTGCGTCGTTCCGGCGGCTGGTTGTGTCTCTGGCTCGTGGGCGCGGTCAGCGCCAGGCGGCGGCCGGCGGCGAACGGGCGGCGGCGAACGCGGTGGCCGCGGAGCCCAGCAGCAGCGCGGCGGCCGCCCACAGCGGTGCCGGGTGCCCCACCCAGCGCAGCAGCGCGCCGCCGGCGCAGGCGCCCAGGACCATCGCCGCGACCGCCGCGCCCCGCCGCAGCCGCACGCCCCGGGTGGCCGGGCCGCCGGGGTCGCCGGCGAGGCCGGTGAGGCTGGTGGTCAGGACGTTCGTGCTCACGTCGGGGAGGCGCAGCCGGCCCGAGCATAAAGCTGTCCGGGGCGATCATCGGGCAGTACGGTGACGAGGTGACTCCGCAGGCGGTGCTGAGCCCGTTGACCCGGTCTGCCCTCTTTCTCGTCGTGACCATCGACCCGGGCGGTGAGGACGCCGTTCGCGACCTGCTGCCGGACCTGTCGGGGCTGCAGCGGGCGGTCGGCTTCCGGGCCCCGCGCCGCGAGCTGAGCTGCGTCACCGGCATCGGCTCCAGCGCCTGGGACCGGCTCTTCGGCGGGGCGCGACCGGCGCAGCTGCACCCGTTCCGGGAGCTGGCCGGCCCGGTGCACCACGCCGTCGCCACCCCCGGCGACCTGCTCTTCCACGTCCGCGCCCAGCGCCCCGACCTCTGCTTCGCCCTGGCCGGCGAGATCATGGAGCGGCTGCGCGGCGCCGTGACGGCGTGCGACGAGGTGCACGGCTTCAAGTACTTCGACGTGCGCGACCTGCTCGGCTTCGTCGACGGCACGGAAAACCCGGTCGGCGCGGAGGCGCGCGAGGCGGTGCTGATCGGCGCGGAGGACCCCGAGTTCGCCGGCGGCAGCTACGTGATCGTGCAGAAGTACCTGCACGACCTTGCCGCCTGGAACTCCCTGCCGGTCGAGGCGCAGGAGCTGGCCGTCGGCCGCCGCAAGCTGTCGGACGTCGAGCTGCCCGACGACCTCAAGCCGGCCAACTCGCACGTCGCGCTCACCAGCATCACCGACCCGGACGGCACCGAGCACCAGATCCTGCGCGACAACATGCCGTTCGGCGAGGTGGGGCGCGGCGAGTTCGGCACGTACTTCATCGGGTACGCGCGCACCCCGGCGGTCACCGAGCGGATGCTGGAACGCATGTTCCTCGGCGCGCCCGGCGCCGCGCACGACCGCATCCTGGACTTCTCTACGCCGGTCACGGGCACGCTGTTCTTCGTGCCGAGCGCCGATTTCCTGGACGACCCGCCCGGCCCGCCGGTGCTCACCGCCACGGTCGAGGCCCCGCCCTCGCCCGCTTTCGCCCCGTCGCTCGGCCGTGCCGGCGCGGCGCCGCTCGGCCGGGCCGGC
>NZ_JAVHUY010000006.1 GCF_031085175.1 Phytohabitans maris
CCCTTCGCCACAACACCCCGATCGATCCCGGGCCCGGCCACCGGGCTGCGTTCGCTCCCGCGGGCACCGCTCTGGCCGGCGGCTCGCTAGCGCTCGCCGAGTTCCCCGGCCTCCGCTGCCGGCTCCGCGGGACAAGCCCGGACGGATCCACCGGCCGCGTGCGCGGAGCTCTTGAGCTGCCCGCACAGACGGGGCATCCGCATGCCCGGCGCCGTCGCGATGGTCGGAGGCGGTAGAGGGCGACCGTGACAGACGCGGACGGTGAGGCCGCGGGAGCGACGGTCCGGACCCGATGCCACTCAACCTATGACCCCGATTTCGGGCCGACGATCACCGGCCACGCCCAAACCGACCGCCAGCGCCGATCAAGGGACGCACGGCTCGACGGCGGACCGTCCCAGCAGATCGTGGTACGAATCCGCCCGCCCGAGGGCACCTACGTACCACGATCTCGACCGTCGCCCGCCGCTCGGTGGCGATCGCGGCCCGGCCCCGCCTGGCCGGTCAATGGCCTGACGCTCCTGAGCGTGGCCAGTTCACGACCTTGGTCGAATTGGCGTGAGCGGCATTGGGACTGGGCCGCGATGGGTCGCGGTAGCTCATATCTGTGTCTGGATACGCGGTTTGGGCGGCGTCCGGTGTGTGAATCCATGTGCGTCGCGCGCCGGATGTCCGGTCGCCCGGCGGAATTGGCCGGCACCCGGGGTCGTTATGCATGCGGCCCGCGAAGAAGCCCGGCGGTGCCGGGTGGTGGGTCGGAGTTCGGTGGAATGGCCGGCGGCCCGGGGCCGTTGTATAGGCGGCTCGCGAAAGGGTTCGGTCGGGTCGGGGCTCCGGTGGGAATGCCGGGTGGGGTCGGGTCGTTGACTATCCCGCGCCGGTGAGTGTGAGTCCGCCGGGTGCTTGTGTTTTCCCCCCGTTGTTTTCCCTGATTTGTTTTGTGGCGTCGAATTCGGCGTCGGGCGCGTGTGTGCGCGTTTTTCCCCCTGGATTGGAGTGTCGGGTATGAACACGATGCTGCGTAAGACGGTGACCGCGGTCGCGGGTTTCGCCTTCGCTGGTGGTGCGCTGCTCGGTCCGTCCACGGCGGCGCTGGCTTCGCCGGCCCACGGTACGCAGGGTGCGCCGGCGGTGGTGTCGGTGGCGCAGGTGAAGGCGGACAAGCCGGGTATGGACAAGCTGGTCCCGCATGGTGTGCAGGGTGAGCAGTCGTACTTCGCGTTGTCGGGTGAGCAGGTGGATAACGCTGAGGCGATTATCGCGGCGACGAAGAAGGCGGGTATGGACGAGCGGGCCGCGGTGGTGGCGATCGCGACGTCGTTGCAGGAGTCGAAGCTGGTGAACCTGGGTCATCTGGGTGATGTGAACGATCATGACTCGTTGGGGTTGTTCCAGCAGCGTCCGTCTTCGGGTTGGGGTTCGCCGGAGCAGATTACCGATCCGGCGTATTCGACGACGGCGTTTTTGTCGGGGTTGAAGAATGTTGACGGGTGGCGGGACATGCCGCTGACCGATGCCGCGCAGGCGGTGCAGGTGTCGGCGTTCCCGTTCCACTACGCGCAGTGGGAGTCGATGGCCGCCAAGACCGTGGCCGACCACTGGAACAGCTGACCCCCAACGAAACAACGAAATAGAGACCGCTGGCCGGGTCCCTCGCTCCCCCCGGGAGGGACCCGGCCAGCTCTCGCCTGTCCGGCCGCCCGGAGATTCTCGCCACCTTGACGAGAAGCCCATGAGGCCGTTATCGTCAAGACGACGATAACGAGGGAGGGGTCGGGATGGCCGACATCACGAGGAGACTGTTCCTGCGGCACCTGCGCGGGGCGCCGACGGCCTATGTGCGGCACGTCGTCCGCGGGCGGGTGCGGCACGAGGGCGTCGGCACGTCGTTCTGGTACCGGCCACTGCACGCGGTCCTCTCCGAGGTGCCGGTCGACGACCGTGAGCTGCCGTTGCTGTTCCACGCCCGCACGGCCGACTTCGCCGACGTGACCGTGCAGGCCACGGTGACGTACCGGATGAGCGACCCGGGCCTGGCCGCCACCCGGCTCGACTTCTCCATCGACCCGCTCCGCGGCGGATGGCGCGGCCAGCCGCTCGACCAGGTGGCGACGCTCCTCGCCGAGCTGGCCCAGCAGCCCGCGCTCGACCTGCTCGCCCGGGTCCCGCTCACCGAGGCGCTGGCCGGCATCGCGACCGTCCGCGAGGCGGTGGCCTCGGCCCTCGCCGGCGACCAGCGGCTCGCCGAGATCGGGGCGAGTGTGGTCTCCTCCCGGGTGGTCGCGATCCGGCCGGAGCCGGAGGTGGAGCGGGCGCTGCAGACCCCGACCCGGGAGGCGGTGCAGCAGGAGGCCGACCGGGCCAGCTACGCGCGCCGCGCGGTCGCCGTCGAGCAGGAGCGCGCCATCGCGGAGAACGAGCTGCAAAACAAGATCGAGCTGGCCCGCCGCGAGCAGCAGCTGGTCGAGCAGCGCGGGGCCAACGACCGGCGGGCAGCCGAGCTGGAGGCGGCCGCCAAGCTGGTCAGCAGCCAGGGACAGACCGACCGGGCCCGGCTCGCCGCCGAGTCGGAGCGGGCCCGCGAGCAGGCCCGAGCCGACGGTGTACGCGCGGTGGGTCTCGCCTCCGCGGAGGCCGAGGTCGCCCGGCTGGCCGCCTACCGCGACGTCCCCGAGGCGGTCCTCTACGCCCTCGCCCTGGAAAAGCTGGCCGGCCAGCTCCCGCAGATCGGCGAGCTGACCATCACGCCCGACGTGGTGACCAAGCTCGTCGGCCGGTTGGCCAACGGGCACGGCGAGCGATGACGCTTCCAACCCGGCTGGTGACCGTGACCCGGCGCAGCGAGCTGGACGAGCTGCTGGCCCGCCACGGCACGCTCGGCGCCGCCGGCTACTTCCTGCGCCAGCGCGGCCGCGACCTGGCGCAGGTGCGGCAGCGGCACGAGGCACAGGCGGCCGCGCTGACCACGGTCGGCGCGGCCGTCCCGCCCGACTGGCGGCGTGGCCACGTGGACCGCGACGACCTGCCCCGGTTCCTTTTCGGGCCGGAGGACGTCGTGCTGGCGGTGGGGCAGGACGGGCTGGTGGCCAACGTCGCCAAGTACCTGGACGGGCAGCCGGTCATCGGCGTCGACCCGGAGCCGGAGCGCAACCCGGGCGTGCTCGTGCAGCACGCCCCGGCCGCCGTGGCCGCGCTGCTCCGCCGCGAGCTGCCGGTCGAGCACCGGACCATGGTGGTCGCCGAGCTCGACGACGGCCAGCGGCTGTACGGGCTGAACGAGGTCTACATCGGACACCCGAGCCACCAGTCCGCGCGCTACGTCCTCGGCACGGCCGGCGGCGCCCGCGAGCGGCAGTCCTCCTCCGGCGTCGTGGTCGGCACCGGCACCGGCGCCACCGGGTGGTGCGCCTCGATCGCCCGTACGCTGGCGCCGGCGCCCGCCCTGCCCGGCCCGACCGAGACTGCGCTGTGCTGGTTCATCCGGGAGGCCTGGCCCTCGCCGGCGACCGGCACCACGCTCACCCAGGGGCGCCTGGCCGGCGCGGAGTGGCTGGAGCTGACCAGCGAGTCGGAGCGGCTGGTCGCCTTCGCCGACGGGCTGGAGGGCGACCACCTGGAGCTCGGCTGGGGCCAGCGCCTGCGGATCGGCCTGGCTGACCGCTCACTCAGCATCGTGCCGCGCCGTTGAGTGTGCCTCCTACGCTGTTCCCCTACACGGCGAAGGGACCGGCCATGGATCGAAAGCGCGCGGAGCTGATCCAGCAGCGGCTGACACTCGTGCCCGACCTGGCCGGGGTGCGCCGGAGCCAGGCCGCCCTGCGGCAGGTCCGGCTGGTCTACTTCGGGGTGCCCGTCCTCATGACCGCCGTGGGGATCTCGATGTACGTGGTGCACACCGTCACGTACGCGATGGTCGGCGCGGGCATCCTCGGCGGGCTCGGCCTGCTGTTCTGCGGCTACTTCTTCTACGCGTACGGGGCGATGGCCCGCGCGGCCAGCGAGACGGTCAGCGGGCTCGGGCTCAAGCTGGTCCAGATGCCGGCGTACCTGCGGGTGCCCGACCTGGCCGGCGGCTTCCTCGGCGGGTTCACGGTCGGCGCGGTGGTCTACCGGGGCGTCCGGCACGGGCGGGCGGTGCACATCGTCCAGGAGCCGAAGCGGGCCGCGACCCTCGTCGGCGAGCCGCCGAGCGGCGGCGCCCCGGTCGGGCCCAGCCCGATGGGGCCGGCCGAGCTGTCCGCGCTCACCGGCGAGCCGCCGCGGTCGTGGCGGCGGGTGACCGTGCTGCGCGGCGACGGGTTCGCGGCCGTACGCCGGGACGGCAACGCGGCCGGAAAGTGGATGTTTCACGACCTGCTCCTGGCCGAGGCGCTGCTGGCGTCGCCCCGGTAACGGGGGACCGGGCCCGGCGTTGCCGGGGTGTTGCCGCGGTGAAACCGGGCGGCGCGACCGTTCGGGGCATGGCAGACAACCACATCCGACCGGCGATCGCGGTGCGCGGGCTGCGCAGGTCGTACGGCGACAAGGTCGTGCTCGACGGCATCGACCTCACCGTCGCCGAAGGGACGATCTTCTCGCTGCTCGGCCCGAACGGCGCCGGCAAGACCACGATGGTGCAGATCCTGTCCACGCTCATCCGCGCCGACGGCGGCGAGATCCGGGTGGCGGGGCACGATCCGGCGCGGGAGCCGGACGCGGTACGGGCCGCGATCGGGCTGACCGGGCAGTTCTCGGCGGTGGACAAGCTACTGACCGGCGAGGAAAACCTGCGGCTGATGGCCGACCTGCACCACCTGGGCCGGCGGGAGGGGAGCCGGCGGGCGACGGAGCTGCTGGAGCGGTTCGACCTGGTGGAGGCGCGGGGCAAGCTGGCCGGGACCTACTCCGGCGGCATGCAGCGCCGGCTGGACCTGGCGATGACGCTCGTCGGGGCGCCGCGGGTGATCTTCCTGGACGAGCCGACCAGCGGTCTCGACCCGCGCAGCCGGCGCGGCCTCTGGCAGATCATCCGGGAGCTGGTGGCCGGCGGGGTGACCATCTTCCTCACCACCCAGTACCTGGAGGAGGCCGACCAGCTCGCCGACCGGATCGCGCTGCTGGACCAGGGCCGGGTGGTGGCCGAGGGTACGCCCGACGAGCTCAAGCGCCGCATCCCGGGCGGGCACGTCAGCCTGCGGTTCACCGACCCGGACGAGCTCGACCTGGCGGCCCGGACCCTCACCGCGGCCGGCGGGGCGCTCGCCGCCGACGGCCGGGACGACGAGTCGCTGGTGCTCCAGGTGCCGCACGACGGCGCAGTGCACTCGCTGCGGGCGCTGCTCGCCCGGCTCGACGACGCGTCGGTCGAGGTGGACTCGCTGACCGTGCACACACCCGACCTGGACGACGTGTTCCTCGCCCTGACCGGTAAGAGCCGGATGACCGACGAGACCGCCCAGACCGGCGAGACCGCCCGGACCGACGAGACGACGATGGAGGCTGTGCGATGAGCACCATGTCACTGGCGCTGGCGGACTCGGCCACGATGGTGCGCCGCCAGATCACGCACATGCGGCGGTACCCGTCGCTGATCCTGCAACTCGTGGGTACGCCCGTGGTGTTCCTGCTGCTGTTCGTCTACGTCTTCGGCGGTACGCTCGGCAACGGCCTGGGCTCCGGCTCCGGCGGCCGCGGCGCGTACGTGGACTACGTGGCACCGGGCATCCTGATGATGGCGGTGGCCGCCGTGGCGATGGGTACCGCGATCTCGGTGGCCATGGACATGACCGAGGGCATCGTGGCCCGGTTCAAGAGCATGGCCATCGCCCGCGTCTCGGTGCTGACCGGCCACGTCGTCGGCGCGATGGTGCAGACCGCCGTCGCCGTGGCGGTGGTCGTCGGGGTGGCGCTCGCCATCGGGTTCCGGCCGAACGCCAGCGTCCTGGAATGGGTCGCGGCCGCCGGTGTCGTGGCGATGATCGCCTTCGCCCTCACCTGGCTGTCGGTGGCGATGGGCCTCGCGGCCAAGACCGTGGAGAGCGCGAGCAACCTGCCGCAGCCGCTGGTCTTTCTGCCGTTCCTCGGCAGCGGGTTCGTCCCCACCGACTCGATGCCGGTGGGTCTGCGGTGGTTCGCCGAGTACCAGCCGTTCACGCCGATCATGGAGACCATCCGCGGGCTGCTGCTCGGTACCGGCATCGGGTCCAGCGGGATCGCCGCCGCCGCGTGGTCGGCCGGGATCGCGCTGGTCGGCTACCTGTGGGCCAGGAAGCTGTACAACCGTCAGGCCTGAGGCCGCTCGCGCAGCGCCGCCCGGGCGGCCACGAGCATCTCGTCAGGGCCGAGGGCGGCGTACGCGGAGACCGCTTCCGCGTACGCCGCCTTGTCGGCCTCTTCGGCGGCCTGCCGTGCCTGCTCCGGCGACATGGCCGGCCGGAAGCCGCGGATGTAGTGGAACCGCTCGGCCAGCGCGGTCAGCCGTACGCCGGAGCCCGTCTCGCCCCGGTCCAGGTCCACTGTGGCCAGTGCGAGCAGCAGCGCGCCACCGAGGGGAAAGCCGGCCAGGGACGTGCGGTTGGCGGCGAGCGCCGCCAGCAGCGCCGAGAGCCGTTCCGGCAGCGCGGCGGCGAGTGGGGCGACGAGCTCGCGCCGGCCGTGCCGGACGTGGGCGATGACGGTCGCCGCCTCCACCTCCAGCGTCCAGCTGTCGAGGCCGGGCACGTCGCCGCGTTCCACCGCTTCGCGGGCCATCCCGGCGACCCGCCGCCACGTCCGCAGGCCGGCCTCGGTCTGGTCGCGGCCGAGCAGGATCTCGGCGCGTACGGCCAGGAAGGAGCTCAGCTCCACCACCTCCTCGGGCTGGTCCGGCTCGAACAGGGCCAGCTGGCGCTCGGCCGCGTCCAGGGCGCCGAGCTGCAGGTTGGCCAGCACGATGCCGAGCCGGACGCCGAGCGTCTCGTGCCGGATGCCGACCTGCTCCAGGATCCGCATCGCGACCTCCAGGTGGGGCAGCGCCTCCGCGCCCCGCCCGGACTGGAGGTACAGGTCGGCGATCCGGGCGCGGGCGAGCAGCCGCGCCCACGGCACCGGCTGGTCCAGCGACGCCGCGAGCATCCGCTCGGCCGCGGACAGGGCGCGGTCGGGCTCGCCCTGGTACTCCCAGAGGTAGGTGGCGACGGCGTTGGCGACCGCGGCGAGCAACGGCACGCCGCTGCCGCAGAGCTCGTCCAGCCGCCGGCTCCCCGCCATCAGCTCCGGCACCGCCGCCAGGACGATCGCGCCGGCCCGGGTCAGCGTGTCCGGCGGTGCGGGCGGGAGCCGGCGCAGCGCCACCAGCGAACGTACCGCCCGCGGCCCCTCGGAGCTGAACGTGAAGCCGGTGCAGAGCGTCGCCGCCGTCCGGGTCACCTCCACGAAGTCCGGGCCGGGCCGGTAGTGCGACAGGATCCAGCCCGCCTCCGCGGTCAGCGCCACCATCCGGGCGTAGTTCGACTCGATCATCCACAGGGCGCCCAGGACCGCGGTCGTCGCCACCACCGTGGTGCTGTCGCCGCGCGCGACCGCCTGGTGCAGCGCCTGCAGCAGGTTGTCCTGTTCGGCCCTGATCCGGTCCGCGGTCGAGGCCGGGTCGGGTCCCAGGGCCGCCTCGTGGTGCGCCAGCCCGAACTCCCTGGCCCAGGCGAGAAAACCGGCGGCCACGTCGTCGTCCTCGCCCGCCGCGGCGCGCCGTGCGGCGCCGAACTCGCGCACCGTCTCCAGCATCCGAAACCGCGCGCCGGAACCGGTGTCGACCACCTTCAGCAGCGACTGGTCGGCCAGGTCCTCCAGCGTGCGCAGGGCCTCGCCGCCCAGCAGACGCCGCGCGCCGCCGGCGGTGAACCCGCCCGGAAAGACCGACAGCGCGCGGATCGCCGCCTGGCCGGCCGGGTCCAGCAGGTTCCAGCTCCACTCGACCACCGCGTGCAGGGTCTGGTGCCGCGAGGGTACGTCCCGGGGCCCGCCGCGCAGCAGGGCGAACCGGTCGCCGAGGTGCTCGGCGATCTCCGCGACCGACATCACCCGTACCCGGGCGGCGGCCAGCTCGACCGCGAGCGGCAGCCCGTCCAGGTGGCCGCAGAGCTCGGCGACCGCCTCCGCGGGCAGGTCGACGCCGGGGCGGGCGGCCCTCGCCCGCTGTGCGAACAGCTCCACCATCGTCGGCAGGCTCAGCTCGGGCAGCGCGTACACGGACTCCGAGGAGAGGCCCAGCGGGGTGCGGCTGGTGGTCAGTACCCGCAGCTCGGGCAGGGCCGAGACCAGCGCCCGGACCAGCTCCGCGGCGCCGGCGACCACGTGCTCGCAGTTGTCCAGCACGAGCAGGGCCGGCCCGGAGCCGAGCGCGGCCGCGATGCCGGCGACCGGGTCCGGCGGTACCGCCGGGTGGGACAGCCGCGGCTCGGCGGCGTCGAACGTCGACGCCACCTGGCGGACGACGTCGGCGTCGGTGGCCACGCCGGCCAGCGGCACGACCTGGACCACTCGCTGCTCGGCGTCCCGGGCGACCGCGTTCGCCAGCCGGGTCTTGCCCAGGCCACCGGGGCCGACGATGGACGTGACCCGGGACCGGCGGACCAGCGCGGCCACCGCGGCCAGGTCCTCGTCGCGACCCAGCAGCGGGTTCGGCTCGGCCGCGACGCCCTGCCGGACCACCGGCGTGTCACCCCGCAAGAGATGCTGGTACGCGGCCTGCAGCGCGGCGCCCGGGTCGGTGCCCAGCTCGTCGCGCAACGCCCGGCGGTACGCCTCGTAGCGGGCCAGCGCCGCCGACGCGCCGACCGTGGCCGCCTCGCCGCGCAGCAGCTCCAGCAGCACCTCCTCGTCGCGGGGCAGGTCGGCGGCGAGGGCGGTGAGCGGCTCGACGGCTTCCCCGTGCCGCCCCAGCCGAGCCAGCGCGAGCGCCCGGGTGCGCACCAGCGACCGGTGCGCCGCCACCCGCTCGGCCCGCAGCGCCTCCACCGGGTCGTCCGTCACGACGGTGTCCCGGGGCGTACCGTCCCACAGGGCCAGGCCGGCCTCGGCGTGGGCGAGCGCGGCCGCGTGGTCTCCCGCGCGCAGCTGCCGGGTGCTCGCCGCCGCCCGCAGCAGCACGGCGCTGCTGTCCACCCGGTCCTCGGCGAGCAGCAGCCGGTACCCCTTGGGTGTACTGGCGATGACGCCCGAACCCAGCTGCGCCCGGGTCCGGGACACCAGCACCTGCAGCGCCTTGGTCGGGTTGCCGGGCGGCTCCTCCGGCCACAGCCCGTCGACGAGGCGTGCGGTGCCGCAGCCCGTACGCAGGTCGCCGGCGAGCAGTGCCAGCAGCCCGCGCATCCGGTGCCCGGTGATCTCCTGCCCCTGGTACGACACGCCGCGGAGCAGGACCAGATCGACGCTCACCCCACCAGGCTAGGCGCGGGTCACCCGGGCTCGCGGCAAGCGGTGTCGACCCCCCTGCCGGACGGGGCGGCATCGTAGCGGCGCGGCGCGCGTCAGGATCGCGTATGGACGCGTACGGATAGCGTCAAGAACCTCGTCCCGCCCCCGGGCCCGCGTTTTCATGGGCAGCGCGCGGCCGATCGGCGGCCGCCCGGAGGCTGGTCAGGAGTGCGTGGTGCGGGCGGAGGCGGGGCGTACCCCGTTCGGTATCGACATGGCGGCGGGCGCGGCGGCGATGGCGGCCGCGACCACCGTGGCGGCCGTGCTGTTTCCGCGCGGCGACACCTCGGGCCGGTTGCTCGTCGTGGCGGTGGCGGCCGGCGTCTACGCGGCGCTCGCCGCGGGCACCCGCGCGGCGCTGGCCACGGCGGGCCTGGGATACCTGCTGTTCAACGGCTTCCTGGTGCACCGCTTCGGCGACCTGTCCTGGGACGGCCCGGAGTGCGGGTGGCACCTGGCCGTGATCGCCTTCGCGACCGCGCTGGGCCTCGGGCAGCGGTGGCTGCGGCACGCACAGGCCGCCGGTGACGGGCGCGAGGAGCCGGTGCGGCGCGGCGTGGGTCACCGCTGACGTCAAGGGTCCGTCAAGAAACGAGGCGGCGCCGTATGGATCCCGTCAAGAGCCCTTACGGCGCGCGCGAGCAGGCGTTTGTATTGCCCGGCACGGTCGACGGCCGGCCGACCGCGAGTTGGCGTTGCCGGCCGACCCGACACGGTACAACCGATATACGCAATTTGAGGCTTTCCTGAAGGAGGCACCCCAGTGGCCGACATAGCCCTGGTGCTGTTGACGGTGGGGCTGTTCGTGGTCCTCGCCCTGGTCGTACGGGCGGTGGAGCGGCTGTGAACGCCGTCAACGTGATCGGTCTGGTCATTTCCGCCGGCCTGGCGATCTTCCTGGTCGCGGCCCTGCTCTTTCCGGAGCGGTTTTGATGGGTGTCGTCTTCGTCCTCTCCCTGATCGCCGCGCTCGCCGTGGCGTACCGCTTTCTGGGTGACTACATGTACCGGGTCGTCTCCGGTACCCGGCACTCCGCCGTCGAGCGGGGCGTCTACCGGCTGGTCGGGGTCAACCCGGCCGGCGAGCAGACCTGGGGCGTGTACGCCCGCAGCGTGCTGGCCTTCTCGGCGGTGTCGATCCTGTTCCTGTACGGCTTCATGCGCCTGCAGAGCTACCTGCCGCTGTCGCTGGGCTTCGACAACGTGATGACCCACGGCGCGTGGAACACCGCCGTCTCCTTCGTGACCAACACCAACTGGCAGTGGTACTCGGGTGAGTCCACGATGGGCCACCTGGTGCAGATGGCCGGCCTCGCCGTGCAGAACTTCGTCTCCGCCTCGGTCGGCATCGCGGTCGCGGTCGCCCTGGTGCGGGGCTTCGCCCGGCGCAGGACCGACCAGCTCGGCAACTTCTGGGTCGACCTGACCCGGATCACGATCCGCATCCTGCTGCCGATCAGCGTGCTCGCGACGATCGCACTGATCATCGGCGGTGCGGTGCAGAACCTCTCCGGCGGCACCGACGTGACCACGCTGGGCGGCGCGACGCAGCACATCACCGGCGGGCCGGTCGCCTCCCAGGAGGCGATCAAGGACCTGGGTACCAACGGTGGCGGCTTCTACAACGTCAACTCGGCCCACCCGTTCGAGAACCCCACGCCGTGGACGAACTGGATCGAGATCTTCCTGCTGCTCTGCATCCCGTTCAGCCTGCCCCGGGTGTTCGGCCGGATGGTCGGCCAGAACCGGCAGGGGTACGCGATCGTCGCGGTCATGTCCGTGCTGGCGATCGCGAGCGTGGCGCTGACGATCGGCTTCGAGTCGGCGCACGGCGGTACGGTGCCGCAGGCGGTGGGCGCCGCGATGGAGGGCAAGGAGACCCGGTTCGGGGTGCCCAACTCGGCCACGTTCGCGGCCGCGACCACGCTCACCTCGACCGGGTCGGTCAACTCGTTCCACGACTCGTACACCGCGCTGGGCGGCATGATGCCGATCGTCAACATGATGCTCGGCGAGGTCGCGCCCGGCGGGGTCGGCGCCGGCCTGTACGGCATCCTCGTCCTGGCGGTGATCACGGTGTTCGTGGCCGGGCTGATGGTCGGCCGGACGCCCGAGTACCTGGGCAAGAAGATCGGCGCCCGCGAGATCAAGTTCGCGTCGCTGTACTTCCTGGTCACGCCGGCCCTGGTCCTCATCGGCACGGCCGCCGCGATGGCGACGAAGAACCACGAGACCGCGCTCAACGTCGGCCCGCACGGCTTCTCCGAGGTGCTCTACGCGTTCACCTCGGCCTCCAACAACAACGGCTCGGCGTTCGCCGGCATCACCGTCAACACCGCCTGGTGGGACACCGCGCTGGGGTTGGCGATGCTGCTCGGCCGGTTCCTGCCGATCGTGCTCGTGCTCGGCCTGGCCGGCTCGCTCGCCCGGCAGCAGCCGGTACCGGAGTCGGCCGGGACGCTGCCGACCCACCGGCCGCTGTTCGTCGGCATGGTCGCCGGCGTGACGGTCGTCCTCGTCGCCCTCACGTTCCTGCCCGCCCTCGCCCTCGGCCCCCTGGCCGAGGGCCTGTAGCCGCCCTAGAGAAGGAAAAGACTGAAATGACCGTCACGACAGTGACACCGGAGGCGCCGGTGGCGGCCCAGCGGGGCAAGCCGGTGGGCGGCGGCCTGCTCGACCCGAAGCAGCTGTGGAAGTCCCTGCCGGACGCGGTGCGCAAGCTCGACCCGCGCACGCTGTGGCGCAACCCCGTCATGTTGATCGTCGAGATCGGCGCGGTCTTCACCACCGTGCTGGCGATCACCGACCCGTCGGTCTTCGGCTGGCTGATCACGGTGTGGCTGTGGCTGACCGTGGTCTTCGCCAACCTGGCCGAGGCGGTGGCCGAAGGGCGGGGCAAGGCCCAGGCCGCCACGCTGCGCAAGGCGAAGCAGGAGACCGTCGCCCGCCGCCTCACCGGGTGGGGTACGGACGCCGAGCGCGAGGAGCGGGTCGACGCCGTCGACCTCCGGCAGGGCGACATCGTCGTCGTGGAGGCCGGCCAGATCATCCCCGGCGACGGCGACGTCGTCGAGGGCATCGCGAGCGTGGACGAGTCGGCGATCACCGGCGAGTCCGCGCCGGTGATCCGGGAGTCCGGCGGCGACCGCAGCGCGGTGACCGGCGGCACCAAGGTGCTCTCCGACCGGATCGTCGTGAAGATCACCCAGAAGCCGGGGGAGAGCTTCATCGACCGGATGATCGCGCTGGTCGAAGGGGCCAACCGGCAGAAGACGCCGAACGAGATCGCGCTCAACATCCTGCTCGCCGCGCTCACGATCATCTTCCTGCTCTCGGTGGTCACCTTGCAGCCGATGGCGATCTTCGCCAAGGGGTTCCAGGCCGCCGCGCCGGACACCCAGGCGATCAACGCCGACGGGGTCACCGGCATCGTGCTCGCCTCGCTGCTGGTCTGCCTGATCCCGACCACGATCGGGGCGCTGCTGTCCGCGATCGGCATCGCCGGCATGGACCGGCTCGTACAGCGCAACGTGCTCGCCCTGAGCGGTCGCGCGGTCGAGGCGGCCGGTGACGTCAACACGCTGCTGCTGGACAAGACCGGCACGATCACGCTGGGCAACCGGCAGGCGTCCGAGTTCCTGCCCGTCGACGGAGTCACGCCCGAGCAGGTGGCGGACGCGGCGCAGCTCTCCAGCCTGGCCGACGAGACGCCCGAGGGCCGGTCGATCGTGGTGCTGGCCAAGACCGGGTACGGGCTGCGGGCCCGCGACGAGGGGGTCATGCCGCACGCGCACTTCGTGCCGTTCACCGCGCAGACCCGGATGTCCGGCGTGGACATCGACGACCGTCAGATCCGCAAGGGTGCGGCGGCGGCCGTCATGAAGTGGGTGCGCGACAACGGCGGCCACCCCACCGACGAGGTCGGGCCGATCGTCGACGGAATCTCCGCGACCGGCGGTACCCCGCTCGTGGTGGCCGAGTGCGTCACCGGCCCGAGCGGCACCACGGCCCGCACGCTGGGCGTGATCCACCTCAAGGACGTGGTCAAGGCGGGCATGCGCGAGCGGTTCGACGAGATGCGCCGGATGGGCATCCGGACCGTCATGATCACCGGTGACAACCCCTTGACCGCCAAGGCCATCGCGGACGAGGCCGGCGTCGACGACTTCCTCGCCGAGGCCAAGCCCGAAGACAAGATGGCTCTGATCAAGAAGGAGCAGGAGGGCGGGCGGCTGGTCGCGATGACCGGCGACGGTACGAACGACGCCCCGGCCCTGGCCCAGGCGGACGTCGGGGTCGCGATGAACACCGGTACGTCGGCCGCGAAGGAGGCCGGCAACATGGTCGACCTCGACTCGGACCCGACCAAGCTGATCGAGATCGTGGAGATCGGCAAGCAGTTGCTGATCACCCGTGGCGCGCTCACCACGTTCTCCATCGCCAACGACATCGCCAAGTACTTCGCGATCATCCCGGCGATGTTCGCGGCCGTGTACCCCTCGCTGGACAGGCTGAACGTGATGCGGCTGGACTCGCCCACCTCGGCGATCCTCTCCGCGGTCATCTTCAACGCGCTGGTGATCATCGCGCTGATCCCGCTCGCGCTGCGGGGTGTCCGGTACCGCCCGTCCAGCGCCTCGAAGCTGCTGACCCGCAACCTGTGGATCTACGGCCTCGGCGGCGTGGTCGTCCCGTTCGTCGGCATCAAGCTCATCGACCTGCTCATCCAGTTCATCCCAGGGATCTCGTGATGCGTCTACCCGGCTGGCTCACCCAGCACCTCGCGGCGCTGCGCGCGCTGCTCGTCTTCACCGTCATCCTCGGCCTGGCGTACCCGCTGGTCATGGTCGGCGTCGCCCAACTGCCGGGCCTGCGCGGCAACGCCAAGGGCTCGCTGGTCGAAAACGCCGCCGGCCAGACCGTCGGCAGCGCGATCATCGGGCAGGCGTTCACCGACGCCGACGGCAACCCCATCCCCGCGTACTTCCAGTCCCGCCCCTCCGCGGCCGGCGACGGCTACGACCCGACCTCCACAGCCGCGAGCAACCTCGGCCCGGAGGACGTCGTCGACACGCTCGCCGACAACCCTGACGACGCGACGCAGAGCCTGCTCACCCAGGTCTGCGCCCGCAGCAAGGCGGTCGGCGAGCTGGAAGGCGTGGACGGGAGCCGGCCGTACTGCACCCCGGACGGCGTGGGCGCGGTCCTGGCCGTGTTCTACCGCGACGGGCTGACCGGACCGATCACCCGCGTGGTCAGCGTCAACCAGACCGGCACCCCGTTCATCTCCACCTACCAGGGGGTACCGGTGCGGAGCGCCCAGACCGGCGTCGACTACCGGGCCGAAGGCGGCGTCATCGTCCCGATCCGCGGCGGCGCCCCGGACCAGCCGGCCGTGCCGGCGGACGCGGTCACCGCCAGCGGCAGCGGCCTCGACCCGCACATCAGCCCCGAGTACGCGGCGTTGCAGGCACCCCGGATCGCCCGCGAACGCGGCACCGACCTGGCCACGGTCCGGCGGCTCGTCGACGAGCACACCGACGGGCGGGCCCTGGGCTTCATGGGCGAGCGCGGCGTCGACGTACTGGAGCTCAACCTCGCCCTCGACCGCGAGTTTCCGCGGTAACCGATGTCCCCCGGCCAGCTGCGTATCTACCTCGGTGCCGCGCCCGGGGTGGGTAAGACGTTCACCATGTTGCAGGAGGCGCACCGGCGTAAGGAGCGGGGCACTGACGTGGTGGTCGGGTTCGTGGAGACGCATGGCCGTAAGCACACCGCGGCGCTGGTCGGCGACCTTGAGGTGGTGCCGCGTAAGCGGGTTTCGTATCGCGGCACCACGTTCGAGGAGATGGATGTCGAGGCGATCCTGGCCCGGCGGCCGCAGGTGGCGGTGGTGGACGAGTTGGCGCACACGAATGTGCCCGGCTCGGGTAACGGCAAGCGGTGGCAGGACATCCAGGAGTTGCTGGAGGCCGGCATTACGGTGCTGTCGACGGTGAATATCCAGCATCTGGAGTCGCTGAACGACGTGGTGCAGCAGATTACCGGTGTGGTGCAGCAGGAGACGGTGCCGGACGAGATTGCCCGGCGGGCCGAGCAGGTGGAGCTGGTCGACATGACGCCGGAGGCGCTGCGGCGGCGGATGGCGCATGGCAACATCTATCGGCCGGACAAGATCGATGCGGCGTTGGGTAACTACTTTCGGGTCGGCAATCTCACCGCGTTGCGGGAGTTGGCGTTGTTGTGGTTGGCCGACAAGGTCGATGAGCAGTTGGATCGGTATCGGGCTCAGCATCACATCGGGGGTACCTGGGAGACCCGGGAGCGGGTGGTGGTGGCGTTGACCGGCGGGCCGGAGGGTGACACGTTGATCCGCCGGGCCGCCCGGATAGCCGCCCGGAGCAAGGGGTCCGATCTGCTCGCGGTCCACGTGGCCCGCTCGGACGGGCTGGCCGGGGCCGACCCGGCGCTGCTGGCCCGGCAGCGGCTGCTGGTGGAGAGCCTCGGCGGCACGTACCACCAGGTGATCGGCGGCGACGTGCCGCGGGCGTTGCTCGACTTCGCCCGCGGCGTCAACGCCACCCAGCTCGTGCTCGGCGCGAGCCGGCGGGGACGGCTCGCGCAGGTCTTCTCCGCCGGTATCGGGGTCACCACCACCGCCCGGTCCGGAGCGATCGACGTGCACCTGGTCACCCACGAGGAGATCGGCCAGGGGCGGCGCCGCCCGATCATCTCCGGGCAGGCGGCGCTGTCCCGGCCGCGGCGGGTCGCCGGGTTCGCGCTGGCCGTGGTTGGCCTGCCGCTGCTCACCGTGGTGCTGTCGGCGCTCCGCGGCGACCTGGCGCTGGCCAGCGACATCCTCTTCTACCTGGCCTGGGTGATCCTCGTAGCGCTGGTCGGCGGGCTGTGGCCGGCGGTGCTGACCGCGCTGGCCGGTTCGCTGCTGCTCAACTACTTCTTCACGCCGCCGATCCACCGCTTCACCATCGCCGAGACGGAAAACCTGCTCTCCCTGCTGGTCTTCGTGGTCGTCGCGGTGGCGGTCAGCGCGGTCGTGGACACCGCCGCCCGGCGTACCCGGGAAGCGGCCCGGGCCAGCGCGGACGCCTCCACCCTCGCGGCCGTCGCGGGCAGCGTCCTGCGCGGCGCCCGGCCGCTGCCGGCCCTGCTCGAACGGCTCCGCGAGACGTTCGCCCTGGAGTCGGTCACCCTGCTCGAACGCCATCCGGACGCCCCGCCCAGCCCGGACCGGCCGCACGACCCGGCGTCCTGGCGGATCGCGGCAACGGTCGGCGGCCGGCCCTGCGCCGCGCCCGGCGAGGGCGCCACCGACGTACCCATCGACGACGACCTGGCCCTCGTGCTGCGCGGCCACCCGCTGCCCGCCGCCGACCGGCGCATCGTCGAGGCGTTCGCCGCCCAGGCCGCGCTCGCCCTGCGGCAGGAGCGGCTCGCCCAGGAGGCCGCCGCCGCCAAGCCCCTCGCCGAGGCGGACAAGATGCGCACCGCGCTGCTCGCCGCGGTCAGCCACGACCTGCGTACCCCGCTCGCCTCCGCCAAGGCCGCGGTCACCAGCCTGCGCAGCCACGACGTCGACTTCTCCACGGAGGACCGTGACGAGCTGCTCGCCGCCGCCGACGAGTCGCTGGACAAGCTGGCCCGCCTGGTCGCCAACCTGCTCGACATGAGCCGCCTGCAGGCCGGCGCCCTCGGCCTGTCGATGGCGGAGATCGGCCTGGAGGACGCCGTACCCCGGGCGCTGGACGAGCTCGGCCCGCACGCTCGCGCGGTCCGGGTGCGGATCCCGCCCGAGCTGCCCGCCGTGCACGCCGACCCGGCGCTGCTCGAACGGGTACTGGTCAACCTCATCGGCAACGCCCTGCGCTTCAGCCCGCCCCAGCAGCCGCCCGACGTGACCGCCCGGGAGCAGGACGGGACGGTGCGGCTCCACGTCGTCGACCACGGCCCCGGCATCCCCGAGGACGCGCGCGAGCACATGTTCCAGCCGTTCCAGCGGCTCGGCGACCGGGACAACCACAACGGCGTCGGCCTCGGCCTGGCCCTGTCCCGCGGCCTGGCCGAGGCGATGGGCGGCACCCTGGCGCCCGACACCACGCCCGGCGGCGGGCTCACGATGATCCTCACCCTGCCGTCGGCCGAGGCGAGCGCGGTCACGGCCGCCGACGCGGCCACGGAGGCGGAGGCGGCCGAGGTCGCCGACCGCGCCATCGTGCAGCGGCTGCGCCGGCGCCCCACCGCGGAACGGGAGAGCAGCCAATGACCCGGATCCTGGTGGTGGACGACGAGCCGCAGATCCTGCGTACCCTCCGGATCAACCTGCGGGCCCGGGACTACGAGGTGGACACCGCGGCCGACGGCGCGAGCGCCCTGCGCGCCGCCGCCGGCACGCTTCCCGACCTGGTGGTGCTCGACCTCGGCCTGCCCGACATGGACGGCGTCGACGTCATCCGCGGCCTGCGCGGCCGCACCGCGGCACCGATCATCGTGCTCTCCGGCCGGGCCGGCAGCGCCGACAAGGTCGCCGCCCTCGACGCCGGCGCCGACGACTACGTCACCAAGCCCTTCGGCGTCGAGGAGCTCCTGGCCCGGATCCGCGCCGCCACCCGCCGGGTCACCACCACCCCGGCCCGCCCGCCGACGGTACGCATCGGCCGGTACGCGGTGAACATCGCCGACCGGCTGATCCACGGCGACGACGGCGCCACGGTACGGCTCACGCCGACCGAGTGGCACCTGCTGGAGATCCTCGCCGAGAGCCCCGGCAAGCTGGTGAGCCAGCGGCGGCTCCTCGACCAGGTGTGGGGTCCCACGTACCTCAAGGAGACGCACTACCTGCGCCAGTTCATGGCGCAGCTGCGCCGCAAGCTCGAAGACGACCCCGCCCACCCGCAGCACCTGCTCACCGAGCCCGGCATGGGATACCGGCTGCACCTCGGCTCGACGCTCGCCCGATGAGGTCGTGCTCGGCGCCACGGTGATCGTCTCCGCGGGGAGCGTGCTCACCACCCTCTCCGCCACCCGCACGCCCGCGATCCGCCTGGTCGCCGCCCGCGGGTAATGGCCCGTGGCGCGCCACCCGACCCGCGCGGGCGTGAATCCAGAGCCTTATGCCACCGCGACGACGATCAGGGCGATCCCGGTGGGGATGTCGATGACCGCGCAGTACTCCGACCAGGTCCGGTGCACGACCTTGCCGACCCTGAAGTGGTAGGCGTCCCAGAGGCCGTGCGCCAGAAACCCCACACCGGCCACCGCGGCGCCGAGGCGGGGTGCGGCGGCCGCGCAGACCAGCGTGATCACGCCGAAGACCACCATGCCGGCGGTTTGCAGCGAGAACGTGTCGACGTCCCTGAACCGTCGCCGGGCGACCGCCGCCAGCCACAGCAGTACCACGACCACCACGATCCCGACGAACGGGTCGGCCCACGACACGTCCATCCGGTGCAGCGCCTGTAGTACCGACATCACGGTGCTCATCACCGCAAACGCCAGCCACGCCGTCCACGGGCGGCCCAGCGCGTAGGCGAACAGGTAGATCCCGGCCATCACGGCCACGCTCGGGCCGAAGAGCTCGGCCTCGTCGTCCACCATGACCATCAGGCCGATCGCGAACGCCACCGTGACGATCGCCAGCCCGGTCGGCCAGCGGTCGGCCAGCCGGGCCTGCCGCGGGGCAGCCACCTCCGTCATGCTCCCCATCGAAACACGGACCTGCTTCATTCCGGCTTCACCGAGGTCGTGACGGGCGAGGTCAACCGGCCGAGTCGGTCGTCAGCGCTGCGCCCGTCATGCCGGCGCCGGCGAACCGGACAGGGCTGCCGGTCACTGCCCGAGGGGGCGGTAGCGCAGGTACACGACGCCGTTTCGGAATCGGCGCTCATCGAGGAGCTCGAGTTCGGCGCGCATGCCGGTCGGCAGCCCTGGCTTGCCCCCGCCGACGACGATCGGCCAGACGAGCAGCTGGCACTCGTCGACCAGCCCGGCCCTGAAGGCCTGCGTCGCGATGTTGGCACCTCCTACGGTGAGATCGCCGCTGGCCGTGGCCTTCAGCTGGTGTACCGCGGCGGGGTCGAAACGGCGCTCGAGTCGGGTGTCGGCGGTTGACACTGCGGCGAGGGTCGTGGAGTAGACGACCTTGTTCGGCGCCTGCCAGGCGCGGGCGAAGTCGGCCATGAGGTCGGACTGCGCGGCCAGAGCGGCGTCGGTCTCCCAGACGGCCATCAGCTCGTACAGGCGCCGCCCGTAGAGGAACGTGCCCACGGACCGCAGGAGGCCGGTGGTGAACGCGAACACCTCGTCGTCGCGTGGAAACCAGCTGAAGGCGCCGCGTTCGTCCTCGATGTAGCCGTCGAGTGACACGTTCGTCAGGTAAACCAGCTTGGCCATGGCTCTACCTCTCGGTGGCTCGCGCGCCACTTGCCCGACCGTAGGATGTTAAGCGTATGGAGACGTGAGTGGCGTTGTCGACGCGTGAACCTTTCCGCCCGCCAGGTGCTACCAATCGGTGATGGACGACGACGCGGCCCTGCTCGCGCAGGTGGCACGGGGGGACGGCGGCGCGCTGGCGCGGCTGTACCAGGCGTACGCCGGCCGCCTCTTCGGCTACCTGCTGCGACTGGCTGGTGACCGTATGGTCGCCGAGGAGGTCCTGCAGGACACGATGCTGGCGGTGTGGCGCTCCGCCGGCGGGTACGCGGGCGCCTCCACCGTCTCGACCTGGCTCTTCGGCATCGCCCGCCGCCAGGCGTACTACCGGCTGCGCGGCCAGCCGCCGCCGGCGCCGTTCGAGGCGGTCGACCGCCCGGACCCGGCACCCGGGCCGGAGGAGCTGGCGATCGCCGCGGCCGGCGGCAGCCCGCTCGCCGGTGCGGTCGGCGACCTGCCGGACCACCAGCGGGACGTGGTCGCGCTGGTCTTCGTCGCCGGGCTGCCGCTCGCCGAGGCGGCCGCCGTCCTCGGCGTACCGGTCGGCACGGTCAAGAGCCGCCTGCACCACGCCCGGGCCGCGCTGGCCCGCACGCTCGCCACCCAGGGGGTGCCGGAATGAACGAAAACCTGATCGAGTACGCGACCGGTGCCCTCGACCCCGCCGGCCGGGCCGAGGTCGAGGCGCACCTCGCCGGGTGCGCCGGGTGCCGGGCGGACGTGGCGGCCTGGCGTTCCCTCGCGGCGGCCGTCGAGCCGCCCGCTCCCCCGGGGCCGGAGCTGGTGCACCGGGTGCTGCTGCGCAGCGCGCTGGACGGGCCGCCGCCACCCACCCGGCGGCCGGCGTGGCTCTCGCTCGCGCTGCTGCGGGCCGAGGCGCGGCTGGTACGGCCGGTGGTCCCGATCGCCTCCGCCCTGGCCATGGCCCTCGGCGTGGTGCTGGCCGCGGCGTCACCGCAGGGCCTGGCCGGGCAGGTGCTCGCCCTGGTCGCGCCGTTCGTGGCCGCGCTCGGCATCGCCGGCCTGTACGGGCCGCGCCGCGACCCCGCGTTCGAGGTGGTGGCCGCCGCGCCCACCGCGCCGGCGCTGATCCTGCTCGCCCGGATCGCGCTGATCTTCGGGTACGACCTGCTGCTCGCGCTCGCCGCCTCCGGGGTGCTCGCCGCGCTGGGTGGCGATCCGGGCGGCGTGTTCGCGCTGGTCGACGCGTGGCTCGGGCCGATGGCGCTGCTCTCCGCGCTGACCCTGGTGCTCGCCGTACGGGTCGGCGCCGACGTGGCGGCCGGGGCGGCCCTGATGCTGTGGTCGCTGCGGGTGCTCGCCGGCGGCCTCCTCGCCGACGTGGACTGGGCGCTCGACGCCGTACGGCTCGCGTGGTCGACGAACGCCGGCACCGTCCTCGCCGCCGCCGCGCTCACCGCGCTCGCCGTGGTCTTCGCCGGCCGGGGTGAACCGATCCGCCACCACCGCGCTACCCACCTGGCGTGAGACCAACAGACCTGTGGCGGTACGAGGTGCGGCGGGCCGGCTGGGCCGCGCTGCTGACCCCGCCCGTCGCCACCGCCGCACTCCTGCTCCTCGCCCTGCTCGACGGCGGGGACGACACCGACCGGACCCTGCTCGCCGCGCTGGAGATGGTCCTGCCGCTGGCCGCCGGGGTGGGCGCCGCCTCGCTGGTCGGCCGCGACCCCGCCGTCGAGCTCCAGCTCACCGTGCCGACCAGCTACCGCTCGACGCTGCTGCGGCGGCTCGCGGTGACGCTCGGCTGGGCGGCCCTCCTGGCGGTACTCGTGGCCGGCATCCTCCTCGCGACCGGCGGGATGCCGCAGGAGCGCGGGGCGCTCAGCGGTCAGCTCGTCTGGCTCGCCCCCACCGTGTGGCTGGGCGGGCTGGGCTTCCTGGCCGGCGCGGCGTTCCGCAGCCCGGCGGCGGCCGGCGGGCTCGTCACCACCTGGTGGATCGTGCAGCAGGTCTTCCCCGGGCTGCTGCAGGGGCGCGACTGGTCCCGGACGCTGTACCTCTTCGAAACCACCCGCGGTGCCGTACCGGAGGGCTGGGCGGCCAACCGGCTCACGCTCGTCGCGACCGCGCTGGTCCTCGCCGGGCTGGGCTGGGCGCTGCTCGGGCGGGCAGAGCGCCTCCTCCGTGAGGAAGCGGAATGACCGCGGCGTTCGTGTACGAGTTCCGGATGCAGGCGCGGAAGCGGTCCATGTGGATCGCGAACGGCGTCATCGTGGCCCTGCTGGGCCTGCTCACCGCCAACCTGCTCACCGACGCGCTGGACGAGCCGTCGGCGAAGGTCGCGATGACCTCCGGCGCGTTCCTGGTCAACCTGATCCTGCCGGTCGTCTACGGCTGCTTCCTCGCCGACCGCCTGGTCCGCGACGACAAGCTCGGCGTCGCGCCCATCCTCGACGCCACGCCCGCCTCGACCGCCGGCCGCCTGTCCGGCAAGTACCTGGGCTCGTGCGCCGCCGCGGCGGTCCCACTGGCGATCATCTACTTCGGATTCGCCGTGCTCTACGCCGCCACCGCCGGCCATCCGGTCGCGCTCGCCTGGGCGGCCGCGCTATTCGCGGTGGTTATCCTGCCGGCGGTGCTCTTCGTCGGGGCGTTCGCGCTCGTCGTACCGCTGCTCATCCCGGCGCCGCTGTTCCGGGTGCTGTTCGTCGGGTACTGGTTCTGGGGCAACTCGATCCACCCGACGCTGATGCCGACGCTGTCGCAGAGCCTCATCTCGCCCATCGGGCCGTACCCGCTCCAGGAGCTCTTCGGCTACGGCGGGCCGGGCGGCGACGTGGTGCTGGCCGGGCCGGTCGACGACGCCACGCTCAACTTCCTGCGACCGGCGGCCACCGCCGCCACCGCCTGGCTCTCCATCGGCGTACTGCTCGCGGTCGCCGCTCTCGTCCTCAGTGCCGCGCCCGCGCTGCGCGCCCGCACCACGCGTTAGGAGTCACCGTTGCGGATCGAGATTTCCGGGCTCGTCAAGACGTACAAGGGGAAGGGGCGGGCCCTCGACGGCCTGGACCTGCTCGTGCCGACCGGCATGTTCGGGCTGCTCGGCGCCAACGGCGCCGGCAAGACCACGCTGATGCGGATCCTCGCCGGCCTGTTGCGCCCGACCGGGGGTGAGGTCCGGATCGGCGGGTACGACGTGACCGGCCGCGCCGGGCGGCAGGCGGTCCAGCGGGTCCTCGGGTACCTGCCGCAGGACCTCGGCGTCTACCCGGACCTGAGCGCCCGCGAGTTCCTCGACTACGTCGGGCTGCTCAAGGGCATCGACGACCGGGCCACCCGCCGGCGCCGGGTCGGCGAGCTGCTGGAGGTGGTCGCGCTGACCGGCGACGCGGACCGGCGGCTGCGCGGCTACTCCGGCGGGATGCGCCGCCGGGTCGGTATCGCCCAGGCCCTGCTCGCCGACCCGCGCCTGCTGATCGTCGACGAGCCGACCGCCGGCCTCGACCCCGAGGAGCGGATCCGCTTCCGCACCCTGCTGTCCCAGCTCGCGGGGGAGCGCACCGTGCTGCTCAGCACCCACATCGTGGACGACGTCGCGCAGACCTGCCGCGAGCTGGCGGTGCTGGCCAAGGGGCGGCTCGTCTTCCGCGGCACCGTGGACGACCTCACCCGCCGCGCCGACCGTCGGGTGTGGTCGGTGGTCACGGCCGGGCCGGCGCCGACCGGCGGCACGGTCGTCTCGGCGCTGCCGGTGGAGGGCGGGCTGCGGTACCGGGTGGTCGCGTCCGTACCGCCCGCACCGGACGCCGAGCCGCTCGCGCCCACGCTCGAGGACGGCTACCTGGCCCTCGCCCAGCCCGGCGCGGCGGAAGACGCCATGCGGCCCTAGGCCCTGCTTCGAAAATCCTTGCCGGGCTGCGCCGGGCCCAGACGACGACCGGCGGCGCCGGGCGTAAGGCCGCATACAACACCGGTATGCGACCTTGCGCCCGGCTTGCCGGATCGCCGCCTGGACTCCGGCTCGCCTCGACAATCCTTTTGAAACAGGGCCTAGCGCGCCGGCGCCACCCGGTAGCTGACGGTCCCCTCCGACGCCGCCGCCCCCCGGGCGGCGGCGCCGGCCCCCGTTCTCGACCTGTTAGACCGACCGGAGCCCGGAAACTCATCGGTGCGCCGGCGGGCGCCGGTAACCTGGCCCGCGTGATCACCACACTGGCCGTGCAGAGCTACCGCTCGCTGCGCGACCTGGTCGTCGAGCTGGGCCAGCTCACCGTGGTCACCGGGGCGAACGGCACCGGCAAGTCCAGCCTGTACCGGGCGCTGCGGCTGCTCGCCGACTCGGCCCGCAACGGGGCGGTGGCCGCGCTGGCCCGGGAGGGCGGGCTCCCCTCCACGCTCTGGGCCGGACCGGCGACGATCGGCAAGGCGGTGCGGGCCGGGAGGTACCCGGTGCAGGGCACGGTGCGGCGCGGTCCGGTCAGCCTCAAGCTCGGCTTCGCCGGCGACGACCTCGGGTACGCGATCGACTTCGGCCTGCCGAACGAGCCGGAGGAGTCGGCCTTCCAGCTGGACCCGCAGGTCAAGCGGGAGGTGGTCTGGGCCGGCCCGATCCTGCGGCCGGCTACGACGCTGGTCGAGCGGGCCGGCACCGCGCTGCGGATCCGCGAGGACCGCGCGTGGTCGGCGTTCGCGGACGCGGTGGGGCCATTCGACAGCATGCTCAGCGAGTACAGCGACCCGCAGCGGGCACCGGAGCTGCTGACCCTCCGCGAGCGGGTCCGGTCGTGGCGCTTCTACGACCAGCTCCGCACCGACGCCGGCGCCCCGGCCCGGGAGGCACGGGTGGGTACCCGCACGCCGGTGCTCGGCCACGACGGCGGGGACCTGGCCGCTGCCCTCCAGACGATCCGGGAGATCGGCGAGGGGGCGGCGCTGGAGACCGCGATCGACGCGGCGTTTCCGGGCAGCCGGCTGGAGATCGCCGTCGAGGGCGGGCGCTTCGAGGTGCGGCTGCGCCAGCCCGGCCTGCTCCGTGGCCTCGGCGCCGCCGAGCTCTCCGACGGCACCCTGCGGTACCTACTGTGGACGGCCGCGCTGCTGACCCCGCGCCCGCCCGCGCTGCTGGTGCTCAACGAGCCGGAGACCAGCCTCCACCCCGAGCTGATCCGGCCGCTGGCCGCCCTGATCGCGGGCGGCGCCGCGCGTACCCAGGTGGTGGTCGTCAGCCACAGCCGACCGCTGATCGACGCGCTCGCCCACGACGAGCCCGACCTGACCCGGATCGAGCTGGTCAAGGACCTCGGCGAGACCCAGGTGGCCGGGCAGGGCCGCTTCGACCAGCCCGCCTGGCAGTGGCCCAAGCGCTAAACCCGCTTTGTGATCAAAGCATGGCGCTGGCTGGCGGCGCGGCGGGCGACGTAGCGCCGGATCTTCGCCGCGGTCCCGCAGTCGTCCATGCTGCACCAGCGGCGGCTGCGGTTCTTGCTCTCGTCGACGAAGAGGAAGCGGCATCCCGCGCAGGCCTTGATCCGGTCCAGCGGGCCGGCGGTCAGCAGCTCGGTGGCGGCGTGCACGACCGGCCACAGTGGACGCCCGAGGTCCCGCGGCTCGGTCCAGCGCCACCGGTAACCCCCCTCCGCCGGGACGAGCCGCGCGTGGGCGACCGCCTCCGCCGTGTCGTCGCGCAGCCGGCCGAGGTGCCGGGCGGAGGGCCGCCCACCCGCGGGGGCCGCCCGAAAGAGCGCGTCGAGGTCGTCCCGGACGCGCAGCGCACGCCGGAACACGGCCTGGGCCTCGTCGGGCTCCGTCGACGCCTGCCGGCCCAGCCGCGCCGCCTCCGAGCCGGTGAGCATGCCCACGTAGGAGGCCCACGCCACGACGTCCTCGTAGCCGTGCAGGACGTCGTCGTCGGGCGGGCCGTCGGGTGGACCGCTCCGGGTGTTGACGTAGTCGAGCGCGAGGTCGCCGCCGACGATCCGCATTCGCTCGACGCCGCTCAATGTTTCCATCAAAAAGCACTTTACCAGTTACGCCGCTCCCCGCTAGCGTTACCGGCGTAACGCGTTTCACCGGAAACATGCCTTTACGGGAGGGGTGGCATGACGATCACGGATATCGGAGACCGGTCGGAGGCCATACGCGCGCTCCGGGCCCGCTGGGCCATCGCGGCGGTGTTCGCCGGCAACGGCCTGGCGATCGCCAGCCTCGCGGTCCGAAACCCGTCGCTGAAGCTCGACCACGACCTGAGCGCCGTCCAGCTCGGCGCGGTGTCCGCGCTGTTCGGCGTGGTCGCGGTGATCGTCATGCAGGTCGCCGGCCGCCTGACCGCCCGGCTGGGCAGCGCGGCGCTGGTCCGTGCCGCGACGGTCGTGCTTCCGCTGGCGCTGCTCGGCGTCGGGCTCGCCGGCGGCCTGCCCCAGCTCGGCGCCGCCATGATCGTGATGGGCGCCGCCCACGGCCTGCTCGACGTGTCGATGAACGCACACGGGGTGGCCGTCGAGCGGGCACTGCACCGGCCGATCATGAACGGCTGCCACGCGGCCTGGAGCATCGGCGCCGTCACGGGCTCGCTGACCGGCGGCGCGGCGGCCGAGGCGGACCTGCCGCTCGCCCACCACTACCTGTACCTGGCCGCCGTGCTGGTGCCCGGCGCGCTGCTGGTCGGCCGCTGGTTGCTGCCCGCCACCGTGGACCGCCGGCCCCGGGTCGAGGACCGCCCACCCCGCGCCGGGTTCACGCGCCGCCTGCTGATCCTCGGTGCCATGGGTGCCGGGGTGCTGACCTGCGAGGGAGCCGTGATCACCTGGAGCGGGGTGTACCTGCACGAAAACCTGGGCGCCTCGCTCGGCACGGCGGCCCTGGGGTACGTCGCCTTCAACATCTGCCAGACCTCGCTACGGCTGGTCGGCGACCGGCTGTCGGCCCGCCACCCGGCGCGGATCCTGATCGGGGTGGGCACGCTCGCCGCCGCGGGCGGGCTGATCGCCGTGGTCCTCAGCCCGTGGCCGGCGCTCGCCATCGCCGGGTTCGCCGTGGTGGGCCTGGGCCTGGCGACCCCGCTGCCGGTGCTGTACAGCGTGGTCGGCCACCTCGGCGCCGGCGGTGCCGGGGCGGCCGGCTCCGTCGCCCGGTTCACCACGATGACCTACTCGGGCGTCCTGCTCGGCCCGGCGCTGATCGGCGGCACCGCCGAGCTCATCGGTCTGAGCTGGACACTGGCGGCGCTGATCCCGGTGCTCTGCCTCGTCGCCCGCGGCGCCCGCCTCAGCTGACGCGGGCGCCGCCACCCGCCTCGCAGCCGGCGGAGAAGCCGGCGGAGAAGCCGGCGTTCGTCCCGTCACCGACGACGCCGGGTGTCGGGTCCCCGAACGATGGCTTGACGTGCGGTGGGCGTTCGTCCAGGCTCGTCGTGGATCAACGCGCGACCTGCTCAGGGAAGGGGTCCGATGGCCCCAGGCAGTCTCCGCCTCGCCGGCGACCCGCCGGGTAACGGGGGCAGGCCCCTGTCTGGCTCTCGCGTGGTGGTGGCCTGCCCCGACTGTTCCTGGAACGTGGTCACCGACCGCCTCCGGCACGCGTGCGGGAGAAACGCCGCGCATGCCCGCCCCATCGTGGTCAAGGCGTTCGTGGTGTGCGAAAAGGGGTGCTGGGACGGATGGTTCGACCACTATCCCGCCGGGTGTTCCAAGGAAACCGATAGGGTTCCGCACCCGATCCGCACCAAAAGGCTGCATTTCCCGCGATGATCGACAGTTTCCTCGATCGGGCCACATCGGTCCTGGAGCGGCGCTTCCTCACGAACGCCTTCCTGCCGGTCCTGGTCCTGCTGCCCGCCGCCGCGCTTCCGTGCCTGATGCAGGACCGCCGGCTCGATCGCCTGATCGCGACGTTCAACCCGCTCCCGCTCGCCACGAAGGCGCTGGTCGCGGCCGGGTACTTCACGTTCTGCTGGTTCCTGGCCGTGATCGTCGCCAGCCAGTGGCGCAACGTCATCCGGCTCTTCGAGGGCTATCCGCTGGCCCGGTGGCCGGCGCTCGACGAGGCGGGCAAGCGGTGGCACCGGGCGCGCAGCGCGGCGCTGGACGCGGACGACGGCGAGTGGTTCACCCTGTACATCGAGTACCCGGCGAGCCACGAGGTGCTGCCGACCCGGTTGGGCAACGTGATCCGGGCGGCCGAGCGTTACCCGTTGTACCGGTACGAGGCCGACCTGATCCTGGTCTGGCCACGCCTGCTCCAGGTCCTGCCGCGCGAGTCCGTGCAGGACGCCGAGGACTCGCGGGCGACGCTTGAGTTCCTGCTCGTCCTGTCGTTGTGGTTCGTCGGCTTCGGGATCCTCTCGCCGGTCGTCGCCGCGGTGGTCGGGAGCTCGGCGGTCGTCGCGCTGGTGTGTTTCGTCATCGGCGCCGGTGGCGCGTACGCCGCCTACCTGTCCGGCATCTCGGCGGCGTCGGAGTACGGCGAGCACCTGCGTGCCCTGTTCGACACCCACCGGCTCACCCTGCTGGAGCAACTCCGGATCCCGCCGCCGCAGACGCCGGACGACGAGCAGGACCGGTGGCGGGAGCTGGGTGACTTCGTGGGGCGTGGCATGCTTCCCACCTGGACGTACGCCGACGGCGTGGCGGAGCCGGCGGATCCCGCGCCCGGATTAGGGTCGCGCGGTGCCCCCCGACGAACACCTGGAGACGCCGGACGCTGACGCGGCCAGCGGGAGGCCGTTGGGGGAGGGGCCGGTCCCCGCCCCGGTCGGCGGCCGCATCGTGGATCTCGACTCGCTCCCGGAGGCACCGGCCGTGGAGCACGCCGCCGTGCCCCGGCAACGGACTCCGGACGCGGGTACCCGGCCCGTGGCCCCCGGCCGCCCGTCCCGCCGGGCGGGACCCCTCTCGCGATACCTGCTGGTCCTCGCGGTGGTGGGCGTCGGCGCCGCGATCTACCTCACCGCCCGGCAGCCCGACACCGTCGCGGTCTTCGTCGCCACCCGGGACCTGCCCGCCTACCACGTCATCACCGCGGACGACGTCACGCTGGGGACGCGGGACGCCGGCGAGGCCGAGAAGTACGCGGACCTGCCGGTGGAGGGGCGCCTCAGCCTCAAGCCGATCGCCCGGGACCAGCCGCTGCGGCGAGGCGACGTCGCGCCGGACGTGGCCCAGGTGCTCGGCGACGACCTCACGGTGCACGGTTTCGAGGTGTCGCCCGCGACGGTGCTCGGCGGCGCGCTCCAGCCCGGCCACCGGATCCAACTGCTGCTGGTCCGCGACCGGCGGGTACTGGCCCGCCTCGACGCGGTCGTGCTCTCGGTGACCGGCGGCGATCCCGCGCCGACCAGGACGCTCGTGGTCGCGCTCCGGGCGCGGGACGCCAAGGCGAACGAGGTGGCCGTTGGCACCGGCACCGCGGTCGTACTCAGGGATCCGGCCGCGGCCGACGCGCCCGCCTAGCCGGCTCCGCCCGCGTCGCGGCTGGCCGCCGGGGCGGCGAGGAGCTTGGTCATGACGTCGTTCTCGGCGCCCTGCTCGTTGACGATGTGCTTGGCGAGGTTGCGGACGTATGCGTTGCGCCCGACCTTGAGCACCGTCTTCGCCATGAGGATGGCGCCCTTGTGGTGCTCGATCATCTGCTCCAGGTAGAGCCGGGTGGCGGCCGGGCCGTCGGCGGCGGCGAGCGCGGCCAGCTGTTCCTCGGTCATCATGCCGTGGCCGGCGCCGTGCCGGGCGGCGGCCGGGTCGTCCGGTGACACCGCCGGGGATCCCCACGCCACCCGCCAGGCGTTCATCTCGGTGATCTCGCGGCCCTGGTCGGCGCGGATGTAGTCGGCGACCGCGACCACCCGCTCCGGTACGCCGGTCTTGCCCAGCAGCGTCTGGCTCATCCGTACCGCCTGCCCGTGGTGGGCGATCATCATGGCGGCGAAGAGCAGGTCCTGGCCGTTGGGTGGCGTCGAGGACGCCTCGGGAGCGGGCGCCACAGTGGACGGTGACGGTGGCGGGGGTGGTGGCGGGACCGCCGCACCGGCACCGGCGCCGCAGCCGGCGAGCAGCAGGCAGGCGGAGAGCGAGAGCGTCGCGCGCACGGCAACCTCCAGAGGGGATCCGCCCCGCGCGCGTCGGCGCGCACGCGGGGCGGAGTCGGGGACGGGTCAGGCCACGCCGTCGCCGTTGACGCCCAGCCGGTCGGCCGGGGCCAGCGGGTTCTGCGCGGTGAAGTCCCGCGGCACGAGGTCGAAGCCCTGCCAGTGCACCGGCATCGGGCTCTGGTCCTCGTCGCGCGGCACGTGGTGGAAGCCGACCCGGACCCACATCACCGGGTCGGTGAGCCGCTCGCCGTTCGTGTACTCCAGGATCGTCGTGCCGGCGCACTCGGGGTCCTGGTTGAACGTGGCGAACTTCTCGCACGGCTTGTACTGCGTGAAGGTCACGTCCGGCTGGGTCTCCGGGTGTGCCTCGTACGCGTCGCTCGCGCCCAGCTCCAGCTCGTACGAGCGGAAGTGGCCGTCGGCGTTCTTGCTGGTCGGGCTGACCACCCGCCACCAGCGGCGCAGGCCGGTGTTGAGCGTCGTCTCGGTGGGCACGTCGGTCTTCGCCGTCGCGTAGATGGCACCGCGCCGGCCCTGCTCGCCGGTCGGCGCCGTGTCGTACTGCTCGACCTTCTCCGTGCCGTCCCCGCCGATGTTGAAGTCGACCCGCCAGAACGCGCTGTGGTAGTGGTTCACGGAGTAGTCGGTCTGGCCGGGTCCGATCGGCCAGCCCTGGTCGGGGGTGGTGTAGTCGCGCGGCGCCAGGTCGCCGGTGGCGCCGAGGCGCACCGAGATCTGGCCGTCGTCGGCGAAGCGGTACTCGGTGATGTACTCGTACCAGCCGACCTTCGAGATGGTCCGGAGCACGAGGTCGGAGCCCATCTTGGCGTACGGCTTCTCCGGCGTCTCACCCTCCAGCCGGTACGCGAGGCCGGTCTCCTCCTCGCTGACGCAGAGCACCTTCTTGGCGTCCTGGCCGGCGCCGGTCCACACGCCGCGCCGCTGCCCCTTGCAGTCGGACGCGGCGAGCGGCTGCATGTAGTCGCCGCCGAACCCGTACGAGGTGATGTCGTTCCACTCGTTGTAGCCCGAGTCGTACGGCACGTTCAGCTGCGCCATCGTGGACGAGTCGAGCACCATGATCGGGAGCTTGTCGCGCTTGCCCTTGACCGCGACCTTCTCCACCACCAGGCCGGTCTTCTCGTCGACGTGCCAGCACATCTGCCACAGCGTGCCGTTCTTGAGCTCCTGCTTGACCAGGGCGTCGTTGCCGCAGTAGTCCCACCGGTCGTTGGCCTGCGCCGGTGCCGGCACCGCGATGCCCGCCGAGACGAGCAGCGCCGCCGCGGCGGCGCCCCAAAGCTTCTTGCGCATCCGGCTCCTAACGTAGGCGCGCCACCGTGCGACCGGAGAGGTCGACCACGATGTCGGTGATGTCGATGAACGGTCCGTTCGGGACCTGGGTGATGAACTGCACGCACCGGTGCTCGCCGCACTGGTCGGCACCGGTGTCGGCAGGCCGGGCGACGTACGTCGTCCCGGTGATCTCGACCTGGTCCGCCGAGGTGAACGCCTTCCCGGTCGCCTTCTGGTACCGGGACTTGAAGTCGGCGCTCTGCCCGTCGGCGAGGAAGAGCGCGAGAGCCTTGGCGACCTCCCGGTCGGATGGGGGCGGCTGCCGCTTGGCGGCCGCGAACGTGCCCTCCACCGCGCCGGTCTTCAGGTTGACCACGCGCTTGACGAGCTTGTCGGCCGTGTAGTCGTAGAGGTACACGGCCGCCCGCCGCGGCGCGTTCGCCTCCTTCGTCTCGACGAGCTCGAACGACAGGTACTCCGGCCCGGCCGCGCCGTTGACGTCGGTGGCCCCGGCGAGCGGCGCGGCGAGGGCGGCGGCCCGCGCCCGGTCCAGTTCGGACGGTGTGAGCGGGTCGCGCCCGGTACCGGCGGCCGGCGCGGGGCCGGGGGTCGGGTCGGCGGCGGGTGCCCGCACCGGCTCGGCCTCGGCGCTCGCCGGGGCGGCCGCGTCGGCGTCCGGTGCCCGGTTGGGTGTCGACGCGGTGGCACCGCCGATCCATGCGACGGCGAGCGCGACCACGGCCGTACAGGAGGCGACACCTAACCCCCATCGCAGCCGCTGCGCCCGGGATTTCCAGGGATGTTCCATAGACCCTCCAGCGGGGGTGAGTGGACGGAGATCACCCTGGGTCGCGTCGATGTCACGATCATCAACGCGCGGGAAGATCGCGATGCCGCCAAACGAGAGGGGGTGGCGTGCCGTTCTCAGTTGCCGCAACACCCCGGAAATGTTGATCACCTAACTTTCGGCCATCGCGGGAACGGCTCCGGCCATCGCGGGAAGGGGGTGGATCATCAGCGCACTCGCCGACGCCATCGCGGACGCGCTCTCCCGCCCCGACGAGCGGCCGCCGGCACCCCGCGCCGGGCTCGACCGCCGGCGACTCTCCGCGCTCCCGGTGGCGGCCCAGGCGGTCTCCGTCGTAGCACCCTCGCCGGGCATGATGTCGGCCACCGCGATGGTCACCGCCATGGGCGCGGCGGCCGTACCGGTGATCGGGCTCGCCACGCTGGCGATGATGCTGGTCGGGCTCGCGGTCGCCCAGTTCGCCCGCCGGATGGCCGCGGCCGGCTCCCTCTACACGTACGTCTCCAAAGGACTCGGCCCGACCGCCGGCTTCCTGACCGGCTGCGCGCTGATCCTCGCGTACGGGTCGCTGGTCGTGATGTGCCTGCTCGGCTCGGGACGGCGGGTGGTCGGCTTCCTCGTCGAGGCGGGCGCGCTGCACCGCCCGGCCGGCGACGCGCCCGCACTGCTCGTCACCGCCCTGCTCGGCGCCGCGATGACCGCCATCGTGGTACGCGGGATCCGGATCTCCGCCGCGCTCACGCTGCTGCTGGAGGCCGGCTCGGTGGTGGCGGTGCTGACCGCGCTCACCGTCGCCGCGTACCGGGGCACCGCCGCCGGCCCGCCCCCCTCCGCGCTCGACCTCGGGGTCTTCGCGGCCGCGCTGCTGACCGGGATCAAGGCGCTCGTCGGCTTCGAGAGCGGGTGCGCGCTGAGCGTCGAGGCGCGCAAGCCGTTCGCGGTCGTACCCCGGGTGGTGCTCTGGACGCCCGCCGCGTGCGGTGCCCTGTTCGCGCTGGCCGCGGTGCTGCACCTGGTCGCGCTCGCCCGCGGCGGCGGTGCGGACGGGAGCGGGCCGCCGCTGCCGGTCCTGCCCGCGCTGGTCCAGCTCGGTCTTGCGTCGTCGCTGTTCGCCTGCGCGATGGCGTCGATGAACGCGGTCGTGCGGGTCCTCTTCTCCATGGGCCGCGAGCGGGTCACGCCGCCCGCGCTGGGCCGCACCCACGCCCGCTACCGCACGCCCTACGTGGCCGCGTACGCGATGGTGCCGCTCGCCGTGGGCGTTCCGCTCGTGATGTGGGCGCTCGGCACGTCCACCCGCCGCGTCTCCGGCTGGCTGGGGCTGCTGGCCGTGCTCGCGTTCCTGGTCGCCTACCTGCTGGTCTGCCTCGCCGCCGCGCCGTTCCTGCACCGGATCGGCGAGGCGACCGCGGGTGCCACCGGCGTCGCCGCGCTCGCCGCCGCGGTGACCGCCGGCTCGCTCGTGCTCGTCGTCCGCGCCGGCCTGAACGACGGGCTGGGCTGGGTGGTCGCCGCGCTGGTCGGCTTCCTCGGGCTGGGCCTGCTGTGGCTGCTGCGGGTGCGGCGCCGGGCACCGCACCGGCTCAGCGCGATGGGCTTCTTCGACGCGGCCACGCCGGACGACATCCTGCCCGGCGCCTCACCGGACGGGCTGGCTCCCGGCGCCGCGTCCCGGCGGGCGCGGTAGGCCCGCCATGGCCACCACCGACCACCCGCCCGCCGGCCGCCAGCCCGCCGCGATCCGCAGCGCCCTCACCGTGCTGGAACAGGTCGCCCGCGCCGGCCCCGGCGTCACCGCGCGCGAACTCTCGGCCGCGCTCGGCATGTCACCCGCCACCACGTACCGCCTGGTCAACCTGCTCGTCGCCGAGGAGTACCTGGTCCGCCTCCCCGACCTGCGCGGCTTCGCGCTGGGGCGCAAGGTGGTGGAGCTGGCCGGCGCCGTCGCCCATTCCGCCGTGCCGGCCGGTGCGGCCGACGCGGTGGCCGAGCTGCGGTCCCGGGTACGCCTGGCGGTGCACCTCGCCTCGCTCCGCCACGGCCGGCTGCGCATGCTCGACCCCGACCCGGACCACCCGCCCTCGCCGGACGCGGTCCTCGCCCGCCACCTGCACGCCTCCGCGCTGGGCAAGCTCCTCCTCGCCGACCAGCCCGACTGGCACGCCCTGGCCCCCGGCGCCCCGGCCGAGCTGCGGCAGCTCACCCCGCACACCGTCGGCCGCCCGGACGCGCTGGACCGCGAGCTCGACCGGGTCCGCGGCGACCGGGTGGCCCGGCAGTTCGGCGAGCTGCGCACCGACCGCGGCTGCGTCGCGATGCCGGTGCGGGACCCGGACGGCGCGCTGGTCGCCGGCCTCGCGGTCAGCGGCAGCCCGGACCGCATCGCCGCCCTGGCGCCCGCGGTGCTCCGCCTGGTCGAGCGCTGCGCCCACGACCTCGCCCGCCTCCTCCACCGTACCCCCGCCTGAAGATCCCGGATACCCCGGTCCGTCTCACCCGCGGGCCGCATGCGCGGTGCTCTCGAGCTGCCCGCACAGACGGGGCACCGCGCCATCCGCGTGGGCTTGCGGCGCGCTGTCCGTCGGGGTGGAGGTGTGCGTGCGCGGTGCGCTGGAGCTGCTCGCACAGGCGGGGCACCGCGCCATCCGCGCGGCGGTCGAGAGGAGCGACCGCGACCGCCGCAGTGGTTCCGGTGTGATGCCGGATGATCGTTCACCCGAAACCCGCGTCCTTGCCCGGCGTTTCACACGGAAACCGGGCGAACGATCACCACTACGGCGTGGTCCCAACGCCGGGCTCCAGCCGGTGATCGCGGTATCCCGAGCGACCGCCTTTGCCATGATCGGCGCTGCGAGATCGGCACGAGCCAACCAAACCTCGGTGGCGATCAAGGGGCGTGCGGACCTCGACCCTGCGTTCAGGGCTCAACAGTGGACCGTCCCAGCAGATCGTGGTACGGATCCGCCCGCCTGGGGGCACCTGTGTACCACGATCTCGACGGCCGCCCGGTGATCGCGGCCGGTCGACGGCCTGACGTTCCTGAGCGTGACCAGGCGCGGGAGGTGAGGCCGCGGGAGCAACGGTCCGGACCACGACGGACGTCGCGGTAGCTCGAATTCTTTGGCTTTCGGACAGAGCGGTCTCGTGCCGCTCCGCGCGCCCGTCCTCAACGGTGATCGAAGCTCCCTTCAAGTCGCTAGAACGACGTGAAGGGAGCTTCGATCACGGAGGTGGTGGGGGTCAGTCGCCGCCGGGGAGGATCGGGGGAAGCGTGGGGAGCTGGATCGGCGGCAGGGGGAGGAGCGGGGGGGGCCGCGGGAGGAGGCCGCCGCCCGGGTTGGACGGGGTGGGCGACGGGGCGCCGCCCTCCGGCGGGGGTGCGGGCTTGGCGCCCGGCGAGCCGCCCGGCGCGGGCCGGCTGGCGCGCGGGGGCGGCGGCGCGGTGGGTGCCGGCGCCGGCGTGGGCGTGACGGCCGGCGGCGGGGGTGCGGTAGCGGCGTTCAGGACGCGCTGGAGGGCCTCGACCTCGCCCCGCAGCCGGGCCGCGGTGGCCTCGTCGTCGATCCGGGCGATGTGTGCCCCGGCCTTGGTGAGCAGGGCCTGCGCGTCGGCGTTTCGCCCCTCGGCGAGGGCGGTGGCGGCGTCCGCGATCGCCTTCTCCGCGGCCTTCACCTCGGCCCGCTGCGGATAGACCACTTTGGACACCGGCCACAGTACGCTGCCGGGCTGGGCCTGGTGTGCGGAGACGGCGAGCCCCATCGCCACCACCGCGGCGGCCGCCGCGCCGAGGATGGCCTGGACCAGCCGCCGCTTGCGGGCCGGGTCGCCGGCCGGGAGCGGGGCCGGCTCATCGTCGAGATCGTCCCAGAGGTCGCCGTCCCCGGCTTCCTCGGCCAGGTCGTCGCGCCAGGCCGCGAGCATCGCCGCGGCCGGATCCGCCGCCAGGTCGGCGTCGAGCGGCTCGCCGCGGCCGAGCGCGTCCAGCAGCCGGTCGTCGGCGGCGATCTGAGCCACCGATACCGGCTGGTCGGCCTTGCCGCGCTGGTCGCTCATGGCCGTCCTCGCTTAGCCGCGGGCGGCCGCGCGGCTCCAGGCGGGCTGAGCCCGATGATTCCCACGCTTCGCTCGGTCATGCCGCGCTCACCTCGTCCAGCGCACTACCGGCCAGCGTACGCAGGCGGGCCAGCCCGCGAGACTGGGCGACCCGGACAGCGGCCGCGGACATGCCCATGACCTCGCCGACCTCCTCGGCGGGGAGCCCGACCGCCACGCGCAGCAGGATGATCTCGCGCTGCGCCTGCGGCAGGCGGTCGAGCAGCGCGGAGAGGCGCCGGGCCAGGTCGGTGGAGACGGCCTGCTGCTCCGGGCCGGGCGCGGCGTCGGGCCGGTCGAGCACCTCGTCGGAGGCGGCCACCGCGGACGAGTCGCGGATCGCGGCGCGCTGGGCGTCGGCGACCTTGTTGGCGGCGATGGCGTACACGAAAGCGGAGAACGGGCGACCCTCCTCCCGGTAACGCGGGAGCGCGCGCAGCACGCCCAGGCAGACCTCCTGCGCCACGTCGTCGGCCGTCGTGTACGCGCCGCCGATCCGGCCGAGCCGGGCACGGCAGTACCGGACCAGCCCCGGGCGCAACTGCGCCAGCAGGGCGGACGTCGCCGCGGAGTCACGCCGCGCGGCGCGCGCGACGAGCTCCGGATCGATCGTTGCCGTCATGTCGTGGGGAGACGCACCTTCGTTACTGGGGGGTTAACCACGCACCGTACCGGTGAGCAGCTCAAATGGCCAACGCGGGAAATCGGCTGTTACGCCCCGCGGCGCCCGAGCGATGCAACAGGCGTGGGAGTCGAGGTGCGGGTCGAGGGCCTGACCAAGTCGTTCGGCCGCCAGCCGGTCTGGTCGGACGTGAGCCTCACCCTTCCCGCGGGCGAGATCTCGGTGCTCCTCGGCCCCTCCGGCACCGGCAAGTCGGTCTTCCTGAAGACGCTCGTCGGGCTGCTGCGGCCGGACCGCGGCTCGATCTGGATCGCCAAGCACGACCTGACCCGCCTCTCCGAGCGGCGGCTCTACGAGGTGCGCCGCCTCTTCGGCGTGCTCTTCCAGGACGGCGCGCTCTTCGGCTCGATGAGCATCTACGACAACGTGGCCTTCCCGCTGCGCGAGCACACCCGCCACTCCGAGTCGCGGATCCGGGACGTGGTCCTGGAAAAGCTCGATATGGTCGGGCTGGTCGGCGCCGAGGGAAAGCTGCCCGGCGAGATCTCCGGCGGCATGCGCAAGCGGGCCGGCCTCGCCCGGGCGCTCGTGCTCGAACCGGAGATCGTGCTCTTCGACGAGCCGGACTCCGGCCTCGACCCGGTCCGCACCGCCTACCTCAACCAGCTGATCATCGACCTCAACCAGCAGACCGGCGCGACGTTCCTGATCGTCACCCACGACATCAACACCGCGCGCACCGTGCCGGACAACATCGGCCTGATCTACCACGGGCATCTGGCCATGTTCGGGCCGCGGGAGATGCTGCTGTCCAGCACCGAGCCGGTGGTGCGGCAGTTCCTCAACGCGCAGCGGGTCGGGCCGATCGGGATGGCCGAGGAGAAGGACGCCGACGAGCTGCGCGCCGAGGCCGAGGCCGGGGTGGAGCTGCCGCCGCTGCCGCCGATCCCGTTCCAGCTGCGCCCCTCCAACGGCCTGCCCCGCCGCGCCGAGCACCCGCCCGGCGCCTGGTGCCGCGCGCACGGGGTGGAGCCGCCGCCCGGGTCGTTCGAGACGGTGGTGCTCAGATGATCGCCGCGACCGGCAACTTCGTCGCGTTCAGCCTGGACGCGCTGCGCGGGCTGCCACGGCGGCCGTTCCAGCTGCGCGAGTTCGTGCAGCAGGCCTGGTTCATCAGCTCGGTCTCGATCCTGCCGGCCGCGCTGGTCTCGATCCCGTTCGGCGCGGTGATCGCGCTGCAGCTCGGTTCCCTGGTGCGGCAGCTCGGCGCCCAGTCGTTCACCGGCGCCGCCTCGGTGCTGGCGGTGGTGCGCGAGGCCGGACCGATCGTGACCGCGCTCATCATCGCCGGCGCCGGCGGCTCCGCGATCTGCGCCGACCTGGGCGCCCGGAAGATCCGCGAGGAGCTGGACGCGATGCGGGTGCTCGGCATCGACCCCATCCAGCGCCTCGTCGTGCCCCGCCTGCTCGCCTCGATGCTCGTCGCGGTGCTGCTCAACGGCCTGGTCAACGTGGTCGGCGTGGCCGGCGGCTACTTCTTCAACGTGGTGCTCCAGGGCGGTACGCCGGGCGCCTACCTGGCCAGCTTCCAGGCCCTCGGGCAGCTCCCCGACCTGGTGGTGGGGGAGATCAAGGCGCTGGTCTTCGGCGCGGTGGCGGCGCTCGTCGCCTCGTACAAGGGGATGACCGCCAAGGGCGGGCCGAAGGGCGTCGGCGAGGCCGTCAACCAGAGCGTGGTGATCACGTTCATGCTGCTCTTCGCCCTCAACTTCGTCATCACCGCGATCTACTTCCAGGTCGTCCCGCAGAAGGGGACGTGACGTGCTGGACACACTGGGCGCGCAGCTCGCCTTCTACCTCCGGGCCTTCGCCTGGACGCCGCGCACCGTCCGGCGGTACAAGCGCGAGGTCGTGCGCCTGCTGGCCGAGGTGAGCTTCGGCAAGGGCGCGATCGCCGTGGCCGGCGGCACCGTCGGCGTCATCTGCTTCCTGACCTTCTTCACCGGCACCGAAGTGGGGTTGCAGGGCTACCAGGCGCTCAACCAGATCGGCAGCAGCGCGTTCACCGGCTTCGTCTCGGCGTACTTCAACACCCGCGAGATCGCCCCGCTCGTGGCCGCCCTCGCGCTCTCCGCGACCGTCGGGTGTGGATTCACCGCGCAGCTCGGCGCGATGCGGATCTCCGAGGAGGTCGACGCGCTGGAGGTGATGGCCGTGCCGTCGCTGCCGTTCCTGGTCACCACCCGGATGATCGCCGCGTTCGTCGCGGTCGTCCCGCTGTACGTGATCGGGCTGCTCTCCAGCTACTTCGCCACCCGGATGATGGCGATCCACTACTTCGGACAGTCCGCCGGCACGTACGACTACTACTTCGACCTCTTCCTACCCCCGGTCGACGTGCTCTGGTCGTTCGCCAAGGTGCTGGTCTTCGCGGTCATCGTCGTGCTCGTGCACTGCTACTACGGGTACACGGCCAGCGGCGGGCCGGCCGGCGTCGGCGTCGCGGTGGGCCGGGCGGTGCGGCTCTCCATCGTGGCCGTCAACATCGTCGACTTCTTCCTGTCGCTCGCCATCTGGGGTGCGACGACGACGGTACGGATCGCGGGGTGAGCATCCACATGAGACACCGTGTCCTCGGCATCGCGTTCGTGCTGGTCCTCGTGGCCGCGCTCGGCGCGTCGGTGCTCCAGTACCGCAAGGCGTTCACCCCGGTCACCTGGGTCACGCTCGACGCCGAGCGGGCCGGCATGCAGCTGTCGCCGGGCGCCGACGTCAAGCTGCGCGGCGTGGTCGTCGGCGACGTGCGCTCGGTCGAGAGCGAGGGCGGGGGAGCCCGGCTGCGGCTGGCGCTCGACCCGCACCTGGCCCGCCGGGTGCCGGCCGCGGTGACCGCGCGGCTGCTGCCCAAGACGCTCTTCGGCGAGCGGTACGTGGCGCTGGTCGCCCCGCCCGGCGCGGCCGGCCAGCCGATCCGCGACGGCGCGGTCATCACCCAGGACCGCAGCCAAAACGGCGTCGAGCTGGAACGGGTGCTCGACGAGGCGCTGCCGCTGCTCCAGTCGATCCGCCCGGACCGGCTCGCCGCGGTGCTCGGCGCGCTCGCCGCCGCGCTCGACGGGCGCGGCGAGCGGCTCGGCCGCGACCTGGTGCTCACGAGCGACTACCTGGCCCGGCTCAACCAGGAGATGCCGGTCATCGCCGACGACGTGCGCATGCTGTCCACAGTGGTCGGGGCGTACGACGCGGCGCTGCCGGACCTGCTTTCGATCCTGCGCGACGTCACGGTCACCGCGGGTACGGTGGTCGACCAGCGGGCCGAGCTCTCCGCCTTCCTGGCCAGCACCACCGGGGCCGCCGACACCACCCGGCTCTTCCTGGACCGCCACGACGACCAGCTCATCCGGCTCGGCGACGTGGGCCGGCCGGTGCTGGAGCTGCTGGCCGCCTACGCGCCGGAGTACCCCTGCCTGATGCGCGGGCTCGTCGCGCTCCAGCCGCGCGTCGAGGAGTCGTTCGAGGGCGGGAAGTTCCACATCACGCTGGAGATCACCAAGGACGGCGGCAAGTACGAGCCGGGCCGGGACGAGCCGGTGTACGGGGCGGGCAACGGTCCACAGTGCTACGGGCTGCCCAACCCGAAGGTGCCCGCACCCGGCCACGCGATCAACGACGGCTATGACTACGGCGCCGACCGCACCACCCCGAAGCTGCCGATCGGCCTTCCCTCCACGACGCCCGCGGCGGCCGGCTCCCGGCCCCCGGACGCGCCGACCGACATGGGCTCGGCCGGCACCGCCGAGGAGCGTGACCTGATCAAGCCGATCATCAGCGCGGTCACCGGCCTGCTGCCGGTCGAGGTGCCCGACATCGCGGTGCTCCTGTGGGGCCCGCTGCTGCGTGGAGCGGTGGTGAACACCCCATGAGGGAGCGGAGCGAGCGAATCATCGGGCACAGTGTGTTTAAAGCCTCGTGGCCGCCCGCAGCGAAGCGAGGACGGCCATGAGCGTCCGAGCGCCCCTGCTCAAGCTCGTCGCGTTCGCGGCGGTGACCGTGCTGCTGACCGCGATGCTGGCGCAGACGCTCGGCTCGCTCACCGGCGGCGGCACCACCTACCGGGCCCGCTTCACCGACGTCACCGGCCTGCTCGAAGGGGACGACGTGCGGATCGCCGGCGTACGCGTGGGCCAGGTGGAGGGCATCCGGGTCGCCGACAACACGACGGCCGAGGTCGAGTTCACAGTGGACGGCGACATCCCGCTCGGCGCCGGCACCCGGGCGAAGATCCGCTACCGCAACCTGGTCGGCCAGCGGTACATCGCGCTCGCCGAGGGCCCCGGCGACGGCCGGCCGCTGCCCGCCGGGGGGCTGATCCCGCTCGCCCAGACCACGCCCGCGCTCGACCTGACCGTGCTGTTCAACGGGTTCCGGCCGCTCTTCACCGCGCTCACGCCAAACGACGTCAACAAGCTGGCGTACGAGATCATCCAGGTGCTACAGGGCGAAGGGCCGACGGTGACCAGCCTGCTGCGGCGCACCGCCTCCCTCACCAACACGCTCGCCGACCGCGACGAGGTCATCGGCCGTGTGGTCACCAACCTCAACGGCGTGCTGTCCACACTGGCCGATCGCGACGAGAGCCTCGACACCACCATCACCCAGTTGCAAAGCTTCGTCAGCGGGCTCTCCGCCGACCGGCTGGCGATCGGCGAGGCGGTCGCCAACCTCGGCGAGCTGACCGGCGCCACCGCCGACCTGCTGACCGAAGCCCGCCCGGCCATCAAGGCCGACGTCGCCGCGCTGGAGCAGGTGGCCGGCACGCTCAACCGCAACGAGGACGTCATCGACCGTACGCTCGGCACGCTGCCTGGCCGGTACGAGTCGCTGACCCGGGTCGCCTCGTACGGCTCGTGGCTCAACTTCTTCCTCTGCGACTTCGACGGCCGGGTCACGCTGCCCGGCGCCGGCGCGGTCACCCCGGCCGGCGTCGACTCGCCCGCGGCCCGCTGCGACACGTCGGGAGGTGCCCGATGAAGCGGCACCCCCGGATCACCGGTGCGGTCAGCCTCGCCGTCCTGGCGCTGCTCGTGCTCGCCGCGTTCCGGCTCGACGGCATCACGTCGATCGGCGACCCGGCCTACCGGGCGGCGTTCCGGGACGCGAGCGGCCTGGCCCCCGGCAACGAGGTGCGGGTCGCCGGCGTACGGGTCGGCAAGGTGACCGAGGTCGGCCTGGCGCGCGGCCCCGGCGGCCCGTACGTGCGGGTCCACTTCCGGCTGAACGACGAGAGCGTGCACCTCGGCGAGCGGACCGGCGCGACGATCCGCATCAAGACCGTGCTGGGCCAGAAGTACCTCGCGCTGGCGCCGTCCGGGCAGGGCACGCTCCCCGAGGACGGGGAGATCCCGCTCGACCGCACGGCGTCACCGTTCGACGTGATCCAGGCGGTGTCCGGGCTCGGCGAGACCGTCGACGAGATCGACTCGGAGCAGCTCGGCGCGGCGTTCACCACGCTTGCCCGGACGTTCGCCGACACACCGTCCAGTGTGGAGGCGTCCCTCGACGGCCTCTCCCGGCTCTCCCGGACGGTCGCCAGCCGCGACGCCGAACTGCGCGAGCTGCTCGGCCGGGCCCGCACCGTCACCGCCGTACTGGCCGAGCGGGACGAGGAGTTTCGCAAGCTCGTCGCCGACGGAGACGCGCTGCTGCGCGAGGTCAGCCGCCGCCGGGACGCCATCCACGAGCTGCTCGTCGGCACCAACCAGCTCGCCCAGGAGCTCTCCGGCCTGGTCGCCGACAACCGCGAGCAGCTCAAGCCGGCGCTCGACCAGCTGCGCGGCGTGGTGGGGATCCTGCAGCGCAACCGGGACAACCTCACCGAGACCATCGAGGGGATGGCGCCGTTCGTCAACGCGTTCGCCAACGTGGTGGGCAACGGCCGCTGGTTCGACACGTACGTCCGGGGATTGCTCCAGCCGTACCAGCCGTCGGTCGGGGGTGGCTGATGCGGTGGCGTATTCCGGTCGCGCTCGCGGTGTCCACAGTGGTCGCCGTGGCCGCCTGCGCGGTCGTGCGCGACGAGCCGGAGCGGCGGGTCGTGGCGCACTTCGCCCGCGTGGTCGGCGTGCACCCCGGCTCGGACGTGCGCGTGCTCGGTGTCCGCATCGGGCGCGTGGTCGCCGTGGAGCCGCAGGGGCGCACGGTGCGGGTGGAGATGCGCTACGACCGTGACTGGCCGGTGCCGGCGGGCGCCCAGGCCGTCATCGTCCCGCCCAGCGTGGTCAGCGACCGGTACGTCCAGCTCACCCCCGCGTACGGCGGCGGGCCGGCCCTCGCCGACGGCGCCGAGCTGCCGGTCGAGCGCACCGCCGCGCCGATGGAGATCGACGACATCTACCGGGCGCTGGACGAGTTCAACCGGGCGCTCGGCCCGCAGGGCGCCAACAAGGACGGTGCGCTCAGCGACCTGATCGCCGTGGGCCGGGCCAACCTGGAGGGCAACGGCGCCGCGCTGGGCGAGACGCTCGACGGGCTCTCCCGCGCCCTCGACACGCTCGCCGACGGGCGGCAGGACCTCTTCGGCACGGTCGGCAACCTCCAGGAGTTCACCACCGCGCTGGCCCGCAGCGACCAGCAGGTGCGCTCGTTCAACGTCCAGCTCGCCGGGGTGGCGCGGCAGCTCGCCGGCGAGCGCGACGAGCTGGCCGCCGCGCTGCGCAACCTGGCCACCGCGCTGGCCGACGTGACCACGTTCGTCAACCAGAACCGGGCCGCCCTGACGTCCAATGTGGACGCGCTGACCGACGTCACCGGCATCCTGGTGCGGCAGCAGCGCTCACTGATCGAGATCCTCGACGTGACGCCGCTCGCGCTCTCCAACCTCAACCTCGCGTACAACCCGCGCTCCGGCACGCTGGACACCCGGGACAACGTGCTCGGCCCGTACGACCCGGCGAGCTTCGTCTGCTCGCTGATGGTCGACCTGCTGCCGGCGGCGAAGGTGTCGCGAAAGTGCTTCGCGCTCGCGCAGACCCTCCAGGCGAAGAAGCTGCCCATGACCGACCAGCTTCGCAAGCTGCTCAAGCTCCCACCCGCGGCGCCGCCGGCCAAGCCCGCGCCGGCACCCGCGCCGGAGACACCCGAGCCGCCCTCCACAGTAGACCGGACGCTCGGCGGGATCCTGCGAGGTACCGAGTGAAAAGGCTGACCCCCGCGGCGCTCGCGCTGGTCCTGCTGGCCGGCGGGTGCGGGCTGCCCGACCTCGCCGACCTGCCGCTGCCGGGCGGCGCGCCCTCCGGCCCCAGTTACCGCGTGACCGCCGAGTTCGCCGACGTGCTCGACCTGGTCGAGCGGGCGGCCGTGAAGGTCGACGACGTCACCGTCGGGACCGTCGAGGAGATCTCGCTGCACGGCTGGACCGCCAAGGTGCGGCTGCGCATCGACCGCGACGTGCGCCTCCCGGCCAACGCCACGGCCGCCGTCCGCCAGACCAGCCTGCTGGGGGAGAAGTTCGTCGCGGTCTCCGCGCCGGCCACCGAGGCGGCGCGCGGCACGCTCGCCGACGGCGCCACGATCCCGCTGGTACGCACGAAGCGGGGCGCCGAGGTCGAGGAGGTGCTCGTCGCGCTCGGCCTGCTGCTCAACGGCGGCGGACTGGCCCAGCTCAAGACCATCAACGAGGAGCTGGGCACCGCGCTCGACGGCCGCGAGGCGGAGGCGAAGGACGCGCTGCGGCAGCTCGACGCGTTCGTCGGCGGCCTGGACGAGCAGAAGGCCGACCTGGTCCGCGCGATCGAGGCGCTGGACCGGCTCACCGGCCGCCTCAACCGGCAGAAGGCGGTCATCGGCGGCGCGCTCGATGCGCTCGGGCCCGGCATCACCGTGCTGGCCGAGCAGCGCGAGCAGCTCACCGCCGCGCTGAACGCGCTGGGCGAGCTGGGCAAGGTCGGCAGCCGCGTGGTCCGGGCGAGCAAGGACGACACCGTGGCCAGCCTCCGCGCGCTCCAGCCGATCCTCGACCAGCTCGCCGAGGCCGGCGACGCCCTACCGAAGTCGCTGGACTTCATGCTCTCCTACCCGTTCCCGCCGAACGTCACCGGCGCGATCGTCGGCGACTTCGTCAACCTCTCCATCACCGCCGACCTCGACGCCGCGACGATCCTCGCCAACCTGGTGGCGGCCGCCCCCCGTGCCCCGCGGGCGCCGTCGGCCCCACCCGCGCCGTCGCGCGGCGGCGATTCACCGGGTACGCCGTCGCCGAAGCCCGGGGCCAAGCCGGCGCTTCCCGGGCAGCTCCCGCCGCTCTGCCTGCCGCTGGACGGGATCCTGCCGCCGCAGTGGGTGCCGCCCGAGGAGTGCGAGCTGCCGGAGGGGTGCAAGCTGCTCAAGCCCGGTTCGCCGATACCGCTCGGCGCGCTCGTCGTACCGGCGAACGGGTTGCTGCCCCAGGGCACGGTCTTCCCGGCCGGCACCCGCCTCGCCGCGGGCACGATCCTGACCGTGCAGTGCCTGCTCGCCCCGGTCACCGGCGCGGTCGACGGGATCATCGGCGGCGTCGGCGACCTGCTCGGCGGCATCACCGGCTCCGGCGCGTCTCCCGGGGGTGGCTAGCCATGGTCAGGACGAGTACCAAGCTTCAGGTCATCGCGTTCCTCGTGGTGAGCGTGCTCGGCATCGCCTACGTCGCGGTCCGCTACGTCGGCCTCGGCGACCGGCTGCTCGGCCGCGGATACCTGGTGCAGGCCGACTTCGCCGACGCCGGCGGCATCTTCCCGAACGCCCCGGTCACCTACCGCGGCTCGCCGGCCGGCCGGGTGACCGCGGTGCGGCTGCACGGCGACGGCGTACGCGTGGAGCTGCGGCTCGGCGGCGACGTGCGGGTGCCGGCCGCGCTCCGGGCCGTGGTGACCCAGCGCTCGGCGGTCGGCGAGCAGTACCTCGACCTGCGCCCGGAGCGGGAGGGCGGCCCGTACCTGACTGACGGCTCAGTCATCCCGCGGGACCGCACCGGCACCCCGGTCGCCGCCGAGACGTTGCTGGCCAACCTCGACGCGCTGGTCCGCTCGGTCGACCCGGACGACCTCGCCGTGGTCATCGACGAGCTCGGCACCGCGTTCGAGGGAAACGAGACCGCGCTGCGTACGATCCTCGACGCCAGCGACGCGCTGCTGACCGACGCGACCGCGAGCCTGCCGGAGACGGTCGCGCTGATCCGGGACGGGCGCACGGTCCTCACCACCCAGGCCGAGTCGGCCAGTGCGATCCGCGAGTGGGCCGACGGGCTGGCCAAGCTCTCGGCCACCCTGCGCGGGTCGGACGCCGATCTGCGGCGGCTGCTCGCGGTCACCCCGCCGGCCGCCGCCGAGCTGGTCACGCTGCTGCGCGACCTCGAGCCGACGATCGGCACGCTGCTCGGCAACCTGGTCTCCACGGGCGGTGTCGCCGCCCGCCGCCTGCCCGGCATCGAGCAGATCCTAGTCGTGTACCCGCTCGTGGTGGCCGGCGGCTTCACGGTCACGCCCGGCGACGGCACCGCCCACCTCGGACTGGTGGTCAACCTCGACGACCCGCCGTCCTGCAAGTACGGCACGTCCACCACGTGCGCCCCGAACGGCCGGGCGCGCGGGTCGGGTGTGCGCAGCACCGCCAACGCACCCCGTCCCGGCGGCGGCGACCCCGCTCCGCCGGCCGGCTACGACCCCGCGACCGGCCTCGTCACCGCCGCGGACGGCAGCCCGTTGCGCTTCGGCGCGACCGGCGGCCAGGGGCGGCTCGCCGGCGACCAGTCCTGGAAACAGCTGCTCCTTGCTGGCCTGGCTCCATAGCCATTCCCGTCAGTCTCGTCAGGGAGGCGTCTCATGCCAACGCGCGAAGAGCGCACGCTCAAGCTGGTGAAGGGGAGCGGTGGCACGGTGACCCGCCGCCGCGCGGTCGTGCGCCGGATACCTCGTACCGAGGAGGATCCGGTCGAGCTGCTCGGCCGCCTGGACGAGGAGCCGGTGCTCGATACCCCACCGGCACGCCGCCGCCGTCCACGGTGGAGCGTCCTGCTCGCCTGCGGGGTCCTGGCGCTCGCCCTCGTCGCCGCCGTCCTGGGCGGCTACCGCTGGTACGGCGACCGCGCGCTGGACCGGGCGCACGAGGCCGCGCTCGCCGCCGCCCGGCAGACCGCCGTCAACTTCGTCTCGGTCAGCGCGTCCAGTGTGGACCGCGACCTGCAGCGGATCGTGGCCGGCGCGACCGGGGAGTTCAAGGACGAGTTCGTGCGCGGGCAGGCCCAGGTGCGCGCCGCGATCGTCGAAAACAAGGTGGAGTCCACCGGCACCGTCCTCCGCGCCGGCCTGATCTCCGGCGACCGCCGCTCGGCCGTGGTCCTGGTCGCGGTCGACGCCACCGTCAAGAACGTCAAGGCGCCCGACGGCCGGCCCTCGCACTACCGGATCCAGGTGGACGTGACCCGCGACGGCGACGCCTGGCTCGTCTCCCGGCTCCAGTTCGTGGGATAGGAGTGGTCCACATGAGACTCTTCCACAAGGTCGGTACGCTCCCCGCGCTCGCCGTCGCGGCCGCGCTGGCCGCCGGTGTCGCCGGCGCCTCCTGGTGGAGCCACTTCCGGGCCGACCAGCGCGAGACCGCCGTACGGCAGTCACTCGCCGCCGCCGCGCCGGCCGCCAAGGCCATCTTCTCGTACGACTACCGCACCTTCGACACGAGCGTCGCCAACGGGCGGCTCTTCGTCACCGGCGGCTTCGCCGACGAGTACGCCCAGACCACGGCCGCGCTCAAGGAGACCGCGGTGAAGGAGCAGGCCGTGGTGGTGGCCGAGGTCTCCGCGACGGGCGTCGTCGAGGCCGCCGGCGACGAGGTCGAGCTGCTGCTCTACCTCAACCAGTACCGGCGCAACGTCAACACCGCCGGCGAAAAGGTCGACCAGAACCGCGTCGTGCTCACGATGGTCGCCGTCGACGGCGAGTGGAAGGTCGCCAAGGCCGCCGCCATCTAGAGTCCTCAGGGGTGATCAAAGCTCCCCTCACGTCGCTAGAACGACGTGACGGGAGCTTCGATCACAGGGAGGGCACGGCAAGCGTGGCGGTCGGGACCACCACCACGGCGTCGAACGCCTCGGCGAGCGGTGTTCGCATGTAGTCGCTCTGGCTCCGGATGCGGTCCAGCCCTTCGACCGCCGCCGGTGCCCGCCTCAGGTCGACGAGGCCGAGCCGCACCTCGGCGGCGAGCGCGGCCGCTTCCACGCTGCCCGGCTCCGGCGGCGGGAGCGCCGCGTCGACCACGGCGAACCCGGCCGGCGCGGAGCTGTCCAGCCGCATCTCGGCGGTGCGGTCGGCGGTGCTGGTGACCGCGATCGGCAGGTACGCCCCGCCGAGCGCCCGGTCGAGGTGCAGGCCCATGGGGAGCGTGGTCAGCACGCCGCCGTACGAGACGGGGGCGCGCTGGATGTGGTTGTTGTGCGCGGCGAGCACGATCCGGGTCTCCGGGTCGCCGTGCTCCAGGTGCCAGCGCACCGAGTCGGCCATGAACCGGTCGCGCACGGACATGTCGCCGGGCAGGCCGGTCCCGGTGAAGAGCCCGTTCATCGCGCGCAGCATGTAGTCGGCGTGCCCGGCCGCTTCGAGGCGGCGCAGCGCCACGTCGTAGTCGTGCTGGCCGCCGCGTTCGACGTAGAGCGGCCGCAGCCCGCGAAACCGCAGCAGCAGCCGGGCCAGCGCCGCGGTGAGCGCGTCCTGCTCGGCGGTCGCCAGCCCCGCCCAGGCGGGGGCGGCCGAGGCGCCCGACTTGCCGGCGAACTTCTCCGCCGTGGCGATGGCGGCATCGAGCGCCGGGAGCGCGTCGGCGTCGACGTCCCGCAGATACTCGGCGACCGGTTGCAGCGCGGGCAGCAGCGAGCCGCCGGCCTCGGGGATGTCGATCCCGACGAAGCGGACCGGCCGGCCCGAGCCGGTGGTGAGCCCGCGCAGGTGCCGCAGCAGGTCGCCGGCGCCCCAGGCGGCCGCCGCCTCGCTCACGGTCGCGAGGTCGACGCCGGCGCCGTCCCGTACCCACCGGTCGAGCGCGAACCCCTCGCTGAAGCCGAACTCGAACGCGAAGGCGGTGAAGCCGCAGCGCTCGACCAGGAAGCGCAGGATCCGCTGGCGGGCCTGGGTGAACTCGCGGATGAAGTGCGCGTTTTCGCCGATGGCGACGACCCGGGCGGCGCCGACGACGTCCCGCAACGGCTCGAGGTCGTCGAGCGGGCCGTCGGGGTCGAGCGTGTCCAGGTGTACGACGTTGTCGCGCAGCCAGTCCACGAACGCGCCGGCGCCAGCGGTTGGTTCGGACATGTCCTCGATGCCTCCCGGGTGGACGTGCCGACAAGTCAACCGCCCGGCGCGGGGCCGCGCACGGCAATTTCGAGACCGCCCCGTGGACCCGCCCGCTAGCGCGGTGGCCACCAACGTTCACCGGGTGACCGGCGCCGGTCACCCGGCGCCGGCGAAGCCGGCAAAGTTGGTGGCCAGGGCCTAGCGCTGAGCGGAGGCGAGGCCGTCGCGCACGCCGGCCGCGTCGAGGTCCGTCGTGTACACGGGTGAGCCGGGCTGCTGCCGCCAGCTGTCGTCGAGGCCGCCGCCGTCGATCGGGTCGAAGCCGAGCTCCTCGACCAGCCCCATCACCGTCCGCTTGGCGTTGGCGTCGTCGGAGGCGACCGGGAGCGCGATGCGGGCCGGGTCGCCGGCCGGGCGGCCGTCGGCCAGCAGGTGGCCGGCCCGGATCGTGTTGAACGCCTTCACCACGGTCGCGCCCGGCAGGTGCTCGGCGGTCCAGCCGCTCGACGTCGCCGTCTTGCCGACCAGCGGGCCGATCTGGCCGTCGCGCTGCGGGTAGTAGTTGTTGGCGTCGATGACCACCTTGCCGCGCATGGCCTCGGCTGGCAGGTCCGGGACCGCCCGTACCGGCGTCGCGATCATCACCAGATCGCCGGACTCGGCCGCCTGCCGGGCGGTGGCGGCGGTGGCGCCGGTCTCCGCCGCGAGCGGGGCGAGCGTCTCGGGGCCGTGCGAGTTACCGACCGTGACCTGGTGGCCGAGGGCCTGGAGGCGGCGGGTGAGGGTGCCGCCGATGTTGCCGGAGCCGATGATTCCGATCTTCATACCGGTATGGGTTCCCCGGGCCCGCCGCGCCTACCGTGCCGGCGTGTGATCGATCAGACTCCGCGCGGGCAGCAGGCTCTCCGCGCAGTCCACGATCGTCGCCGTGGCCGGCCGAGGCGTGAAGCCGAGCATGCGCTGGGCCTTGGCACCGCTGAACGTCAGCTGCCGCCCGAGCAGCGGGGTCAGCGCGCGGAGGTCCGGCACGAACCGGGCCAGGGCGCGCACGACCCCGTCGGGTACCCCTCGTCCCGGGACCTTGCCCGCGCGGTCGCCGAGATGCTCGCGGAGGGTGCGGGCGATGTCGGCCAGCCACATGAACTCGCCGCCGGCGATGAAGCGTTCACCGGCCGCCTCGGGGGCGGTCATCGCGCGGATGTGGAGGTCGGCGAGGTCGCGTACGTCGACGATGGTGAAGCCGAAGCGGGGCAGCAGCGGCGGGCGGCCGGCCAGCAGCCGGCCCACGATGTCGACCGAGCTCGCGTTGCCCCGGGACAGCACCGGGCCGAAGATCGCGACCGGCAGGATCGTGGTCAGCGTGGTGCCGCCCGCGCCGGCCTGGGCGGCCATGAAGTCCCAGGCCGCGCGCTCGGCGAGGAGCTTGGAGCGGCGGTACGGGGTGAGGCCCGGGCCGGTCGGGTCGGTCCACACCGTCTCGTCGCTCACGCCGCGCCCGTCCGAGGGAGTCGCCGCCGCGGTCGAGGAGGTCATGACCACCCGCTTCACGCCAGCGCGCGCGGCGGCGGCCAGTACCCGCAGGGCGCCGTCGCGGGCCGGGGCGACCAGGGACTCGTCGGTGCCGCGGCCGTCGCCGCCCAGCGGGGAGGCGACGTGCAGCACGTAGTCGCAGCCGGCCACCGCCGCGTCCCAGTCCTCGTGGCGGGTGAGGTCGGCCACGGCGAACGACAGCCCCTCCCGGCCACCGGCCGCCGCGCGGACGGCGGACTCCTTGGCCGGGTCGCGGATCGTCGTCCGGACCGCGTATCCGCGGTCGAGCAGTCCGGCCACGCACCACCCCGCCACGAACCCGGTCCCGCCCGTGACCAGCACAGTTTCGGTCATCTCACGCCTCACTCAGTTGTGCGGGCCGACCGCGCACCGGCGGCGGCTAGGTATACAGCTGTAGACTAGCGCGGGTACGATGTGATGTCTACAAGCGTAGACTTGGAGGGCGGATGGCAGCGGGGCGCAAGCGGGACGCGGCGGCCACGCGTTCGGCGATCCTGGCCTCGGCGCGGCGGGCGTTCGCGCGCAGCGGCTACGACGGTGCGGGCGTGCGGGAGATCGCCGAGGGCGCGGGCGTGACGGCGATGATGGTCAACCGCTACTTCGGCTCGAAGGAGCGGCTCTTCGCGGCGGTGATCGCCGACGTCATGGCCGGGCCGAGCATCCTCACGCCGGAAAACCTCGACGCGGCCGACCTCGCCGCCCGCATGGCCGCGATCCTCGTCGACATCACCAAGGCCGGCGACACGCCGCTCGACGGCTTCCTCATCATGCTGTACTCGGCGTCGAGCGAGCGCGCCGCCGATATCGGCCGGGAGGAGATCGAGCGGCACTACCACCGCACGCTGACCGCCGCCCTGCCCGGCGACCTGGCCGCCGAGCGGGCCGGCGTGCTGCTCGCGATCGTGGCCGGCATGCAGGTCATGCGCCAGATGATCGGCCTGCCCGCCCTGGCCGGGGCCGACCCCGAGGTGCTCCGAAAGCTCCTGGAGCCCGTCTTCGCGCAACTCCTCTCGAAACCCTTTCAACACAAGGACTGAGCGCCACGGCTCGTCCGTCGTGGTCCCGCGCACCCGCGCCGCGCGCACGACGAGCACCAGCGGTACTGGAAGTACGTTATGGCGCCCTCATAAGGTATCTGGAGTACCGCTGGTCGCGGACCCGCCCGGATCCAACCCCGAAAGAGATTTGGGCTACCGCGATGTCCGTGGTGGTCCGGACCGTTGCTCCCGCGGCCTCACTCTGCGCGGTCGGCGGTCTTACCCCGGCCCCTGCGGGGAGCCGTGAGCGGTCTTGGGGTTATGACACTTCACCACCGCGCCGCCGGGCGGGCGGATGTGTGTGCGGGAGGCTCTGGAGCTGCCCCGTTTGTGCGTGCGGCTCGTGCAGCTTCCCCGTGGGCGGTGACCGCGACGTCAGCGCGGACCTCGCGCCTGGGCTGGGCTTGGGGCGTGGAGCCGGCAGCGGAGGCCGGGGATTTCGGCGAGCGCCAGCGAGCCGCCGGCCGTAGCGGTGCCCGCGGGAGCAAACGGCCCGCAGCTGGCGCGGGCGGGGGCAAATCCCGTCGGTAGAAACGCCGGGACGTGCCGCACCCCCCCTCCCCAGAGCCCATCACCCTGACTCAGATCGTCTGCGGGCGGGGAGCGCGGCGGGGTCGTCTGCGGCGGGTCAGGGGCGGGGCGGAGCGGTGCTCGCCCGGACCACCAGGCGGGTGGGCACGAGCGTCGTGCCCGGCTCGGTGGTCTGGTGGCGGATCTGGCGCAGGACCGCCTGCACGCAGAGCCGCCCCACCGCGGCGAAGTCCTGGTGGACGGTGGTCAGGGGCGGGATGAACGAGGCCGCGTCCGGGATGTCGTCGAAGCCCACGACGCTGACGTCGTCGGGCACCCGCCGGCCCCGCTCGTGAAACGCGCGGAGTAGGCCGAGCGCCATCTGGTCGTTGGCGGCGAAGACCGCGGTGCACTCCGGGTCGGCGGCCAGCTCCAGCCCGGCGTGGTATCCCGACTCGGCGGACCAGTCGCCGTGCCGCACCTCCGGGACGGGCCGCCCGGCCTCGGTCAGGATGGCCCGCCACGCGTCGGCGCGGCGCTGGCTGGCGAAGGACCCGGCCGGCCCGGTCAGGTGCCAGACCGTGCGGTGGCCGAGGTCGAGCAGGTGCCGCACGGCCTGCCGGGCGCCGTCGGCCTGGTCGGTGTCGACCACCGTGTACCGGTCGCCGGCGTCCGAGTCGACCACGACGACCTGGGCGCCGGGCGGCAGGGTCACGGTCACGGCGTCGAGGAGGTGCACCTCCATGATCACGATGACCCCGTCGACGGCGAGCTCGCCGAGCCGGGTGAACGCCCCGAGCAGGCCGTCCTGGGTGGGGGAGGCGACCGGGATCAGCGTGATCGCGTACCCCTCCTCGGCGGCGTGGCTGGCGATCGCCTCCACGGTGCGGCTGTTGCCGGTGGTTGCCAGCGTGAAGAGGGTGACCCCGATGGTGCGGAACTCGCCCCGCTTGAGCGCCCGGGCCGCGCTGTTGGGCCGGTAGCCGAGCTGCTTCATCGCGGCGAGCACCTGCTCGCGGGTGGAGCCGACCACGCCCGGGTGGCCGGTCGAGACCCGGGAGACGGTCTGCGAGGAGACGCCAGCCAGCCGCGCGACATCGGCCATCGAGACGCCGCGCTTGGGTCGCTGGCGCGGCGGTGGCTTCTGCTGCGTCACCGGCAGGGCCTCCGGGAGTCGGGGTTGACGATCGCCTGACGGCGGTGACACTATCACCGCGTAATGTTTGCGTAAACATTGCCGGCTTGACCCCTCGTTAGCGGCGTGTTTGCGCAAACATCGAGACCTGACGTATGGGGTTGGCATGGCAGTGGCGCGGGTCGCTACCGGGCGCGGTGTCGCGCGGCGCAGATCGCTGGTGGGCTGGGGCTTCGTCGGCCCGTTCCTGGCGGTCTTCGCGCTCGTCTTCCTCGCCCCGATCGGGTACGCGATCTACCTGAGTCTGTTTCGCAACCGCCTCATCGGGGGCAACTCCTTCGTCGGGCTGGACAACTACACGCAGGCGTTGCAGGACTCCCAGTTTTGGTCGGCGCTCGGCCGGGTGGCGCTCTTCCTCGCCGTCCAGGTGCCGATCATGCTGTTCCTCGCGCTGCTGGTCGCGCTCGCCATCGACAGCGGCCGGCTGTACGGGAAGAGCTTCTTCCGGGTCACGATCTTCCTGCCGTACGCGGTGCCGGCCGTGGTGGCCACGCTGATGTGGGGCTTCATGTACGGCACCCGCTTCGGCCTGATCGGCAACATCAACGACGCGCTCGGCGTCACGCTGCCCGACCCGCTCTCCCCGGACCTGGTACTCGCCTCGATCGGCAACATCGTGACCTGGGAGTTCGCCGGATACAACATGTTGATCTTCTATTCGGCCCTGCGGGTCGTGCCGGTCTCGCTCTACGAGGCGGCCGAGATCGACGGGGCCGGCCAGTTTCGGATCATCCGGGCGATCAAGCTGCCGGCCATCCGCGGCGCCCTGGTGATCGCCACCATCTTCTCGGTGATCGGCAGCTTCCAGCTCTTCAACGAGCCGAGCATCCTGCAGGACATCGCGCCCAACGCGATCACCACCTACTTCACCCCCAACCTCTACGCGTACTCGCTCTCCTTCTCCGGCCAGCAGTACAACTACTCGGCCGCCGTGGCGATCGTGATGGCCGTGGTCACGATGGTGATCGCGTACGTCGTGCAGCTACGCGGCATGCGGAGGGAGGGCCAAACCGGAATCCGGGTCGAGCGCCGTCGTGGTCGTCCGCGGCCTCCAGCCCTACTCGGAAGGTCCCGTCGATGACCACCTCAGTGCGTGCTCCGCTGGCTCAACCCGGGGCCGCCAAGGCCGGCCTCACGGTGCGGGCCAGAGCCCGGCGCGGGCGGCGGCGCAGCCTCACGCTCACGATCCTGACCGGCATCGTGCTCGTGTACAGCCTGATCCCGCTGGTCTGGCTGGTCGTCAACTCCACCAAGACCCAGGCCGGGCTCTTCGACTCGTTCGGCCTGTGGTTCGACGGCGACTTCGCGCTCTTCGGCAACATCGCCGACACGCTCACCTACGACGACGGCATCTTCCTGCGCTGGCTCGGCAACACGCTGCTCTACGTGGTCCTCGGTGCCGGCGGGGCCACGTTCCTGGCCGTCCTCGGCGGCTACGGCCTGGCCAAGTTCGACTTCCCCGGCAAGCGGGCGGTCTTCGCGGTCGTCATCGGGGCGGTCGCCGTGCCGGGTACCGCCCTCGCGGTGCCCACGTTCCTGATGTTCAGCCGGCTCGGGCTGACCAACACCCCGTGGTCGGTCGTCATCCCGTCGCTCGTCACGCCGTTCGGCCTCTATCTGATGTGGACGTTCGCGGCGGAGGCGATCCCGGACGAGCTGATCGAGGCGGCCCGGGTCGACGGGGCCGGCGAGTTCGGCACGTTCTTCCGGATCTGCCTGCCGCTGCTCGCTCCCGGCATCGTGACCGTGCTGCTGTTCAGCATGGTCGCCACCTGGAACAACTACTTCCTCCCGCTGATCATGCTGAAGAACCCCGACTGGTACCCGCTCACGGTCGGCCTCAACTCCTGGAACGAGCAGGCGGGGACCGCCGGTGGCGAACCCGTCTTCAACCTCATCATCACCGGTTCGCTGCTCACGATCCTCCCGCTGCTCGCCGCGTTCCTGCTGCTGCAGCGCTACTGGCGGTCGGGCCTGGCCGCCGGCAGCGTCAAGCAGTAACGCCCACGAAGGGATCCCCCATGAGAAGAAAGACCTTACGGATAGCCGCTCTCGCCACCGCCACCCTGCTCGCCCTGGCCGCCTGCGGCTCCGGCGACGACGAGGGCTCCGGCTCCGGCAGCGGCGGCACCACCGTCTCCGAGGCCGACGTGCAGGCCGCGCTGGAGAAGGGCGGCAACCTCACGGTCTGGGCCTGGGAGCCGACGCTCAAGGACGTCGTCGCCAAGTTCCAGGCGAAGTACCCGAACGTGAAGGTCAACCTGGTCAACGCCGGCACCGGCAACGACCAGTACACGGCGCTGCAGAACGCGATCGCGGCCGGCAGCGGCGTGCCGGACGTGGCGCAGATCGAGTACTACGCGCTGCCGCAGTTCGCGCTCGCCAAGTCCGTCGACGACCTGAAGGCGTACGGGGCGGAGGGCCTCGACGGCACGTTCACGCCGGGGCCCTGGGCGTCGGTGAACACCGCCGGCGGCGTCTACGGCCTGCCGATGGACTCCGGCCCGATGGCCCTCTTCTACAACAAGGAGGTCTTCGACAAGCACGGCATCAAGGTGCCCACCACGTGGGCCGAGTACCTGGACGCGGCGCGCAAGCTGCACCAGGCCGACCCGAAGGCGTACATCACCAGCGACACCGGTGACGCCGGCTTTACCACGAGCCTCATCTGGCAGGCCGGCGGCAAACCGTACAAGGTGGACGGTACGAACGTGACGATCGACTTCGCCGACGCCGGGTCGACGGAGTTCGCCACCACGTGGCAGCGGCTGATCAGCGAAAAGCTGCTCGCGCCGATCGCCGGCTGGAGCGACCAGTGGTACCAGGGGCTGGGCAACGGCACGATCGCCACGCTGGCCACCGGCGCGTGGATGCCGGCCAACTTCGTCACCGGTGTGCCCGGCGCCTCCGGCAAGTGGCGGGTCGCCCCGATGCCGCAGTGGCAGGCCGGCGGAAACGCCAGCGCGGAGAACGGCGGAAGCTCGCTCGCCATGCCGGCCAAGGGCGGCAACAAGGAGATCGCGTACGGCTTCGTCAAGTACGCCAACGCGGGTGAGGGCGTGCAGACCCGGCTCGACGGCGGCGCCTTCCCGGCCACGACGGCGGAGCTGAAGTCGGAGAAGTTCCTCAGTACGGAGTTCCCCTACTTCGGCGGCCAGAAGGCCAACGAGATCTTCGCGAAGTCGGCCGAGCAGGTCGTCACCGGCTGGTCGTACCTGCCCTTCCAGGTGTACGCCAACAGCATCTTCAACGACACCGTCGGCAAGGCCTACGTGTCCGGCACGACGCTCCAGGATGGACTGAACAGCTGGCAGCAGGCCAGCGCCAAGTACGGAACGGACCAGGGATTCAGTGTCAAGTGAACCAACGTGGCCCGGCGCCGTCACGGCGCCGGGCCGCTGGTTGCGGTGGCCCGGCGGCGGCGAGCCCCGGATGGCGTACGGCGCCGACTACAACCCCGAGCAGTGGCCGCGGCACGTGTGGGACGAGGACGTGCGGGCGATGCGGGCCGCTGGGGTCAACATCGTCTCGCTCGCCATCTTCTCCTGGGCCCGGATCGAGCCGGCCGAGGGGGAGTACGACTTCGCCTGGCTCGACGACATCATGGACCTGTTGCACCGCAACGGGATCGCCGTCGACCTCGCCACCGCGACCGCCTCGCCGCCGCCGTGGCTGAGCAGCAAGCACCCGGAGATCCTGCCGGTCGACCGCACCGGCGCCACGCTCTGGCCCGGCGGGCGGCAGCACTGGCGCCCCACGTCGCCGGTCTTCCGGGCGCACGCGCTGCGGCTGGTGCGCGCGCTGGCCGGCCGCTACGCCGACCATCCGGCCCTGGCCGCCTGGCACGTCAACAACGAGCTCGGCTGCCACAACGTCTACGACTACTCGGACGACGCGGCCCACGCGTTCCGGGACTGGCTCCGCGCCCGGTACGGCACCGTCGAAGGGCTCAACGCCGCGTGGGGCACGGCTTTCTGGGCCCAGCGGTACGGCGACTTCGCGCAGGTGCTCCCGCCCCGGCAGGCCGCCTCGTACCCCAACCCGACGCAGCAGCTCGACTTCAAGCGCTTCTCCTCCGACGCGCTGCGCGACCACCTGCGCGCCGAGCGGGAGATCCTGCGCGCGGCCACGCCCGAGGTGCCGGTCACCACGAACTTCATGGTGATGGGGGAGACCGCCGGCATGAACTACGCCGACTGGGCGTCCGAAGTGGACTTCGTCGCCAACGACCACTACCTGGTGCCGGGGCCGCAGGGGCAGGACGAGCTCTCGTTCTCGGCCAACCTCACCGGCAACCTCGCCGGCGGGCGGCCGTGGTACCTGATGGAGCACTCGACCAGCGCGGTCAACTGGCAGCCGGTCAACCTCGCCAAGCGGGAGGGTGAGCTGGCCCGCGACTCGCTCACGCACGTGGCGCACGGGGCGGACGCGGTCTGCTTCTTCCAGTGGCGGCAGTCCGCCGCCGGCGCCGAGAAGTACCACTCGGCGATGGTGCCGCACGCCGGCGAGGAGAGCGAGGTCTTCCGGTCGGCCGCCGATCTGGGGCGTACCCTGGCCGGACTCGCCCCGGTCGCGGGCGTGCCGCGGCGGCCGGCCCGGGCCGCGATCCTCTTCGACTGGGAGTCGTGGTGGGCCAGCGAGCTCGACTCGCACCCGAGCTCGCGGCTGCGCTACCGGCAGGAGGCGCTCGACTGGTACTCGGCGTTCCTCGCCCTCGGCATCCGCGCCGACGTGCTGCCGGTCGCCGCCCCGCTCGACGGGTACGACCTGGCGGTCGCGCCGATCCTGCACGTGGTCCCGGCGCCGCTGGCCGGGCGGCTGTCGCAGTACGTGGCCGGCGGCGGCCACCTCGTGACGACGTACTTCTCCGGGATCGTCGACGAGAACGACCACGTGTGGCTCGGCGGCTACCCGGGCGCGCTGCGCGAGCTGCTCGGCATCCGGATCGAGGAGTTCGGCCCGCTGCTCGACGGCGACAGCGTGGTACTGGACACCGGCGCGACCGGTACACTGTGGACGGATCGGCTCGACGTCACCGACCCGGCCGTGGAAGTGCTCGCCGCGTACAAGACCGGCGAGTACGCCGGCCGCCCGGCGGTCACCCGGCGCACGGTGGGCGCCGGCTCGGCGAGCTACGTCTCCACCCGCCTCGGCCCGGCCGGCCTGGCCCCGCTGCTGGCCCAGCTCGCCGGCGCGGCCGGAGTCCACAGTGAACTGCCCGAGCCGTTGCGCGGCCGGGTCGAGCTCGCCATCCGGGGCAACCACTGGTTTCTGGTCAACCGCACCGACGAACCGGTCGAGCTGTCCGGCGTGCCCGGCCAGCCGCTGCTCGGCGGCGAGGTGCTCCCACCGCGCGGCGTCGCCGTCCGGGCTGTGTAGCGTACGGGGCGTTCCGGGGTGGCCCGGCCGGCGCGGGGCCCTGGCGCGGCGGCGGGGCCCGCCGGCGGGCGGGGGGCCCACCGGGCCGGGGTGGGTGCGGGGGGGGGCGGGGGCGCCCGGGGCGGCGGGCCCCCGGGCGGCGCCGGCCGGGCCCGCCTCAGAGCGTGGTGCACACCGTGCCGTTGAGGGTGAACGCGGCCGGTGTCACGTTCGGCCCGCTGTAGGCGCCGACGAAGCCGACGTTGACCGTGCCCCCCTCCGCGGCGAGGAGGCCGTTGCCGTCCAGGTTGGTCACCTTGACGGTGCGGCCGGTCTCGGTCCAGGTGGCGTTCCAGCCGCCGTCCATCCGCTGCCAGCTCGTCGGCCACTCGTACGTGAGCGTCCAGCTGGTGAGCGCGCGGGTGCCGGTGTTGGTGATGTCCACACTGGCCACGTAGCCGCTGGACCAATCTGTGGTGTACGTCCACTTCACCGTGCACGTGCTCTGCGCCGGTGTGCCCGTGGTGAAGGTGAGCGGCGGCGAGGCCCACGAGACGTTGCCGGCGGTGTCGCGGGCCAGGACGTTCACCGTGTACCGGCTGCCGGGCCGCAGGTTGCCGACGGTAAACGAGGTGCCGGGCGTCTCGCCGAGCTGCTCGCTGACCGCGCCGAGCTGGCGGTGCACCTCGTACTTGGCGATCGGATGCGCGCCGGCGCGCCCGGCCGGCCAGCTGATCGTCGCGGTGCGGTCGGTGACGGCGCTCGCGGTGGGCTGGCCGGGCGCGGTGGGCAGGCCGGTGACGGCCCGCTCGGCCTTGCTCGTCAGGACGGTCAGCGAGTACGGCGGGAGCGTCTGGCTGGTCGCCGTGCCGGCCTGGGCGGTGGCGATGCCGGCCGCCCCGTTGGCGTACGTGTGGACGGTCACCGCGCCACCGGCCGGCGCGAAACCGGCGTAGTCGATGGTGACGTCGCGGGCGCTGTCCGGGTCGCGGTTGAGCAGCAGCACGTTGACGTCCCCATTGGACCTGCGGACCGCGTGCGCGGTGACGAGCGGGTCGCTCGTGGCGGCGCGGACGAACTGGTCGCCGGGGCGGGCGAACGTGTTCATCAGGGAGAGACCGTGGTAGGGCGCGAACGGCGTGTTGAGCGGCGGCTCGCAGGTCGTACCGTCCGGTGTGCACGTGCCGCTGGAGAACATGCCGAAGTCGCCGTAGTCGGTCTGGCCGGCCACAGTGGACACGGTGCCGATGCCGTTGTGCACGTTCCACCACTGCACCGTGAAGACGCCGTTCGCGAGCAGCGTCGCGTACGCGTCGGCGAGGAAGATGGCGCCCGGCTGGGTGTTCTGGCCGACGCCGACGTTGGTCTCGGTGAGGCTGATGCCGATCCGGCCGGAGTTGGCGCCGGCGTACTTCGCGATCTGCTGCCGCACGATGTAGAGCGCGTCGACGAGGTGCTCGGTCTTGCCCATCGCCTCGGCCGCGCTGGGGCCGCCCGGGTACCAGTGCAGGTCGACGAAGTCGATCTTCGGTCCGGCGATGGAGAGCACCACCTGGTTCCAGCTGCCCGCGTCGCCCTCGGCCACGACCGCGTCCGGCCAGCCCGCCGGGATCGTGAGCACCGCGCCGACCTTGATGCTCGGGTCGACCGCCTTCATCGCGTCGGCGTACGCGACGACCTCGTTGGCGTACTGCCGGGGGCTCTTGTCCGGGTGGTCGTCCGCCTCCCAGGCCGCGCCGTAGTGGCCGTTGCCGTAGTTCTCGTTGCCGACCGTCCAGTACTTGACGCCGTACTTCTTGACCACGTTGGCCTGGCGGACCCAGCCGGCGGCCTCCGCGGCGGTGCCGGTGCCGTAGTTCGCGATGATCATCGGGGTGGCGCCGGTGCGCCGCACGCCGGCCATGAACGTGTCGAAGTCGGTGTTCGGCGCGACGTAGCCGCCCGGCGCGGTGTGGTCGGCCCAGTGGTAGATGTCCGCGTACGAGCCGCCGGGGTAGCGGCGCATCGTCACACCGGCCGACTTGAGCAGGTCGGCCACCGCGTTCGTGCCGAGCTCCTGGTCCCAGATGGCGTCGTTGATGCCGAGGCCGGTGGCGGGCATGGCGGCGAGGCCGGCCCGCGCGTTGACGGTGACGGTGGCGGGCGCCACGGCCGCGTGGGCGGCCGGCTGGCTGATGCCGGCGAGCGCGCCGGCGGCGAGGAGGAGTGCCGCGGCGGACGCCGCGCGGCGAAGCATGGGGTATCTCATCGGTCAGACGCTCCGGGGACATGACGCATCGGCAGGGATGACGCACAGCTGGTGAATGCGGTCGAAGGTTGCCCTGCCTCACGACCATGTCCGGCTCTGGACCGATAGCAGTATCGATCGAGCGCCTTCACTTGGCAAGCGCCCCGCCGGCGGGATGCTCAGGGCCAGCGGTCCAGGCGGATCCAGCGGTAGCCGTAGCCGTGCACGTCGATGGCATCCGGGTCGACCTTGTCGCCGTAGTCGCCGTCGGCGGCGACGTTGAGCGGCGGGATGTCGCGGCGCAGGTGCGCGGGGAGCGCGACGCGGCACGGGTCGGGCGCGAGGTTGTGCAGGAAGAGTACGCAGCCGCCGGCGCCGCGGGCGCTGTGCGCGAGCAGGTGCGGCGGGCCGATCTCCAGGACGTCGTGGGCGCCGCGGCCGATCTCCTCGCACTCGCGCAGCGTGTGCAGCATCCGCTCGAACCACACCAGCAGGCTGTCCGGGTCGAGCCGCTGGGCGGTGACGTTGACCAGGTCCGCGCCGTACTCGCCGTTACTGATGACGGGCGTGACGAGGGCGGCCGCGGGCGCGTCGGAGAAGCCGGCGTTCGCGGTGGCCGACCACTGCATGGGGGTACGGATGGCGGTCCGCTCCGGCAGCGTCAGGTCCTCGCCCATGCCGATCTCGTCGCCGTACCGGATCACCGGCGTGCCCGGCATCGTGAACTGCAGGCTGTACGCCATCTCCAGCCGCCGCCGGTCGCCGTCCAGCATGGGCGCGAGGCGGCGGCGCAAGCCCCGGTGGTACAGGTGCATCCGCTCCTCGGGGCCGAACTCCGCCATCACCTCCTCCCGCTCGCCCGGCGTGAGCCGCTCCAGGTCGACCTCGTCGTGGTTGCGCAGGAACGTGGCCCACTGGGCGTGCAGCGGGAGTTCGGGCAGCTCGCGGAGGGTGGCCTTGAGCGGCGACGCGTCCTGGCGGGCCAGGCTCAGCATGATCGCCTGGTTGAGCCGGAACGCGAACACCATCATCAGCCGGCTCGCCGACCCGTCCGCCTCGCCGAAGTACTCCAGGAGTTCGCCGTCGCCGACGTTCGCCTCGGCCAGCAGCACCGCGTCGCCGCGCCGCCACGACAGCGTCTCGCGCAGCTCGCGCAGGAACGCGTAGTCGCGGGAGGGCGTCCCGATCTGCCCGTCCCGCCGGCTCTCGATCAGCATCGGCGCGGCGTCGACCCGGAAGCCGGCCACGCCGAGGCGCAGCCAGAACTCCAGGATCTTGCGGATCTCCCGGCGTACCGCGGGGTTGTGGGTGTTGAGGTCCGGCTCGAACGTGTAGAACCGGTGCCGGTACCAGGCCTCCGCCACGTCGTCGTACGTCCACGTCTCCGACTCGACGCCGGGGAAGACCTGCCCGTGCCAGCGGTCGTCCGGCTCGCTGTCGGACCACACGTACCAGTCCCGGTACGGGGAGTCGCGGTCGGCACGGGCCTGCTGAAACCACGGGTGCTCGTCGCTGGTGTGGTTGAGCACCAGGTCGAGCATCACCCGCAGCCCGCGCTCGTCGGCGTTGTCGAGCAGCTCGGCCAGGTCGCCGAGGGTACCCAGCCGGGGGTCGACGCCGTAGTAGTCGGTGATGTCGTAACCGCCGTCGCGCCGCGGGGAGGGGTGGATCGGGTTGAGCCAGACCGCGTTCACGCCGAGCCGGGTCAGGTAGTCCAGCCGGGAGGTCAGGCCCGGGATGTCGCCGTACCCGTCGCCGTTGGAGTCCTGAAACAGCCGGACGTCCAGCGCGTAGATGACGGAGTTGCGGTACCAGCGGTCCACCCGACCCTCCGCGGGTCAGGCCGGCCGGTCCGCGCCGCCCAACGCGTGGCGTAGCCGGTCCCGCAGCTCGTCGTCGATGGTCGCCTCGTCCGGGTCCGGGCCGCGGCCGGGCTCGAACACCAGCGCGTCCAGGTACGGGTCGCGGTTCTCGCTGTTTCGGGTCTCGATCGCCTCGTGGCAGCGGCGCCGGGCCGCATCCGGGTCCATGCCGTGCGCCACCACGTCGTGCGCGAGGTTGAGCGCGAGGATGTTGCCCTCCTCGTCCTCGCAGTGCGAGGAGAGCTCGCCGCGGGTCCGGTCGTACACGACGCTGCCGTTGAACCGGGCCAGGTCGGCGAGGCGTTCCATCGGCACCGGCTGCTCCACGACGTGCTGTACGACGTCGACGTGCTCGTGCGGGAAGCGGTGCGGGACGATCGCGCGGGACACGACGACCCGCTTCCACGGCGTCCGGTCGTGCCAGATCAGCGTGTTGGGGCTCGCCTCGTCGGGCGGCCCGTACTTGTCGGCGGTGACCTGGGCGGCGGCCGCCGCGCTCGTCGGCCACCCCTCGGTGAGCGGCGCGGTCATGCCGGCCGCCCCGTGCCGCGCGCCGACACCGTCGGTACCTCGTGCGGCGCGACCGGCCGGTCCTCGTCCGCGGTGCCCGCGCCGGTGCTCGCCGGCTCGAAGGCGAAACCGCTGGTGTACGCCTGCGGGCGCCCCATCAGGTGGCTGGCCACCATCTCGGTGTACTCGCGGCGTGCCTCGTCCACCCCGATGCGGCCGCTGACCAGGTCGTGGGCGAGGTTGACGGCGAGGAAGTTGACCGCCTCGACGTGGCAGGTGGCGGCCACCTCGCCGCGGGTCCGGTTGACCCGGATGCTCCCGTTGAACGCGGCGACGTCGGCGGCGCTCTCCCGCGGCACCTCCAGGTCGACCCAGCTCTCGATGCGGTCCTGGTGCGGCTCGGGGAAGTGGTGCTCCGACGCGTCGCGGTTGACCACGATCCGCTTCCACGGCAGGGGGTGGTTCCACACCAGGCGCCTGGGCATCGTCTCGTCCGGCGGCCCGTACCGCTCGGCGGTGCGCCGCGCGGCCTCCTGGGCCTCCTCCGGCCAGTCGCCCACCACCCGGTCCAGCGTCTCTGTCACGGTCGATCCTCCGTGTCTGCGTGCTCCGCTCCCGGGTACCCAGCGGGCGCCGGCCCATTCCCGCCGCGCCGGCCCGATCACCCCGACCGGGCGATCCGCGCTCACCCCCGCCCGGCGAACGCTCGTGGCGTCTCAGCCGCGCACGGAGAGGACGCGCCGGTGGAGGATGCCGATGCCGCGACCGTCGTCGTCGGCCTCGTCGCCTCGCCGGGGCCGGCCGCGGAGATGGCGCAGACGCTGGTCGACGGGCTGGCCGACCAGATGGGCGACCGGCTGCCCGGTGCCAAGTGGACGATCCGGGTGGTGGCCGACCGGCTCGTCGACGGCCCGGCCCCGCTGCACCAGCTCGTCTCGTGCACCCGGCGCCGCCTGCTCGACGGCGGCTGGCAGCTCGCCGTCTTCCTCACCGACCTGCCATTGCAGACCGCTCGCCGCCCGGTCGTCGCGCACGCGAGCAGCGCGCACGGGGTGGCGGTGATCTCCTTGCCGGCGCTCGGCGCGGTGGGCGTACAGCGGCGGGCCGGCGAGGCGATCGTACGGCTCGTCGCGGTGCTGGTCGGCGACGGCGACACGCCGGTCGACGTCAAACCGGCCCGCGCGAACGGCGGCAGGCGCCGGGACGCGCTGCTGCGCCGGCTCCGCGAGCTCGGCACGGTGGCCGGCGACGACCGCGGCGCCGGCGTGGTCGCCGGGGTGGTCAGCGGCAACCTGCGGCTGCTGGTCGGCATGCTGCGCGCCAACCGCCCCTGGCGGCTGGCCGTCGGGCTGTCCCGGGCCCTCGTCGCGGCGCTCGCCGCCGGCGTGTTCGCGCTGGTCACCAACGACGTCTGGCAGCTCGCCGACACCTTCGGCTGGGTGCGGCAGACGCTGGTCGGCGCCGGCTCGGTGGCGGCCGTGGTGCTCACCCTGCTGCTCGGCGCCGACCTGTGGGAACGCGCGCCGCCGCGCCCCACCGACCGCGAGGTGGCCCGCTCCACCCGCGAACAGGTGATCCTCCTCAACTCCGTCACGGTCACGACGCTGCTCATCGGCGTGTTCGCGCTCTACTGCGCGCTCTTCGTCATCACGCTGCTCGGCGTGCTGCTGCTCGTACCGCCGGGGCTGCACGCCAGCACGCTGGGCCACCCGATCGGCTTTTCCGACCAGGTGGAGCTGGCCTGCCTGGCCAGCGCGCTGGCCACCCTGGGCGGCGCGCTCGGCGCCGGGCTGGAGAGCGACGAGACGGTCCGCGAGGCGGCGTACGCGTACCAGCCGGACCGCTCACTGACGGACTGACGGCACGGCCAGCGCGACGAGGGCGGTGGCGATCCACTCCCGGTACGCCTCGACGGTCCAGCCGCGCTGCCCCACGAGGAGGCCGTGGAGCAGCGGCGAGCTCAGCGTCCAGATCGTGTCCCGCAGGTGGCCGACCCGGGACAGGTCCGCGTCGCCGCGTTTGGCGGCCACGGCCGTGGCGACGTAGCCGGCGCCGGTGAGCCGCTGCCGGTCCAGGTCGGCGACGAGCGCGGCGATCTGCGGGTCGGCGTCGGCCGCGGCGTGCGCGACCGCGTAGATCGGGCCCGCCCGCCGCCCGGCGTCGGCGATCACCTCCGCGTACCGCCGGAGCGCCTCGGCGGCTGACGGCGCCTCGTGCACCCGCCGCAGCACCGGCTGGTCGCCCGGCCCGCCGGCCTCGGCGTCGTCGCCGAGCGCGTCGCCGACCGCCTCCTTCAGCAGGTTGACCTTTGACTTGAAGGCCGCGAACACGGTCGGCGTGGAGACCCCCGCCTCCTCCGCGACCTGGGCGATCGACGTGACGGCGTATCCGTGCTCGCGGAAGAGGCGGGTCGCCGCGCGCAGGATCCGCTCCCGGTTGGCCAGCGCCTGGGCCCGGCGGCCGGAGGAGTCGTAGCGGCGGCGGCCAGCCGGCGGGACGATCATTCGGCTACCTTACGCTCTATTAGATATAGAGCTAATTAAATCAATCTGGTACGGCGTACGCGTCCCGAGTGGACGGTCGGGCGGAGATGGAACGGGCCGTCCGATCGGGCCAGTCCGCGCCGCGCGGGTACCCGCCAGACTGGGGGCCGGGCGGCCAGACCGGGGGATATGGCATGAGGATTCTGTTCAGCGGCTGCCCGGCTTACGGGCACCTGCACCCGATGCTTCCACTCGCCCGCGCGGCGGCGCGCGGCGGCCACGACGTGGCGGTGGCGACCGGGCCCGACCTGGCCGAGCACCTGGCCGACCGGGGCTACGAGACCTGGGCGGTCGGACCGACGTTCGCCGAGTCGTGGGACGAGCGCAACGCGGCACTGCCCGACCTCGCCACGGTGCCACCGGAGCGGCACCTGTCGCTGGACATCGGGCCGCTCTTCGGCGCCTCGGCCGTCAAGCGGGCGGTCGACCTGGTGCCGAGGGCCCAGGCGTGGCGGCCCGACCTGGTGGTCCACGAGACGGTCGAGTTCGCCGGGGCGATCGCCGCACATCGCAGCGGGGCGGCGCACGTCACGCACGGGATCGGCGTCCCGCCGCCCGGGCCGGTGCGGGCGGCGCTCGGGTCCGCGATGGGCGAGGTCTACGAGCGGTGGCACGCGCCCGACCTCCCCGCCGAGGTGCTCGCCGCGCCCTATCTGGACATCGCGCCGCCCGCGCTGTCACCCCTGGGCGAGCCGGCGTTCGACAACGTGGTGCCCCTGCGCCCGTACCCGGGAGAGATCCTCCCCACCGACCGGCTGCCGGCCGCCCTCGCGGCCCGGCCCACCGCGGACATCGCGTACCTGACCTTGGGCACGATCTTCCACAGCGCGCCCGGCGTCTTCGAGGCGTGCCTGGCCGGCCTGCGCGACCTGCCGCTCGACGTGGTGGTGACCGTCGGTCGCGACGGCGACCCGGAGCGGCTCGGGCCGCAGCCACCGTCGGTGCTGGTCGAGCGGTACGTGCCGCAGGCGCTGCTGCTGCCCCGCTGCCGGCTGGTCGTCTCGCACGGCGGGGCCGGCACGATGCTCGGCGCGTACGCGCACGGGATCCCGCAGCTGATCCTGCCGCAGGCCGCCGACCAGTTCCTCAACGCGGAGGTGGCGCAGGCGGCCGGGGCGGCGATCGCCCTCCAGCCCGGGACGGTCACGCCGGCGGCGGTGCGCGCGGCGGCGCTGCGGCTGCTCGGCGAGCCCGGGTTCGGCACGGCCGCGCGGGCGCTGCGGGCGCAGATCGAGGCGACGCCGGGCGTCGACGACGTGCTCACCGCGCTCAGCCGGAGCGCGGGCGCTGCCTGCCGTCGGCGGTGAGGGCGGCGCCGACGAGGGCGATCGCGGCGGTGACGGTGGTGCCGTCCGGGCCGGTCTCCACGACCACGTCTTCGCTGAGGCGGCGCACGATCCAGAGGCCGCGCCCGCCCAGCGCGGTCGGCTCCGGCGGGCGGGAGCCGGCGGCCGGGTCCGGCATGCCCGGGCCCTGGTCGCTGATCCGGCAGCGCAGCAGGTCGCCGTCGCGCCACAGCCGCAGCCGCCCGGTGCCGCCGCCGTGCCGGATCGCGTTGGTGGCCAGCTCGCCGCCGACGATCAGCAGCCGTTCCACCTGCTCGGGGGTGGCGCCCAGGTGGTCGGCGTGCGCGGCCAGCGCGGCCCGCAACGCGTACAGCCCGTCCGCGTCGAACTGGTGGTCCACGGCGACCGCCTCGGGACCCATCGTCGGCGCCGGCCCGGCCCGGTCCCGGGCGGGCGGGTCAGCGCTGGTCATGGCCGGGTACTACCCGAAGCCGCGGCAGGTCACGCGCGCCGAGGAGGTCCAGCATCCAGCGCACCCGTCACCCACGCCCCGCTACCGTTCCGCTGCCAGTCACGGCGATCGTAGTCCCGCGGTGGATGTCGGGCTGGTCCCGCGAGTGACACGGTGGGGGTTGGAGGTCATGTCATGACACAGCTGACGACCACCGTCCGCATCGGCCCCGGTCACGTACAGCTAGCGCTGGTCGGTGAGATCGACCTGTCCAGCGTCGAGGTGCTCCTGCAGGGCCAGGGCGAGGCGCTGGCCGGCGCGGCGAGCCGGAGCCTTCCCGGCGTGGTCGTCGACCTCGGCCGGGTGACGTTCCTCGACTCGACCGGCATCGGTGCCCTGGTCGGCGGCTTTCGCGAGGCGTCCGCGGCCGGCCTGACCTACCGCCTGGAAAACCCGCGCGGCGCCGTCGCCCGCGTCCTCGACGTGTCCGGCGTCCTGCCGACGCTCGCGCCCCGCCCCCAGCCCGCCTGAGCGTCCTGCGGCCGTCACGCGCCGCTGTCCGGCCCGAAGACGAGGTGCGGCAGGAGGAGCCGCATGGTGGCGGCGGCGTGCTCCGAGGCGAGGGCGTGGTCGCGGTGGCCTTTGGCGGCGTCGGCGGCGTCCGAGATCCCCCGGATCGTGAGCCAGCCGTACGTCGGGCTTTTGCCGGTCGACCGTTCGTGGAACGCCTGGGCGACGCCGGCCGCCTCGGTCTCGACCGCGAGGATCTTTTCGTGGAAGGTGCCGAGCCAGCGGCGGATCTCCGAGTCGACGTCGGTGATGACGGCGTCGCCGGAGCCGATCGGGCCGCGGTACATCCGGAACGGCGTGCCCTCCGGCGTCCTGGCCTCGCGCCCCGCGGTCAGGAAGAACTCGTTGAGCCGATGGCCCAGCGCCGCCGTGACGGTGTGGGCCTGGCCGCGGCGGTGCGGGCCGTCGGCCGCCTCCCGGCGCGCGTCGTAGTAGATCACCTGGTCCGAGATCACCACGTCGCCCACCTTCACGCTCGGCTGTACGCCGCCGGCGATGCCGACCAGCAGGACCACGGCGGGCTCGTACGCCCGTACCAGGCGCTCGAACGCGAGTCCGGAGGTGCGGGGGCCGCGGTCGAGCGTCTGCATCGCGGCGAGCCGGATCTCGTCTCCGCCCGCCGGAAAGCGGGCCTCGTGCACCAGCGGCCCGTCGTTGTCGAGCCGCCGTGTCCGGTAGCCGTGCATCGACCGCAGGACCTCGGCGACCGCCACCATCTCCTCCTCGATGACGGTCAGGACGCCGACGTCCGCCCGCCGCCGTTCCTCGCTCCGCCGCTCTTCGTCCCGCCCGAACGACTGCCCGGTCACCGGCCCGTTGAAGATCTGGTCGCCGCGCCCGAAGTGACCGATCCCGATGTTCGTGGGTGCCATGCCGTCTGGTCCTCTCCGGTCACTCGGCGGGTTGCGCGGGCTGGGTGGGCTCGGGCATGCGCTGACCTACCACCTGGTCGTGGAAGGTCATGTCGCCCTGCCCGAAGTGGCCGACGCCGATGTTCAGGACCGAGGCCGCGCTCGCCCGGTACTCCGTGGTGTCCACGTCCCGCTCGTCCAGGAAGTCGAGCACGTGTGCGATCACCCGGCGCTCGATCAGGCGCTTGAACTTGAAGACGTCCTGACGCTGGGTGAAGTTGCGGAGCTTGTCCTTGGTGCCGATCTCGCGCACGCTCGTACGGGTGCCGTAGTCGTACCGGCGCCGGGACAGGCCCATCCGGGCGGCGCCGTGCGAGGCGCGTCCGAGGCGGGCCACCGACTGGATCAGGCCACCCGGTGCTCGCACGATCGTGCGCGGCGTGGCGGTGAGTCCACTTCGGAGCGCCCGCATCCACGCGCCGGGCCCGGTGCCACCCTCGATGTCCACGGTGCGGTACCACTCGTTGGGCGGGGCGAGGAAGGTGGTGGTGACCTCCAGGTACAACGACCGGCCCTGGAGCGCCACGTGGACGTGGACCGTCGTCACGAGCGCGCCACGCCAGGAGACCACCTGGCAGGCCAGGTAGTGCCGGGCCGGCATCGTCGGATTTCGGATGATCTCCGCCATCTCCTCCGGCGAGGTCGTGAGCGTGCGGTGGCCCCACTCGCGGGCGGAGAGAAAGACCCGGTCCTCCACCCGCATGTCGGGGATCCGCTGCTCGGCCACGTCGGCGGAGGCCAGCGCACCGAGGTGCGTCCTGAGGTAGTCGACGAGGTCCGCCGCGCTGAACGGTGACTGCGCGAACTCGCGCTCCCCTTCGAGGGGCGCCAGGACGCGATCGACGACGTTGTCGGGTGGCTTGCGAACCAGCCGCTGGGCGAAGCCCCACGTGCTCATCACCTCGCCGGACCCGATGAACGGCTCGAAGCCGCTGTAGATCACCGTGTTGCCGTGTCGCTGCTCGTCTATCTGCCGCAGCCGGCTCGACGGCCGGACGGGCGGTGCCGGCCGCCCGAGGGTGAACTGCTCGATCCTCTTCTGGCGCCACAGTGCGTAGGCGGCCGGTACCAGCAGGACGACGGCGGCGAAGAGATAGCCCGCGCTGCCGCCGAGGGAGAGGGCGGGCCCGCCGTCATCCGGGCCGCCGAGAAGGGGCGAGGCGGTGGCGGAGACGACCCTGCCCGCGATGGCGGCCAAGCCGAGCCCCAGCATCGTCCATCCCAGGAGCAGGACGAGCCCTCGGCCCGGGCTCACGGTGGTGTCGACGGCCGTGCCGGCGCGCACCCGGCCGACGAAGTCGCGGATCAGCCGCCAGGCGGAACGCGCCGCTCTCAGCAGGATGAGTGTCGCGGCGAGCGCGACGATCGAGAGCCAGTTCAGGTACGCGGCCAGGCAGCCGGCGAGGACGATACCGGCGTCGCGGAAGATGGTCAGATCGCGTGCCCGCAGGCACTGGTCCAGCACCACCACCACGTCGAATCCGTAGGAGGGCGCGACGAAGCGCCTCTTCTGGTGGTAGACGTCGCGCAGGCAGCGGTCGCGGAAGTGGTCGTCCAGGTAGGCGCCCACGCAGAGGTGGCGGGTGGCGTCGGACATCTCGGGGCGGTCGAGCGAGGGCGCCGGCGAGATCGGCTCGACGGGTGGCAGGAGGCGCTCCATCGTGCGGCGGGACATCTGGCCCTCCTGGTGGGGGTGGCGGCGATCTATGCCAGGCTGCCGACGAAACCGGCTGGTGTCGATGGCGCGTGTACGTGATAGTGGCGGGCCATGGGGACATCGCACGTCATCGAGACCGGCGGCTCGACGCTCCACGGCTACTTCTCCCGCGACTACCCGCCCGTCCTCACCGTGGACCCCGGTGACTCGGTGCGCTTCTCCACACTGGACGCCTTCTGGTTCGCCGGGCCGTACAGCGGCGGGAGCCTCGACGACCGGCCGCGCAGTGAGCACCACCGCGAGGGGTACGGGCACGCGCTCGTCGGGCCGATCGCGATCCGGGGCGCCGAACCGGGCATGGTGCTCGAGGTCCGCGTCGACGCGGTCGTGCCCGGCCCGTGGGGCACCACGGTGGCGGGTGGCTGGCCGAGCGTCTTCAACCAGCGGTACGGCGAGGTCGACGAGCAGACCACCCAGGCCTGGGACCTCGACGCGGCGGCGCTGACCGGCCGCAACCAGTACGGCCACACGGTCGCGCTGCGCCCCTTCCTCGGCGTGATGGGCATGCCGCCGGCCGAGCCGGGGGAGCACTCGACGACGCCGCCCCGCGCGTACGGCGGCAACCTCGACTGCCGCGAACTGGTCGCGGGCAGCACGCTCTACCTGCCGGTACCGGTGCCGGGCGGGCTCTTCTCCGCTGGCGACGGGCACGCCGCGCAGGGCGACGGCGAGGTCAGCGGCACCGCGATCGAGTGCCCGATGGAGCGGGTCGAGCTGACGATCGCGAGGACGGATCGCCCCGGTAGCCTTCAGGGGCGGCCGTAGGTCTCCAGCAGGCGCAGCCAGACCTCGTTGATCGTCGGGTAGGCGGGCACCGCGTGCCACAGCCGGTCGAGCGGCACCTGGGCGACCACCGCGATCGTCGCGGCCTGGAGCAGCTCGCTCACGTCCGGGCCGACGAAGGTGGCGCCGAGCACCACCTTGCGGTCCTCGTCGACGACCATGCGGGCGGTGCCCTTGTAGCCGTCGGCGTGGACGCTCGCCCCGGCCACGTATCCGATCTCGTAGTCGACGGCGCGCACCCGGTAGCCGGCGGCGGTGGCCGCCCTGAGCGTCAGGCCGACCGACGCGACCTCCGGGTCGGTGAACGTCACCTGCGGCACCGCCTCGTGGTCGGCCGTCGCCACGTGCGTGCCCCACGCGCCGTCCGAGACCGGCCGCCCCTGCGCCCGCGCGGCGATCACGTCGCCCGCCGCCCGGGCCTGGTATTTGCCCTGGTGGGTGAGGAGCGCGCGGTGGTTGACGTCGCCGGTGGCGTACAGCCAGTCGAAACCCTTGACCCGCAGCGTGTCGTCGGTCTCCAGCCAGTCGCCGGGCGTCAGGCCGACCGTGTCAAGACCGATGTCCCGGGTACGGGGTGTGCGGCCGGTCGCGACCAGCACCTCCTGCGCGGTGATCGACTCGCCGTCGCCGGTCTCCAGCGTGACCGACTCCCCGGCGCGGCGCACCCGGGTCGTCCCCGTCTGGAGCAGCACCTTGGCGCCCGCGTCGCGGAGCGCCTCGGCGACCATCTCGCCGGCGAACGGCTCCATGCCGGCCAGCAGCCCGCCGCGCGAGATGAGCGTGACCTCGGTGCCGAAGCTCGCGTACGCGGTGGCCATCTCGGTGGCGACCACGCCGCCGCCGATGATGGCGAGGCTCTCCGGCGTGACCTTGGCGCTGGTCGCGTCGCGGCTGGTCCACGGGTCGGCGTCGCGGAGGCCGTCGATGTCCGGGATGAGCGGGTCGGAGCCGGTGGAGACGACCACCGCGTGGCGGGCGCGCAGGAGCACCTCGCCCCCGTCCGGCGTGCTGACCGTGACCTCCTTGGCCGCGGTGAATCGCCCGTGGCCGCGGACGACCGCGATGCCCGCGCCCTCGGCCCAGCGGACCTGGCTGTCGTCGTTCCAGTCGTGGGTGAACGAGTCCCGCCGGGCCAGCACCGCGGCCACGTCGAGGGCGCCGGTGACCGCCTCCCTGGCACCCTCCACCTGCCGCGCGGCGCGCAGCGCCTGGGCCGGGCGGAGCAGGGCCTTGGACGGCATGCACGCCCAGTACGAGCACTCGCCGCCGACCAGCTCGTGCTCCACGAGAGCGGCGGTCAGTCCACGCTGGACCGCACGGTCGGCGACGTTTTCACCGACCGGCCCAGCACCCAGCACGATGAGGTCGTACTCTTTCGCAGCCACGCCCGTGAGGCTAACCCCCGCCGTCGCGGATCAGGGAGACGGCGGGCGTGTCGGCCGGGGTGTCGCCCCCGCGCATCCTGACCGAGGATGGGTACGTGTTGCGGATCGTGCTGACCCCGGGTGACCTCGCCAGAGTGCGGTTCGAGGCGGAGCCCGGGCCGCTGGTCGACACGGGCCTGGCCGCCCGCGCGCTGCGCCGGCCACCCGCCGCGCCGCTCGTCCACTGGCACGCGGCCATCCGGCCGGCGCTCGGTGAGCGGGCCGGCCCGCTGCTCGCGCTCACCCCGCCGGCGGGTCCGACCTGCTCGTTCGTGCAGCCGATCTGCGCCGACCTCGACGCGGGGCTCGACCTGGTGCGGGCCGCTCCGGCGCAGGTGATGCGGGAGGAGATCGCCGACCTGGTCACGCCGCCGACCGGCTGGCTGCGGCGGCTGGCCGGCGGTGACCGCGCCGCTCGGGCCGACCTCCGCGCCGCGGCCGCCCAGGTGTACGCGGCGGGCGTCGCGCCGGTGGCGGCACACATAGCCGCCGACCGCGAGGCCGACGTCTCGCGCCGCTCGGCGGAGCTTGGCGTCTCCGGCCTCGCCTCCGCCCTCCACGGCCTGCACCGCACCGTCGAGCTGCGCGGTCACGAGCTGCTGGTACGGCGGCCGTTCTCGTTCACCCACCGGTCCGACGGCGGTGGCATCGTGCTGGTGCCGTCGCCGTTCCTGGTCGACGAGGTGCGGGTCGTGGCCGGGCCGGGCCAGCCCACCGTGATCTTCTACCCGACCGGCACACCGCTGCCCAGCCGCGACGGCGAGGCCCCGGAGGACGCGCTCGCCCGGCTACTCGGCGGCACCCGGGCGGCCGTGCTGCGCGCGGTCGGCACCGGCTGCGGCACGGTCGAGCTGGCCCGGCGGGTACGGTCCAGCCCGGCCACCGCCTCCGAGCACGCTGCCGCGCTGCGCGCCGCCGGTCTGGTCGCGACCACCCGCGCCGGTCGGGGTGTACGCCACTGGCTCACCCCACTCGGCGCCCAGTTGCTGCACCGCACCACTCGGCCGGCCTCGAGCACTCGGCCGCCCTCGCCATGAGCGAGGCGGCGGCCGGCCCCCGCCCGGGCGGGACGCGGCCGGCGCGTACCGGTGAGCGCCGGGGTCAGACGCGCCACACCTCCGCCTCGGCCAGGAAGGCCGACGACCCGGGGCGTTCGGGTGTGCCGCCGAGTTGTACCTCGCCGGGGAGCGCCCGCCCGCCGACCGTGATCGCCGCGGTGCGCATCGGCGCGAGCACCAGGCTCAGCGAGTGCGCGGTACCGGCCAGGTCGAAGTCGTCCGTGCTGAACGTGCGGCGGTGCAGCACGCCACCCATCCGCACCCGCACGTCCCGGGCCCGCGCGTCGAGACCGGTGGCGAGGTCGAGCGTGACCTCCACGTCCGCGCGCCGCACCTCCGGCTCGGGCCACGGGACGCCCGCGACCTCGGGGAAGTTGCGGGTGAAGTACTGCGACAGCCAGTAGCCGAGTTCCCGGTCCGTCGCCAGCACCTGGACGCGGCCGTCGTGCCACACGACGACCGCGCGGCCACTGCCGCGCTCCGACCACCGCACGATCCACACCGACGCGAACGCGCTGAGCTCCTCGCCCCGCACGAGGCTGACGCCGGGGTTGGCGCCGACCAGCAGTACCCGCCGGTCGGCCGGGTCGGTCGCCGCGGCCGCGGCGCGGCCGGGCAGGGCGACGGCTGCCGTCGCGGTCATTCCCGCGGCGTAGGCCAGCATGGTGCGACGTTTCATCGGGTACCTCCACATGACAGCCGGTCACCCCCGTGTGGACCGGTTCTCGCCCGACACCCTGCGCGCCCCGGCCCGCCCGGCTCAACCATTTCGGCCGTCGCCGAAACGCCCGGGCGCGTTTCGGCGCGCGGGACGGCTGGGCAGGATGGAGGCATGGCCTACGTCAGCTCCACCGGTGAGTTCACCCGCGACCAGCGTTACATCGCCACCCGCGTCACCGCCGACGGGCGGGACGGGTACCCGGTGGAGCCGGGCCGCTACCGGCTCGTCGTCAGCCGCGCCTGCCCGTGGGCGAGCCGGGTGGTCATCGTCCGGCGGCTGCTCGGCCTCGAGCCGGTGCTGTCGATGGCGGTCGCCGGGCCGACGCACGACGCGCGGAGCTGGACGTTCGACCTGGACCCGGGTGGGCGCGACCCGGTGCTCGGCATCGAGCGGCTGCGCGACGCGTACCTCGCCCGCTTCCCGGACTACGACCGCGGCATCACCGTGCCGGCGATCGTGGACGTGCGGACCGGCCGGGTGGTGACCAACGACTACGCGCCGATGACGCTGGACCTCTCGACACAGTGGCGGGCCTACCACCGCCCCGGCGCGCCCGACCTCTACCCCGAGGCGCTGCGCGGCGAGATCGACCAGGTCAACGACGCGGTCTTCGGCGACGTCAACGACGGCGTGTACCGGTGTGGCTTCGCCGGCGGCCAGGAGGCGTACGAGGAGGCGTACCACCGGCTCTTCGCCCGGCTGGACTGGCTGTCGGAGCGCCTGTCCGGCCGCCGCTACCTGGTCGGCGACACGATCACCGAGGCGGACGTGCGGCTCTTCACGACGCTGGTCCGCTTCGACCCGGTGTACCACGGGCACTTCAAGTGCAACCGGCAGAAGCTGAGCGAGATGCCGGTGCTGTGGGCGTACGCCCGCGACCTCTTCCAGACGCCCGGCTTCGGCGACACGGTCGACTTCGACCACATCAAGCGCCACTACTACGAGGTGCACCGCGACATCAACCCGACCGGCATCGTGCCGGCCGGGCCCGACCTGTCCGGCTGGCTGGCCCCGCACGGGCGGGAGGCGCTGGGCGGGCGGCCGTTCGGCGCGGGCACCGCGCCCGGCCCGGTCAGCGACGCCGAGGCGGTGCCGCCGGACCACACGCCGCTGGCCGGCTGAGACCGCGCGCGGGCCCGCGCCGTGGGAGAGCGCGGGCCGGGGCGGCCGCCGGGGTCAGGCGTCGGGGATGCGTCCCACGCCCGCGCCGGTGGTGACCAGCGAGGGTACGGAGGCGGCGCTGTCCGGCGTGTAGGAGTAGTACGCGCGCGGGTCGGCCACGGTGCCGCCGCTCTCGCAGGTGCCGGATCGGACGAAGGCGTTGCCCCGCTCGGCGAGGCGGCCGGGTGCCGAGTCCGCGTACCCGCTCACGGAGTGGCAGGGATACGCCACGTCCTCGAAGTAGTTGGCCTCGACGAGCACGCCCGCGTTTTCGGTGGAGGCGACGCCGTAGAGGCCGATGCCGCGGTAGTAGTTGTTGTACACGTGGACCGGCTCGCCGAAGCGCACCCGCGGGTGGCGCTGGTTGGAGCCGTCGAAGTAGTTGTGGTGGTACGTGACCTTGAGGTAGCCGATGTCGTCCGGGTACGAGTCGGAGTGCCCGAGCAGCATGCTCTTGTCGGTGGCGTGGAACCGGTTCCAGGACACGGTCACCGCCGTCGACTTGCGCTTGACGTCGACCGAGCCGTCGAAGCCGGGGTAGAACTCGTTGTGGTCGATCCAGACGTGATGCGATCCATTGTGGACGCTCACCGAGTCGTCCGAGGCGTCCCGGAAGGTGATGTTGCGGACGATGACGTTGTTGCCGGGGCGCGTGGTCGTACCCAGCTGGAAGCCGCCGCCGACGATCTCGGCGGTCGATCCGACGCCGATGATGCTCTTGTTCGCGACCACGGTGACCATGTCGTCGACCGCGATCCGCCCGGCGACCCGGATGACGTACGGGGTGTTGGCGCCGGCGTACTCGGCCAGCTCCGCCGCGCTCGTGACGGTGACGGTGGGGCCGCCCGCGCCGCCGGTGGTGCCGGTCGCGTGGCCGTCCGCTTGGCCGGGCACCGGCGTGGGGCCGGCTGCGTCGGTGACCAGCACGCCGTCGAGGGTGGCACTGGCGGAGCCGTTGTGGCGGTAGGCGGCCGAGCCGTCGGTGACCACGGACCAGTTGCCGCCGGAACGGGTCCAGCCGCCGGTGCCGCCGGTGAAGTCGGCGCTGAAGAGCGTGGCGGCGTGCGCCGACGGCACGCCGACGACGGTGAGCGCGGCGACAACCGCGCTGCCGAGGGCCGCGGCGAGCAGCGCCCTCCGTCCTTTGTGGGGCATGGGCGCGCCTCCTGTCTCGCGGACTCAACCTGGTGGAAACAACGTTAGGAAAGCCCTTTCCCAAGGTCAAGCGAATCGACGTGCAGGAATGTTGCAGTCCGCGCCCCGGGCGTCTTTCAGACATGGTGTGCCCCGGTCGCGCCGAAACCGCGACCTCCGCTGCCGGCTCCGCGACCCAAGCCCACCCCGAGGTCGCCCGCCCGGCGGCGGCGCGGCGGTGACGTGTCGTGGACGCCCGGACCCATGCGGCCGCCGGGTCCCCGGTGGCGCACCCGGCGAGCTGGTGAGGACGCTCTCACGGAAGTCTCAGCCCGGCCTCATGCCGCCCGCCGACGCTGAGCCCGTGACCGTACCGATGTCCGCGCTCCTCCTCGTCGCCCTCCTGGCCGCCGCGACGGCCGCACTGGGCGGGACCCGCACGCTGCGGCGGCGGTTTCGTCGCCCGCGGCTGATCCAGGCGGCGGCGCTCGCGTCCGCGGCGCTGCTCGTGCCGCCGAACGCGCTCCACGCCGCCGCCGGCACGCCCGGCCCGGCCGCGGCACTCCTGCTGGCCGCCAGCCTCGCCGCGCTCTCCACGGTGGCCGGGCTCGCCGCCGCCCTCCGGATCACCGCCCCGCCGGCCCGGCTGCCGCGCCGGGTGCTCGCGGTCGGTGCCCACCCCGACGACGTCGAACTCGCCTGCGGCGGCACGCTGCTGCGGCTGGTCGACTCCGGCCACGAGGTACGCGTGCTGGTGATGAGCCGGGGCGGTGCCGGTGGCGACCCGGCGACCCGCGCCCGGGAGGCGACGGCCGGCGGCCTCTTCCTCGGCGTGACCGGGGTCGAGGTGCTCGACCTGCCGGACACCCGGCTGGCCGCCCACGAGAACGAGATGGCCGCCGCGATCGAGGAGGCGATCCGCCGGTACCGCCCCGACATCGTCTTCACCCACTCCGCCAACGACCAGCACCAGGACCATCGCGCCGTGCACGCCGCCACGCTCCGTGCCGGCCGCGGCCACCCCGCGCTGCTCTGCTACGAGAGCCCGTCGGCGACGGCGGACTTCCGGCCGAGCGTCTTCGTGGACATCGCCGAGCACCTGGAGGCGAAGGTCGGGGCGGTCGCCGCGCACCGGGGGCAGCGCGCCAAGCCGTACGCCCGGGAGGCCCGGGTCCGCGGCCTCGCCGCCTTCCGCGGCAACCAGGCCCGGCTGCGGCGGGCCGAGGGCTTCGAGCCGGTACGGCTGCCGCTCGTGGAAGAGTCCTGATGCCCCGGGTACTGGTGACCGGCGCGGGCGGGCCGGCGGGGACGGCGCTGCTGGCGGTGCTCGCCGAGCGGGGCGTGCCGGCGGTGGGCGCGGACATGCTGCCGCTGCCGCCCCGCGCCGGCGTACCGATCGAGCGGATCCTGCCCGCCGGCGCGCCGCTGTTCGAGTCCGAGGTCCTCCGCCTCGCCGCGCGCCACCGGGTCGACCTCGTGGTGCCCACCGTCACCGAGGAACTGCCGCGGATGGCCGCGCTCGCCGCCGCCCGGGCCGCGCCGCCGCGGATCGCCGTCGGTACGCCCGAGGCGGTCGCGGTCGCCGACGACAAGTGGCGCACCGTCCAGGTGCTCGCCCGCGCCGGGATCGCGGTACCCCGTTCGGTGGTCGCCGGCACGGCCGATCCGGTCCGCGTGCTCGGCCTGCCGTACCTCAGCAAGCCCCGCCACGGTCGTGGTGGCCGGGGGGTGAGCCTGCACCACGAGCCGGGCGGGCCGCGGACCACCGACCACGTGCTGCAGGAGTACGTGCCCGGCGACGAGTACGCCGTCCAGCTCTACGGCGCCGTGTCCGTGGTGCTGCGCAAGACGGCGCTCGCGCAGGGGCACGTGGGCAACGGGGTCGCCGTCGTGCGGGAGGAGCACCCGGACGTCGCCGCCGTGGCGCGGGCCGCGGTCGGCACGCTCGGGCTGACCGGGCCGGTCGACGTGGACGTGCGGCGCCGCGCCGACGGTACCCCGGTGGTGCTGGAGGTCAACGCCCGCTTCGGCGCCCACCTGCGCAGCGCGCCGGAGCTCGTCGACCAGCTGCTCAGCCCATGATCGACGCACTGCACGCCGTGGTGCTGGTCGCCGGCGTACCCCTCGTCGTGCTCGGCCTGCTGGAGCTCGCCTACTACCCGCTCGCGTTCGCCGCCGAGCTGCGCCGCCGCCACGATCCGGTCTTCGAGACGCTGCTGCCGAGCGTGTCGGTGATCGTGCCGGCGTACAACGAGGAGCGGGTCATCGCCGCCTGTGTCGCCTCGATCGTCGCCGACCGCTATCCGCGCAAGGAGATCATCGTCGTGGACGACGGCTCGACCGACGGTACGCTCGCCGCGCTCCGGCCGTTCACCCACTACGCCGACGTCACCGTGATCACCAAGGCGAACGGCGGCAAGGCGGCCGCCCTCAACGCCGGCCTGCGGTACGCGGGCGGGGAGATCTGCTGCTTCGTCGACGCGGACGGGATCTTCACCCGGGACACGATCACCAACCTGCTGCGCGGCTTCCGCGGCCCCGAGGTCGGCGGCGTCTGCGGCAACGACGAACCGGTCAACCTCGACCGCCCGCAGACCCGCCTGCTCGCGCTGCTCACCCACGGCACCGCGCTGGCCCGCCGCGCGCTCGCCCTGGTCGGCTGCCTCACCGTGGTCTCCGGCAACTGCGGCGCCTTCCGGCGGCGGGTGGTCGACGAGGTCGGCGGCTTCCGGGAGGGTTCGCTCGGCGAGGACCTGGAGCTCACCTGGCGGGTCCGCGCCGCCGGCCACCGCATCGCGTTCCAGCCCGGGGCCCTCGTGTACGCCGAGGTGCCGGCCACGCTCACCGGGCTGTGGCGGCAGCGGATCCGCTGGACCCGCGGGCTCGTGCAGACCGCCCGCCTGCACCGGCACCTGGTCGGCAGCCGGCGGCACGGGCGGCTCGGCCCGTACCTGGTGCACAACCTCGTCACGATGCTCGCCGCGCCGGTCCTCCAGCTGGTCGCCCTCGGCGCCGCGCTCGCCCTGGTGGCGGTCGGGCACTCGCCGGTACCGGCCAGCCTGCCCGCCGTCGCGGTCTGGCTCGGCCTCGGCGTCGCGCTGGTCAACGTGCTGGTCGCGGTCTTCCTCGACCGGGCCTGGCGGGACCTGCGCTTCCTCTACGTGCTGCCGCTGGTCGCCGCGTTCTCCGTCTTCATGTCGCTGGTCACCGCCACCGCCCTCTGGAAGGAGGCCCGGGGTGCGCCGGCCAGGTGGAACAAGCTCGACCGAACGGGTGTGAAGACCCGCACGGGTGACGGCCACCCGACACATAAAGATGTCTTCACCAACCGCTGAGGCCCGGCTTACGGACCCTCCGCAGACTCCGGAGTCATGGTCCAGGGTAGGAGCAGAAGGCCGGCCCGGCGCCGCGCCGTCATCGCGCTGGTGCTCGCCGCCTCGCTGACCGCCACCGTGATCGGTGTGCAGCCGGTGTGGGCGATGACGTTCACGGTCAACAGCACGGCGGACGAGGCGGCCGAGATGGCCCGAACCTTCAACGCGATGCTGGACCGGCTGGAGGCGGTCTTCCGCCGGGAGCGGGAGTTCATCGTCGACGCCAGCCACGAGCTGCGCGGCCCGCTCACCATCTCGCTGGGCAACCTCGGGCTGCTGGGGCACGCGGTGACCGACACCGAGGAGCGGCGGCGTACGGTCGCGCTGGTCTGCGACGAGCTGGAGCGGATGGGTCGGATCGTCGGCGACCTGCACCTGCTGCTGATCCTGGACATCGGGCTGCCCGGCCGGGGCGGCTTCGAGAACGTGATCGAGACACTGCGCGGCTTCGGCTACCGGCTGCGTACATGAGAGCCCTCTCATCCGCGCCTCATCGGGTGATCACGCTTCTCGGCCAGGATCGGGGGATGAGCGAGCGAATCATCGGGCACAGCGCTGTTGGTGCCTCATGCCCGCCCGCGGCGAAGCGAGGACGGGCATGAGCGCTCAGCAGTGGGCCACCGGGATCGGGCTGGTGGCGCTGGCCACGCTGCTGACCGGCGTCGGCCTGCCGGCGCTGCTCCCGCCCGACCGGGTGCCGGCCATCGAGATCACCGTGCCGGCCGCTCACGAGGTTCAGCCAGGGCAGAATGAGACGGCACCGCCCAGTGCGGGCACCGTACCCAGGCCCGCCAGCGGAGACGACGACGATGACGATGCCGACGACCGGCCCGCCCGGCCACCCGCCGCCGGAGGCGGGTCCGGACCCGACGATGACGATGCCCCTGCCCGTCCCGCAGACGACGACTCCGACGACGGTGGCGGCGGGGACGACGATGGGGGCGACGACGGGGACGACGACTGAGCGGAGCCGCTGGCGGCCGCCCCTCGGGCTGCGGCTGCGCCTGCTCGGCTGGGCGCTCGTGCTGCTCTGCATCGCCAGCCTCGCCTCGGTCGTCGTGATCCGGCAGGTGCTGCTCAACCAGCTGGAGAACCGGATCACCGCGGACATGCGGCAGGAGGTGACCGAGTTCCGCCGCCTGGTCGACGGGCGCAACCCCACCACGGGGCAGCCGTTCGGCACCGACCTGCGGGCGATCGCCGACACGTACCTGCTGCGCAACGAGCCGCAGCCGGGCGAGGCGGTGCTGGTCTTCGTCGACGGCGCGTTCTACCGCTCCACCGGCGACCCGCCGTACGACCTGGCCGCCGACGCCGCGCTCGTGGCCCGCTGGACCGCGCTGCGCGACAGCGCGTACGGGGAGGTCGACGGCGGGGCGGCCGGCGCCGGGCGGTGGCTGGCCGTGCCGGTCGTCATCGACGGCGCGGTACGCGGGCACGTGGTGGTCGCCGAGTTCGGCGCCGAGCGGCGCGCCGAGATCGACCGCGCCGTGCAGATCATGGCGCTCGCCTGCCTGCTCGTACTCGTGGTCGTGGCCGCCGGCGGGTACCTCGCGATGGGCCGGGCCCTGCGCCCGCTGCGCCAGGTCACCGAGACCGCCCGGGTCATCGAGGAGACCGACCTGTCCCGGCGGATCGAGGTGACCGCCACCGACGAGGTCGCCGACCTGGCCCGCACGTTCAACGCGATGCTCGGCCGGCTGGAGGGGGCGTTCGCCGCGCAGAAGGCGTTCGTCGCCGACGCCGGCCACGAGCTGCGTACCCCGATCACGATCGTCCGCGGCCACCTGGAGCTGATGGGCGACGACCCGGCCGAGCGGGCCGAGACCGTCGCGCTGGTCACCGACGAGCTCGACCGGATGAACCGGATGGTCGACGACCTGCTCGTGCTGGCCCGGGCCGAGCAGCCCGACTTCCTGCAGCTCGACCGGGTCGACGTGGCACCGATGACACACGAGGTGTACGCCAAGGCGGTGGCGCTCGGCGACCGCGACTGGCGGCTCGGCGAGGTGGCCGAGGTGACGGTCTGGGCCGACCGGCAGCGGCTCACCCAGGCGCTGATGCAGCTTGCCCAGAACGCCGTCCAGTTCACCGCCGCCGGCGACCGGATCGAGCTCTCCGCCCGCGCCGAGCACGGCCGGGTGCTGCTCGCGGTACGGGACACCGGCCCGGGCATCGAGCCGGAGGAGCGGGAGCGGATCTTCGCCCGCTTCGCCCGGGGCCGCGACGGCCGGGCCCGTGCCGAGGGTACCGGCCTCGGCCTGGCCATCGTCGCCGCCATCGCCCAGGCCCACCGGGGCGCGGTCGCGGTGGACAGCGTGCCGGGGGCGGGCGCGACGTTCACGCTGGTGCTGCCGGGCGCGCCGCGATGAACCGGATCCTCATCGCCGAGGACGAGCCGCGGATCGCCTCGTTCCTGACCAAGGGGCTGCGCGCCGCCGGGTACGTCACCACGGTCGTCGAGACCGGCGTCGACGCGGCCGCGTACGCGCGCGGCGCCGACTTCGACGCGCTCATCCTCGACCTGGGGCTGCCCGGCCAGGACGGGCTCTCGGTGCTGGCCCAGATCCGGGCCCGGGGCGAGCGCCTGCCGGTGATCGTGCTGACCGCCCGGGACGCGGTGCCGGACCGGGTCACCGGGCTGGACCAGGGCGCCGACGACTACATGACCAAGCCGTTCAGCTTCGAGGAGCTGCTCGCCCGGCTGCGGGCCCGGCTCCGCGACCGGGGCCGGGACACCCCGACCACGCTGCGCGCCGGCGCGGTCGTGATGGACCTGGTGCGGCGCACCGTCACCGTCGACGGGCAGCCGGTCGAGCTGACCGCCCGTGAGTTTCTGCTCGCCGAGACGCTGATGCGCCACCCCGGCCAGGTGCTCAGCCGCGAGCAGCTGCTCGACCGGGTATGGGGCCTCGCGCACGACCCCAGCTCCAACGTCGTGGACGTCTACATCGGATACCTGCGCCGCAAGCTCGGCCAGGAGCTCATCCACACGGTACGCGGCGTGGGTTACCGGCTGCGCGAACCCTAAGCGGACTCTCACCCGCGGTTCACCGTCCACTCACGACGGTGGTCGATCGTCGTGGCATGACCCGACTGCTCACCGGACCCGACGCGGGCGACCTGCTCGGCGTCGCCCTGCACCCCGGGCGGCTGCTGTCCTGGCGCGCCCGGCAGGTCGACCACCAGCCCGGCCGGGGCTGCACCGCCGCGTACGAGGTGCGCGTGCGCTGGCCGGACGGGCGCGACACGCACGAGCGGATGGCCGCCTGCACGGGGCGGGTCCCGGCCGGCGTGACCGTGCTCGACGACGGCGCCGAGCGGGTCGGCGTCTGGCGCTACCCGTACGACCCGGACCTGCCCGCGCTCGCCACGGCCGCCGACGGCACCGCGGTCGCGGCGCTGCTCGACGGCTTCGGGCTGGGCGGCGGGCCGGTGCGGCTGGCCCTGCGCGCGTACCGGCCGCGCCGCCGGGCGGTCATCGAGGCGGTGGGGGAGCGGGGCCGGCTCTTCCTTAAGGTGGTACCCCCCGGCCGGGTACGCCGGCTGCACGAGCGGCACCGGACGCTGGTCGCCGCCGGCGTGCCTGCCGCGCCCAGCCTCGGCCACACGCCGGACGGGCTGCTGGTGCTCCAGGCGCTCCCCGGCCGTACCCTGCGGCAGGCACTGCGGCACGGCTTTCCGGTGCTGCCACCGGCGTCCGCCGTACTCGCGCTGCTGGACCGCCTGCCGGCGGAGCTGGCTTCTGGCCGGCGGCGCCGCACCTGGGCGGAGAAGGCGCCGCACTACGCCGCGGTCGTGGGCGCGGCGCTGCCCCCGGCGGGGGAGCGGGCGGCGGCGCTCGCCGCGGCGATCGGCGCCGAGGGCGGGCGGGGCGCGGTGGTGCCGGTGCACGGCGACCTCTACGAGGCGCAGCTCCTCGTCGCCGGCGACCGGGTCACCGGCCTGCTCGACATCGACACCGCTGGCGCGGGGGAACGCCTGGACGACCTCGCCTGCGTGCTCGGCCACCTCTCCGTGCTGGCCGACCTCTACCGTCCACAAGCGACAGCCATCAACCGGCTCGGCGCCCGCTACCTCGGCGCGTTCGAGCGGTCGGTGGACCCGGCGGACCTGCGCTACCGGACCGCGGCGGTGGTGCTGTCGCTGGCGACCGGCCCGCACCGCGTGCAGGAGCCGGGCTGGCCGGCCGCCACCCAGCGCCGCCTGGACCTGGCCGAGCGGTGGGTGGCGAGCGCGCGGACCATGAAAGGCTCCTCATCCCGCCGCCATGCCCGTCTCACCGCGCCCGCACAGGCTGAAACCCACACGCAGAAGGAGGAGTGACATGCGGCTATCACGACCCTGGCGGGTCGCCGTCGCGGGAGCCGGCGCCGCCGCCATCCTGGCCGGCGTCGCGGGTGCGGCCACGGCCAGCGACGGCATCCAGCTCAACGACAAGGTGCAGCCGATCGAGATCGGCGGTAACCTGGACGCGGGTACCGCTGGCGCGGACGACTCGGCGGAGTCGGCCGACAGCGCGGGCGAGTCCCCGTTCGACTCGGCCGGCTCGGCCGGCGACAGCCCCGGCGATCCGAAGTGGACGGACCCGTCGCCGGAGTCCGCCGACAGCGCCGCCGAGTCGGCGAACGACTCGCCCGCCCCGCCCCGCAAGCCGGCGAAGGCCAAGCCCGCCGGCGACTCCGCCGGCTCGGGTGACTCCGGCGGCTCCGCCGACTCCGGCGACTGACAGCACCCCGCGCTCGCCGCGCTCGCCGGCTTCCCCGCCCTCCGCCGCCAGCTCCACGCGGGTTTGACCGCGGTGTCCGCCGGACCCGAGGTGTGCGTGCGCGAAGCTCTGGAGCTGCCCGCACAGACGGGGCACCGCGACGACCCGGCCGAGGAGCACGGCTAGGCGTCGCCTCGCAACGTCGCCCGCCGTCGTGCAGATCTAGAACGTTTAGGGCTGATATAGAGCCATAAACGTTCTAGATCTGCTTTCGGAATCAGCGTCGGGCGCGTCGCAGCGTTCCTTCGGACGCGATTTGCCCCGGTCCGCCCCAGCTGTGGGCCGGATGCGCGGGGTCCCCGGGGAAACGTGGAGCGCAGCGGAGCGCTTTCTTGGGGTGCTTTCCCGCGGGGACCGCGGCGGCCGGCGGCTCGCTGGCGCTCGCCGAGTTCCCCGGCCTCCGCTGCCGGCGCCGCGGCACAAGCCCGACCGGGGACGAGGTCCGCGCTGACCGCCCACGGCGGGTGCGGGGAAGCTGTGCGGTCGCACGCACAGACGGGGCAGCTCCAGAGGCTCCCGCGCACGCACATCCGTCCGCCCGGCGGCGGCGCGGTGGTGAGGTGTCGTGGACGCACGGACGCCTGGACGGCCGGCGGCTCCCCGCAGGGGCCGGGGTGAGATCGCCGGCCGCGGAGGGTGAGGCCGCGGGAGCAACGGTCTGGACCACCGCGGGCGTCGCGGTAGCTCGATTTCTTTGGGATTGGTCTTTCTGCCGGCGCGGCGGCGCGCGTGTCAGGCGGCGAGGCGGTGGAGGAAGGAGACGAGCGCCGCGTGGTAGGGGGCGATGGTGGAGAGCTCGGCGTATTCGTGCGGGCCGTGCTGGCCGTGGCCGCCGACGCCGAACGCGACCGCGGGGATGCCGCGGGCGGAGTAGAAGCGGCCGTCGCCGGCGCCGTGCTTGTAGAGGAAGGCGCCGTCGTAGCCGGCCTCGCGGGCGGCGGCGCGCAGGTGGGTGATCTCCGGGCGGTCGTGGTCGGCGTGGTGCGGGGCGTCCACGTGGTCGACCGAGACGGTGACGCCCGGCTCGCAGAACGCGGCCAGGTGCGCGGTGATCCGTCCGGCGTCGGCGCCGGCCCAGTCGGTGTCCTCGGTGGGGAAGCGGATGTCGAGCCACGCCTCGGCCTCGCCCGGGATCTGGTTGAACGCCCGGTTGGGCGTCTCGATCCGCGCCACGTTGACGGTGGTGCGCCACGCCTCCGCGGCCGGTACCGGGTAGCGCTCGGTGAGCCGGTCGATCGTGCGGACGAGCTTGAGCAGGGCGTTGTCGCCGAGCCACGGGTACGCGCCGTGACCGCTGTGGCCGGTCGCGTGCAGCCGGGCGTGTGCCAGCCCCTTGGAGTCGGCCACGATGTCGAGCCGGCTGTGCTCGCCGATCACGACGAAGCCGGCCGTGACGCCCCGCTCCAGCTGGTGCCGCGTGCCGTCGCGCCCGCCCACCTCCTCGTCGGCGACGAGCTGGAGCGCCAGCGGGTACGGCAGTGCGGCCGCGGTCTCCTTGAACGCGAGCGCCTGGGCCAGCGCCGTGACCTTCATGTCCTGGGCGCCCCGCGCGTACAGCCGGTCGCCCTCCCGCCTCGGCCGGAACTGCTCCGGCGTGGCCGGTACGACGTCGAGGTGCGCGTTGAGCACGACCCGGAAGTCGCGCCGCTCGCCGGGTCCATGGTGGAGCAGGGCGCTGGGCACCCCGCTCGACTCGAACCACTCCACCCGGAAGCCCGGCCCGACGAAGTCGACCACGAACTCGACCGCCCGCCGCAGCTCCTCCGGCCGGTCCGCGGTGGACGGCACGGCGAGCAGCTCCTCGGCGGCGGCGAGAAAGCCATCCAGCTCCACGAAACCATCCTGCCCGACGGCGGGTAACCACGGCCGAAGGCCGGCGCGGCTTTGGGACCGGAGGGCGGGAACGAGCGATGCCGGCGCGCCCGACGGCCGAAGATCATCCGGCCAGCGCGCGGCGTTCATCCGCGATTTGATCAACGTCGCCAGGGTGTGGCTACCCGCGGTGCCAGCCTGCTCCACGGCGACCGCTGGACTCGTCCGCTCAGTCAGGGAGACGCAATGGCCAAATCCGTACCCAGGACCCGATTCGCGCTGGCCGCCGTCGCGGCGGCGCTCGTGCTCCTGCCCACCGCGGCCGCGCAGGCCGGCGGGTCCGGACAAGCGCAGCCGGGGCAGAAGACGCTCTGGCGCGGTGACTTCGACGGTGCCAGCTCGGCGTGGTCGGTGCAGACCGACGGTACGCCGGCCGGCTGGCGCGGCTGGACGTTCACCCAACGGGACGACTGGTTTGCCACCGCCGCTCCGGCCGGCGTGGGCTGCGATCCGGAGAACGACCAGCCGCTGGACCAGCGCTGCTTTCTCGACGGGCGCCAGCAGTTCTCCCGTTCCCGCGGGGTGATCGCGGTCGCTGACAACGGCGTCGCGGCGGCCAAGGGCGCGACCGTCGACGGCGACCACCCGGTCAACAGCACGCTGGTCAGCCCCGCCGTGCCGCTCAACAGCCGGAAGGCGATCGAGCTCGTCTTCTCCTCGCACTACCGGCAGGCGCACAAGGCGGTCGGCCGGGTGACGGTGGCGTTCGACGGCGGCGCGGAGACGGAGATCCTCCGCTACTCGGCCGCGCGGACCAGCGCCAACGGCGGCGAGGACGTCATCTCCGGCCAGGAGGTGATCCGGGTGAAGGTGCCGTCGGGGGCGCGCACCGCCGTGTTCCGCTTCGGGTACAGCAGCAACCGCCCGCAGATGTACTGGGCGGTCGACGACGTGCTGATCCGCACCCCGCTGCCGGCGCTCTCCAGCAACGCCAAGCCGGTGATGCTCCAGGTGCTCAGCGACATCCAGGTGGAAGGGCTGCCGTACACCGACGGGGCGCTCGACCTGCTCCGCCGCGAGGCGCCGGGCGCGAAGGCGCTGCTCTTCGACGGCGACATCATCTCCGGGCCGCGCGAGGCGACCCAGGAGCAGCAGGTGCACGAGTACGCCCAGGTCAGCGCGGCGTTCGAGGGCCACAAGCTGCCCCCGGTGTATCCGGCGATCGGCAACCACGACGTGCGCAGCCGGGTGCTGACCAAGCAGCAGCAGGTGGACAACTACGTCACGTGGGCCAACCAGTGGGGCGCGGAGATCACCAAGCCGTACTACGAGAAGGTCATCGGCGGCGTGCCGCTGGTCGTCCTCGGCGAGGAGGGGAACGTCCCCGAGGACGAGAAGCAGGACATCAGCGACGCGCAGGTGGCGTTTCTGATCGAGCGCCTCGCCTACTGGTCGGCGAAGGGCAAGCAGGTGCTGGTGATGCGCCACTACCCGTTCGAGTGGACGGTCTCCGGCTCGTACGGCGACTTCTACGAGAACGGTCCGCGCGACTTCGAGCTTGAGAAGATCATCGGCAAGTACCCGAACGTGATCTACCTGAGCGGCCACACCCACTGGTCGCCGTACCGCCGGGACTGGTCGGCGCGGGTGGTCGTGGACGGCGGGCACCAGGACGGCTACACGGCGATCAACACGGGCGCGCTGGCGATGGAGTTCGCACCGAGCCCGGACAACCCGTGGGACGAGGACTCGGCCACCGACCGGCCCGAGTCGCCGGCCGTGCTGACCGTCGCCGTGTACGACGACCGTACGATCGTGCGCGCGTTCGACGTGCTCACCGGCGAGCAGATCAACGAGATCGAGGTAGCCAACCCGGCGACCCGCCGCTGACCGCCGCCGCTCCGGCCCCGCCCGAGGTCCCACGGGCGGGGCCGGAGCCATGCTCACCACAGCCGCCTCAGGTCCAGGATCGTGGGCGTGCCGTCCGGGGCGGTCCAGACCCGCACCGGCGACCGCGGGTCCGCGGACTCGTAGAAGTACCGGTCGTCGGCGAACCCGTTGCGCGTGCTCGCCGTGTGCTCGATGACCGCGGCCCGGCCGCTGCCCCGGTCCCACACGACGTCTCGCCCGCCCAGGGATCCGATCGCGAGGCGCCCCTCCAGCGCCGGATCGAGGCTACCTTTCTCCTTCAGCGGGATGTAGCCGCCGCCGTCGAGGTCCTGGATCGCGGCCTGGTCGCCGACGGTCCAGCCGGTGCACCACGCGGGTCCACACGCGACGGTCGCGACCATCTCCTCGTTGGCGGTCCACCGGTATCGCTTGACCACCACCGTGTGCAGCCAGCTCTCCGGGTCCCGGACCGTGGGCCAGCGCCGGTACAGCTCGACGAACGCCTCTTGGACGATGTCTTCGGCCGCCGCCATGCTGTCGGTTATCACGTACGCCAGGCGGATCATGGCGTCGTAGTGCGCCCGATACGCCGCGCCGAAGTCGGCCAAGGCGCTTCCGCCCGCCTGGGGCTCCTCTACCGCGGTCCTCGTCACGCTTCCTGGTCGCACCGGACCCCCGATCGGTTCCGCCTCTCGCGCCGGATTTGTTTGAACAGATGACGCCGACCCGCCCGTATCACCGTTCAGGGAGTGTGAACCTTGTGACGATGACGAAGACCGCGGCACCGCCCGCGACCGCGACCGAGCCCCGGGAGGGCCGGGTGGCGGCGGTGCTGGGGCGCCGCCGGCGGTGGCTGTATCCGCTGGTCGTGGCGGTGATCCTGGGCCAGATGGCGGTCGCGATGGTGACCGCGGCCAGCCAGCAGACCCCGACGATCGACGAGCCCGTCTACGCCGGCACGGCCGTCTGGCAGCTCCAGGAGCACAGCCTCCGCTACAATCCGGAGCACCCGCCGCTCGGCAAGCTGGTGATCGGCGCCGGGCTGGCGCTCTCCGGCGCCGAGGTCGACCCGGCCTTCACCGGAGACCAGACCGCACTCGGCCGGCACCTGCTCTACGAGTCCGGCTACGACCCGTGGCGCCTGATGCTCCTCGCCCGGCTGCCGGTGATCCTGCTGACGCTGCTCTTCGGGCTGGTGGTGCTCGCCTTCGCCCGCGACGTGGCCGGCCCGGCCGGCGGGCTGGTCGCGCTGAGCCTCTACGCCTTTTCGCCCGACGTCATCGCCCACGGCTCCCTCGCCACGCTCGACCTGCCCGTGGTCGGCTTTCTGCTCACCTCGGTGTGGCTGGCGTGGCGGGCGCGGCAGCGCCCCCGGCTCTACGTGCCCCTCGCCGGGCTGGCACTCGGGGCGGCGCTGGCCACCAAGATGAGCGCTCTCCCGGCCGTACCGGTGCTGCTCCTGCTGATCCTGCTGTCGGTGTGGTCGGCGGCCGGGCGGACCTGGCGCGGCGCGGCCTGGGGCGTGGCCGCCGCGGCCGGCGCGGCGCTGCTCGCGGTCGCCGTGGTCTGGGGTGCCTACCTGGCCGTCGACCCGCGGCTGGAGTGGGTGCCGCCGCCGGACGTACCGGCCACCGGCGGCTGGCGCGGCCTGGTGGCGCGTCTGCTGCCGTTTCCCGAGCCGTACGGCGACGGGCTGCGCATGCAGTTCGGCTTTGAGGACTCGCGGTGGAGCGGTTTCCTCTTCGGCGAGCTCTACAGCGGCGGCCGCTGGTACTACCTGCCCGCCGCGCTGCTGGTGAAGTCGCCGCTCGGCGCCATCGCGCTGTGGCTGGCCGGCGCGGTCGCGCTGCTCGCGGTGCCCCGGCTGCGGGCGGCCGCGCCCTACGTGCTGGTGCCGGCCGCCGTGCTGCTCGGCGTGGCGATGACCGGGGCGCGCGACTTCGGCACCCGCTACGCGCTGGTGGTGCCGGTCTTCCTCGCCGTCGCCGCGGCCGCCCTGACCGCCGTGCGGTGGCGCTGGCCCGGGGCCGGGCGCGAGCGCCGAGCGACGGCGGCCCGGGTCGCCGCGGCGGTGCTGGTGCTCCTCGTCGCGGCAAGTTCGCTGCGCACGTTTCCGTACTACCTGCCGTACTCGAACGAGGCCTTCGGCGGCCCGGCCCGCACCCACGAGCACCTGCACGACTCCAATGTGGACTGGGGGCAGGACCTGGGGCGGCTGGCCGACCGGCTGCGCGAGCGGTACGCGGGGGAGCGGGTCTGGCTGGTCTACAAGGGCAGCGGCGTGCCGTCGTGGTACGGCATCGAGTCGTCCGACCCGCTGGCCGTGCCGGCGGGGGAGGTGCGCGGGCTGCTCGTCGTCTCGGACAGCTCCGCGGCCAAGGCCACGGGTCCGCTCGCGGAGCTGATCCGCACGAGCGAGCCGATCGACACGGTGGGACACTCGATCACCCTCTATCGACGGTGAGCACGAACTTGCCGCGGGCGTGATGCTCCTCGACGAAGCGGATCGCGTCGGCGGTCTCGCTCAGCGGGCGGGTCTGCTCGATGACCGGGTCGAGCGTGCCGGCCGCGACCATCGCGCCGAGCTCGGCGAGCTCGTCGCCCTTTGGCGTGGCGAGCAGCGGGCGCAGCCGGTGCGACACGAACGGCGCCAGCGCCATCAGGCCGAGCAGCCGCGGCATCGGGCCGAGCACCTTGCCGCCGCTGCCGAACGACGCGATGTACATCCCCTTGGGGGCGAGCACGCGGCGCATCGCGGCCAGCGGCTTGTCGCCGACCAGGTCGAGCACGACGTCGAAGGTCGACCCGCCCCGCGTGACGTCGTCGATCGTGTAGTCGACCACGCGATCCGCGCCGATCGAGCGGACCAGGTCGGAGTTGCGCCCGCCGCAGGTCGCGGTGATGTGCGCGCCGGCCGCCTTCGCCAGCTGCACCGCGAACGTGCCCACCCCGCCCGACGCGCCGTTGACCAGCAGGCGCGTGCCGGCGCCGACCTGACCGAGGCGGATGCCCTGCAGCGCGGTATTGGCCGCGACCGGCAGCGTGGCCGCCCGCTCGAACGACACCTCGGCGGGCTTGGCCGCGAGGTGCTTCTCCTTCGCCACCGCGAACTCCGCGAAGCCCTTCTGGCTGACCTCGCCGAACACGCCGTCGCCGGGCTGGAAACGGGTCACCCCGGGCCCGACCGCCTCCACCGTGCCGGCGACGGCCCGGCCGAGGACCCGTGCCCGCGGCCGGCGCAGCCCCATGGCGAGCCGGATCGCGCCCGGCTCTCCGCGCATCGCGGCGCGGTCGCCGAAGTTGAGGGAGGCGGCCCGCACGCGGACGAGCACTTCGCCGGCGCCGGCGGTGGGGCGCTCCACGTCCGCGTAGCGCAGGACTTCGGGCGGGCCGTAGCGGTCGTAGACGATGGCCTTCATCGGTGTGTCTCCCTTCAGCGCCGGCGGTAGTCGCGCAGGCCGTTGACGACGGCGCTGACCAGCGAACCGATGCAGATGACGACGATGATCCCGTTTGTCCACCGGGAGGCGCCGGCGGACCAGCCGGCGGCTTCGACGAACGCGGGGTTGAGGATGCGGTCGTTGACGGCGAGCCAGATGAGCGTCAGGCCGGTGGCGAGTTCGACCGCCGCGCGACCGATCGCCAGCGGGATGCTCGGGCTCACGTAGTACTTGGCGAAGGAGAGGCCCAGGCTGACCACGAGCAGGCCGAGGAAGGCGTAGATCAGGCCGCTGTCCCAGAGCCAGGGGTCGAGCAGCCCGATCGCGTCGCCGTCGGCGTCCGTCTGGAAGCGGAGCACCGGGGAGATCAGGATGAACGAGGTGAACACCACCATCGCCACCGTCTCGGCGATCAGCTCCGCGTATCGCGTGCGGCGGCCCACCGGCTCGGGCAGCGCGTCCGGCGTCCACCGCCGGGTGGGCAGCTTTGGCGAGGGGACCCGCTCGACGATCGCGAAGAGCACCGTGGTCCAGAAGACGACGTGCAGCGCGGCCGTGAACCCCGCGCCGACCGCGTCACCGACCACTGTGGACGCGTCTCGCTCCAGCAGCACCCGCACCAGCCCGACCCCGGCCGCCACGGCGGGCACGACGGTGACCAGCAGGACCCGCAGCAGCTTCGTGTACTCCAGGTAGAACGCGGGGCCGATCAGGTGCAGTGGGCGGTCGGCGTAGCCAGCGGCCAGCCGGGCCGGGTCGCCCAGGTCGGTGAGCACGGCCGCCTCCGCCTCCGCCGGCGTGACACCCGCCTCGAGCCGGTCGTCGACCGCGTCGGCGATCGACGTCCGCAACTCGCGCTCGATGTCGGGCCGCTGCCGGCTCGGCACGCGGCGGAGGGTGGCCTCGATGTAGCGATCGGTGAGCGTGGGGGTGGTGGACGTCGTCATGGCTCGCCCTTCAGGGTGCGGAACGCGGCGTGCAGCTCGTCCCAGTCGCGGCTCAGCGTGTGGGCGAGCTCCTCACCGAGGTCGCTGGTGCGGTAGAACTTTCGCGGCCGGGACTCGTCGGTATTCCAATCGCTGGTGAGCAGGCCCTGCTTTTCCAGCCGGCGGAGCAGCGGATACAGCGTGTTGGCATCCACGGCGAAGCCGCTGCGCTCCAGCAGGTCGAGCAGGGCGTAGCCGTAGTTGGGCTTGCGCAGGATCAGCAGGCAGGCGAGCACGACGGTGCCGCGACGCAGCTCCTGCAGGTGCGTCGAGAGCAGTTCGTCGTCGAGCATGCGTCACACGGTACTGTGTGCCACACACTATCGCAAGACGCACATCATCCGGCTCGTCATCATCCGGCTCGTCAGAAGAGGAGGCCGGACTCCAGGACGATCACCGTGCCGATGAGGACGAAGACTCCCGGGACCAGCCAGTGGCCGTAGCCGCGGACCAGCGCGACGACCCGCCCGTGCGAGCCCAGCCAGGAGCCCGCCGCGCACCAGGCGGCCACCAGCACCGCGAAGACCGCCACCGTCACCAGGCTCGCGGTCAGGCCGATCGTGCGGAGCATCGGCGTGTACACGGAGATGTTGTCGGCGCCGTTCGCGATCGTCACCGCGGCGACCGACCAGGGGCCGCCGGCGACCACGGGCGGCTCCTCACCGCCGGAGGACCGGGAGCGGAGCGCGGCGACCAGCCCGCGCACGCCGAGGGCGATCGGCACCAGGCCGAGCAGCCCCACCCAGCGGTCGGGCACGACCGTCAGGCCCAGCGCGGCGGCGGCCGACACGGCGACGAGCGCCGCGATGCCCGCGTACTGGCCGGCCCAGACGTGCCACACCTTCGGCTTGCCGCCGGCGCGGGCGGAGAGGAAGAGCACGGTCAGGACGATCAGGTCGTCTACGTTGGTGCCCGCGAAGACGCCCGCGGCGGCGCCCACCGTCCCGAGCGGCCCAGCCATGATCGAGCCAGCGTACACAGTGGGAGCCGGCACCCCGGGTGGCGCCGGCTCCCGGGTGGGCGTGCGCCGGTCGCCGCGCCGGTGCACGCCCCGGGGCCGCCGCCGAGGAGCGGCGGCCCGCCAATCGAGGTACCTCTCAGGCGGGTGCGTTCCACTTCTGGTTGGCCGCGCCGGTGCAGGTCCAGATCTGCAGCCGGGTGCCGTCGGCCGAGTTGTTGCCGGTGACGTCCAGGCACTTGTTGGCGTACACGCTGGTCAGGTCGCGCCCGGCCGTGTACGTCCACTGCTGCGAGGCGCCGCCGTGGCAGTCCCACAGGTGGGTCTGCGCGCCGTCGGCCGTGCTCGGGCCGGCGATGTCCAGGCACTTGCCCAGCGCGCGGATCGTGCCGTCGGTGCCGCGGGTCCATTGCTGCGCGGCGGTGCCGTTGCAGGCGTAGAGCTGGACCGCCGCGCCGTTCGCGGTCGAGGCGCCGGCCACGTCCACGCACTTGCCGGCGAGGCCGGTGATCTGGCCGGTGCTCCCGCCGCCACCGCCGCCGCCGGACTGGGTGCCGGTCCAGGTGAACGTCGCGGTGGTGCGGGCCGGCAGCGTGTACGTGAAGGACTGGTTGCCCCAGTTGACCCGGACCGACTGGGAACCGGTGCCTCCATTGTGGGCGATCAGCGCCTTGGAACCGTCGGTGTTGCGCCACGCCACGTTCTGCACGGCGGTGTTGTTGGAGTCGATCCGCTGCGCGCCCGGCCGCACGAACTTGGTCAGGTGGCCGGTCGTGTAGTACTCGATCGTGTTGTCCACCTGGCCGGCCCGAGACCCTCCCTCTTGGACGGTGACCAGGCCGGTGCAGGTGCCGCAGCCGCCGTTGTGCGGGCCCATGTTCTGGTTGAGCGCCAGGCTCCACTTCACCAGGCTGCCGCTCCAGTTACGCGCGTAGTTGACGATGTCGTTCAGGTCCTCGTTGTGCTGGTTGCCGACCCACGTGCCGCCGGAGTGCTCGGTGGAGAACTGGCGCACGTTCGGGTACTGGTTGCGCACCTGCGTGCCGACCGCCGGGTCGCCGAAGTAGCCGTGCCACGCGATGCCGCCGAAGAGCGGGTCGTTGCGGATCGCCGCGTCGGCGAGGATCCCCTGGCCGATCTGGCCGTAGTCGCCGTAGTTCCAGTCGTGCACCAGCACCTTGGTGGTGATGCCGGCGGCCCGGAACGCGGGGAAGAGGTGGTTCTTGGTGAGCTCGATCAGCCCGGAGGCGTTCCAGCTCATGCCGGGGTAGTTCATCGCGGTGGGGTTGCCGGCCTGGCAGCAGTTGGGCTCGTTCTGCACCGAGACGTAGTCGACCGGTACGCCCGCGGCCTGGTAGCTCTGCACGTACTTGACGAGGTACTGGGCGTACAACCCGTAGTACTCGGCGCGCAGCCACCCCATCTGGTCCATCCGGCCGTTGTCCTTCATCCAGCCGGGGGCGCTCCACGGCACGCCCTTGACCCGCAGCGCCGGGTTGATCTGCTTGGCCTGCTGGGTCAGCAGCCGCACGTTGGTGTCGTACCCGTTGGCGCCGAAGTCGTTCAGGTCGCAGCAGGTGTCGTCGAGCGAGACGTTGCCGGGGCGGGAGAGGTCGGAGGCGCCGATCGGGTTGCGGACGAACGACAGCCCGATGCCCTCGGTCGGGCTGAAGAGGCGGCGCATGACCGCGTCGCGGGTGGCCGCGCTGATCGGGCCGCCGCGGAAGAGGTACGCCGTCGTGTCGGTGATCGACGCGCCGCCGCCCTCGAAGGTCTGGTAGCGCACGTTCTCGTTCACGGTGATGGTCTGGTTGGCCGAGCCGCCGGCCGGCCCGAAGGCGATGGCCGCCTGCTGCTGCAGGCCGCGGGTGACGTTGCGGCCGCCGCTGTCGGAGGTGGTGGTGAGCCAGACGTTGACCTGCTCGCCGGCGGCGTGCGCGGGTGGCGACAGGACGACGCCGGCAGCCGCGACCGCGAGAAGGGTGGCGGCGGCGGCGAGCGCTCTGGGCATGAAGGGATCTCCCTCGCGTAGGGATCGTCTCGCCTGGCGGTTTCGCCAGGCGACGCCGGACATGGATGTGCGGCGTCAGACCCCCTCACCGTCCTTGGACGAGCGTGAACGGCGATGGCCTCGGGTGGGTCCAGCGCCCGCTGCCGCGCTCGACCCGGCGGGCGCGACGGCGGTAACGGAAATGAAACACCCACTTGGAACGAGTGTCAATATGTAACGCCGGCCGGGCCGGTGGAGCCGCGGACCACGAGCTCGGTCGCGAGCTCGACGTGGAGAGCGTCCAGCTTGTGCGCGTCGAGCAGGCGGATCAGCAGGTTGACGGCCATCCGCCCCATCTCCTCCAGGGGCTGCCGCACGGTCGTCAGCATCGGCTGGGTGGCGCGGCTGACCTCGATGTCGTCGAAGCCGGCCACCGACAGGTCGTCCGGCACCCGCAGGCCGCGCTCGGCCGCCGCGCGGAGCGCGCCGACCGCCATCTTGTCGTTGAACGCGACCAGCGCGGTCGGCCGCTCGGCCAGGTCGAGCAGCTCGCGGGCGGCCCGGTAGCCGTGCTCGGTGGTCGGCTCCACCACGAACCGCACCAGCTCCGGCACCGGCAGTACGCCGACGTCGGCCAGCGGCGCCACGTACCCGGCCTGGCGGTGGTCGGTGACCAGCCAGTGCCGCGGCCCGCCGATGATGCCGACCCGGCGGTGGCCGAGCTCGACCAGGTGGGTCATCAGGCGGCGGGCGCCGGCGAAGTGGGCGGCGGAGACCGCGGGCACGTCGCGCGGCGGCGGGGTGCGCGGGTCCACGACCACGAACGGGAAGCCCTGGTCGCGCAGGCGCTCCAGCTCCTGGCCCGGCTCCGGCGGGAGGATCAGGATGGCGCCGGACAGGGAGGTCCGGCCGGCCAGGCCGGGGAGGACCGCGGCGTGCTGGGCCGCCTCACCGGCGTTGAGCACCACCGGCCGGCCGTGCACCTCGAGCGTCTCGGCGACCGACGACACGATGATGCCGAAGTAGTCGGTCAGCACGTACGGGCAGCGCACGTAGACCGCGCCGCCGGCCGGCTCGGGGTCGGTGCGGCGTGGCACGTGCTGGCCGAGCCGGCCCATCGCGCGCAGCACGAGATCGCGGGTGTGCGGTGCGACATTGGCCCGACCGTTCATCACCCGGGACACCGTGGCGATGGACAGACCGGTCTCGGCCGCGATGTCGCGCACCGTGACGCGGGCACCGTGTGTTACGCCGCGTTGTTTCATGGTGGAACAGCATACCGGCCACGTGCGTCGATCCGCGCACTCAGCGTTCGCGGGCGGCCTCGATCGGTACGACGTCGGCCAGGTCGGGCGCGGCCCGCGCGAGGTCGGGCGGCGGTGGCGCGAGGTCGGGCACCGCCGGGGCGAAGTCGGGCGCCGGTGGCATCGACTCCGGCACCAGCCGCGCGAGGGCGGGTACCGGCGGACGGGGCGGGCGCACGCCCAGTTCGAGGCTCCGCTCCCGCCACCAGGACGCGGACTCCAGGCGGCTCAGCAGGATCCCCTCGCGCAGCGCCCACGGGCAGACGGTCACCTGCCGCAGCCCGAAGATGTCCATCGCGGTATGGGCGACGAGCGCGCCGGCCAGCGACTGGCGGGCGCGGGGCTTGCTGATCCCGGGCAGCCGGGCCCGCTCGGCGGCCGGCAGGCGGGCCAGGCGGGCGAGCTGGTCACGCAGGTCCTTGCGGCGCAGCAGGCGGGGTACGAGCGGGCCCTGCCGCCGGGGCGCCGCGCCGCAGAGCCGGGCCAGCTGGTGAAACGTGCGGGACGTGGCGACCGCGGTGTGCGGCCGCTTCCAGCACAGCCGCTCGGCGATCTCGCCCAGCTCCTGCCGCAGGTAGTCGCGGAGCGCCTTCACCTCGCGCCCGCTCGGCGGGTCCTCGCGCAGCCGCTCCCGGGTGAGCCGGCCGGCGCCGAGCGGCAGCGAGACCGCCGTCTCGGTCGTGACGTCGTGGCCGTACGCGACCTCGACCGAGCCGCCGCCGATGTCGAGCAGCAGCAGCGGCCCGGCCCGCCATCCCATCCACCGCCGGGCGGCCAGGAACGTCAGCTCCGCCTCCTCGACGCCGCTCAGCAGCCCGAGCGTCAGGCCGGAGCAGTCCCGTACGGTCGAGAGCACCTCGTCCCGGTTGGGCGCGTCGCGGACCACCGCCGTGGCGTACCCGAAGAGCTCGTGCACGCCCATCTCGCGGGCCTGCGCGACGGCGCCCGACACGGCCTTGGCCAGCCGCCCCACCGCGGCCGGGTCGAGCTGGCCGTCCGGGCCGACCCGCTCGGCGAGGCGGAGCTTGGTCTTGACCGCGCTGACCGGGATCGGCAGCCCGTCGCCCGCCTCCGCCACCAGCAGGTGGGCGGTGTTCGAGCCAACGTCGAGAACTCCGATGCGCATGGGCGTTGATACCCGGTGCCGGCCGCGCCAACCATCCGGCCGGCACCGACCCGGCGCGCTCACCGGACGGTGAGGAGCGTCGCCTCCTCGTGCACGGTGGTCGCGACGTCGAAGCGGGCCTCGAGCATCCGCGCGGCGTACTCGACGTCCTCGACGAACGGCACCGGCAGCATCGACGCCGCGTCCGGCGCCGCGTGCGAGGCGACCAGTACGATCCGGTCGGCCTTGCGCAGCCCCTTGGTCACCAGCAGGCTGAGGTCGTCGGGCATGAGGCAGCGCCACAGGTCGATGTGGACGAACTGGGCGAACTGTCCGGTCCGGAAGTCGTGCAGCATCAGCCCCAGCCGGTGCCAGTTGGTCTCGTCGATCGGGGCGTCCTGGTCGAACGTGTGCGAGCCCGGGCCGAGCGGGAGGCGCGACACCCCGTACCCGGCGATCAGCGTGCGGTCGGTGAGCCCCGCGCGGACCTCGGCCGGCAGCACGGCGGGGCGCCCCAGCCCCGCCCGGCGGCAGGCGGCGACCGCGTCGGAGTAGAGCCGAACCCGCCCCATCACCTGCCCGAGCGTGGCCGGACTGTGCATCGCCTCGAAGTCGTAGCGCGGGTGCTTGCGGGCGATGTACCGGATGTTGTCGAGGGTGCCGAGCAGCTCGCCGGTCGGGCGGTAGTGCGGCATGTGGTACGCGATCGCCTCCGGGTCGCGGGCGAACAGGTCGGGCGGGCCGCCGTGGTGGTGGAAGACCCGGTAGAACAGCTCGCTGTCTTCCAGGCCCCACTTGACGATCGCCTCGTCGAAGCCGCCCACCGCGTCGAACGTCGCCTTGTCGACCGAGGCGTTGTGGGTGAAGCCGAGCAGCCACGGCGCGCGGGCGAAGTCGCGCCGGTGCTGCGGATGCGCGGTGTGCCCGTCGCGCGGGTCGCCCCGGTACGCGTCGAGCATCGCCGGCGTGGGTGACTCGCCGCGCAGCAGCGCCCCGGCGGCGGCCCAGTCGATGTCGAACCGCTCGCCGAGCAGCACCCCGGGACGGCCGCCGCGCCCCTCGTGGTACGCCGCGTGCCGCTCCAGCAGCGCCGGATGGGCCACCGTGTCGGCGTCGACGAACACCACGACATCGGCGCCGGCCCGGGCCGCTCCGGCGTTGCGCCCGGCCGAGCGGCCACGGTTGCGCTCGGCCCGCACGCAGGTGACGTTGAGCCGGTCGGCGTACTTGTCGACGGCGGGCGCCAGCGGCACCGGCGAGCCGTCGTCGTTGACGATCACCTCGAAGTCGGCGGCCGGCATGGTCTGCCGCGCCAGCCCGCCCAGCGTCAGGTCGAGCAGGGGAGCGTTGTTGTACGCGGGCACGACGACGCTCAGCCGGAACCGACCCATGGTGCGCCCGCCCTTCCCGGTAGCCGTGTGCGCCAGTGATCGAGAGCCTAGGTTGGCGGACTCTAGGATCGGTCGGAATCCGGTCTGATCCGGCTGATCGCCGGGACCGGTCGCGGCTCCTCGCCGGACCGTGGTGACCACGTTATAGTGGCCCCAAATTTGGCGTTGCCTCAAGATTTGGGCGAGGGCGATGGGACTGCGCGAGCAGAAGAAGGAGCAGACCCGGCGGCTGATCACCGAGACCGCCTGGCGGCTCTTCGCCGACCGGGGCTTCGACCGGGTCTCGGTGGCGGAGGTGGCGCGCGCGGCACAGGTGGCCGAGACCACGGTGTTCAACTACTTCCGGACCAAGGAGGACCTCTTCTACTCCGGCCTGGAGGGGTTCGGCGCCGAGCTCGTCGACGCGGTGCGGCAGCGGGCGGCCGGGGAGTCCGCGCTGGCCGCGTTCCGCCGCTTCCTGCTCGGCGCCCAGGGGGTGCTCGCCCGGATCGCCGAGGGCGACGCGGAGGCGCTGGCCCGCGCCCGCTCGGTGATGGAGATGATCGCCCGCAGTCCTCGCCTGCGCGCCCGCGAGCAGGAGGCGCTCGCCCACATCACCGACGGCCTCGCCGACCTGCTGGCCCAGGAGACCGGCGCGGCCGGCGACGACCTCACCGCCCGCGTGGCGGCCAACGCCCTCGTGGGCGTCCATCGCACGCTCATCGAGTACGTGCGCCGCCGCGTCCTCGCCGACGACGGTGTGCGGCGCCTGGCGGACGACGTCCGCGTGCGCGCCGAGTCCGCCTTCGCCCTGCTGGAGCGCGGCCTGGGGGACTACGCGACCCGCTGACCGCCGTCGGCACGCCCGCCACTTCGCTGCCCGCTGCTCGCCGTCGGCGCGCCCGCTGCTCGCCGTCGGCGCGCCCGCTGCTCGCCGTCGGCGCGCGCATTAGCACACCCATCGAAATATTTGGTTAAGCCTATTTACTGTTAGGTTTGTTTACCTTATGTTGATGGGCACCAACCCGAGCGGATCCCCCGAAACAAGGAGGATTTCATGCGAAGACGGATCACCCTCCCCCTCCTGACAGTCGCCGCGATCGTGGCCTCGTTCTTCGTGGCCATCTCGCCGGCGCAGGCGCACGGGTACGTCTCCTCGCCGCCCAGCCGGCAGGCGATGTGCGCGCAGGGCCGGGTCGCCGACTGCGGCGACATCATCTACGAGCCGCAGAGCGTCGAGGCGCCCAAGGGCTCGATGCAGTGCAACGGTGGCGGCACCCGGTTCGCGGTGCTCAACGACAACAGCCGCAACTGGCCGACCACCTCCGTGGGCCAGAACGTGACGTTCAGCTGGGTGCTCACCGCCCGGCACGCCACCAGCACCTGGGAGTACTTCGTCGGCGGTACGCGGATAGCCGTGTTCGACGACGGTGGACGCCAGCCGGCGGCGAACGTCTCGCACAACGTGAACCTGGGCGGGCGTACCGGCCGGATCACGGTGCTGGCCCGGTGGAACATCGCCGACACGATCAACGCGTTCTACGCCTGCGTCGACCTGCAGGTCGGCGGGGGTGGCGGCAACCCACCGCCGACCACGCAGCCGCCCGCCCCCGCGTGCGGCAACGCGTGGAGCGCCACAGCGGTCTACACGGCCGGCGCGATCGTCTCCCACAACGGCCGCCGCTGGCAGGCCCAGTGGTGGACCCAGGGCGAGACCCCGGGTACGACCGGCGAGTGGGGCGTCTGGCGCGACCAGGGCGCCTGCGGCTGAAACCCGATCCCTCAGCGGTTGATCAGGGAGTTCGTGGGCGTGTCGTGCGGCGCGCCGCTCCACAAACTCCCTGATCAACCGCCAGCGCGCGGAGGCGAGCCATGCGAGTGGTTCTGGTGGTCCTGGTTTTCGCGCTGGCCGCGTGCGGCGCGGAGGCTACGAGTGGTGCGCCGACGACCGCGCCGCCGTCCACGGCCGCCGCGGCGTTGCCGGCCACTGTGGACGGTGCGCACAACGCGACGGACGTGATGTTCCTGCAGATGATGCTGGCGCACCACGAACCGGCCGCCGCGCTGCTGGAGCTGGGACGGAGCAAGGCGACCCGCGCGGACGTACGCGGGCTGGCCGGCGACCTGGCCACCGCGCAGGCCACCGAGACCCGCACGATCACCGGATGGCTGGAGTCGTGGGGCGAGCCGCTCGTCTCCACGGCGCATGCCGGCGCGCACGCGGCGCACGGCGGGCTCCCCGCCCTCGGTGACAAGGAGGTCGCCGAACTGGAGCGGATCGGCGGCGCCGAGTTCGACACCGCGTTCCTCAACATGCTGATCGGGCACCAGCACGGCGCCGTCGAGCTTGCCCGCATGGAGGCGACCAGCGGCCAGAACCCGCAGGTCAAGGCGCTCGCCAAGCACACCGACGAGACGACCCGCGCGCAGATCCGGCAACTGCTGCGGATGGTCGCCGGCTGAGCCCCGCTCGTGATCGAAGCTCCCGTGAAGTCGTTCTAACGACTTCACGGGAGCTTCGATCACGGGTTCACCAGTCCGAGTTCGTCACCCCGGTACCCAGGATGATCTGGTCGAACTCGTTGCCGTCGTTGTCGTCGGTGTACGCGACGCTCACCTCCGACCAGGGCGACACCGCGACCGCGATCTGCTCCTGCCGCCCCGCGGTGGCCTGGCTGAGCAGCTGCGCCCCGAGCCGCCCGGTGCCGGTGCCGTCCGGGTTGCGGCCGGCGATCCAGACCTGCGGGTCGGTGCCGCCGACCGTCCAGGCCAGCGCCACGTTTCCCTGGTCGTCGATGCCGATCCCGGGCGCCACCGCACCCGCCCCGGACGACACCTCCACCTCGGCGTGGCGCGCGGTGCCGGCGGCGGTGAAGGAGCGGGCCCACACGCCACGCGTACCCGTGTGGTCGGACTCCCACGCCACGGCGAAGTCGCCGCCCGCGCCGGCCGCCACCGCGGGCCGTTGCTGCTCGCCACCCGCCTGCGCGTTCGCCAGCCGCCGGGACAGGGTGACGGCACCGTTGGCCCGGGCCAGCCGGACCAGGCCGACGTCGCCCCCATTGCCCCACACCACGAGCGCCTCGCCCGAGGGGAGCACCGCCACGTCCGGCCGGCGGTGGTCGCCCGTGGTCTGGCTGGCCACCACCTCGTACGCCTTGGTGGTCGCGGCGGTGTAGCCGGACGCCCGTACCGTCGCCGGGTTTGTGCCCTGGATGTCCTCCCACACGACCGTAAACGCGACCGCGCTCGTGCTGCCCGGCACCCCGTCCGGGTCGACCGACACCTTCGGGAAGACCTGCTGCCCGTCGGTGCTGGCGTTGGCCCGGCCGGAGGCGAGCACGCTGCCGGTGGGGGAGACCACGCGGTACGGGACGTTGTAGTAGCCGTTGCCGTCCGGGTCGTCCGCCCAGACCACGACCGCGTTGCCCCGGTCGTCGAGGCCCACGTCGGGCGTGACGTGCTTCCAGGCCACGCCGCTGGTGCCGCCGCCGGAGAGCTTCACCTCGTACACCGGCGTGCCGTCCTTGAAGAGCCGCAGGAAGATCTCGGAGTGCGCGTCGTCGGCGGGCGCGGTGGTGTCGCGGTCGTCCTCCCACACGACGGCGACCTGGCCGTTGCGGTTGGCCGCGATCGCCGGCACGTCCTGGTCGCCGGTGGCGACGCTGTTGGCGGTCGACCAGGTGACCGACTCCACGCCGAGCAGCATCACGGCGGTCGCGATCGAGACGATCGACATGTCACACCTCCTGCAGGCCGGGCTGGCCGTCGAGGATGACGAACGAACGCAGCGTCGAGACCGCCGCGCCGTGCTCGGTCACGCTCGGCACCGCGCGGAAGTCGGCCCGCACCTGGGTACGGGAGATGGTCGTGCGCGTGTACCCGCGGCGGTCGGAGTGGAAGCGCAGGTGCGGGTTGTTCGCCACGTTCGGGATGGTGGTGCTGCCGGTGCCGTCGCCGCCCGAGGTGATCGAGGTGCAAACCAGCTCGGTGCCGATCGTGGCCGAGCCGGGGTTGGCGTAGTCGGCCTTCAGGTCGTTGGCCCACGCCCGGTGCACGTCGCCGGTGAGTACGAGCGGGTTGCGCACCGCCCGCTGCACCCAGCCCTGCTGGATCCGCGAGCGGGAGGCCCGGTAGCCGTCCCAGGCGTCCATGTTGGACGCTCCGGAGGCGTCGTACTGGCGGGCGAAGAAGACCTGCTGCCCGAGTACGTCCCAGGTGCCGGAGTGCTGCGCGAGCCCGTCCAGCAGCCAGGTCTCCTGCGCCGAGCCGGTGAGCGTGCGGGAGGTCAGGTCGGCGTCGGCGCAGACCTTCCAGCCGTCGCCGCACGCCTGGTCCGAGCGGAACTGGCGGGTGTCGAGCATGTGGAACGTCGCCAACTGTCCCCACTGGACACGCCGGTACAGCGGGATGCTGTTGCCGCTCGGCGCGGCCGACGGGCGCAGCGGCATGTTTTCGTAGTAGGCGCGGTACGCGGCGGTGCGCCGGGCCGTCCACTGTGCCGCGGTCAGCGCCGGGCTGCTGTCGGCGCGCGTGTTGGTGGCGTAGTTGTTCTCCACCTCGTGGTCGTCCGGCACGACCAGCCACGGGGCGGCCGCGTGCGCGGCCTGCAGGTCGGGGTCGGACTTGTACTGCGCGTACCGCCGGCGGTAGTCGGCCAGCGACACGATCTCGGCACCGAGGTGCTCGCGGACCGAGCCGGCCGTGGTGGCATCCTCGTAGATGTAGTCGCCGAGGTGCAGCACCAGGCCGGGCGAGTCTTCGGCCAGCCGCCGGTAGGCCGTGTAGTAGCCGGACTCGTAGTGCGCGCAGGAGGCGAACGCCATCACCAGGTCGCGCCCGAACGTACCGGCCGCCGGCGCGGTGCGGGTGCGCCCGACCGGGGAGACGTGCCCCTGCGCCCGGAAGCGGTAGAAGTAGTCGGCGTCCGGCGCGAGCCCACCGGCCACGACGTGCACCGAGTGGGCGTCGGCGTAGCGCGCGGTCACCGAGCCCGAGGCGACCAGCGTGGTGAACCGGTCGGTGGTCGACACCTGCCAGTCGACGACCACGTCCGCGTTGGCCATCCCACCCTGCCCGTCGGCGTTGAGCGGGGAGGGGGCGAGGCGGGTCCAGAGCACGACGCTGTCCGGCGCCGGCTCACCGGACGCGATGCCCAGCTTGAACGGGTACGGCGCCGCGGCGGACGCCGGCCGCGTGGGGAGCGCCGCGGCGCCGGCGACCGCGAGTCCACCGAGGACGAACGTGCGGCGGGAGAGGTTCCTCATGGTCCATACCATGGTGGTTATTCATTAACGAAACAAGGCCCGTCGATGAAGATTTTTGCCGGGCGTGGTCAGCCGACGCCCTTCGCGTACCGGTGGCAGGGGACCGGGATCGGCCCGTCGTCGCCGACCACCATCACGAACCCGGCCACCTCGCCGCCCCGCACCGCCACGGTCGTGTCGCCCACCCGCCGCGCCGCCCGCACGCCGAACGACTCCTCCGTCCGGATCGCAACCAACGCCTCCGGCACGTGGCCGAGGTGCCCGTCCCGCCACCCCTCGTGCCAGATCCCCGCCACGGCCGCCGCGTCGCCGGCCTCGGCCGCCCGGATGCCCATCCGCCGATTCTAGAGAGCCTTCCCCACAGCCCATCACCCCGCATGCTCCCGCACCGCTGCGGCCGGCGGCTCGCTGGCGCTCGCCGACTTCCCCGGCCTCCGCTGCCGGGTCCGCGCCGGTTTCGGCGCGCCTTCGCCAGACTTGAGGTGTGCGTGCGCGAGGCTCTGGAGCTGCCCGCACAGACGGGGCACCGGGACGACCTGGCGGACCGGGCCGTTCGCGGCCGGGCCGTGCGGTGAGTCGCACGGCCCGGCCGTCCCCCGTTGTTACTTGAGTTCGACGGATGAGAGGTCGATGACGCCGACCCAGTCGGTCTTGATCGGCTTGAGGCGGCTGGAGATCCCGGACTGCTGGGAGACCGCGACGATCGGCATCGACGGCACCTCGGCGTCTACGATCTTGATGGCCTCGGCGAACTTGGCGTGCGCCTCATCCTCGTTCGGCGCCTTGGTGCCCTCGGCGTAGAGGCGGTTGACGTCGGCGTTGTCGTAGAGGCCGTCGTTGGAGGCGGCGTTCTTGACGTAGAGCGGGCCGATCCAGTTTTCGCCGTCCGGGTAGTCGCCCTGCCACGCCGCCCGGTACGGGCCGTCCATCTCGTGCGCGTTGATCCGCTGCCGGAACGTGTCGAACGTCGCGATGCCCTGGGCCACCGCGTCGATGCCGAGGGTGTTTCGCACGCTCTGCGCGACCGCCTCCATCCAGTCCTTGTGGCTGGCGTCGGCGTTGTAGAGGAAGACCAGCTTGCCGCTGAAGCCGCCCGCCTTCCGCAGCAGCGCCACCGCCTCGTCCTTGTTGTAGGCGCAGGCGGTGCACGTGTACGCCTCGGTGCCCGGGGTGCCCGGCGCCGCCCAGTTCGTGGCCGGTTTGCGGGTGTTGAAGAAGACCTTCGAGGCGATCTCCTCCCGGTCGATGGCGAGCGAGATGGCCCTGCGCAGGTCCGGGTTCTTGAACCGCGCGTCGTAGACCGGGAACGTGATCATCTGCTGCACCGGGATGTCGATCGCCAGGGCCCGGTCGCCGAGGTCGGCCTTCCACTTCTCACCGGCGAGGCTCACCACCGGTACCTGCTGCATGAAGTCGAGGTTGCCGGCGAGCAGGTCGGCGTACGCGGCGGTGTCCTCCTGGTACAGCTTGACCGTCACCTCCTTGACCTTGACCTTGTCAGCGAGCGCGTAGTCGTCGAAGCGGGCCAGCTTGATCTCCACGTTGTCGCGCCAGGAGACGAACTTGACCGGTCCGTTGCCGATCGGGTTGCGGCCGAACGTGTCCGGCCCCTGCTGGAAGAAGACGTCCGGCATGGGCGAGTACGCCGAGTAGCCCAGCTTGGTCTTGAAGATGGAGAACGGCGCCTGCAGCTTGATGGTGAACGTGTAGTCGTCCAGCACCTTGAGGCCGGACATCGTCTGTACCTTCGGCTCGGGCGCCTTCTGCGGTCCCTCGCCGTCCGGGTCCTCCGGGTTGACGTCGGTAAACCCCTCGATGTCGCTGAAGAAGCTCGACTGCTGCTGCCCGTTGGTGGCGAGGGCGGTGTAGTTCCAGGCGTCGACGAAGTTCTTCGCCTTCACCTCGGTGCCGTCGTGGAACCTCGTGCCCTTCTTGATTTTGACCGTGTAGTTCTGCGAGTCGGTGGTGTCGATCGACTCCGCTACGGCGTTCTCCGGCTCGCCGCCGCCCGGCGGGTAGGTGATCAGGCCGGTCCACAGGTGGTCGATGACGTTGCCGCCGCCGGTCTCGCTCGTGTTTCCGGGCACGAGGCCGACCTCGGGCTGGGTGCCGTTGACCGAGATGGACGCGTTCGCCGTGTCGCCGTCGTTGCCGCTATCCTCGCTACCGCCGCCGCAGCCCGCCGCGACGAGCGACACCGTCGCGACGGCGGCGAGCGCGATCGTGCGCTTCGACCGATGCATTGTGTGCACCTTGCCGACTCCCTTCCTGATTCAGCCCGCACTGATCCGCGCCGCGCAGGGGGTGTCAGGCGCGGCGGGCGGGCGTTATGGGGTCTGTGCGTGCAGGTGGCCCTGCCGTCTTTTCCATGAACGCCCGAGCCGGTCCGCCGGGTTGTCGCCGATTCGCGCGGGAAGGCAAGGATGTGGGAGTGGACACATCGGCCGCGATCAGCGCACACGGCCTCGCGCGGGTGCGGTAGCGGTCAGCCGTGACCGACCACGGCGTCCGGGGTCGGATCGATCCCCGCCGCGAACGCGACGAGTCCCGCCTCGCCCAGCCCGGTCTCCGACTGGACCACGAGGGTGCGCCCGTCGCCGAGGTCGACGGAGAGGACCGAGGAGCGGGGGCTGGTCGCGAGCCGGCCGGTACGCGCGCCGACCGCGACCGCGCGGCCGCTCGGCGACACCTCGGCGGTCTCCGACAGCAGCACGGTGAGCTTGCCGGCGAAGCCGTGGCTCGGCGCCGCGCCGGCCGGCCGGAACGCGACCGCCGCCCGGGTCACCACGTCGGGCACCAGCCCGGGCGGTACGGCGGCGAACGTGAACGGCCACAGCACCGGCACCGCCCCGGGGGTCAGGCCGGCGGCGAACCCGATCAGAGCCTCCCGGGTCAGCCCCCGGTCGGCCTCCACCCGCAGCCAGCGGCCGTCCGCCACCTGCCAGGTGAGCGCCGAGCCGGTCCGCCCCAGCTCCAGCGCCCCCTTCCGCTCGCGCACCGTCACCCCGTACGACTTCGGCGCCGCGTCCCAGCGTGGCGGTGCCGGCCGGTCGGCGAAGACCGCGACCGTCAGCCAGCGCTCCGGTCCGCCGTCGTAGCGCAGGCCGGGCACGCCGGCGGAGAGCTCCGCGATCGGCTCACCGTAGCCGGGCGGGGAAAACCCCGGCGCGAACGGGAACGGCGGCACCGGTGGCTCCACGGCCGGCGCCGCGGCGGTGTCCACAGTGGAGGTCTCGACCGGGGACCAGAGGCGCGCCGCCATGGGCACCGCCAGCAGTACCGCCGCGGCGGCCACCGCGACGCCGACCGCCTGGGTGCGGCGCCGCCCCTGCCGCGCGCGGCCCCGGGCCCGGCGTACCAGGTCCGCCGGTGCCCCGACCTCGGCGGCGCGGTCGGTGAGCGTCACGCGCACCAGGTGCTCGATGTCATCCACTGCGATCCTCCGCGGTCAGGTGCGTCGAGAGCCGCGCCCGCAGCGCGCCGAGCGCCCGAAACGCGTGTACGCGCACGGTCGCCGGGGCGCAGCCGACCAGGTCGGCGATCTCGGGGTCGGGCAGGTCGAGGTAGTAGCGCAGGACGAGGACCGCCCGCTGTACCCGGGGAAGCGTGCCGAGCAGCGCCCACATCTCGTCGCGCGCCGCCACCTGGTCGGCCATCAACCCGCGGTCGGGGTGCTCCGGCACCTCCGCCACGACCGCCTCGGTGCTGGCCCGGCGGCGGCGCCAGGACAGGTACTGGTGCAGGATCGCCCGCCGCACGTACGCCTCCGGCGGCTCGGCGCGCGCGATCCGGCCCCACCGGCGGTACACCTTGGCCAGCACCTCCTGGAGGATGTCCTCGGCCAGGTGCCGGTCGCCGCACATGAGGTAGCCGAACCGCAGCATCGCCGGGCCGCGCGCGGTCACGAATTCGTCGAACGAGATCATCGCCCTCCCCACCGGTACACGCGGTCGGGCGTCCGATCCGTTTCATTCCGCAGGTCAGGGCCATCATGCGCCCTCCGGGACGGGGTCGTCGTACGAGCCGGCCGGCCCCCGGTAGAGCCGCCCGTCGAGCAGCGGCCACCCGTACGCGACGCAGCCGTGCAGGCCGAGCGTCTGCTGCTGCATCACCGGCGCGGGCCGGCCCAGGCCGGGGCACTTCTCGTGGCCGTGGCCGAGCCGGTGCCCCACCTCGTGGTTGACCAGGTACTGACGGTAGGCGTCGAGGGGAGCACCGTACCGGGGCACGCCGTGCACCCAGCGCGCCACGTTGAGCACGACCCGCTCGCCGTTGCGGCACGAGGTGTACCCGTCGTCGCCGGGGCAGAGGTCGTCGCGGGTGCCGGGGGTGGTCAGGTAGACGGTGAAGTCGTAGGGCGAGCCGTTGCCGACCCGCTGCAGCCGCCACCGCCCGTCGCCGGTCCAGCTTCGCGGGTCGGAGAGCGTCCGGGTCACCTCGACGGCGAACGCGTCCGGCGCGATGCCGTCGATGCCCCGCTCCACCGCCACGCGGTACCGCATGAGCTGCCCGGACCGCCCGGCCAGCGGGCCGCCGCCGGCGGCGAAGCGCCACGTCCCCGCGCCGCGCGCCGGATAGGTGATCTCCGGGGGCGGCGGCGCGGGCGGGCTCGCGGTGGAGGAGTAGGGCGGCGCGGGCGCCGGCGGCGTGGCCGGCGCAGCGGCCGGGACCGGCCGCTGCGGCATCCCGGCGCGGACGGCGACCACCCCCGCCAGTACCGCCCCGCACGCCGCCACGACCACCGCGATCCGTCCACCCCGCATGCCTTGATCACGACGTGGGTACCGGGGCGCGTTTCACCGTGGGCCTATTCGAGGAACGCCAGCACCGCTTCGAGGAACGGTTCCGGCGCGGTCGTGTGCACCCGGTGGCCGGCCGGGACCGTGACCAGCCGCCCGCCGGGGAGCCGCGCGGCGAACTCGTACAGCGTGCGCTGCGGCAGGTGGCTGGCCGGGCCGCCGGAGATCACCAGCGTGGGCACGGCGACCTCGTCGGCCCGGGTCCACCACGCCGGGTCGGGCGTGTTGAGCTGCGCGACGATCGCCGGCCGCACGTCGAAGTCGTACGGCACCGGCTCCGCGGGGCGTGCCGGCATGGGCAGCGCCAGCGGTACCGGCGGCGGGGCCTCCTCCAGCACGAGCCGCCTCACCCGCTCGGGGCTGTCGAGGGTGACCAGGTAGGCCACCGCGCCGCCCATCGAGTGCCCGACGAGCGAGACCGGCGCCGTCCCGATCTCGTCCATCAGTTCGAGCACGTCGTCGCGCATCAGCTCCAGCGAGTACTCGCCGGGCCACTCGCTCTTGCCGTGTCCGCGCAGGTCGGGGGCGTAGACCCGCCACTGCTCGGACAGGGCCGGCGCCACCACGTCCGCCCAGGTGGCCGAGTCGGTGCCGCCGCCGTGGAGCAGGATGACCGGCGCGTTCTCCGCCGAACCCCAGCTTCGGTAATGCAGTCGCACCGTCGCCACGGGCCCCAACATAGCCCAGGACCCGCCGGCGGAGCCGCCGCGCGGTCAGCGCAGCAGCGAGCGGGCGGTCGGGGTCAGGCGGAGTGTCTCCAGCGGCTTGGCCAGCCATTCGTCCAGCGCGGGTACCGGCGGGACGGGGTCGCCGGGTGCAGAGCGGCAGAACCAGACGTAGACGTGCTCGCCGGTACGCACGGGTAGGGCGGGGAAGGTGTTCTCCGCGTACTCGGTCTCGAAGCGGGCGATGACCGGCATCGCCGGCGCGACCTCGGCGGCGAAGAAGTCGCGAAAGGCCGGGGTCACCGGGGCCGGGAGGTACGCGATCGACGCGGTGAGCACCGAGTCCGTCCCCTGTGGACGCCGCTCGGCCGGCAGGTCCCAGACCGGGCCGGCCGGGCGCAGCAGCAGCACGTCGTCGGAGTCGACCATCGTGGCGTTGGCGGCGTCGCGGTTGGCCTGCCACACCGGGCCGCCGTAGAAGGCCCGCAGCGACTCGGCCCGGCGCGCCATGTCCGGAAAGCTGCGCACCCACACGAAGTGGTCCGGCCGGCCCTCGTCGCGGAACTGGCCGTCGATCCGCATGCCGGTGGCCTCCTGGCTCTCCACGAACTCGCGGTCGAACAGCTCGATGAGCGCCTCCCGCTTGCCCGGCCAGAGCGTGTACTGGCGCAACTCGTAGATCATCACCCGCCCAGCCTGCCTTGGCGGAGGGCCTTTGACCAGTGACGGCGAGCGGGGTGCGAAACGTGGCGAAGCGTGGACATATCTGGCTTCACGAATTAATGTGACGGCTACGATGCGTAGGAACCTCCTCGGGGCGGCCACCGCGCTCCTCGCGGTGCTCGCCTGCACGGGCCCGACCTCGCCGGTGTCGGCCAACCCGGCCGACGCGCCGTACGACGTGCTGGTCTTCGCCAAGACGGCCGGCTTCCGCCACGACTCGATCCCGCACGGGATCCAGGCGATCCGGGACCTCGGCGCGGCCAACAACTTCACCGTCACCGCGACCGAGGACGCCGCCGCGTTCACCGCCGGCGACCTCGGCCGGTACGAGGCGGTGATCTTCCTCTCCACCACCGGCGACGTGCTCGACGCGGCCCAGCAGGCGGCCTTCGAGCGGTACATCGCCGCCGGCCGGGGGTTCGTCGGCGTGCACGCGGCCGCCGACACCGAGTACGACTGGCCGTTCTACGGTGACCTGGTGGGTGGCTACTTCGCCGCCCACCCGGCGGTCCAGCAGGCGGACATCCGGGTGGAAGACCGGGGTCACGCCGCGACCGGGGACCTGCCACGGACCTGGACCCGCACCGACGAGTGGTACGACTACCGGACCAACCCGCGCCCATCCGCGCGCGTGCTCGCCAACCTCGACGAGTCCTCGTACTCCGGCGGCGGCATGGGCACCGACCACCCGATCGCCTGGTGCAAGTCGTTCGGCGGCGGGCGGTCGTTCTACACCGGGCTGGGCCACACCCAGGCCACGTACGCGGAGGCGGGCTTCCGGGCGCACCTGCTCGGCGGCATCCGGTACGCGGCCGGCCGCTCCCAGGCCGACTGCCGGCCGGAGACCGGCTACACCACCCTCTACAACGGGTCCACCGCGGGGTGGTCGCAGGCCGGGCCGGGCAGCTTCACCGACTCCGACGCCACGCTGACCTCCGTCGGGGGCATGGGCCTGTTCTGGTACGGCCAGCGGCAGTACACGTCGTACTCGCTGAAGCTGGACTGGCGGATGGCGGGCGACGACAACTCGGGCGTCTTCGTCGGCTTCCCGGCGTCGAGCGACCCGTGGTCGGCGGTCGACAACGGGTACGAGATCCAGATCGACCCGACCGACGCGGACGACCGCACCACCGGCGCGATCTACGGCTTCAAGTCGGCCGACCTCGCGGCCCGGGACGCGGCGCTCAACCGGGCGGGGGAGTGGAACACGTACGAGATCCTCGTCGAGGGGCAGCGCCTGCGGGTGTACCTCAACGGCGTGCTCGTCAACGACTTCACCAACACCGACCCGGCCCGTGACCTGGGCGGTCACATCGGCATCCAAAACCACGGCACCGGCGACGACGTCTCGTTCCGCAACCGCCGTCCCCAGGAGGTGTGAGCCAAGCACCCCCCCGGTCGTTCTAGCGACTTGGGGGGAGCTTCGATCACCGGCGGGGGCCACTTGCCCGGGCGTTTTAGGGTGTGGACCTATGCGGGGTGGCTTTCGAGTATTTGGCGCCGCCTTTCTGGCCGTCCTGGCGGCTGGCGGCTGCTCGTCCGGCCTGCCCGACCGGGCTCCCGGTGCCGTGCGGGCCGAGGCGCCGGTGCCGCAGGGCGTGCGCGACCCGGCCGGGGCGCCGAGCGCGGTGCCGCCCGAGCCGGCCTGCGACCCCCGCGCCAGCCTCCGCCCGGCCGGCGCGCTGCCCCAGCCGGGCCGGATGCCACCGGGCTCCACGATGGACCGGATCCGGCAGCGCGGGCGGCTGATCGCCGGCGTCGACCAAAACAACTACCTGTTCGGCTTCCGCGACCCGGTCAGCGGCCGCCTGGAGGGTTTCGACATCGACCTGGTGCGCGAGGTGGCCAAGGCGATCTTCGGGGACCCGGAGCGCGTGCAGTACGTGGTGGTCACCCAGGCCCAGCGGCTCACCGCGGTCAACGGGCAGGTCGACCTGGTGGCCAATTCGATGACGATCACCTGCGCGCGGCGCGAGCTCGTCGAGTTCTCCACCAACTACCTCGACTCCGGGCAGCGCGTGCTCGTGCCGGAGACCTCGCCGGTCACGGGCATCCACGACCTGGGCGGCAAGCGGGTCTGCGCGGCGGCCAACACCACGTCGATCCAGGCGATCATCGACGCGCCGGCCAAGCCGGTCGCGGTCTCCGCCGTCGACTGGACCGACTGCCTCGTGCTGCTCCAGCAGGGCCAGGTCGAGGCCATCTCCACCACCGACAACGTGCTGGCCGGCCTGGCCGCGCAGGACCCCACCACCAAGATTGTCGGGCCGCGGTTCAGCGACGAGCCGCACGGGCTGGCGTTCGCCCGCGGCGCCCAGGACCTGGTCCGCTTCGTCAACGCGGTCTTCGACCGCCTCCGGGCCAACGGTGGCTGGATGGCGACCTACAACCGCTGGCTGGGCGCCACGCTCGGACCGGTGGCCGCCCCACCCCCGGCCCGCTACCGCGCCTGAGCGCGAAAAAACGCGGGGCGAATGCTCTGGCGCGGCGGCGCCGGCTCTCTCACCATGGGCGGATCTACAACCCATGCTGGGGAGGAGTTCCAAAATGTACCGTCGTCGTGTCCTGGCCACCGTCCTCTGTGTACCGCTGCTCGCGTCCGCGTTCCTCGGTGCCGTGCTGAGCGGCGCGGCCACCGCCGGCCGGCTGGCCACGTTCACCGGCTTCGACAAGAGCCTGCTCGCCAACCCGATCGTCGTGGTGGACCGCGAGGCGTTCCGCCTGGGTGAGTTCGACCCGCGCCTGCTGGCCAACCCGGTGATCGTCATGGACCGGGAGGCGTTCCGCCTGGGCGAGTTCGACGTCCGCCTGCTCGCCAACCCCGTGATCGTCGTGGACCGCGAGTAGCACCGGCCGGCCGGCAGCCGGCGGAGTGGTCTTTACCGATGGCTGCCGGCCACCTCGGCTTCTGGCTCCTCGGCGACTCGACCTGGCCCGGGCTGGGCACCGTCGCATGTGTACTCCGGAGCCGGATCGTGGCGGAGAAGCTCCGATGACCGGGCCGTCGACGAAGGAGCTCGGCACCGACCTGCTCGCGACGATCGCCGGTCAGCGCCCGGTCGCGCTCGCTCGCCCGTACCCGGGGATGGTCGCCTTCGCCACCGCGGCCTGGCTGGGCCGGTGGTGGCTGACCCCCGCGATCGTGTTCGGGATCTTAGTGGCGGTCGTGACGGTGACCCACGACCTCGTCCACCGCGCGATCGGGCTCGGCGCCCGGCTGGTCGCGGCGGCTGGACCCGTTCCTCACCCGCTCCGGCGTGGTGCCGCGCCGCCAGCGGCCGGACGCGGTCTTCGCCGCGGCGGCGGCCCGCACCGCGACGATGGTGGACGCCCTGCGCGACTCGGGGTCGTAGGCGCGGGAGCGCTACCAAATCCACGGCCTGTCCGGCGCCGATCACGGACCGCGACAGTGGCCCCACGGTCGATGCCGACACTGCCTGTCCGGTCAGGTCCGCCTCCCACTATCGGGCGAATCGTCCTTTGTGATCAAGGCGTACCTTGTGTCGCACGTGAGGGAGGCGTAGCGGAATGTGGCAGGGACGGGTCGGGGTCCTGGCGCTGGTCGTCGTCGCCATCCTCGCGGGCATACCCATGTGCGGAGCCGGCGGTGGCGGCGGCGACAACCAGCTCGAGGTCTACTCCTGGTGGACCGGGCCCGGTGAGGAAGAGGGCCTGGCCGCGATGGCGCAGGAGTTCGAGGCGAAGAACGCCGGCGTCGCGTTCGTCAACGCGGCCGTCTCCGGTGGCGCCGGCTCCAACGCCAAGGCGATCCTCGCCAGCCGCCTGCTCGCCAACGACCCGCCGGACTCGTACCAGCGGCACGCCGGGCTGGAGCTCGAGGACGACGTCCGCTCCGGCAAGGTGCAGGACCTGACCGCGCTGTACGACCGCGAGGGGTGGCGCGAGGTGCTGCCCCAGGGCCTGCTGGAAAACCTCACGATCGACGGCCGGCTCTACGCCGTACCGGTGAACATCCACCGGGCCAACCTGCTGTGGTACACCCCGGCGGCGCTGGACGAACTGGGGCTGGGCGGGCCGCCGAAGACCTGGCCCGAGTTCCTCGCCCAGGCCGAGAAGATCAAGGAAGCCGGCCGCACGCCGCTCGCCATCGGTCCACAGTGGACGCAGAAGCACCTGTTCGAGACCGTGCTCCTCGGCGAGCTGGGCGCCGACAAGTACGAGCAGCTCTTCGCCGGCTCGCTGCGCTGGACCGCGCCGGAGGTGCAGGCGGCCCTCTCCACGTACCAGCAGGTGCTCTCCTACTCCGACCTGCGTTCCGCCTCCGGCGACTGGCAGCCGCAGCTCGACCGCGTCGTGCAGGGCACCGCCGTCTACGCGGTGATGGGCGACTGGGTCTCCGGCTACCTGGAGGGGACCAAGAAGCAGCGCTGGCAGCAGGGGTACGCGGCGGTCGCCTCGCCCGGCAGCGACGGCGTCTACTCGTTCCTCTCCGACGCGTTCACGCTCCCTACCGGCGCCCGCAACCCCGAGCTGGCCGAGAAGTGGCTGGTCGAGTGCGGCTCCACCGAGGGGCAAAACCTCTTCAACCCCAAGAAGGGCTCGATCCCGGCCCGGGTCGACGCGGACGCCAAGCTCTACCCCGGCTACCTGGGGTGGGCGCTGGCGCAGTGGCGCGACCCGAAGACCCGGATCGTCGGCTCGCTCGCCCACGGCGTGGTGGCCAACAACGCGTTCAACGCCGAGATCGACTCCGCGCTCGGCCTCTTCAACCAGAACGGCGACCTGGGCAAGCTCGCCGCCACGCTGGACCGCACCTTCGAGGCCACCCGGTGAGCGGCCCGTTTCGCATCCCGGGCGCCGGCCAGCCCGGCGGCGAAGGGCCGCACGGCCTGGAGCTGATCGGGACCACGCCGGCGCACCGGCCCCGGCACGCGCAGGCCGGCGTGGAGGGCGACTGGCTGCACCGGCCGCCGGAGCCGGTGCGCCGCTCCCCGCGGGTGCGCCGGGTGCCGGGGTGGCTGGCCGGGCTCGGCCTCATGTCGCCGTCACTGGTCCTCATCGGCGTCTTCGTCTACGGCTTCATCGGCTGGAACGTGCGCGTCTCGTTCACCAGCTGGCAGGGGCTCACCCCGGTCTACGACTTCGTGGGGTTGGACAACTACCGGGCACTGTGGAACGACGCCCGCTGGCGCACCGACGCCCGCAACATCCTCATCTTCACCACCGTCTTCGTGCTCGGGGCGCTCGCGCTCGGCTTCGTCATGGCGCTGCTGCTGGAGAAGGGCGCGAAGGGGGAGGCGTTCTACCGGGGCGTCTTCCTCTTCCCGATGGCGATCTCCTTCATCGCCACCGCGATCGTGTGGCGGTGGCTGCTGGACAACGGCAGCGGCGGCGACACCGCCGGCCTCAACCAGCTCTTCGCCGACCTCGGCCTCGGGTTCCTGCGCAGCGACTGGCACAAGTCCGACTCCAGCTGGGCGATCGCGGCCGTCGCCCTCCCCGCCGGCTGGGCGCTCTCCGGGTACGTGATGGCGCTCTTCCTCGCCGGCATGCGGGCTATCCCCGACACGTTCCGCGAGTCGGCCCGGATCGACGGCGCGAGCGAGTGGCAGGTCCTCTGGTACGTGATGCGGCCGGCGCTGCGGCCGGTCACGTTCAGCGCGGTGCTCATCCTGATCCACATCTCGCTGAAGACGTTCGACCTCATCTACGCGCTCGACCAGGGCAACCTGAAGATCGACACCCCCTCGCTGTACATGTGGTTCACCACGTTCGACGGGGGCTTCTACGACCGGGGCGCCACGATCGCGACCGTGCTGCTGATCGGCGTCGCGCTCATCATCGGCCCGTACATCCGGCACTGGCTGCGATCGGAGCGGCGATGACGGTACGTGGCACCGCCGGCATCCCGACCCCGGCGCGTACGGCGATCCCGCGGCCGGTGCACCAGACCGCGCCCACCGCACCCGGCGCCGCGGGCCGGTCCCGCCGCACCGCCGGGTGGCTCACCGTCCTGCGGTACGCGGGGCTGTGGCTGCTGGTCGCGTTCTTCCTCATGCCGGTGTACGTGCTGCTGGCCACCGCCTTCAAGGACCCGGGCGACGTCACGGTCACCGGCATCTTCTCGCTGCCGAGCAGCTTCTCGCTGGACAACTTCACCGACGTGTGGCCGAAGCTCTCGCACAGCTTCCGCAACAGCCTGAGCCTCTCCATCCCGGCCAGCCTGATCTCCTCGCTGCTCGGCTGCGCCAACGGCTTCGTGCTCGCCAAGGTCCGCTTCCGGTACGCCAACGTGGTCTTCCCGCTGATCCTGTTCGGCATCTTCGTGCCGTACCAGGCGATCGTCATCCCGCTCGCCCAGACCATGACCGACCTGGGTCTGCGCGGCGGCGCGGACCAGACCGGCGGCCTGGCCGGCCTCACCCTGATCCACATCATCTACGGCCTGCCGATCACCACGCTGATCTTCCGCAACTACTTCGTCGGCCTGCCCGACTCGCTCATGGAGTCCGCCCGGCTGGACGGCGCCGGCGTGCTCCAGACCTTCCTCGACGTCGCGGTGCCGCTCGCCCGCCCGGCGTTCGCCGTGTCGATCATCTGGCAGTTCACCGCCTCCTGGAACGACTTCATGTTCGGCGCGATGATGACCAGCCGCGAGTCCTGGCCGATCACGGTCGCGCTCAACAACGTCGCCGGCGGCCAGTCGGTCCCGTTCGGCCAGGCGATGGCCGGCGCACTGCTCGCCAGCCTCCCCACGCTCGCCATCTACCTGCTGCTCGGGCGCTTCTTCCTCCGCGGCGTCCTGGCCGGCACCCTGCGCGACGCCTAGCGAATGTGGGCTACCGCGACGTCAGCGGTGGTCCGCCCTCCCCACGTGATCGAAGCTCCCTTCACGTCGTTCTAGCGACATGGAGGGAGCTTCGATCACGTGGGGGCGGGTGTCCCGTAGGGGTTGGGGTGGGGACTAACACGGATGTTCGGGGATAGACCAGCTTCGTAGGGTGCACATAGGACATGTGGCCGTACGAAGGGGGAAAGCATGCGGATCCAGCACCTCGGCCGCGCGCTGCTCGGGGCTGGCCTCGCCGCCGTCCTGGCCGTCGCGCCGGTCACCAGCGCCGCCGCGGGGGCGGCGCCGGCGGGCGGCGATCGGCGGGTGTTGCAGCGGGCCGCCGACGACCTGCGTGACCTCGGGGTGACCGGGGTGCAGGGGATCGCCGCCGACGGGCGGCGCACCAGCACGGCGCGCTCCGGTGTGGCCGACATCCGCACCGGCGCGCCCGTGCCGCACGACGGGTACTTCCGGATGGGGAGCAACACCAAGACGTTCGCCGCGGTGGTCGTGCTGCAGCTCGTGGCGGAGGGGCGGCTGTCGCTGGAGGACAGTGTGGAGCGCTGGCTGCCCGGCGTGGTGGCCGGCAACGGCAACGACGGGCGGCGGGTCACCGTGCGGCAGCTGCTGCAGCACACCAGCGGCATCTACAACTACACGAACGACCTGACCGCGCTCGCCTCGCCCGAGGAGTACCTGGAGCACCGCTTCGAGCACATGGACCCGGAGGAGCTCGTCGCGGTCGCGATGAAGCACGAGCCGGTCTTCGCGCCCGGTACGAGCTGGGACTACTCCAACACCAACTACATCCTGGTCGGGATGATCATCGAGAAGATCACCGGCAGGTCCTGGGGAAGCGTGGTGCGGGAGCGGGTCACCGGGCCGCTCGGGCTGACCCGGACGTACTCGCCGGGTGACGTGCCGACGCTGCCCCGGCCGCACGCCAAGGCGTACCAGCAGTTCGAGCCGGGCGGCCCGCTGCTGGACACCACGCTGCTCAACCTGAGCTGGGGGTGGACCGCCGGCGACCTGGTCACCACCCCGAGCGACCTGGTGCGCTTCTGGCAGGCGCTCCAGAGTGGACGGCTGCTGCGCCCGGCGCAGCTGGCCGAGATGCACCGCACGGTGCTGGCGGTGACGTTCCAGGACGTGTTCCCGGGCGTCCGGTACGGCCTGGGGATCATGTGGACGCCCACGTCGTGCGGCGGCTACTGGAGCCACGGCGGCGACGTTCCCGGTATCAGCACCGTTAACGGCGTGACCGGCGACGGGAGCCACGCCGTGGTCCTGGCCATCACCACCCGCCTGGCCGGCGACGAGGAGGCGCTCGCCGTGTACCGGCGGGCGGACGAGGCGGTGGCCCGCATTCTCTGCTGACGGGGGAACCAGGGGGACAGCCCGACCGTGACGGCGAGCGATTCGCCCGAACGGTCGGGCTGTGTTACCTGAACGTGACTTGCCATCGACGGGGCCCGTTGGGCTTAATTCGTTAAGCCAGATAACAAATTGCGGCGGCGGCCTCGGCGGGCCGGCGTCGCGCCCCACCCCCACCGCACCGGTCTTCGGCGAGCCGATGCGAGATCCCCCGCTGTTCCCATCCAGCGAAGGAGCTCCTTCGTGCCAGTCAATCGCCGAAGCCGCCGCGCGCGCGGCGCCGCTAGACGTATGCTTTTCACGGCTGCCGCCGCCCTGCTCACCGCCGCGTCCGCGCTGGTGGCGGGGCCCGCGCCGGCCCAGGCCGCGCCGGTGGAGCAGGCCGCGGCCGACCCGTTCTCCATCCTGGTCTTCTCCAAGACGGCCGGCTTCCGCCACGACTCGATCCCCGCGGGCATCGCGGCGATCCAGCAGCTTGGCGCCGACAACGGCTTCACCGTCGACGCGACCGAGGACGCGGGCGCGTTCACCGACGCCAACCTCGACAGGTACGCGGCGGTGGTCTGGCTCTCGACCACCGGCGACGTCCTCGACGCCGACCAGCAGGCCGCGTTCGAGCGGTACATCCGCGGTGGTGGCGGCTACGCCGGCATCCACGCCGCCTCGGACACCGAGTACAGCTGGGCCTGGTACGGGGACCTGGTCGGCGCCTACTTCGCCTCCCACCCGGCCAACCAGACGGCCACCATCAAGGTCGAGGACCCGGCGCACCCCTCCACCGCGCACCTGCCGGCGAAGTGGACCCGCTTCGACGAGTGGTACAACTTCCAGACCAACCCGCGCGCCGACGTGCACGTGCTGGCCAGCCTGGACGAGCGCACGTACACGCCGGGCGCGGGCGCGATGGGCGCCGACCACCCGACCGCGTGGTGCCACGACTTCGACGGCGGCCGCGCCTGGTACACCGGCAGCGGCCACACCATCGAGTCGTACTCGGAGCCGGACTTCCTGGCCCACCTGCTCGGCGGCATCCAGACCGCGGCCGGGGCGGTCGACGCCGGCTGCGCCGCGTCGCAGACCAGCAGCTTCGAGAAGGTGACGCTGGACAGCAACACGCAGAATCCGATGGAGCTGGACATCGCGCCGGACGGCCGGGTCTTCTACATCGAGCGCGACGGCCGGGTGCAGATCGTCAAGCCGGACACCGGCACCACGGTCACCGCGATCGACCTCGACGTCTTCACCGGCAACGAGGACGGCCTCATCGGCATCCGGCTCGACCCGGACTTCGCCAGCAACGGCTGGGTGTACCTCTACTACGCGCCGAACGACGGCATCGCCCGCAACCGGGTGGGCCGCTTCACCGTCGCGGGCGACTCGATCGCGCTGAGCAGCGAGAAGGTCGTGCTGGAGGTGACCACCCAGCGCAACACCTGCTGCCACGCGGGCGGCAGCATGGTCTTCGACGGCGCCGGCAACCTCTACCTGGCCACGGGTGACAACACCAACCCGTTCGAGTCGAACTCCTTCAACCCGATCGACGAGCGGCCGGGCCGCCAGGACTACGACGCGCAGCGCACCTCCGGCAACACCAACGACCTGCGCGGCAAGGTGATCCGGATCCACCCGGAGGACGACGGGACGTACACGATCCCGGAGGGGAACCTCTTCCCGCCGGGCACCGCGCAGACCCGGCCGGAGATCTACGCGATGGGCTTCCGGAACCCGTTCCGGATCGGCATCGACAAGCAGACCGACACGCTGTACGTGGGGGACTACGGCCCGGACGCCGGCGCCGCCAACCCGGACCGCGGCCCCGAGGGCACCGTCGAGTGGAACGTGGTCACGCCCGGCAACTACGGCTGGCCGTACTGCCACGGCGCGAACTACGCGTACAACGACTACACGTTCCCGTCCGGCCCGAGCGGACCGAAGTTCGACTGCGCGGCCCCGGTCAACAACTCGCCCAACAACACCGGCCTGACCAGCCTGCCGCCGGCGATTTCGGCCACCGTCGACTACGACTACAGCGGCAACCCGCTCTACCCCGAGATCGGGGGCGGCGGCGCGCCGATGGGCGGCCCGGTGTACCGGTACGACGCGGCGCTCGCCTCGGACCGCAAGTGGCCGGCGTACTACGACGGCAAGGCGATGTTTGGCGAGTGGAACCAGAACAAGATGTACGCGTTCCAGCTCGACGAGGACGCCAAGTCCCTTGTGGACATCAACCAGCTGCTGGCCGGGATGACGTTCCTGCGGCCGATGGACTTCGAGTTCGGCCCGGACGGCGCGCTCTACATCATCGAGTGGGGCACCGGCTTCGGCGGCAACAACGACGACTCGGGCGTGTACCGGATCGACTTCATCGCCGGCGACCGGGCCCCGATCGCGGTCGCCTCGGCCGAGCCCACGTCGGGCCAGCCGCCGCTGACCGTCCAGTTCTCCAGCGAGGGGTCGCGTGACCCGGACGGCGGCACCCTCACGTACGCGTGGACGTTCGGCGACGGCGGCACCTCGGACCAGCCCAACCCGTCGCATCAGTACACGGCGGCCGGCAACTACACCGCCCAGCTCACCGTCACCAACCCCAAGGGCCGTACGGCCGTCGCGAACGTGCCGGTGACCGTCGGCAACACCGCGCCGACCGTGACCATCGAGTTCCCGCCGCAGGGCGGCTTCTTCGACTGGGGCGACCAGGTCAACTACCGGGTCGAGGTGACCGACCCGGAGGACGGCGAGATCGACTGCTCGAAGGTGACGCTGCAGACGTACCTCGGGCACGACGAGCACGCCCACCCGCTGCAGTCGTACACCGGCTGCGAGGGCACGGTGCAGACGTCGCTCGGCTCCGGCCACGGCGCCGACGCCAACGTGTTCACGGTCTTCGAGGCCACGTACACGGACGAGGGTGGCAGCGGCGGGGCCAACCCGCTGACCGGCCGGGCCATCGAGCAGCTCCAGCCCAAGCGCAAGCAGGCCGAGTACTTCTCGGCGACCGGCAAGGCGCCGGACGGCCTGGGCACCGGTGACCCCGGCGTGGTGCGGGAGACGACCGGCGACACCGCGGGCGGCTTCCAGAACATCGGGTTCGTCGAGGACGGCGACTGGTGGTCGTTCGACCCCACCAACCTCTCCGGCATCGACACCCTGCGCTTCCGGGTCGCCTCCGGCGGCAACGGCGGCACGATCCAGGTGCGCACCGGTGCGTTCGACGGCCCGCTGCTGCTCACCGCGACGGTGCCGGCGACCGGCGACTGGCAGGTGTACACCGACGTCTCGGTCGACCTTCCGGCGCCGCAGGCGAGCACCGGGCCGCTCTACTTCGTGGCCCGCAACAACCCCGGCGACACGGGCGGGGGCGGCCTGCTCAACGTGAACTGGGTCGACTTCCTCGGCCGCGGCGTGACCGACAACGCGCCACCGGTGGTGAGCGTCTCGGCGACCCCGACCACGGGCACCGCGCCGGTGAACGTGGAGTTCACCGGTACCGCCACGGACGCGGAGGGCGACACGCCGCTCACGTACGCCTGGGACTTCGGTGACGGCGGGACGGCGGACACGCTGAACGCCACGCACACCTACACCGCGCCGGGTACGTTCACCGCCACGCTGACGGTGACCGACGCCCGGGGTGCCAAGGCGTACGGGACCGTGCCCATCAAGGTGGACGCGCCGAACACGTCCTGCTTCGGGGCGCGCTCGGACGACTTCCTCGGCTCCACTCTGGACAAGACCCGCTGGTCCACAGTGGTCCGCGAGAACCAGCTCTACTCCGTACAGGGTGGGTCGCTGGTCCTGCCCACCGGAGTGGGTGACCTCTACGGCAGCCGCAACGACGCCACCAACCTCGTGCTCCAGCCCGCGCCCAGCGGTGCCTGGCAGGCCACGACGAAGCTGACGCTCGCGACGGCGGAGAACTACCAGCAGGCCGGGCTCCTGGTGTACGGCGACGACGAGAACTACGCCAAGCTCGACGTGCTCTTCTCCGGCAGCCGCCGGCTCGAGTTCATCCGGGAGACGGCCGGTACCCCGCGCAACGAGGGTGCCGACAGCGCCGCCGCACCGACCGGGTCGGACCCGATCTACCTGCGGCTGACCAGTGACGGGACCAACCTGACCGCGTCGTTCTCGGCCGACGGCCAGACCTTCACCCCGGTGGGCCGGGCGGCCGCGCTGGCCGGCATCACCAACCCGAAGGTGGGCCTGTTCGCCCTCCAGGGCGGCACGACCGCGCCGGTGGTCGACGCGACGTTCGACTGGTTCCAGATCACGCCGGACGAGCCGGCCGGTCCGGTGAACCCGTCCGACGAGTTCGACGGCACCAGCCTGGACAAGTGCCGCTGGGACGCGATCGTCCGCGAGGACCCGGCCGCGTACCGGGTGCAGGGCGGTTCGCTCCATGTCGACGTGCCGAACGGCGACATCTACACGGGCAACAACACCGGTCCGACGAACTTCATCCTCCAGCAGGCGCCAGCGGGTGACTGGGTCCTGGAGACGAAGGTCGACGGAAGCCTGTTGAACGAGCAGTACCAGCAGGCCGGTCTGCTCGTGTACGCCGACGACGACAACTACCTGAAGCTCGACTACATCGTGGACAACACGGCCGGGCAGCCGGTGACGCGGCGGATCGAGTTCCGCAGCGAGATCGGCAGCGCGGTGCAGAATCCACAGCCCCAGGTCACCAACCTCACCGGCGCGGTGTGGTACCTGCGGCTGGCCAGGGTGGGCGACGTCTACACCGCGTCGTACTCGGCGGACGGGCAGACCTGGACCGCGTTCGAGCCGCTGACCAGTACGGCGGTGGGCGCGACCCCGAAGGTGGGCCTGTTCTCGCTCGGCGCGGCGCAGACCGCCAGCAAGACGGTCTCGTTCGACTACTTCCGGCTGAGCACGGAGGCTGAGGACGGCACCGCGCCGGTGACGGTCTCCACGGTGGACGGTACGGCGGTCGAGGGCTGGTACACCGGGCCCGCGACGGTCACGCTGGCCGCCACGGACAACGAGGGCGGCAGCGGGGTGGCCCGCACCGAGTACCAGCTCGACGCCGCCACGACCTGGACCGCGTACACCGAGCCGATCCTGGTGGCCGGCGACGGGACGCACGAGGTGCGCTTCCGCTCGGTCGACGAGGCCGGCAACGTGGAGGCGACGAAGTCCACCGCGGTGAGGATCGACGCGACCGCGCCGGTGACCACGGCGACGTTCGCCCCGCCGTCGGACGGCGGCTGGAACGCGGGGGTGGTCCCCGTGACGCTCGCCTCGACCGACGCCGGCTCGGGCGTCTCCACTGTGGAGTGGTCGCTCGACGGTGGCCCGTGGACGCCGTACACGCAGCCGGTCGACGTGACCGGCGACGGCGAGCACGAGCTGCTCTACCGCGCCACGGACAAGGCCGGCAACGCCGAGACGCTCAAGTCGGCGGTGCTGCGGATCGACGGCGACTCCCCGACGGTCCTCGTCTCCGGCCTCGCCGACGGCCAGCTCTACGGCGACAGCCAGGACGTGCGGGTCACGTTCGGAGCGGTCGACCCGACCTCCGGCATCCAGTCGGTGGTCGGCAAGCTGGACGGCACGCCGTACCAGTCCGGGACGCTGCAGGTCATGTACGACCTGACGCTCGGCCTGCACGAGCTGGTCGTGACGGCCACCGACAAGGCGGGCAACGAGACGACGGCGAACGTGCGGTTCTTCGTCACCACCTCGTTCCGCGACATGCAAAACCTGATCGACCGGTTCAAGGCGACCGGCCAGCTCTCCAACAAGGCGCACCGCCAGCTGTCGAACAAGCTGGAGGCGGCGCGGGTGTCGGAGGCGACCGGCAACGACAAGCGGGCCGTGCAGCAGCTGCGGGCGTTCGTCGGGCTCGCCTCGGACACCGCGCTGGTCACCGACCCGGACGTGCGCGCCGTGCTCGTCCGCGACGCCGAAGCCATGATCGTCCGGTTGGGCGGCGAGGCGACGGCGGCCGGCAAGAAGGCCAACGGAAACAAGTCGCTGTCCGGCACCGGCCGCGTCGAGGGCGACCCGACCCGGCTGCCGGAGGGCGGCACGCTCTAGCCGCACGCCGTGGGGCCGGCCGGCGCACCGGCCGGCCCCACTCTCCAGGGGAGGCTTCGGATGAGCAACAGGACCCGGGTACGGCCGCCGGCGCGCGCTGTCGCGCCGGCCGCGTCACCCGCCCGCCGGATCGCTCCCGTGCTGATCGCGTTCGCCCTCGGTGCCCTGCTCGCCGGGCCGATCGGCGCCTTGGCGGCCGGCGACTCGTCCGCGGGCTCCACGGCGGACCGGGTCGCGGCGCTGCAGGCCGAGGAGGCGAAGCGGGACGCGGCGCAGATCGTCGAGCTGACCGCCAAGGCGCGCGAGGTCCAGGGGCGGCTGGTACCCGTCCTCGACGGCCTGGCCGCGGCGGTGCCGCCGGGGAAGGCGCCCGGCCCCGCGGTGGACCGGTCCGATGTGGACGGTTGGCGGGAGGTGACGGGCAAGGCGGTCGCGGACTTCGCCAACCCGCCCTCCGGCGGTACCGGCGTCAACATCGCCCGCTCCGGCCTCGCGGCCGCGGTCCGCTCCCTGGACGCCGCGGTCGACACGTACGCGGCGGCGCTGGCCCAGCCGCCAACCGGGCGGGACGCGCTCGTGGAGCTCGCCGGCCGCCAGCGGGACATCGCGGTCGCCACCTGGTCCACCGCCGCCACCCAGCTCGACGTGCTCAACATCGACTCCGGCAACGGCCACGCCCACGTCTTTCTGCCGGCCGCGCCGGGGCAGGGGGCGCTGACCGCCGACGGCGCACCGGAAGGGAAGTGACATGCCCAGTCGGCTTCTGCGCGGGCTCCTCGCCGCGCTCGCGGTGGTACCCCTGCTCGCGCTCTGGCCCGCCGCCCCGGCGGCCGCACACGGCGGGCCGCTCGAACTCGACCTGGCCGGCGACGGCGCGACCGGCGTCACCGTCCGCGCGGCGTACAAACAGGACGGTCACCCGGTCGAAGACCAGGTGCTGCGCCTGGTGCTCAACGCGACCGGCGAGGGCGGCCGGCGGGTCGGCCCGGTACAGCTCGACCCGGCCAACGAGGGCCAGGGCTTCTACACCAGCGGTGCGGTGCTCACCCCGGGCCGGTGGACGGTCGTGGTCACCTCGCCCGAGCCCAACCCCGGCAAGGCGGAGGCGACCGTCGAGGCGCGGGTGGCCCAGACCGCCCCACCCCCGCAAGCCGCGCCCACCGACCCGGGCGGCGGCGGCACCTGGCGCTGGTGGGTCGCCGGCGCGGCGCTGCTCCTCGGCGCGGTCGTCGCCCTGGCCCTGGTCTCTCGCCACCGCGCCAAGGCCGCCGCACGCTGAGCCGTGGGCGGTGCGCTGAGCCGGGCCGGTGTGCTGTCCGCGGACCTATGGAGCTGCCCCGCTTGCGCGCCCACCCCGCGCCGTGCCCGGAGCGCATCCGCGGTGCGGGCGGTGGGACGGAGGTGCGGCGCATGGGATCGATGGCTGGAAAGGAGGGAGTAGCATCCCGCTCAGCGGGCCGGCCGGGACGTGAGGCACCTGGTCGACGACCCGCCGGGAGAGGGGGCGCAGGTGGCGTCTCGCGGCGGCCGGCCACGGATCGGTCAGGTCGCGGCGCTGGCCGGGGTCAGCGCGACGACCGTCTCGCACGCGCTCAACGGGCGGCGTCCCGTCTCCGAGGCCACGCGCCGGCGGGTGCTCGACGCCATCGAGGAGCTTGGCTACCGGCCCAACGTGGTCGCCCGCGGGTTGCGCGCCGGGCGGAGCCTGACCATCGGGCTGGTCATCCCGGACATCACCAACCCGTTCTACCCGGTGCTCGCGCGCGGGTTGCAGGACGTGCTCGGGCCGGCCGGGTACGACGAGATCGTGACCAACACCAACGGCGAGCGCGACCTGGAACGGCTCGCCCTCGACAAGATGATCTCGCGGCAGGTCGACGGCATCGCGTTCGCGGTGTTCCACACGCACGCGGACGACCTCCGTCCGGTTGTCGACGCGGGCATCCCGGTCGTACGGCTCGGCGGCCGCCAGGCCCTGCCCGGCGTCGACCTGGTGCACAGCGACGACGAGGGGAATGCCGCCAAGGCGGCCCGCTACCTGCTGCGCGGCGGGTACCGGCGGATCGCGTTCGTGTGCGGCCCGGGCGCGGACGGGCCGGCGGCCGAACGGGTCGCGGGCTACCGGGCGGCGCTGGCCGAGGCCGGGGTGGCGGTCGACCCGGCGCTCATCTCGCAGACCGAGTTCAGCCGGGCCGGCGGCGCCGCGGGCGTGGGTCGCCTGCTGGAGCTGCCCGATCCGCCGGACGCGGTCATGTGCGCCAACGACATGATGGCGATCGGCGCGGTCGACGCTGCCCGGGAGCGGGGGCTGCGGGTGCCGGACGACCTGGCGGTGGTCGGCTTCGACGACATCGAGGCGGCCAGCCTGGTCACGCCGCAGCTCACCACGATGGCCAACCCGGCCCGGGAGATCGGCCGGGCCGGCGCGCGCCTGCTGCTGGAACGGATCGCCGGCACCGTCACCGGCCCGCCGACCGAAGTGATCATCCCGGCCCGGCTGGTGCGGCGCCAGTCCGCGTAGGCCGCTCGGCCGGGCAGCGCGCGAAGCGCCCTGATCAGGGGCCCGGAGCTGTCATAGTGTGGTGATGTCCCGTTCCCGGCAAGCGGCGGTGCTGTACGCGGCGGTCGGCGCGGTCCACGTGGCCGGCGCGGCGGTGCACCACGACCTGGTCGACAACCTCACCAAGCCCCTGCTGATGCCGCTGCTCGCCGTGTACGCCGTGGCCGCGCACGCCGAGCGCGGCGGCCGGATCCCGCGCCGGCTGCTGCTGTCGCTCGCGCTCGCCTGGGCCGGCGACGTCACCCTCCAGCTGGGCGGCACCGTGGCGCTGGTCGTCGGGATGGTCTTCTTCGCGCTGGCCTACGGCGTCTACGCCGTCGAGCTCACCCGCACCGGCGCCTTCCGCCGCCGTCGCCGGTGGCTCTACCTCGCCGGGTACGGCGCCGCGGCCACCGCCGCGCTGGCCTGGCTCTGGCCTGGCCTGAGCGAGCGGGGCGTGGCCTGGCCGATGGCCGGGTACGCCGCGCTGATGGCCGTGATGGCGAGCGCCGCGACGTCCTGGGGCTGGCGGGTCGGCCTCGGCGGCGGCCTGCTGCTCGCCTCGGACACGCTGATCGGCGTCGGCCTGGCCGAGGCCGCCGACGTGCCCGGGCGCGCCGCGCTGGTGATGGCCACGTACCTGCTCGGCCAGGCCCTCGTCGTCGCCGGCTGGGCCGCCCGCACGCCCCGCCCCGAGGCGGTCGCCCCGGCGCCCCGACCCGCGGATCTGGTGCCCGCGTAACGTAGCGGCGTGTTCGACGACCTGGTGGCCCGGGCGGTGGCCCTCGCCGGCGCCGGCCGTCCCGCAGGCGGCGAGCGGGCGATCCTCGGCATCGCCGGCTGCCCGGCGGCGGGCAAGTCGACGCTCGCCGAGCTGCTGGTGGGCGCCCTGGCCGCGGCGGGCGTGCCGGCCGCGCTGGTACCGATGGACGGCTTCCACCTGGCCGACGTGGCCCTGGAGCGGCTGGGCCGCCGCGGGCGCAAGGGCGCGGTCGACACCTTCGACGCCGACGGGTACCTCGCGCTGCTGCGCCGCCTCCGCACCGACCGCCGCCGCACCGTGTGGGCGCCCGGCTTCGCGCGTGACCTGGAGCAGCCGATCGCCGGCAGCATCGGCGTCGACCCGGAGGCCCGGATCGTGGTGACGGAGGGCAACTACCTGCTCGCCGGCGCCGCGCCCTGGCCGGAGGTGCGCGCCGAGCTGACCGAGACCTGGTACGTGGAGCTGGACGAGCCGGTCCGCCGGGAACGCCTGCTCGCCCGCCACGTCGCGTTCGGCAAGAGCCCGGACGAGGCGGCCCGCTGGGTCTCCATAGTGGACGATCCCAACGCCCGCCTGATCGCCGCCACCCGCGACCGCGCCGACCTGGTCGTCGACATGTACCTGCTGGAGGCCCGCGGTGATGGCCCGTGATCGAAGCTCCCCTCAAGTCGCTAGAACGACTTCAGGGGAGCTTCGATCACGGACGCGCGGCGGGTCGCCGGCCAGCGCGGCGGCGAGGTCGGGCGGCCGCGTCCGGCCGGTTCTCGTCTGTCCTCGGCCGCGGGAAAGTTAGGCTGGCGATCGTGACAGTCGACCCCGACCGGCACGTCTACGGCGCCGCCGACGCGCCCACGACCCTCGTCGAGTACGGCGACTTCGAGTGCCCGTACTGCGGTGCGGCCAAGCCGGTGCTGCGCAAGCTGATCGACGGCTCGGGCGGCGCGGTGCGGCTGGTGTACCGGCACTTCCCGGTCTTCGCCAAGCACCCGTTCGCGCTGACCGCGGCGCTGGCCGCCGAGGCCGCGGGCGACCGGTTCTGGGCCATGCACGACCTGCTCTTCGCCAACCAGGACCGGCTCACCGACGCCGACCTCGCCGGGTACGCGAAGACGGCCGGCGTCGAGGTCGAGGTGACCGGCGACGCGGCGCAGGCCTACCGGGAGGCGGTCGAGGCCGACTACAACCAGGGCGTGGTGGAGGGTGTGCGCGGCACGCCCACGCTCTTCGTCGACGGCCGGCTGTACCAGGGCCGGGTCGAGCTCAACGCGCTCCGCGCCGCGCTCGGCCTGCGCCGCTGAAGTCCGCCACTCGTCGAGTCCCGCCCGTGATCGAAGCTCCTCCGAAATCGTTCTAACGACTTCGGAGGAGCTTCGATCACCCTAAGCCCGAGAGAACCCCCACTCTTTTAAGCGACAACTAATGGTGTTCATCGCGCCGGTACTCATAGGCTCGCGTCGAACGCATCGTTGGGGGGAGACAATCGTGCGAAGGTCCACAATGGGGCGTGCCCTGGGCTGCGCGGCCCTGCTCGCCACCGCTCTGATCGCCGGCTCCGGCGGCAGCGCCGCGGCCGTTCCGCCGCTCGAGCCGGCACCGCCCGCGCTGGCGCCGCCGGCCGGCCACACGCTCAGCGCCGTCTTCGCCGCGCGGGGCGTACAGGTCTACCAGTGCACATCGGGCGCGTGGGTGTTCGTCGAGCCCGCCGCCACGCTGGAGGGGGCCTCCTGGCGCACGAGGGGGCGGCAGGAGGCCATCCACTTCCGGGGCCCGAGCTGGGAGTCCACCGTAGACGGCTCGCTGGTCGAGGCCCGCGCGATCGCCAACTCGCCGGTGCCGGGCTCGATCCCCGAGCTGCTGCTGGAGTCGACCCGCAACCGCGGCGACGGCGTCTTCGGCCGCACGTCGTACATCCAGCGGCTGGAGACCCAGGGCGGAGCCGCACCGGCCGGCGCCTGCGTCGAGGGCGCGACGGCCGGCGTGCCCTACCGGGCGGAGTACCGCTTCTACTCACCCTCCTCCGGGTCGTAGCCGCGCCCGGCGACGGCGAGCCAGGTCTGGAGGGGAAACGCGATCCCCTCGTCGTCGGTGTACGGCGCGAGGGTGCGTTCCAGCTCCGCGGCCATCTCCTCGTGCCGGGCCTCGTCGAGCCCGCTCACCGGCTCGGCCAGCGGGGTGCTCACCACCTCTCGGCGCAGGAACTCCCGCGCCGAGGGAAAGCGCACGTCGACCAGGCCGATCCGCACCCGTACCGCCCGGAAGCCGGCCGCGGTGAGCAGCCGGTGCAGGTCGGCGCGGTCCGGGCCGGCGAAGGGCTCGCGCAGGACCATGCCCGCGGCGGTGCCGACGTACCGGTCGAGCACGTCCACCACCGCGACGAACGCCGGGTTGACCTCGATGCCCCGCCAGACCGCGAGCGCCACCCGCCCCTCCGGCGCGAGCACCCGGCGGATCTCCCGCAGCGCGGTCGGGTGGTCGGTAACGAACTGCAGCCCCTGCTGGCAGGTGACCAGGTCGAAGGTCCCGTCCGGAAACGGGAGCGAGGCGGCGTCGGCCAGCCGCCACTCGATCTCGCCCGGCCCGGTGGAGATCGCCGCGGCGAGCATGCCCTCGTTGACGTCGGTGCCGGTGACCGCGCCCTCCGGGCCGACCCGGGCGGCCGCCTGCCGGGCGACGATCCCGGTGCCGGTGGCCACATCCAGCACCCGCTCGCCCGGCTTGACCTCGGCCAGCTCCAGCAGCCGCTCAGCGCACCCGGTGAAGAACGCGGGTACCAGGTACTTCTCGTACGCGCTCGCCGGACCGTCGCCGGCGACCTGCCATCGGGGACCCCCCATGGGGCGCACCCTACCCGGGAAAGGTGACCGCCAATCAGTGGGCGGCGACCGGCACGGCCACCGCGTCGACCTCGACAGGGTCGAGGCGGCCGGGGCGGACCACCGCGAACAGCACGGCCGTCGCCGCGGTCAGCCCGGCGAGCATCACCACGGCCATCGCCACGCCGCCGTTGCCGAGCACGCCGACCAGCGGGGCGGCCACCGCGCCGACGCCGAACTGGATCGCGCCGAGCAGCGCGGCCGCGGTGCCGGCCGCCTCGCCGTGCCGGGTCATCGCCAGCGCGGGCGCGTTGGGCAGCGCGAGGCCCGCCGCGGAGAGCACCAGCCAGAGCGCCGCGAGCAGCGTGCCGAGCCCGCCGAAGCCGGTGGCGGCGAACGCGAGCAGCAGTACGCCGCCCGCGGTGCCGGTGGCCAGCGCCGCGACCAGGATCCGCTGCGGCGTGTACCGGCGCAGCAGCCGCACGTTGACCTGGCTGGCCCCGATCAGTCCGACCGCGCCGGCGCCGAACGCGACCGCGAACTCCTGCTCGCTCAGCCCGAACTGGTCCTGCATGACGAAGGACGAGCCGGCCACGTACGCGAAGAGGGCCGCCATGCTCAGCCCGGCGACGAAGACGAGCCCGACGAACGTGCGGTCCCGGGCGAGCTGGCCGAGCCCGCGGAGCGTGGCGCGGACGCCGGCCGGGCGGCGCCGCTGCGGCGGGAGGGTCTCCGGCAGCCGCAGCGCGGCCACGCCGACCAGGATGACGCCGAAGGCGGCGAGGACGACGAAGACGCCCCGCCACTCGGTCCAGCGCAGCACCGCACCGCCGAGCGTGGGCGCGAGGATCGGCGCCGCCCCCATGACCAGCATCAGGCGGGAGAAGAGGCTGGCGAACGCCGTACCGGTGAACAGGTCACGCACGACGGCGAGCGCCACCACCGAGGAGGCCGCGACGCCGAGGCCCTGGAGCACCCGCAGGGTGCCGAGCACCGCGATGTTGGGCGCGACGACGCAGAGCACGGAGGCGACGATGTGCAGCGCGAGGCCGGCCAGGAGCGGGGCGCGCCGGCCGTACGCGTCGGAGAGCGGGCCGATCACGAGCTGGCCGAGCGCCAGGCCGACGAGCGTGCCGGTGAGCGTGAGCTGCACCGCGGTGTCGGTGGTCTCCAGGCCGCTGGTGATGGCGGGCAGGGCCGGGAGGTACATGTCGATGGTCAGGGGGCCGATCGCGATCAGCGAGCCGAGCACGAGGACCAGCCGAAGCCGGTCCCGGCGGCTCATCAGTTCACCGTTGAGCACACAGCCACCAACGGCACCAACGCGGAAGCATTCCCGCTCAGTCCGGAGGTGCGCCAGCTCACATCCGCGCGCGGCCCTAGGCTGTGGACCATGACGCAGGACGACTCGCGCGACGACATCCGCCAGGGCGACGAGATCGAGGACGACGGCGTGCTCGACACGTACGACACGCTCGACGACGACCGCGTCGAGGACCCGCTGGACACCGGTATCGCCCCGGCCGACCGGTGGAGCGGCGCCGACCGGTACGGCACGACCGAGGCGGAGGAGCGGGCCGGCGAGTCGCTCGACCAGTACCTCGCGCAGGAGGAGCCGGACCTCGACCCGTATGCCGAGGACGGCGACCGCGACGAGGACGAGCTGACCCGCCGCGGGTACGAGCGGGAGGCGCGCGCCGGCCGGCTGGTCGCCGACGACGAGGGCTTCGGCGAGGACGAGGAGCCCGACTCGGTCGGCTGGGACCGGGGCATCGACGGCGGCGGCGCGAGCGCCGAGGAGGCCGCGGTGCACGTGGTCGACGACCCCGACGGCCCCGGCGACGGGCCGCTGCGCTGACCACGGCACCGCTGCCGCCACGGCCCGGCCCCCGGCCGCGGGTCAGCATCCCGGTACCGCATGTCTCCCAGCCGCTGCAGCGCTTCCTGGCCACCGAGGCGGGCAGCGCGATGCTGCTGCTCGTCGCCGCGGTGGCGGCGCTGGTCTGGGCCAACCTGCCCGGCGACAGCTACGAGTCGTTCTGGCACACCGAGGCCCTGGTCCGGGTCGGCGACGCCTCGCTCGCCCTGGACCTGCGGCACTGGGTGAACGACGGCGCGATGTCGCTGTTCTTCCTCGCGGTCGGCCTGGAGATCAGCCGCGAGGTCACGGTCGGCGAGCTGCGCAACCCGCGCGCGGTGTTCGTGCCCGTGCTCGGCGCGATCGGCGGCATCGTGCTGCCGGCGCTCGTCTTCTTCGCGTTCAACCCGTCCGGCCCGGCGGCGCACGGCTGGGGCATCCCGGTCTCCACGGACACCGCGTTCGTGGTCGGCATCCTGGCCCTCTTCGGCCCGCGCTGCCCGGACCAGCTCCGCCTCTTCCTGCTCACGCTCGCGATCGCCGACGACATCGGCGCCATCACGATCATGGCGTTCTTCTACTCCGAGGGCGTCTCGGCCACCGCGCTCGGCCTGGCCGCGCTCTTCGTGGTCGTGCTCGTCATGCTCCGCTGGGTGGGCGTCTGGCAGCTGCGGCTCTACGTCATGGCCGGCCTCGGCCTCTGGGGCACCGTGTACGCCTCGGGCGTGCACCCCACGCTCGCCGGCGTGATCCTCGGGCTGCTCGTGCCGGCGACCCCGGTCGACCCGCGTCAGCGGGAGTGGCTGCGCTTCTACGGCCGGGCGGTGATCGAGCGGGCCGACGCCGCCCGCGCGCGGCTCGCGGTGCTGGCCACCCGCGCGACGGTACCGGCGAACGACCGGCTCCAGGACGCGCTGCACCCGATCAGCGCGTTCCTGGTGGTGCCGATCTTCGGCCTGGCCAACGCCGGGGTGCGGCTCGACATGGAGACCATCCGCCGCGCGGCCACCTCGCCGCTCACGATCGGCGTCGTCGTGGCGCTGCTGGTCGGCAAGACGATCGGCATCAGCGTGGGCAGCGCGGTCGCGCTCCGCACCCGCCTCGGCGACCTGCCCGGCCGGGTGCGGTACGGCCACCTCATCGGCGGCGGGCTGCTGGCCGGTATCGGCTTCACGATCTCGCTGTTCATCGCCGACCTGGCGTTCCAGGACGAGCTGCTGCGCGACGAGGCGAAGATCGGGGTACTGGCCGGGTCGCTGCTGGCCGCCGTACTCGGCTCGCTCGCCCTGCGCTACCTCGGCGAGCGCCTCCCGCTCTGCACCGTCGACGACTCCGGTGGCGCACCGCCCCTGCCGACCGGCCCATGGCGCGACCCCACCCTGGCCCAACCCTGACCCCTCGCGTGTCGGCCGGCGCGCCGTTCCACGAAGTCCCTGATCAACCGCGCGGTGGGGCGGTGACGCCAAACAGCGACGCTGGCTTATGCCCCAGTTACCGTCTGGTTTGGCTGGCGTTCGCCAAACGGTTGTGGAGTTCTTGCCAAACGGTTTGTCGCCCGGGAGGACGGCATGGGGCAGGTGGGTGCCATCGACCCGCTCGCGCCGGCGGCGCCTGCCTTGGTGGGCGAGCTGGCCGGCCCGCTGCCCGTCGTCTCGCCGCTGATCAGCTGCGCCGACCTCGACCAGATCTTCCGCCTCCGTTCCGACCTGACCTCGGTGGCGGTGCAGGAGACCACCGGCCGGGTGGGTCTGGTGATGCGCGACCCGTTCACCCACCTGATGTCCGGGCCGTACGGCTACGGCCGCGCCCTCTGGGAAAAGCTGCCGGTCGCCGCCGCCACCGACTGGGATCCGCTGCTGCTCGCCGCCGGGATGGGCGTGGCGCACGCCTGCGAGCGGCTGCGCCGCCGGGCGCGGAGCGCGCGCTACCACGACGCGCTGGTGCGGATGCCCGACGGCGCCATCGGCCGGGTGTCGGCCGCCCGGCTCTTCGACGCGCTCGCCGAGATCATGGCGGACCAGGCGGTCCGCGACCCGCTCACCGGCGTGGCCAACCGGGCGCACTTCCTGGACCAGCTCGGCCGCGCCTGCGCCGACGGCAGCGGCCAGGCGGTGCTGGTGGCGTACGTCGACCTCGACAAGATGAAGCAGGTCAACGACGCGCTCGGCCACGACGCCGGCGACCGCCTGCTCCGGTCCGCCGCCCGGCGCCTCGCGAAGGCCGCCGGGCCGGCCAGCGTGGTGGCCCGGCTGGGCGGCGACGAGTTCGCGGTGCTGATCCGCCTCCCGCCGGCCGCGCGCACGATCGACATGGCGCTCGCGGTGGGTGAGGCGTTGCGGGCGGCGCTCGCCGAGACCGACCCCCGGCTGCCCGCGGAGGCGCACAGCCGGGCCAGCGTCGGCGTCGCGATCGGCGGCGAGCATCCGGACGGGCACACCGTGCTGACCGAGGCCGACATGGCCATGTACCGGGCCAAGCAGTCCGGTGGCGACGCGGTGCGCGTCGTGGTCGACGTCGAGGGGCGGCTGCGGGCCCGCCATCCGGCCGCGGGCCGCGGGTTGGCGCGCGCCATCGAAAAGCTCGAGCTCCGCCTGCACTACCAACCCATCATCCGGGTACGCGATCGCGCGATCGACGGTGTCGAGGCGCTGGTCCGCTGGCAGCACCCGGAGCAGGGGCGGCTCTCCCCGGAGCAGTTCCTGCCGGACGTGGCCCGGGCCGGCCTGCTGCCCGAGCTCGACCGGTGGGTGCTGGAGGCGGCCTGCGCCGACTTCGGCGGCTGGAGCGCCGAGCTGGGCGACCGTGCACCCCGGCACCTCAACGTCAACATCTCCGCCGAGACGCTCGTCGCCGACGGGCTGGAGGCGATGGTGATGGATGCGTTGCAGAACGCCGGGCTCGCCCCCGACCGCCTGCGCCTGGAGCTGCCCGAGTCGGCCGAGCTCTCGGTGCTGACCGGCGCGGTGCCCCAGCTCGCGGCGGTACGCGGGCACGGCGTCGCGATCATGCTCGACGACATGGGCGCCGGCCTCTCGACGCTGCGGCACCTGTCCGTCCTCCCGGTGACCGGCATCAAGATCGACCAGCTCTTCGTGAGCGGCATGCTGGACAACCGCAACGACCACGCGGTGGTGCGCCTCCTCTCCGACCTGGGCCACAACCTCGGCCTGGCCGTGACCGCCGAGGGCGTCGAGAGCGCCGAGCACCTCGCCGAGCTGCGCCGCCTGGGCGTACCGCACGCGCAGGGCTACTACACCGGCCGCCCGCAGCCGCCGGACCGCCTGCTCGACACCTTGCAGGCGACGCTCCTGCCCGAGCCCGCCCCCTGGCTGGCCGCCGCGGGCTGACCGCGGGCCGGCGGGCGCGGGCGCGGGGCGTGGACGTGCCGCCGGTCAGCAGGTGCGGTAGACGTAGTCGGCCATGTCGCGGTACGGCGCGACGTCCGGGATCGTGCGGCGCGAGGTGCTCGCCGTGAAGAGCGGGGTGTCGGTGGCGCCGGCCTCGTTGATGAACGTCACCGAGCCGGTCGACATCCGGTAGTGCACCGAGGCCGTGCGGTTGCGCCAGTTCCACGTGCCCAGGTCCTGGGCGCCGCAGTCGCTGAGCTTGCCGCGCGGGTACGTGTAGTTGGTGCCGTCGTAGAAGCAGAACCAGTTGGCGGGGCAGTCCGGCGTGGCGGCGGTGAGGTCGGTCCGCACGACGGTGACGACGAACCTGCCCCCGCTGTACGCGATGTCGGCCGCCCCGACCTGGACGCCGCCCGGGTTGGCCTTCAGGTAGGCGTCGACCTTGTCCTGGACGGTAGCCGCGCGCGCGGGCGCGGCGGTGGCGGTGATCGCCACGGTGGTGGTGGCTGCGGTCAGCAGTGCTGCTACTGGCCGTGCTCGCGCAAGTGCAGAGAGCAACATATCACTCACGGTAAGAGCGCAATTACCATCAATGCCAGACTGTTGTCGCCAAATGGGCAAACGCGCAGCCGGTTCGGGTCAGCCACACCGACGAATTTGCGCGATGGTGTGTCACAGCGAGCCGCCTGGCGACATCTACCAACTAGGTAATCAGCCCAATCGCGGCGGGGGGCTTCGAGCGAGCTGTCCATCAAGGAGTCCACTTTGGGCACCGAAGGGGTGCGGGACGAAGCATGGCACGACGACCTCTACCGGCGTTACCGGCAACGGGTGATGGGGGTGGCGGCGTCGTTGTTGGGATATCAGCACAGCCACGACGCGGAGGAGATCGCTCAGGAGACGTTCACGACGGCGTGGGTGCGGCGGGAGGCCGTGGGTGACGACCCCTGGCCCTGGCTGTACGTGACCACGCGCAACCACGTCTACAACCGCCAGCGGCTGCACGTGCGGCTGCTGCGTGCGCTGGCCCGGCTGGGGGAGCCCGGGCCGCCGCACGACGGTGGCCTGCGCGCCTGGGAGCGGCGGCACGACTTCGCGCCGGCGTGGCAGGCGATCAGCCAGGACGACCGCGAGCTGCTGCGGCAGCGCTACCTGCACGAGATGAGCGACGAGCAGATCGCGCAGGTGCTCGGCATCCTGCCGGCGACGGCCCGCAAGCGGGTGCAGCGGGCGCGCGACCGCCTGCGCAAGGTCATCGAGGAGATGGACAGCGATCCGACCCCGGGCGGGGCCACGCCGCCGGCCTGGGTCGGGCCGCTCGCGCACGCCGGCGCCCGAAAGGGGAAGTGATGGGACACCTCGAGGAGGACGAGGAGCACGCCGACGAGGTGGTACGCCAGGTGGTGCTGGGCGTCCATCCGGCCCGTGACCTTCCGGTGCCGCCGCCCCAGGCGACCTCCGCCGAGCTGCGCGCCCGGGCCGACGCGGGGCACACCGGCGGTTCCGTCCGGTGGGCGCTGCCCGTCGTGGTCGGCACCACCGTCGCGGCGGTCGCCCTGCTCGGCGCGGTCGGCGGTGGCCTGCTGACCTCCCGCGGGGCCACGGACGAGCCGCCGGCCGCCCTCTCCTCGCCGTCGACCGTGCCGGTGAGCGCTCGCGCCGGTACCCCCTCTCCGCTCGTCCGGTCGACCGCGGGTGACCCGCCCGCGGCGCGCTCCCACCTCGCCGCCCTCGCGAGGTCGGCGGCGCGCGCGCCGAAACCCGCCGCGGCCGGGGCCTACACGTACGTGCACGTGCAGACGTGGACCGCCGGGCGGAGCCGGGGGGCCCGCCCGACCTCCCGTGACGAGCGGCTGTGGTGGGCCGCCGACCGCTCCGGCCGGGCGGAGACCGTCGCGCTGTCGCAGCCGCCCCCCGTCCCGGTGCCGGGCGCGCCGGGAGCGTCCACTTCGGACGCCGCCATCACGACCTACGAGCCAGGGAAGGTGCCCGTCTTGGTTGACGCGCCGTCCGCACAGGCCCCACTGCTCGCGTTCCAGCTCGCCGACCGGCACCCGCTCAGCGAGGGACCGCGCGGGATGCTGCGCGCGGTGGCCGACCTCTACCGTTCCCACCACCTGGACCCGGCACAGCGCGCGGCCGCCCTCCAGGTGCTCGCGGACACCGAGGGCATCGACTACCGGGGGACCGTCGTCGACCGCAGCGGGCGCAGCGGCGTCGCGGTCAGCGTCGACAGCGACGGCGGCGCCACCCGCGACGTGGCCATCTTCGACCCCGGGGCCGGGCGCCTGCTCAGCTACGAGCGGGTCGAACTCGTCGGCGCCGCCACCTCGCCGTCCCGCTCGCCCGCCCTGGTGGCGTACGTGCTGTACCTCAACTCCGGCCGCACCGGGGCCGCCGGGGCGATCCCGTAGCCGGGGCCATACCACCGCCGAATTGTGTTCGGGCTCGGCAGCCGATCCGCGTTCGTTTACTGCTCACTGTCCAGCGACGCCATACCGCCCGTGTTGTACCTGGTGCCCGCCACCGCCTCGGCCGGTACGGCCGCCTCGATCCGGGCCAGCACCCGCGCGGTGAGCGTGACCCGGGGCGCGGCGAGCGACTCGGCGAGCCGTTCCCGGGTGCGGGCGCCCACCAGCGGCACGATGTCGTCGCCCCGGCCGAGCACCCAGGCGATCGCCACCTGCGCCACGGTGGCCTCCTGCTCCTCGGCGATCTCGCGGAGCGCTTCCACGAGCCGCAGGTTGGCGTCGAGGTTTTCGCCCTGGAAGCGCGGGGCGTGGCCGCGGAAGTCGCCCACGCTCAGCTCGCGGTCCGCCCGCCAGTGGCCGGAGAGCAGCCCGCGCGACAGCACGCCGTACGCGGTGACGCCGATCCCCAGCTCCCGGGTGACCGGCAGGATCCGCTCCTCCAGGCCGCGCGACATCAGCGAGTACTCGATCTGCAGGTCGGCGACCGGGTGTACGGCGGCCGCCTTGCGGATGGTCTCCGCGCCCACCTCGGAGAGGCCCACGTGGCGCACGTACCCCTCGTCGATCATCTCCTTGATCGCGCCGACCGTCTCCTCGATCGGGATGGCGGGGTTGAGCCGCGCCGGGCGGTAGACGTCCACGTAGTCGGTGCCGAGCCGGCGCAGCGTGTACGCCAGCCGGTCCTTGACGGCGGCGGCGCCGACGTCCACACCGACCGGCTGGAAGCCACCGCCCGGGGTGCGCATGCCGCCGAACTTCACGCTGATCACCACGTCCTCGCGCTTGTGGTCGCGCAGCGCCCGGCCGATCATCAGCTCGTTGTGGCCCGAGCCGTAGAAGTCGCCGGTGTCGATCAGGTTGACGCCGGCGTCCAGCGCGGCGTGGATGGTCGCGACGCCCTCGGCCTCGTCCGCGGGGCCGTAGAAGTCGGACATGCCCATCGCGCCCAGGCCGAGCGCCGAGACGGCGGGGCCGGTCCGGCCGAGCTTGCGTGTCTCCATGTCACCCTCCGGTTTCTCGTTCACCCGCCGATCCTGTGGCGGTTACCCCAGACGTGGCAGGGCGAGCCTTACCAGGGAGCGGCTCTCCCTGTCTCGCGTGGTCGGCCTCGGCGGGCTCGCCGTCGGCGGCGCGGATAGCCCGTGACGGGTGGTCGGCCTTGGCGGGCTCGCCGCCGCCGGCGGCGCGGATAGCCTTGACGGGTGGATCGGGCGCAGCTCGCAGACTTCCTCCGGCGCCGCCGGGAGGCGCTCCTCCCCAGCGACGTGGGCTTCGCGGCCGGGGTCCGCCGCCGCACCCAGGGCCTGCGCCGCGAGGAGGTGGCGCTGCTCGCCGGCATGTCGACCGACTACTACAGCCGCCTGGAGCAGCAGCGCGGCTCGCAGCCGTCCGAGCAGATGGTGGCCGCGATCGCCCGCGCGCTGCGGCTGGAGCCGGACGAGCGGGACCACCTGTACCTGCTGGCCGGCCACCAGGCCCCGCGCCGGCACGGCCCCTCGGCCGCGGTGGGCGCCGCCACGCTGCGCATCCTCGACCGGCTGCACGACACGCCGGCGGTGGTGATCAGTGACCTCGGCGAGACGCTCGCGCAGAACCGGCTCGCGGTCGCGCTCCTCGGTGAGCAGACCGGATACAGCGGGCTGGCCCGCGCGTTCGTCTGGCGGTGGTTCGTCGACCCGGCCGCCCGGCTGATCTACCCCGAGGCCGACCACGGGCACCACGCCCGCGTGCTCGTCGCCAACCTGCGTGCGGCCGCCGCGCGGCGCGGCGGCGACCCGTTCGTGCGCGAGCTCGTGGCGAGCCTCACCGCGGCGAGCCCGGAGTTCGTGGCGCTGTGGGAGCGGCACGAGGTGGCGGTGCGGCGGATGGACACCAAGCGGATCGTCCATCCCGAGCTCGGCGTGATCGAGCTGGACTGCCAGGGTTTCGTGGCGGAGAGCGAGGCGCAGCGGCTGCTCGTGTACACCGCGACGCCCGGCAGCCGCGCTGCCGAGCAGCTGGAGACCCTCGCGCGCCGAGAAGGAATACTGACCCCGGGCATCTAGTTCAAAGTTGAACGAAAGCAGGACTAGAGGCAGGATGGGTGAGATGCAGTTCGGGATCTTCTCCGTCGGCGACGTCACGCCGGACCCGACGAACGGCACGGTGCCGACGGAGCACGAGCGGATCAAGGCGATGGTGGCGATCGCGCTCAAGGCCGAGGAGATGGGCCTGGACGTCTTCGCGACCGGCGAGCACCACAACCCGCCCTTCGTCCCGTCGTCGCCGACCACCTTCCTCGGGTACGTGGCGGCCCGCACGAAGCGGCTGATCCTCTCCACGGCGACCACGCTCATCACCACGAACGACCCGGTGAAGATCGCCGAGGACTACGCGTACCTCCAGCACCTCGCGGACGGCCGCGTCGACCTCATGATGGGCCGCGGCAACACCGGCCCGGTCTACCCGTGGTTCGGTAAGGACATCCGCGACGGCATCGCGCTCGCGGTCGAAAACTACGCGCTGCTGCACCGCCTGTGGCGCGAGGAGGTCGTCGACTGGGAGGGCAAGTTCCGTACCCCGCTCCAGTCGTTCACCGCGACGCCCCGCCCGCTCGACGGCGTACCGCCGTTCGTCTGGCACGGCTCGATCCGCAGCCCACAGATCGCCGAGCAGGCCGCGTACTACGGCGACGGCTTCTTCCACAACAACATCTTCTGGCCCGTCGAGCACACCAAGCGCATGATCGAGCTGTACCGCCGGCGCTACGAGCACTACGGCCACGGCAGCGCCGACCAGGCGATCGTCGGCCTCGGCGGCCAGGTCTTCATGCGGCGCAACTCGCAGGACGCGGTCCGCGAGTTCCGGCCTTACTTCGACAACGCCCCGGTGTACGGGCACGGCCCGTCGCTGGAGGAGTTCACCGAGCAGACCCCGCTGACCGTGGGCAGCCCGCAGCAGGTGATCGACCGGACGATGACGTTCCGCGAGCACTTCGGCGACTACCAGCGGCAGCTGTTCCTGATGGACCACGCGGGCCTGCCGCTCAAGACCGTGCTGGAGCAGCTCGACATGCTCGGCGAGGAGGTCGTGCCGGTGCTGCGCCGCGAGATGGCCGCGCTGCGCCCCGCGCACGTGCCGGACGCGCCGACGCACGCTTCGCTGCGCGCGGCGGCTTCGGCCGCTTCTGCGGCTTCATCGGCGGCTTCTTCGGAGGTGGGCGCGTGAACGCACCCCACGAAAACGCTCCGCTTCGCTCCACGTTTACGCAGGGGCCCCGCAGCCGGCGTTCCCTCGTGGTGGTCTCGGCGGGGCTGAGCCAGCCCTCGTCCACCCGGCTGCTGGCCGACCAGCTGGCGGCGGCGACCCGCCGCCGGCTGGACGCGGACGCCGAGGCGGTCGACCTGCGCGACCGCGCGCACGACCTGACCAACCACCTGCTGACCGGCTTCCCCGCGCCCGAGCTCGAACGCGTCCTCGACGCGGTCGCGCACGCCGACGGCCTGATCGCGGTCACGCCGATCTTCAACGCGTCGTACAGCGGCCTGTTCAAGTCCTTCGTGGACGTACTGCCCGAGGGCACGCTCGCCGACAAGCCGGTGCTGATCGCCGCGACGGGTGGCACGGCCCGCCACTCGCTGGCCCTGGAGCACGCGATGCGCCCGCTCTTCGCCCACCTGCGGGCCGTGGTGGTGCCGACCGCGGTGTTCGCCGCGCCGGAGGACTGGGGCGGGGGCGCCACCGCGCACGGCCCGCTGGCGGCCCGGATCGAGCGCGCGGCGGCCGAGCTCGCGGTCGAGATCGAGCGCCGCGAACCGCCGGTCGTGCCCGACCCGTTCGACGAGCCGACCCCGTTCTCCGAGCTCCTCGGCGGTCAGTCCACTTAAGGCGGTGCTGTCACGTTCCGCCTGCCCGCGGGCGGGCTGGAACGCGAGCCGCGGGGGCCGGAAAGGCGATAGCCCGCCGAGGGAGGCGGGCTATCGCGGATCGCTATTCGGTTGTGCGGCCACCTGAGTGGCAATTACGGCTGTGCTTCGCCAGGCGTCCGATCGAAGACGCCGGAACGTGCCGCGTGGATGAAGTCTTGGAAGCACTGCCGGTTTACCGCCAGGACAGGGCCACCAGGTCCGGCCTTTGAGTCCCGTATGCCGATATAGCTATCCGAAAGCACGGCTATCTCGACGCAGTTGCTATTTCCATTGCCAGACCGACGGCTCTTTTTCCACCCGGCCGCCGACAGCACATGGTCGTTGGCCATGCTAACGTTTTCTCCAACTCTAGAAAGCAGCCCACATCGGCCCGCCGCAAGGATCTGCAACGGGCTGCACCTTCGTTAGTGCGCGCGGACGGAAGGGTACACCATCCGCCAGCCGTACAGGGGGGACTTGCGGGTGCTGAAGCTTACGGTGGGCGTGTCGTGTCTTCGACCTTCTGACGGTGCGGCAGTGGGCGGGGGACGCCAACCGTCAACTGTGATCTTGTAGCGAGGCGAGCCACACTTTCGATCTTGGGGAAATCGACGGTAGCTCAGTGCCGCATTCAGATAGTGACTGCCTCATCGCTAGTTGTCATACTGCAAGTGGCGGCGACGCAGTGATCGCTGTTAGTGACCACCGGTGAGGGGAACCGGAAATGACTGAACCTCTTGATCCCTCGATCTGCCGGCTGCGCCTGAGACGTGCCTTGCGAGAGGCGCGTATTGCGAGGGGTTTCAGCCAGAAAGACGTCGCCGAGGCCCAGGATTGGTCAGTGTCAAAGCTCTTGCGGATCGAGGGTGGAGCCGTCGGCGTGTCCACCACCGACCTGCGCGCGTTGTTGGAGCTGTACCAGCTCCGCGATCCCGACCTGGTCGGTCAGCTCACAAAATGGGCGCAAGCGGCTCGCCGATCACCATTGTCCGTCTACCGCGACGTGCTGAGCGCGGAGTTCCTCACGTACCTCAACTACGAGGGCTCGGCCGCCGTGCTGCGGCAGTGGGAACCTCTTCTCGTGCCGGGCCTGCTCCAAACCGAGGGCTATGCGAGAGCGATCATCGACGCCTTCGCGCCGGAAGAGAGTTCGGAGCGGATCATCGAACGGCAGATCGAGGCCCGGATGAGCCGGCAGGAGATCCTTCGCCAGCCGGACGCCCCCGAGATGTTCTTCATCGTGGACGAGTCCGTGCTACGCCGGCAGGTAGGTCGTAGCGACACGATGACCAAGCAGTTGGAGTACCTTCGTGACCAGGCGGAACGACCGCACATCTCGATCCAGATCCTGCCGTTTTCGGCGGGCGCTCACCGAAACATGCGGACGCCCTTCGTGATACTCGATTTCAAAGAGACAAACGTCGAGGATCTTCTGTTTCTGGAGAACCCGCGCGGCGACCTCCTCGACCGGGACGACGGTGAGGAGTTGGCCCTCTACCTCGCGAGCTTCTGGGACCTGGAGAGCCGGGCCCTCGCCACCCTCGAGACGGCCAGCACGATAGACGCCATTATCAGTGATCTCGGCTGAGCTGTTCGACGTGGGCACGACTGGGCGGGGAAGATCGATGCGAGGCCGCCGAAACGCGACCTCGCATTTGATCGACTGGGCTGCTTCTGATCTCACGCCGCTATCGGATAGATGACTCTTGCGGGCCGGAGCAATGCTGCCGGTGCTCCGATGATCGAGATCACTATCGGCGCCTCCCAACCGATGAGCGCCAGTGTGAGTGCTTGGGCGAAAACCACGATCACTATGACGATCGACAAGCGTCGCGGCTTTCGGTGGGGGACGGGTGTGATCGAGCACGCGTGCCGTCGTGGTGGAAACCTCATGGTCATTTCTGGCACCCTCTCTGCCTGCAGCCCGCTGGTCGGAACGGTATTCGCCGCGCGGGAGCGTTTGCTGCCGCTGTATCCCGCGGTGACAAGCCCTGCCTTCGAGATTACGTGCTGTTCGGGCGGCGAAATCATGCGGTCGCGGCAAGTGCCAATTGGTGCCGAGCACCCAAAATAACACGAAAGCCCTCCGCAGCAACAGAGGGCTTTCATGGCGCTTCCGAGGGACAAGCGTCTGGGCTGCAGGCGGTGCCGTGGAAGCAGCGCCGATCCGAGGAGAACCAGCCAGTCCAGTATGGCGCTGATATCGGCGGAACGGAAGTGCCCACAAGCCATGTGGCAGATCGGGAGGCGGAAAATTGGTCGTTGCGGGGAATGAGGGTCCCGCAATTCGCGAATCGTCAGGCGACCGGCTCGCCGTCGACGTAGACGGTTACGCCGGGCTTGCCGGTCCAGAAGGAGAGCAGGCCGGCGACCTTCTGGCTCTCGGGGAGCGGCGTGCGGTACGTCCACACCACGTCGTCGCGGACCGTGTCTCCCGCGCGCACCGACCAGTACGTGGCCTTGCCCTTGTACGGGCAGTGCGACTCCGTGGCGCTGGGCTGGAGCAGGTCGAGCCGCACGTCGGTCATCGGCAGGTAGTAGCGGGGCGGCAGCCCGGTCTCGAAGAGCACGTGCGGGCGGCTCGACTCGGCCACCGTCACGCCGTCGACCTCGACCCGGACGTGGCGGGAGCTGGCCAGCACGTCGATGCGCGTGTACGGGCTGCGCACGTGCACGTAGACCGGCTCGTCCTCCTCCAGCCACTCGTCCATCGCGTCCCAGTCGAAGCGCACCAGGTCGCGCAGCTCCTCGATCGGGGAGTCCGGGTGGCGCAGCGCGGCGTCGATCGCCTCGCGGTCGCCCACGCGCACGGTGTAGAGCTGGCCGTCGCCGCGGCTCGGGGAGTGCTTGGTGCGGTCGGTGGGCACGAGCACCTCGGGGCGCACGTCGGCGAGCGGCAGGTAGTAGGTGGGGTAGTAAGGGCTCTCCCACACGTACGCCGGCTTTGTCGTGTCGGCGATGACCTGGCCGTTGAAGACCACGCGGACCCGCTTGGCACCCTGCTCCACGCGTACCCGGCCACGCGCCGCCGGGGAAGCCGTCGAAGTAGTCATGTTGTCAACCAACCTGCCCGGGCGAGATCGAATTCCGGATATGGTGCACGCCGTGAGCAACCTCCTCAAGAGTGTCGCCGCCAGGCTGCGCAGGCGCCCGCGCCGCCCGGCGGTCACGACGACGACCATCACCGGCCGCACGCTCGTCTACGCCCCCAACCTGGACGGTGACGCCGACCCGGGTGAGATCGTGTGGACCTGGGTGGCGTACGAGGACGACCCGCGGCAGGGCAAGGACCGGCCGGTGCTGGTCGTGGGGCGCGACGGGCGCACGCTGCTCGGGCTGATGCTCTCCAGCAACGGCGACCGCGACGGGCAGCGCCACTGGTACTCGCTCGGCCCCGGCGCCTGGGACCGCGAGCAGCGCCCCAGCTGGGTGCGGCTCGACCGGGTGCTCACCGTGGACGAGGACGGTATCCGCCGCGAGGGCGCGGTGCTCGACCGGGTGCGCTTCGAGGCGGTGGCGCAGGCGCTCCGCACCGGTTACGGGTGGGCGTGACGGTGGCGCGGGAAGTACCTGAGCGCACGCCGTTCGCGACGATCGACGACATGCCCCCGCCGATGCGGGCGATGGTGCTCCAGGCGCTGGAGCGGATGGCCGCCGACCCGCAGATCCAGCGGGTGCGCGCGGCGGCGTGGCGGGCCCTCGACCCGCGGCCCGGGCAGCGCCTGCTCGACGCCGGGTGCGGGCTGGGCGAGGTGGCGCGCGACCTCGCGGCCGCCGTCGCACCCGGCGGAGAGGTCGTCGGCCTGGACGCCTCCGCCGTCGCGATCGCCGCCGCCACGGAGCGCGCCGGCGACGTCCCGGTGACCTTCGCCGTCGGCGACCTGCGGGCCCTCGACTTCGAAGACCAGACCTTCGACGGGGTACGGTCCGAGCGCGTGCTCCAGCACCTCGACGAACCGGACGCGGCCGTCGCCGAGCTCGTCCGGGTGACCCGCGCGGGCGGGCGGGTGTGCCTGGTCGACACCGACTGGACCTCGCTGGTCAGTGACGGGCTGCCGGACGACATGGTGGCCAGCATGTGGCAGCGGGCGACGGTGGCCCGCCAGCACCACGCCACGATGGGGCGTACGCTCCGGCGGCGCCTGGTCCGCGCCGGCCTGGTGGACGTGGTCTGCGAGCCGGTGCCGCTCTGGTTTACCGATCCGGACGAGGCGAGCACGGTGATCCCGGTCTTCAACCGGAGCGTGCCGCGCGAGGCCGGGTTCATCCCGGAGGAGCTGTGGGACCCGTGGTGGTCCGAAGTGGACCGTGCGGCGGAGGCGGGCGAGCTGCTCGCGTTCGTGACTATCTGGGTGGCCGCTGGCGTCCGCCCGTAGTGTCGCTCGGGTCGCCGACGACGCCGGCGAAGAGCGGCACCCCGGTCGGCGGGTGCACGATCGTGAAGGCGAACGGTACGTCGGCGCTGACTGAGATCTCCGGCGGCGGGCGCCACGAGGTGAGCGACATCAGCCCCGTGGCGGCGGCCGCCTCCGTGCCCCACTCGTCGACCGTGACGGTGGCCCGCTGGACCGCCCCGTCGACGCGCAGCCCGGGGTGGATGCCACCGAGGTCCGCCCCGGGCTCGAAGACCGTCCGGAGCCCGAGTGCCTTCATCGGGCGTACCAGATCGATGTGCGAGCCGTAATCGAACCGCGGCATGGCCAGCCGGACGTAGGCCGGCGCGAGTGATCGTGCGGCGGCGGCGAGCAGGTCGGGCGCGAGCAGCGCGTCCGGCGCCTGGTCGTCCGCCGGCACGACGAGCCGCAGGGCGAGGTCGGCGCCCTTGTACGGAAGCTCGACCGCCTGCCAGCCCGGGCCGGCCGCGTAGGCGAGGTCGGCGGTGAGGTGCATCATCGGCACCCGGACCGGACCGCCGGCGGCGGCGAAGTGCTCGTGGGTGGTCTCCGCCTCGGCGAACGGGTGGCGCCACTCGGCCTTGAGGTAGATCGCGTTGGCGAGCACCAGGCGGGTGGTGGGGGAGAGGGCGTCGAAGAGGCGCGGGATGCGGCCGGCGGTCGCCTCGTCCACCCAGGCGTTGATCACCTCGGCGCCGTCGCGGGCGAAGTCGACCGGGTGCACGCCGCTGCCGTAGTGGGTGGCCAGCGACCGCAGGAACGCGGCGCCGACCGGCAGGCCGTGCTGGGTGAACAGGCCGTTGGCGACGCGGGTGTGGGGGGTCGCGGTCGCCCGGGTGATCGCGTTGAACGCCTCGTGCGGGCCCGCGGCGGGAAAGCCGAGGACGCGGTCGATCTCCGCGGCCGTCTCGCCGCCGGCGCCGGCCCGGAGCATCGCGAACGCGTACGCGAGGGAGAGGGGCGAGCACACCCAGTTGGTGGTGGTGGCCCGCTCGGCCAGCGCGTGCCCCACCCGCGCGACGCCGGCGGCCACCTCGGCGACCGGCGCGTCCCCGGGCGGCGTGGCCCGCTCGACGCCTTCGGCCTTGAGGGTCGGGACGGCTGACATGCGGACAAGACTATGCGGCCGCGGGGGGGGGGGGGGCGGGCGCCGGGGGGGGGGGGGCGGGCCGGGGGGGGGGGGCCGGCGACCCCCGCCACCCCCCTCGGGGCCCGCGGGGGGGTGCCCCCCGCCCGCGGCCGCTCGCATCAGTCCCTTGTGGATCGTCAGGCGCTGTAGCCGCGCTCGGCGATCCAGTTGGCGACCGAGATGGTCGTCATCCAGTAGGTGCCACCGTTCGACGTGTCGTACGGGTCCGCGATCTGGAGCGTGCGCCCCTCGTCGCGGTAGCCGACGACGGTCAGGTAGTGCCCACCCTCGTACGAGTGCGCCTTACCGTCCACGTCCACGGCCGTGCCCTTGATGTTGGCCACGATCGGGTAGCCGTTGCCCAGGGCACGCACGGCGTCCGCCTGGAGGCGGTCCATCTCCGCCGGCTTGGCGGCCGGGCCGGGGATCTCCCGCGTACGGTAGAAGTCCGTCCCGTTCACGTCGTTGAGCACGCGCGTGGTCTCGTGCGCCGAATCGGTGCCGTTGACCGTCGTGCCCAGCTTGCCGGCCAGGTCCTCCTGGCTCAGCGCGTGCCCGGTCGCGGAGAGCGCGATGCGGGTCGCCGCCGGGGCGCAGAAGTAGTACGTGCTCTGCTCCTGGTAGCCGAAGCGGACCTGGGCCGCCTTCTTGGGCGTGGCCTTCTTGGCGTCGTCCTTCTTGGTGCTGTCGTGCACCGGCTTGGCGGTCCCGTCACCGTTGCCGGCGACGGTGGCCGTCACGGGCGCCGCCGCGCTGGCCGGTTCGTTGGCGGCCTGGATGGCCGCCGGACCGCCGACGGTGCCGACGGCGAGTGCCAACCCAGCGGCGAACATGGCAGGCCGTTGGAGCCGGTTCCTGTCGATGGACGAGAGCCATCGATCGAGGACGTGCTTCATCAGGGGGAACCCTTTCGTTTTGCTGGGGGATGATGGCGGCGCCTCGGGGGCGAGGCCCACCACACTTGCGCTGTCCGCGCGTCTTCGCGCTGTGCGCTTTTGCGCTGTGTGCTGTGCTGTGCGTGTGCGCTTTGCCAGCGCGTCTTCGCGCCTGTCCGCGGCATCCATTGGTACTCGCCGCAAACGCAGCGGCACGCGCGGTGGGGTTCCGGCGTGCCGGGCATTTCAACCGGCCGGTAACCCGATCCATTCCCGGGCCCGGGGCGTGGACAAGGCCACTGGCCGGCGTGACCCGGGCGTCCCATATCGGCCCGGCCGGTCCGGGTCAGATTTCCGGTCCGGACGTCTGTGGCCTGCGGGTCCGCCGTGCCCGGGCGCCCGCCGGGCGGGTCGTATCCGGCACCCGGCGGACCGTTGTCCGGGGCCGCGGGGGCGGCTCTTCGCGCCCGCCAGGGCGGCTTTGTGGGCCCGCCGGGGTGGCCTTTGGGGGCCCGCCGGGGTGGCCGCCCTCGGCCCGCGGGTCATGTGGACGGGGCCTTGGGGTCCGGGGGCGGTCGCCCCGGCGGGTCGAATGTGCGGGGCCGGTCAGCTCACTGGACTGGCCCGTCCGGCTTCTTCGTCACGTGCCAGAACCCGGCAACGGCCACCACCGCGCCCAGGAAGGCGACAAACGGCGGCAGGACCGCGGCCGCGATCGCCAGCGCGAAGAACCCGATCACGACGGCCCAGAGGACCCGCGTGCCCCCACTCACGTACCACTCCCGTTGTCGTGCGGTAGTGGCCGGCGCAGGGGGCCCCGGCGGTGCGGGCCGACGACCCGCACAGGATGTAGAACGAGCGACGGCCGCCTGGGGCGCGGCCCGACCCCTCGTCGCCGGGCCCATGCCAACGCCGGCCCGCCCCCGGATATGCCGCGGCCCGCCGTCGTTACGTGGGCGTGTGGTCGGTTTCGCCATGTGTCGCGCGCGATGTCGCTTGTGGGGGCCGGTGCGGCGATCGCATGGTGATGCGCGGAGCTCTCGAGCTGCTCGCACAGACGGGGCACGCATGCCGGTTGCCCGGGGGCCAAGCCGTCCGTGGTGAATCGCTGCTCCTGGGGGCGCTTTCCCGCTCTTACCCCGGCCCCTTCCTCGGAGCCGGCGGCCGTCTGGGGTCCGTGCGTCCACGACCCTTCACCACCGCGCCGCCGCCGGCGGACGGATGTGTGTGTGCGGGAAGCTCTGGAGCGGCCCCGTCTGTGCTCCCCCGGCAGCGCCAGCTCGCCACCGGCCCCAGCGGTGCGGGAGCCCCAGCGGGACACGCGAAAACCGATCGTGGTATTTCGGTGCCCGCCTGGGGGCACTCATGTACCACGATCTGGTGCCGCTGAGCCGAGGAGACCGGGCGCGCTGCGACCGGGGGTCAGGCGGAGGTGGGGGCTGGCGCGGAGGTGGCGGCTGCGGCGCGGCGGGAGCGGCGCCACTTGGTGACGATGACCGTGGTGGCGACCAGGCCGAGGCCGGCCGGGGCGATGGCGAACCAGTTGATGTCGCCGGGCGACGCCACCGCGGCGCCCATCGCGGCGTAGCCGAAGGCGGACGGGACCGAGGCCAGCACGCTGCCGATCAGGAACGGGCGCAGCCGCGCGCCGGTCGTGCCGTAGCCGTAGCTGATCAGGCCGAAACCACCCACCGGGAGCAGGCGCACCGTGACCACGCCGAGCACGCTCTGCCGCGCGAACCAGCCGTCCAGGCGGGCCAGGCGGCCGCGGACGCGTTCGGCCACGAAGTCGCGGCCCAGCGTGCGGCCGACCGCGAAGCCCAGCGCGGCGGCGAGCAGCGCGGCACCGAGCGCGTAGCTGGCGCCGCCGACCGTGCCGAAGAGCGCGCCCCACGCGAACGACACCAGCGTGCGCGGGACGAGTACCACCATCATCAGCGCGCCGAGCACGATGGCCGCGGGCGGCGCGAGCGGGCCCAGCCGGTCGACCAGGCGGGGCGCGTCGGAGAGTTCGGGCTGGGGGAGGAGGAACACGGTCAGGCCGAACACGGCGAGCAGCGCCACCAGCAGCGCGAAGCGGGCGACGGAACGCTGCCGGAGCAGGCCCGCCCAGCGGCGCAGCCGGGCCGTCACGACGCCGCCGTCGCGGCCATGCGCTCCGCTCTGAGGCGGTCGGACCAGGTGTCGTCGAGGGGCGGCAGCGAGTCGTACCCGGTGGCCCAGCGCAGCAGCAGGTCGGCGATGGCCGGGTTGCGGGACAGGGCCGGGCCGTGCGAGTACGTGCCGAGCAGCTTGCCCCGCCACGCTCCCTCGGTCGTACCGTCGTTGCCGATGCCGGTGCTGACCCGGGCCAGCGGCGACACGCCCGGGCCCAGGTGGGTGCGGCCGCCGTGGTTTTCGAACCCGGTCAGCGGGGGCAGGCCCAGCCGCGGGTCGATCGGGCCGCCGAGCTCGCCGACCGCGCGGGTCGGGCCCCGGTCGGAGCGGAAGTCGAGCAGGTCCAGGCCGGCGTACTGGGTGCCCTTGGCGAAGAACGCGCCGCCGAGCAGCTGGTATCCGGCGCACACCGCGAACACCACCGAGCCCTGCGCCACCGCCCGGTGCAGTCCGCCGTCGGCGATCAGCCGCTGCGCCGCGAGCGCCTGCGGGCCGTCTTCGCCGCCGCCGAGCAGGTAGATGTCGGCGTTGGTGGGCAGCGGCTGGTCGGAGCGCACCTCCAAGGTCCGCACCGGGAGCCCGCGCAGCGCGGCCCGGCGGGCGAGGATGAGCAGGTTGCCCCGGTCGCCGTACGTGGACAGCAGGTCCGGATAGATCCAGACGATGCTGATCGTGCTGTCAGAGGACACGGTCGAGCTCCGCTCGGATGTCTTGGAACGCGGTGTAGTTGGCGATCACTTCCAGGCGGCCGGGCGGCACCAGCTTCACCGCCTCGACGAAGGTACGTACGTGCTGGAACGGCACGCCGTTCACTTCGAGGCGTACCGCCAGGTCGTACGCACGGTCACCGGTGATGAGGACCTGCCGGCCGCGCAGCGGGCTGAAGTCGACGTCGAACAGCCAGGACGTGTCGAGCCCGTCGGGATCGCGCGCGTTGATCGAGAGCAGCGTCGGCGCCGCGTCGGCCATGTCGAACGCCTCCAGCCAGCTGGCCGGGTTTTTCGCGAGCAGCAGCCGGATGTTGCGCCCGTCGCGGACCACTTGAGCGTACCGGCCGGCGACCGAGGCCACGGTGGAAAGCCGGGAGACCGCGTCGGTCGGGCGGACGCCGAACTGGGCCGCGACCGCGAGCGCGGTGGCCGCGTTGCCGAGGTTGACCCGGCCGGGGAGCTGGAGCGAGATCTTGTGCCAGGCGCCGCGCGGGTCGACCACCCCGTCGTCCTCGACCACCCACTGCGGCACCGGCCGGCGCAGCGAGCAGCCGGTGCACCACCACTGGTCGGCCTGGCGCTCGATCGGCGAGCCGCACTCGGGACAGACCCACGAGTCGTCGTGCCACCGCTGGCCGGCGCTGAACCAGGTGACGGCCGGCGAGCCGGCGGCGGCCCACACCACCATCGGGTCGTCCGCGTTGGCCACCACGTGCACGCTCGGGTGCTCGGCGAGGGCGGTGCGCCACAGCTGGGCCATCATCGCGACCTCTTTGGCCCGGTCGAGCTGGTCGCGGGAGAGGTTGAGCAGGGCCACCACGCGCGGCTCGGTGGCGGCCAGCACCTTCGCCAGGTAGTGCTCGTCGACCTCCAGCACCGCGTACGGCGTCTGGCCGGCCTTGGCGAGCGCCGAGGTGTGGCCGGTCGGCATGTTGGCGCCGAAGCCGTTCGTCGCGACCGGCCCGAGCACGCCGACCGCCGCCGCGGCCAGGCGGGTGGTGGTCGTCTTGCCGTTGGTGCCGGAGATCAGGGCGATCGCGCGTCCGGCGGCCAGGTGGGCGAGGAGGTCGGGGTCGATCTTCAGGCCGATCCAGCCGCCGATCACCGAACCGTCGCCGCGCCCCGCCGCTCGCGACAGGGCGGCCGCCGTGCGGGAGACCGAGCTGGCGACCTTCGCCCGCAGGGGCATCTTGCCGTCCGTCACGGTGGCGAGGTTACCAACGCGGACTGGATCTCCACTGTCGCGTCAGGAAGCCGTCGGAACAGCACGAAGTCTGTGGTGATACTCACGGTGATTCGTCTACGGAGAGTCAATTCACGTGCGACAGAGCGTCGCGACATTTAGGGCAGTGGCCTTAACGATCGCTCATTTATCTCAGTGCCAACTTCTTATTGTGAGATCACAATTACGCTGCGTCTATGGAGGCATCCGCTAGAAACGGTGGGCCGGGTCGTCACCCGGCCGCACCGCCGGGACACGCCGAGCCCTGCCCTCCCGTGTGGTGCGGACCCCTGGAGGCAGACAACGGAATAGCGGGCAGGGACGGGGGACCCAGGATCGCGGTCCCGACCCACCGGGCAATGGCCCGGCTGGGAGTGACCTTGGGGTGAGGCCGCCACGTGGCGGCCGGGCAATCCTTCCCGCCCGAACCCGACAGCTCACCTCGTAGGCGTGCCGGAGGGAAAACACATCGTGCGCGAACACAGTTCGGGCCGACGCGTGCTGCCCACGAAAAGCCGAGCCGGCCGGCTCGCGCTCGCCGTGGGGTTGTGCGTGTGCGCCGGCCAGCTCCTGGCCGGGCCGGCGTCCGCCGGCACCGCGCCGGCGACGACCAGCACCGTCACCACCACCAACGCCAGCGCCGTCGCCTCGGTGACGCCGCGGGTGACGATCACCCGGAGTGCCGCCCAGATCTCGCAGGGCGCCACGCTCCGGCTCACCGCCAAGATCACCGATCCGCGTACCGGAAAGGGGGTCTGGGGCGGCAGCGTCCAGTTCCAGATCTGGAAGGGGCGGTGGGTCAGCACCGGGACCCGCCCGGTCTACTCCACCGGCCTGGCCATCCTCTCCATCCGTCCATCCGGGACCTACACCTACCGGGCCGTCTACAGCGGACACGGGGCGCTCAAGGGTGCCGCCACCGGTTCGGTCAAGGTCACGGTGGTCGCCGGCCGCGCCAAGGTGCTCGCCGAGGCGCGCAAGCACGTCGGCAAGCCGTACCGGTACGGGGCGACGGGTCCGTCCGCCTTCGACTGCTCCGGCTTCACCAAGTACGTGTACCGCATGGCCACCGGCAAGGTGCTGCCGCACAAGGCGAACGACCAGCAGCGGTCCGGGGTCGGCGTGGCCAAGAGCAAGATGCAGCCGGGCGACCTGATCGTGATCCGCTCCGGGTCGTACGGCACGCACGCCGGCATCTACGCCGGGGGCGGCTACATGTACGACGCGCCGCGCCCGGGTGTGCGGGTCGGCAAGCACAAGATCTGGTCCACCAACTACGTGGTCCGGCGGCTCGCCTAGGAGTCCCCGTGTGTGAGGGGGCCGGCCGGGACCCCGGCCTCCCCGCACCCTCCACTTTCCTCCCTATCTCCTGAACATCCCCCATCCCCCCAACGATCCAGGGCAAGCCCGTCCGGGTTTGCCCTGGATCGTGTTTGGCGCCGGTTGGGGCCCCGGGCCTGTCGCCATCCAGACCCTCCACCACGCTCCACCGCATTTGACGTGCGGTTTTGTCAAGAGGGTCAGCCGACCAACGCTGCGATTCCGGTTGCGAGTGGAGGGAAGTGGAGTACAGTGGGGCGCAGTGGCAGGGTTACTCACCGGAGGGACCCGCCGGCCCCGGGGGATAGCGGCTCCGCGAAAGCCGCGAAAGGCGAGGGGGTGGGCCGATGTTTCTCGGCACCCACACTCCGCGCCTGGACGAAAAGGGCCGGTTGATCCTTCCGGCGAAGTTTCGAGACGAGCTGGCGGGAGGTGTCGTGATCACAAAAGGGCAGGAGCGCTGTCTCTACGTCTTCCCGGCGCCGGAGTTCCAGCGGATCGCCGGCCAGCTGCGCGAGACGCCGATGACGCACAAGGCGGCTCGGGCCTACAGCCGGGTGTTCTTCGCGAGCGCCCACGACGAGGTGCCCGACAAGCAGGGCCGGGTGACGATCCCGGGCCACCTGCGGGAGTACGCCGGGCTGAGCCGCGAGCTCGTCGTGATCGGTGCGAGCACCCGGGTGGAGATCTGGGACAAGCAAGCGTGGGACACCTATCTCTCCGAGAGCGAAGAGGACTTCGCGGGCATCGAGGAGGGGGTGCTGCCCGGAGGACTGTAAGGGCTGGCAGACGCCGTACTGCGAGATCTCCAGCCGCTCCTGCTCCTGACGTCTCTTCCCCGATGTCAGGCGCGTCCCGGCCTCCCCGCGAAGGAGGCGTACGGAAGGGCGGATGGGGATCTGGCAGTACGGCGCACGGTTCTTCGGCACCGGGCGCATGCGCACACGGGCGGGTCACTGGGGGTCGAGATGGGGGAGCTGCGCGGCACTCACGTGCCGGTGCTGCTGGAGCGGTGCCTCGCGCTGCTCGCGCCCGCGCTCGACCGCGGTGACCGCACCACCGTGCACGTGGACGCCACCCTCGGCCTCGGCGGTCACGCGGAGGCGGTGCTCCGGGCACACCCGCGGACCGTCCTGATCGGACTCGACCGGGACCCGGAGGCGCTCGCACACGCGCGGGCGCGGCTGGAGCCGTTCGCGGAGCGGGTCCACCTGGTGCACGCCGTCTACGACGAGCTGCCCCAGGTGCTCGACCGGCTCGGCTACGAGTGGGTCGACGGCGTCCTCTTCGACCTCGGCGTCTCGTCCCTGCAACTCGACGCGCCCGACCGCGGGTTCGCGTACGCGCAGGACGCGCCGCTGGACATGCGGATGGACCAGACCACCGGTCGCACGGCCGAGGAGGTCGTCAACACGTACGAGGCACCCGAGCTGACCAGGGTGCTGCGGGTGTACGGCGAGGAGAGGTTCGCCGCACGGATCGCCGCGACGATCGTGCGGGAACGGGCGAAGAAACCCATCACCTCGTCGGCACGGCTGGCCGATCTGGTGCGGGACGCGATACCCGCGCCGGCCCGGCGGACCGGGGGGCACCCGGCCAAGAGAACGTTCCAGGCACTTCGCATCGAGGTGAACGGCGAGCTGGCGGCGCTTTCGACGGCGCTGCCGGCCGCGCTCGACGCCCTCGCGCCGGGCGGCCGCGTGGTGATCCTCTCCTACCACTCGCTGGAGGACCGGATCACCAAGCGGGCGCTCGCCGCGCGGGCGCGGAGCACCGGGCCGGTCGACCTGCCGGTCGAGCTGCCCGGCACCGGGCCGACGCTGCGGCTGCTCAGCCGCGGCGCCGAGCTCCCGAGCGACGAGGAGGTCGCGGCCAACCCGCGCGCCGCATCGGTGCGGCTGCGGGCCGCGGCCCGGATCGAAGAGGTTTGAGCGGCATGGGCGCGCAGCGAAGCGGAGCGCGCATGTGCCGCGGTTCTTGGAGGGAGGGGACATGAACGCCAGCAAGCGCTACACACCGCGGTCGGGGGGCCGGACCGCGGCGCGGGAGCACCAGACGGTGGGCAACACAGCGCTGAAGACCGAGGTGATCAACACAGAGCCGGCTTCCGCGGCCCCGGGGGGCGCACCGCGGGAGCGCAAGGTCGTGCCGTGGCTGCGGGTCGCGCCGCCGCTGCCGGTGGCGGTGCCGAGAGCGCCGTTCATCGCGCTGATCCTGGTCGTCGTGGTCGGCGGCGTCCTGGGCATCCTCGTGGTCAACACGAAGATCAACGAAAACGCCTTCCGGCTCAGCGAGCTGCGCGAGCGGCAGACCTCGCTGGACGTCCAGGAGCAGCAGCTCAAGCAGGAGATCGCGCGGGCCGAGGACCCGGGCAACCTCACCGCCCAGGCGCACCGGCTGGGTCTCGTGGAGGGCACCCCGGTCCAGATCCGGCTCCCGGACGGCCGGGTCACCGGCATGATGACGCCGGCCACGCAGCCGCCGTCGATCACCAGCCAGCAGGACACCGGCACCGGCGACCCGGGTACCGGGCAGACCGGCACCGGTACGGGCACCGGCCAGACGGGCACGGGCACGAGCGGTGACAACCAGCAGGGGACCGGCACCGACCAGCAGCCGACGGAGTAGGTGACGATGCCGCAGCGGCCATCGGGGTCTTCCGGGTCTGGTCCGCGCGGAGCGGGCACGCGACGCGAGGACCAGCGTCCAGAGGAGGCAGCGCCGCGCCGGGGGAGCGAGGAGCCCCGGCGCGGCTCCACCCATGGCACGGACGCCCCGCGCCGGGGTGGGAAGCCCGAGGCGGATCCGCCCGGCGAGCGCGGCTTCGGCATCTCCGAGGCGCGGGCGTACACGCCGCGCGGCCGCACGGTGCGGGAGCGGACGCCGCGCACCGGGCGCACCACCGACCCGTTCCGCCCGGCACTGCAGGTGGTCGAGGGGGGCAAGCCGCGCGCTCCCCGGCGCCCGGCCCCGGAGGAGCAGCCGCGCGGCGGCAACGGCCGTGCGGCGGCGGGCGGAACCGGCCGGGCGGGCGGCAACGGCGGTCGCACGGGCGGCAACAGCCGGCAGCGGGCCGAACAGCCGGCGGGCCGCACCGAGGCCCCGCCCAGGGTCAGGCGGAAGTCCACCACCGCGGCCGTACCCGCGCCTCGAAAGCGGACGACGGCGGCGAAGGCGTCCGCGGCGGCCAAGCGGCCGCCCGCGCCGCGGAAAAGGGCTCCGCGGCGCCCGCCGCGGCTGATGGACCAGCGGCGGCGGCTGCGCCTCGGTACGGTGCTGGCGCTGACGGTCTTCGCCACGATCGGGATCCGGATCGTGACGATGCAGTTCACCGAGTCGCCGGCGTTCGCGGAGAAGGGGCTGCAGACGCGGCTGGACCGGGTCGACCTGCCGGCGCCGCGCGGCGCCATCTATGACCGGGGCGGCGCGGTGCTCGCGCACAGCGTCGAGGCGCGTTACGTCGCGGTCGACCCGGAGCTGGTCACCGACCTGGAGAAGACGGCCGCCGCGCTGCAGCCGCTGATCGCGGTGCCCAAGTCGGAGCTGATCGCCAAGATGGCCAAGCGCCAGCAGCCGGGCGGCGGCCCGTCCCGCTTCGAGTACCTGGCCCGCGGGGTCAGCATCGCCGACGGTCAGCGGGTCGAGGCGCTCGACCTGGCCGGCATCATCGTCGACCGGGACGAGCGGCGCCAGGTGCCCGGCCAGGACCTCGCGGCTAGCATCATCGGCTTCACCAGCCAGGACCTCAACGGGTTGGAAGGGCTGGAGGCGCGCTACGACGACCTGCTGCGCGGCGTGGACGGCAAGCGGGTCTTCGAGGTCGGGCAGGGCTCGCTCAACGCGGAGATCCCGGGTGGCTACAACCGCACGACCGAGGCGCAGCCGGGCAGCTCGCTCCAGCTGACCATCGACCGCGACCTGCAGTACTTCGTGCAGAAGACGCTCGCCGAGCGGATGGCGCAGGCCAAGGCGTACACCGGGGCGGCGGTGGTGCTCGACGTGCGCACCGGCGAGGTGCTGGCGCAGGCCAGCTACCCGACGTACGACGCGGCGCAGCCGTTGAAGAGCAAGGCGGAGGACCGCGAGGACACGGCGACCAGCTTCGTGGTCGACCCGGGTTCGGTGCACAAGGCGATCACCATCGGGGCGGCGCTGCAGGAGGGCGCGGTCAAGCCGACGGACACGTTCGTGGTGGGGCCGCGGGTGCGCAAGGGCGACCAGTGGTTCAAGGACACGCACACCAACTGGACGCCCAAGCGGATGAGCATCCCGGGCATCCTGGCGTACTCGTCCAACGTGGGCACGATCGCGATCGCCGACAAGCTGGGCAAGGAGAAGCTGTACGAGTACCAGAAGAAGTTCGGGCTCGGCACGGCGACCGGCGTGGGCGTGCCCGGCGAGGCCTCCGGCCTGCTGCTGCCGCCGGGCAAGTGGAGCGGCTCGTCGTACGGGTCGGTGCCGATCGGTCACAGTGTCGCGGTGACGCCGTTGCAGATGGCCGCGGCGTACGCGGCGATCGCCAACGACGGCACCTGGGTGCAGCCGCACCTGGTCAAGGAGACGATCGCGCCGGACGGCAAGCGCACGCCGACCGCGCCGCCCGTCACGCGGCAGGTGCTCAGCCCGGAGAACGCCCAGACACTGCGCCAGATGCTGGAAGCGGTGACCAGCGTGGAGGGCGCCACCGGCGTGCGCGCGGCCGTGGACGGGTACCGGGTGGCCGGCAAGACCGGCACCGGCTCGCGCGTCGTCAACGGCCAGTACGTCTCCGGCTCGGTCGCGTCGTTCGTCGGCATGGCGCCGGCGGAGAACCCCCGGTACGTCATCGCGGTCTTCGCGCACACCCCGGCTGGCGGGGGCGGCGAGGTCACCGCGCCGGCGTTCCACGACATGATGGGGTACGCGCTCACCCACTTCGGGGTACCCGCGAGCAGCGGGAAGCCGCCGAAGTTCGTCGTCTACCCCTGAACCGCCGGACGTGCTGTACGGCGGGCGTGCCATCAACCGGTAGGGTCTGACGCCGTGCCTGGCAATCTCCGTCCGCGTACGGTGACCCCGCGGTCCCTGACCGGCCTCGCGGCGCTGGTGGGTGCCACCGCCCCGGCTGACCCGCTGGCCGGCGGCGCTCCTGGCGCGGCGGCTGATCCGCTGGTCAGCGGCGTGACCCACGCGAGCGGCGACGTCCGCCCCGGCGACCTCTACGCGGCGCTGCCCGGCGCCCGGCGGCACGGCGCCGAGTTCGTGGCCGCCGCCGCCGCTTCCGGCGCGGTGGCGGTGTTCACCGACCCGGGCGGCGCCGGCGCGGCGGCCGCGGCCGGGCTGCCCGCGATCGTGGTACCCGACCCGCGGGACGCGCTCGGCGCGGTCGCCTCGGCCGTCTACGGCGACCCGACCGGGCAGCTCACCGTCATCGGCATCACCGGCACCGCCGGCAAGACCTCCACCGCGTACCTGGTGGAGAGCGGCCTGCGCGCCGCCGGCCACGTGACCGGGCTGATCGGCACCGTCGAGACCCGCCTCGGCGACCTGGTGGTGGAGAGCGTCCGCACCACGCCCGAGGCCACCGACCTGCACGCGCTGCTCGCCGTGGCCCGGGAGCGGGGCGTGACCGCCGTGGTGATGGAGGTGTCCAGCCACGCGCTCGCGATGGGGCGGGTCGGCGGGGTCCGCTTCGACGTCGGCGGGTACACCAACTTCGGCCTCGACCACCTCGACTTCCACGCGGACGCGGCGGACTACTTCGCGGCCAAGGCGAAGCTCTTCGACGGCCGCTGCCGGGTGGAGATCCTCAACCTCGACGATCCCGCGCTGCGGCCGCTGACGAAGCCGGCCACGGTTACGTACTCGGCGGACGGCGCCGCGTCCGCCACCTGGCGGGCCTCCGCCGTCGCCGGCACGTCGTACTCGCAGCGGTTCACCGCGATCGGGCCGGACGGGCCGGTCGAGGCGGGCGTCTCGCTGCCCGGCCGGCACAACGTCGCCAACGCGCTGCTCGCCATCGCCGCGCTGGTCGCCACCGGCGCCGACCCGGCCACCGCCGCGCGGGGCGTGGCCGACTGCCCGGGTGTTCCGGGGCGGCTGGAGCGGGTCTGGCCCCGGCGGGCCGGCGCGAGCGCGGACCAGCAGAGCGCCGGGCCGGTGCTCGGCGTGGTCGACTACGCGCACAAGCCGGACGCGATCGTGGCCGCGCTCACCGCGCTGCGCGAGCTCGCCACCGACCGGGGCGGGCGGCTCTTCTGCGTGATCGGGGCCGGCGGCGACCGGGACAAGGCCAAGCGCCCGCTGATGGGCCGGGCCGCGGCCGAGGGAGCCGACATCGTGGTGGTCACCGACGACAATCCGCGTACCGAGGATGCCGCGGCGATCCGGCGCGGGCTCCTCGACGGGATCGGGGATACGCCCGCCGAGGTCTTCGAGATCGCCGGCCGGCGGGCGGCGATCGACTTCGCGGTGGGCAAGGCGGCGCCCGGCGACATCGTCGCGGTGCTGGGCAAGGGGCACGAGCGCGGACAGGAGGTCGGTGGCGAGGTGCTGCCGTTCGACGACCGGGTGGAGCTGGCCGCGGCGCTCGCGGAGGTGGGTACGTGATCGCGTTGACGCTCGCCGAGATCGCGACCGCCGTCGGTGGCCGGCTGGAGGGCGACCCTTCGATCCGGGTGACCGGCACCGTCGAGTTCGACTCCCGCAAGGTGACGCCGGGCGGGCTGTTCGTGGCGTTCCCCGGCGAGAAGGTGGACGGCCACGACTACGCCGCCGCCGCCGTCTCGGCCGGTGCCGTGGCGGTGCTGGCGTCCCGGCCGGTACCGGTGCCGGCGATCCTGGTCGAGGACCAGCGCGCCGCGATGGCCACGCTCGCCCGGTACGTGGTCGACCGGCTGCCCGCCCTGACCGTCGTGGGGCTCACCGGCTCCTCCGGCAAGACGACCACGAAGGACCTCGTCGCGCAGCTGCTCACCCGGCTCGGCCCGACCGTGGCGACGGCCGGCTCGTTCAACAACGAGCTCGGGCATCCGTACACGGTGCTCCGCGCCGACGAGCGGACCCGCTTCCTGGTGCTGGAGATGGGCGCCCGGGGCGCCGGGCACATCACCCACCTCTGCGAGGTCGCCCCGCCGCGGATCGGCGTGGTGATCAACGTGGGCGTCGCGCACATCGGCGAGTTCGGCTCGGTCGACGCGATCGCCGCCGCCAAGGGCGAGCTGGTCGAGGCGCTGCCGGCGGACGGCGTGGCGGTGCTCAACGCCGACGATCCCCGGGTACGCGCGATGGCCGCCCGTACCGGCGCGAAGGTGGTGCTGGCCGGTGAGGCGCCGGACGCGACGGTGCGCGCGGCGGACGTGACCCTTTCGGCGGGGCGGGCGGCGTTCACGCTCGTCACGCCGGACGGGGAGGCGCCGGTGCGGCTCGCCATCGCCGGGCGCCACCAGGTGGGCAACACGCTGCTGGCCGCGGCGGTCGCGCACACGCTCGGCTTCCCGGTGGCCGAGCTGGGCGACGCCCTGTCGCGGCTGCGGGTGGTCTCCGCCCGCCGGATGGATGTCTTCGACCGTGCCGACGGTGTCACGGTCATCGACGACTCGTACAACGCCAATCCCGCCTCGATGGCGGCCGCGCTGCGCGCGCTGGTCGGCACCGGCGGGGGCCGCCGCACGGTGGCGGTGCTGGGCTACATGGCCGAGCTGGGCGAGTACGAGCGGGAAGGCCACGAGGAGGTCGGCCGCCTCGCCGCTGAGCTCGGCGTCGACCGGCTGATCGTGGTGGGTGACACCGCCGCGCCGATCCACTCCGGCGCGGCGGCCGTGGCGACGTGGGGAGGAGAGTCGGTGCTGGTTACCGATCAGGGCGCGGCCGTCGCGGCGCTGCGGCGCGAGCTGCGCCCCGGCGACGTCGTGCTCGTGAAGGGCTCGCGCTACCGCACCTGGGACGTGGTTGACTCGCTTCGACCAGGGGCCAGTTCGTGAGGGCGGTCATCGTCGCGGCCGCGGTCGCGTTCCTGGTGTCGCTCTTCGGCACCCCGGTCGGCATCCGGGTCTTCACCGCGCTCAAGGCGGGACAGCCCATCCGTTCCATCGGCCCCTCGACCCACCAGGGCAAGAAGGGCACGCCGACGATGGGCGGCGTGGTGTTCATCATCGCCACGGTCCTGGCGTACGTCGCCGGTCACGCCGCGCTGACCACCCTGCCCGAGCAGCAGATCGCCCAGGTCGGCCCGACGATCACCGCGCTGGTGCTGCTCGGGCTCTTCGTCTTCTGCGGGGCGGTCGGCTTCATCGACGACTACCTGAAGGTGCGGCGGCGCAACAGCGGCGGGCTCAGCGGCCGGTACAAGCTGATCGGCCAGGCGATCGTCGGCGGCGTCTTCGGCGTGGTCGCGCTCTACTTCCCGAGCACCAACACCGAGACGGTCGGCAGCACGCACGTCTCGTTCATCCGGGACGTCGACTGGCTCGACGTCGGCAAGGTCGGCTCGGTGCTGCTGTTCATCTTCGTGGTGATGGCGGCCAGCAACGGCGTCAACCTCACCGACGGCCTCGACGGCCTCGCCACCGGCGCCTCGGTGATGGTGCTCGCCGCGTACGGCCTGATCGCCTTCTGGCAGTACCGCCACTGGTGCGCGGACCCGAACTACTCGGTGGACTACTGCTACGCGGTACGAGATCCGCTGGAGATAGCGCTGATCGCCGGCGCCGCGGCCGGCGCGTGCGTCGGCTTCCTGTGGTGGAACACCTCGCCGGCCCGGATCTTCATGGGCGACACCGGAGCGCTGGGGCTGGGCGGCCTGATCGGCGGCCTGGCGATGGCCTCCCGGACGATGCTGCTGCTGCTCATCATCGGCGGCCTCTTCGTCATCATCACGATGTCCGTGGTCATCCAGGTGATCTCGTTCCGGACGACCGGCAGACGCGTCTTCCGGATGTCACCGCTCCAGCACCACTTCGAGCTGGCCGGCTGGAGCGAGGTCAACATCGTGGTCCGCTTCTGGATCATCGCCGGCATCGGCGTGGCGATCGGCCTGGGCCTCTTCTACTCCGAGTTCCTGACGGCCGTCAGCTAGAGCTTTACGGAGTCGATCACGTTCGTTTGGGGACGCGGAGGGTGAGGCGATCGTGAGGGCGGCACGCGACACGCCCGGGAATTAGCCGGGGTGTGCGCGGTGGGGCGTTGATGATAAGGACGTGGGGGAGGACGACAAGGCCGGTGCCGGTGCCGGTCCGCTCGCGGCGCTGCGCGGGCTGCTCCAGCGTCCCCTCGCGTCGTACTACCTGCTGATCTCCAGCGCCGCCCTGCTGCTGGTCATCGGCCTCACCATGGTCTTCTCGGCGACCAGCGTGAAGGCGTACGCGACGAACGGCAACGCGTTCACGATGATCACCAAGCAGGTGGTCTTCGCCGCGATCGGGCTGGTCGCCTTCTGGGCCTGCCAGCGGCTGCCGGCCCGCACGTTCCGGGCGCTCGGCCGGCCGGTCCTGGGCGCGGCGATCGTGCTGCTGGTGGTCCTCAACCTGCTCGTCGTGTACGGGCGGATGGCCGACATCGAGGACACCGTCTCGTTCGGGCCGCTCAAGGCCGACCTGCTCTGGCTCTGGCTCGGCCCGATCCAGGTGCAGCCCTCCGAGCTGGCCAAGTTCGGCCTGGTCATGTGGGGTGCCGACCTGCTGGTCCGCAAGGGTGAGGCGCTGGGCTGGTGGCGCGAGCTGGCCACGCCGCTCTTCCCGGTGGTGGGGCTGCTGTTCGTGCTGGTCGGCTACAACGACCTCGGTACGATGCTCTGCCTGCTCGCCGTCGTCGTGGGCCTGCTCTGGGCCGCCGGCGTACGGCTGCGGGTCTTCGCGGTCCTCTCCGCGCTCGGCCTCGGCGGCGTCGGGCTGCTGATCGCGGCCGCCTCGCTGGGCGGCGGCTCCAGCTCCGAAGGGGAGGCGAACTACCGGCTCGGCCGGCTGACCTCGTTCGTCAACCCGCCCGACGACTGCATCCAGCAAGCCTGCTACCAGGCGATGCAGGCCCGGTACGCGATCGACCACGGCGGCTGGTTCGGCGTCGGGCTGGGCAAGAGCAGCCTCAAGTGGGGCTGGCTGCCGGCCGAGCAGAACGACTTCATCTTCGCCGTGCTCGCCGAGGAGCTGGGCGTCGTCGGCTGCGTCGTGGTGCTCGCCCTGTTCGCCGTGCTGACCTACACCGGCCTGCGCATCGCCCGCCGGGTCGACGACCCGTTCCGCCGGCTGGCCGCCGCGGCCGTGACCACCTGGCTGGCCAGCCAGGCGGTCATCAACATCGGCGGGGTGGTGGGGCTGCTGCCGATCACCGGCCTGCCGCTCCCGTTCATCTCCGACGGCGGCAGTGCCCTCGTGGTCACCCTCGCCGCGGTAGGCATGCTCGCCTCCTTCGCCCGTGCCGAGCCGGACGCGGCTCGAGCCCTGCACGCCCGTCCGCCCGCTAAATGGGTGCGGCTACTCTGGGCCCCGTTGCCACCGCTGCCGCCGGCCGCCAAGCCGGCGACGAAGCCCGCGGCCGCCAAGCCGGCCGCGAAGGTCGCCACGGCGGCGGGGCGCGGCGGCGCGGAGAGCGAGAGGAGACGGTGATGGGTGTGCTGCGGTCGGTCGTCCTGGCGGGAGGGGGGACCGGGGGCCACATCTACCCATTGCTGGCCTTCGCGGACTGCCTCCGGCGGCACGATCCGCACGTCCGCATCACCTGCGTCGGCACGCCCAGGGGCCTGGAAAACGAGCTGATCCCGCCGCACGGCTACGACCTGCGACAGATCCCGGCCTACCAGCTGCCCCGCTCGCTCAACATGAACCTGCTGCGTACGCCGGACCGGATGTGGCGCTCGGCGCGCGCGGCGGGCAAGGTGCTCGACGAGGTGCGGGCCGACGCGGTGGTCGGCTTCGGCGGGTACGTGTCGGTGCCGGCCTACCTCGCCGCCTGGCGCCGCGAGATGCCGATCGTGATCCACGAGGTCAACGTGCCGCCGGGCGTGGCCAACCGGATGGGCATGAAGTTCACCAAGCACGTCGCCGTCGGCTTCCCGCACCAGCCGCTGAAGTCCGAGGCGCTGCGCGGCGCGCGGGTGGTGGGCGTGCCGCTGCGCCGCTCGATCAGCTCGCTCGACCGCGCGGCCGCCCGCGACGCCGCCCGGGCCCACTTCGGGCTCCGCCCCGACCTGCCGGTGCTCTTCGTCTCCGGCGGTTCGCAGGGCGCCCGTTCGATCAACCTCGCGGTCATCGGCGCCGCCAAGGAGCTGGCCCGCGCCGGCGTGCAGGTGCTGCACGTGATCGGCGCCCGCAACGAGGCGGTGTCGCCGCCGAGCGACCTGCCGGTGCCGTACAAGACGCTGCCGTACCTGTCCGAGATGGAGCTCGGGTACGCGGCGGCCGACCTCATGCTGTGCCGCGGCGGCGCGATGACCTGCGCCGAGGTGGCCGCGCTCGGGCTGCCCGCGGTGTACGTGCCGTACCCGCACAGCAACCAGGAGCAGAAGCGCAACGCGTTGCCGGTCGTGGAGGCCGGCGGCGGGCTGCTCGTCGACGACGCCGAGCTGAGCCCGGACTGGATCGAAAGGACGGTGGTCCCGCTGGCACGCGATCCGCAGCGGCTGGCGGCGATGGGCGCCGCAGCGGCCGCATACGGCCGGCGCGACGGCGACGAGGCGCTGCTCGACTTCGTCTACGAGGCGGTGGCAGCGGCGTGACCTCGCCCGTTGACGAGTTCACCGCCGAGGATCTCGGCGCGGTCCACCTCATCGGCGTGGGCGGCGTGGGCATGAGCGGCCTGGCCCGACTGCTGCTCACCCGCGGCATCCCGGTCTCCGGCAGCGAGCTGCGCGAGTGGCCGTCGCTGGCCGGGCTGCGCGCGCTCGGCGGCACCGTCCACATGACACACGAAGCGTCCAACCTGGACGGTGTCGACACGGTCGTCTACTCGACCGCGATCCCGCAGGACCACCTGGAGCTGGTCGAGGCGCGGCGGCGCGGGCTGCGCGTGCTGCACCGGGCCGAGGCGCTGGCCGCGGCGATGACCGGGCGGCGGGCGATCGCGGTGGCCGGCACCCACGGCAAGACGACCACCACCTCGATGGCGACGCTCATCCTGCAGCAGGCCGGCGAGGACCCGTCGTTCGTCATCGGCGGCGAGATCTCCGAGGCGGGCTCCAACGGGCACCACGGCACCGGCCAGTACTTCGTGGTGGAGGCGGACGAGAGCGACCGCTCGTTCCTGCTCTACCGGCCGTACGTGGCCATCATCACCAACATCGACGCCGACCACCTCAACACGTACGGCGACCTGGCCGGGCTCTCCGCCGCGTTCGCCGAGTTCGCGCGGCTGGTGCGGCCGGGCGGGTTCGTGGTCACCTGCGCCGACAACCCGGGCACCCGCGAGCTGGCCGAGCTGCTGCGCGGCGAGGGGCGCACGGTGTACACGTACGGCGAGGCGGAGGATGCCGACCTGCGCCTGACCGACATCGTGTCCTCAGTGGACGGTGTGCGGTACCAGGCCGCGTTGGACGGCAAGCCGCTCGGCACGGTCACGCTGCCGGTGCCCGGCCGCCACCTCGGCCTCAACAGCGCCGCCGCCGTGCTCACCGCGATCCGGCTCGACCTTCCGCTGGAGGCGGCGGTGCGCGCGCTTGCGGCGTTCCCCGGGGTGCGGCGGCGCTTCGAGCGCAAGGGCGTCGCGGCCGGCGTCGCCGTGTACGACGAGTACGCGTACCACCCGACGTCGATGACCGCCGCGCTGCACACGCTCCGCGAGGTGGCCGCCGGCGGCCGGCTGCTGGTGGTCTTCCAGCCGTACCGGGTCTACCGCACCCGCGACCTGCAGGCCGAGCTCGCCACCGCGCTGGCCATCGCCGACGAGGTGATCATCCTCGAGGTCTTCGGCCCGGGCGAGGTGCGCCAGCCCGGCGAGGGCGGCATCGCCCTGACCGCCGCGGTCGACCTCCCGTCCGGCTCGAAGGTCTTCATACCCTCCTGGGAGGACGTCCCCGCCGAGGTGGTCCGCCGCGCCAAGCCCGGCGACGTGGTCGTCACGATGGGCGCCCCGCCGATCTCGCTGATGGGCGACGAGCTCTTGGCGGCCCTCGCGTGACCTCTCCGGTGATCGAAGCTCCCCCCATGTCGCTAGAACGGCGTGGCGGGAGCTTCGATCACGGGGAGGGGAGGGCGTGACCGCACCCGGAGGGCGGCGGGCCGGGGCGCGGCGCTGGCGGCTGGTCCGGGCGCACTCCGATGCCGTGCCGGCCTCCGTGCGGCGGTTCATGGCGCGGGCCCGCCGGCGGCGGCTGCGGGCGGCGATGCCCTGGCTGACCATCGGCGGCGTGCTGGCGCTGATCGGGCTGGGCACCTGGATCGTGTACGGCACCGGCCTCCTCGGCGTCCGCGAGGTGCGGGTCTCCGGCACCGACATCCTCTCCGAGGACGACGTGCGCGAGGCGGCCGGCGTGCGGGACGGCGTCGCGCTGGCCCGGGTCGACCTCGACGGCATCGAGGAACGGCTGGCCGCGCTCGCCCCGGTCGACCACGTGATCGCCTCCCGCGACTGGCCCGGCACGATCGCGATCGAGGTCGTGGAGCGTACGCCGGTGGCGGTGGTGCCGCAGGGCGCCAAGTACGTGCTGGTCGACCGGCACGGGGTGGCGTTCCACACGGTCAGCGGCAAGCCGGGCGGGCTCCCGCTGGCCCGGGTCGCCAAGCCGGGGCCGGACGACGCCGACACCCGTTCGGCCGTCGAGGTGCTCACCGCGCTCAGCCCGCAGCTGGCCAAGCAGCTCTCCGCCGTGGTCGTCAAGGGGCCGGCGGAGATCGAACTGGAGCTGCGCGGCGGCCGGGTGATCGTGTGGGGCGACTCGAGCCAGAGCGACGCGAAGTCTCAGGTCGCGACCGCGCTGCTGCGCAAGAAGGGCGACCGGATCGACGTCAGCGCGCCGGAGGTCGTCACCATCCGGTGAGCGAGCGGGCGCCGACGGTGCCGACGCCACGACGGCGCTGAGCGGGACCCGCGACGGCGCTGAGCGAGAGAGGCAAATGGCGCTATTGCAAAGCGCCCGGCGTGTCGGTCCTTGGATCACGCCCTACCTCCGCTTACGTTGCCGGAGAGGATCAGTAGTTGACATAACTCTAAGCCTCTAGTAGAGGGTGAGGGTTACGCCTTCGCTCGTCGGACCCTGGCACCAAACCTGGGAGGGAAGGCCACCTGATGACACCACCGCACAACTACCTCGCGGTCATCAAGGTCGTCGGCATCGGCGGTGGCGGCGTCAACGCGGTCAACCGCATGATCGAGGTGGGCCTCAAGGGCGTCGAGTTCATCGCGATCAACACCGACGCACAGGCACTGCTGATGAGTGACGCCGACGTCAAGCTCGACGTCGGCCGCGAGCTGACCCGGGGGCTCGGCGCGGGCGCCAACCCGGACGTCGGCAAGAACGCCGCCGAAGACCACCGCGACGAGATCGAAGAGGTGCTCAAGGGCGCCGACATGGTCTTCGTGACCTGCGGCGAGGGCGGCGGCACCGGCACCGGCGGCGCGCCGGTCGTCGCGCAGATCGCCCGCAAGCTGGGCGCGCTGACCATCGGCGTGGTGACCCGGCCGTTCTCGTTCGAGGGCAAGCGCCGGCAGGTGCAGGCCGAGTCCGGCATAGACGAGCTGCGCAACCAGTGCGACACGCTCATCGTGATCCCGAACGACCGGCTGCTCGCGCTCGGCGACCGCGGGATCTCCATGATGGACGCGTTCCGGCAGGCCGACCAGGTGCTGCTCTCCGGTGTCCAGGGCATCACCGACCTGATCACCACGCCGGGCCTGATCAACCTGGACTTCGCCGACGTCAAGAGCGTGATGAGCGGCGCGGGCAGCGCGCTCATGGGCATCGGCAGCGCCCGTGGCGACAGCCGCGCGGTCGAGGCGGCCGAGAAGGCGATCTCCAGCCCGCTGCTGGAGCAGAGCATGGACGGCGCCCGGGGCGTGCTGCTCTCCATCGCCGGCGGCTCCGACCTCGGCCTGTTCGAGATCAACGACGCGGCCCAGCTGGTCACCGACGCGGCCCACCCGGACGCCAACATCATCTTCGGTGCGGTGATCGACGACGCGCTCGGCGACGAGGTACGGGTGACCGTGATCGCGGCCGGCTTCGACGGTGGCGCACCGGCGTACAAGCCGGCCGAGGCGCCGCGCAAGGTGGTGCCCCGGGCGGACACCCCGGTGCCGACCAGCGCACCGCCGGTCTCGCCGGCCCCGCCGCCGCCCGCCCGCCGGGTGCTCTTCGACGACGTGGACGTGCCGGACTTCCTCAAGAACGGCTCCTGACCGCGGCCTCGAACCGCGCATGCGGGACGCTTGCTCTCGTGCGTGAGGAAGAGATCGCGGCCGGGCTCGCGGCCGTACACGAACGGATCGGCGCCGCCTGTGCCGCGGCCGGGCGGGACCCCGGCGAGGTGACGCTGGTCGTGGTCACGAAGACCTACCCGGCCAGCGACGTCCAGGTGCTCGCCAAGCTCGGCGTCACCGACGTGGGGGAAAACCGCGACCAGGAGGCCGCGCCCAAGGCCGAGGAGGTCGCGGCGCTCGGTGCCCAGGTGCGGTGGCACTTCGTCGGGCAGCTCCAGCGCAACAAGTGCCGCTCGGTCGTGGGGTACGCCGACGCGGTGCACTCGATTGACGGCGTCCGGCTGGCCCGCGCGCTCGCCGGGGCGGCGCAGCGGCACCGGGAGCGGCCGTTGGACGTCCTGGTACAGGTGAGCATCGACGGCGACCCGGCCCGTGGCGGCGCGGTGGTCGGCGCCACGGTCGACCCGGACCGCGACTTCGACCGGGTGGCGCTGACCGTGGCCGAGGCCGCCCCGCTGCGGCTCGCCGGCGTCATGGCGGTGGCGCCGTTGCACTGGTCGCCGGAGGCGGCGTTCGAGCGGCTGACCGAGGTCTCCGCCCGGCTGCGCGCCGCGCACCCGGAGGCCACGGCCGTCTCGGCGGGGATGAGCGCCGATCTCGAAGCGGCGATCGGGTACGGCGCGACACACGTGAGGATCGGCAGCGCGGTGCTCGGAACCCGCCCTAAGCTGCGGTAGCCTGGCGGCCGGGCACCGAACTACACCATTGTTATTCGTGGTTCCTCAGTGGGGCCTCAGGCCGGTGTGCGGGAACGCGACGTGGCACGCCAGGGGGCGCGTGCCGCCCGGCGGAGGGAGGTGGGCGCATGAGCGCTCTGCGCAAGGCGGGGGTCTGGCTCGGTCTCGTCGAGGAGGACGACGACCGTTCCTACGACGACGGGTACGAGAGCAAGAGCCGGTACCGGGACAGCGGGTACCGCGACCGTGACCGCGACTCGCGGGACGGCTGGGAGAGCCGGTCGAGCCGGTACGCGGAGGAGTTCGCGGACGAGGACGAGGAGCTCGACGAGCAGCCGCCGCCGCGTACGCGGTCGCGGGTGGGTGAGCGCGTCCCGCTGGAGCGTTCGCCGTCGCGGAGCGAGCTGACCCGCGAGCCGTCGGGTCGGGGGGACCTGGATCGGGTCGACGGGGAGCGGGCCAGCGTCCGCTCGATCACTCGACCGAGCGCGCCGGAGCCGGTCGCGTATCCGACTCGGGAGAACCTGGCGCTCGCGCCCCAGGTGCAGCTCCGCGAGCGGGCCGTCGTGGCGGACGAGGACCAGCGGTACCAGATCACCACGCTCCACCCGACGACCTACCGGGAGGCGCGGACCATCGGTGAGCACTTCCGCGATGGCGTACCTGTGATCATTAATCTCACCGAGATGGACGAGGCGGACGCCCGCCGACTGGTCGATTTCGCCGCCGGTTTGGCTTTCGGACTGCGCGGTACGATCGAGCGCGTGACCAACCGGGTGTTCCTGCTCTCTCCGGCCAACGTCCAGGTCACCGCGGAGGACAAGGCCAAGATTGCCGAGGGCGGGTTCTTCAACCTGAGCTAGATAACCCGACCGAGGGACCCTGCCTGCCGTGCTGTCGATCACCCTGCAAGTCGTTTACCTGGTGCTTTACGGCTTCTTCCTGACCCTTCTTGCCCGGTTTGTCCTAGGCGCGGTGCTCCAGTACGGCCGCCGCTGGCAGCCCAGCCGGGGGGCCGCGGCGGCATTGGAGTCCGTGTGGACCGTCACCGATCCACCCCTGCGGGCGTTGAGGCGTGTGATCCCACCACTGCGAATTGGTACTGTCAGCTTCGACCTAGCCTCCCTTGTGTTGCTGGTTATTCTGTTCGTGCTGATGTACGTGGTAGGGCGGTTGATCACTAGCTGAACAGCTGGTGACCAGCCGCTACGCGGCCTCAACTGACCCGAGGAGTTTCGATGCCGCTCACCCCGGCCGACGTTCACAACGTCGCCTTCAAGAAGCCTCCGATCGGCAAGCGGGGGTACGACGAGGAGGAGGTCGACGCCTTCCTTGACGAGGTTGAGCGCGAACTCGCTCGTCTGATCGAAGAAAACAACGAGCTCCGTGCGCAGGTCGAGCGCGGTGGCGGCGGTCGTGGCGGCGCTCCAGCCGGCCCGGGTGCCGACCCGCGGCTGGCCGCCGAGCTCAACGACATGAAGGCCCAGCTCGACCGCGTCCAGCGGGACAAGGCCGCCGCCGAGCAGGCGGCGCGGGCCATGCAGGCCGAGCTCGAGCAGGTGCGCTCGCAGGGCGGTCCGGTGGTCGGTGGCGACGGCGAGCAGCAGGCCCTGCGGGTCCTGATGATGGCCCAGCGCACCGCCGACGACCACGTGGCGGACGCCCGGCGCGAGGCCGACAAGCTGCTGTCCGACGCGCGGTCCAAGGCGGAGGAGGTCACCCGCGAGGCGCGGGCCAAGGCCGACGCCCTGGAGCGGGACGCCCGGCAGCGGCACCAGGAGGCGATGGGCGGGCTCGACGCCAAGCGCACCGCGCTCCAGAAGCACATCGAGGAGCTCAAGCAGTTCGAGCGCGAGTACCGCACCCGGCTCAAGGCCTACCTGGAGAGCCAGCTGCGCGACCTCGACGGTCGGGGGCAGGGCCTCGAGGCGGAGATGAGCCGGGCGGACGGCAACCGTGCCGTCGGCGGCTCCGGCGGCCTGGCCACGGCCGGCTCCTACGGCGGTGGCCGTGCGGGCGCGCTCGAGAGCCGGTAAACCACCTAAACGAGAGAAAAGCCGTTTCTTGCGGCGGGGGTGAGCTGTGATCGTCGGAAGTCTGCTGCTCATCCTCGTCGCCGTCACGCTGCTCGTGCTGGGCCTGGCCAACGGGTCGAGCGCGCTGCTGATCAGCTCCATCGCGGCGAGCTTGCTGGCTGCCGCCGCACTGGTCGTCGGTGCCCGCCAGGCCGCCGCCGCCCGTGCGGACGCCGGCTACGCCGACGACGACGAGCGGGAGCGTGCCGGCGACGAGGTCGAGGAGGCCGAGCGGGAGCGCCGCGCGCTGACCGCCGCCCGCGCGACCGAGCCGCTCGCCCGCCGCGCCGGCCCCGTCTACGGGCAGGCGAGCCGCCAGTCCGAGAGCACGATGCTCTTCGAGTCGCCGGTCGCGGTGGCCGAGCCGGCCGTCGAGTACCCCGTTCGCCAGCCGCTCGACTACCAGCCGGCCGAGGCGTACCCGCCGCCGGACGCCTACCCGCCGGCCGACGTCTCCGGCGCGGACGAGACCACCGCCGACATCCTCGACGAGGACGACCCGCCGGACGAGCCCGCCGCCCAGTACGTGTCGCCCGCCGACGCCGCCCGGGTCGCCCGGATGACGGCCGACGTGCTGGTGATCGACGGCCGCCCCCGCTACCACCTCGCCGGGTGCGTGCACCTGCTCGGCCGGGAGAGCGAGCCGCTCCCCGTCGGCGAGGCGGTCGAGCTCGGCTTCACCCCGTGCGGCCGCTGCGAGCCCGACAGCGCACTGCTCGCCGACGCCCGCCGCGTCTGAGGAGCACCTCCGCGCCGGGCCGGTCGCCGTGTGATCAAGACCCCAGACCAGCGGTAGCTCGGATCTGGCTCTTTGGGTGAGATCGGCTGGTTTCTCGGTCACCATCGCATGCCGCGCCCACCGTCCGCCCGGCAGAATGAGGCATGGTCAAGCCGCCCGACTCCCTCTCCGTGCCGGTCCGGGTCAAGCCCGGTGCCGCCCGGGTGCGCGTGGGCGGGCGGTACGACGGGCCCTACGGGCCGGCGCTCGTGATCGCGGTGCACGCGCCGCCGGTCGACGGGCGGGCCACCGAGGCGGCGCGCCGGGCGTTGGCCGAGGCGCTGGGGGTCCGTCCGGCGCAGGTCACCCTCCGCTCCGGCGCGGCCAGCCGCGACAAGCTGTTCGACGTCAGTGGCACCGGTGACCCGGCCGACCTGGCCGGCCGCCTCGACGCACTGCGCGAGACCTCCTAGTGACGGAGCGGCTGGACGTCGCCCTGCTGATGGGGGCGGTCGTCGTGCTCGTGGCCGTCGGGGCGGTGCGCATCTCCACCCGGCTCGGCCTGCCCAGCCTCCTGGTCTACCTCGCGATCGGCGTCGCGCTCGGCGAGTCCGGGCTGGGCATCGAGTTCGACAACGCGGAGCTCACCCGCAACCTCGGCTTCTGCGCGCTCATCGTGATCATCGCGGAGGGCGGGCTGACCGCGCGGTGGGGACACCTCCGCCCGGTGCTCGGCGTCAGCGCCACGCTCGCCACGCTGGGCGTACTGGCCAGCTCGGCGCTCGTCGGGATCGCCGTGTACCTGGTGCTCGACCTGGACTGGCGGCTCGCGCTGCTCTACGGCGCGGTGCTCTCCTCGACGGACGCCGCCGCGGTCTTCGCCACGCTCCGCCGGCTGCGGCTGCCGCCCCGGCTGGTCGCCACCCTCGAGGCCGAGTCCGGCATGAACGACGCGCCGGCCGTCCTGCTCGTCCTCCTGCTCTCCATGAACCCGGCCGGCGGCGGCCACCCCTGGTGGTACGAGGTGCTCGTCGTGGTCTACGAGCTCGGGGCCGGCGCCGCCATCGGGTACCTGGTCGGCATGGGCGGCCGGTGGGGGCTGCGCCGCGCCGCGCTCCCGTCGGCCGGGCTCTACCCGATCGCGGCGGTGGGGCTGACCGTCCTCGCGTACGCGGCCGGCGCCGCCGCGCACGCCTCCGGCTTCCTCGCCGTGTACGTGGCCGGCGTGGTGCTCGGCAACGCCCGGCTGCCGCACCGGCAGGCGATCCTCGGGTTTGCCGACGGGCTGGCCTGGCTCGCCCAGATCGGCCTGTTCGTCCTGCTCGGGCTGCTCGCCTCGCCCGCGCGGCTGGGCGACGCGCTGCTCCCCGCGATCGTGACCGGCCTCGCGCTGGTGCTGCTGGCCCGGCCGCTGTCGGTGGTGCTGTCCGCGACGCCGTTTCGGGTCCGCGGGCGCGACCAGGCGTTCCTGTCCTGGGCCGGGCTGCGCGGGGCGGTGCCGATCGTGCTGGCGACCGTACCGCTCTCGGCCGGGGTCGAGGGCGCCACCCAGCTCTTCGACGTGGTCTTCGTGCTGGTCGTGATCTTCACGCTGGTACAGGGCGGCACGCTCGCGCCGGTCGCCCGCCTGCTCAAGGTCACCGCGCCGGCCGAGGCGAGCGAGATCCACGTGGACAGCGCGCCGCTCGAACACATGCGTGCCGACCTGCTCCAGATGGAGGTGCCGGAGGGCTCGCGGCTGGCCGGCGTACACCTGGACGAGCTGCGCCTGCCGGTCGGCGCCTCGGTCACGCTCGTGCTCCGCGACGGGGTCGGCTTCGTACCCGGCCCGGACACCCGCCTCAAGGTGGGGGACAGCCTGCTGATCGTCGCCACCGTCCAGGTACGCGACGCGGCCGAGCGGCGGCTGCGCGCGGTGAGCCGCCGGGGCAGGTTGGCGAGGTGGTTCTACGAGTACGGCGACGATCGCGACGATTGATCGACTAGAGTGTCCTTTGCCCGGTTTGTGGGTTTAGCGGCCTGTGAATTGGGTACGAGCGGTGCGGCATGTTGTCGGACGTCTTCACGTTCCGTATTCTTGCCAGCCACCGGAGTGCGCGGCGTCCCGCCGCGCGCCCGTTTTGCAAGTGGGGGACGCGATGGCCGAGCGGGCGAAAGCCGCACGCGAGGCGGCATCGAAGGGCGGTGCGAGCACACGCACCGGGGGCTCTCGGGCCGCGGCGCAGCGTACCGCGAGCGCGCCCGCGTCCACCGCACGGGCTGCCAAGAAGGCAGCCCCGGGCCCGGCGCGAAACGGCGCGACGGCCCGAAACGGGGGCGGCAAGCCTTCCCCCGGACCGGCCCGCGCCAGCGCCTCCACCAGCAAGAAGGCCGCGAAGAAGGCTCCGGCGAAGCCCGCCGCCGGCACCCGTTCGAGCGGCTCGGCCACCACCGCGCCGGCCGCGAAGCCGGCGGCGCCCGCAGCGGTGAAGAAGCCCGCGGCCAAGGCCACGCGGCCCGCGAAGGCCGCGACGCCGGCGGTGAAGAAGGTGGCGAGCAAGCCCGCGCGGCCGGCGAAGGCCGCGACGCCGGCGGCGCCCGTGGCGGTGAAGAAGGCGGCGACCACGGCCACGCGGCCCGCGACGCCGGCGGTGAAGAAGGTGGCGAGCAAGGCCGCGCGGCCGGCGAAGGCGGCCGGCACCAAGGCGGCGAAGGCATCGACCGCCAAGGCGGCGGCGAAGTCCGCGACCGGGACGGCGAAGCGCGCGGCCCGGGCGAAGAAGGCGACCGCGAGCAAGGCGACCGCCCCCACCAAGGCGGCGCGGGCGAAGGCGGCGACGACCGGCGCGGCGCCCGCAACGGCCGCGACGACTGCGGCGGCGCCCGCAACGGCCGCGACGACCGCGGCGGCGTCCGCAACGGGCGCAACGGCCGCGACCAAAAAGACATCCAGGACCACCCCGGCCAAGGCCGCCGAAGCCACAAAGAACGCACGAGCCGCGAAGCGGGCCGAGGTGGCGCCGGCCGCGACGGGCCCGGAAACCGCGAAGCGCGCCCCGGCCGCGAAGGGCGTGCGGAAGGCCGCCACCAGGAAGGCGACCGCGCGGAAGAGCACCGCGGCCGCCGTACCCTTGGAAGCCACTCCCGGCACCGCGCCCGGTCCGACCCCGGTGACCGGCGCGGACGCACCACCACAGACACCGGCGCCCGACCGGGCGCCGGCGGAGGCCGCGGGTCCAGCCCACCAGGCCGGAAGCGCTGCGCACACCACCACACCGACCGCGGCCACCCAGGCCCCGCCTATCGCCGCGGACACCGCGGCCAAGGGAGCGACGATGGCGAAGCCAGCTGACACCAAGACCGCCACCAGCCGCAAGCCGGCGAAGGGGACCCGCAGCGCCGCGGAGACCGAGAAGATCCGAGCCGCCCTGGCGGGGCGCCGGGACGAACTGCAAGCCGAGTACGATCAGACGCTGAGCGAGATTACCGAGCTTCAGCGCGAGCGGCTCACCGACTCGGCCGGCGACGACCAGGCCGACACGGGCACCAAGACGTTCGAGCGGGAGCAGGAGATCTCCCTCGCAAACGGCATTCTCGACCGGATCAGTCAGGTGGAGCGTGCGCTGGAGCGGCTCGACGCGGGCAACTACGGCTGGTGCGAGCGGTGCGGCAACCCGATCCCGGTGGAGCGGCTCGCCGCGTTCCCCTCGGCGACGCTGTGCGTGACGTGCAAGCAGTTGGAGGAGCGGCGCTGAGCACGGAGACGGAAGCGGCGGTTGGCGAGCGCCCGGCATCGCCGGCACGACGACGGGCGGTGCTGGTGCTGCTCGCCACCGCCGCCGTCTCGGTCCTCGTCGACCAGGTCACCAAGCATCTCGCCCTCGCCCACCTGGAGGACGACGGCGAGTCGGTCCGCCTGCTCGGGGGCGCCGTCTACCTCAGCCTGACCCGTAACAGCGGGGCGGCGTTCAGCCTCGGCAGCGACTACACGTTCGTGTTCCCGCTGATCACCTGCGGGGTCATCGCGTGGATCGTGTGGATGGCGCTCAAGCTGCGGTCGGTGCCGTGGGGCGTGGCGCTGGGCCTGGTGCTCGGCGGTGCGCTGGGCAACGCCGGCGACCGCGTCTTCCGCGCCCCCGGCCCGTTCCAGGGGCACGTGGTCGACATGATCAGCCTCTTCGGTCCCAACGGCGAGCACTGGCCGATCTTCAACGCGGCCGACTCCTCCCTGGTCTGCGGCGTGGTCCTGGCGGTCGCCCTGGAGTTCACCGGCCGGCAGCGCGACGGCACCCGAGTGAAAGCGACGAGGAAAGCCGACAAATGAGCACCCGCTCCGTCCCGGTGCCGGACGGGCTCGATGGCCTGCGCCTCGACCAGGCCGTGTCCCGCCTCTTCGGACTGTCCCGCAGCGCCGCCGCGGCGCTGGTGGAGGGCGGTAACGCGCTGGTCGACGGGGTGCCGCGGCCGAAGGCCGACAAGGTCAGCGCCGGCTCCTGGCTGGAGGTCACCCTGCCCGCGCCGCCGTCGGCCGTGGAGGTGGTGCCCCAGGCCGTACCCGGGCTACGGGTGATCTACGCGGACGACGACATCGTCGTGGTGGACAAGCCGGTCGGCGTGGCCGCCCACCCGAGTCCAGGGTGGACCGGACCGACCGTGATCGGCGGCCTCGCCGCGATCGGCCACCGCATCTCCACCAGCGGTGCGGCCGAACGGCAGGGCGTCGTGCACCGCCTCGACGTCGGCACCACCGGCGTGATGGTGGTGGCCAAGAGCGAGCACGCGTACACGGTGCTGAAGCGCGCCTTCAAGGAGCGCGAGGTCGAAAAGCGGTACCACGCGCTGGTGCAGGGGCACCTCGACCCGTTGCGCGGCACGATCGACGCGCCGATCGACCGACACCCCACGCACGACTACAAGTGGGCCGTGATGTCGGGCGGTAAGCCGAGCGTCACGCACTATGACACATTGGAGGCGTTCCCGGCGGCCAGTTTGGTCGACGTACGGCTGGAAACCGGCCGTACGCACCAGATCCGGGTCCACTTCTCGGCCATGCGGCACCCGTGCGTGGGTGACCTGACGTACGGTGCGGATCCGACACTCGCAGCCCGGTTGGGGCTGTCCAGACAGTGGTTGCACGCCCGCGCGCTCAGCTTCCTCCACCCCCGTACGGGGGAAGAAGTTCGCTTCGTCAGCGACTACCCTGATGACCTGGCGCACGCGTTGGAGACGCTCCGTGACGCCGCCTGACCATCCGGGTCGAAGGCCGACGACAGTCGAGGGAGAGCTACGCCGTGCGCACTGGCGACCTGCTGCGCCGGTTGGACAGCCGGTTGTTGCCGCCGCTGGCACGAGCGATGTCGCGGCTGGCACAGGGACGTCTCCGGATGCGGGTGCTGACCGGCGTCGCGCTGCTCTCGTCCACGGCCGTGCTGCTCACCGCGGTGTGGGCCGCCGACCGCGGCGAGCCCGCCGGTGACCCGACGGTCGGCGAGGTCGTGCGGGTCGGCGTGGCGGAGGGGCAGTCCATCCCCGGGTACGTGGCGACGAGCCGCCGGGAGCTCGCCGAGCTGGTCGCCGCCCCACAGTCCACGGGGGACACGTACGCGCTGGTCACCTTCACGGAGTACCTGGCGCCCGAGCGGCTCGCCCCGGTGTTGCGCGAGGTGAGCGTCACCGAGGTCTTCGGGCGGGTGCCGCTGGCCGATACCCAGACACAAATCGTCCGCATTCCCGCCGCGCGGATCCCGGGTGACGTGGTCGACGGCATGGTGGAGGTGGCCGAGCGCAAGGAGGCCGAGGCCGCCGAGTACCAGTCGCTGAGCGGCACGTTGACCGGCGGCAGCGAGCGGGAGCGGCAGCTGCGCCAGGTGTACGACAGCGGCGCCGCGGTGGCCGCCGCCGAGGCGACCGCCTACCGGTCCTCGTGCTCCTGCGTGTACGCGGCGGTGATCCGTGCCACACCGGCCGCGCTGGAGCGGATCTCCGCCCGCTCCGAGGTGCGCGCGGTCGACCCGGCACCCGAGGTACGCCGCCTCGACCGGGCCGTGTTCCTGCCGCCGCTGCCCGAGCAGGAGGACGTCGTCCGGCCGCCGGCCGACACCGCGCTCCCGTCGCCGGACCCGTCGGCGCCGCCGCCGTCCACGGCCCCCGTCGAGCCGGCGCCGACCAGCGGCTCGGCACGGCCGGAGCCGCCCGCGACCAGCGGCCCGCCGGACTCGCCCGCGCCGACCACCGCCGAGCCGGCCGACACCCTCCCACCCGCGTCGGCGCCACCGGCGACCGAGCCGGCGGCCTCCCCGGCGGCCGCCCTGTGAGCGCCGGCGGCGGCCTCCCCGGGGGCGCTGTGAGTGAGCGAGTTGGCGCGGCGGCGTCTGGACGGAGCCGGCCCGCCGACGGAGTCGGGGTTTCGGGCCGGTGGAGGAAGACGTCGCCTTTGGCGCCGCATGAGCGAGCGAACCCGGAGGCGCTGTGAGTGAGCGAGTTGGCGCGGCGGCGTCTGGACGGAGCTGGCCCGTCGACGGAGTCGGAGCGACTGTGACGGCATGTGCGGCCGCGGTCACTGCCGGCAGTGGCGTCCCGGATCACAGATCGACCGTTGAACTGTTGGCCAATGAGGTTCGTGTCCAGACCGGATGCCCAGTTGGGGCCGGAAAGGTGGCAGTGTGACGCACCATGTGTGCTTCGCTCGTTGGACCGATGGTGTGGTCTGAATAAGGATTTGTTCGTAGCCTGTCAGGCGGGACCGATGGCGCTGGGAGGGGCGAGCCGTGGAGGGCACCGAGACCGGCTGGGGCCGGCCTGCGGAACCAGCGCCGCGTTGGCGGGCGCTGCTCGACCGTGCCCGGGGCGGCGGACGCAACGGTGATCAGGCGGACCTCGACTTCGATCCACGCGGGCGCCGCGCGCCGAGCCCGCTGGACGGCCGCGACGACGACGGCCCCGCCTTCGACCTGCCACCGCCCCGCCCGCTCGACGGCGGCTACGACGACCGGTGGGACGACCCGCGAGGTGGAGGCGGCCGCGGCTACGACGGCGGTCGCGGGTTCGACGATCCACCGCCGCGCCCCCGCGGTGTGAACGGCACGGCAAACGGCGCCAACGGGCGCTCCCGCTCCGGCACCGGCGGTTACCCGCCGGCCGGCGGCTACGGCAGCCCCGTGGCGTACGGGAGCCCGGTCGACTACCCCGACGACGGCTACCCGCCGGACGCGCGCTACGGCGACCAGCGCTACCCCGACCAGCGGTACGCCGAACCCCGCCGCCCCGAGCCCCGCTACCCGGCGGCCGAGCCCGGATACCCGGCGCAGGATCCGCGCCTGGCCGCCCGCCCCGGCCCGCCGGCCGTCCGCGAGCCGGCGCCCCGTGAGCCCGCACCTCGTGAGCCGGCGCCCCGCGATCCCACCCCGCGCCCGACCTCCTCGCCCGGGGGATACAGCCGCTGGGCCGAGCTCGAAGGCGGATGGCAGCCACCGGCGGCCCCGCCACGCGCCGCGGCGGCGTCCGCACCGGCCCGACCCGCCACGCCCCCGCCGCAGCAGGACAACGGGTACGTGCCGCAGGTGGAGTTCCGGCAGACCCGCCCCGACGCGGAGGTGGAGCGGGCGGTCAGCGTACTCCGGCGGGATCTGGGCATGCCCAAGGTCCTCGCGTTCGCCAACCCCAAGGGCGGCGTGCACAAGACCACCGCGACCGTGCTGGCCGCCGCCACCGTCGGCAGCGTCCGCGGCCGCGGCGTGCTCGCCTGGGACGACAACGAGCTGCGCGGCACCCTCGGCCTGCGCGCCGGCAGTGCCCGCCACGCCCGTACCATCCGGCACCTGATCGCCGATCTGGCCGACGTTGAGGCCCGCCACGGGCTGGAGCTCAAGGAGGAGCTCGACGACTACCTGCGGCACGCCTCCGACGGGTCGTACGACGTGCTGGCCGGCGAGGAGAGCCCGCGCTTCGCCCAGCGCCTCGACCAGTACACCGTCCGCCGGGTGCTGGAGCTCCTGCGCCGCACCCACGACGTGATCTGCGTCGACACCGGCAACAACGTGGAGAGCGCCAACTGGCAGACCGTGCTCCAGGCCGCCGACCAGCTGGTGATCACGACGGTGCCGCGCGAGGACGCCGCGTTCACCGCGGACTGGATGCTCGACCTGCTCGACGAGGTCGGGATGGGCGAGCTCGCCGCCAACGCCGTGACGCTGCTGTCCTGCCCGACGCCCGGCCACTCGCCGCTGCTCGAAGACCTGGCCCGGCACTTCTCCACCCGCACCCGCGCGGTGGCCATCGTGCCGTACGACCAGGCGCTGGAGACCGGCTCCTCGATCGAGTACAACCAGCTCCAGCCGGAGACCCGGGCGGCCTGGCTCAAGGCGGCCTCGGTGATGCTGGAGCCGTTCGTCCGTTAGGTCGCAAGTCCTCGCCGGCGTGATCCAGATGGCACGCTTCGGGGCCGTGTCGGCGGCGCCGGGCGTCGTACCCGCGGGCTAGGCTCTGCCAAGGTTGACACTGGGAGGGGCAGGGTGCCGGAGCCGTCTTTCGTGCATCTTCACGTACACACCGAGTACTCGATGCTCGACGGCGCGGCGCGCTTGAAAGACCTCTTCAGCGAGGCCAAGCGGCTGGAGATGCCGGCCCTGGCGATGACCGACCACGGCAACCTCTTCGGGGCGTACGACTTCTTCAAGCAGGCCACCGCCGCCGGCGTAAAGCCCATCATCGGCTCCGAGATGTATTTGACGCCCAACAGCGACCGGCGGGATCGGACCCGGGTGCGGTGGGCCGACGGCGGGGAGAACGACGTCTCCGGCGGTGGCGCCTACACGCACATGACGATGCTCGCCGCCGACGCCGACGGGCTGCAAAACCTCTTCCGCCTCGGATCGTTCGCCAGCCTGGAGGGCTACTTCTACAAGCCGCGCGCCGACCGCGAGCTGCTCCACCGGTACGCGAAGGGGATCATCGCCACCACCGGCTGCCCGTCGGGTGAGATCCAGACCTGGCTGCGGATCGGCGATTTCGACAAGGCGTGCGCGTCGGCGGCCGAGTTTCGCGACATCTTCGGCCCCGACAACTTCTATCTCGAGCTGATGGACCACGGGCTCGACATCGAGACCCGGGTCCGCGAAGACCTGATCCGGCTCGGCAAGCGGCTCAACCTCAAGCCGGTCGCGACCAACGACCTGCACTACACGTTCGACCGCGACGCCGACGCGCACGAGGTGCTGCTGTGCGTGCAGTCCGGCTCGACGATGGCCGACCCCAAGCGGTTCAAGTTCGACGCCCGCGACTTCTACCTGAAGTCCCCGGCCGAGATGCGCAAGCTGTGGGACGCGGAGGTCCCCGGCGCCTGCGACAGCACGCTGGAGATCGCGGAAAAGATCGGCGACTACTCGGCGCTGTTCGCCTCGCGCAACCTGATGCCCCAGTTCCCGGTGCCGGCGGGGGAGACCGAGGAGTCGTTCCTGCGCAAGGAGGTCATGCGCGGGCTGGAGCGGCGCTTCCCCGACGGCGTGCCCGACGACCGGCGCGTCCAGGCGGAGTACGAGCTGGACGTCATCATCAAGATGGGCTTCCCCGGCTACTTCCTGGTGACCGCCGACCTCGTGGCGTACGCGAAGCGGGAGGGCATCCGGGTCGGTCCGGGGCGCGGCTCCGCAGCGGGCGCCCTGATCGCGTACGCGCTGGGCATCACCGAGCTCGACCCGATGCAGCACGGCCTGCTGTTCGAGCGGTTCCTCAACCCCGACCGCATCTCGATGCCCGACATCGACATGGACTTCGACGAGCGCCGGCGCGGCGACATGATCCGTTACGCGACGGAGAAGTACGGCGAGGAGCGGGTCGCGCAGATCATCACGTACGGCACGATCAAGGCGAAGGCGGCGATCAAGGACGCGGCCCGGGTGCTCGGCTACCCGTTCGCGATGGGCGACAAGATCACCAAGGCGATGCCGCCGGCCGTCATGGGCAAGGACATCCCGCTCGGCGGCATCTTCGACTCCAGCCACCCGCGCTACCCCGAGGCCGTCGAGTTCCGCCAGCTGTACGACAGCGACGCCGAGGTGCAAAAGATCGTCGACACCGCCAAGGGCCTGGAAGGGCTCAAGCGGCAGTGGGGCGTGCACGCGGCCGGTGTGATCCTCTCCCGCGACCCGCTGGTCGACGTGCTGCCGATCCACAAGCGCGAGCAGGACGGCGCCATCATCACCCAGTGGGACATGGGCGCCTGCGAGTCCATCGGCCTGCTCAAGATGGACTTCCTCGGCCTGCGCAACCTCACGATCCTCGACGACTGCCTCGACGCGATCCGCGACAACCGGGGCGTCGACGTGGTGCTCGAAGACCTGCCGCTGGACGACAAGCCCACGTACGAGCTGCTCGCCCGCGGCGACACGCTCGGCGTGTTCCAGTTCGACGGCGGGCCGATGCGGGCGCTGCTGCGCTCGATGGTCCCGGACAACTTCGAAGACATCTCCGCCGTGGGCGCGCTCTACCGCCCCGGCCCGATGGGCGCCAACGCGCACAACGACTACGCCGACCGCAAGAACAACCGCAAGCCGGTCGTGCCGATCCACCCCGAGCTGGCCGAGCCGCTGAAGGACATCCTGGGCGACACCTACGGGCTGATCGTCTACCAGGAGCAGGTCATGGCGATCGCGCAAAAGGTGGCGGGCTACACGCTCGGCAAGGCAGACCTGCTCCGCCGGGCGATGGGCAAGAAGAAGAAGGAGATCCTCGACAAGGAGTTCGAGCCCTTCGCCGCCGGCATGAAGGACAACGGCTACTCCGACGCGGCGATCAAGACGCTCTGGGACATCCTGGTCCCGTTCTCCGACTACGCGTTCAACAAGGCGCACTCCGCGGCGTACGGCGTGGTGTCGTACTGGACCGCCTACCTCAAGGCCAACTACCCCGCCGAGTACATGAGCGGCCTGCTCACCTCGGTCGGCGACGACAAGGACAAGTCGGCGGTCTACCTGGCCGAGTGCCGGCGCATGGGCATCAAGGTGCTGCCGCCGGACGTCAACGAGTCGATGGCCCGTTTCGCGGCGGTCGGCCAGGACATCCGCTTCGGCCTGGCCGCGGTGCGCAACGTCGGCACCAACGTGGTCGAGGCGATCATGCGGTGCCGCAAGGAGAAGGGCGCCTACGCCGACTTCTACGACTTCCTGCGCAAGGTCGACGCGGTGGCCTGCAACAAGAAGACCATCGAATCGCTGATCAAAGCGGGCGCGTTCGACTCGATGGGGCACAGCCGCAAGGGCCTGCTCGCGGTGCACGCCGACGCGATCGAGTCGTTCCTCGACACCAAGCGCAACGAGGCGGTCGGCCAGTTCGACCTCTTCGGCGGCGGCGACCTCGGCGGCGCGCCGATCGAGGTGACCCCGCCGATCCCGACCGACGAGTGGGACAAGGGCGACCTGCTCACGTTCGAGCGGGAGATGCTCGGCCTGTACGTCTCCGACCACCCGCTCTTCGGCGTCGAGCACGTGCTCAGCGCCGCCGCCGACATGTCCATCGCCGCGCTGTCCGAGGAGGGCTCAGTCGGCGACGGCGCGGTGGTCACGCTCGCCGGCATCCTCTCCGGGGTGCAGCGGCGGATCACCAAGCAGGGGAGGGCCTGGGCCTCGGCCACGCTGGAAGACCTGGGCGGCGCCGTGGAGGTGCTGTTCTTCCCCAACACGTACGAGATCGTCGGGCAGTACATCGCCGAGGACGCCATCGTCGTGGTGAAGGGGCGGGTCGACCGGCGCGACGACCAGCCGCGGCTGATGGCGATGGACATGTCGTTGCCCGACATCACCGCCGCCGACGAGGTCAAGCCGGTCGTGCTGGCGCTGCCCCCGTCGCGGTGCACACCGCCGCTGGTCGAGCGCCTGCGTGAGGTGCTGACCAGCCACCCCGGCTCGGCCGAGGTGCACGTCAAGCTCGTCAACGGTTCGCGGGCCACGCTGCTACGGCTCGGCCCGACCCGGGTGGCGCCGACGACGGCGCTGATGGCCGACCTCAAGGCCCTCCTCGGCCCGGCCGCGGTCGCCGGCTGACCCCCGCCGTCGATGTCGCCCCCGGTGCGAAGCGCCCCTCTCCAGCCGGTTCCCAGCCGGGCCTGAGAGGATTCGACCGTGAGCGAGCGAGTTGGCGCGGCGGCGTCTGGACGGAGCTGGCCCGCCGACGGAGTCGGGGTTTCGGGCTGGCGGAGGAAGACGTCGCCTTTGGCGCCGCACGAGCGAGCGAACCCGGAGGCACAGTGAGCGAGCGTGCGGAGGGCGCCGAGGCCAGACACCCGGTGGCGGCCGGCCCATTCGCCGCCGCCGCCGCCGTCGACGGGCGGGCGGAGACCCGGCGCAAGGGGTGGCCGTCGCCGCTGGTCAGCCTCGCCGTGGCGGTCGCGCTGGCGATCCTCGGCGCACCGCTCGGCCTGCTGTGGCGGGCGCTGGCCCCCGACATCCCCCTGATCAAGGTCGAGGGCGGCGCGCGGCTCACCGATCCGCAGCCAGAGGAGTACGTCGCGGCCGATGGCTGGTTCACCCTGCTCGGGCTCGGCTTCGGCGTGCTCGCCGCGATCGCGGTCTGGGTGCTGCTGCGCCGCTACCGGGGCCCGGTCGTGCTGCTCGGCCTGGCGGTGGGCACGGTCGGGGCGGCGCTGGTCGCCTGGTGGCTCGGGAGCCTCATCGGGCACGGCGACTTCGACCGGCTCCTCGCGAGCGCGCCGGCCGGCACCCCGCTCAGCCAGCCGGCCGAGTTGCGGGCCGGCGGGTTCGAGTGGCTGTGGGGCGTCATCCCCACGCTGCAGGGCGACGTGCTGCTGCCGGCGTTCGGCGCCGTCGTCATCTACACGCTGCTGGCCGGCTGGTCGCGATACCCGTCGCTGGTTCCCGAGCCGGAGCCGGTCACCCCCCTGGCGCTGGCGGCGGCCGCCGAGCCCACGCCCGACGGCGGCCTGGCCGGCCCGTGGCACCCACCGGCCGGCGTGGCGCGCCCCCCGGCCGGCCCAGACTGGCGCCCTCAGCCGATCAACGGCATGGGCATCGACGGCGGTGGTCCGTCCAAAGACCGGATGCCCGGCGCCGGCCCGTGGGCATCCCCACCGCCCGGCACCGACCGCGGCTGATCCCGGCTCCAGACACACATCTGCCCCCGTCCGCGCCAGCTGCGGACCGCATGCGCGGGGTCCCCGGGGAAACGTGGGGCGCAGCGGAGCGGTGCTTTCCCGCGGGCACCGCTGCGGCCGGCGACGAGCTGGCGCTCGCCGACTTCCCCGGCCTCCGCTGCCGGCTCCGCGCGACGAGCCCGTTCGGGTCCGCACGGGCCGCGTTCGCGGAGGGGCCCGCGACTGCGGCTCCACCACTGCCACCCGCGTGCGCGGACTCTCGAGCGCCGGGTCCGCGGACCAGCCCGCTCGGGTCCGCGCAGGCGGGCTGGCCAGGGCGGCGACCGCGACTCCGCCGGCTGCCGGCTGTGCGTGCGGAGCTCTCGAGCTGCACGCACAGACGGGGCAGTCGAGAGATCGGTGGACTCACTGACCGTCGCGGCGTGAGCCGTGCGTAGCCTTTTCGTGGTCGGGGCTGCCGGAGCGCTCCCGAAGGGGTGACTGCTGCGTGGGTGGAGCTGTGGAGCTGGGCGCGCGGACGGGGCAGCTCCAGAGCCCCTGAAGCGCACCGACCGTCGCGGCGTCTGCCGTGCCCGCGGCCCGGTCTGGCTTGCCGAGCGTTCCCGAAGGGCGACTGCTGCATGCGTGGAGTTGGGCGCACAGGCGGGGCAGCTCCGGAGCCTGGTGAACGCGCCGACCGTTGCGGCGCGAGCTGTGCGCATGCGCTTCGCGGGTCTTGGCTGCCGGTGTGCTCGCGAAGGGGTAGACGCTGCGTGCGCGGAGTTTTGAGCGGGGCGCGCAGGCGGGGCAGGTTCAGAGGTCGGTGAGCGCACCGAGTGTCGCGGGCCGGCTTGCCGGTGGGGTTCTGGAGGGGTGAGCGCGACCGGCGGCGGAGGGTGAGGCTGCGGGAGCAACGGTCTGGACCCAATGCCGCTCAGCCTGAGTCGATCACGGGTCAGCCCGTATGGGCGGGACGGCTTGACACCCCAAAACCGGTTGACGATCTCAACAGCGCGCCCGGTGCCCGCCGACCGGGAGCAGGGGGTGACCAGCGGTGGAGGGATGAAGCCGCGAAAAGCAAACGGCCCGCCACTCACCCTGAAAATTTTTGATCAAGGCCAGGGCCCTCGGAAGCCCCATGGCCGTGTAGGCGCCCTGCGCACCGTACGGCGCTGCGAGATCGGCCCAAGCCGCAGATCGTGGTACGGATCCGCCCGCCCGAGGGCAGCTGCGTACCACGATCTCGACCACCCGCCCGGTGGTGACCGCGGACCGGCCGCACGCGCCGGGCGATGGCCGGACGTTCCCGGCCCGCAGGGCCTTGATCGAATCAGCATGAGGCATTGGGCTGGACCACGACGGGCGTCGCGGTAGCTCGGAATGTCTTCGGACTTTGCTAGTGCGCTGGCCACTGACCTTTGCCGGCTTCGCCGGCCCGGGGGGGGGGGGGGGGGGGGGGGGGCGCGCGCCCGGGGGGGGGGGGGGGGGCCCCCCGGGGGGGCCCCTGGCCGGGCTCCCCCGGCCGGGTGGAGCGGCGGCCGACGCCCCCCGATCACCCGGTGAACGTTGGTGGCCACCGCACTGACTAGTTGGCGCTGATCGGGACGGCCAGCTCGGAGAGGGGGACGGGCACGGCGCGGACGCGGCCCAGCAGGGCGGCCTCGCGGTTGAGGAGGCGGAGCTCGGCGCGTAGGCGGGTGGCGGTGTCGTCGGCGGCGAGCAGGCGCTGGCGGTCTTCGACCGTGAGTGCGGCGGTCGCGGCGACCAGGTGGGACAGGACGGTGGGGTCTTCGGGGAGCTGCTCGCTCACCTCGGCGAGGTCGGCCGTGTCGTCGGTGTCGCCGTCGGCCCGCATCAGCCGAAGGTAGCGGCGGAAGACCGACAGCACCCGCGGGGCCAGCAGGTCGGCGAGGTCTTCCTGCCCGCCCGGCTCGGGGAGCCACTCGATCTCGCCGGTCAGGTAGGGCTGGGAGTCGCTGTCGACGCCGGTGAGCCGGAAGCGGCGGCGTCCCACGGTGACGATGTCGTACCGCCCGTCGGGCAGCTCGGTCACCTGGCGCAGCTCGGCCGTGCACCCCACGTCGTGGAGGCTGACGTCGGCGGCGGGCGCGGTCGCGCCGGGTGCGGTGGAGAGCGGTGCCTCCCAGCCGCGGCGGATCGCCACCACGCCGAACTCGCGGGGCGTGCCGTCGGGCAGCGCGACGAGGTGGCGGACCAGCTCGCGGTAGCGCTCCTCGAAGATGTGCAGGGGGAGGACGAGACCGGGGAAGAGCACCGTGCCCAGTGGGAACACCGGCAGCCGCGGACTCATCCAGAAAGCGTATCGGAGGAGTCTCAGTGCCTGGACCGGCCGGACGGGCGGCTGGGGTGCCGTCGCGCGCCGCATAGACTCGGTACGTGCTCAACCGGATCGACCTGCGCGGCAGCGCCACCGACCCGCGTGGCCTGCTGCCCCGTGCCCAGCTCGACGTCTCCGCCGCGGTCGACAGGATCCGCCCGGTCGTGGAGGCGGTGCGCGAGCATGGGTTCGCCGCGATCCGGGAGGCGACCGAGCGCTTCGACGGGGTGCGGCTGGAGCGGCTGCGGGTGCCGGCCGAGGCGATCGCGGCGGCCGCCGGGACGCTCGAACCCGAGGTGCGGGCGGCGCTGACCGAGGCGATCGCGCGGGCCCGCAAGGTGCACACCGACCAGCGCCGCACCGACGTGACCACGCAGGTGGTGCCGGGCGGCACGGTCACCGAGCGGTGGGTGCCGGTGTCCCGCGTCGGGCTGTACGTGCCGGGCGGCCTGGCCATGTACCCGTCGACCGTGGTCATGAACGTGGTGCCCGCCCAGGTCGCCGGTGTCGAGGGGCTGGTGGTCACGAGCCCGCCCCAGGTCGACAACGGCGGCCTGCCCGACGCCCGGGTGCTCGCCGCGTGCGCGCTGCTCGGCGTCCACGAGGTGTACGCGGTGGGCGGCGCCCAGGCGATCGCGATGCTCGCCTATGGCGTCCCCGGCGAGTGCGAGCCGGTCGACCTGGTCACCGGTCCGGGCAACATCTGGGTCACCGCGGCCAAGCGGCTGCTCCGCGGCGTCGTCGGCATCGACGCCGAGGCGGGCCCCACCGAGATCGCGATCCTCGCCGACGACACCGCCGACCCGGTCCACGTCGCCGCCGACCTGATCAGCCAGGCCGAGCACGACCCGCTCGCGGCGAGCGTGCTGGTCACCCCCTCCGCGGCGCTGGTCGAGGCGGTCGAGGTCGAGCTGACCCGGCAGGTGGCGGCGACCAAGCACACCGGCCGGATCACCGAGGCGCTGACCGGCCCGCAGTCGGGGGCGGTCCTCGTCGACGACCTGGAGCAGGGGCTGCGGGTCGTCGACGCGTACGCGGCCGAGCACCTCGAGATCCAGACCGTGGACGCGCGGGCCTGGGCGCTGCGGGTGCGCAACGCGGGTGCGGTCTTCGTCGGCGCCTGGTCGCCGGTGTCGCTCGGTGACTACCTCGCCGGCTCCAACCACGTGCTCCCCACCGGCGGCTGCGCCCGCCACTCCTCGGGGCTGTCGGTGCAGTCGTTCCTGCGCGGCATCCACGTGATCGAGTACGGCGAGGCGGCCCTGCGCGACGTCGCCGGCCACGTGGTCACGCTCGCCAACGTGGAAGACCTGCCGGCGCACGGCCAGGCTGTGACGGCTCGGCTATGATCCCCATCCGCGACGATCTCCGGGGGCTCAAACCCTATGGCGCGCCCCAGCTCGACGTGCCCGTGCGGCTCAACACCAACGAAAACTCGTACCCGCTGCCCGAGGCGGTGGTCGAGGCGATCGGCAAGGCGCTCCAGGCCGAGCTGCGCGACCTCAACCGCTACCCCGACCGCGACGCCGTGGCGCTCCGCGCCGACCTCGCGGAGTACCTGGGGCACGGCCTGACCGGCGACCAGGTCTGGGCGGCCAACGGCTCCAACGAGATCCAGCAGCAGCTGCTGCAGGTCTTCGCCGGGCCGGGGCGGAGCGCGCTGGGCTTCACGCCGGCGTACTCGATGCACCCGCTCCTGGCCAAGGGCACCGGCACCGCCTGGGTCGACGGCTACCGGGCCGAGGACTTCGGGCTGGGCGCGGCGCACGCGGTCGAGCAGATCGAGCGGCACCGCCCCGACCTCGTCTTCCTCTGCTCGCCCAACAACCCCACCGGCACCGCCCTCGACCCGGCCGTGGTCGCCGCGGTGCTCGACGCGGCGCCCGGCATGGTGGTGGTCGACGAGGCGTACGCGGAGTTCGCCCGGCCCGGCACCCCGAGCGCGCTGGAGGTGCTGCCCGGGCACGAGCGGCTGGTGGTGACCCGCACGATGAGCAAGGCGTTCGGGTTCGCCGGCGGGCGGCTGGGCTACCTGGCGGCCGCCCCGGCGGTGGTCGACGCGGTGCAGCTCGTCCGCCTGCCGTACCACCTCTCCTCGCTCACCCAGGCCGCGGCCCGCGCGGCGCTCGCCCACCGCGACGCGCTGCTGGCCACCGTCGAGGCGATCAAGGAGCAGCGCGACCGGATCGTCCGCGAGCTGCGCGACCGCGGCTTCCGGGTCGCCGACAGCGACGCCAACTTCGTCTTGTACGAGGTGGGTGGCGACCAGAAAAAGGCCTGGCGCGACCTGCTCGACCGTGGTGTGCTCGTGCGCGACGTGGGCCTGCCCGGCTGGTTGCGCGTGACCGCCGGGACCCCATCGGAAACGGACGCCTTCCTGGAGGCCCTCCCATGAGTCGCAGCGCCCGCATCGAACGGGTCACCAAGGAGACCAAGGTGCTGGTCGAGCTCGACCTCGACGGCACCGGCCAGGGCGAGATCAGCACCGGGGTCGGCTTCTACGACCACATGCTCAACCAGATCGCCCGGCACGGCGGCTTCGATCTGACCGTCAACACGGTCGGCGACCTGGAGATCGACGCCCACCACACGATGGAGGACACGGCGCTCGCGCTCGGCACCGCGTTCGCGGAGGCGCTCGGCGACAAGGCGGGCATCCGGCGGTACGGCTCGGCCGTGGTCCCGATGGACGAGGTGCTGGTGCAGGCCGCGGTCGACCTCTCCGGCCGGCCGTACGTGGTGCACGACGAGCCCGCCCTCGCGCCGTACATCGGGCCGGTCTACCCGACCAGCATGACCCGCCACGTGTGGGAGTCGTTCGGCCAGGCGGCGCGGATCACGCTGCACGTGACCGTGCTGCGGGCCGCCCGCCCCGGCGGCCACCCGGACGCGCACCACGTGGTGGAGGGGCAGTTCAAGGCGGTCGCGCGGGCCCTGCGCGAGGCGACCTCGATCGACCCGCGCGCGGCCGGCGCGGTCCCCAGCACCAAGGGGACGCTGTGAGCTCGTTCGCCCCGGTCGGCCTCTTCGCGCTCGCCGGTGTGCTGGCCGGCGGTGCCTGGTCGCTGCACCGGCAGGGTGCCGCGCGCGGCGCGATCGGGGTCGTCGCGGTCCTCGCCGCGCTCGCGGCCGGTGGCGGCGTGCTGTGGCTGATCCCCGGGGAGGGCTGAAATGCCACCCCACGAAATCGCTCCGCCGCGCTCCACGATTACGCCCGGTCCCCGGCCTGCCCCCAGCGTGGTGGTCCTCGACTACGGCTCGGGCAACCTGCGCTCCGCCGAGCGGGCCCTCGCCCGGGCCGGCGGCGACGTGACGGTCACCCCCGACCTGTCCGCGGCGGCCGCCGCGGACGGCCTCGTCGTGCCGGGCGTCGGCGCGTTCGCGGCGTGCATGGCCGGCGTCGACAAGCTGGGCGCCGGCCCGGTCATCGCCGAGCGGGTCGCCGCCGGGCGCCCGGTCCTCGGCATCTGCGTCGGGGCGCAGATCCTCTTCGAGTACGGCGACGAGCACGGCACCGTCACCCAGGGCCTGGGCCTGATCCCGGGCGGCGTCACCCGGCTGCCCGCCACCCGCGTGCCGCACATGGGGTGGAACACCGTGGCGCCGGCGGCCGGCTCGGTCCTCTTCGCGGGACTGCCGGCCGGCACGCGGTTCTACTTCGTCCACTCGTACGCGGCGTTCGGCACCGGCCCGGGCATCACCACCTGCACCCACGACGTGCCGTTCGTGGCGGCGGTGGAGCGGGGGTCGCTGTCGGCGACGCAGTTCCACCCGGAAAAGTCGGGCGACGCCGGGGCGGCGCTGCTGCGCAACTGGGTCGGGACCCTGAGTCTTGTCTAAGGAGCGGGCCAGACGCAGGGCCGAGCGGGAGGCGCTGGCCGCGCGGGAGAAGGCGGCCGCCGCCCGGCGCCGTCGCCGCCGCGACGCGCTGCGCCGCCTCCGGCCCACCCTGCCGCGCCGCCGCCGCACCGGCTCGCTGCTCGCCCGGCGTACCCGGGTGGAGCGGGCCGGCATCGCCGCGCTCACCGTGGTGCTGGTCGCCGCTGCCTGGTTCCTGGTCGACCCGCTGGGCCTGCGCCTGGTGCTGATCGTCCTGCTCGTGCTCGTCCTACCGGCCGTCGTGGTCATCGCGCTCGGCCGCCGTACCTGATCGTTTTGGAGCGTTCGTGAGCCTCGTCCTCCTTCCCGCCGTCGACGTCGCGGGCGGCCAGGCCGTCCGCCTCGTGCAGGGCGCCGCCGGCAGCGAGACCGTGTACGGCGACCCGCTCGACGCCGCCCTCGCCTGGCAGCGCGACGGCGCCTCGTGGGTGCACCTGGTCGACTTGGACGCCGCGTTCGGCCGCGGCTCGAACGCCGAGCAGCTCGCCGCGGTGGTCGGCCGGCTCGACGTGCACGTGGAGCTCTCCGGCGGCATCCGCGACGACGAGTCGCTGCGCCGGGCGCTGGCCACCGGCGCGGCCCGGGTCAACATCGGCACCGCCGCGCTGGAAAACCCGCAGTGGTGCGACCGGGTCGTCGCCGAGTACGGCGACCGGGTGGCGATCGGCCTCGACGTCCGTGGCCACACCCTCTCCGCGCGCGGCTGGACCAAGGACGGCGGCGATCTCTTCGAGGTCCTGGAACGGCTGGAGAAGGCGGGCTGCCAGCGGTACGTGGTGACCGACGTGCACCGCGACGGCACCCTCACCGGCCCCAACCTCGACCTGCTCCGCGAGGTCTGCGCCCGTACCGACCGCCCGGTCGTCGCCAGCGGCGGTGTGTCCACACTGGACGACCTGCGCGCGCTCGCCGGCCTTTCAACCGACGGGGTGGAGGGCGTGATCGTGGGCAAGGCGCTGTACGCGGGCGCGTTCACGGTACCCGAGGCTTTGGCGGTCCTGTCGTGAGTGTCGCCGTGCGGGTCATCCCGTGCCTGGACGTCGACGCCGGCCGGGTGGTCAAGGGGGTCAACTTCGTCGACCTGCGCGACGCGGGCGACCCGGTCGAGCTGGCCGCCGCCTACGACGCGGCCGGCGCCGACGAGCTGACGTTCCTCGACGTGACCGCCTCCTCCGACGACCGCGGCACGATGCTCGACGTGGTACGCCGCACGGCCGAGTCGGTCTTCATCCCGCTCACGGTCGGCGGCGGCGTCCGCTCGGTGGAGAATGTGGACACTCTGCTGCGGGCCGGCGCCGACAAGGTGGGCGTCAACACGGCGGCGATCGCCCGCCCCGAGCTGATCGCGGAGATCGCCGACCGGTTCGGCAACCAGGTGCTCGTGCTCTCGCTCGACGTACGGTCCACGCCGGACACCCCGAGCGGCTACGAGGTGACCACCCACGGCGGCCGCAAGGGGACCGGCATCGACGCGGTCGAGTGGGCGCGGCGCGGCGCCGAGCTGGGCGCCGGCGAGATCCTGCTCAACTCGATGGACGCCGACGGCACCAAGGCCGGCTTCGACCTGCCGCTGATCCGCGCGGTCCGCGAGGTGGTCGAGATCCCGGTCATCGCCAGTGGCGGCGCCGGCACCCGGGCCCACTTCCCGCCGGCGGTCGAGGCGGGCGCGGACGCGGTGCTGGCGGCGAGCGTGTTCCACTTCGGAGAGCTGACGATCGGCGAGGTCAAGGACACTCTCCGGGCGGCCGGCAACCCGGTCCGCTGAGCCCGCCCCGCCCGGTCGCCCTCGCCGCGCGGCGTCACGAACGCGGCGGTGCCGCGGGCGCGCCGGCTGACTGAGCGGTCCGTCAGGGGGCGAAGGCGGCCCGCACGGCGGCGGTGTACTCGGCTTCGGTCACGCTCCAGGTGGAGCCGGAGCCGGGGGGCCTGCTGCGGGTCAGGATGCCGTGCATGGTGTCGACGGTGCTGGAGAGGCCCGACCGCGGCCGGGTGCGCCAGAGCCGCTCGCCGGCCTGCGTCAGCCGGAAGAACCCGTCCTGCACCGTGACGAGATCGGCGCCGCAGAGGCGCTGGATCGCGGTCTCCACCTCGTCGCGGGCGGGTATTGCATCCTGCAAGTGCTCAGCGGTGGCGAGCAGCCCGGCCAGTGGCACGCCCTCGGGCCGGCGGGTGTTGGGGGACCGCAGGTGCCGGCCGGCGCCGCCGCCGATGACCACCGAGACGAAGATCCAAGCGTCGCTCCTATCCCAACCCGCCTCCGCCATGGCGACATCTTGCCTTGGCCGGCCCTTCTCCGGGTAGTCCATGTGATTTGCTGATCAGTATGCTGCTTCCTCGATCCGCGGACGCTACTGTCCACGATGGACACTTCGAGCTGGTCGAGGGGGCCGGCGTGGCCGGGCCGCCGGCGATCGTCGACCTGGTGCGTGAGCTGTTGCCCCTGCCCACCGCGGACGGCGATACGCTCACCTTCCAGACGAAGCCGGACCAACGGCTCGGCGCCGAGGGATATCACCTCTCCGTCACCCCGGACGGGGTAACCGCCACCGCCGCCACCGAAGACGGGTTGCGGTGGGCGGTGCAGTCGCTCCTCCAGCTCGTACCGGACGGGGCATCCCGGCGGCTGCCCTGCGTCGAGGTCACCGACCGCCCGGTCTACCCGTGGCGCGGCTCACTCCTCGACGTGGCCCGCTGGTGCCACCCGATGCCGTTCCTGTACCGGTACGTGGACCTGCTCGCCATGCACAAGCTCAACACCCTCCACCTGCACCTCACCGACGACCAGGGGTGGCGCTTCGAGGTACGCAAGTACCCGCGGCTCACCGAGGTGGGTGGCTTCCGCCGCGAGTCGCCGGCCGGGCACGCGCGGGAGGGGCGCGAGGACGGCGTACCCCACGGGGGTTTCTACACCCAGCGCGAGCTGAGCGACCTCGTCGCGTACGCCGCCCGCCGCGGCGTCCGGGTCATGCCGGAGATCGACCTGCCCGGCCACACCCAGTCGGCGATCGCCGCCTACCCCGAGCTGGGCAACGTGCCCGGGCGGCGGCTCGAGACGCGTACCACCTGGGGCATCTCCAGCCACATCCTCAACCTCTCCGACGCCACGATCTCGTTCGTGCTGGACGTGCTCGACGAGGTGGTCGACGTGTTCCCGTTCGAGTACGTGCACATCGGCGGCGACGAGGTCCCCACCGAGGAGTGGCGGGCCAACCCCGACGTGCTGGCCCTGGCCGCCACGCTCGGCCTCGACGACGTGCGCGAGCTGCAGGGGTGGTTCGCCGGGCGGCTCGCGGAGCACCTGGCCGGGCACGGGCGCAAGGTCGGCGTCTGGGACGAGCTCGTCGACCGCGCGGCGCCCGCCGGCGCCACCGTCTTCGCCTGGCAGGCGGAGCATCGGGTACGCGTGGCGCTGGACGCCGGCCACCCGGTGGTCGCCGCCCCGCAGAGCCACACGTACCTCGACTGGGCCGAGACGGTGGACGACCCCGACGAGCCGCTCGCGATCAACGGCCCGCTCCCGCTGGAGAAGGTGTACGGCTACCGCCCCGGGGCTGCCAAGGTCGGGGGCGAGGAGCGCGGGGCCGGCGTCATCGGGGTGCAGGGGCAGCTGTGGAGCGAGTACCTGCCGACCACCGACCTCGTCGAGTGGCGGGCCTTCCCGCGGCTGGCGGCGCTGGCCGAGCTGGGGTGGAGCGGGCCGGGCGGCGACTTCGGCGAGTTCCGGCAGCGGCTAGCGGGCCACCTCGGCCGATTGGACCGCATCGGGGTCCGGTACCGGCCGCTCTGACCCAGGCCCTCCCGCCGCCTTGGCGGTGGTCCGGCATTCCGGCCTCGGCGATGCCGCGGTCGCGGCGGTGGTCCGGCGCTCGGGCCTCGATAGTGCCGCGGTCGCGGCCGTGGTCCGGCGCTCGGGCACGGTGAAGAGCGGGATGAACACGTGCGCGAGCGGGCCGATCGCCACCGCGTACAGCACCGTGCCGGCGCCGACCGTGCCGCCGAGCAGCCAGCCCACCGCCAGCACGGTGACCTCGATGACGGTGCGGACCAGCCGGATCGAGCGGCCGGGCCGGCGGGCCACGAAGCCGGTCATCAGGCCGTCGCGCGGGCCCGGGCCGAGCCGCGCGCCGATGTAGAGGCCGGTGGCGACGCCGTTGAGCGTGACACCGCCGACCAGGAACGCGATCCGCAGCGCCATCGGGCCGGCGGTGGGCAGCACGGCGAGTACGGCGTCGACGGCGAGGCCGATCACCACCACATTGGCCACCGTGCCGATGCCGGGGCGCTGGCGGAGCGGGATCCACAGCAGCAGCACCATCGCGCCGACCAGGATCACGATCAGGCCGAAGCGCACGCCGGTGACCTCGGACAACCCCTGGTGGAACACGTCCCACGGGTCCAGGCCGAGCCGCGACTCGATCATCAGGGCCATGCTGGCGCCGTAGAGCACGAGGCCGGCGAGGAGCTGGGTCAGCCGTCGAGTGGCCCGCTCGATCACGAACATGGTGTCCACTCTCGGGCCAGATTGGTATCCTCTCCAATGGCCAATCTTGGGAGGGTGGCATGACCAGCACCGTCAGGGGTAGCCAGCTCGCTCGCCTGCTCGGCCATTGGCACGCGCTGCCGGGCCGCCGCCGCAACCCCGACTACGCCGCGCTCGCGGGCGCCATCCGGGGGTTGCTCGCCGACGGGCGCCTGCCCCTGGGGGTACGGCTCGCGGCCGAGCGGGAGCTCGCCGACGCGCTCAAGGTGAGCCGCACCACGGTCACCGCCGCCTACCGCGAGCTGCGCGAGTCGGGTCACCTCACCAGCCGGCGCGGTGCCGGCAGCTGGACCACGCTCCCCGGCGGGCACAAGGTGGCCAGCTCCGGGCTCTGGACCCCGCAGGACGACCTCGACATGATCGACCTCGGCTGCGCCGCGCTCGCCGCCCCGCCCGAGCTGATGCCCGCCGCCGCGGCCGCCGCACAGGGCCTGCACCGCTACCTGTCGGGCGCCGGCTACCACCCGACCGGGATCGTCGAGCTGCGCGAGGCGGTGGCCCAGGGGTACACGGACCGCGGGCTCCCCACCAGCCCCGACCAGATCATGGTGACCAGCGGCACCCAGCACGCGCTCGACCTGGTGCTGCGGCTGATGGCTCCGCCGGGCGCGCCCGTACTCCTGGAGTCACCCACCTATCCCAACGCGCTGGCCGCGCTCTCCGCGCGGCGGGCCCGGATCGCCACCCACGGCCTGGACAACGACGAGGGGTGGGACGCCGACCTGCTGCTCGACGGGCTGCGGCAGACGCGCCCGCGGCTGGCGTACCTGATCCCGGAGTTCCAGAATCCCACCGGCCACCTCATGCCGGCCGCGCTGCGCGAGCGGGTCGTGGCGACGGCGCACGCCGCCGGCACCGACCTGGTGATCGACGAGTCCTTTGTGGACCTCCCGCTGGACGGCACCGAGGTGCCGCCGCCGGTCGCCTGCTACGACCGCCACTCCCGGGTGGTGTCGATCGGCGGGATGAGCAAGCCGTACTGGGGCGGCCTGCGGATCGGCTGGGTGCGCGCCTCGGCCCCGCTGGTGCAGCGGCTGGCCGCGCTGCGGGTCGGCGTCGACATGGCCAGCCCGGTGCTCGACCAGCTCGTGGCCGTGCAGCTGCTCGACCGCGCCGGCATCATCGTGCCGGAGCGCCGCCGCCAGCTGGCCGAGCAGCGCGACGCGCTGGTCGCGGCGTTGCGGCGGGAGCTGCCCGAGTGGCGGGTCCGGGTGCCGCGTGGCGGCGTGACGCTCTGGGCCGAGCTGGACGGGCCGGTGTCGAGCGCGCTCTCCCGCGCGGCCGAGGAGGTCGGCGTGCGGCTCGCGCCGGGGCCGCGGTTCGGGGTGGACGGGACGCTGGAGCGGTTCGTGCGGTTGCCGTTCACGCTGCCCGCCGCCGACCTCGAAGACGCCGTGAAGCGGCTGGCCGCCGTCCGCTACGACCTGGAGCGCACTCGCCGCCCGCAGTGGCGCGAGCCCGCCATCCTCACCTGACCACCCCTGGCGTGACCACCCCTGGCCCGGGGTGGGACCCGCCCGGAAGTGGGGGGGAAGCACTGGGGGGGGGGGGGCGACCGGGCCCCCCCTGGCGTGACCACCCCTGGCCCGTGATCGAAGCTCCCTTCATGTCGCTAGAACGACTTGAGGGGAGCTTCGATCACGGGAGGCGCTCAGATCTCGGCGAGCGTGCCCTCGTACATCTTGTCGATCTCGCCGGCGAAGTTGGCCTCGACCACGCGCCGCTTGATCTTCATGGACGGGGTCATCTCGCCGTCCTCGATCGTCAGGTCGCGGTGCAGGATCGTAAACTTCTTGACCGTCTCCCACCGGTTGAGCTTGGTGTTCAGCTCCTCGACGTAGCCGGCCACCATCGCCTCGGCCTCCGGCGAGCCCGAGATCTCCGCGTACGGCCGGCCGGCCAGCGGCGTCCCGGCCGCCCACCCCACGATCGCGTCGGGGTCGAGCGTCACCAGCATCGTGCAGTAGTTGCGGCCCTGGGTGATCACGACCACCTGCGACGTGTACGGGCAGAGCGCCTTGAACATGCCCTCGATGTGCGACGGCGCGATGTACTTGCCGCCGGACGTCTTGACCAGGTCCTTCTTGCGGTCGGTGATGCGCAGGAAGCCGTCCGCGTCGAGCTCGCCGATGTCGCCGGTCCGGAAGAACCCGTCCTCGGTGAACGCGGCGGCGGTCTCCTCGGGCAGGTTGTGGTAGCCGCGCATGACCGGCTTGCCGCGCAGCAGCACCTCGCCGTCGTCGGCGATCCGGCACTCGAGGTCGCCCAGCGCCGGCCCGCACGTGCCGATCTTGACCCAGTCGCGCCGGTTGACGAAGTTGCCCGCGCTCGTCTCGGTCAGCCCGTACCCCTCGCCGATCGGCAGCCCGGCCGCCGCGAAGAACTCGGCGATCGGCACCGACAGCGGGGCCGCGCCCGAGACCAGCTTCTTGATACGGCCGCCGAGCCGGGCCTGGAGCTTGCTGAAGACGAGGCGGTTGGCGAGGCCGTACCGGATGGCGAGGCCGCGCGGCACCGGCTGGCCGGCCTGCTCCAGCGCCACCTTCCGCTTGCCGGTGCGGACCGCCCACGCGAAGATCTTCGCCTTGGCGCCGCCCGCGTCCTGGGCCGACGAGACCGCCCGGTTGTACACCTTCTCGAAGATGCGCGGCGCCCCGCACATCAGCGTCGGCCGGACCACCGCGAGGTTGTCGACCAGCTTGTCGAGCCGACCGTCCACATAGGTGGGCATGCCGACGTGGATGATGCCGCTGATCAGCGTCTTGCCGAACGAGTGGGACAGGGGCAGCCACAGGTACTGCAGGTCGTCCGGCTCCATCAGCCCCGGCCCGGCCTGCGCCACCGCCTCCCAGCACCACCCGCCGTGCAGCAACTCGACGCCCTTGGGGCGCCCGGTGGTACCGGACGTGTAGATCAGCGTCGCCAGGTGGTCGTGCGTGATGCCCTCGGTGATCCGCTCGATCAGGTCGGGCTCGCCCGCCAGCCGCTGGGCGCCCGCGGCCTCCAGGTCGGCGAGCGTGGTCTGCGGCGGCGAGGCGGCCGGATCGGCAGCGCCGTCGATCAGCACGACGTGCTTCACCGCCGGCAGGCTGGCGCCGGTGAGCTTGGCGGCCTGGGCCGCGTTTTCGGCGATGACGACGATCGAGCCCGAGTCGCCGACGATGTACGCGACGTCTTCCGGCTCGGTCGTCGGGTACACGGTGGTGGTCGCCCCGCCGGCGCACATGACGCCGAGGTCGGCGAGGATCCACTCCAGCCGTGTATTGCTGATGATCGCCACCCGGTCCTCGGTGGCGACGCCGAGCCCGACCAGCCCGGCGGCGATCGCCTTGGACCGGCGCCCGATCTCGGACCAGGTGAGCCACACCGGCCCCGAGTCGTCGGGCGCGGGGTGGGCGAGCGCGTCCCGGTCGGGGGTGGCCGCGACGCGCTTCAGGAACATGTCCGGTATGGACCGGTAGGGGATCTCAAGAGACATAGCGGGGGCCGCCTCACAGGTCAACGACGTGACCGCCGTCACGCTAACGTGTTACTGAACGGTAGTGGTGCAGTAGCCCCGACGCCAAGTCCCGGTGACACTCCCCCACGCCGTGTCGCCCCTGCCGCGCCGGTACGGGGGTTGCACTGGGGCGGGGGGAGGGGGAGCATGGAGGGGCCGGTTGCTGTTGAGCCTTCCGAAGTGATCCCGGCCTTTCTCCGGACGGTGGGAGGTCGGGTTTCGCGCTTTCTGGGACCTCTACAGGCGCAGTTCCGTGATTTTCTCGATCAAGGGATCGATTCGCCTCCGCCAGTCACCGCCGGCGCCATATGCCCACGCGATGCAGTCCGCCACCGCCAATAGCGGCTCCTGGTGCGCTCTCAGTTGCTCGTACGACATTTTCGCGAGCGCCGGCAGTGCCTTTCGGGCTCGCGCGATGGTTTCCCGATCCCGGCGGTCCTGGCCGTCCATCGACTCGAGCGTCAGCAGTTGGGCCGCCGCGCCGGTGATCGTCAGATCCCCGAGCAGTTGCCACAAGCAGGCCTCCCGGGCCGCGACGGCCGGACCGTCGCACAGGTGGACGCGGCCGCGGACCCGACTCGTCGCGATCACTCCAAGGATCTCCCGGCGACGCGAGTCCCGTTCCTTGACCATGTGCACGCGGCGCTGTCCCGGTTTGGCGAATCCGCGCAGAATCGCCCGCGTCATCCTGGCAGAGGGTGCGGGCAATTTGGCTTTGGTGAATACACCAGAGCGTGGAAATAGCTGTATTCCGCCGGTGGAACCGGCGGAACACAGCCGACGATCGGCCGGTACTAGGGCCTGTATCAGACTCCTTGCCGGGCTGCGCCGGGCCCAGGCGGCGCCATGCGGCGTCGGGCGTTAGCCCGCATACAACACCGGCATACAGGCCCTAGTCGTCGTGGCCGCCGCGGCCCTTGCCGCTGCCGTCGTCGCCATCGTGGTCGTCACCGGCGGGGTCGTCGTCGCCACCACGGCCGCTGCCGCCGTGGCGGTCGTCGTCGTCGCGGTCGTACTTGACGATGCCGCCGGTCTGCCGGTCGACGTAGACCTTGTGCTCCACGCCGCCCTTCACGATCTCGATCTTCCAGGTCGGCCGGCCGTGCTCCCACTCGCGTTCGGTGTCGACGACCGTGCCGCCACCGGTCGTGGCGAGCGCGATGTCGACCGCCCGGTCGCGGCTGATCGCGTCGGCGGCGGGCGCCTTCGAGGTCGGGTCGTCCGTGGGAGCCGGGGTGCCGGCGCCGGCCGGCGGCGTCGACGTGTCGTCGGACGGCGTGCTGCCGTCCGGCGGCGAAGTGTCGTCCGACGGTGTGCTGTCGTCCGTCGGCGACGATGAGATCGCGACGCCGAAGCGGTCGTCCGAGCCGTCCGTGAGCGCCGCCCCCGCGGCCGCCCCGGTCACGATGATCCCCACGGCCGCCGCCCCGGCGACCATTACCAGCAATGACTTGCGTGCCATGACGCACCTCCTTGTCGACATGGAGGTTCGCGCGTCGCGGGCTAGGGGCGCGCTGTGGCAACGCTAAGGCCGCGCTAAGTGCTCAAGGTCTAGATCGTGGTACCAATCCGCCCCGTGAAGGGCGGATTGGTACCACGATCAGCCCGTCCAACCGGCCGCGAGCAGGGCGGCACGGACCTGGCCTGCCACTTCGTCCGGTTTGTGGCGGACCAGCCACGCGGGGAAGCGCAACAACGTCTCGCCCGCGATGGCGATCTCGTTGTGGTGCTGCATGTCGGCGTACCAGGACGGGACTTCCAGGTGCTGGGCGCCGTCGATCTCCACGTGGAGGCGCCACCGGTCGAAGTAGACGTCGCGGTAGCGGCGCCGCCCGGCCGAGTCGACGCGGGCGACCTGCCGCGACGGCTCGGGCAGCCGGTGGCGGCGGCACATGCGGGCGAAGTCCATCTCGGCGATCGACTCGGCGCCACCGGCCGCGTCCGCCACCGCTTCGACGATCAGCCGTCGCCGCCGGACGTGCGTCATCCGTTCGAGGACGGGTGTCATGTCGACGGCGGCGACGAGGCGCTGCTGGAACCCGGCGGCGATGATCGCGGCGGCGTCCCGGTCCGAGGGCGCCCATTGGGCCGCGTCGACCAGGGAACGTGCCGGCATCGTGCAGGGCGGCCGACCCATGCGGTGCAGGTCCTCGATCGGTACGCGGTGGGTGCGGTGCACGACGACACCGGGCGGCGGCCTGCGGTGCTGCCGGCTCGCACCGATCAGCACGTGGATCCGTCGGGTCTCCACGCCGCGCATGCCCAGCACGGCCAGTGCCGAAGGACCGCCCAGCAGGGCGAGGCGACCGTCACCGACCGCCAGGGCCGCCATCCACCGGCGTTGGTGCACCGTCACCGGGCCGCTGTGCGTGAGGTAGACGGCTCGGTGGAGGTGCTGCCAGCGCCCCGACGCGACGCGGTGCCGGATGGTCTTCTCGGACATGTGCCGCAAGGCTTGCCGGCGGCTGATCACACCGTCTTGAAGGAACAGCAGGAAGTCGAGGTCCGCGGATTCCACCCGCCGATCCTGGCCAAGCCGCCGCCGCGCCGTAAGGGGCTGTGGACAACGCGCCACGGCCAAGCCGCCTCGGCCCTGTTTCGAAAACTGTTGCCGGGCTGCGCCGGGCCCAGGCGACGACCGGCGGCGCCGGGCGCAAGGTCGCATACCGGGGTTGTATGCGGCCTTGCGCCCGACTTGCCGGCGAGCTTGCCGAGTCGCCGGCGCCGCGCGAGCGTCAGGCCCGTACGGACGTGCCGGCGAGTCGGCTGGCTCGACCCTACGGGCCGGGGAGCAGATCGAGGGTTACGAGGGCGCCGCCGGTCGGGGAGGTGGACAGGTGCAGGGCCTGGCCGGCGCGCCGGGCGATGTCCAGGCCGAGGCCGGTGGAGCCGGCGCCGCTCTCGCCGCGTTCGCCGGCGCCTGCCGGGAGGCCGGGGCCCTCGTCGGCGACGGTCAGCACGCCGCCGGCGGTCAGGCTCACCGCGAACGGGGTGCCGTCCGGTGTGTGCGCGAAGACGTTGCCCAGCAGGGCGTCCACCGCGGCCGCCAGGTCCTCCGCCGCGACCGGAACGGGGAGTGGGCCCGGCACCAGGTCCAGGCTGACCTCGCGGCCGGTGTCCTCGGCCAGTACCGCCCAGAACGCCACCCGGTCGCGGACCACCGCGGCCGCGTCGCAGCCCGCCGCGAGTGGGGCGGGGGTGGTGCGGCGGGCGGCGCGGATGAGGCCGCTGACCGCGCGTTCCACCGCGTCGACGCCGGCCGTGACGCGGGCGGCCTCGGCCGGGTCGCCGAGGGCCTCGGCCTCCAGCCGGAGCGCCGTCAGCGGGGTCCGCAGGCGGTGGGAGAGGTCGGCCACCTGCTCGCGTTCCTCGCGCAGGAGGTCCTGGATGCGGCCGGCCAGGTGGTTGAGGGCGCCGGCGACGTCGCGGAGCTCGGCCGGGCCGGCGGGGGTGGCGCGGGCGTCCAGCTCGGCGCCGGCCAGGCGGTGGGACACTGTGGACAGTTCGGCGATGGCGGCGACGAACGTGCGGGCCAGGCGGTCGGCGACGACGAGGCCGACCAGCACCAGCGCCACGCCGAGCGCGGCCAGCACCAGCCAGGCCCGGGTGACGCCGCGGGTCAGCTCCTCCGCCGGCACGAACGTGCGCAGCACCACCGTCCCCTCCGGCCGCCCCTGCACACCCACCACGATCTCGCGACCGCCGCCGGACTCCGCGGTCAGGCTGCGGCCGCGGGCGGCCAGCTCCACCGCCGGGGTACGCGGAGCCTCCGCCCCCACCGACGAGCCGTCGGGCAGGTACACGGTGACCGGCCGGCTCGCCCCCGACGCGAGCGCGGCCAGGTCGGCGGCGTCGCTGGTGGCGGCGAGGGGCACCAGGCCCTGCAGGTCACCGGTGGCGGCGACCACCGCGCGGTCCTCGGCCACCTCGCGGATCAGCACGGCCAGCGGCACCAGGAACGCGACCAGCACCAGGCACGCCGTCGCGGTGACCAGCAGCGCCAGCCGCCGCCTCACAAAGCCTCCGCGGAAGCGGAAGAGGAAGCGGACGGGGGAGGCGCCGACAGGCGCACCCCGACGCCCCGTACGGTGTGCAGGTAGTGGGGCTCCTGCGCGGTCTCGCCGAGCTTGCGGCGCAGCCAGGACAGGTGTACGTCCACCGTCTTGTCCGCCCCGCCGTACGGCACCTGCCACACCTCGGTCAGCAGCTCGCGCTTCGTCACCACCTGCCCGGCCCGCGCCGCCAGGTGGTGCAGCAGGTCGAACTCGCGCGGGGTCAGATCCAGCGCCGTCCCGCCCAGCGTCGCCTCCCGCGAGCGCGGGTCGACCCGCAGCTCGCCGACGACCACCGTGGACTCGCCGGGGTCGCCGGCCCCGCGCCGCAGCACCGCGCGCACCCGGGCGTCGAGCTGGGCCGCGGTGAACGGCTTCACCACGTAGTCGTCGGCCCCGGCGTCCAGGCCGCGCACGATCTCGGCCTCGTCGTCGCGGGCGGTGGCGATGATGACCGGTACCGTGCTCACGCCGCGCAGCATCCGCAGCAGCTCCAGGCCGTCGAGGTCGGGCAGGCCGAGGTCGAGCACGACGAGGTCGGGGCGGTCCTGGAGCGCGGTCTGCAGCCCGGCCATCGCGGTGTGCGCGGCGGCCACCGCGTGCCCCCGCTCGCGCAGCGCCCGGATCAGCGGGGTGCGGATCGCGAGGTCGTCCTCGATGAGCAGCAGGCGGGCCACACCAGGCAACCTATCCCGCACCCGCACGCCGCGGGATCGCCGTTAACCCTCCCTTAGCGTCGCCCGGCGCCCGCCTTAACGCGGCGGCGGGCATAGTCGTGGGCATGGGTGGCCGCACCGCGTTCGCGATGATGGGTTGGCTCGTCGCGGCCGCCGCCGCGACGGTGGTCGGACTCGGCGCCGTGCGGGTGATCGGCGACGGCATCACCGGCACGGCCGCGACCACCCTCAGCCAGGAAGAGGTCGTCGAGGCCCTCGCGTCGCCGGTGCCGCCGGCGAGCCCGCCGCCCACCGCGAGCCCCAGCCCGACCCCGGCCCGGACCGAGCCGGCACGCACCACCCTGCGGCCGCACGGCAGCACGATCACCGCGCACTGCGAGGGCGCCCTGGTCCGGATCGACGGGGTCGCGCCCCCGTCCGGCTACCAGACCACCGAGTACGACAACGAGCTCACCGACGAGGCCGAGGTCCGCTTCGACCGGGGCGGCAAGGGGCACGGCAGCGGCCGCATCGAGGTCCAGGTCAGCTGCGTGAACGGCCGGCCGCTGGCCACCGCCGACGACTGAGCCGGCTCAGACGCCGAGCTTGGCGGTGCGCAGGAACGCGGCCAGCTCGGGCGCCGCGTCCACCTGTACCCGGGCCGCCCGCTGCCGCCCGCTCAGGAAGATCACCAGCTCGCCCGGGGCACCCACGAGCCGCGCCGGGTCACCGCCGGTGCCGACGGTCGTCTCCCCGTACCCGGGAGCCTGGACGCGCACGGCGGCGCGCACGCGGCGCAGCGCGAGCCGGGCCGTCCCCTTGGCCCGCCGCCACAGGGCCTCCTGCTGCTCGCGGGAGAGCTCGCGCGGCCGCCACCCGGGCCGGCCCCGGCGGACGTCCTCGTGGTGGATGAAGAACTCCATCGTGTTGACCGCCGCGTCCGCGAGCCGGTTGCTGACCGGGCTCCACCAGGGCGCGGCCCGCACCATGCCGACCAGCTCCGGGTACGGCCGGGCGGCCAGCGACGTGCGCACCCGCTCCGAGTGGCCGCGCAGCGGGCCGACGACGATGCCGGCGGCCGCGTCGAGGCGGCGCTCCCGCATGACGAGGTGGGCGGCGAGGTCGCGGGACGTCCACCCCTCGCACAGCGTGGGCGCGTCGGGGCCGACCGCGAGCAGCAGGTCGGCGAGGAGCTGCCGTTCACTCTGGGCGTAGCGGGCCATGGGAGAAAACTAGCGCGTGTGACCGCTGACACAGCTGATTAGCGGTCGCCACCAGGCGTTTCCTTCGGTAAGGATAGGGAAGAGCAAATAGGGCTTACGGGGGAGTGGTGGCGGAGAGTACCAGCCGGGATGTGTTGGTTCGGGGCCTGCGCATCCTGGGACACGCGATCCGCGAGGAGCCCCGCATCTTCGCCGTATCGGTTGTCGGCAGCGGCACGTTCGGCCTGCTCACGATCGGTGGCGCGTACGTCGTCGGCGCGATCGTCGGCGACGTCGTGGTGCCCGCCCTGGAGGACGGGCGGGCGGACACCGGCGTGCTCTTCCTCGCCGCGGCCGCGCTGATCGGGCTCAGCGTGCTCAAGGTCGCCGCGGTCTTCGGGCGGCGGCTGGGCGCGGCCTTCATGCAGTACCGCCTCCAGGCCGCCTACCGGCGCCGCGTCACCCGCCGCTACCTGGAGCTCCCGGTCGCCTGGCACCAGCGCAACGCCACCGGCACGCTGCTGTCCAACGCCAACTCCGACGTCGAGGCGACCTGGTTTCCGATCGCGCCGCTGCCGTTCGCGGTGGGCACGCTCATCATGCTGGCGGGCGCGTTCGTCTCACTCTTCGCCACCGACTGGGTGCTCGCGCTGGTCGGCGCGGCCATCTTCCCGGCGCTCTTCGCCCTCAACGTCGTCTACTCCCGCCGGATGGCCCCCCGCCAGATCCGCGCCCAGGCGCTGCGCGGCGACGTCAGCGCGATCGCGCACGAGAGCTTCGACGGCGCGCTGGTGGTCAAGACGATGGGGCGCGAGGCCGAGGAGACCGCCCGCTTCGCCACCCGCGCCGCCGAGCTGCGCGACTCGCTGATCGCGGTGGGCCGGTTGCGCGGCGTGTTCGACCCGATGCTGGAGACCCTGCCCAGCCTCGGCACGCTCGCCGTGCTCCTGGTCGGCGCCTGGCGGCTGCGGCAGGGCGCGGTCACCGTCACCGAGCTGGTGAGCGTCGCGTTCCTGTTCACCGTGCTGGCGTTCCCGGTGCGGGCGATCGGCTGGGTCCTGGCCGAGCTGCCGCGCAGCGTCGCCGGGTGGGATCGGGTGCGGCGGGTGCTCGGCGCGGAGGGTGAGATGCCCTACGGCGCCGGCGTCCGCGGTGGTCGCGGCACGCCCGCGACCCTGCGCTTCGACTCGGTCTCATTCGGGTACGAGGACTCCACCGTCCTCGAAGACGTGACCTTCACCGTGCCGGCGGGACGCACCGTGGCGCTCGTCGGCCCGACCGGCTCCGGCAAGTCGACCGTCGCCTCGCTGGCGGTCCGCCTGGTCGACCCCCGCTCCGGGGCGGTGCTGCTCGACGACACCCCGCTGACCGGGCTGACCGCCGAGTCGCTCGCCGAGACGGTCGCGCTGGTGCCGCAGGTGCCGTTCGTCTTCGACGACAGCGTCCGGGCCAACGTCACGCTCGACCGCCCCGGCGTCACCGACGAAAGCGTCTGGGCGGCGCTGCGGATGGCCCAGGCCGAGGGCTTCGTCGCCCGCCTGCCCGAGGGGCTCGACACCCACGTGGGCGAGCGCGGCGCCTCCCTCTCCGGCGGGCAGCGGCAGCGGCTGACCCTCTCCCGCGCGCTCGCCGGCCGGCCGAGCCTGCTGGTGCTCGACGACGCCACCAGCGCGGTCGACCCCCGGGTGGAGGCGGCGATCCTCGGCTCGCTGCGGGCCGCCGACCCGCCCGCCACGATCCTCGTCGTCGCCTACCGCCGCGCCACCATCGCCCTCGCCGACGAGGTGGTCTACATCGAAAACGGCCGGGTGGTGGCGACCGGCACGCACACCGCGCTGCTCGCCTCGGTCGAGGGGTACGCCGACCTGGTCACCGCGTACGAGAAGGCCGAGGCGGAGCGGGAGCGCGAGCGGGCGTACGAGGAAGTGTCGTGAACGCACCCCGCAGCACCTGGTCCACCCTGCGCCGCGGCCTGGCGCTCTCGCCGGAGCTGCGCACCGGTCTCGCCGGCACGCTCGCGCTCGCCGTCGTGTCGATGGTGGGGCGCGCGGCCGTACCCGTGGCGATCCAGCAGGGCATCGACCGGGGCATCCGCGCGCCGGGCGGGCCGGACATCGGCGTGGTGAGCACCGTCGTCGGGTTCACCGCCGCCGTGCTGGTCGTCACGACCCTCTGCGGGTACCTGATGATGCGCCGCCTCTTCACGGTCAGCGAGACCGCCCTGGCCAACGTACGGGTGCGCACCTTCCGCCACGTGCACGACCTGTCGATGCTGCACCAGCAGTCCGAGCGGCGCGGCTCGCTCGTCTCCCGGGTGACCAGCGACGTCGACCAGATCACCCAGTTCCTCCAGTGGGGCGGCGTGATCCTGCTGGTCAGCACCGGCCAGGTCGTGGTCACCTCGATCGTGATGGCCGTGTACTCGTGGCAGCTCACGCTCGTGGTCTTCCTCGCGTTCCTGCCCGCGGTGGCGGTGATCCGCGGCTTCCAGAGGCGCCTCGCCGGGGCGTACGGGATCGTGCGGCAGCGCATGGGCGCGATGCTCGCCGCGATCTCGGAGAGCGTGGTGGGCGCGGCGGTCATCCGGGCGTACGGCGTCTCCGGCCGCACCGCCGCCAAGCTCGACGAGACCATCGACGCCCAGCGGCGGGCGCAGAGCCGCGCGATGACGCTGAGCGTGACCAGCTTCTCCACCGGCGAGCTCGCGTCCGGCCTGGCCCTCGGCGCGGTGGTGGTCGTCGGCGTGCTGCTGGGCGTCGACGGCACGCTGACCGTGGGGCAGCTGACCGCGTTCCTCTTCCTGGTCGCGCTCTTCGTGCAGCCCGTGCAGATCGCGACCGAGGTGCTCAACGAGGCGCAGAACGCGATCGCCGGCTGGCGCCGCGTCCTCGACGTGCTCGACCTGGAGCCGGATGTCGCCGACCCGGCCAAGGAGGGTGTCGACCTGCCGCCCGGCCCGCTCGGCATCCGCTTCGCCGCCGTCTCGTACGCCTACCCGGGCGGCCCCACCGTATTGTCCGATGTGGACATCGAGATCGCGCCCAAGTCGCGGGTGGCGGTGGTCGGCGAGACGGGGAGCGGCAAGACCACGTTCGCCAAGCTGCTGACCCGGCTCATGGACCCGTCGACCGGCGAGGTGCTCCTCTCCGACACGCCCCTGGACCGGGTGCGCTTCGAGTCCTTGCGCAGCCGCGTGGTGATGGTCCCGCAGGACGGCTTCCTCTTCGACGCCACGGTCGCCGACAACGTCCGGTTCGGCCGCCCCGGGCTCGGCTCCGACGGCCTGGCGCTGGCCTTCGCCGAGCTGGGCCTCGCCGACTGGGTCGAGGGGCTGCCGATGGGGCTGGCCACGCCGGTCGGCGAGCGGGGCGAGGCGCTGAGCGTGGGGGAGCGGCAGCTCGTGGCGCTCGCCCGGGCGTACGTGGCCGACCCCGACCTGCTCGTGCTCGACGAGGCGACCAGCGCCGTCGACCCCGCCACCGAGGTGCGCCTGCAACGCACGCTCGACGCGGTCACCCGCGGCCGCACGACGGTCGCGATCGCGCACCGCCTCTCCACGGCCCAGGCGGCGGACGAGGTGATCGTGGTGGACAAGGGCCGCATCGTCCAGCGCGGTCCGCACGCCACGCTCGTCCAGGAGCGCGACTCCGTCTACGCCCGCCTGTACGCCTCCTGGCTCGAACAGACCCGCTGACACCGTGACCGGGGCCGGCCCGCACGGCCCTCCCAAGCTTGCCAGCCGCCCCCGGTCACGGAGCTCGCCCCCGCTGCCCCCTGCCGTTGATCAGGGAGTTGGTGGGTGTGTCGTGTGGCGTGCCGCCCCACCAAGTCCCTGATCAACGGCGGCGGGGGTGCCGGTGCCGCAGCGGCGGCACAGCACCGGGTGGAGCAGGCGGGCCAGGTCGGCCCGGTCGGCCACCGCGCGGGGAAAGGCGAGCCGGGCACGGTACTCCCGGCCGGGAGCGCCGAGCGAGACCACGAAGCCGTAGCGGTCCAGGCGGACCACGCGGGGCGGCGGGCCGGCCGGGCCGCGATGGCCGCTGTCGGCGAGCTGGCGCCGGATGAACTCCGCCATCTCCTGCACGTGGTGATCGGCCAGGTCGGTCAGCAGGTCCCACTCGACGGCCTGGAGCGGGTCGGGCTCGGCCGCGGCGTACTCGTCCGGGTCGATCTCCCTCATCCGCCCGCCGGTCTCCAGGCGGACCTCCGCCGGTTCCAGCCGGAACATGACCTGGCCTCGCCCCACGTCCAGCAGGTCGCCGACGGGGTCGATCTCGACGAAGTCCTGCGCGGCCTGGCGTGCCTCGACGCCGGTGAGGGGCGCGGCCCAGCCGGAGACCCACACGCGGCCGAGCGTCGGCGAGCCGGCGACCGGGGGCACGTCCTGCACGTCCAGCACCACGGCCACGTCGTCGGCGCCCTCCGCCGGGCGCAGCGACTCGGCGAGCTCACCGTCCGCCGGCACCAGCATCAGCACCCGGCCGGCCGCGTCGGTGGCGTGCCGTACCCGGTGCGGGCTGGGCCGGCAGGCGATGTGCGCGTTGCCGGGGAGCCGGCCGGCGGCCAGGGTACGGGCGACCTCGGCGGGGCTGGGCTGCATGTCGGAGACCTCCGGCGGTTAGGTTAGGCTTAGTAAGGGCAGGCTAACCTACTCGAACGGAGACGTCTACGTGAACCAGGCTCGACCCAAGGCGCGCATCTCGCGGGCGCTCGGCTTCCCGCTGACCCGCAAGGACACCCGGTACTTCGAGCGCCGTCCGTACCCGCCGGGCGTGCACGGACGGTCGCGCCGCAAGACCTCCGACTACCAGGTGCGGCTGCTGGAGAAGCAGCGGCTCCGCTTCCAGTACAACATCAGCGAGAAGCAGATGCGGCGGACCTTCGAGGAAGCGCACCGCAGCACCGCCAAGACCGGTGACCTGCTCGTCTCGCTCCTGGAGCGGCGGCTGGACGCGGTGGTCTTCCGCGCCGGGCTGGCCCGCACCATCTACCAGGCACGCCAGGCCGTCGCGCACGGGCACATCACCGTCGACGGGGCGAAGGTCGACCGTCCCTCGTACCGGGTGAAGCCGGGTCAGGTCGTCCAGGTGCGCGAGTCGAGCCGGCAGAAGGCGCCGTTTCAGATCGCGGCCGCCGGGGCGCACGTGGACGGGCCGACCGCGCCGTACCTGTCGACCAACCTCGCCGAGCTGACCACGACGCTGCTGCGCGCGCCGGAGCGCCGCGAGGTGCCGGTGATCTGCGACGAGCAGCTGGTCGTGGAGTTCTACTCGCGCTGAGCCGTCTTCTCCCGCTTTTCTCCCGGGGCGCCTGTCGCGGCCGTCGCCGCCGTTTTCCCGGTCGCCGCGGCCGCTTTTTCGGTCGTGGCGATCGCGGCGGCTTTTTCGGTCGCGGCTGTCGCGGCCGCCGTCCCCAGGTCGCCGGTCACGTAGCGCTGCACGTTGGGGCCGATCGCCGCCACCACCACCTCGGGTGCGGCGGAGGCGAGCGGCTCCAGCTTCAGCACGTACCGCACCATGGCCAGCCCAGCCATCTGCGACGCGACAAGGCTGGCCCGCAGCGGCGACTCGGCCGGCTCGGTGGTCAGCTTGGGCAGCACGTGGCGGATCATCTGCGTGGTCACGAACTCGCGCAGTAGCCGCGCGGTCCAGTCGTTGCTGACCGCCGAGCGCAGGAGCGCGACGCCCGCGGCGCCGGCCGGCGAGTCCCAGATCCGCAGGAAGAACCGGACCAGCCGCTCGCCGATCTCCTCCGCCCCGCCGGCGAGCACCTGCGGGAGCACCTCGGCCGGGTCGATCGGAAAGTTCATGCAGGTCTTGAAGAGCTGCTCCTTGGTACCGAAATAGTGATGGACCAGCGCCGGGTCGACGCCGGCGCTGGTCGCGATGCCTCTGATGGACGCGGCCTCGAAGCCGCGCTCGGCGAACGTCTCCCGGGCCGCGGTGAGGATCGACTCGCGGGTGTCCGGGTTGCCGGGGCGGCGCCCGGTCCGTCGTGCCATGTGCTTCCTTACCTCGGTACCTCTGGGCCGTGCGGCGGCTCTCTCAAGCCGTGCGGCGCCGGAGCGTGGCCGCGGCCAGCACGAGGGCGACCACGACGCAACCGCCGACGATGCCGAGGTCGCGCCAGAGCGTGGCGGTGGGATCGGCGTGCGCGCCGACCTCCTGGAGCGCCTCCACCGCGTACGACAGCGGCAGCACGTCGCTGATCGCCTCCAGCCACCCCGCCATCTGATCCCGGGACACGAACAGCCCGCACAGCAGGATCTGCGGGACCGCTACGACTGGCATGAACTGTACGGCCTGGAACTCGGTGCGGGCGAAGGCACTGCAGAACAGGCCGAGCGCCACGCCGAGCACCGCGTTGACCACCGCGATCAGGATGACCAGCCCGGTGCTGCCGGCGGTGTCGAGATCGAAGAGCCAGTACGCCAGGGCGGCCGCCACCGAGGCCTGGACCGCCGCCGCGAGGCCGAACGCGATCCCGTACCCGAACAGCAGGTCGAGCTTGCCCAGCGGGGTGGTCAGCAGCCGCTCGAGCGTGCCGCTGGTGCGCTCGCGGAGCATCGCGATGCTGGTCACCAGGAACATGATCACGAACGGGAACACGCCGAGCATCACCAGCGCGATCCGGTCGAAGACCATGGGCTGGTCGTCGTACATGAAGTAGAGCAGGGCGAGCAGCAGCGCCGGCACGACGATGAGCATGGCCACCGTACGCCGGTCGTGCAGCAGCTGTCGCAGGATGCGCACGATCGTGGCGCCGAGGATCCGCGCGCTCATGCCGTCACCTCCTGGGCCCTGATCAGCCTGAGGAACGCCTCGTCGAGGTCGTCGGTGCCGGCGCTCTCGCGCACCGCCGCGGGCGTGTCGTCGGCGATCAGCGCGCCCTCGCGGATCAGCAGGAGCCGCTCGCAGCGCCCGGCCTCGTCCATCACGTGGCTGGAGACCAGGATGGTCGTGCCCTTGCCGGCCAGGTCGTGAAACTGCTTCCACAGCTCGTCGCGGAGCACCGGGTCCTGCCCGACGGTGGGCTCGTCGAGCACCAGCAGCTCGGGCTCGCCGAGGATCGCGCAGGCCAGCGACGCGCGGCTGCGCTGCCCGCCGGAGAGGGTGGCGACGAGCTGGCTCGCCGCGTCGGCCAGCCCCACGTCGGCGACCGCCCGCTCGGCAGTGGCCGCGTCGTAGCCGGAGAGCGCGGCGAAGTAGCGGGCGTTTTCCCGGACGGTCAGGTCGGCGTAGACGCTCGGGGCCTGGGTGAGGTAGCCGACCTTGCGGCGCAGCGGTGCCGCCCCGGCCGGCTCGCCCAGCACCATGATCGAGCCCGACCGCACGACCTGGACGCCGACGACCGCCCGCATGAGGGTGGTCTTGCCGCTGCCGCTGGGACCGAGCAGCCCGGTGACGCTGCCGCGCGGGATCATGCAGGTGAGCCCGTGCAGCACCCGCCTCTTTCCACGCTCCACGACGAGGTCCTGGACCTCGATCGCGCTGGTCATGGTCTCCTCCAAAAACTCATCATCCGATGAACTCAACGCTAGATGAAATCATGCTCGCACTCAAGTCGGCGTTTCCCGCGAGCCCGGCGGTCTCTACCGGCCGGGCGGCTCCGGTGGCTTGACTTCGAGTGGGCTCTAACTGGAAGTCTGGGACGCATGACGATGACGGTCAGTGAGGCCGCGGAGCAGGTCGGTCTCACCACGTACACGTTGCGGTGGTACGAGCAGGAGGGTCTCGTCGAGCCGGTGGGACGCGACTCGGCCGGCCGCCGGCGGTACACCCAGCAGGACCTCGACTGGCTGATCCTGCTGACCCGGCTGCGGCGCACCGGCATGCCGGTGCGGGACATGCGCCGGTACGCGGAGCTGGCTCGCGAGGGCGACAGCACGCTCGCCGCCCGCCGCCGCATCTTCGAGGCGCACCGCGACCGGGTGCTGGCCCGGATCTCGGAACTCGAAGAGGACCTGAAGGTCCTCAACTACAAGATCGAGGTGTACGGGAAGATGGAGCAGGAACCGTGCTGACCCGCCACATCGCCGGTGCCCCGGTCTCCGCGCTCGGCCTGGGGTGCATGGGCATGAGCATGGCGTACGGCCCGGCCGACGACGCCGAGTCCACCCGCGTGCTGCACCGCGCGCTCGACCTGGGCGTCAACCACTTCGACACCTCCGACGCGTACGGTGCGGGCGCCAACGAGCGGCTCCTCGGCCCGGTGGTGCGGGCGCGGCGGGACGAGGTGTTCCTGGCGACGAAGTTCGGGATCCGGCTGCCGGACGGCGCCTCGCACTCGGCGGTGCCGGGCACGCGGGTGGACAGCGGCCCGTCCTGGGCGGCCGCCGCGTGCGACGCCTCGCTGGGACGGCTCGGCATCGAGACGATCGACCTGTACTACCTGCACCGCCGCGACCCCGCCACGCCGATCGAGGAGACGGTCGGGGCGATGGCCGCGCTGGTCGCGGCCGGCAAGGTACGCCACATCGGCCTCTCCGAGGTCAGCCCGGCGACCCTGCGGGCCGCGCACGCGGTGCACCCGGTCGCGGCCGTGCAGATGGAGTACTCGCTCTTCAGCCGCGAGGTCGAGGACGAGATGCTGGCGGTCTGCCGCGAGCTGGGCGTGACGCTGGTGGCGTACTCGCCGGTGGGGCGCGGCATGCTGACCGGCACGATCACCGGCACCGACCAGCTCCAGCGGGAGGGCGACTACCGCGCGAACGGCGCGCCCCGCTTCTCCGCCGAGGCTCTCCCGACCAACCTCGCCCTCGCCGGCGAGGTGCGCGAGGTGGCCGCCGAGATCGGCTGCACACCCGCACAGGCCGCGCTGGCGTGGGTGCTCGCGCAGGGCGAGGAGGTGGTGGCCATCCCGGGTACCAAGCGGGTGCGCTACCTGGAGGAGAACACGGCCGCCGCCGACCTGGCGCTCACGCCCGAGCAGGTGTCCCGCCTCTCCGCGGCGGTACCGAGGGCCGCGGTCGCCGGTGCCCGGTACGCCGAGGCCGCGATGCGCTTCGTCGGCCACTGAGCCAACGTTCGCGGGCGCGGCCGGGCTGGCCCCGCTGCCCCGCGTTCACGGGCGGACCTGGCAGATCTTGGAGAGTTAGGGTTCGTATGGCGCCCTAACTCTCCAAGATCTCTTGCTAGAGGGCGAGCACCCGGTCGAGGAAGTCGCGGTACTGCTGCATGGCGACCCGCAGCGCCTCGGTGTCCGGGGCGTCCGCCTGCCGGCGCGGGTCCAGGTCGACCTGCTCGGCCAGCAGCCGCTCACCCAGCGCGTGCACCGCGCTGGCGACGAGCGCCTGGGCCTGCGCGACGGCGGCGACCGGATCGTCGACGAAGTTCGCCTTGATCAGCTGCCAGTCCTCGCGGAACCGCTGGGCCGCTTCCTCACTCCAGACCGCGATCTGCGTCTCCGCCAGGTCGCCCGGCCCCCGTTGCGTGGCCTCTTCGAGCTCGCCGTGGTGTGCCTCACCCTCACCGAGTACCGCGAGGGCTGCCGGCGCCCCGACCGCGGCGGCCTCGTCGGCGGCGCTCTGCTCCGCATCGGCGTCGGCGGCCGTCTCGCCGGCTTCCGCTTCGACGGCGCTCTCGTCGGTGGCGGCCGCGGGCGCGTCGCCGTCGACGGGCGGGACCGTCCAGTCGTGGTCGTCACCGACCGGCGGCGCACTGGCCGTCAGCGGCGCCACGACCGGCTCCGGGTTGGACCAGTCCTTGTCCAGAACTCCTGCGGCCGGGGTGACCTCCCGCTCGGCGGTGGCATCTGTCGGTTGAATGATTTCCTCCTCAATGAGTGTCTCGTCGGCCGCCCGATCCGCCGGCTCCGCCCACGCGTCGGTGACGGCCGCCCCGTTGATGCCGGGTACGACCTCGGCGGGAGCATCAGCAGGCGAAAGCGACCCCGAAGGCGCGCCGAACGCGCCGACCTCGGCCGGCTGGTCGAGGTCCAGGTCAGGATCAGCGCCGGCGCCGCTCACATCACCGGCGTCGTCTTCCGCGCCGGCGGTCTCGGCCGCGCCCTCAGCACCGGGGGCCGCCTCGACGTCCGTGCCGGCCCATGCCTCTGCGGCCGCTGCCTCGCTGGCCTCAGCCCCCGCGTCGGTCTCGGCCGTAGCCACTTCGCCCTCGCCCGCAGCCTCCGCGTCGGCGGCCGCCGCCGTTTCGGGCTCCGCCTCAGGCACCGTCTCGGGCTCCACCTCGGCAACGGCGCTTGTCGCCGGCGCGCTCTCGGCCTCGGCGGCCCCTGTGTCGCTGTCGCCTTCGGCGGTGTCCTCGACCGCGACCAGCGGCTCAGGCTCCGCTTGAGCCACAGTCTCGGCGCCGGCGTCCGTCTCGGTCTCCGGCCCGGCCTCGGCGTCGGGCTCGGCTGCCGCAATGGTGTCAGCCTGTGGCGCCGTGTCGACCTCAGCCTCAGCCCCGACTGCGTCCTCGGCCCCGATGGCGTCCCCGGCCCCGACGGTGGCCTCTGTGTCGAGGGCGTCCTCGGCCTCGACGGTGGCCTCGGCCGCTGGCTCTGCCTCGGCGGCGGTGTCGGGCTCGGCGGCGATCTCCGTCTCGGGCGCTGCGAGATCCTCCGCGGCGACCGCCTCGGCATCAAGCGCCGCGGGCTCCTCCTGCGCGACGGCCTCCGCCGCCGGCTCGCCGATCGCGTATGCGCCGTCGATTTCACTGTCCACGGCTGGTTCAGGGTCGCCGGTCGTTTCGCCGTCCACGGCTGTTTCGGAGTCGACAGCCGCTTCGTCGTCCACGGCGGGCGATGCGGCGAGGCTGGCTTCCGTGTCCACCTCGGACACCGCGCCGGCGTCGGTCGCCAAGACCGGCTCGGCGTCGACTTCGGACTCCGTCTCCTCTTCCGCTCCTGGTTCAGCTTCCGCTCCTGGCTCAGCGGCAGCCTCCGCGACCTCGGCGGTTGGGGCGTCGCCGTCCGCCTCCGCGTCGGCGTCGGCTGTCGCATCCGCCTCGGCCTCGGCTTCGGGCGTCGCGTCCGTTTCGAAGTCGGCGTCTGCGGGCGCGTCCGCTCCGGCGTCCGGGATGACCCCCGCCTCGGCGTCAACGTCCTCAGTGGACTCCCCGGCGGTTGCGATGATCGCGGTCGGCTCTTCCACCTCGGCTGGCGTCCCGGTCTCGGTGTCCACCGCAGCGTCAGCAGGGGCCTCGGCCTCCGCCTCCGTCACGGCGGCGGTCTCGGCCGCGGGCTCGGTCTCCGCCGCAGCTTCGGCGTCGTCGGCCGTTTCCACGGCAGGCGCGGTCTCCGCGTCGGCGTCGCTTTCGGTGCCCACCTCGGCTTCGGGTTCCGTGACGGCTGCGGCCTCCGGCTCGGTCCCGGCGGCCGCTTCAACTTCGGATTCCGCGACGATCTCGGCCCCGACTTCGGCTGCGGCTTCCGGCTGGGACCCGGTGACTTCGGCTTCGGGCTCGGCCCCGACCTCTGCTCCGGGTCCCGTCTCGGCGGCGGCTTCGGCATCAGGCGCGGCGAGGAGGGCGGGGTCGGCCTGTGGCTCCGCGGGTGCGTCGCCTTCGGCCTCGCCCGTTGCGGCCTCGCCCGTTGCGGCCTCGCCCGTCTCGGCTTCGGCAGTCTCGTCGATGACGCCCGTCGCGGACTCGCTCCCCTCCGCTTCGGCCGCCTCTGTGGACGCCGCCTCACCGGAACCGGCCTCGGGGGCGATCCCAGCAGCAGCGTCGACCGCGTCGGCCTCGGCAGCACCGGTGGTCTCGGTAGCACCGCCATCCACGGCGGTCTCGGCCTCGATGCCGGGCACAGCGCCTGCCTCGGCGTCTGCCTCGACCGGCTCGGCCTGCGCGTCCACCACGGCGTCTGCCCCGACCGGCTCGGCCTGCGCGTCCACCACGGCGTCTGCCCCGACCGGCTCAGGCTGCGCGTCCACTGCGGCGTCGGCTGCTGGCTCGGGCTCGGCGGCTGGCTCGTCCTCGACCTCCGTGGCCGGATCGGCGCCGGCCTCCGGCCGGGTGTCGGCTTCCGGCGGGGCCTCGGCCTCGATCGCGTCGGCTTCGGCCCCGGCGACGGGGTCCACCTGGGGTGCGGTCGCGACCTCGGCTACCGGCTCCGCGACCGGGTCGGCGTCGTTGTCTGCCGTGGGCTCGGCTGCCGCGCTCTCGGCCTCCGGCTCGGCGGCGACCGCGTCGATGGTGGCGTCGAGAGCCGGCGGGGTGCCGTCGGTGGCGGGCTCGGTGGGTGTCTCGGCGACCGCGTCGGACTCGGGAGTCGGCGCGTCGGGCTCGGCGTCCGTTTCCAGGTCCGGCGCCGCGTCCACCATGACAACCGCCTCGGGCGTTTCCACCTCGGCCTCCGGCTCGGCGGTCGGGGCCTCGGCGTCCGAACCAATGGCGTCCGCGACGTCCGTGTCAGGGGCCGCTGCTTCGGCGTCCGCCGGCGCCTCCGGCTCCAGCATCACCTCAGCCTCCGCCTCGGCCTCAGCCTCGACGGTGGAGACGGCGTCCGCTTCGGGCGCGGAGGCGGCGTCGGCCTCGGGCGCGGCCTCGATGATGGAGGCGGCCTCCGCCTCGGGCGCGGCCTCAACGGCGGAGACGGGGTCCGCCTCGGGCTCGGCCTCGATGATGGAGGCGGCGTCCGCCTCAGGCGCGCGGACGGGGTCGGCTTCGGGCGCGGCCTCGATGATGGAGGCGGCGTCCGCCTCGGGCGCGGGGACGGCGTCCGTTTCGGGTGCGGAAACGGGGTCGGCTTCGGGCTCGGCCTCGACGGTGGAGGCGGCGTCCGCCTCGGGTGCGGAGACGAGGTCGGCCTCGGGCTCAGCCTCGACGGTGGAGGCGGCGTCCGCCTCGGGCGCGGGGACGGGGTCGGCTTCGGGCTTGGCCTCGACGATGGGAGCGCCGGGAGCGGAGGTGGCGTCCGCCTCCGTGGTGGAGGGTGGGGCTTCGGGGGTGGCGGCGTCAGGGGCCGCGGGGGTGTCGTACGGGGCGGGCGGGGCCGAAGGCGGAGTGGAGGAGTCGATCAGCTGGTCGGTGAGCGGGGGGAGGGGGGACTCCTGGGCCCGTTCGCGCGGGACGATGATCGGGATCTCCGTCGTCGGCTCGTTGAGAGCGGTGGTACCCGAGGGGAGAGCGGTGGTACCCGAGGGGGCGGTGGTGGTTTCCCCCGGGGGGAGGGCCGTGGTCGGCTCCGCGGAGAGGTCGGAGGGCTGGCGCTGACCGGGCAGCAGCCCGGCGGGTATCACGGGGAGTGCCGCGGTGGTCTCGGTGTCGTCGTGCTCGGAACCTGGCGTGGGGGTGGGCTGCATGACTGTGGTGTCCTCCGTCCGCTCGGCTGGGCCCCGGCGAGCGGATGCCGGGGTGCCCGGTGCGCCCGTACGTGATCTTCGGCGAGCGCAGCAGCCCACGGGAAGGCGGACGTCGCGCCGAACCGTTGCGATTCTGGCCCAGCCTGACAACTGGGCACCCCGCCGGAGACCCTGGCGGCGCACCGACAACCTACCGTCCAGCGGTCCTTCGCACAGCCCCTCGAAGAGCATCAAATCCCTTGCGGAACAATTGGACACTGTGCCTGTACCTGAACCGCCGACCAAGGCCGTCCGACCGTCCGTCCTCGATCCGGCTATCGCGGCCCGACTGCGCCGCAACGAGGCCGGTCTCGTCGCCGCGATCGTGCGCGAGCACGGCACCGGCGACGTGCTCATGATGGCCTGGATGGACGACGAGGCCCTGCACCGTACGCTCACCACCGGCCGGGCCACCTACTGGTCGCGCAGCCGCCAGGAGTACTGGGTGAAGGGCGAGACGTCGGGCCACCACCAGTACGTGAAGGGGGTCGCCCTCGACTGCGACGGCGACACCGTGCTGGTCACCGTCGAGCAGGTCGGCGCCGCCTGCCACACGGGAAACCACACGTGCTTCTTCGACGAACTGCCCGCCAAGACGGGCGTCCGGGGAGACCAGAGCCGCGAAGGTCACGGTCGCGAGGACCAGAGCCGCGCGGACCAGGGAGGAACAGCATGACGAGCGGAGCGGTCAGCCCCGACCTTGCCACGTTTCGCGGTCTCGCCGCCACCCGCCGTGTCGTGCCGGTCACCCGGCGGCTGCTGGCCGACGCAGAGACGCCCATCGGGGTCTACCGCAAGCTGGCCGGCGGGCCCGGCACCTTCCTGCTGGAGTCGGCCGAGCAGGGGGCCGGCTCGGCGGGTACGGCGTGGTCGCGCTACTCGTTCGTCGGGGTCCGCAGCGCCGCCACCCTCGTCGAGCGGGACGGCCGGGCCGCCTGGCTCGGCACGCCGCCGGCCGGCGTGCCGACCGAGGGCGAGGTGGTCGACGTCCTGAAGCGGACGGTCGCCGCCCTCACCAACAACGAGACGCCCGCCGGCCTCCCACCGCTCACCGGGGGCATGGTCGGCTACCTCGGGTACGACCTGGTGCGCCGCTTCGAGCGTCTCCCCACCCTCGCCGAGGACGACCTCGAACTGCCCGAGCTCGGCATGATGCTCGCCACCGACCTCGTGGTGCTCGACCACTACGAGGGTGCCGCGATCCTCGTCGCCAATGCGATCGTCGAAGAGCGCGACCACGACGCCGCGTACCACCACGCGGTCGGCCGGCTCGACGCGATGACCACCGCGCTCTCCCGCCCCATCCCGCCGATGATCTCCACAGTGGACAGCCCACCGCTCGGCGAGGTGGCGAGCCGCACCGAGCCGGGGGCGTACCCCAAGGCGGTCGAGGTGGCCAAGGAGGCGATCCGCGCCGGCGAGTGCTTCCAGATCGTGGTGGCACAGCGCTTCGAACGGGCGACCACCGCCGACCCGCTCGACGTCTACCGGGTGTTGCGCACGACCAACCCCAGCCCGTACATGTACCTGCTCCGCTTCGACGGCTTCGACATCGTCGGCTCCTCGCCGGAGGCCCACCTCAAGGTGACCGGGCGGACGGCGCTGCTCCATCCCATCGCCGGCACCCGGCGGCGCGGCGCCACCCCGGAGGAGGACGGTGGCCTCGCCGCCGAGCTGATCGCCGACCCCAAGGAGCGGGCCGAGCACGTGATGCTCGTCGACCTCGGCCGCAACGACCTGGGCCGGGTGTGCCGGCCGGGCACGGTGGAGGTGCCGGAGTTCGCGACCATCGAGCGGTACAGCCACGTGATGCACATCGTCTCCACTGTGGTCGGTGAGCTGCGCGCGGACCAGACCGCGTTCGACGCGCTCGCCGCGACGTTCCCGGCCGGCACGCTCTCCGGCGCGCCGAAGGTGCGGGCCATGGAGATCATCGAGGAGCTGGAGCCGACCCGCCGCGGCCTGTACGGGGGGACGGTCGGCTACTTCGGCTTCGGCGGCGACATGGACATGGCGATCGCGATCCGCACCGCCCTCATCCGCGGCGGCCGGGCCTACGTGCAGGCCGGCGCCGGCATCGTCGCCGACTCCGACCCGGCCGCGGAGGAGCGGGAGACGCAGAGCAAGGCGGCCGCCGTCCTGGCCGCCATCGCCGCGGCGGAAACCCTGAAACCCGCCCGATGAACGAACGACGCCAGATCGCCTGCACCGTCCTCCTCTGCCTCGCCGGCGCGGGACTGGCGCTCTTCGCGGCGACCCGCACCTGGACCGTCGACGTGGTCACCCGGCCGGAGCCGCTGCCCTCGCTGCGCACCCCGCGCACCGGGGGCGACCTTCTGCCGTGGCTTCCGCCCCTCGCGGTGGTCGGTCTTGCCGGGTCGGGCGCGATCGTGGCCACCCGCCGCTGGGCGCGACGGTGGATCGGCGTACTCCTCCTGCTTGTGGGTCTTGGGGTGGTCGCTGGTGGCGCCTACGGTCTGCGCGAGACCACGGCGTGGGCCCTGGCCTGCGTGGCCGGTGGGCTGGCGCTGGCCGCGGGCGGTGCTCTCACCGCCCTGCGCGGGCCGTCCTGGCCCGGGCTGGGGACCCGCTACGAGCGGGCGGCGCGGCGGCGGGGCGACCGGCCCACGGACGCCTGGGACGCCCTCGACCGCGGGGAGGACCCGACCCTGAGCTGACTCACCAGCCGGCGCACCTCGTCCTGGTGGAGGGCGCGGGCGCGGTCGGCGCAGATGGCCTCCCACGCGTTGCGGCGGGCGGTGCGCACCCGGGCGTCCCCGACGACCACTCGCTCCACCGTGTCGATCATGCCGACGGCCATGGAAAGGACAGAACGGGGAATCTCGACGAGGCCGTTGGGCTGCGTGTCGCTCATGGCTGCGCTCCGGGTTCAAGGTGACGGGCACCGTCGAACAGTCTGCCTGAAGACGATCGTGCGGGAGGTCTGTTTCGGGTCTATGACCCGCCGGTCAAGTGTCCAGCAACCAACCCGGCAGACGGCCATCGCGTGGCCGGAACGTGACGCGCCGAACAACCAGCCCGGCGCTGCCGGCCGCGCTCGCTTCGCTCGGCGCGGGCGCGACGCGACCGGATCTTGCCGACCAAGCTCGGGCATTATGCCCGAGTCCAACCGGCGGGGCGTGCCATACCCCGGACTCGGACACCTCCGTGGGGCCGCCTAGCATCGGGCGAATGACACCCGGAAAGGGGAGTCCGTTGGTGACTGCTGAGCATGCGTACGCGGAAGACGAGGGCGGCAAGCCGGCCGCCGGGGGACCCGCGAGTGTGCTCGACGAGATCCTCGCCGGTGTGCGGGAGGACGTCGAGCTGCGACAACAGCGGGTCTCGCTGGAGCGGGTCAAGGAGCTCGCGGCCGCCGCGCCGCCACCGCACGACGCCTACGCGGCCCTGCGCCGCCCCGGTGTCGGCGTGATCGCCGAGGTCAAGCGCTCGTCCCCGTCCAAGGGGCAGCTGGCCGAGATCCCGGACCCGGCCGACCTGGCCACGGAGTACGCGGCGGGCGGTGCCCGGTGCATCAGCGTGCTCACCGAGGGGCGGTGGTTCGGCGGCTCACTCGACGACCTCGTCTCGGTGCGGGCCGCGGTCGGGGTGCCGGTGCTGCGCAAGGACTTCGTCGTCTCCAGCTACCAGGTGCACGAGGCCCGCGCGCACGGCGCCGACCTGGTGCTGCTGATCGTGGCGGCCCTGGAGCAGAAGGTGCTGACCGGCCTGCTGGAGCGGATCGAGTCGCTCGGCATGACCGCGCTCGTCGAGGTGCACACCGAGGAGGAGGCCGACCGCGCGCTCGAGGCCGGCGCCAAGGTCGTCGGCGTCAACGCGCGCAACCTGCGCACCCTCGAGGTCGACCGCTCGGTCTTCGAGCGGATCGCGCCCGGCCTGCCCAACAGCGTCGTCAAGATCGCCGAGTCCGGGGTGCGGGGCCCGCACGACCTGATCCGGTACGCGTCGGCCGGCGCCGACGCCGTCCTGGTCGGCGAAGGGCTGGTCACCAAGAAGAGCCCCCGCGACGCGGTGGCCGAGCTGGTCAACGCCGGCAACCACCCGGCGACCCCGAGGCCGGTTCGATGAACGCGTCGGCCGCGGGGCTGCTGCCGGACGTCAGCGGGCACTTCGGGCGGTACGGCGGGCGCTTCGTCCCCGAGGCGCTCATCGCGGCGCTCGACCAGCTCGACGCGGCGTACCGGCACGCGATGGCCGACGAGGCGTTCCAGGCGGAGTTCGGGCGGCTGCTGCGCGACTACGCGGGCGTACCGTCGCTGCTCTACCGCGCCGACCGGTTCTCCGCGGCCGCCGGCGCCCGGATCTTCCTCAAGCGCGAGGACCTCAACCACACCGGCGCGCACAAGGTCCGCAACGTGCTCGGCCAGGCGCTGCTCACCAAGCGGATGGGCAAGCGGCGGGTGATCGCCGAGACCGGCGCGGGGCAGCACGGGGTGGCCACCGCCACCGCCGCCGCCCTGATGGACCTGGAGTGCGTCGTCTACATGGGTGAGGTCGACACCGAGCGCCAGGCGCTCAACGTCGCCCGCATGAAGATGCTCGGCGCCACCGTGATCCCGGTGAAGACCGGCTCGCGCACGCTCAAGGACGCGATCAACGAAGCGCTCCGCGACTGGGTGTCCAGTGTGGACGAAACGCACTACCTGCTCGGCACGGCGGCCGGACCGCACCCGTTCCCGGGCATGGTGCGCGACTTCGTGCGCGGCATCGGCGTGGAGGCCCGCCAGCAGATCCTCGACCAGACCGGCGCGCTGCCCGACGCGGTCGCGGCCTGCGTGGGCGGCGGGTCCAACGCGATCGGCATCTTCCACGCGTTCGTGGGCGACGAGGGCGTCCGGCTGTACGGGTTCGAGGGCGGCGGCGAGGGCGTGACCACCGACCGGCACTCGGCCCGGTTCAGCGGCGGCTCGCCGGGCGTGCTGCACGGCGCCCGGACGTACGTGCTGCAGGACGAGGACGGGCAGACCATCGAGTCGTACTCGATCTCCGCCGGGCTCGACTACCCCAGCGTCGGGCCGGAGCACGCGTGGCTGCACGACACCGGCCGGGCGCGGTACCTGCCGGTGACCGACGCCGAGGCGATGGACGCCTTCCAGCTGCTCTGCCGCACCGAGGGGATCATCCCGGCGATCGAGAGCGCGCACGGGCTCGGCGGCGCGCTCGCCATCGCGCCCACGCTCGCTGCGGAGCTCGGCCGCGAGCCGACCATCATCGTCAACCTGTCGGGTCGGGGGGACAAAGACGTGGAGACCGCCGGTTCCTACTTCGGGATCCTCGCCTCGTGAGCGCGCGCGGCGCTCTCGGCGCGTCACGCCCGCGCGGCGAAGCGAGGACGGGCGTGAGCGAGCGCGGCGCTCTCGGCGCATCGCGCCCGCGCGCGGTGAAGCGAGGACGGGCGTGAGCGAGCGCAGCGAGCGAATCATCAAGCAGAGGGCGCTTGGAGCCTCGCGCCCGCCCGCGGCGAAGCGAGGACGGGCGTGAGCGTCACCGAGGTCTTCGAAAAGGCGCGCGCCGAGGGGCGGGCGGTGGCGATCGGGTGCATGCCGGCCGGCTTCCCGACCGTGGAGGGCAGCATCGCCGCGATGGTCGCGATGGCCGAGGCGGGCATCGACGTGATCGAGGTCGAGCTGCCCTACTCCGACCCGGTCATGGACGGCCCCGTGATCCAGAAGGCCAGCGACATCGCGCTCGCCGGCGGCGTACGCACCCGGGACACGCTGCGCGCCATCGAGGCGGTCGCCCGCACCGGCGTACCGGTGGTGCTGATGACGTACTGGAACCCGATCGAGCGGTACGGCGTCGACGCCTTCGCCCGTGACCTCGCCGCCGCCGGGGGCGCCGGGCTCATCACGCCCGACCTCATCCCGGACGAGGCGGAGGAGTGGCTGGCGGCGTCGGACGCGCACCAGCTCGACCGCACGTTTCTCGTCTCGCCCTCGTCGACCGACCAGCGGCTCGCGATGACCGTGGCCAACTGCCGCGGCTTCGTCTACGCGACCGCCGTCATGGGCGTCACGGGCGCCCGCGAGCAGACGTCGGCCGCGGCGCCCGCGCTGGTCGCCCGCGTCCGGGCGGTCACCGACCTGCCGGTCGGCGTGGGCTTGGGGGTACGCGACGGCGCGCAGGCCGCCGAGGTCGGCTCGTTCGCCGACGGGGTGATCGTGGGCAGCGCCCTGGTCCGCTGCGTGCTGGAGGCGCCCGACGAGGCCGCCGGGCTGGCGTCGCTGCGCGCGCTCAGCGCCGACCTGGCCCGCGGCGTGCGGGCGGTCACACGCTGAGCAGCGCCACGTCGTACTTGTGGATGTGCTCGTCGCGGGTCACGAGCGTCATGCCTTCGCACTGGGCCTGCGCCACTAGCATCCGGTCGAAGGGATCGCGATGGATCTCCGGCAGCCGCCCGGCGGCGATGGCGTGGTCCATGGTGATCGGTAGCGGCCGGAAGCCGGCATCCCGCACGCGCTCAGGCAGATCGGTGGGCCCCAGCTTGCCGAGCGCCTGCTTGATGGAGACCTCCCAGAGCGTCGCCGTGCTCACGTAGGCATCGGGCTCCGCGTCGAGGACGTGCTTGACGTCGTCGGCAAGGGTGGGATCGTCGGCCAGCCACCAGAGGACGACGTGGGTGTCGAGGAGCACCCTCATAGTGAGGTCTCGAACTCGTCTGCGAGGATCTTGTTGGTCGCGTCGGAGTCCCAATCCTCGGTCATCACCAACCGCCCGCGCAGCGACCCGCGACCGACGCGGTGGACCCCGCGCGTCAGCGGAACTACCTTCGCCACCGGCCGGCCGGCCCGGCTGATGATTACCTCTTCGCCACGCTCGACCCGCTCGATGATCCGGGAGAGGTTGGTCTTGGCGTCATGGATGTTGAACTGCGGCGCGGGCTCGCGCGACATCTGAACCTCCTTAGCTAAGGAGGTTAGTCTACCCCCGCTCGAGGGGTAAAAGTAAGGCGCCCCGTTCAGCTGGCGGCCACCGCGAGCGGCTCGGGCTCGGCCGCGTCCGGGATCTCCGGCTCGCTGTCGCGCTCGACGTGGCGCAGCACGCCGGAGCGGCCGGCCACGGCGTCCGCGATCGCCGCGCGGGCGACCGGCGTCATCGGGCCGGGCAGCGCCTCGGGGTCGTGCCACGACAGCCAGCAGATCCGGCCGGGCGAGTTGACGCTCGCCTCGCCGCCGTCGATCTGCCCGCGGAAGACGTACTTGAGCACGTCGGGCATGTCCTCACCGCAGGCGTCGCCGGTCAGCTGGTAGATGCCGACGACGTCGACCATGTGGGTCTCCAGGCCGGTCTCCTCGCGGATGTCGCGGATCGCCGCGTGGACCGGGCTCTCGGCCTGGCGGATGCGACCGCCGGGCAGGCACCAGAGCCGGTGCCCCTGACTTTGCTGGCAGAGCAGCACGCGGCCAGCGGCGTCGGTGATGACGGCGGCGACCGCGGAGGTCAAAGAGCTCATGTCAAAAGAGCGTACGACCGCCCAACGGAGAAGTCAGCCGTCGTTCACCTCAGAACCTGGTCGATTTGGGCGTGACCGGGCTAACGCGAGCGCAGCCCACGACGGTAGCGTGTGCACCCGTGACAATCGCCGCAATCCCGAGCCCCAGCTCAGCCGTCTGGGACCTCGGTCCGATCCCGATCCGGGCATACGCGCTCTGCATCGTCCTCGGCATCGCGGTCGCCTGCCTGGTGACCGAGTTCCGGCTGCGTCGCCGGGGCGCGCCGCCGTGGGCGGTCCTCGACATCGCGGTGTGGGCGGTGCCGTTCGGCATCGTCGGCGCGCGGCTCTACCACGTGATCACCTCGCCGCAGGACTACTTCGGCGAGGGTGGCAGCCCGGCCGACGCGTTCAAGATCTGGGAGGGCGGTCTCGGCGTCTGGGGCGCGGTGGCCGGCGGTGTGCTCGGCGGCTGGATCGCCTGCCGCCAGCTCGGCCTCCCGCTGACCGTCGTCGCCGACGCGGTGGCGCCGGGCCTGCCGCTCGCGCAGGCGGTGGGGCGGGTCGGCAACTGGTTCAACAACGAGCTGTACGGCGGTGTCACCACCCTGCCCTGGGGCCTGAAGATCCACCAGATGGATCCGGAAAACCCGGGCCACGCCCTCACCGACCAAAACGGCGACCCCATCGTCGAGCCCGACCTCTACCACCCCACGTTCCTCTACGAGGCGCTCTGGAACATCGGGGTCGCGGCGCTGGTGCTGCTCGTCGACCGCCGGTTCAAGCTGGGCAAGGGGCGGGCGTTCGCGCTGTACGTGATGGGTTACACCGCTGGGCGGTTCTGGATCGAGCTGATGCGCACCGACGAGGCCAACACCATCCTCGGCGCGCGGGTCAACGTCTGGGTCTCGGTGATCGTCTTCCTCGGCGGCCTGCTCTACTTCGTGCGGACCCGGGGACCGCAGGAGTTCCTCGTGCCCAGGGACGCGCCCGCGCTGGCGCCGGTGGGTGCCGGTGGCGGCGACGTCTCCCAGCGGGACGTATCGGGCAGCGCGGCCGAGCGGGCGGCGGCCAAGCCGAGCGGCTACCGCGTGGTCACCGAGGAGCAGTACCTGCGGTACAAGGAGACCGGCGAGCTCCCCTCGGACGGCGAGCCGGCGGAGGACCCGGCGGGTGACGACCTGCTCGACGACTTCGCCGACGACGAGCCGGCCGAGCGGACCGGCGACGTGGCGATCACCGAGGACGCCGGGGAAGACGACGACACGGGCACGGCAAAGGCGGACGGGACGTCCGATCCGAGCGCCTCGGCCGGCGGTGACAATGGCCCGGCCGGCGACGCCGAATCCGACCCGCCGGACCGCGCGGTCCGATCCACCGAAGACCGCTGAGCGCACGAGATCGAGGGGGCGCCACCCATGCGTACGGCTGTGGTCGTCGGGGCGGGCATCGGCGGCCTGGCCGTGGCGGGCGCACTGGCCCGGTCCGGCTGGCAGGTGACGGTGCTGGAGCGCGACGACCGGGTCCGGGCCGAGCACACCGCGCTGATCCTCTGGCCCAACGCGGTGCGCGCCCTCGACGCCCTCGGTCTCGCGGCCGGGCTCGACGCGATCGCGACGCCGCTGCCGGAGAGCGGGATCCGGCGGCCGGACGGGCAGTGGCTGGTGCAGCCGCGCGGGGTGAGCGGGCGCGGCCCGGTGATCGTGCACCGTGAAGACCTGCACGACGCGCTCGTGGCCGGGCTCGGCGACCGGGTCGAGCTGCGCACCGGCGTGTCCGTGCGTACCGCCCGCGCGGACGAGCGGGAGCGGCCGGCGGTGAGCGACGGGCGCACCACGTACGAGGGTGACATCGTCGTGGCCGCCGACGGCATCGACAGCGCGGTGCGCCGGCTGCTCGCACCGGAGTCCACTGTGGTCAGTTCGGGGTGCGCGGCGTGGCGAGCGGTCATCCCCTGGTACCGCGTGCCCCCGCTCAACGAGGGCCGCCCGGTGGTGGGGGAGACGCTCGGCGCGGGCTACCGCTTCGTCGCCGCCCAGCTCGGCCAGCGCGGCTCGTCCGGTGGCTCCACGCGGGGCGGCATCTACTGGGTCGCCACCGCCGCCGGCGCGCCCCGCCCCGAGCCGCCGGCCACCCAGCTCGCGCTGCTGCGGCGGTGGTTCGCCGCGTGGCACGCGCCGATCGGCGACCTGCTCGCCGCCACCGAGCCCGACGACCTGGTGCAGCAGGAGGTGCGCGAGCTGCGGCCGCTGCCCCGCGAGTACGGCTTCCCGGCCGGCCCGGGCGGCTTCGCCCTGCTCGGCGACGCCGCCCACGCCATGCCGCACCACCTCGGCCAGGGCGCCTGCCTCGCGCTGGAGGACGCGGCGACGCTCCGCTCGGTGCTGCGCGACGCGGTGCCGGGCCGGCAGACCCAGGAGGCGATCGCCGCGTACTCCCGGCTCCGCCGCCCCCGCGCCGCCACCGTCGTACGCCAGACCCGGCGGATGTCGGCCGTCCTCCAGGCGCGCGGCCGCCTCGCGTTGCGTGCCCGGGATGCCGCGCTCGGTACTATCAGCCCCCGCCTGATGGGGAGCGCCGCGACCGCCGCCGCGGCCTGGAAACCGCCCGCCTGACCGGCGCCGCCGCAGGGTGATCAAGGCTCCTTCGAAGTCGTCCTAACGACGTGGGGGGAGCTTCGATCACGGGGTCGCCAAACACTGCCCGCCGAATCTGGCCGAAGGGGGCAGTCACGTGGCCGGGCGGACAACCCCGGCCGCACACGCCGGGGGCCGAATTCGGACCGAAAGGATGCTGACCGTCGCTGCGCGCGAGGGGGACACTACGCGCAATGACGGATGGCCTACGCGCACGCCCGGGGCAGGTGCGCCTGCTGGGGCCGGTGGAGCTGGCCGGTCCGGGCGGGCCGGTGCCGCTCGCCACCGGCGCGCGCCGGCTGCTGGCCGTCCTCGGCCTGCGCGGCGGCGAGATCGTCGGGTGGGGCCAGCTGAGCGCGGCGGGCCTCGACCCGGTGGCGCTCGACCGCGACGCGGCGGCCCTCGCCGGGGCGCTGGCCCGGGGCGGCCTGCGCGGCGCGCTGCAGACCCGCGCCTCCGGCATGCGCCTCGCCGGGCGCTACATCGACGCCCTGCGCTACCACGACGAGCTGCGCCGGGCCCGTTCCCGCCGCGGCGCCGGCGACCTGCCCGCCGCGATCGCCCTCTACGACCGGGCGCTGGCCCGCTGGCGCACCGACACGCCACTCGACGGCATCGCGCTCGCCGGCTGGGCCGAGGCGGAGACCAAGCGGCTCTACGACAGCCGCACCCGGGCCCGCGAGGAGCGGTGGGACTGCGTGCTGCGCCAGGCCGCGGACGCCGTCCGGGCCAGCGGCGCGCCGGTCGCCGACCGGGCCGCGGTGCTCGCCGGCATCGAGGCCGCCGAGGTGGCCGAGACGGCGGCCACCGAGCTCGAGGCGGGCGTGGTCAAGCACCCGCTGCGCGAGCGCCGCTGGGAGCTGCTGCTGACCGCGACGCTGCTGAGCCGCGGTCGGGCGGCGGCCCGCTCGGTGTACGAGCGCGCCGCCCGCACCTTCGCCGACCAGCTCGGCGTCGAGCCGGGGGAGCGGCTGCGCGCCCTCGCCGCGGCGGCCGAGCGGGGCGACATCGCCGAGCTGCCCGCCCCACCCCGCCCCGAGCCCCGGGCGCCCCGGCGGGTGGCGGCGCCCCCGGTGCCGCTGACCAGCCTGCTCGGCCGCGACGCGCTGCTCGACGACATCGCCGCCCGGCTCGCCGCGCACCGGCTGGTCACGCTGGTCGGGCCCGGCGGCGCCGGCAAGACCCGGCTGGCGATCGCCGCGGCGAGCCACCCAGGTCTCTCCGCGGGGGGCGGGCGGGGCGACGGCCACGAGGCGGTCACCGGCGAGCGGGTGCCCTGGTTCGTCGACCTGAGCGTCATCGACCGGCCGGAGCGGGTGGCGGCCGCCGTCGCGGAGACGCTCAGCCTGCGCGAGGACCCCGGCCTTGACCCGGTCGACGCGATCGCCGAGGAGATCGGGGCGCACGACGTACTGCTCGTGCTGGACAACTGCGAGCACCTCGTCGCCGGCTGCGGCGAGCTGGCCCGCGAGCTGCTGGCGCGCTGCCCGGGGCTGCGGATCCTGGCCACGAGCCGGGCGCCGCTGCGGGCCCAGGACGAGTCCGTCGTACCCGTACCGCCGCTGCCCCTCCCCGCGCCCGCCGCCGGTCACACGCTGGCCGAGCTGGCCACACACGCCGCGACCCGGCTCTTCCTGGAGCGGGCACAGGCCCGCTCCGGCCGCCCGGTGCCGGAGGGCAGCGCCGACGCGGTTGCCCAGCTCTGCGCCGAGCTCGACGGGTTGCCGCTGGCGATCGAGCTGGCCGCCGCGCGCACGCCGCTGCTCAGCGTGCCCGAGATCGTCGCCCGCATCCGCACCGACCAGCGGCTGCTGCACAGCCCCGACCCCACCACGCCGGCCCGCCACCGCACCGTGGCCGCCGCCGTCGAGTCCAGCCTGGCCCAGCTCGCGCCGGACGTGCAGCGGTTCTTCGAGCGGCTGGCGGTCTTCGCCGGCAGCTTCGACGCGGCCGCCGCCGACGCGCTGCGGGCCGGCACCAGCTCCGACCCGGCGGCGCTCGCCCAGCTCGTCGACGCCTCGCTGATCGAGGAAGACCGGGGCCGCTACCGCCTGCTGATGCCCATCCGCCGGCACGCCCTGGCCCGCCTGCACGCCGAGGTGCCCGCCGCCCGCACCGCACACGCCGCCCACTACCTGCGGCTGGCCGAGTCGGCCGACGCCGACCTGCGCGGCCACGCCCAGGAGGTCGGGCTGGCCCGGCTCCGCGCCGACGCGGCCAACCTGCGCGCCGCCATGGCCTGGCTGGCCGAGGCCCGGCCGACCGCCGTGCCCTACGGTGACCTGCGGCTGGCGACCGCGCTGGCCATGTTCTGCCGGATCGAGGGGCACTACCGCGAGGCCCACGACTGGCTCGCCGCCGCGCTCGCCCGCCACCCCCGCGCCCCCTCCCTGCTGCGCGGCGCGGCAGCGGCCGACGCCGCCATGCTCGCGATGCTGCTCTGCGACTACTCCGCCGCCGCCCAGTACGCCGGTGCCGCCCACGCCGCCTACCGCGCCGTCGGCGACCGCCGGGCCGAGGCCCGGGTGGAGATGATCCTCGGCTCGGTCGCCCGCGAGCGCGCCCAGTACGAGGCGTCCGCCGCCCACCTCGACAAGGCCGCCGCCATCTACGTCGAGTGCGGCGACGAGCTGGGCGAGGCCCGGGCGGTCCAGCTGCGCGGCTTCACCGCCTGGCTCGCCGGCGACTTCGACCGCGCCGAGCTGCGGCTGCGCGCCTGCCGCCGCTGGTTCGAGCGGCTGGGCGACGCCGAGGCCGCCGCCTCCGCCCTGATGAACCTCGGCGCCGTCGCCCTCTACCGCGGCGACACCGACCGCGCCACCAGCCTGCTCGACGCCGCCCTCGAGCGGTACGCGACGCTCGGCTTCCCCGAGGGCGTCGGCTGGGCGCACAACCTGCGCGGCCTGGTCGAACTCCGCACCGGCCGGGCCGATCGGGCGGAGGAGCACCTGGCGCTGAGCCTGGCCACCCACCGCAAGGTCGGCGACCGCTGGCGCACGGCGAGCGTGCTGGAGGCGCTCGCCGAGGTCCACCGCCGCGACGACCCGGCCCGCGCCGCCGAGCTCCTGGCCGACGCGAGCCGCATCCGCGAGGAGATCGGCGCGCCCGTCCCCGCCTGCGAGCGCCCGGACACCGAAGCCACCGCCGCCGCCCTCCGCGCCGCCCTCGGCGACGCCACACCCCTGCCCGCGCAGGCCCTGCTCCCCCCGATCTGACCCGACCGCCGCCCACTCCGCGCGCCCTGGCGAGCTCCTGGAAGATCCAGTTCAAGACAGAGAGGCGGGCTACCGCGACGCCCGCGGTGGTCCGGACCGTTGCGCGGGGTCCCCGGGGAAACGTGGAGCGCAGCGGAGCGTTTCTTTGGGGTGCGTTCCCGCGGCCGCACCCTCCGCGCTTCACAACCGAACCCGCCCACACCGCCCCGCACCCGCAGGTCGGGCCACGACCACCGGACGATTGCGGCGCACCGCGCTGGCCGCCGCTGATCGCCTACCCGATGGCGGCCGCTCCGCCGGCTTTGTCGCGCCGATTCCGGTCGAACGATCACCGCGCCCCCGCGATCCAGCCGCCCTTCCCAAGATCGGCGCTGTGAGATCAGCCCACGGCGCAGATCGTGGTATCCAACTGCCCCTGGAGGGGCAGCCAAGTACCACGATCTGCGCAGAGCCAGCCCGATCAAGGGCTGGTGCCGTCGCGGCTCAACCCAAACCGGTCCCGCGGACCCGATCGCCACCCTCCGCAGCGGTGCCCGCGGGAAAGCACCCCAATGCGGTCCGCAGCCGGCACGGACCGGGGCATCAACCTGGTTTCTGTCGCTTCCGCGCGCTCCCCGGAGAGCTTGCGGAGCCGGGGTGATGGTCACAGACGGGGGCGATTTGTCCTGGTCCGCACCGGCTGGGGAGGCGCACGCACAGACGGGGCAGCTCGAGAGCTTCCCGCACGCACACATCCGCCCGGCCGGGGAGGGGCGCGGAGGGTGAGGCGCGGGAGCGGCGGCCGGGACCACGGCGGACAGCGCGGTAGCCCACGGCCGAAGCCACCCTTGTTCCGAGACCTCGCTAGGCGGTGGGGAACAGGGACGGGGTGGCGATGCAGGCGGTCCCGACGCGCTTGAAGCCGACCCGGGCGTAGACGCGGGCGATGTCGTCGCTGCCCGCGGAGAGGAAGACCAGGTCGACGCCGGTGTCCAGGGCGTGCCGGGCGAGGGCGGCGGTGACCGCCGCGCCCAGGCCGCGGCGCCGGGCGGTGGGCAGGACGGCCACGCCGGCGATCTCGGCGACGTCGTCGACCCGCTGGAGGATGCCGCTGGCCAGGACGCCCGCCAGCTCCGGGTCGGCGGCCGGTGGTGACAAATATCCCAGTACCGACGCGCGGCGGCCGGCCTCCATCATGCGCCGCTCGTCGGCGAGCTCGGCCGCGGTCACCGGCAGTACCGCGGCGTCCCGGTCCTCGGGACCGGCCGGTCCGGTCGACGTGCCGGGCGAGCCGAAGCCGACCGCGCCCACCGCACGGCGCACGGCGACGTCGGTGGCGAACGACGGGGTCGCCGGGTCCAGGAAGCGGACGTCCGCGCCCGGGGGCGTGACCAGGGCCGACGGGTCCAGCACCAGCAGCGGCGCCTCGAGGACCGCCAAGCCCGCGGAACGGGCCACGGCCAGTAGGTCCGGGGTAACCTCGTGTACCCACTCGAACGCCTCCGGTGCACCGATAGCGCGCTGCCTCGCCCGAACCGAGGTAATGTCGGCGGCGGAAGGCGGTTCGTGGGCGCCCAGGCGGGGGCGCGCGTAGAACGGCCAACCCGGTCCGTCACGGACGAAGAGCACGAGTCCCCCGAAGTCCTCGGTGTGCGCACCGTCCCTGGGTACGGCGTCGTAGAAGCGTTCCAGCCGTTCGAACAGTTCAGTCACGTGTGATCAATCTCCGCTGGTGGAGTTCAGGAACCCCTAACGTAGACTCGAAGGACTCAGCAGGGCCGACGTCGTCCCGATCTATCCCACGTAGCGCGAGCGACGACAGGAGGCCCGGTGGTTCATCCGCACCCTCAGCGCACCTCCGAAGGGCTCTACGACCCGGCGTACGAGCACGACGCCTGCGGCGTGGCCTTCGTGGCGGATCTGGCGGGCCATCGTTCCCACGACGTCGTCGCCAAGGGCCTCTCGGCGCTGTGCCGGCTCGACCACCGGGGCGCCCGCGGCGCCGAGCCCAACACCGGTGACGGCGCCGGCATCATGCTGCAGGTGCCCGACGAGTTCTTCCGGGCCGTGGTCGACTTCCCCCTCCCGCCCCCCGGGCAGTACGCGGCCGGCCTGGTCTTCCTCCCGCACGACGAGGAGGAGGCGGCCCGGGCGGTCCGGGTCCTGGAGAAGTACGCGCTGGTGGAGGGTGCCGACCTGCTGGGCTGGCGGGACGTGCCGGTCGACCCGAGCGACCTGGGCGAGACGGCCGAGGCGGCCCGCCCGCGGATCCGGCAGGTGTTCCTCGCCGCGCACCGGCTCACCGACACCCCGGAGGGTCCGGCGGGCAGCCCGCTGACCGGGCTCGACCTCGACCGGGTGGCGTTCTGCGTGCGCAAGCAGACCGAGCGGGAGAGCGCCGAGCGGGGCGTCGCGGCGTACTTCCCGTCGCTGTCGTCGCGCACGATCACGTACAAGGGGATGCTCACGCCGGCGCAGGTGCCCGCGTTCTTCCCCGACCTGGCCGACGAGCGGGTCGCCAGCGCGATCGCGCTGGTCCACTCGCGCTTCTCGACCAACACGTTCCCGTCGTGGCCGCTCGCCCACCCGTACCGGTTCATCGCGCACAACGGCGAGATCAACACCATCCGGGGCAACAAGAACTGGATGAACGCCCGCGAGGCGCTGCTCGCCTCCAGCGCGATCCCGGGCAACCTCAAGCGGCTCTTCCCGATCTGCACGCCGGACGCCTCCGACGCGGCGAACGTCGACGAGGTGCTCGAACTGCTGCACCTGGCCGGCCGGAGCCTGCCCCACGCGATGCTCATGATGATCCCGGAGGCCTGGGAGAACGACCCGGACATGGAGCCGGCGCGGCGCGCGTTCTACCGCTTCCACGCCAGCCTGATGGAGCCGTGGGACGGCCCGGCCGCGGTGGCGTTCACCGACGGCACGGTGGTCGGCGCGGTCCTCGACCGCAACGGCCTGCGCCCCGGCCGCTGGTGGCAGACGAGCGACGGCCTGGTGGTGCTCGGCAGCGAGGCGGGCGTGCTCGACCTCGACCCGGCGACCGTGGTGGCCAAGGGGCGGCTCCAGCCGGGGCGGATGTTCCTGGTCGACACCGCCGCCGGCCGGATCGTGCAGGACGACGAGATCAAGGCCGAGCTGGCCGCCGCCCAGCCGTACGACGAGTGGCTGCACGCCGGCCTCATCGACCTCGCCGACCTGCCCGAGCGGGAGCACATCGTCTACACGCACGACTCGGTGCAGCGGCGGCAGCAGACCTTCGGATACACCGAAGAGGAGCTGAAGATCCTGATCGCGCCGATGGCGCGCACCGGCAACGAGCCGATCGGCTCGATGGGCACCGACACGCCGATCTCGCCGCTCTCCACCCGCCCCCGCCTGCTGTACGACTACTTCCACCAGCTCTTCGCCCAGGTGACCAACCCGCCGCTGGACGCGATCCGGGAGGAGCTGGTCACCAGCCTCCAGTCCACGATCGGCCCGGAGGGCAACCTGCTCGACCCGGGACCGGCGAGCTGCCGGCAGATCGTGCTGCCGCACCCGGTGATCGACAACGACGAGCTGGCGAAGATCCTCTCCGTCGACGCCGACGGTGACCTGCCGGGCTTCAAGGCGGTCCGGGTCTCCGGGCTGTACCCGCTGCGCGACGGCGCCGCCGGCATCAAGGCGCGGCTCACCCAGATCTGCCGCCACGTCTCCGAGGCGATCGAAGACGGCGTGCGCATCCTGGTCCTTTCCGACCGCGACAGCAACGCGACGCTGGCACCCATCCCGTCGCTGTTGCTCACCGCGGCGGTCCACCAGCATCTGGTACGCGAGCAGACCCGCACCCAGGTGGCGCTGATCGTGGAGAGCGGCGACTGCCGCGAGGTGCACCACGCGGCCGTGCTGGTCGGATACGGCGCGGCGGCGGTCAACCCGTACCTGGCCTTCGAGACGGTCGAAGACCTCATCGCGACCGGCGCGCTGCCCGGCATCGAGCCGGCCACCGCGGTCCGCAACTACGTCAAGGCGCTCGGCAAGGGCGTCCTGAAGATCATGTCCAAGATGGGCATCTCCACGGTCTCGTCGTACTGCGGGGCGCAGGTCTTCGAGGCGGTCGGCCTCGACGCGCGGCTCGTCGAGCGCTACTTCGCCGGCACGCCCGGCAAGATCGGCGGCGCCGGGCTCGCCGAGATCCACGAGGAGATCAAGGCCCGTCACGTCCGCGCCTACCCGCTGAACGAAGCGGAGCGGACACACCGGCGCCTCGACGTCGGCGGCGAGTACCAGTGGCGCCGCGAGGGCGAGGTGCACCTGTTCAACCCGGAGACGGTCTTCCTGCTGCAGCACGCCACCCGCAGCCGGCAGTACCAGGTCTTCCAGAAGTACACGTCCACAGTGGACAAGCTAGCGACCGAGGCCGGCTCGCTGCGCGGGCTCTTCACGCTCCGCACCGGGGTCCGCCCGCCCGTCCCGATCGACGAGGTCGAGCCGGTCAGCGAGATCGTCAAGCGCTTCGCCACCGGCGCGATGTCGTACGGCTCGATCTCGGCCGAGGCGCACGAGACGCTCGCCGTCGCGATGAACCGGCTCGGCGGCAAGTCCAACACCGGCGAGGGCGGCGAAGACGTCGAGCGGCTCCACGACCCGTCCCGCCGCTCCGCCGTCAAGCAGGTCGCGAGTGGACGGTTCGGGGTCACGAGCGAATACCTCGTGAACGCCGACGACCTCCAGATCAAGATGGCCCAGGGCGCCAAGCCCGGCGAGGGCGGCCAGCTCCCCGGCAACAAGGTGTGGCCGTGGATCGCCAAGACCCGGCACGCCACGCCGGGCGTCGGCCTCATCTCGCCGCCGCCGCACCACGACATCTACTCCATCGAAGACCTCGCGCAGCTCGTGCACGACCTGAAGTGCGTCAACCCCGCCGCCCGCGTACACGTGAAGCTGGTCTCGGAGATCGGGGTCGGCACCGTCGCCGCGGGCGTCGCCAAGCTCAAGGCCGACGTGATCCTGATCTCCGGCCACGACGGCGGCACCGGCGCGTCCCCGCTCAACTCGCTCAAGCACGCCGGCACCCCGTGGGAGCTGGGCCTGGCCGAGGCGCAGCAGACGTTGCTGCTCAACAAGCTGCGCGACCGGGTCACGGTGCAGGTCGACGGGCAGCTCAAGACCGGCCGCGACGTGATCGTGGCGACCCTGCTCGGGGCCGAGGAGTACGGCTTCGCCACCGCCCCGCTCATCGTCTCCGGCTGCATCATGATGCGGGTCTGCCACCTCGACACCTGCCCGGTCGGCATCGCCACGCAAAACCCGGTGCTGCGCGAGCGGTTCACGGGCCGGCCCGAGTTCGTGGAAAACTTCTTCGTCTTCCTCGCCGAGGAGGTCCGCGGCTACCTGGCCGAGCTGGGCTTCCGCTCGCTCGACGAGGCGATCGGCCACGCCGAGCTGCTCGACGTCGCGCCCGCGGTCGACCACTGGAAGGCGCGCGGCCTCGACCTGCGTCCGGTGCTGCACATCCCGCGGCTGCCCGAGGGGGCGGCCCGGCGCCGCATCCGCGAGCAGGACCACGGCCTCGACCGCGCGCTCGACAACGAGCTGATCACGCTCGCCGCGCCGGCTCTGGAGCGCCGCGAGCCGGTCCGCCCGGTGCTCGCCGTCCGCAACGAGCACCGCAGCGTCGGCGCCATGCTGGGTGGCGAGGTCGCCCGCAGGTACGGCGGCGCCGGCCTGCCCGACGACACGATCGACGTGACGCTGCACGGCACCGCCGGCCAGTCGTTCGGCGCGTTCCTGCCGCGGGGCGTGACGCTGCGCCTCTTCGGCGACGCGAACGACTACGTCGGCAAGGGGCTCTCCGGCGGGCGGATCGTGGTGCGGCCGTTCAGCACCGCGCCGTTCGTGGCCGAGGAGCAGATCATCGCCGGCAACACCATCCTCTATGGAGCGACCGGCGGCGAGCTCTTCCTGCGCGGCCGGGTCGGCGAGCGCTTCGCCGTCCGCAACTCCGGCGCGGTGGCCGTCGTGGAGGGCGTCGGCGACCACGGCTGCGAGTACATGACCGGCGGCACCGTCGTGGTCCTCGGCGGCACCGGGCGCAACTTCGCGGCCGGCATGTCCGGCGGCACCGCGTTCGTGTGGCGCCTGGACAAGAGCCGGGTCAACCCGGAGCTGGTCGAGCTCGAGCCGCTCAGCGACGAAGAGCAGGTCACCCTCCGCACGCTGGTCGAGCGGCACTTCGCGGAGACCGACTCGGCCGTCGCCGAGCACCTGCTCAAGCGCTGGTCCGAGGCGGTCGAGGAGTTCATCGCCGTCGTACCGCGCGACTACAAGCGCGTCATGGAAGCCATCCGCACCGCCGAAGCCGCCGGTCGGGACATCGACGAAGCGGTGATGGAGGTCGCTCGTGCCTGATCCTCAGGGTTTCCTTCGGTACGGGCGCCGGCTTCCCAGCCGGCGCCCGGTCCCGGTGCGCATCCAGGACTGGCGCGAGGTCTACCCGTCCGCCGGCGACGAGCTGATCCGCGAGCAGGCCACCCGCTGCATGGACTGCGGCATCCCGTTCTGCCACGACGGCTGCCCGCTGGGCAACCGCATCCCGGACTGGAACGACCTGGTCCGCACCGGCGGCTGGGCCTCGGCGATCGAGTCGCTGCACGCCACCAACAACTTCCCGGAGTTCACCGGGCGGCTCTGCCCGGCGCCGTGCGAGGCGGCCTGCGTGCTCGGCATCGCCGGCGGCGAGCCGGTCACCATCAAGCAGGTCGAGGTCGAGATCATCAACCGGGCCTTCGAGAAGGGGTACGTCACCCCGCAGGCCGTGCCGCCGCCGTCCGGCAAGCGGGTCGCCGTCGTGGGCTCCGGCCCCGCCGGGCTCGCCGCCGCGCAGCAGCTCGCCCGCGCCGGCCACCAGGTGACCGTGTACGAGCGGGACGACGCGATCGGCGGCCTGATGCGGTACGGCATCCCCGACTTCAAGCTGGAAAAGGAGCACATCGACCGGCGCTTGGCGCAGATGACGGCCGAGGGCGTCCTGTTCCGCACCTCCGTCAACGTCGGCGTCGACGTGACCGCCGCTTCGCTGCGCGCCGAGCACGACGCCATGCTGCTGGCCTGCGGTGCGCTCGCCGGGCGCGACACGCCCGAGACGCCGGGGCGGCAGCTGCGCGGCGTACACCTGGCGATGGACCACCTCGTCCCCGCCAACCGCTTCGTCGCGGCCTCAGCCGCGGCCGCCGATGACCCGGCCGCGGGTCCGGTGCCTCCTTCGCCGATCGACGCCAAGGGCAAGCACGTGGTCATCATCGGCGGCGGCGACACCGGCGCCGACTGCCTCGGCGTCGCCCACCGCCAGGGCGCGGCCGGCATCGTGCAGCTCGACCTGTACCCGCAGCCGCCGGACGCCCGCGAGGAGGCGCGCGACCCGTGGCCCACCTGGCCGTGGATCCTGCGCAACTACCCGGCGCACGAGGAGGGCGGCGACCGGGTGTTCGCGGTCGCGGTCCAGGAGTTCGTCGACGACGGCGCCGGCAACGTACGGGCCGTGCGGATCGCCGAGGTGACCGTGGAAAAGGTCGACGGCCGCCGGATGCTCACCTACGTGCCCGGCTCCGAGCGCGAGATCCCGGCCGACCTGGTGCTGCTGGCGATCGGCTTCGACGGCACCGAGGAGCAGCCGCTGCTCGACCAGCTCGGCGTCACCCGCAACGCCCGCGGCGCGATCGACGCCCGCCCCGACTGGCAGACGGCCGACGCCGACGGCATCTTCGTCGCCGGCGACATGCACCGCGGTGCCTCCCTCATCGTCTGGGCGATCGCCGAGGGCCGCGCCGCGGCGGCCGCCATCCACTCGTACCTGGGCGGCGAAGGCTCCCTGCCCGCGCCGGTCACCCCCGCGGCCGTGCCGCTGAGCGTGTAGCGGCACCCACGCCGGGTGACCGGCCCGGCCCGGCGAGCCGGTCAGCGACGGCCAGCCCGGCGCCGTACGCCGGGCGCGACAGGGAGAGGGCATGTTGCTGAGGTTCCGGGTCGCCAACGTGCGATCGTTCCGCGAGGAACAGGAGCTGTCCTTCGTCGTGCAGCCGGGCGACAAGGCGTCGACAGGCCGGGTCGTGTCGGTGGCGGGACGAGAGCTCGCGCTGTATCCGGTGGTCGGGATCTTCGGCGCCAACGCGTCCGGCAAGTCGAACCTTCTCGCCGCGCTGGTCATGATGCGTGACGCGGTGCTGAATTCCTACGCCCAATGGGCCTCCTTCCGTGGGATCCCGCGGGAGGAGTTCAACCTCGATCCAAAGGCGGCCGAGGACAGTTCCTTCTTCGAGGTCGACTTCGTGCACGACGGCTTCCGCTACACGTACGGCTTCGAACTCGGTGCCGGGCGGGTGGAGGCGGAGTGGCTGCACGCGTACCCCAAGGGTCGCCGTCAGGTGTGGTTCGACCGCGATGCCTCCCGCGACACCGAGTTCGAGTTTCCCGGTGAGCGGGTGCGCGACCGCGCCCAGTTCGTGCGCCTGACCCGTCCGAACGCGCTGTTTCTCACGGTGGCCGGCACCGACAACAGCCCCGAGCTGTCGCCCGTCTTCTACTGGTTCCAGAACAACCTGGGGCTGGTCACGCCGGAAAACGAGCGGCATCAACGCGAGAGCCTCACGCGCCATGCCCTGCGCGGTCCGCGCCGAGAGCGGATCGAGGAGTTGCTCCGGGTCGCGGACCTGGGCGTCGCCGGGGTTGAGCTGGTAGACAACGGCGAGGTGGTCCGCCTCTGGCACGACGGGGCGGCCGGCGACAGATACCCGGTCGCCTGGGAACGCGAGTCGTTTGGCACCCGCTCCAGGTTCGCGCTGCTCGGTCCCGTTCTGCTCGCCTTGGACGAAGGCGCCGTACTCCTGGTCGACGAGCTGGACGCGAGCCTGCATCCGCGGTTCGCGGCGGAGGTCATCCGGCTCTTCCAGGATCCCGAGGTCAACGCCGCGGGTGCCCAACTGATCTTCACCACGCATGACGTGACGGTGCTCGGCACCCCCGGTGGCGACCGGTTGCTCGACCCCGGCCAGGTCTGGGTCTACACCGAAGGCGAGCTGACGGAGCCGCAGTACATCGACCTGGTCAAGGAGATGCAGCCGGTCCGCCGAAACGATGTACACATCGCGAACGACACCAGGCAGGCCGGGGGTACCCGAGGAAGCGGCGGACGAGCCGTCGACCGCAAGCCCGCAGACCTGGTGGACGCCGCGATCGACCAGATCGAGGGCCGGTTCGCCGACGCGCGCAAGCGGGCCAAGCAGATGAACGCCCAGCACGACGACCACCTGCCGTACACGCAGCGTGATCCATACACCAACGTGTGGGAGTTCGTCGAGGACTTGGGTGTTCTCGCGTACTGACGCGGTGTTGTTCGGAGGCCCTGACGTGTGATGCGGTCGGGGGCCGGCGGTGCGGCCCCCGACCGGGTTGGTCAGAACTCGGAGTTGTAGCTGGTGAACGAGCCGGTGTCGACGCGGGCGCCGGCCGGTGTGTAGCAGGCGACGTTGCGCACCAGCACGGTCGTGCCGCTGTACGACCACGGGGCCTGCAGGTTGCAGAACTCGCCCCGCTGCCCGCTGGTCGACACCTGTACGGTGTCCGGCCGCTGGGCCAGCCCGCGGAAGCCGACCAGTGTCAGCCCGAGGCCGGACGCGGCGAGGCCGTTCGCGCCGGGCCCGAGCTGGGAGTTGAAGTTCGTCGCCGGCGGGCCCGGGTTGGGTGCTGGCGGCGGCGGCATGTTCCAGATGTAGCCGAAGAACTTCGGTGGGTACGCCGGGCCGAACAGCGACCGTTCGAGCTGGTAGCTCAGTGTGAACCCGGTGTCGAACGGCGTGCCGGTCCCGTCGAAGCAGAACACCAGCACGTCCTGCCCGCCCGGGCTGGACCGCCACTTCGGGATCTGGCAGTGCGCGCCCCGGTCCGAGTTGACCGCGGTCACCTGCAGGCTGCCGTCGTTCGGCCCCGGCGTGCCGAGGGCGGGGAAGCGGACCACGTACTCGCCCGGACCGCCGGCCGGCGCCACCGTGTTGCCGCCGCCGACGGCCGAGTTGTACTCGCTCACGACCGTGGCGGCCGCGTCCGCGTGCACGTACCCGTAGTGGCCGGGCACCCCGTCCGGCGGTGAGCTGCTCGCGAAGACCGCGGTGAACGGCGTGTCGATGCCGAAGCTGCCCGGCCGGAAGCAGCCGATGTACGCGATCTGATCGGCGCCGGAGAAGCCCCACTTCAACGCCTGGCACCACACCGGGCGCCCGCTGATCGCGGTGACGTGGACGACGCCGCCCTTCGCGGCCTGGCCGGGGAAGACGACCTCGTAGAAGCCCCCGCCGAACGCGGTGACGGTGGTGGCGGGCGGCCAGGTGCCGGAGGGCACCACGGCGGCGCCGTTCCAGAGCACGAAGCCGTGCCCGTCGGGTACGGCCGCCTGTGCCGGCGCGGCGAGTCCGGCGGTGGCCAGGGCGGCGGCGAGGCAGGCTCCGGCCAGCTTTCGGAGGATTCCCATTGCGCTCCTTCGTGGGTCGGGAACGGGACGCTAAACAGAGGAAGAGATCGATGGACTGATATGGCGGGTTGCCGACAGCCGAACGGCTGGATTTGATAAGACACATCCATGTGATCTTGGGGATACAGGCCGGACACAGCCCGCTCCAAGAGTGATCAACCATGGCTCCCACTCCACCCACGGACGCCGAGCTCGACGTCATGATCCGAGCTCGCCTCGCTTCCCTCGGAATCGACCTGGACCAGCTGCCGCCCGGCACCGCGTCTGACCCGGCGACCGGCTCGCCCGGCCGCGACTCCGTACTCGCCTCGCTGCGCTCGTTCGTCCGCGGCAGCGTGACCGCGCTCGCCGCGTACCAGCTGCCGGCCCCGGCGGGCAGCGACCCGGCGCACGCGGCCGCCCTCTCCCAGCAGCCCGCGCCGATGCTCTACCCCTCGATCAGCACGGAGTGGCGCAAATGACCACAGTGGATAGACGGGCGTTCCTCGCCCGGACCGCCGCCGTCGCCGCGGTGGCCGCCGCCGGCGCCTCCGCCATCCCGGCCACGGCCGCGTGGGCCGGCGGTGCGGCCCGCTTCGGCGGCAACGCGTACGTGCGGCCGCGCCCCGAGGCCTTCACCGACCTCACCGAGCTGACGCTCGCCGAAGCCGCCTGGATGATCAAGAATGGCCGGATCAAGCCGATCGACCTCGTCGAGGCGTACCTGGCCCGGATCGGCACGTACGAGCCGGCGTACCAGGCATTCAACACGGTGCTCGCCGACCAGGCGCGGGCCGCGGCGAAGGTCGCCGGCCGCAAGCCGCATGTCGGCCCGCTGCACGGCATCCCGCTCGCCATCAAGGACAACTACTGGACCGCCGGCGTGCGGACCACGGCCAACTCGTTCCTCTTCCAGGACTTCGTGCCGCCGTACGACGCGACAGCCGTGGGCCGCCTCAAGGCGAACGGCGCGATCGTGCTCGGCAAGACGCAGATGGGTCCACTCGCGACAACCCGAGCGACCACACCGGACGGTCGCGTCACGACGGTCAACGCGTGGACACCCACCAACCCGGGAACGGACCCCGGCGGCTCGTCGACCGGCACGGCCACGTCGGTGGCCGGGCGCATGGCGACATCGGGTACGGGCACGCAGACCGGCGGCTCCATCACGGCACCCTCGAACGCGCAGAACCTGACCGGCCTCAAGCCCACGATGGGTCGCGTGTCGCTGGCCGGCATCATCCCGCTCAGCTACACGCGCGACCACCCGGGCCCGCTCGCCCGCGACGCCAAGGACGCGGCCATCATGCTGACCGCGATGGCGGGGGAGGACCCGGCCGACCCGCGCACGCAAGGGCTGCCGCGGGTGCCAAACCTGGTCGAGGCGGCGACGCCGGTGTACTCGGGGCGCCGGGTCCGTGCCCGCTGGAACACGCGCATCGGCGTGCTCCCCGGGTACGCCGACGGCACCTCGGCCACCGCGCTGGCCCGCCAGGCGTTCCTCTCCACTGTGGACAAGGTCGAGGGCGTGCGCCTGGTCGACGTCCCGTTCCCCGACGAGTGGGAACTGCTGACCGGCGGCGCCTTCAACAACGTACGGCTGCCCGAGCGCAGCGAGCCCTTCATGCCGTACCTGCGTACGGACCTGCGCGGCTTCGGCGTCTCGGTGACCGGCTGGCTGCAGGGCGCGCTGCTCGGCGCGAACGAGTTCATCACCGGCCAGCGGGCCAAACTGCTGCTGCTGGAGCGGGTGCTGGACCAGATCTTCGACCACTGCGACGTGGTGGTGCAGACCGGCCCGGTGCCCTTCGACATCCTGGGGCTGCCGGAGATCGGCTTCCCGATCGGCTTCACCACGGCCGGGGTCCCGATCGGCACGATCCTCGGCGGCGCCCCGTACGCGGAGGACCGCCTGCTCTCGGTCGTCGCCGCCTACCAGGCCGTGACCGACTGGCACTGGCGCCGCCCGCCGAACCCGCCGGCTGCGGGTGCCCCGTCGGCGCTGCGCTCGGCCGCCCCGGCGGAGGACCGTGGCCGCCTCACGGCCGAGGACGTGGTCGCCCAGACGCAGTAAAGCGCCCGTGATCGAAGCTCCCCTCACGTCGCTAGAACAGCTTGAGGGGAGCTTCGATCACGGAGGACTCAGCCCAGCAGGGCGGCGGCCATCGCCGCGCACTCGCCGGCGTCCAGGGAACGGACCTGGGCGCGGACGGTGTCCAAAGCGGACGGTGCCACCGACAGGATGCGGCAGCCGACGCCGATCAGCAGCGGGATCGCGTACGGGTCGGCGGCGGCGTCACCGCAGACGGAGACCGGGCGCCCGTGGCGTTCGCCGGCGGCGACGGTCGCGGCGATCGCGCGCAGCACCGAGGGTTCCGCCGCGCGGGCCGGGGTCAGGGCGGGATCCTGGCGGCCGAGGCCGAGCAGGGACGCGGTCAGGTCGTTGGTGCCGATGGAGAGGAAGTCGGCCGCCGCCGCGATCTCGTCGACGGCCTTCACCGCCGCCTCCGTCTCGACCATCGCGCCGAGGGGCACGTCCTCGGGCAGCAGCGCGCGAGCCTCGCGCACCTGGGCCGCGGAACCGACCATCGGGAGCATCACGCGTAGCCGGGTGCCCGCGCCGGTGGCGACGATCGCGGCCAGCTGGGCGGCCAGCGCCTCCGGCGGCGGCTGCCCCGGGTACGACCGTCCACTGTGCCTACCACGGCGCTCGTCCACCGTCGTGGTCGCGGCCCGTAGCCTCGCGACTCCCGCTTCGAGGAACGGTGGCAGCTTGTCCGGCGCGAAGTCCAGCGTGCGTACCGTCGCGACCAGGCCGGCCAGCGGGCCCAGCACCGGGCGGAGCGCGGCGGCGTGCGCGGCCTCGTCGGGCCAGCCGGGCGCGGTGAGGAACGGCAGCTCGGTCCGGACCAGCCCGGCGCCCTCCGCCCCGGCGGACACGGCGGCGCGGGACTCCTCGGCGGTGGCCACGTTCGCCAGCAGGGTGACCGCCTCGCCGTCGCGGGTGACGGCGGGGAGCGTACGGCCGGCGGCGAGGTCGGCGCGGCGCCGCTCGGCCGCGCGCAGGGCCTCGCGGGCGGCGTGCTCCTGGGCCGGGGTGGGCGCCAGGATCAGCGTGGCGCCGTCGAGCACCGCCGGTACGCCGTCGGCCGCGTCGGGGGTGACGCCGAAGGCCAGCGGTACGCCCAGCGCGCGGGCGACGATGGCGACGTGCGCGTTCGGGCCGCCGAGCTGGGACACGGCGCCGGCCAGGTCGTCCACGACGTCCAGCAGGTCGTCGGCGCCCAGCTCGTGGCCGGCGAGGATGACCGGGCCGTCCACAGTAGACTCCGGGTCGCCGCGCAGCACCCCGGCGACCCGGCGCCCCACCTGGCGTACGTCGGCGGCGCGGGCGGCCAGCGTCGGGTCGGGGAGGGCGGCCAGCAGCTCGGCGTACGTCGAGGCGGCCGCGGTCACCGCGCCGGCGGGGTCGCGCCCGGCGGCCAGTTCGGCGGTGGCGGAGCCGCGCAGGTCCGGGTCGTCGGCGATCAGCGCCATCGTGGCCACGATCTCCGCCGGCTCGGTGTGCCCGCCGGCCCGCAGCGCGTCGGCCCGTTCGCGCAGCCGCGCGGCCACCGTGTCGAAAGCGGCCGTGAGGTCGGCGGGGGACGCGGCGGCGGAAGGGCCGCTGGGCGGCGCGCCGGTGCCCACCCAGCGGATGCGTCCCAGTCCCACCCCGGGCGCGCCGAGCACGCCGGTGTATCCGCGGGGCCCCCGGGGAAACGTGGAGCGAAGCGGAGCGTTTTCTTGGGGTGCTTTCATCTGGTGACGTCCGCCAGCGCCTGGAAGACCAGCCAGGTCGAGGTGGCGCCCGGATCCTGGTGGCCGACGCTGCGCGGCCCCAGGTACGACGCGCGGCCCTTGCGGGCGACCATCTCGATCGTCGCGCGCATGCCCTCCGCGGCCGCCTCCGCCGCCGCCCGCGCGGCCACCGCCAGCCCTTCCTCCGCCGCCTTCTCGAACGCGGCGACCGCCGGGCCGTACGCGTCGACGATCGTCTTGTCACCGGGGACGGCCGCACCGAGCTTCTGCACGGCGGCCAGTCCGGCCCGCAGCGCCACGCCGAGCTCGGCGGCGTCCACTGTGGAGCTGCCGGCGGGCAGGGCCTTGCCGATCGCGCGGAACGCCGTGCCGTACAGCGGCCCGGCCGCACCGCCCACTTTGGACACCAGCGTGGTGCCGGTCTTGACGAAGACGTCGCCGACCGCCGCCGGCTCCGCCGCGGAGGAGAGGGCCGCCGCCACGGCCGTGAAGCCACGGTTGAGGTTGACCCCGTGGTCGGCGTCGCCGATCGCCGAGTCGAGCTGGGTCAGGTAGTCGGCCTGCTCCGCGACGGCCGCGGCGATCGCGGCGATCCACGAGCGGGCGAGCGCGACGTCCACGTAGACCTCCCTGAGGAGCGGGCCAGCTACACGCCCCAGCGCAGCGCCGGGGTGCGGACCGGTGCGTCCCAGAGCCGCAGGATCTCCGCGTCCGCCCGACACACGGTAACCGACATACCGGCCATGTCCAGGCTGGTCACGTAGTTGCCGACCAGGTTGCGCGCGACCCGGAGGCCGGCCTTGCCGAGCAGCGCGGCCACCTCGCCGTACAGCAGGTACAGCTCGATGAGCGGCGTGCCGCCGAGGCCGTTGACCAGCACGATCGCCTCGGAACCGGCGGCCAGCGGCTTGGCACCGAGGATCGCCTCCACCGTCATCGCGGCGATCTCCCGGGCCGGGCGCAGCTTCTCCCGCCGCCGCCCCGGCTCGCCGTGGATGCCGACGCCGATCTCCATCTCGTCGTCCGGCAGGTCGAAGCCGGGCTTGCCGGCGGCCGGCGTCGTGCAGGCGGTGAGCGCGACCGCGAACGAGGCGGACTGCTCGTTGACCCGCGACCCGGCGGCGGCGACCGCGTCGGCGGCGGCGCCGGCCTCGGCGAGCGCGCCGGTCACCTTCTCGACGATCAGCGTGGCGCCGGTGCCCCGGCGGCCGGCGGTCCAGGTGGAGTCCTCGACGGCGACGTCGTCGTCGACGAGCACCGAGCGCACCTCGATGCCCTCGTCGGCGGCGAGCTCGGCGGCCATCTGAAAGTTCATGACGTCGCCGGTGTAGTTCTTCACGATGTGCACCACGCCCGCGCCGCCGTCGACCGCCTGGGTGGCGGCGAGGATCTGGTCGGGGACCGGCGACGTGAACACCTCGCCCGGGCAGGCGGCGTCGAGCATGCCCAGCCCCACGAAGCCGCCGTGGAGCGGCTCGTGCCCGGAGCCGCCGCCGGAGAGCACGCCGACCTTGCCGGAGCGGGGCGCGTCCGCGCGGACCACGATCTGCTGCTCGATGTCGACCCGGAGGTCGGAGTGGGCGGCGGCGACACCGGCCAGCGCTTCGCGGACGACCGCCGATGGGTCGTTGACGAACTTCTTCACGGCCGGACTCCTTCCGGAGGGTGGTGGCCGGGTAAGACCGCGTTCAGCGATGCTGAAGTGTGTTCGGAACCTAGTCCCGGTTACGAGCGTGTGTCAAGCGTAGGACGTCAGGATGCCGCGGCGACCCAGCGGCGCGTCGACGGGCGGCCGGCGCCGAGGTCGCGGGAGAGGTGGCGGGCGGTCTCCCGGACCGCGACGGCCAGCCCGTCCCGGGTCTGCTCGTCGAGCAACCGCTCGACCGGACCGACCGCCCCGATCGCCCCCACCACCTCGCCGGTGTGGTCGAAGACCGGGGCCGCGATGCCGGCGTCGCCGATGGCCGCCTCGCCCTCCTCGACCGCGTACCCCGTGCCGCGTACCCCCTCCAGATCCTGGACCAGCGCGGACGGCTCCGTCCGCGTGGCGCCGGTGAGCGCGGGCAGCGGGGCCCGCAGCAGCGCCGCGCGGTCGGCCTCGGGCAGGTGCGCGACGATGGCCTTGCCCAGCGCGCAGGTGTGCCAGGGGATGACCGCGCCCACCTCCAGGATCTGCACCGCGCCCTCGGGACGGAACGCGTGGTGCACGACCAGCACGTGGTCGGCCGAGAGCACGCCCACCCAGACCGCCTCGCCGACCCGGTTGGCCAGGCCGTCGGCCCAGGCCACCGAGCGGACCCGCAGCTCGTGGGTCTCCAGGTAGGCGTTGCCGAGCTCGAGCAGCGCGGGTCCCAGCCGGTACTTGCCGGTCTCGTGGTCCTGGGCGACCAGCTGGCCCGCCTCCAGCGTGCGCAGCAGCGCGTGGGCGGTGGGCTTGGCGACGCCGATGCGCTCGGCCACCTCGGTCACGCCGGCGCCCCGCGCGGCGGTGCCGAGCACGCGGAGGATCTCGATCGCGCGCGCGACGGACTGGACCATGGTGGCCGCCTCTCCGCCCGACACGCCGGCCGAGCGGGTTCAGTATTGCCGAACGGTGTTTCTGAACATACCATTTCCGGTCATGACGAGATTCGTGGGCATCGTACTCGTCTCGCACAGCGCCGAGCTCGCCGCTGGCCTGCGGGAGCTGCTGTCGCAGGTGGGTGGGGCGTCGCTCACGGTCGAGGCGGCCGGCGGCACCGACGAGGGCGGCATCGGCACCAGCTACGACCTGGTGCGGGCGGCGATCGAAAAGGCGGACGGCGGCGCCGGCGTGCTGGTCCTGCCGGACCTGGGCAGCTCGGTGCTGACCGCGCGGGCGGTGCTGGACGACATCGCCACGCCCGGCGTCGTGATCGTCGACGCGCCCTTCGTGGAGGGCGCGCTGGCCGCCGCGGTCATCGCGGCCACCGGCGCCGACCTGGCGACCGCCGTCGCGGCCGCGGAGGAGGCACGCGATGTCCGTAAGCTCTGAGACCGCCGTCGTGCTCCCGGCCCACCTGCACGCGCGGCCGGCCGGGCAGGTGGTCCAGGCCGCGGCGCGGTTCCAGGCCGAGGTCGAGATCGAGTACGCGGGAAAGGTCGCCAACGCCCGCGGCGTGCTCGCCGTGATGGCACTCGGCGCCACCGCCGGCACCACCGTGACCCTGCGCGCGAGCGGCCCGGACGCGGCCGAGGCGGTCGACGCGGTGGCCGCCGTGCTCAGCGCCGCGAGCTGACCTCCACCGGGGGACGCAGCGGATGTCGGGGCGGTACTACCATGCGCGGTGACGGTCGCCGACGCCCGCCGCCACCAATCGTCCGACAGGGGTCGGCCGCACAGCCGATCCGGCGGAGGGACTAGCCTGATGACCGTGACACGCCGCGCGAAGATTGTCTGCACTCTCGGCCCTGCCACTTCCTCTCCGGAGCGCATCCGGGGCCTCGTAGACGCCGGTATGGACGTGGCCCGACTCAACTTCAGCCACGGCAGCCACGAGGACCACGAGTCGGTGTACCAGCGGGTGCGCGAAGCGGCCGAGGCCGCCGGCCGCGCCGTCGCGATCCTCGCCGACCTGCAGGGTCCCAAGATCCGCCTTGGCAAGTTCGCCGAGGCGCCGGTCGAGTGGCGCACCGGCGACACGGTGGTGATCACCGGTGACGACGTGCTCGGCACGGTCGACCGGGTGTCGTGCACCTACCGCAAGCTTCCCCAGGAGGTGAAGGTCGGCGACCGCCTCCTGATCGACGACGGCAAGGTCGCGGTCGAGGTCACCGCCGTCCACGACAACGACATCCGCTGCCTCGTCGTCGAGGGCGGCCCGGTCTCCAACCACAAGGGCGTCTCCCTGCCCAACGTGGCGGTGAGCGTGCCGGCACTGTCCGAAAAGGACGCCGCCGACCTGCGCTTCGCACTCGGCCTCGGCGTCGACCTGGTGGCCCTGTCGTTCGTCCGCTCGCCCGACGACATCAAGCTTGTTCACGCGATCATGGACGAGGAGGGTCTGCGCCGCCCGGTCCTCGCCAAGGTGGAAAAGCCGGAGGCGGTGACCCACCTGGAGGCGATCGTCGACGCGTTCGACGGCGTGATGGTGGCCCGTGGCGACCTCGGCGTGGAGCTTCCGCTCGACCAGGTGCCCCTGGTGCAGAAGCGGGCCGTCCAGCTCTGCCGGGAAAACGCGAAGCCGGTCATCGTCGCCACCCAGATGCTCGACTCCATGATCGAGAATTCGCGCCCGACCCGCGCCGAGGCCTCCGACGTGGCCAACGCGGTGCTCGACGGCGCCGACGCGGTCATGCTCTCCGGCGAGACCAGCGTGGGTAAGTACCCGGTGCTCACGGTCAGCACGATGGCCAAGATCGTGACGACCACCGAGTCCGGCTCGATCGGCGTGCCCCGCCTCCAGCACGACCCCCGCACCCACGGCGGCGCGCTCACCGTGGCCGCCTCGCAGATCGCCCGCAGCATCGGGGCCAAGGCGCTGGTCGCGTTCTCGCAGACCGGCGACACCGTCCGCCGCCTCTCCCGGCTGCACTGCGAGCTGCCGCTGCTGGCGTTCACGCCGGTGCCCGAGGTGCGCAGCCAGCTGGCCCTTTCGTGGGGCGTGGAGACGTTCCTGGTGCCGTTCGTGCAGCACACCGACGACATGTTCCGGCAGGTCGACCTGGCGCTGCTGGGCATCGGCCGGGCCAACCCCGGCGACTACGTGGTGGTCGTCGCGGGCAGCCCGCCCAACGCGCCCGGTTCCACCAACACGCTGCGGGTGCACCAGCTCGGTTCCCTGGTCGACGCCGCGACGGCGGCCCGAAGCAGCGGTCGGTGACCTCTCCCGCCGCGGCGTGCCGCCGTCGCTTTCGGGCGGGCGGCGTTCGCTCCTGGGCGGGCGGGGCTCGCTCCTGGGCGGGCGGCGACCGTGGGTGACGCGGCCGTCGGTCAGGCGGCGGTCGACCAGCTCCTTGAGGTGCTCGACCTGAAGGAGCTGGGTCCGTTCCGGTTCCGCGGGATCAGCCCGCGGGTCGGTCCGCAGCGGGTCTTCGGCGGCCAGGTCGCCGGGCAGGCGCTGGTCGCCGCCGGCCGCACCGTCGACCCGGCGCGGCTGGTGCACTCGCTGCACGGCTACTTCGTGCGGCCGGGCGACCCGACCGAGCCGATCGAGTACCAGGTGGAAAACATCCGCGACGGCCGCTCGTTCTCGGTCCGCCGCTCGGTCGCGATGCAGGACGGCCGGGCGATCTTCTTCATGTCGGCGTCCTTCCACCGGCAGGAGGAGGGGCTCGACCACCACGCGCCCGCCCCGCCCGGCGTACCCGGCCCGGACGAGGTGCCGACGATGTCCGACCGCCTCGCCCGGTACCCCGACCGCGCCGGCATCTGGGCCGCCATCCCGCGCCCGATCGACGTGCGGTACGTCGGCGAGCCCGGCTGGGTGCCGCCCGGTGACCGCCCCGCCGACCCGTACCAGCGGGTGTGGATGCGCATCGACGGCAAGCTCCCCGACGACCCGCTGCTGCACGCCTGCGCCCTCACGTACGCCTCCGACCTCACGCTCCTCGACTCCGTGCTCTCCGTACACGGCGAGGTGTGGGGGCCCGGCGGCGTGGTGGGAGCGAGCCTCGACCACGCGCTCTGGTTCCACCGCCCGTTCCGGGCCGACGAGTGGTTCCTCTACGACTGCTGGAGCCCGTCCGCCTCCGGCGCGCGAGGGCTGGCCACGGGGCGGATGTTCACCGAGGAGGGGCGGCACGTCGCCACCGCCGTACAGGAAGGCTTGCTGCGCCGCGTGGGCGGGTGAGGCCCGGCCGGCCGGTCCTCTGCTTTGTCGACCGGGATAATGGGGTTCATGCGACTGTCTGCCCGGGTCGACTACGCGCTGCGCGCCGTCGTCGAGCTCGCCACCGCCGTCGAGGGCCCGCTGACCGCCGAGCGCATCGCGAAGGCGCAGGAGATCCCGCCGAAGTTCCTCGAAAGCATCCTGCTCCAGCTGCGCCGCGGCGGGGTGGTGCACGCCCAGCGCGGCCCGGAGGGCGGCTACTGGCTGGCCCGCCCGGCCGGCGAGATCACGCTCGCCGACGTCATCCGGATCATCGACGGGCCGCTCGCGCACGTGCGCGGCCAGCGCCCGGAGGAGCTCGGCTACCACGGCGCCGCGGCCGCCCTCCAGGAGGTGTGGATCGCGCTGCGGGCCAGCGAGCGGCAGATCCTCGAGCTGGTCACGATCGCCGACGTCGCGACCGGCAAGCTTCCCGAGCGGATCCGCGACCTGGTCGCCGACCCGCGCGCCTGGGCCTGACCACCTTCCTCACCCGCCCGCGTTCACGGCACCCGCTCGCTCGCTCGCGCGTGCCCGCCCGCCCGCCCGTGATCGAAGCTCCCTTCATGTCGTTCTAGCGACCTGGGGGGAGCTTCGATCACCGGCGGGGGAGGTCTCATTTTCCGGTACCGGCTTGACGGTGGCCGCCATTTCCCTGATTCTCGACTAAGTTGACCGGAATTACCGAGGAGGTGGAGAAGGTGCGGAAGCTGATCGTCCTCGCCCTGGTGGGGCTCGCCGCGCAGCTCGTCGACGGCGCCCTCGGCATGGCGTACGGGGTCACTTCCTCGTCACTCCTCCTCGTCGCCGGTCTCGCCCCGGCCTCCGCCTCGGCGTCGGTGCACCTGGCCGAGCTCGGCACCACGCTCGCCTCAGGGGCGGCGCACTGGCGGTTCGGCAACGTCGACTGGCGGGTCGTACGCCGCATCGCACTCCCGGGCGGCGTCGGTGCCTTCGCCGGTGCCACGTTCCTCAGCTCGATCTCCACCGAGGCCGCCGCGCCGTGGATGGCCGGCATCCTGCTCGCCCTCGGCCTGTACCTGCTGATCCGCTTCACCCGCCCTCTCGCCGAGCGCCGCGCCCGGCGCCCGCTTCCTCGCCCCGCTGGGCCTGGTGGCCGGCTTCGTCGACGCCACCGGCGGTGGCGGCTGGGGCCCGGTGGCCACCCCGTCGCTGCTGGTCTCCGGGCGGATGGAGCCGCGCAAGGTGATCGGTTCGGTGGACACGTCGGAGTTCGTGGTGGCGGGCGCGGCGAGCGCGGGCTTTCTGATCGGGCTGGGCTCCGAGGGCTTCGTGCTGCCGACCGTGGCCGCGCTGCTGGTCGGCGGTCTCATCGCGGCCCCGCTCGCCGCGTGGCTGGTGCGCATCGTCCCGGCCCAGCTGCTCGGCGCCGCGGTGGGCGGGCTGATCGTGCTGACCAACGCCCGCACCATCATGCGCGCACTCGACGCGCCGTCCGGCCTGCGCCCCGTGGTCTACCTGGCGATCGTGGCCGCCTGGGCCGGCGCGCTGTACCTGGCCGTGCGCCTGCTGCGCCGCACCCGCCGCGCGCCCCAGCCCGCCCCGGCAGACGCCGAGGAGCGCCTGCCCGCCCTCGACGCCGCCTGACCTCCCAGGGCGCGCCGACTCCGGCCGGCCGTTGGCGGTCTGGAGCGGATCCAACTCCGAAAGAGACCTTGGGCTACCGCGATACGCTAGTTCGATCAAGGCTGTGTGAGCCGGGCGCACTCGGGAGCGCCAAGCCGTCGCCCGGCCCAGCCGGGCCGCGCGGGTGGTCGAGATCGTGGTACGCAGGTGCCCCCGGAGAGGCACCGAAATACCACGATCGCCGCGGGTCCACCGGATTTCGTGTCAGGCGCTCCCGGCTAGGAGGGGCTCGCGCCGTGATCGACTCAGGGCGCCGCGAAGAGTTTCAGCGCCTGACGGCGGTCTATCCCTGCTGGGAGCCGGTGAGAAGCGGTTCGCCCTTCCCCGGGCCGGGGAAGGGCGAAAAGACCGGGGGCGGACGAGGGCCGCGGCGGTCCGGAGATTGAATCGCGGACCGCCGCGGCGGTGGGGCAGGTGCGTGACCGGCCGCGCCTGGCGGCGTCAGGGGGCGGCGGGGCCGGGCGCGGCGGCGCCCCGGCCGGTGAAGCGGGAGATGATGCCGCGCAGGCGGAAGGCGAGCACGATGTCCGCGATGCCGTGGGCCAGCGCCACCCCGGCCACGAGGGCCACCAGGAGGAACGCGGAGCGTACCCAGCTGCCGGCGGCCCAGAAGCCGAGCAGGACCTCCACCACGCCGACCAGGACGGAGAGCCACCAGGCGTCGTTTTCCGGCTTGGACACGAAGCCGATCACGACGTCGAAGAAGCCCTTGATGAGCAGGTACCAGCCGACGAAGGCGGCCAGCCACGCGAAGCCGGTGCCGGGTCGGAAGAGGATGACGATGCCGGTGATGGCGAAGAGCACGCCGAGCAGGGCGTGCAGCCACCGCCAACTGGGCGCGACGACGGCCATCAACAGCTCCGAGACGGCCGCGAAGAGGACGACCAGGCCGGCCAGGACCGAGACCGCCGCCACCGACGCGTTGTCGAAGCGGAGCACGATCCAGGCGTACACGATCCACAGGATGCCGGTGACGAGGAACAGCCACCACGGGGCCCGAGGGGCCAGCACGCGAGTGTTCGCCATTACCTCATTACAGCACCATCCGGAAGAATTGCCGCCGAATCGGCCGCAGCCGGGGCGGCCGTCGACGCGCGCACCGTGAGGCGGGGGTCGAGCAGCGTGGCGGCCGGCACCTGCTGCCCCTCCAGCTTGCGCATCAGCAGCGTGACCGCCTGGTGCCCCACGTCTTCGGCCGGGATGAGCACCGACGTGAGCGCCGGGCTGGCCCGCTCGGCGACCTCGTCGGGGCAGATCGCCACCACCGAGATGTCGTGCGGCACCTGGCGGCCGAGCAGCGGGAGCGCGGCGAGCACGTGGGCCACGGCCGCCTCGTTGTGCACGACGAGACCGGTGAGGTCGGGGTGGCGCTCCAGCAGGCCGGCCAGCTCCTGCCGCACCGCGTCGAAGCTCTCCTCGCACGGCTGGGCGGTCGCCGCGATCCCGTACCGCTCGGCGGTCTCGGTGAAGCCGGCGCGTGTGCGGTGGGCGAAGCCGGTGTCCCGCTCGTACACCACGGCGGGCGCGCCGAGCAGCGCGATCTCGCGGTGGCCGAGCGACGCGAGGTGGTCGACGCAGGCCGCGCCGGCGCGGTAGAAGTCGAGGTCGACGCAGGTGAGGTTTTCCGCCTCGGCGGGAAAGCCGATCAGCACGCTCGGCCGCTCCAGGTCGCGCAGCAGCGGCACGCGCGGGTCGTGCATCTCCACGTCCATCAGCACGATGCCGTCGACCATCGCGCTGGCCGCGATCCGCCGCAGCCCGTCCGGGCCCTCGTCGGCGGTCACCAGCAGCACGTCGTGGTCGAACTGCCGGGCCGTCGTCACCACCGCCGTCGCGAACTGCATCAGCACCGGCAGGTGCATCCCGGACCGCAGCGGCAGCACGAGCGCGATCACGTTGGCCCGCTTGCTCGCCAGGGCCCGGGCGCCCGCGTTCGGGTGGTAGCCGAGCGCGCGGATGCTCGCCAGCACCCGCTGGCGGGTGGTCGCGGAGATGGCCCGCTTGCCGCTCAACACGTAGGACACGGTGCTCACCGCGACGCCCGCGTGCCGGGCCACGTCGGTGATGGTGACCATGTCGGCCCGCTTGGCGCCACCGTGCTCAGTCACTCGACGCCTCCATCCCGCCACTGGTGAACGTCAGACAGCTCACGGTAGCGCCTGGCGCCTCGAACGACAGGTAGAGGTCCCGGACGCCGGTCGCGCCGCTCACCGGCGTACGCACCTCGACCCAGTCGTGGCGGCCGTTGGCGGTCGGCACGACGATGCTGCCGGCCACCGGCCCGGAGAGCGGGTCGTCGAGGCGGAGCGTGACGCGGGCGCCGGCCGCCTCCCGGGTGCGGCTGGTGACCCGGGCCGCCACCGCCGCCGCGCCGGACCCGAAGTCCACCCGCTGGAAGCCGATCCATCCGGCCGGCTCGGCCGCGCCCACCGCGTCCGCGCGGCGGGGCTCGTCGTCCAGCAGCACGGTGCCGGCGTAGTCGTCGTGGTCGACCGCCCACAGGGGACGGTCGAGCGGCCGGCGCGGACCGACCTCCTCGCCGCGCACCGACAGCGTCGCGGTCAGCGCGATGTCCGCACTGGACCGTCCGACCTGGACGGTGTGGCGGGCGGTCTCGACCACCCGCGCGCCGCGGGTGACATCCCAGAACCAGAGGTCCGCGGCCCGCAGCCGGAAGGAGACGGTCACCCTCTCGCCCGGGTCCAGCGTGATTTTCCGGTACGCCCGAAGGCGGCGCAACGGCTGCTTGACCGTGGAGCGGCGCTGGCGGGTGTAGAGCTGCACCACCTCGTCGCCGGCCCGGTCACCGGTGTTCGTGACGTCCACCGACACCTCGACCGTCCCGCCCGCGTCCACCTCCACAGTGGACAGGCGCAGGTTCGCGTAGGCGAACGTGGCGTAGCTCAGCCCGTGCCCGAACGGGTACAGCGGCGTGCCGCGGTAGTACTGGTACGTGGCGTCGCAGGCGATCACGTCGTAGTCGAGCAGGTCGGGCAGCTCGGCCGCGTCCCGGTACCAGGTCTGGGTCAGCCGCCCGCCCGGGTCCGCCGCGCCGAGGAGCACGTCGGCGAGCGCGTTGCCGTACTCCTGGCCGCCGTGCGACGACCACAGCACCGCCGGTACGTGCTCGTCCGCCCAGCCGATCCCGTACGGGTAGCCGCTGGTCACCACGAGCACGGTGCGCGGGTTGGCCGCACGTACCGCCCGGACGAGTGCATCCTGGGCGGCCGGCAGCGCGAGGCTGGCCCGGTCTTCGGTCTCCCGCCCGTTGATCATCGGGTGGTTGCCGACGACCACGACCGCCACGTCCGCGTCGGCGGCGGCCGCCGCGGCGTCCCGGGTGCCGTCCGACACGAGCTCGACCGTGAACGGGGTGCCCCCCTCGACCCGCTCCGCGCTGGCCCGCAGCACGCCGTCGGCGCCCGCCGCCACGTACCGGCCGGTGGCCAGGTGGTGCAGCACGACCTGGCCGGCGCCCCGCTCCACGAACCGGAACGTCTCCCGCACCACCCAGCCGCCGGGCTGCGGGCGGTCGTTCACCAGTACCCCGTCGTCGTCCGCACCGACGTGCATGGCGTTGGCCACGGCCCGGAGCGCGACCACGCCCTCGCCCCAGTCGAAGAGGTCGAAGGCTGCCTCCGGGCCGGCGGGAGCGGCGCCGTCCGCCCGCACCGGCCCGTCGGCCGCCCACGCGTACCCGTCCGGGCCGCGCAGCGCGATGCGGTCCACGCCCTCGTGGAAGGTGGCGTGCACCCGCGCGGCCAGCCCGCCGTACGCGGTGACCGCGTAGGGCAGCGTGCCGCTGTACCAGTCCTCGTGCAGCGTGTCGGCGAGCGGCCCGATGACCGCCACGGTGCCGCCGCGGAGGGGGAGCAGCCCGCCCTCGTTCTTGAGCAGGACGATCGAGGAGCGGGCCGCCGCGCGGGCCAGTTCCTGGTGCGCGGCGCAGTTGACGACCTCGGCGGTCACCGCCGCGTACGGGTTGCGCTCCGCCGGGTCGAACTCGCCGAGCCGGAACCGCGTGGTGAGCACCCGCCGCACCGCCCGGTCCACATCGGACTCGTCGAGCAGGCCGCGGTCGAGGGCCTCGGTGAGCCGCGCGACGGTGGGGCCCGAGTCGCCGTCGTCCTCGGTGAAGCTGTCGATGCCGGCCCGGACCGCGGCCGCGTACCCGGCGGCGTGGTCGGCGTGGTAGCCCTGCTCGCCGGCGATGTTGGACGCGGCGGCGGCGTCGCTGACCACCAGCACCTCGCCGTCGGTCCACCGGCGCAGCTCGCCCTCGATGAGCGGGCTGAGGTGGGCCGGCCGCCCGTTCACCAGGTTGTACGACGCCATCGCCGCCACCGCCGCGCCCGCCTCGATCGGGGCCCGGAAGGCGGGCAGCTCGTACTCGTGCAGCACCCGCGGCGGCAGGTTGCTGGAGGTGAGGTGGCGGTCGGTCTCGTTGTTGTACCCGAGGAAGTGCTTGAGCGTCGGCGCGGTCCGCAGGTACACGGGATGGTCGCCGCGCAGCCCGGTCGCGTACGCGGTGGCGATCTCGCCGGTGAGCCAGGGATCCTCGGCATACCCCTCCTCGTTGCGCCCCCAGCGCGGGTCGCGCAGCGGGTTGACCACGGGCGCCCACACGTTGAGGCCGACCCGGGCCGGGTCCTTGTGGTGGAAGCCGCGCACCTCGTCGCCGACGGCCGCCCCGACCGCGCGGACCAGGTCGGTGTCCCACGTGCTGGCCAGCCCCACGGCCTGCGGAAACACGGTGGCCGGGCCGACCCAGGCCAGGCCGTGCAGCGCCTCGGTCCCGGTGCGGAAGGGACCGATCCCCAGGCGGGGGACCGACGCCTGGTGCTGGTGGAGCAGTGCGACCTTTTCCGCCAGGCTGAGGCGGCCCAGCAGGTCGGCCACCCGGGCGTCGAGTGGCCGGGCCGGGTCGCGAAACGCCTCTGTCATCGCCATCACCCGTCCTCTATGGACTTCGAAGCGCTTCGACTCGCGGTGGGAGATCCGCGGAGCGTCCGTCTGCTCGAAGCGCTTCGACAAGCCGTCGAAGAAAACTCCGTCGCGTTAACGGGTTTCGGCTGTGTTAACGCCCGGAGCCCTCTGAGACTCGCACCACATAGCGGCCCAGGTCAATAGGAGCGCTCCCACGAAAACTCAGGAAAGCGCTAACCCACAGCTCACGCCCGGGGTGGCGAGCGCGCGGCGTCGGGTCGTTCGCGAGGCATGCCGCAGCTCCGTCGCGTGCGCCTTCCCCGCGGGCATCGCTTCCGTCGGCGGCTCGGTGGCGCTTCTCGCCCCCGACCTCCGCTGCCGGGCCCTGCGGTCAAGTCCCCGCCGTGCCGCACCTGTCGTGCCGCATCCGCCGCGGGGGCCTGCCGTGCCGAACCTGCCGCGCGGTCCGCTCGCCCGCATGCCGCGTCCGCCCGCCTGCATGCCGCGTCCGCCCGCCTGCATGCCGCGTCCGCCCGCCCGCGGCGTCGCTCCGGCCGCGCCAAGCACGGCGGGCCTCTGCGGGGCACCCGCCGCGCCCGTCCGCCGCGCCATGCCCATCAGCCTGTGGGCGCCCGTCCGTTCCGGGCCCACCCGCCGTGCCGGCCCGCTGGTCCCACCCGCCGTGCCGGGCCGCTGTTTCCGGCCGTCGTGCCTGTCCGCCCGCACGCCGCGCCTGTGCGGCCGAAGCAACAGAACCCAGGTTTCTGCTGCTTCGAGCGTGCTTGGGTTCAAGTGGTTGTTGCAACGGGCGACGCGTCGCCGAGGCGGGTTCGGGCCCGGGCGTGGCGCAGGCCCGGGCGGCTCGTGGGGCGCGTGGGCGTGGCGCGGGCGAACGTGGCGCGGGCGTGGCGCGGGCGTGGCGCCGGCGTGGCGCCGGCGTGGCGCGGGTGGGCGCGGCGCGGGCGGGTGGCGGGCGGCTCGCGCGGAGCGGGCGCGAGGTGGGCGATGTCGCCACTTGCGCCGGCCTCGTTGGGCGTTCCCGGACTTTCCGTCAGGCGGCGCGGGGCAGGCGGAGGTAGGGAAGGCTGCCGACGCCGCCGCGGCGGGCGCGGGACGGGCGGGGATCGAGGAGAGGTGGCCCGGGGCGGGGGTCAGGTGGGGAGAGGGGGGAGGTGGCCGGCGTCCACGGCGGCCAGGGCTCTCGCGGCACCGCCCGTCGCGGCGGCGCCGGGGCCGAGCGCGGAGGCGACGAGCCGGCAGCCGCCGGCGTCCGGGGCCACCGCGCGGGTGGCGAGCTCCGCCTCGGCCGCGGGCAGGAGCCACGGGGCGAGCGGGACGAAGTTGCCGCCGAGCACGACCACGTCCGGGTTGACCAGGTTGGCCACGATGCTCACGCCGTGCCCCAGGTGGCGGCCGACCGCGGTCAGGGCGGCCAGCGTGGCGGGATCGGCGCGGCGGGCGCGGCGTACGACCTCGTCGATCTCCGGCGCGAAGTCGGTCACCGGGCCGTCGACCTCGGCGTCCGGCAGCACCCGCTGGATGATGGCGCGCACGCCGGCCAGGGCCTCCAGGCAACCCGTACGCCCGCAGGGACACTGTGGACCGGCCGGGTCGAGCTGCAGGTGGCCGATCTCGCCGCTGAACCCGCGCCCGCCCCGCAGCAGCCGCCCGTCGACCACCACGCCGGCGCCGATGCCGATCTCGCCGGTGAGGTAGACGAGGTTGGCCGTGCCGGCGTACGCCCCGTAGCGGTGCTCGGCCAGCGCGGAGAGGTTGGCGTCGTTGTCGACCGCCACGTCGTACTTGGGGTCGCGCAGCGCCCGCACCAGATCGGCCCGGAGCTCCACGTCGCGCCACCCGAGCCCGGCCGCCAGCCGTACGGCGCCGTCGGCGTCGACCAGCCCCGGCACGCCCACGGTCACGCCGAGCACCTGCCGTCCCTGCGCGGACACCCGCGACGCGGCCCGGGAGGCGAGCGCGGCGATCGTGCTGACCGCCTTGCCGGCCCCGGTCTCCGTACCGGTGAACGCCCGCCGCCAGGTGAGCAGCTGCTCGCCGGCGAGGTCGACCGCGACGGCGGTGAGGTGGTCCGCGGCCACCTCCATGCCGATCGCCGCGTACGGCTGGCCGTCGAGCACCAGCATCGTCGCCGGCCGGCCGATCCGGTGCTCGGCGAGCCCGGTCTCGCGCAGCAGCCGCCGCTCGATGAGGTCGGCGACCAGGCTGGAGACGGTGGCCTTGTTGAGCCCCGTGGCGGCCGCGATGTCGGCGCGCGAGCACGGCGCGTGGGTGCGCACATGGCGCAGCACGACGGCGAGGTTGGTGGCTCGCACGTCGGCGAAGTCGGCCGGCTGCGGCCCGCTCTGCATCGTGATCAAGTCAGCCCCGTTCCCGGCGTCGGTCAGATGGTGCCCCGGGCTGGCCTGACCATCATGCCGTACCGGGTCCGCCCTTGTGGCGGCGGTAACCGTTGGTCTAGTTTGTGATTCGCAATACTTTGTTTAGTCGGTAGACGAACTAACTACAGTCATACCACTTTTTGCCAGTAGAAGGGAGTGCGCCGTGACTCCACCCCTCGCGGGCGCGGCGACCAACCGCAGAAAGTTTCTCGGCCTCACCGGCCTCAGCGCCGCCGCCGTCGCCGGAGGCGGCCTGCTCAGCGCCTGCGGTGAAGGGGGCGGGAGCAAGGGCGCCGCCGACGACACCAGCAAGGTCTCCGGTGTCCTGCCGGCGCAGGGCAAGCTGCCGGACGGCATCCCGCAGCCGGACATCACGAGCACCCGGCCGATCCCGGACGGCTACAACAAGTACCCGAGCAACCTCGTCGACCTGATCGCCGACAAGCCGGGCAGCAGCGGCAAGGAGATCACCGCGATGACCCCGGCGTGGGGGCCGGCGCCGCCCGGGCTGGGGCAGAACGCGTACCTCGCGGCCGTCAACGACGAGTTGGGCATACCGGTCAACTTCTCCATCCAGGACGGTCTGACGTACGCGGACAAGCTCAACGCGATGCTCGGCGCCCGCGACGTGCCCGACCTGCTCTGCGTCCCGCAGTGGGAGGTGGAGAAGCTGCCCCGCTTCGCCGACGCGGTCAAGGTGCTCTTCGAGGACCTCACCGACTTCCTCTCCGGCGACAAGGTCAACGCGTACCCGATGCTGGCGACCTTCCCGACCGGCGCCTGGCAGAACGCCCTGTGGAACCAGCGCCTCATGGCGGTACCCAACCCGACCGACGGGCCGTTTCCGTGGGCGCTCTTCTACCGCAAGGACCTGCTCGACGCGAAGGGGCTGACCTACCCGAAGTCGATCGACGAGCTGATCAGCATCGGCAAGCAGGTGACCGACACCAAGGCCGGCGTCTGGGCGTTCAGCGACATCTTCGCCATGGTGCAGATGTTTCACAAGTCGCCCGCCTCGGAGACCGGGTGGCGGCTCAAGGCCGACGGCACGCCGGAGCACAAGTACGAGACGCCCGAGTTCAAGGCGGCCCTGGAGGTCATGGCCCGGATCTACAAGGACGGGCTGGTCCACCCCGACCTCGCGGCCAGCAAGGGCGGCGACATGAAGAAGCTCATGGAGAGCGGCCGCATCCTCTTCATGCAGGACGGCATCGGCGGCTGGCAGGGCATGCAGGCGCAGCAGCAGAAGGTCACGCCCGGGTTCAACCTCCAGCCGGTGCCGATCTTCTCGGCGACCGGCGGCGACCCGCTGGTGTGGGGCGACGACAAGCCGATCTCGTACACGTTCGTGAAGAAGGGCCTCGGCAAGGAACGGGTCGAGGAGCTGCTCCGGGTGGTCAACTGGTGCTCGGCGCCGTTCGGCAGCAAGGAGTGGCACACCCGCGAGTACGGCGTGGAGGGCAAGCACCACACGATGACGCCGGACGGTCCGGTCAAGACCGACCTCGGCTTCAAGGAGATCGCCAACCAGTACTTCTTCGTCAGCGGCCGCAGCCCCGTGGTGCAGCCCTGGCCGGAGACGCCGAAGTACGTACCGGACCTGCTCTCGTACTCGAACGCGATGGTCAAGTTCATGGAGACCAACCCGTGGGACGGGATCAAGCTCGAGTTCCCGGCGACGTACAAGTCGCAGACCGTCCCGTACGAGGACAAGATCACTGACATCGTGCGGGGGCGCCGCCCGCTGACCGAGTTCGACGGGCTCGTCAACGAATGGAAGACCGCGGGCGGCGGCAACGAGGCCCGCGACTTCCTTGCCAAGGCGCGGAGCGACGCGGGCAAATGAGCACGGAGGCACCTGTCGCGGCCGGGACCAGCGACGAGCTGGCCCGGCCGCCGGGCCCGACCCAGCCGCCCGGCAAGCGGCGCCGGCCGCGGATGCCGCTGCGGGCCCGGCTGCGCCGGGACTGGCCGCTGCTGCTGATGACCGCGCCGGCCGCACTCCTGCTGCTGGTCTTCCACTACCTGCCGACGCTCGGCAACGTGGTCGCGTTCCAGGACTACAACCCGTACGCCGGCGACGGGCCGCTCTCGGCGTTCCTGGCCAGCGAGTGGATCGGGTTCGGCAACTTCAACACGCTCTTCAGCGACCCGGCCTTCTGGGACGCGCTCTGGAACACGCTCACCATCACCGCGTTCCAGCTGGTCTTCTACTTTCCGCTGCCGATCGGCCTGGCGATCCTGCTCAACAGCGTGATCTCCGGCAAGCTGCGGGCGTTCATCCAGACCGTCGTGTACCTGCCGCACTTCTTCAGCTGGGTGCTGGTCGTCACGTTCTTCGTGCAGATGCTGGGCGGTGCCGGGCTGCTCGCGCAGGAGCTGCGCCAGGCCGGCGTCGAGCCGCCGAACATCATGACCAACCCGGACACGTTCATCGTGCTGGTCACCGCCGAGTCGGTGTGGAAGGACGCCGGCTGGGGCATGATCGTCTTCCTGGCCGCGCTCGCGATGATCGACCCCAACCTGTACGAGCAGTCCGCTGTGGACGGTGCCGGCCGCTGGCGCCGCCTGTGGCACGTCACGCTCCCCGGGCTCCGTCCGGTCATCGTGCTCCTGCTCATCCTGCGCCTGGGCGACGCGCTCTCGGTCGGCTTCGAGCAGTTCCTCCTGCAGCGGGACGCGGTCGGCCGGGACGCCGCGGAGGTGCTCGACACGTTCGTGTACTACCAGTCCATCACCACGGGCAACTTCGGCTTCGGCGCCGCCGCCGGCCTCTTCAAGGCCGCCGTCGGGCTGGTGCTGATCCTGGTCGCCAACCGGGTCGCCCACATGATCGGCGAACGGGGGCTGATCTCGCGGCAATGAGCGGGCGAATCATCGGGCGCGGAGCGCCGGGATCCTCGGGGCCGCCCGGGGCGAAAGCGAGGAGGGCCATGAGCGGCACCCGTCCCGCCTGGGAGGAGAAGCCGACGCCGGTGGGGCTGGCCGGCAAGGGCGCCGCCCTCACGGTGATGGCGCTGGTCGTGCTGATTCCACTGTGGTCGGTGCTGGTGACCAGCCTCTCCTCGCGTAAGACCATCAACGACGCCGGCGGCATGGTGATGGTGCCGAAGGGCATCGACGCCTCCGCGTACGTCACCATCTTCTCCGGCGGCATCGTCACCCGGGCGCTCTGGGTCTCGACGCTGGTCACCGTCGCCGGCACGCTGGTGAGCCTCACGCTGACCGTGCTGGCCGCGTACGGCCTGTCCCGCCCCGGCTCGGTCGGCCACCGTACGCTGCTGTTCTTCTTCCTGCTCACGTTCCTGATCTATCCCGGCCTGGTCCCCAGCTACCTGGTGGTCACCGGTGTCGGCCTCAAGGACAGCCTGTGGGCGCTGATCCTGCCGAGCGCGATCAGCGTCTTCAACCTGGTCGTGGTCCGCGGCTTCTTCCAGGGCCTGCCGAACGAGCTCCTGGACAGCGCGCGCATCGACGGGGCGGGCGAGTTTCGCATCCTGTGGCGCATCGTGCTGCCGCTGAGCCGCCCGGTGGTCGCCGTGGTCGGCCTCTTCTACGCGGTGGGCTACTGGAACGTCTGGTTCAGCGCGCTGCTCTACATCGACAGCAACGACAAGTTTCCGATCCAGCGCATCCTGCAGAGCATGATCCTGCAGGGCCAGTCACCCAGCTTTTCCGGCCAGTCGGTCGGCTCCCTCCCGCCCACGCAGGCCATCAAGATGGCGGTCGTGGTCGTGACGGTGGCGCCGATCGTGCTGATCTACCCGTTCATCCAGCGCCACTTCGTCAAGGGCGTGATCGTCGGCGCCATCAAGGGCTGACCGCGGCCCACTACCAGCGGTGTATGGGAGCGCAGGCGTGGCACCCCCACCATGGCACCACGCCTGCGCACAGCGGTCAGGGCGTCAGTATCACGTGCGGAACGCCCTGACCACGTCCAAATGCGAGGGTCGCGTCCCGTACCCGCAAAGGACCCTCACAGGTCACGCGGAGGGTGCCCTCGTCGCGGACGGCGACCACGACGGTGTCGCCATCCACGTCCCGCACGACGGTGCGGGCGTCCGTGCCGCCCCAGCTGACGATCGTCACGCCGTCGAACGGGCCGGCGCCGACACTGTCCTGATCGGACAGTACCGGGATCAGCGCGCCGTGCCGCACGAAGAGCGGGACGCGCGAGAGCGGCGCCGACACGCGCAGGTGCCGCCCGCCCTCGTGGGTCTCACCGGTCCAGTGGTCGACCCAGCGCCCCGCGGGCAGGTAGACGTCGCGCTCGCCGGACGGGTCGTGCATCGGTGCGACCAGCAGGTCGGGGCCGAGCAGGTACTCCAGCTCGGCGCCCCACGCGGCCGGGTCGGCGGGGGAGTCGACCAGCAGCGCGCGCATCAGCGGGATGCCGGTGCGGGCCGACTCGACGGCGGCGGAGTAGATGTACGGCATCAGCCGGTAGCGCAGCCGCAGCGCGTCGACGACCAGCCGCTCGGCGCCGGCGGGGAAGTCCCAGGGCAGCCGGCTCGTGGTGCCGTGGAAGCGGACCAGCGGGGAGAGCGCGGCGAACTGGGCCCACCGCACGTACAGGTCGGGCGTGGGCGTGCCGTGGAAGCCGCCCGCGTCGTGGCTCCAGAACGGTACGCCGGAGAGGCCGTGCGACAGGCCGCCGCGCAGGGTGCTGCCCATCGCCGGATACGTGGCGTTGACGTCGCCGCCCCACTGGGCCGAGTGCCGCTGCCCGCCCAGGTACGACGAGCGGGCCCAGACCAGGCCGTGCCCGGCGACCTCGCGGGTGACGGCCGAGACGGTGTCGTTGAAGAGCAGCGTGTACACGTTGTGCAGCTCGGTGCCGGTCATCCCGTTGTGCGCCACGGCGTCGGCCGGCACGCCCTCGGCGAAGTCCGTCTTGAACGCGGCCACGCCCTGCGAAAGCAGCGGCCGCAGCAGCCCCACGAACCAGGCGACCGCGGCCGGGTTGGTGAAGTCGACGATGCCGGAGGCGGGGTGGGAGCCGTGCCACACGTCCGCCACGTACGTGGAGCCGTCCGCCCGGCGCAGGAAGTAGCCGGCCTCGGCCGCCTCGGCGAAGGCGGGGGAGTGCTGGCTGACGTACGGGTTGGTCCACAGGCAGACCTTGAAGCCCTGCTCGGCCAGCGTCCCCAGCATGCCCGCCGGGTCGGGGAAGTTCTCCGCGTCCCACCGAAGGTCGGACCAGTGCCCGGCCACCTGCCAGTAGCAGTCCAGGTGCAGCACGTCCGCGGGGATGCCGCGCTCGCGCAGGCGCCGGGCCCGGTCCAGCACCTTCTCCTGGGTGTCCACATAGAACCCGGAGGACATCCAGGCGCCGAACGCCCACTTCGGCGGCAGCAGCGGCCGGCAGGTGAGCCGGTTGTAGCGGTCGAGCACGTCCGCCGGCGCCGGACCGGCGATCACGTAGTAGTCGAGGACGTCGTCCGGGACCAGGATCTGCACGCAGCTGTGCGTGGACTGGCACATGTCGAACTCGATCGGCATGCCGCTGTCGACCAGCACCCCGTACCCTCGGCTGGAGAGGTAGAGCGGCACGGTCTTGTGCGACCGGTCGGACTCGGTGCCGAACGCGTCGAAGTTCCACATCAGGGCGCGCTGCCCGCGCTTGTCGAGCGGGGTGAACTTCTCGCCGAAGCCCACGAAGCGCTCGTCGGCCGGGGCGGTGAAGCTCTCGTGGTACGCCGCGACGGCGCCGTCCGCGAGGGAGCGGCCGAACGGGAGCGTGCGCAGGCGGCCGCTGATGTCCCGCTCGCCCGGGTTCTCCTCCAGCAGCACGCGGCCGGCCGGGTCGACGAAGCGCAGGTGCCACGGGTCGAGCGTGAGCTCGGCGGTCACCGGGCCGGCGCTGACCCGCACGACCGGGCCGGCCACGGTCACGGTGGCCGGGTGTGCCTCGGGGCGCACGAGCGCGAGTGCCCGGGCCGAGCGCCCCCGGGCGTCGGGTGCCTCGCTCAGCCGTACCCGCAGGATGCCCTCGCCCGCGGCGCCGATCTGGACCGCGAGCGTCCCGCCGTCGGAGGTCGTGGCCTTCACCGACACGCCGGAGCCGTCGGTGGTGACGAGCTCGGCCCTGGTCACGGCCGATAGCCCCTGCTCACCGGGGGCGCGGACGGGCAGGTCGGGCGGGTCGGCGACGAAAGTCTCGTACGGCACCAGCGGCGGTCGGTAGGGCATGTGAGTTAGTTTTTCTTCTAACCCAACAAACTGTCAACGCCTGGAGGCGCCGATGGAGTGGCCGCGCGGGCTCGACGGGCTCTGCTACGGCGGCGACTACAACCCGGAGCAGTGGCCCGAGGACGTCTGGCGGGAGGACGTCGCGCTGATGCGGCGGGCCGGCGTCAACCTGGTCAGCGTCGGCGTCTTCGCCTGGTCGCGGCTGGAGCCGGAGCAGGGGCGGTACACGTTCGACTGGCTGGACCGGGTGCTCGACCTGCTCGGCGCCGGCGGGGTCAAGGTCGCGCTGGCCACGCCGACCGCCTCGCCGCCGCCGTGGTTCAGCCTGGCCCACCCCGAGGCGCTTCCGGTCCGCGCGGACGGCACCCGGCTGCTGCACGGCAGCCGGGACACCTACTGCGCGAGCGCCCCGGCCTACCGCGAGGCGTGCCGGCGGATCGCGCGCGAGCTGGCCCGCCGGTACGCGGAGCACCCGGCCGTGGCGCTCTGGCACGTGCACAACGAGTACGGCACGGTGTGCCACTGCGACCACGCGGCGGCCGCCTTCCGCAGCTGGCTGATGGCCCGCTACCGTACGCTCGACGCGCTCAACGACGCGTGGACCACGGCGTTCTGGGGCCAGCACTACGCCGACTGGGCGTACGTCTTCCCGCCCCGCGCCACCCAGTACCTGCCGAACCCGGGGCAGGTGCTCGACTTCAAGCGGTTCTGGTCCGACGAGCTGCTGGCCGCGTACGCCGAGCAGCGGGAGATCCTGCGCGCGGCCGGGCCGGACGTACCGGTCACCACCAACTACGTCTTCGGCGCCTGGGTGCCGGTCGACCACGCCCGCTGGGCCCGGGAGGTGGACCTGGTGGCGATCGACCACTACCCGTCGGACGCCGGTCCGGGAGCCGAGGAGGAGACCGCGTTCGCCGCCGACCTGGCCCGCTCGTGGGCCGGCGGGCGCCCGTGGCTGCTGATGGAGAGCGCGCCGAACCTCGTCTACGCCGGCGGCCGCATGCACGCCAAGGAGCCCGGCCGGATGGCCCGGCACAGCCTCGCGCACGTGGCCCGCGGCTCGCGCGGCGCGATGTTCTTCCAGTGGCGGGCGCCGCGCGGCGGGGCCGAGCGCTTCCACTCCGCGCTCGTGCCGCACGCCGGGCCGGACAGCCGGGTGTACCGGGAGGCGGTCGAGCTGGGCGCGGCGCTCGGCCGGCTCTGCGAAGTGGACACCGGCGCGGTCGAGGCGTGCGTGGCGGTCGCCTGGGACGCCGCCTCGTGGTGGGCGCTGCAGGGGCCGGGCCTGCCGTGGGACGGGATCGACTACCTGGCCGAGGTGCGGGCCGCCCACCGGGCACTGTGGCGGGTCGGGATCACGGCCGACTTCGTGTCGCTGGACCGGCCCGGCCCGCTCCCGTACCAGCTGCTGGTGCTCCCCGCCCACTACCTGATGTCGGACGCGGCGGCCGCGGCGGTGCGGACCTATGTGGACGGTGGTGGCCGGCTTGTCGCGACGTACCTGTCCGGGGTGGCCGACGAGTACGGCCGGGTGCGGCTCGGCGGCTACCCGGGCGCGCTGCGCGAGGTGCTCGGGGTGCGGGTCGAGGAGTTTCGCCCGACCCCGCACGGCTGGGCCGAGGACGTGCACCTGGTCGGGGCGGCTCTCGTGCGCCCCGGCGTGACCCGGCACCGCTTCGGGGCGGGCACGGCGTGGTACGTCTCGACCCGGCCCGACGACGCCGCCTACGGGGAGCTGCTGGCGCAGGCGGCCGGCATCCCGGTGCGCGCGGGCGCGGCCGAGCTGGAGCTGGTGCGGCGGCGGGACCGGCACGCGGCCTGGCTGTTCGCGTTCAACCACGGCACCGCGGCCCGCGAGGTCGAGGCCGAGGGGACCGACCTGATGACCGGGAAGCGGGTCGAGGGCGCGGTCGAGGTGCCGGCCGGCGGCTGGGCGGTCGTCCGCGAGGCGCCGTGACCACCACGGAGGGCACTGAAACTCCTCGATGTTGTTCCGGGGAAAGCCCTTGCCTTAGGATCGGCGGTGACGCGGGGAGCCGACTCCCATCCCGGGCGGCGCTGGGCACGCCGCCCGCTCTGACTGGAGTCCTCGCATGCTCACATCCAGGCGGCGCGCCGCGCTGCTCTCCGCCACGCTCGCCGGCACCGTGGCCGGCGCGGGCGTCCTCGTCGCCGCGGTCGCGACCTCCGCCTCCGCCGCCGCGGGCTGCCGGGTCGACTACGCCGTCACCAACCAGTGGCAGGGCGGCTTCGGCGCCAGCGTGACCATCACCAACCTCGGCGACCCGGTCAACGGCTGGTCGCTGGTCTGGTCGTACACCGCCGGCCAGACCGTCACCCAGGCGTGGAACGCCACCGTCACCCAGAGCGGCGCACAGGTCACGGCCGTCGACGCCGGCTACAACGCGCCGATCGCGACGAACGGGACCGCGTCGTTCGGCTTCAACGGTTCGTGGAACAACAACGCCAACCCGGTACCGGCGTCGTTCGCGCTGAATGGGACGGCCTGCACGGGGGCACCGTCCTCTCCGACGACCGCGCCCCCGCCGACCACCGCGCCCCCGCCCACGACGGCACCGCCGCCGACCACGCCGCCGCCTCCCGCCGGAAACGCGCAGCAGATGGAGGACCTCAACCGCGGGCTGATCAGCGTGCGCTCGGGATCGGCCAACCTGGTGTCGTGGCGGCTGCTCGGCACCGAGCCGGCGAGCACCGGCTTCAACGTGTACCGGGGCGGCACCAAGGTCAACTCCACGCCGATCACGAACTCCACCAACTACCTGGACAGCGGTGCGGCGGCGAACTCCTCCTACACCGTGCGGGCCGTCGTGAACGGCACCGAGCAGGCCGCCTCCGAGGCCTCCCTCTCGTTCGCGAACGGCTACCTCGACGTGCCGATCCAGTCCCCGGGCAGCGGGTACTCGGCCAACGACGCGTCGGTCGGCGACCTGGACGGCGACGGGCAGTACGAGATCGTGCTGAAGTGGGACCCGGACAACGCCAAGGACAACTCGCAGGCGGGCGTGACCGGCAACGTGTACATCGACGCGTACCGGCTGAACGGCTCCCGCATGTGGCGGATCGACCTGGGCGTCAACATCCGGGCCGGTGCGCACTACACCCAGTTCCAGGTGTACGACTACGACGGTGACGGCGACGCCGAGGTGGCCATGAAGACCGCCGACGGCACCCGCTCCGGCACCGGCCAGGTGATCGGCAACGCGTCGGCCAACCACCGCAACTCCGACGGCTACATCCTGAGCGGGCCGGAGTTCCTCACCATGTTCGACGGGCGGACCGGCGCTGTGCTCTCCACCGTCAACTACGAGCCGGCCCGCGGCACCGTCTCCTCCTGGGGCGACTCGTACGGCAACCGGGTGGACCGCTTCCTCGCCGGCACCGCGTACCTGGACGGCCAGCGGCCCTCGCTCGTCATGGCCCGCGGCTACTACACGCGCGCGGTCGTCGTGGCCTGGGACTTCCGCAACGGCAGCCTGGTACGGCGGTGGACGTACGACTCGGGCAACAGCAACACCGGCGCCTACGGGCAGGGCAACCACCAGCTCTCCGTCGCGGACGTCGACAACGACGGCCGCCAGGAGATCGTGTACGGGTCGGCGACGATCGACGACAACGGCGCCTTCATGTACCGCACCGGGTACGGGCACGGCGACGCGCTGCACGTCGGCGACCTCGTCCCGTCCCGGTCCGGCGTCGAGATCTTCACGGTCCACGAGTCGACCAGCCAGCCGGCGATGGACATCCACGCCGGCACCGGGCAGAACATCTGGAGCGCGCCGGTCTGCGGCTGCGACAACGGCCGGGGCGTGGCGGGCGACGTGTACGCCGGCAACGCGGGCGCGGAGCTCTGGTCGTCCGGCGTCGACGGGCTGCGCGGCACCAGCGGCGCCAACGTCGGGCGCAAGCCGTCGTCGGCGAATTTCCTGATCTGGTGGGACGGCGACCCGGTCCGCGAGCTGCTCGACCAGACCCGGATCGACAAGTACGGCACGTCGTCGGAGACCCGGCTCCTCGACGGCTCGGGCGTGGCGTCGAACAACGGCACCAAGGCCACGCCGGCGCTCTCCGGCGACATCCTCGGCGACTGGCGGGAGGAGGTCATCTGGCGTACCTCCGGCAACACCGCGCTGCGGATCTACGCCACCCCGACCGTCACCGACCGGCGGATCCACACGCTGATGCACGACGCCCAGTACCGGGTCGCGATCGCGTGGCAGAACACCGCGTACAACCAGCCGCCGCACCCGAGCTTCTTCATCGGGAACGGGATGGCGACACCGCCCCAGCCGAACGTCTACCTGAGGTAGGCCCCCAGGGCCGGCAAGCTCCGCTCCGAGGAGCGTAGCGACGAGGGCGGAGCGCGCCGGCCTTCGGGCCTTCGGCGAGCAGGGAGCGCGGACGCTAATGTGCCGGCGGGGATGGGCACCTATCCCCGCCGGCACTGCGGTGCTGTACGCACCGTGTTCGCGTATCGCCGGCCCCACGATTCCGGCGGCCCCGCGCCCACGTGAACAAGAGTAGAGCCGTCCCTGGTGCGGCCCGGTGACGTATCGATGACGTTGTTGTTTCGGTGACGACCATCGTTGTCAGGCCGGTTTCGCGCGTGCCTGGCCAGCACCTCTGGGTGATCGCCCGCACAGCTCAGCCCCTCGCCGCCCCGCCCGTCCGGCGACCGGCTCAGCTCTCGGTGAGCGCCTTCTTCGCCAGCTCGAACGAGCGGATGCGCTCCTCCACGTCGTAGACCAGCGCGGTCAGCATCAGCTCGTCGGCGCGCGTCTTCGCCCGGAGGTCCTCCAGCGCGCGGCGGACGGTCTCCGGCGACCCGATCGCCTGCCCCTCCCACCGCTCGGCCATGAACTGCCGCTCCAGGTCCGTGTACGGGTACGCGGCCGCCTCCTCCGGCGTGGCGAGCGCCTGCGGGCGCCCCTGCCGCAGCCGCAGGAAGGAGAGGCCGCTCGGCCGGGCCAGCCACTGGGCCCGCTCGTCGGTGTCGGCGCAGACGGTGGCGACGGCCACCATCGCGTACGGCTCGTCCAGCCAGCGGGAGGGGCGGAAGCTCTCCCGGTACAGGGCCATGGCGGGGAGCGTGTTGGTCGCGCTGAAGTGGTGCGCGAACGCGAACGGGAGCCCCAGCATCCCGGCCAGCTGGGCGCTGAACCCGCTGGACCCCAGCAGCCACACCGCCGGGCTCTCGCCGAGTCCGGGCGTGGCCACGATCCGCCGCTGCTGGTCGCCGGTGAACATGTTGATCAGCTCGGCCAGCTCCTGCGGGAACTGCTCCGCCGAGAGCCCCTCGACCGTACGCCGCAGCGCGAGCGCGGTCGCCTGGTCGGTGCCGGGCGCCCGCCCGATGCCCAGGTCGATGCGGCCCGGATGGAGCGCGGAGAGCGTCCCGAACTGCTCGGCCACCACCAACGGCGCATGGTTGGGCAGCATGACACCGCCCGAGCCGATCCGGATGGTCGAGGTGGCGGCCGCGAGGTGGGCGATCAGCACGGCGGGCGCGGAGCTCGCGATCGCCGGCATGTTGTGGTGCTCGGCCACCCAGAAGCGGTGGTAACCCATCCGCTCGACCGCGCGGGCCAGGTCGGTGGTGGCGCGCAGGGCGTCACCGGAGGAGGCGCCGGCAGCGACCGGCGCGACGTCGAGGACGGACAAGGGTACGTCGATCACAAGATCCTGCAACCCCGCCAAGCCCCCGTTTCTTCCGGCCAAGGAAAGCTTTCCCACGGCCTCGCCCTCCCGAGCTAGATGATCTATTCCAAGGGTGGGGTTCGCTCAGCGGTACTGGAAGTACGTTATGGCGGCCTCATAACGTACTTCCAGTACCGCTGAGCAGAGACTCGGTCCTCGATCGGCGGCCAGTGCCGCCCTGACGCCTCGGGCGGGCCGGTCGGGGCCGGGTGGGTTGCGGTCGCCAGGCGTGGAGGCTGAGGCTGCGGGAGCAACGGTCCGGACCCAACGCCCGGTCAGCTTAAGTTGATCAAGTCGGCCGACGGTACGTCCCGGGCGACCGCGGCGATCCTATGATCGACACTTCGGTCGGGATCGTCCCAGCAGATCGTGGTACGGATCGGCCCGCCTGGGGGCACCTGCGTACCACGATCTCGACGTCCGCCCGGTGCTGTCCTTGATCGATCGCGGCCCGGCTCGGGCCGGTCAACAGCCTGACGCTGCTGAGCGTGCCCAGCTCACGGCCTTGATCGAATCAGTGTGAGTGGCGTTGGGTCCGGACCGCGACGGGCATCGCGGTAGCTCATACCTTGGAATAGATCGT
>NZ_JAVHUY010000060.1 GCF_031085175.1 Phytohabitans maris
GGACGGTGAGGGCTGGATAGGGGATTCGCTGCCCGCCGACGCAACCCCGCCGCCGGGCCCGCCCGCGGTGACCGCGCCGGCCCCACCCCCCCCTCCGCCGGAGGCGGCACCCACGACGCCGGCGGCGCCCCCCGCGGCCCCGGCGCGGGGCGGCCCGGGCGCGCCCCCCCCCCCCCCGCCCCCGGGCCGCGCCCCCCCCGGCCTTCGGGGGGGGGGGCCGGGGGCCCCCGCCCCCTCTCGCTGTCCGCGTGAGCTACAGCGTCACAACCCGGCCGCCGAGGGTCACCACGAGACGCCCATCTGCGGCGAAGGACCAGCCCAGGGAGCCGGTGTACGAGGAACAGCGGGAGCCGTTCGAGCCGGACCAGAACTGGTTGGAGCTGTCCGAGTTGCCGATGATCCGGTCGTTCGACCCGCTGTCGCACGAGGTGTTGTTGCGAAACACCGAGGTGCCGCCGTCGAAGTTGAAGTTGCGCTCTGCGTTGCCGATGCTGAGGTTGTTCGACACCGTCATCGAGCCGGGGTTGCGGTTGTAGCCAAACCCGTGTTTGCCGTTCTCGTAGGCGATGCTGCGCCTGACGACGTGGTTGACCGCGATGTCCTCGCCACCGAGCTTGTAGCCGTTGCGGTCCCCGTTTCCGGCCTGACCGCCGTTGCTCAGGGTGCCGTTGTCGTAGGCGAGGGAGTCCTCGATGGTCACCGCGCCGATGGGACCGGTGTCGTCCTTGGTGTAGAGGTCGTAGCCGTCGTCGATGTTGTTGTGGGACACGGTGTAGCGGAAGACGTTTCCGGGGCCGACGGTGAGCTTCGGAGCGAAGCCGTCGGCGTCCTCGCCGTCGGAGTCGGCGTTGTCGTGCGACTCCGCGCTCAAGATCAGGTTGTTGGACGGCCACTGGTCCTGCGGGGCTCCGGCGACCAGCCGCGAGAGCTGTAGCCCGGAGTCCCGGTTGAACCGCGTCACGGTGCGCTCGATGATGTTGTTGTTGCCGGCGAGCAGGATCCCGTTGTCACCGGCTCGCTCCACGACGATGCCGTAGATGTGCCAGTAGTTTCCGCCCACGACAAACCCGCGGTTGGCCGGGTCCTCGCTCTGCGCGGAGAAATTCAAGACCGGAGTCTCACCCGGGTACGCGGAGAGCTTCTTGCGGGCGCTCGACGTGCCGTTATTGCCCTGCGCGATGGTGACCGTCTGCGCGAGGTTGTAGGTCCCGCCGCGCACGTAGATCGTCCCGCCGGCGGCGATGCGGGTGATTGCCGAGGTGAGCGTCGTCGGGTTCGACTCCGTCCCGGTCGCGCCGTCGCTGCCGTTCGGCGACACGTACAGCGTGCTGCCCCCAGGCGGAGGTGACGTGGGCGGCGGCGTGGTCGGCGGCACGGTGGTCGGCGGGGGCGTGGTGGGCGGCACGCTGGTGGGTGGCGGCGTGGTGGGAGTGGTGCCGCCGGTGGTGACGGTGACGTCGTCGAAGCGGGCGCTGGCGTACGCGGTGACGAGCCCGATCCGCCCGGCGCTGTTCATCGTGTTGGTGCCCGACGCCACCTGCGATCCGTTGACGAATCCGCGGATGGTGCTGCCGCTCGCCTCGATGCGCAGGGTGTACCAGGTGCCGGTCGACACGGCCATGGCGGCGCCGCCGATCGCCGTGATGCTGCTCCCGTTGACCACCTGCAGTTCGGCGCGGCCGCTGTTGAGCAGCGCCAGCCGGTACATCTTGGTGGCGCCGCTGGCCCGGGCGGCGAGTGCGACGAGCCGATTCGAGCCGTTGTACGACAGCGGCTTGACCCGGGCCTGTACCTGGTAGTCGCCCCAGCCGCTGTCGCCGGTGAACTGGCGCGCGAGCTCGCTGCTGTTGGCGGACTGCTCGAACGTCCCGGACCCGTCGGTGACCACCGACCAGGTGCCGCCGGACTTGGACCAGCCGGTGTAGTTGCCGTCGTTGAAGTCGTCGGAGAAGAGGGTCGCGGCGTACGCGGCCCCGGTCAGGCCGGCGACGAGGGCCACGGCTGTGGCACCCGCGCCGGCGGCGACGAGGAGCTTGTGTCTGGCGCGCATGGGTTTCCCTTCGGGGCTGGAAACGGCAGCCGCGGGGGGCCGCCGCCCGGATGTCGAGCGCTGAGCGCGGGAGGACCGGCCGGGGCGGGACGCGGGAGACCCGGGCTGCGCCGCCCGTGCCCTGACCCCCGGCCGGGTGTGGTGCCCGCGGGCGGTGTCTGCCCACCGCCCGCGGTCACATCTGCATCACAGTCGTCCGGTACCCGCGCCGGCCATCACGACCGACTTGACGGTGTTCGGGTCCGCGACCGTGTAGCTGTAGTACGCCGACGGCTCCTGCACGCTCCCGCTGCAGTCCGGCTGGCCGGATTCGCCGACGAACACGTTGTTGCGGGCCACGCAGCGGCCGGACGGGCCGGCGTAGTTGTTGGTCACCGGCTCCTCGACGTCCTCGAAGTAGTTGCCTTCGACCACGCAGCCGGAGTTCGCCTGGCAGGCCGGGCCGGTGTCGGTGTTGTAGACGTAGTAGTTGTTGAACACGTGGACCGGCTCGCCGAAGCGGACCCGCGGGTTGCGCTGCGGCGTCCGGTCGAACCAGTTGTTGTGGTACGTCACCTTCAGGTATCCGGTGTCCTGCGCGGCGTTGCTGTCGTCGTGGCCGAGCAGCATGTTCTTGGTGTGGTTGTGGGTGTGGTTCCACGACACCGTCACGTACGACGCGCCGCGCTTGATGTCGATCAGGCCGTCGTACCCCTCGGCCAGGTCGTTGTGGTCGATCCACACGTGGTGCGAGTACATCTGCACGTTGATCGAGTCGTCGGCGGCGTCGCGGAAGTTAAGGTTGCGGATGATCACGTTGTGCACGGCGTCGGGCGGCGGCGACGTGACACTGCTGACCGGCAGGCCGACGTTGAAGCCGGCACCGGTGATGCCCGAGCTCGCGCCGACCCCGATGATCGTCTTGTCCGAGGTCACGTCGTGCATCGGCCCGGGCAGGGCGATCATCCCCTGTACCCGGATGTTGAGCGGCCCGGGCTGCGCGATCGCCGTGAGCAGCTCGGACGCGGTGTCCACGGTGACCGTCGGGCCGCCGGCGCCGCCCGTGGTGCCGTTCTGGCCGAGGGCGTTGACCGAGGCGAAGCCGATCGGCGGCGCGCTCGGGTCCAGCGGCGGCTCGGTCGGCGGGAGCGTCGGGCCGCCCGTCGTGGGGCCGGGCGTCGGGGTGCCGCTGACCGTGCTGACCACCACGTCGTCGACCGTGACGCTGGCGTAGTTGGCCGCGACGCCGGCCCGGCCGGCACCGAACGCGCTGTCGGTGGCCTGGACCGCGAGGGTGCCGTTGACGTAGCCGTACAGCTGGCTGCCGGAGGCGGCGAGCATCAGCGTGGTCCAGGTGCCGGTGCCGCCGCCTCCCGAGCCGCTGCCGAGCACGACCGGCTCGCCGCCGGCCCGCTTGACCAGCTGCACGCCGCCGGAGCTGGTGAGCACGAGGGCGTAGTAGTTGCTGCTGCTCTGCGCGCGGGCGATCAGGCCGGCGTACCGGTTGGCCGCGCCGAACCCGGTCGGCTTGACCCGCGCCTGCACTGAGTAGTCGGTCCAGGTCGTGGCGCCGACCAGGCTGCGGGCGTCACTGCTGGTGCCGGTCTGCCGGTACGCGAGCGAGCCGTCCGTCACCACCGACCACGTGCCACCCGACTTCGACCAGCCGTTGGAGTTGCCGTCCTGGAAGTCGTCGGAGAGGAGCGTGTCGGCGAACGCATTCGTGGTGCCGAGGCCGACCAGCGCGGCGGCGAGTGCACCGGCCAGCCCCGCCGCGGTGAGTCGCTTGTGCTTCACAGTGGACCTCCCGGTCAGAGGCGCGCGCCGGCCAGGACCAGCGTGGCGAGGGGTACTAGCGGGGCGGGGAGCACCGGGCCGTGCCGCAGGACCGGCGTCCAGCCGGAGTCGGCGCCGAGGTCCGGATCGTGGCTCGCGTTGTACGCGTCCAGCAGGCTCACGGGTCGGGGCAGGCGGGAGCCGCTGGCCTGTACCCAGTTGCCCTTCTCGGTGAGGGCCGTGCCGCCCCAGTCGTAGAGGATGTCCTGCGCGGCGATGCCGTCCAACAGCGCGAAGTAGTTGTTCTCCGCGTAGATGGCGGACTGGACGCCGACGCCGAGGGCGTACGAGAAGCCGTCCCCGGCCAGGCGGTAGTAGTTGTTGTAGATGTCGACCTGGCCGAAGCGCACCCGCGGCAGCCGCTGAAGGGTGCCGTCGAAGACGTTGTGGTGCAGCGTCACGTTGAGCCGCCCGACGTCCGGGCCGACCGTGTTGGACGAGCCGATCAGCATCACCTTGTCGCGGCTGACGAAGCGGTTGTACGACGCGGTGACCAGGCTGGCCGTGTGCGTGATGTCGAGCGAGCCGTCGTGCACCTGGTACGGCCGTCCGAAGTGGACCGGCTGGCCGCTGTCCGGGTTGCCGCCGTCGGTGAACGTGTTGTGGTCCACCCAGACGTTCTCGCTGCGCCGCACGGACATGAGGTCGAACTGGGAGTTCCAGTTGCCCGCGTCGCCGTCGGTGGGTGACCAGGCCGGGAAGCAGTCGAACGCGTCCACGAAGTTGATATTGCGGACGATCACGTTGGGAGCCGAGTCGACCATGAGCGTGAGGTTTTCCAGCCGGGCGCCGCGCTGACCGACGATCGTCGTGTTCGGACCGACGTTGATCTGCGTGTACCGCGTCTGGTTGGCCACCGACCGCACCCGCGCCTCCTCCAGCGGGCCGCTCGGGTTGACCCGCCCCCACACCGCCGGGTCGTACGCGGCGAGATAGGCGTCGAGCGAGTAGGCCGGGTCGGCGAGGTCGGCGCAGCGGCCGGGCAGTCCCTCGAACCCGTTGATGGTGCCCCGGACGACGATGATCTTCGGGGTAGCGTTCGTACGGTTGGTGGCGTTGTCGCCGCCGAGCGCGTCGATGAGTTCGGCGCGAGTATCCACAGTGTGCACGTCCACACGGGCGGCGGCCGAGCCGCCGGTGGTGCCGGGCCCGGAGGCGGCCCAGCCGTCACCCGCGGGCAGGACCTGCCTGCCCAGGCTCTGCTTGCCGTGATCGTTACCAGCGAGCGCGGTCCCGGAGGGGGCCAGCGCCGCGACGAGACCTATACCGACCGCCGCAGCGGTCAATCGCATGAGTTGCATCGCACTCTCCGCGGTTGCCCAATACCCAGAGCTGATCTCGTAACGAAACCGAAATCTACTTAATGGAAAAGTAGGTATTTGCGGTTAAGAGTGTCAATGCCTTAGGTTTGCAGGTATTTTGCAGGAAAAGGAGGCACGGGCGATTTGCTCGGCAGCGAATTGCCGAGAAAGCTGGTGCCCTGTCCGATTTCTTACCGGACCGGTTCCTCCGTCGTTTGCAGTGTGTTTTCCGGTGTTGCCGTGAGGCGCACGCTGTGCGGTCCCACCGCCCACGGCACCGGCAGCTCCGACAGCAGCGCCAGCTTCTCCGCCGCCTGCCGGAGCGCCGAGTTGACGCCCTTGATCGTGACTTTCCGTGCCGGCCCTTCGCCTTCTTCCACGACCAGGTCGCCGCCGAGGAATGCCGGATCGGGGGCCGAGTTGAGCACGTCCAGCACCGCCGTGAACGGCTCCGTGCGCGCCAATGGCGCGATAAGTGGAGTGCCGTCCGCCCGGTGCTGGACGAGGTTTTCCAGGAGGTTGACCCGGCCTGGGATCTCGCGATAGCCGTCGTCTCCCGGCAGCAGCAGCCGGTCGGTCGGATATTCGAGTACGGCGCGGCCGGCCGTACCGTGCACGACGACCTCACCCGGGATGAACTCCTCGCCGCACAGGGTCACCGCGACCACGACGGGCCGCCCGGAGGCGAGCGTGATGCGCAGGCAGGCGGTGTCGTCCACCTCGATGTCGCGGCAGCGGTAGCGCTCCAGCTCGACGCCGACCGGCGGGTCACCGTCCATGATGGCCAGACACTGCATCCAGGCGTGGGCGAGCGGGTTGGCCAGCGCGCCGTCGAGCGCCGGGCGACCGTCCACAGTGCGCTTTCCGGCCCATGGGGAGCGCCGGTAGTAGGCGTCGTCCCGCTGCCAGGCGGCGACGGTGGCGACCCCGGTGACCGTGCCGACCACGCCGTACGAGATGGAGCGCCGCAGCTCGTGCAGGGCCGCCGAGCCGAGCGCCTGGAAGCCGACCTGGCAGGCGCGGCCGGTCTCCCGGAGCACCTCGCTCAGCGCGCGGTGCTCGGCGCGGGAGAGGACCGGCGGCTTCTCCAGCAGCACATCCGCGCCGGCGCGGAGCGCGTCCGTCGCGATCTGGCGATGGGTGTACGGCGGGGTGCAGATCACGACCACGTCGGGCGCCGCCTCGCGCAGCATCGCGCGGTGGTCGGTGAAGTGCGGGGCGGCCTCCGGCCCCGGCTCGATCGGCCGTACGTCGACGAGGGCGGCCAGCTCGACCACGCCGGCCGCCTCCAGTTCGGCGATCTGGCGCCGGTGCCAGCGGCCGTGCCCGTTCGCGCCGATCAGCGCAACCCTCATCGCAGCTCCAGCAACGTCGCCTCGACGCCGTGCCGGTCCAGCGCGGCCAGCCAGCCGGCCACCAGCTCGCGTACCGTGCCGTCGGCCGCGAACTCGGCGGGAAAGACCTCGCTCAGGCCGAAGAGCGCGTCGACCACGCCCTCGGCGGTGGGCTTGCCGTCGCCGAGGGCCTTGCGGATCCGCTCGGCCAGCGGGTCGTCAAGCGGCAGCGGCCGACCCGCGTCGCTCTCCCCCTGCACGAAGCGCATCCAGGCGGCCAGTACCAGCGCACCCCACCTCGGCGAGGCACCGGCCGCGCGGCGGTCGGCGATCGTGTGCAGCACCCGCTGCGGGAGCTTTTGCGAGCCGTCCATCGCCACCTGGATCGTGCGGTGCCGGATCGCCGCGTTGGCAAAGCGCTCCAGCACCGAGTCGCCGTACTCCACGACGGAGACGCCGTCCGGCGGGGTGAAGCTGCCGGCGACGTCTTCGGCCACAAACCGGCGCAGCATCGTGGCCATGCCCGGGATCTCCAGCGCCTCGGCGATCGTCTCGCGGCCGGCGAGCGCGCCCAGGTACGCGATGGCGGAGTGGACGCCGTTGAGCGTGCGCAGCTTGAGCCGCTCCCACGGGCTGGCGTCGCCGGTGAGCACCGCGCCGGCCCGCTCCCAGGCCGGGCGGCCGGCCGGGAAGTCGTCTTCGATCACCCACTGCTGGTACGGCTCGGCGGCCACCGCGGCCAGGTCGGCGACGCCCAGTACCCGCTCGGCGGTGGCCAGCGTCTCGGCCGTCGTGGCCGGAACGATCCGGTCGACCATCGTGCCCGGGAAGGTCACGCTGCCGCCGACCCAGTCGACGAGCGCGCTCTCCGTCCCGCCGTACGCGAGGGCCTGCGTGACGAGGCCGCGCAGGCGCTTTCCGTTGGACGGCAGGTTGTCGCAGCTCACCAGCGCGATCGGGCCGGCGCCGGCCCGTGCCCGGGCGATCAGGCCGCGCACCAGCAGCCCGGGCACGGTCGCCGGCGGGCCGTCGCCCACCAGGTCGGCCGCCACGGCCGGATCGGGTCGCAGCCGGCCCGTGGCGGGGTCCATCTGGTACGCCTTCTCGGTGACCGTGAGCGTCACCACCCGGATGGCCGGGTCGGCCAGCAGCGCGACCACCGCCATCGGGTCGCTGGCCGCGTGGCGCACGCCGGCGAGGACGCCAACCACGTGGGTACGCGCCGCGTCGTTGGACATTGACGTGACGCTGAAAAGGTTGTCCTGCTCGGCAAGGCGCTCGACGACGTCCGTGCTGCGCGGCGCCACGCCGACGATGCCCCAGTCGCCGCCGGCCTCCGCGACCGCCGCCTCGGTGTACACCGCCTGGTGCGCCCGGTGGAACGCGCCGAGTCCAAGGTGGACGATGCCGGCCGGCACGGTGCCGGGGCGCAGCCGCGGGCGGCTCTCGACGGGGACCTGGCCCAGGGTGCCGAAGCCCAGCCTCATCGCCATGCCGGCCCCTCGGGGAAGCTGAACTCGGCGATGGAGGCGGGCTTCATCGTCGCGCTGTAGCCGGGCTCGGTGGGGAGCAGGTACCGGCCGTCGCGGGTGCGTACCGGGTCGGTGAAGTGCTCGTGCAGGTGGTCGACGTACTCGACCATGCGCCCCTCTAGCGTGGCGCCGACCCGCAGGTAGTCGAAGACGGCGAGGTGCTGGACGAGCTCGCAGAGCCCCACGCCACCCGCGTGCGGGCAGATCGGCACGCCGAACTTGGCCGCCATCAGGATCTCGGCGAGCACCTCGTTGACCCCGCCCACGCGGCAGGCGTCGATCTGCATCACGCCGATCGCCTCCGCCTGGAGCAGCTGCTTGAAGATCACCCGGTTGGCGGCGACCTCACCGGTGGCGACCCTGACCGGGGCCACTGCCCGCTGGATCCGCGCGTGGCCGAGTACGTCGTCGGCGTGCGTCGGCTCCTCGATCCAGTACGGGTCGAACTCGGCGAGCCGGGCCATGTTGGCGATCGCCTCGTCGACGTCCCAGACCTGGTTGGCGTCCATCATCAGCAGCGCGTCCGGGCCGATCTCCTCCCGGATGATGCGGGCCCGCCGCACGTCGTCGTCGATCGGGCCGCCGACCTTCATCTTCATCGCCCGCCAGCCCTCGGCGTACGCCTGGCGGGTCAGCGCCCGCACCTTGTCGTCCGGGTAGCCCAGCCAGCCGACCGACGTGGTGTACGAGGGGAAGCCGTCCCGTTCCAGCTCGGCGCGGCGATCGTCCATCCCGGACAGTCCCTTGTCGAGGATTGCGGTGGCCTCGCCGGGCGTGAGCGCGTCGGTGATGTGGTGGAAGTCGACGCACCGGACGAGCTCGTCGCTCGGCATCTCGGCGAGCAGCCGCCACAGCGGCTTGCCCTCCAGCTTGGCCCGCAGGTCCCACACGGCGTTGACGATCGCGCCGGTGGCCATGTGGATGACGCCCTTTTCCGGGCCGAGCCAGCGCAGCTGCACGTCCGCGGAGAGCGAGCGCCAGAACGCGACCGGCGAGGCGAAGATCTCCTCGACCGACCGGCCGACCACGTGGTGGGCGAGCGCCCGCACCGCGGCACAGGTGATCTCGTTGCCGCGCCCGTTGGTGAACGTGAAGCCGGCGCCTTCCACACCGCGGTCCGTTTTCAGCGACACGTACGTCGCGGAGTAGTCACCCCGGTTGATCGCGTCGGAACCGTCGCCGGCCACCGCGGTCGGAAACCGTACATCGTGGACATCGAGAGCGGTGATCACAGTCGGAAGATCCCCTTGGGTAGGCGGTACGCCAGGTCGACGATCGTCTCGGCCGCCTCGTCCAGTGGCAGGCGGTGCTCGGCCACCAGCCGGGCGAGGAAGCCGGCGTCGATCCGGCGGGCGACGTCGTGACGCACCGGGATCGAGCAGAACGCCCGGGTGTCGTCGACGAAGCCGGCGGTGTTGTAGAAGCCGGCGGTCTCGGTGACGGCCTCGCGGAAGCGGCGCAGCACCTCCGGCGAGTCGAGGAACCACCAGGGCGCGCCGAGGTACATCGCCGCGTAGCCGCCGGCCAGCGGGGCCAGCTCGCGGGTGAACGTGTCCTCGTCCAGCGTGTACACGACGAGGCGCAGCCGCGGGTCGTTGCCGTACGCGGAGAGCAGCGGTTCGAGCCCGTGCACGTAGTCGGTGGCCTGCGGGATGTCGCCGCCCACGTCGCGCCCGTGCTTGCCGTAGAGCCAGCGGTTGTGGTTGCGGACCGCGCCCGGGTGCAGCTGCATCACCAGGCCGTCCTCAATGGACATCCGAGCCAGCTCGACCAGCATGTGCGCGCGGAACGCCTCGGCGTCGGCCGCCGTGGCCGCGCCGCGCAGCCCGCGCTCGAAGAGGGTGGTCGCCTCGCTCTCGTCGAGCAGCAGCGTGCGCGCGGTCAGGTGGCCGTGGTCGGAGGAGGTGGCGCCGGCCGCGATGAACGCCTCCCGCCGCTTGCGCAGCGCCGCGAGGTACCCGGGGTAGGTCGCGGTGTCTTCGCCGGTCATCTCCCCCAGCCGGCCGACGTTGTCGGCCCAGCCCTCGAACTCGGGGTCCACCACGTTGTCGGGGCGGAACGTGGTGACGACCCGGCCGCCCGGCCCGCCCCAGCCGTCCGCGGCGAGCTTGGCGTGCCGGCCCAGGTCGTCCAATGGGGACTCGGTGGTGGCGAGCACCTCGATGTTGAACCGCTCGAAGAGCGCCCGCGGGCGGAACTCCGGCTCGGCCAGCTTCGCCGCGATCGCGTCGTACACCTGGTCGGCCGTGTCCGGCCCGAGCGCGGTCTCCACCCCGAAGACCTCGCGGAACGTCTCCTCCAGCCAGAGCCGCGAGGGGGTGCCCCGGAAGAGGCGCCAGTGCTCGGCGAACCGCCGCCAGATCGTCCGCCCGTCCGTCTCGTACGGCTCGCCGTCCAGCGTGCGTACGCCCAGCGACGCCGGGGGCACGCCCTGGCTCAACAGCATCCGCGTGACGTAGTGGTCCGGGCAGATGATCAGCTGGGCCGGGTCGGGAAACGGCGCGTCGTCGGCGAGGATGGCGGGGTCGACGTGCCCGTGCGGCGAGATGATCGGCTTGTTCCTCACCAGGGCGTACAGCTCCCGGGCGATGGCTCGCTGCGTGGGCTCGGACGGGAAGAGCAGGTCGGCTCGGGTCACCTCGGGGCTCCTATTCGACGGTGAGCAGGTCGGCGACCCGCACCGGCTGGCCGGTCTCGAACGAACGGTTGGCGGCCAAGCCGGTGAGCAGCGCCAACGCGCCGTCGCGGGCACTGGCCTCGCGGCCCATGGGGTCATTTTCACCGCCGAAGAGCACCGCGGTCATGCGGACGTCCGCACCTCCGTGGCCTTCGCGCGTGTGTCCGGGTACGGGGATCTCGCGCGGCCGCTCCCAGAACGGGTGCACGGTGATCCGGGCCGAGCCCTCCTCGACCGCCGCCTCGACCCCGTGCAGGGCGCCCTTGAGGCCCTTGGCCCCGGCCGGGCTGACGAAGTCGTTCTCCACCACGTGCAGCTCCAGCCGGCCGCGGCTGCCGTTGAACATGACCCGGTACCCCTCCCACGGCGAGTACGCCGTCAGGTGGTACGTCATCGTGGCGCCGCTGGTGTAGTGGGCGAGCACGGCCATGTCGTCCTCGATGGTGACGCCGGGCCCGAAGACGTTGACGTCGCGCTGGTAGCCATCCTCGGCCTCGGCGTCCAGGTAGAGCGCGCGCAGGTGCGGGTTGGCCGCGAGGTCGATCGCGAACGGGTCGCCCGCCGCCTCGCTCGATCCGTGCGCGCGGGCGTAGTCGCGGGCGTACCCGTGGCGGTGCCCCGCCTCGCCGTAGAAGAAGAGCCGCCCGTACGCCATGACCTCGACCGGCGCCGCGCCGAGCCACCAGTTGACCAGGTCGAAGTGGTGGCTCGCCTTGTGCACCATCAGGCCGCCGGAGTTGGCCTTGTCGCGGTGCCAGCGCCGGAAGTAGTCCGCGCCGTGCCGCACGTCGAGCAGCCACTCGAAGTGCACCGAGCCGATCTCCCCGATCTCGCCGGAGGCGAGCACCTCGCGGACCTTTTCGTGCAGCGGGTTGTACCGGTAGTTGAAGGCGACGGTCACCTGGCGCCCGGTCTCCGCCACGGCGTCGAGGATGCGCTGGCAGCGCGGGGCGTCGGTGGTCATCGGCTTTTCGGTCACCACGTCGCACCCGGCCCGGAGCGCGGCCACGATGTACTCGTCGTGGGTGCGGTCGACGCTGGTCACCAGCGCGACATCCACCCGCTCCTTGTCCAGCATCGAGACGAAGTCGCCGGCCGGGTAGGTCGGCACGGTGGGCGCGCCGGCGCTGGCCAGCCACGAGTTGTGCAGGTCCATCCGGGCCTGGTTGACGTCGGCGAACGCGACGAGCTCGGCGCGGTCCGGGTGGGCGAGCAGCGACCGGACGAACATCTCCGCGCGGGAGCCGGTGCCGACGAGGGCGTAGCGACGCCGCCGCGGCGCTTGATCCGGCATCGAGCATCCTCTCTGGGTATGCAAAGGTTTGCAGTGGCAAGGTGCCACGCCAAGCCCCGGGGAGTCAACGACGACTCCATAATGTCCAGCTATGTCGCCTTCAGCGGTTGAAGCAAGCGCTTTCCACCCGCCTTGTCGTAACGAACCCGCAATCTAAGCCCGTTGACACGTGAGCAACCGTTTGCATTAATTGGCCCACCCGAGTGACGGGTGACACACGGAGAGGAGTGCGCGTGCCAGCCACGATCCGCGACGTCGCGCGTGCGTCGGGAGTGCACATCTCCACCGTGTCGCGCACGTTCTCGGCGCCACACCTGGTCAACCCGGAGACCCGCAGCCGCGTGCTCGCCTGCGCGGAGCACCTGGGCTACCGCCCCAACCGGGCCGCCCGCGCGCTCATCACCGGCCGCACCCACAACATCGGCCTGATCGTCGCCGACATCGCCAACCCGTTCTTCCCGCCCCTGATCAAGGCGGCGGAGAGCGCCGCACGCCACCGCGACTACCACATCTTCGTCACCGATACCAACGAGGATCCGGCGGTCGAGGAGGAGCTCGTCCACGCCCTCGCCAAGCAGGTCGACGGGGTGCTGCTCTGCAGCCCACGCATGAGCAACAGCCTGATCGAGCAGCTCAGCCGCGAGGTGCCACTCGTCGTGATCAACCGGCAGGTCACCGGCCTGCCGTCCGTGGTGATGGACGTCGCCCAGGGCGCCCGCCTCGCGGTGGAGCACCTGACCGGCCTCGGGCACCGCCACGTCGCCCTGCTGGGCGGGCCGCGGGGCTCGTGGACCAGCCGCGAGATCCGCCGCGCCGCCACGGCCGCCGCCCGCACCGCCGACGCGGAGCTCACCGTGCTCGGCCCCAACCAGCCCACCGAGCACGGTGGCACCGCCCAGGCGGAGCAGGTTCGCCGCATCGGCGCGACCGCGGTGCTCGCCTACAACGACCTCATGGCGATCGGCCTCATCGAGGGGCTCGACTCGCTCGGGGTGCGGGTGCCCGAGGAGGTCAGCATCGTCGGCATCGACGACATATCGCTGAGCCGCCTCACCCGCCCCAAGCTGACGACGGTGGCCAACCCCACCGGGGCCGCCGGCCGGGCGGCCGTCGACATGCTGCTGCAGCACGGCGACGACCGTCGTACCACCGCACAGGTAACGCTCCAGACCGAACTGGTGATCCGCGACTCGACAGGCCCAGCACCAACGGGCAAACCGCACACTGTCAAGGAGTGAACCAAAAGATGCACCCCGGTATCCGAACGCACAGACGCCGCCTGCTCCGCGGGCTCACCGCGGCGGCCATCGCCGTCCCGCTGGTCCTCGGTGCCGCCGCATGCGGCGACGACGAGGGCGGCGGCAGCTCCGACCCCAACGCCCCGGTCCGCCTCTCCGTCTTCTACTGGGGCAGCGAGGCCCGCGCCAAGCTGACCGAGGACGCGCTCAACGCTTACAAGGCCAACCACCCGAACGTGGAGTTCGAGGTGACCTGGCAGGCCAACCAGGGCTACGCCGACAAGCTGGCCACGCTCGCCGCCGGCGGTGACGTGCCCGACCTGTTCGCCCTCGACGACAACATGCTCGCCGACTTCGCCACCCGCAACGTGACCGCCGACCTGACGGAGTACAAGGGCAGCAAGCTCGACGTCTCCAAGTTCCCGCCCAGCCTCGTCGAGTACGGGCAGGTGGACGGCAAGCTGGTCGGCATCTCCGCCGGGGAGAACACGCAGGGCCTGGTCTACAACAAGACCCTGCTGGCCAAGAACGGCCTGCCCGAGCCGACCACCGGCCAGACCTGGGAGCAGCACATCGACTGGGCCGCCCAGGTCGCCACGAAGACCAAGGTCCCGGGCACCCAGGACCCGAGCGCCGACTACAAGGCGTTCTGGGTGTGGATCCGCCAGCAGGGCAAGGACCTGTACAGCGGCAAGCAGCTCGGCTTCACCGAGGCCGACCTGGCCGCGTGGTTTACGCTCTGGAAGGGCGCGCGCGACAAGGGCGCCACGCCGACGCCCGACGTCATCCACGAGGGCAACGTCACCGACATCAGCAAGCAGCTCGTCGTCACCGGCAAGGCGGCCACCTCCTGGGTGTGGGCCAACCAGATGCCGGAGCTGAAGAAGAACACCAAGGACGAGCTGGGTGTCGTGGCCTACCCCGGTGACCCGAGCGGCCAGTGGGCCCGTTCCTCCATGTACTGGAGCGTGGCGCGCAGCAGCGACAAGAAGGACACCGCGGTCGACGTCATCAACTTCCTGGTGAACGACCAGCAGGCGGTCAACATCCTCGGCACCGACCGCGGCCTTCCGTCCAACATGGACCTGCGGACCGCGTTCGCGAACACCGTCACCGACGCCAACATGAAGCTGTCGATCCAGGTCGAAAACGACCTCGCCGCCAAGTTCGGCAAGGCGCCACAGGTGCCGCCGAAGGGTCACAGCACCTTCCGCTCGGAGCTGGTGAAGGCCGCGGAGAACGTCCAGTTCGGCAAGGCAACGCCGGAGAAGGCCGCGGCCGACCTGATCGCCGTCGTCCAGCCGAAGCTCGGCTAGCTGAGGCCGTCTGATGGCGCGACCAGCACTGTGGGTTGATCCCTGCGCCCAATTGTTCGCTCGCAAGCTCGCTCACGTGGCGCAGGTACGGAGAGGAGTTCGCTCGTGGCGTTGACCACGGCGGAACAGCCGTCGGTGCGCGCAAACCGAGCCTCCGGGATCCCCGCCAAGCGGCGGGGGTCCCGGCGCGGCCGGCGTAGCGAGGCAGTGGCGGGTTACGTCTTCCTGTCGCCGTGGCTGCTCGGCCTGATGGCCGTCACCGCGGTGCCGATGCTCCTGTCGCTCTACATCAGCTTCACCGACTACGACATCCTCAGCCCGCTGAGCGAGGTCGAGTGGGTGGGGCTGGACAACTACGAGCGCATGTTCACCGCCGACCCGTCGTACTGGCGGTCGGTGACGGTGACCGTGTCGTTCGCGCTGATCGCGGTGCCGCTCAAGCTCGCGGTCGCGCTCGGCGTCGCCCTGCTGCTCAACCGGGCCTGGCGCGGTGTCGGCCTCTTCCGGGGCCTGTTCTACCTGCCCTCGCTCATCGGTGGCAGCGTCGCGCTGGCCATCGTCTGGGTCAACATGTTCAACCGCGAGGGCGCCTTCAACGGCTTCCTCGGCCTCTTCGGCATCGAGGGCAAGCCCTGGGTCAACGACCCGTCCTGGGCACTGGAGACCCTGATGGTGCTCGCCATCTGGCAGTTCGGCGCACCGATGGTGATCTTCCTGGCCGGGCTCAAGCAGGTGCCCACCGAGCTGTACGAAGCGGCCTCGGTCGACGGCGCCGGCCGGTTCCGGCAGTTTCGCAGTGTCACGCTGCCGATGCTGTCGCCGGTCATCTTCTTCAACCTGGTGCTGGAGACCATCAACGGCTTCCAGGGATTTACCGCCGCCTTCGTGCTCAGCAACGGCACCGGCGGTCCGGTCGACTCCACCTTGATGTACACGCTGAACCTCTACATCAAGGGCTTCACCGACTACGAGATGGGCTACGCCTCGGCGATGGCGTGGGTGTTCCTGCTGGCGATCGGCATCATCACCGCCGTCTTCTTCACGACCGGGCGGTTCTGGGTGCACTACTCGGATGGAGATGACAGCTGATGGGCACGCACGCGCTCGCTGCGTCCCGCCGCCCCTCCGGAATCGCGCGCGGCATCGTACGCATGCTGGTCCTCGTCGCGATCCTCGGCGTCGTGCTCTATCCGCTCGCCTGGATGGTCGGCACGTCGCTGAAGTCGCAGCCGGAGATCGCGAGCAACACGGGGCTGCTGCCGGAGGAGTTCACGCCGGGCAACTACACCGACGGGTGGAACCACTTCGACGTCAGCTTCGCGCGGTTCTTCCTCAACAGCACGATGGTGGCGCTGCTGACCGTCGTCGGAAACGCGGCCTCCTGCCTGGTCGCCGCGTACGCCTTCGCGCGGTTGAAGTTTCCGCTGCGCGGGTTCTGGTTCACCATCATGATCGGCACCCTGCTGCTGCCGCAGCACGTGCTGACTGTGCCGCAGTACATCCTGTTCAAGCAGTTCGGCTGGGTGGGCGGCGACTGGCCGTACATGCCGCTGCTCGTGCCGCAGTTCCTGGCCACCGAGGCGTTCTTCGTCTTCCTCATGGTGCAGTTCATGCGGGGCATCCCGCGCGAGCTGGACGAGGCGGCGAAGATCGACGGCGCCAGCCCGTTCGGCATCTTCCGGTACGTGATCCTGCCGCTGAGCCGCCCGGCGCTGGTGACCACGGCGATCTTCTCGTTCATCTGGACCTGGAACGAGTTCTTCCGCCAGCTCGTCTACCTCTCCGACCTGAAGGACTACACGCTGCCGGTGGCGATGACGCTCTTCATCGACTCCAGCGGGCAGAGCTCGATCGGGCCGATGTTTGCGATGTCGGTGCTGTCGCTGCTGCCGGTGTTCCTGTTCTTCGTCGCCTTCCAGCGGATGCTGGTCGAGGGGATCAACACGAGCGGACTCAAGGGATGAGCACTGAGGACGTTCCCCGGATGGTGCACGGCGGGTGGCGAGACACCGTGCGCAACGCCAGCGACCTGGCGCTGGTCGGCATCCTCGTCACGCTCGGCTCGCTCGGCGTCGTGACGGCCGGGGCGGCGGTGGCGGCCGCCAGCGCCGCGGTGCACGACTGGTCCGCGGACGAACGGTGGCCGGGGGCGCGGGTCACCCTCGGCCGCTTCGCCCGCGGGCTGCTCCCGGGCGTCCTGCCCGCGCTCGCGGCCACGGCCGGCGGGGCGCTGCTCGTGCTCAACCTGGCCGCGATCACCCGTGGCGTGGTGCCCGGCGGGATCCTGCTCGCCGTACCCACGCTGCTCATCCTGATCGCGGCCGCGGGCCTGGCCGGCCTGACGGTGGTCGAGGTGGGTCGGTCCGGTGGCGTGGGGTGGCGCGCCGCCGCGAAGGCGGCGCTGGCCGGCGGTCAGCGCCGGCCGGCCGCGGTGCTGGCGTGCGCCGGCGTGGTCGCGCTGGTCGCGGCGCTGGGCCTGATGATCATTCCGGTACTGGTACCGGTGCTCGCCGGCTACGCCATCTTCGCCATGCACGCGGTCGCCCGACGCCTCCCGCACGGTGCGTGACCAGGGCGTCCCTCCTCGTGAACGCCCTGGTCACAGCTCGTCCGTACGGCCCTCCCACCGGGTGGAAACGCGCCCTAAGGTCGATATCCGTGCGGATGACTATCGGGATGCGCGCGATCGGGTGCCTGGCCGCGGCGGCGCTGCTCGCCACGACCGGGTGCAGCGGTGACTCGGACGACGCCGAGGCACAGGACCAGAAGGTCGAGATCAACGTCTTCTGGTGGGGCGGCGAGAAGCGGGCCGACCTGACCGAGCAGGCGCTCGCCCTCTACACGGCCCGGCATCCCAACGTCACGTTCAAGACGCACTGGCAGGGCAACCAGGGTTACTACGACAACCTGGCCACCCAGGCCGCCGGGCCGGACGGGCCCGATCTCTTCCAGATCGACGACAACTACCTGACCGAGTACGCCGAGCGAAACGTCACCCTCGACCTCACGCCGTACACGACGAGTGGGGCGCTCGACCTCGGCAAGCTCCCCGACAGCCTCGCCAAGTACGGGCAGGTCGGCGGCCGCCAGGTCGGCGTCGCGGGCGCGGAGAACACGCCGGCGATGGTCTACAACCGCACCCTCGTGCGCCAGCTCAACCTGCGCGAGCCGACGGTCGGCATGACGTACGAGCAGCTCTTCGACTGGGCCACGGAGATCACGCAGGCGACCGACGGCCGGGTGGCCGGCACGATGGACCCGTCGGCCGACTACAAGGCGCTCTGGCTGTGGCTGCGCGCGCAGGGCAAGGAGCTGTACGCGGGCAGCCAGATGGGCTTCACCGCCGCCGACCTGACCACGTGGTTCCAGATGTGGCAGACCGCGCGCGACAGCGGTGCCGCACCCGCCCCGGCTGTGATCAAGGAGGCCAACGGCGGCGACGTGACCAAGCAGCTCGTCGCGACCGGGCGGGCGGCGACGAGCTTCATGTGGTCCAACCAGCTGCCCGAGCTGCAGGGCACCACAAAGGACGAGCTGGCCCTCGTGTCGTACCCCGGCGACCCGAAGGGACAGTGGGCGCGCGCGTCGATGTACTGGTCGGCGTTCCGCGGTACGCGCCACCCCGAGGTGGTGGTCGACGTGATGAACTTCCTGGTCAACGACCCCGAGGCCGGCAAGATCCTGGGAACCGAGCGCGGGCTGAGCCCCAACACCGACGTACGCAAGGTGGTCGGTGAGTCGCTGACCGACCCGACGGCCCGCGCCACCATCGACTTCGAAAACGCGATCACGCCCCGCTTCGGCGCCGCGCCCGCACCCCCACCGAAGGGGCACGCCAAGATCCGCTCACTCCTGACCACGGCCGCGGAGAGCGTGCAGCTCGGCAAGAAGTCACCCAAGCAGGCGGCCGAGGCGTTCCTCAGCGAAGCCAACGGCACGCTCGCGACGTGAGCCGGGCTACCGCGACGTCCGCGGTGGCCCAGGAGCAGATCCAAAGCCGATCTAGAACGTTTAGGGCTCTATATCCGCCATAAGCGTTCTAGATTCACAACCATCGAGAGCAGGCGCCGCCTGCGGGACGGATATGCCAACCGCAGAGGCGCATCGTGGAGGCCGCCGCGTTGCTGTCCAAAGGGCCAGAATGAGCGTGCGGACCACGACATCGTCTGAGACAAGGTGGCCGTGGACGCACAGAGCCTCTAGTCGCGGGCGAAGCGGGCGACCAGGAAGTCGGTGGTGCCGGCGCAGACGATGTACGTCCGGTTCCAGGAGCACGTGTCGGTCTTGACGTCCTTGAGCTGGCCCATCTCGATCACGTCCGTGGAGCCGACATGCAGGCCGGCGACGCTGTAGTCGTCGGCGTAGCTGGCGACCTCGTCGAAGAGGAGCAGGTTGCCGGCGTCGACCCGGCCGACCGCCCCGTCGCGCTTGAGGATCTCGTTGCCGTCCGGGTCGAAGATCCGGACGGGGTAGTCGCCGCTCGTGGCCTGTGCGACGACCTCCTCGCCGAAGTGGACGAGCACGCCGGCATCCGGCGCCGGTGCGCGCCAGAGCTGGCCACCCTTCTCCAGGTCGATCGCCACCACCTCGGTCGACTTGCTGTCTACGCCGGCCGAGTCGAGCAGGCACACCCGGGTCTCGCCGCACATCGCGAGGACGTCGAGCTGGCGGCTCTCCTCCGGCGCGGTGTAGAGGTTGACCGGCTCGCCCATGGTGTCGAGGTCGTAGGCGGAGAGCCGGTATCCGCCCTCGTCCGTGGCCACCAGCAGCCGCCCGTTGTATGCCACGGCGTCGTCGCTCGGGTCCGCCACGTTGGTGCGCTTGCTCAGCTCGCGGTTGTTGCTCGCGTCGATCACGGTGGCCGAGCGGTCCGCGCCGATCAACACGAACCGCTGGTCGTCGTCGGTCCGCGGGGCGAAGGGGCGGCCGCTCACGCTCGCCGGGCCGGAGACGTCCTCGACGGTCTGCACCGGGTACACGGCCGTGCCGGTCAGCCCCTGCTCCTTGCCCGGGCTCGGGCGGTCCCAGCGGACTCCGCCGGTCTTCAGGTCGAGCCCGAGCACGCGCTGGTTACCCGTGTCGACCAGCACCAGCACGTCCTTGAACGGGTACACGGCGTCGTTGGGCCCGATCAGCCGGTGCCACATCTGCTTTCCATTGGCCGGGTCGTGCACCGCCATGTCTCGCGTCTCGGTGCTCGAAATGCTGCTGCTCTGAAACGCGACCACCGCACCGGGCAGAGCGCTGATCCCGTCCCACCGATCGGAGACGCTCGTCGTCGGCACCCGCCACAGCTCCTTGGCCGTGGCAAGCTCGACGGCGACGATCGTCAGCGGCTGGCCGGTCTGCTCGTAGGCCAGGTAGCCCCGGTCGCCCACCACGTCGGTGTAGACGTAGTACGGCTGGCTGTCGGCGGAGGGGATCCGGTCCACCTCGGCCACCGGCTGAAAGTCGACCTCGTCGTTGCGCAGGAGCACCAGCGCCGCGGCGGCGACCACGCCGATGAGCGCGACCGCGGCGGCGGCCACCCACAGGACCGGTCGCCGGTAGAGCGGCCGCCGCGGCGGAGACGGTGGGGCCGGGGAGACCGACATCCCTGGTACGGCGGAGACGGGCGACCCGGAAGGCGACACCGGCACCGACGACACCGGCAGCCCGGGCCCGCTGGTCGGCGTCGCGGTCATCTCCCGCGCGGCGGTGGCGCTGGAGACCGCCGGGACGCTCGCGACCGCCCGGGCCCTCGGTGCCGACAGCTCGGCGAGGGCGCCCTCGGCAACCGGCAGTTCGGGCTGCTCCAGGACGGTCGGCGCGATGCCGAGGTCGGCGTGGAGCATGCGGGCCACCAGCGGTACCCGCGACGAGCCGCCGACGAGGAAGAGGCCGGCGAGCTGGCTCGGGGTGAGGCCGCAGGCCCCGATCACCGAGGCCGCCTCGTAGACGCCGCGCCGCAGCAGCGGGGTGACCAGCCGTTCCAGCTCCTCGCGGGTGAGGTGGACGGCCTGGTCGATGCCGGGCACCGGCACGGGCGCCGCGGAGGTGCGGGAGAGCATCTCCTTCGCCCCGCGTACGTCGTCCCAGAACTGCCGGCGGCTGCGCCACTGGCCGGCGGTGGCCGGGTGGGCGAGCGCCTGCCACGCCTGCGGGTGGGTCGGGGCGAGCACCCGGCCGAGGTGGTCGACGAGCGCAGCGTCGAGGTCCAGCCCGCCGAGCTCGGCCACGCCGCCCGAGCCGATGACGGCGAAGCCGGTCCCCTCGTTGCGGACGACCGCGATGTCGAGCGTGCCGCCGCCGAAGTCGAAGACCGCGAGCGAGGCACCCACCGGTACGGGCCGGCGCAGCACCTCGGCGAAGTAGCGCGCGGCGGCGACCGGCTCGGCCAGCAGCTTGGTGCCCGGGTCGCCGACCGGCGGCCAGCCGGCCCGGGCTATCGCCGCGGCGAGCACCTCGCGCCGGCGCGAGCCCCAGGCGGCCGGGTGGGTCACCACGGCCGGCGGGAGGAAGCCGACCGCCTCGACCGCGGTCCGGGCGACCGCGCCGAGCACGGCGGCGAGCAGGTCGACCGTGGGCACCTCGCGCCCGCCGAGCAGCACGCTGGGCTCGTCGACCCGGCGCTTGGGGTTGGGCTCGAATCGGGACGGGTCGCCCTGGGCCAGCCGCTGGGCGTCCCGGCCGACGTGCAGCCCGGCGTCGTCGAGGAAGACGGCGGACGGCGTGATCGGCTGGCCGTCGAAGAGGAGGGGCCGGGTGCGGCCGTCGGGCCAGCGCAGGACGGCGACGGTGTTGGACGTGCCGACGTCGACGCCGAGCGCGTAACCGCCGTCCGGGCCTGCCATCTCTGCCGCTCCTCACGGGGGTGAGGGGATCCCCGGCCAAGCATGTTACGGGGGCCGTGCAGCCTCCCCGCGCCTGCTGGGCCCGGGCCGGCATCAGCGCGACCTGCGGCGGCGACCTTGGCGGCCGTGTGGGACGGCCTCAGCCCGAGGTGCGGCGGTGGCCTCAGCCAGCCGTGCGGCGGCGGGTGATCTCGGCGAGGGTCACGGCGGCCGCGACGCTCGCGTTGAGCGACTCGACCGAGGAGGCCATCGGGATGCGGACCCGCAGGTCACAGGTCTCGCCGACGAGCCGGGACAGGCCGCGCCCCTCGGAGCCGACCACGACCACCACGGGGCCGGCGGCGACCTCCAGGTCGTACACGTCGGTCTCGCCGCCGGCGTCGAGGCCGACCACGACGAAGCCGGCCTGCTGGCAGGCCTTGACCGCCCGGGTCATGTTGGTCACCTGCGACACCGGCAGGCGCGCGGCGGCGCCCGCGCTGGTGCGCCACGCCGTCGCGGTCATGCCGGCGGCCCGCCGCTCGGGCAGAAACACGCCCTGCGCGCCGAACGCCGCCGCCGACCGGATGACCGCGCCGAGGTTGCGCGGGTCGGTCACCCCGTCGAGCGCGACCAGCAGCGGGGCCGCGGCCTCCGCGGAGGCGGCCAGCAGATCCTCGAACGGCTCGTACGAATACGGCGGGACCTGCAGCCCCACGCCCTGGTGCAGCACGCCACCGGTCATCCGGTCGAGCTCGGCGCGGCTGATCTCCAGGATCGGGATGCCCCGGTCGGCGGCGGTGCGGACCAGCTCGTTGACCCGGTCGTCGATGTCGATGCCGAGCGCCACGTAGAGCGCGGTGGCCGGCACGTCCGTGCGCAGCGCCTCGACCACGGGGTTGCGCCCGACGAGCAACTCCGGTGCGCCCTTGGCCGGTGTCGACTTGCGCCCCGGCGCGACCTTCGGACCGCCGCGACCGGTGGGAGCGGCGGCGCTCCGCTTGGTCGGCTTGACCCCCTTGGTGCCCCGACCCCACGTCGTGTCCTTGGTACCCGGTACGCCGATCTTGGGGGCGCGCCCCTCCTCGGCGGCCGCGCGGCGCTCCTTGTCCTGCTTCCAGGCGGTGCGCTGGGGCAGCTTTTCCGTCCCCGAGTACGCCTTGTGCCACGGCCGCTCGTCGGCCGGGAGCGTGCGCCCCTTGCCGGCGAGCCCGGCCCGGTTCTTTCCGCCGGAGCCGCCGCTCGCGCCTTTCTTCGACGTGACCCGCCGGCCCCGCCGCTGTGAGTTACCGGCCATCGTCCACCGTCCATCGAGGCCCGGCGGGAGTGTCCTCCACGATGATCCCGGCCTGCTTGAGCTGGTCACGCACCGCGTCGGCGGCGGTCCAGTCCTTGCGCGCCCGGGCCTGGGCCCGCTGGTCGAGGGCGAGCGCGACAAGGGAGTCGACCACCTCCTTGAGGTGACCGCTGCCGCCACCGCCCCAGGCCGGGTCGAGCGGGTCGATGCCGAGCACGTCGAGCATCCCCCGGACGCTCGACAGCGCGGCGCGGATCGCCGGCTCGTCGCTCGTGTCGAGCGCGGTGTTGCCGTCGTGGACCACCTCGCGCAGGCTCGCCAGCGCCGCGGAGGTATTGAGATCGTCGTCCATCGCGGCCGTGAACGCGGTGGGCAACTCACCGGCGGGCACCGGGCCGACCCGGTCGACGGCCCGCTGGACGAAGCCCTCGATACGCCGGAAGGCGACCGCCTTTTCCCGCAGGCTCTCGTCGGTGTAGTCGATCCGGGAACGGTAGTGCGCCTCGAGCATGTAGTAGCGCAGCTCGATCGGGCGGATGCCCATCGCGACCACGTGGTCGAGGTCGATGACGTTTCCCAGCGACTTGCTCATCTTGGCCTCGCCGAGGTTGAGCAGCGCGTGGTGCACCCAGTAGCGGGCGAACGGCAGGCCGGCCGCGCGGGACTGGGCGATCTCGTTTTCGTGGTGCGGAAACGTCAGGTCGAGCCCGCCGCCGTGGATGTCGAACTCGGGGCCGAGGTAGCGCCAGCACATCGCGGAGCACTCGATGTGCCAGCCGGGGCGGCCGCGACCCCACGGCGAGGGCCAGGTGGCGTCGGCCGGCTCGCCCGCCTTCTGCCCCTTCCAGAGCGCGAAGTCGTTGGGGCTGCGCTTGGCCCGCTCCGGTCCGTCGTCGGGGTGCTGCATCGCGTCGGGGTGCTGGCCGGAGAGCGCGCCGTACGCCGGGTAGGAGCGGACGTCGAAGTAGACGTCGCCGGAGCCGTCGCCCGCCACGTACGCATGGCCGGTGTCGATCAGCTTTTGGATCAGCTCCTGCATCTCGGGGACGTGCCCGGTGGCGCGCGGCTCGTAAGTCGGCGGGAGCACGTTGAGCGAGCGGTAGGCGGCGCCGAGGACGACCTCGTTCGCGTACGCGATGGACCAGAACGGCCGACCGTACTCGATCGACTTGGCGAGCACCTTGTCGTCGACGTCGGTGATGTTGCGAATGAAGGTCACCTCGTTGCCGGCGCGCAGCAGCCACCGGCGTAGCACGTCGTAGTTGACGCCGGAACGAAGGTGGCCGATGTGTGGCTCGGACTGCACGGTGAGGCCACACAGGTAGATCCCCACCCGGCCGGCCTCACGCGGGACGAAGTCCCGCACCGATCTGGTGGCGGTGTCATACAGGCGTAGCGTCACCGTACAAGGGTACCGGTCGCGCGAATCCCGTACTCGTAGGCTCGGGGCGTGAGCGAGCGCAGCGAAGACGGCCGTGAGTGACGGTGGGCGCGGGCCGGAGACCGCGCAGACCCTCGACCGCGGGCTCCGGCTGCTCTTCCTCGTCGCCGACGCGCCCGGCGGGATGACCGTGACCGAGGCGGCGACCCGGCTCGGCGTGGGCCGCGCGGTCGTGTACCGGCTGGTCGGCGCGCTGGTCGAGCACGGCATGGTCCGCCGCGACGGGCGCGGGCGGCTGCGGCTCGGCGCCGGCCTGCTGCACCTGGCCAACAGGGCCCAGCCGCTGCTGGCCGACGCCGCGCGGCCACCGCTGCGCCGGCTCGCGGAGTCCGTGGGAGCGACCGCCCACATGACGATCGCGGAGGGCGGCGAGGCGGTCGCGCTGGCGGTCGTGGAGCCGAGCTGGACCGCGTTCCACGTCGCGTACCGGACCGGGTCCCGGCACCCGCTCGACCGGGGCGCGGCCGGCCGGGCCATCCTCGCCGGGCGGCAGGGCGACGCGAGCGTGGTCACGACCTCCGGGGAGCTGCAGCCGGGCGCGTACGGGGTGGCGGTGCCGGTGCTGGGGCTGGAAGGGCTGGAGGCGAGCGTCGGGGTGGTCGCGCTGGGCCCGCTCGACCCCGAGGTGGTGGGGCCGCAGGTGGTCAGCGCCGCGGCGGCGGTGGCTCAGGCACTCGGCTGAGGCGGCGCATGATACCGGCCTTCGCGAGGGCCGTGGAGTTGTCCACAGGCCACTGTGGATCAACGGGCCGCCGTTGTCCACAGGGGGTACTGATCAGGCGTACGGATCGCGACGCTTTTGCGCATGGCACTTACATCCCAGCGGCCGTCACCGTTGCAGTGGCAGGTGTTTCGGGGCAGTGACGCGGTCCGGCGCGACCTCGTCTCCACCAACCAGTTGCGGAGCACCGCCTGGGTGCGGGTGCGCCACGACGTCTACGCCGACTCCCGGATCCGGCTCGACCACACCCTCGCGTGCCGTGCGACCGCGCTGCGATTGCCGGTGACCGCGGTCTTCGCCGGCCCCTCCGCCGCGTTCCTGCACGGTGTGGAGCACGCCGCCAGCTACAACGACGACGTCCACGTCATCCTCCCGCCCGACCTGCGCCTCCGTTCCCAGCACGGGCTGCGGATCCACGGCATCGACATCGACGCCGACGAGATGGAGGCACGCGACGGGCTGCGCCGCACCACCCCCGCTCGTACGGCGTGGGATGTGGCCTGCTGGCTCGAGCTGACCCAGGCCGTGTCGATCATCGACCGGCTGCTGCGGCGTGGCCAGGTCGCCCGGGCCGACCTCGGCGAGGTGGTCGAGCGCCACGCCAACCATCTCACCCGGAGCCGGGCGCTGCGGGTCTTCGACCTGACCGACCCGCGGTCCCGGTCCGCCGCCGAGTCCAGCCTGCGCATCAGGATCGTCACCGCCGGCCTCCCCCGCCCGGTCGCCCGCCACCCGATCGAGCTGGCCACCGGCCGGGTGCTCCACCCGGAGCTGGTGTGGCCGGAGCTCCAGGTGGCCGTCGAGATCGAGGGCCCGTGCGCCGGTGGCCGGTCCCGCTGCCTCGACGACGTCGACCCCGAGCTGATGCAGCGCTACAGCCGCGGGCAGCTGACCGCGGCCGGCTGGACCGTGCTGCCGGTGACGCTGCGGCAGATGCGCCACGGCTTCACCGACTTCGTCACCGCGCTGCGCGTTGCCCTTCTGGATCGGGGGTGGCAGCCGTGACCCGGCCGGCGGCCAGTCCGGCGAGCAGCTCGGGCAGCTCGGCGAGAGAGCGCACCTCGCCATCGGGTGCCGGACCGGGCGGGCGCGGCGCCCCGGCGCGGTTGAGCCACACCGCCCGCAGGCCGGCGGCCCGCGCCGCCCGCACGTCGTGCTCCCACGAGTCACCCACGTGCACCACCGCCGCCGGCACGCAGCCCGCCGCCTCGACCACCGCCGCGAAAAACTCGGCCGCCGGCTTCTTGGGCAGGCCTCCCTCGTGTGCGTAGACCTCAAAGGCAAATTCGCCGGTCAGGCCGCACCGGTCGGCGCGGCTGTTGCCGTTGGTGGCCATCCCGACCGTGTAGAGCGCCCGGAGCGCGGCCAGCGCCGGCAGCACGTCGGCAAAGGGGCGGCTCAGCGCAAATCGCCGGGCGAAGAAGATCTCGCTGACGCGGTCCAGCTCCGCCTCCAGCCCCACCCGGACGAGCGACCGGGCGAGCGCGGCCCGCCGGATGTCCGGTGTCGGCGCCGCGCGCATGGCGGCAAAGACCGGCGGCCAGTCCTCGGCGAGGTCGGCCACCGTCAGCGCCTCCGCCGCCGGGCTCAGCCGCCGCATCTCGGCCAGGACCGTCGCCAGGGCTCCGGTCACCGCGGGCGAGAGATCGACGACCGTTTCGTCCGCGTCGAAGACGACGGTGGTGATCGGGGGCGCCGTCGCCGGGTGGTTCATGGGCGGGTCATCCGGAGCACGTCGAGTGCCTGCTCCAGCTGCTCCTCGGTGATCCGGCCGGCTTCCACGTGACCCCGGTCGCGCACCACCGCCCGGATCGACTGTCCGGAGGCGAGCGCCTGCTTGGCGATCGAGGCGGACTCCTCGTAGCCGAGGAAGCGGTTGAGCGGGGTGACGATCGATGGCGACGACTCGGCATACTCGCGGTTGATCTCGACGTTGGCCACGAGCCCGGTGACGCAGCGGTCGGCGAGGAGGCGACTCGCGCCGGCCAGCAGCCGGATCGACTCCAGCAGGTTGCGGGCCATCACCGGGAGCATGACGTTGAGCTCGAAGTCGCCCTGCGAGCCGGCGAAGGCGACGGTGGCGTCGTTGCCGAGGATCTGCGCGCACACCTGGCGCACCGACTCGCAGACCACCGGGTTGACCTTGCCCGGCATGATCGACGAGCCGGGCTGGAGGTCGGGGATCTGCAGCTCGCGCAGGCCGGCCCGGGGGCCCGAGCCCATCCACCGGATGTCGTTCGCGATCTTGTAGAGCCCGACGGCGATCGTCCGCAGCTGGCCGGAGGCCTCCACGAGCGCGTCCCGTGCGCCCTGCGCCTCGAAGTGGTTGCGCGCCTCGGTGAGCGGGAGCCCGGTGATCTCGCGCAGCCTCGCGATGACCTCGGGGGCAAAGCCGGGTGGGGTGTTGACGCCGGTGCCGACCGCGGTGCCGCCGAGGGGCAGCTCGGCGAGGCGGGGCAGGCTCGCCTCCAGGCGCTCGATGCCGTACTGGACCTGCGCGGCGTACCCGGAAAACTCCTGGCCGAGAGTGATCGGGGTGGCGTCCATCAGGTGCGTGCGGCCGGCCTTCACCACGCTGGCAAACTCGTCGACCTTCGCCTCCAGCGCAAAGCCGAGATGCCGCAGCGCGGGCAGCAGGTCGTGCACCACCGCGTCGGTCGCGGCCAGGTGGATCGAGGAGGGAAAGACGTCGTTGCTCGACTGCGAGGCGTTCACGTCGTCGTTGGGATGCACCGGCCGGTCCAGCTCGCGGCCGGCGAGGGTGGCGAGCACCTCGTTGGCGTTCATGTTCGACGAGGTGCCGGAGCCGGTCTGGAAGACGTCCACCGGAAACTGGTCGTCGTACCCACCGTCGGCGACGTGTGCGGCGGCCGTCGCGATCGCCTCGCCCACGTCCGCCGGCAGCACGCCGAGCTGCACGTTCACCTGTGCGGCCGCGCCCTTGATCTGCGCGAGGGCCTTGATGTGGGCCGGTTCGAGGCCGCGGCCGGAGATCGGGAAGTTTTCCACGGCCCGCTGGGTCTGGGCCCGCCAGAGGGCGTCGGCCGGCACCTGGACCTCGCCCATCGTGTCTCGTTCTACGCGCCAAGCCTGGTCTGTCACACACCCATCCTGACCCAATGATCGTCCGTGCGCCGCATCTCAAGCAGTCGCGCTCGCCACCCCGCGCGGGTGCGGACCCCGTCAGCGGCGGATGGCGGCGGCCTGCTCGGCGTCCAGGTCGGCCAGGTGGCGGGCGACCGCGGCCGCCTCGGGGATGCCCATGTCGCGGCCGATGGCCAGGCAGCGCTCCCAGTGGCGGCGGGCCTGGGACGGGTCGGCGTGGCGCAGGCCGGTGGCCAGTCCGTCGAGGGCGCGGGCCTCCTCGTACCGGTGCTTGATCCGCCGGGCGATCGCCAGCGCCTGCGTGTGCTGCTCGCCCGCCTCGACGGAGCGGCCAGCGGCGGCGAGCGCGACGCCCAGGTCGTTGCGGACCAGCGCCTCGCCCCGTCGGTCGCCGATCTCCCGCATGATCCTCAGCGCTTCCCGGTGATAGCGCTCGGCCGTGGCCCCGTCGCCGCAGAGCCGGTACGCCACGCCCAGGTCGTTGAGCACCTCCCCCTCGCCGTACCGGTTGCCGGTGCGCCGCTTGAGGTGCAGGGCGCTGCGCAGCAGGCGGATCGCCACCGGGAGCTGGCCGAGCCGTAGCCGCACCTGGGCGAGGTGGCCGAGCGCCACACCCATCTGGAAGTCCAGCCCGTGCTCGGCGGCGAGCAGCAGGTGCCGGCGGTGCATGCTCAGCGCCTCGTCGTACCGGCCGAGCAGCATGTACGCCATGCCCAGGTCGGCCAGGGCGGAGGAGATGCCCCGTTCGTTGGCCAGCCGGCGCCAGGTCGCGAGCGCCTGCTTCGAGCACTCGACGCCCTCCGAGAGCCGGCCGAGCTGGATCATCACCACGCCGAGGTTGCCGCGGCAGACGGCGGCGTCACGCTCGTGGCCGAGCCGCTCGCGCAGCTTCAGGGCCGCCTCCACGTGCTCGATCGCGTCGAGGTACTCGCCCGCCCGGAAGTACACGGAAGCCAGGTAGTTGTGCATCGTCGCCACCGCGGCGTCGTCGCCGGAGCGCTGCGCCGCCGCCAGGCCGTCGAGCTGGGTGGCGAGCAGGTCGTCGCCGTAGTACCGGATGAAGAGGAAGCGCCACATGGCGCGGGCGAGCTTCCACGCGTACTCGTGGTGGCCCGTCTCGGCCGCGCACCGCACGAGCCCCGGCAGGTTGAGCCGCTGCTCCTCCAGCCAGGCCGAGCCGCCGTCGCCGAACGGCACCACCAGATCGGGGCGCATCGGCCGGCGCAGGTCGAGCGAGCCGTGCAGCAGCCCCCGCTCCAGCTCGGCGGTGGCCCCCGCCACGGCGTGCAGGGCCCAGTCGAGCACCCGCCCGACCGCGGCCTGCCGGGCGGCCTCCGGCTCGGTGGCGCCGACCAGCTCCCGGGCGTACTCGCGCATGAGGTCGTGCAGCCGAAACCGTCCCGCCCGCGGCTCCTCCACCAGGTGCCGGTCGACCAGCTCGTCGAGCTGGTCCTGCGCCTCGACGAGCGGCAGGTCGGCGATCGCTGCCGCGCCGAGCGCGTCGAACCACACCCCGGGGTAGAGGCCGAGCAGCCGAAACATCCGCTGGGCCGGCTCGGGCAGCTGCCGGTACGACAGCGCGAACGCGCTCGCCACCGTACGGTCCTCGGCCGCCAGCTCGGGCAGCACCGGGCGCTCCCGGCGCAGCCGCGCGGCCAGGTCCGCCACCCGCCAGCTGCGCCGGTGGGCCAGCCGGGCGCCGGCGAGGCGGATGGCCAGCGGCAGGTACCCGCAGCGCCGTACCACCTCGACGGCGGCTGCCGGCTCGGCGGAGATCCGCTCCGGGCCGGCCACCCGGGCGAGCAGCTCGACGGCCTCCGGCTCGGCAAACACCGGCAGTGGCTCCGGGTGTACGCCGTCCAGCCCCACGAGCCGGCGCCGGCTGGTCACCAGCGCCAGGCAGCCCGGGGCGGCGGGGAGCAGCGGGCCGACCTGCGCTGTGCTGGCCGCGTTGTCGAGGACCACGAGCACCCGGCGCGCGGCCAGCTCGGTGCGCCACAGCGCGACCCGCTCGTCCGGCGCGGGCGGGATCCGCTCGCTCGGCACGCCGAGCTGCCGCAGCAGCGTGACCAGTGCGGCGGTCGGCTCCAGCGGCCGTTGCTCGCTGTGCCCGTGCAGGTCGACGAAGAGCTGCGCGTCCGGATAGCGGCCGGAGAGCAGCGTCGCCACGTGTACGGCCAGTGTCGTCTTGCCACTCCCGGCCATGCCGTCGATCAGCTGGATCACCGGCCCGCTCGGGTCGGCCCGCTCGACCGCCTCGACCAGCCGGGCCACCACCTCGTTGCGCCCGGTGAAGTCGGCGGCGGTGCGGGGCAGGCAGCGCGCGGGCGGGTGCGGCCGGCGCTCCTCGGTGGCCGCCGCCACGTCGCCGACCAGGATCCGCTGCTGCATCTCGCGCAGCGCCGGACCGGGCTCGATGCCCAGGTCCTCGGCGAGGACCGCGCGGGCCTCCCGGTAGACGGCCAGCGCGTCGGCCTGCCGACCGGCCCGGTAGAGCGCAAGCATGAGCTGGGCCCGCAGGCGCTCCCGCAGCGGGTACAGCTCGACCAGGTCGGTCAGCTCGCCGAGCAGCTCGCGCTCCCGGCCCAGCCGGAGCTCGACCTCGACGCACTCCTCGATCGCGACGGCCTGCTGCTCGTCCAGGGCCGCGGCACCCCGCTGCACGGCCCGGCTGGCGATACCGGAGAGCGCCGGCCCGCGCCACAGCGCCAGCGCTGCCCGGTACGCGTCCCGCGCCTCCTCCAGCCGCTCGCCGTCGGCCGCCGCCCGGGCCTCCGCGGTCAGCTGGCCGAAGACGGTCGCGTCCAGGTCGTCCGGCGCGATCCGGGCGGAGTACCCGGCGGGGTCGGTGACGATCACCTCGTCGCCGACCGTCGCGGCGAGCGACCGGCGCAGGCGGGAGACGCAGGTCTGCAACTGGCCCCGGGCGGTATTGGGCGGGGCACCGTCCCACATCGCGTCGACCAGGCGGTCGACCGGCATCACCCGGCCGGCGTTGAGCAGGAGCATGGCGAGGACCACCCGGTCCCGCCCGGCGGTGACCGTGGCGTCCTCGGTGCCGCCCACCCGCAGCGGCCCCAGGATCCCGAACCGCATACCCGCTCCCGGTAGATCGGCCTTCATGAAATCTATCGCTGTTTCACACCAGTGAAAGCGACGTCCCACACTAGAGAGCCTTCGGAGCCGAGCACGCGGCCGAGCACGTCAGAGGGCTTTAGACATATTTTGCCCCGGTCCGCGCCGGCTGCGGATCGCATGCGCGGGGTCCCCGGGAAGCGTGGAGCGACTTCTTGGGGTGCTTTCCCGCGGGCACCGCTGCGCCCGGCGGCTCGCGTGCGCTCGCCGAACCTCCGGCCTCCGCTGCCGGGTCCGCGCGGGTCCGCGATAGCGAAACGGCAGCGGAACGAGAGCCCGACGGTTCAGGATGGACGCGCGGGAACCAGGTCACTGGTCCATGCCAGCTCATAACGGGGGGTCGTCTTTCCGCACAACGGAAAGGCGGCTATGTGAGCGCGGCGCCGCCACGCGGCTGGTCAGGGATTTGCTGGGCGCACCCGACAAACTCCCTGGTCAGCCGCGCGCGACCGGCCTGGCCTGGGCGGCCTCAGCGCCGTCCGACGGTCAGCACGGGCTTGGTCACCTCGGCGAAGAAGTCGTTGCCCTTGTCGTCCACGACGATGAAGGCGGGGAAGTCTTCGACCTCGATCTTCCAGACGGCTTCCATGCCGAGCTCGGGGTACTCGATCACCTCGACCCGCTTGATGCAGTCCTGGGCCAGGCGCGCCGCCGGTCCGCCGATCGAGCCGAGATAGAAGCCACCGTGCTGGTGGCACGACTCGGTGACCCCGCGCGAGCGGTTGCCCTTGGCGAGCATCACGTGCGAGCCCCCCGCGGCCTGAAACTTCGCCACGTACGCGTCCATCCGCCCCGCGGTGGTGGGGCCGAACGATCCGGAGGCGTACCCCTCGGGCGTCTTCGCCGGACCGGCGTAGTAGACCGCGTGGTCGCGCAGGTACGCCGGCATCGGCTCGCCCGCGTCGAGCCGCTCGGCGATCTTGGCGTGCGCGAGGTCACGCGCCACCACCAGCGGGCCGCTCAGCGACAGCCGGGTCTTCACCGGGTACTTGGCGAGGTCGGCCCGGATCTCGTCCATCGGCCGGCTGAGGTCGATGCGCACCACGTCCTCGGCCTCCAGGTGCGCGTCGGTCACGTCCGGGAGGAAGCGAGCCGGGTCGGTCTCCAGCCGCTCCAGCCACACGCCGGACGGGGTGACCTTGGCCAGCGCCTGGCGGTCGGCCGAGCAGGAGACCGCGATCGCGACCGGGCAGGAGGCACCGTGCCGGGGCAGCCGGACCACCCGCACGTCGTGGCAGAAGTACCGCCCGCCGAACTGCGCGCCAATCCCGAACTGCCGGGTCAGCTCCAGGATCTCGGCCTCCATTTCGAGGTCGCGGAAGCCGTGCGCCCGCATCGAGCCCTCGGTGGGCAGGCCGTCCAGGTACTTCGCCGAGGCGAGCTTCGCGGTCTTGAGCGTGTACTCCGCGGAGGTGCCGCCGATCACGACCGCCAGGTGGTACGGCGGGCAGGCGGCGGTGCCGATCAGCCGCAGCTTCTCGTCCAGGAAGCGCATCATCCGCTCGGGGTTCAGCAGCGCCGTCGTCTCCTGGTACAGGTACGACTTGTTGGCCGAGCCACCGCCCTTGGCCATGAAGAGGAACTTGTACGCGTCGGGCTGCCCGCCCGGGTCCTCGGCGTAGATCTCGATCTGCGCGGGCAGGTTGGAGCCGGTGTTGCGCTCCTCCCACATGGTCAGCGGCGCGAGCTGCGAGTAGCGCAGGTTGAGCCGGGTGTACGCCTCGTACACACCGCGCGCGATCGCCTCCTCGTCGGTGCCGTCGGTCAGCACGTGCCGGCCCCGCTTGCCCATCACGATCGCGGTGCCGGTGTCCTGGCACATCGGCAGCACGCCACCGGCCGCGATGTTGGCGTTGCGGAGCAGGTCGAGGGCCACGTAGCGGTCGTTGGGCGAGGCCGCCGGGTCGTCGATGATCGACCGGAGCTGGGTCAGGTGGGCCGGGCGCAGGAAGTGCGCGATGTCGTGCATGGCCTCGGCGGTGAGCTGGGTCAGCACCGCCGGCTCGACGGTCAGGAAGCGCCGGCCGCCCGGGCCGTTGACCACGTCGACGCCCTCGTCGCTGACCAGCCGGTACTCGGTCTGGTCGGCGCCGGTGGGCAGCAGCGGGGAGAAGGAGAAAGCGGCGGCGGCACTCATACCAGTCCTCGCTTCGCCGCGCGCGGGCAGGAGGCTCCACACACGCTGAGTTCGATGATTCGCTCGCACCGCTCGCTCATGAGCGGCAAGCCTAAGCCAGCGCCGGCACCGCCTCCCACCCGCCAGGCACCACTGCCGGTCCGGTCACTTGACCTGGCCGCAGTTGGGTTCCTTCGGCCCGTCGCAGAGCGAGGTGTCGGCGGGTGCCGGAGTCGCGCCCGGCGAGGCGGGTGGGGCCGTCCCGGTGAACGGGACGAAGCCGATCTCGCGCTGCTCGCCGATGATCATGCCGGTCGGGCCGACGGCGAGAACCTTCGCCGACGAACGCAGGTCGGCCAGCGTCCGCCCGGTGGCCGGCGAGAGCGCCACGATGCGGTCCGGGTCTTCGGGCGCGACGATCACCGCGAACCGGGCGATCGCCACCCCGGCCTTCGGGTCCTGGGTCGGGTAGCTCCACCGCGCCCGCTTCGCCCCGAGCTCATACGAGGTGACCGCTTTGCCGCCGGACGGGCGCACGAGCGCGTACTGGTCGTCGACGGCGAGCAGCTTTTCCCCGTGGCCGCCCAGCCACAGCACCCGCCCGTCGTACGCGTCGAGCACCGCCTCCCGCCCGTCCGCGGTCACGCCGACGATCACGTTCTGCCCGCCGGCCGGGTCCTCCCGCTGCGCGCACCCGGCGCCCTCGGCGGTACGCAGGTTGACCGCCTCGTGCCGCCACACCTCCCGCTGGAGCGCCGGGTCGGTGGCGATGACCGTGAAGTAGCAGGTGCCGTCTCCGGAGCGGGCCTGTACCCGGATCACCCGGCCGCCGACCACCACGTGCCGGTCGTGGCGGTCCGGCTCGAAGTCCTGCACCACGCGGCCGGCCGCGGTGTCCACGACGCGCACCTTGCCGTCGACCGGAAAGCCCAGCAGCGAGGGCATCAGCACCGGACCGCCGGCGCCGCCCTCGACCCGGCGGGTGCTGAGCGCCTTGGCGTCGAGCAGGTCCGGGTTGTCGGCGAAGAGCACGAACCCGACGCCCGGTAGATCCACCGTCCACATCGGAGCGTCGCCGCGCGGCTCCCAGGCCGAGAGCTGGCAGTCCTTGGCGTCGTCGCAGTGCACGTCGAGCAGCGCATTGCGGTACGTCCACACCGCCACCGCCCGCTTGTCGGTCCGCCGCACCGAGCCGCTGATCGGGTCGAGCACCTCGTACCCCTTGGTCAGCAGCTCGCCCACCACGACCACGGAGTCGAGCCCCTCGCCGGCGACCGCCGCCCAGTCCTTGTCCTTCTCCCACAGCTGGGCGCCGGTGCTGACGCCGCGCGCCTCGACCGACGTACGGTGCTCGACCACGACCGCGTTGCCGGCGAAGGTGACGCTCTGCGGGCCGCTGCCGAGCCGCTGCTGCCAGCTGACGTTCGGCGAGGAGAGGGGCTGGCTGGCGCTGACCCACTCCCAGATGCCCGGAAAGGGGTTCCAGGTATTGGTACTAACCAGGATGACCAGCACAATCAGGGCCGCGACCACCCAACCCGTCCTACCGCTGGCCGTCCCGTTAGCCACGTCGCCACGGTAGCGACACGCGGGATCTTCGCCCGCGAGCGCGATCCGTCCGTGTCGATGTGATTTGAGGTGATCTTCCCGTACATGACTGCGGTGATAAGGCGTCGCGGAAACCTGTAACACTGTCCGCGTGACGCAACCCACCCCCTCATCCGCGCCACAGCAGGCGGGCTGGCAGCTGCCGCCGCCACCCTGGGCCGCCCCGGCGCTGCGGCCACCACCACCGCCGCCCGCGATGAGCCCGGCCGGACAGCCGCTGGCGACCTTCACCGACCGCCTCTTGGCGTACCTGATCGACTACGGGGTGCTCCTCTGCGTCGCGCTCGTGCTCGCGGTGCCCGCGTTTGTGATCTTCTTCCTCGCCGTCGGGCCCGACCTGTTCGAGGTGCGGCCCGACGGCACCCCGGTCGAGCCGAGCTTCGTGGAGTTCTTCGTCCCGCTGCTGCTGATCGAGATCGGCCTGTTCGCGGTGCTGCTCGTGGTTTCGTACGTCTACTACGTGGAGATCCTGTTTCGCAGCGGGCAGACACTCGGCAAGCGCGTGATGAAGATCAAGATCGTCGCCCTCGCCCCGGACACGGCGCTGACCCGCCGCTCGGCCGCCAAGCGCTGGCTGGTCGCCCACGTCGCGACGAACTTCGTGCCGGGCTTTCTCTACCTCGACGGACTGTGGCAACTGTGGGACAAGCCGCACCAGCAGTGCCTCCACGACAAGTTCGCCGCCACCGTGGTCGTTAAGGTTCCTGCGTGAGTGTCGCACCTGGCTGGTACAAGGATCCGGCTGAACCGAGCACCCAGCGCTACTGGGACGGTGAGGGCTGGATAGGGGATTCGCTGCCCGCCGACGCAACCCCGCCGCCGGGCCCGCCCGCGGTGACCGCGCCGGCCCCACCCCCACCTCCGCCGGAGGCGGCACCCACGACGCCGGCGGCGCCCCCGGCGTCCCAGTCGCCGGCCGGCCCGGCCGCGCCCGCCCCGCCACCGCCGCAGCGAAACGGCGCGTTTACGCCGGGCGGTGCGCCGGGAAACCAGCCCTGGCCGCCGATGGCGCCGCCACCACCGGGCACCCAGCTTCCGCCGGGCTACCCCTACCCGCCGTACGCGTACCGGCCGCCGGTGCCGCCGCCCCGCCCGCACGGCCTGCGGATCGCCTCGCTCGGCCCCCGGGTCGTCGCCCGGCTGATCGACGTCGGCATGGTGCTGCTGCTCAACGCCGTGGTCAACGGATGGTTCATCTTCCGGCTGTACCAGGAGTACGAGCCGCTGATCCAGGAGTGGAACCGCCGGCTGGAGGCGCGCGAGCCGGTGCTGCAAAACCTGCCCCAGCCCGGCGGTCAGGCGGACGCGCTCCAAGTCGTGATCTTTATCATCGGCGTCGCCCTCTGGTTCGCGTACGAGGTGCCCAGCACGGCCAACAGCGGCCAGACGCTGGGCAAGCGCATCATGCGGATCAGGGTGATGCCGATGGAGAGTCCGAAGCAGCTCGGCTTCGGCCGCTCGCTGCGCCGCTGGAACCTCATGGGCCTGCCCACGTTCCTCTGGTCGTGCTTCTGCATCGGCTTCATCCTGCAGCTTGTCGACTGCATCTTCCCGTTCTTCGACCGGCCGCTGTACCAGGCACTGCACGACAAGTCCGCGCAGACCGTCGTGGTCGAGGTGCCGCAGACCGCGACCGCGGATGCCCCCGGAGGTACCCAATGACCAAGTTGACCCGCGCCGACCTCGAGGCACTGCCCAGCTACGTGCCCGGCCGCAATCCCGCCGACCTCGCCCGCGAGCTGGGCCTGCCCGAGGCGATCAAGCTGGCCAGCAACGAGGTGCCGTACGGACCGCTGCCGGGCGTGGTCGAGGCGATCGCCGAGGCGGCCAGCGGCGTGCACCGCTACCCGGACATGGGCGTGGTCGCGCTCCGCGAGGCGCTCGCCGAGCGGTACGAGGTGGCCGCCGAGCGGATCGCCACCGGCTGCGGCTCGGTCGCCCTCTGCGAGCACCTCGCCCGGGCCACCTGCCTGCCCGGCGACGAGATCCTCTACTCGTGGCGCTCGTTCGAGGCGTACCCGATCGTCGCGGCCACGACCGGCGCGACCAGCGTGCGCGTTCCCAACAACGCCGGCCACGGCCACGACCTGCCGGCGATGGCGGCCGCGGTCACCGACCGCACCCGGATGGTCCTGGTTTGCAACCCCAACAACCCGACGGGTACCTCGATCCGCCGCGCCGACCTCGACCGCTTCCTCGACGCCGTGCCGGACGACGTGCTGGTGGTGCTCGACGAGGCCTACCGCGAGTTCGTGACCGACCCGGACGTGCCGGACGGGCTCCAGGTGTACGGCGACCGCCCCAACGTCGCGATCCTGCGCACGCTCTCCAAGGCGTGGGGCCTCGCCGGCCTCCGGGTCGGTTTCCTGGTCGCGCAGCCCGAGGTGGCCGCCGCAGTGCGCAAGGTGGTGACCCCGTTCTCCACCAGCGCGGTGGCCCAGGCGGCAGCGCTCGCGGCGCTGCGGCAGCAGGACGAGGTGCTGCGCCGCTGCGCGCTCGTGGTCGCGGAGCGGGACCGGCTCGGTGAGGCCGTACGCAAGCTCGGCGTCGACGTCCCGGACAGCCAGGCCAACTTCATCTGGCTGCCGCTCGGCGACCGGTCGACCGAGTTCGGCGCGGCCTGCGAGTCGCGCGGCGTGATCGTGCGCCCCTTCCCCGGTGACGGGGTCCGGGTCACGGTCGGCACTCCGGCGGAAAACGACGCCTTCCTCGTCGCGGCCGAAGCCGCGCTCTGACGCCCAACGCTCAGCGCTCGGCCGGGATGTACGGCTCGCGCCACATCGGCCAGAAGGGTGCGCCGTCCGGCACGGCGAACATCTCGCCGGTGCGGTAGCCGTGCCGCGAGTACAGGTCGCGGCTGGGCGAGCTGCTCGCCTCCAGGTAGGCCCCGATGCCGGCGGCGTCCAAGCGGGCGTGGTGGTGGCGCAGGAGCACCGAGCCGACGCCTTCGCCCCGGCGCTCGGGGTGCACCGCCAGGTACGTCAAATGGTGGTGCGGGCGCCGCGGGTGGTGGGCGGCGATGAGCCGGTCGACGGTGCGAAACCGGTCGGCCCAGTGGCCGCACGCTTTTATCAACCGTTCGTCGTAGTCAGGTGGTGACGGAAGCCGCCGATCGTGCGGCAGCCACACCGCCGCCCCCAGTCGGTCGCCGGTCACGTGCACGTATCCGTAGCGCATCGCGTGCTCGACGTGGATGCGGATGTGGCCGTGCAGCACGGCCCACCGCTCGTGGCGCCGCGGCACCAGCCAGACCGAGACAGCCAGATGCTGGAAGGAGTCTGTGATCAGGTCGATGATGGCGTCCACGTCGGCGTGGTCGGCTCGCACGATCGACAGATGCCTCAACGGCGTTCTCCCCCGATTTGGGCTTAATTGTTGAGAACAGAACGCAGTGACTCGCGCACCAGGCGTGAACCAGTTGACATATGCCAATTCACCCGGTAGCCACACCAGAATGCACCTGACACACATGCAACGCAACTCCCGTTTTGATTCGCGGACGACCTTGGTGGCGCGCCGTGGATAGAGGTGCGAAACTCGCTGCCGTGTCCGGAAGCCCCACAGTTCGCCGCCGCCGTATCGCCCGCGAGCTCCGCCACCTGCGCGAGCAGGCGGGGATGAACCTCGAACAGGCGGCGCGCCAGCTCGATATGTCCAAGAGCAACTTGTCTCGTATTGAAAATGCGCAAATCGGGATAAAACCCCGCGACGTACGCGCCGCACTCGCGCTCTACCAGGTGACCGGTAGCGACGCCGAGGCGCTGATCGACATCGCCCGCGGCGCCCAGCAGCGCGGCTGGTGGCAGAACTACAGCGACGTGCTGCCGGTCTGGTTCGAGTTCTACGTCGGGCTGGAGGCCGAGGCGGCCGCCGTTTGGACTTACGAGGCCGAAACGATGCCCGGGCTGATGCAGACCGAGGACTACGCGCGGGCGGTTTACCGGCTCACCGCGGGCGAGGACGACCTCGACCGCAAGGTGGCGGCCCGGATCCGCCGCCAAGAGGTGCTGCACCGGGAAAATCCCGTCGAGTTGTCAGCGGTACTCAACGAAGCGGTTCTCTTGCGCTCGGTTGGCGGGCCAGAGGTGATGAGCCGCCAACTCGACCATCTGGCGGATCTGTCGGAGCTACCTAACGTGACTGTTCAGGTACTACCGTTTTCCGTTGGTGGCCATCCGGCAATGACAACACCCTACGTGATCATAAGCTTTCCCGACGCAGCGGACGAGCCGGTGGTCTATCTGGAGAATTTGACAAACGGTCAAGCCTTGGAAGAGCAGGATCACGTGCGCGGGTATACACTCGTCCACGAGAGGCTGCGCAAAATGGCGCTCGCTCCCGACGAATCGACCGCCTGGATACGCAAGGCTTCTCGCAACCGTCCGTAATCAATCTAGGGACAAGGGGTGCGGAATGGCCGCCCTGGACCTGACCCGTGCAGCGTGGTTCAAGAGCACGCGCAGTAGCGGGAACGGCAACTGCGTTGAGGTCGCCATCCTCGACCGCGGAGTCGCGGTGCGCGACACGAAAGACCGGAGCGGAGCAGTGCTGCTCTTCACGCCGGCCGAGTGGGACAGCTTCGTCGTCGGCGCGAAGAACGGTGAGTTCGATCTTCACAGCTGACGATTGAACGAGGCGACCGCAACGGCTCTCCACCGAACCTTTTTCAACCTCCCGCTTCAGGCCCGTCTCGACACGAGGTGAGGGGTCGGGACGCAGGCCCAACGAGTTACGGGTTGAAAGAGGTTCGATCCTTAGGGGGCCGTAGTTTGCTTTTCGGGGGCACCTTACCGGGTGCCCCCGTTTGCTTGCTGTCGGTAAGGCCTCCTACGTGCGCGCGAGGATTACCGGCAGCGCACCAAAATACTCATCAGCCTCATCGGCATCAGCGTTCTCCGGCTCGACGAGCCGCTCGACCGCGACAAACCCGTCGCCGGCCCGAACCAACCCCGGTCGCCAGTCGATGCCTTCCCTTGCGTACGCCAGCAAGAAGCGTGACTTCTCTCTTCCAGTAGTTGGATCGAGAGTGACGAGGTCGCAATTTTCAGTTAGCAAATGCACAGATCCGGACTGCGCGCCGAGCAGTTCCGAAGTGCCGTCTCCGCGCCAGCGCCACACTTCGGCACCGTCGCGGAGAGAGCGCGCCACGACATCGCCGCCGGCCTGGCTCACGCCGACCTCGCCGGCGAGCACCGCACCGGGCGGGTCGAGCGCCGGAGCGGCCGTCACCGGCGTCTTGCCGGCCGCGTCCGGCTCGCCCAGGAGCCAGCCGCGCGAGCCGGTGGCGTCGACGGTGCGCAGGGCCGTACAGGCGGACTGGGCCGGCGCGCAGCCGAGCGGCTCGACCTCCAGCGTCGCCCCGGCCGACGGCGGCGCCCAGCGGCCCTGGGGCTGCCCGGTCGCCACGTCGTAGAACTCGACGGCCGGAGTCCCGCCGCAGGCGTCGGTGGTGACGAAGCGGCCGCCGGCGGTGGTGAACCCGCCCTCGCGGCAGTCGGGCATCGGGGCGTGCCACAGCTCCCGCCCGGTCGCGATGTCGAGGGCGCGAAGCTGGGCGGCGTCGCGCACGAGCACGGTGCCGCCGGACGTGTAGAGCCCCTCCGGCTCGTACACGGTCTCGGCACCGGTGCTGCCACCCTCGTACCCGGCCTCCTCGGGCGGCTTGCCGGCGGCCCGCCAGGTGACCTTGCCGGTGCGGGCGTCGAGCGCCACGACGTCGCCGTCCGACCAGCGCCCGACGACCGTGGTGCCGGCCGCCACGACGCCGAGGAGCTCCTGCGGCCACCGCCGGTACGACCAGTACGGGGTGCGCTGCGTCCGGGCGTCGACCGGCCCGTCGGCGCGCACCTGACGGGTGGCGGCGTAGATGCGCAGCCGGCCGTCGACGATGAGCGGTGCGGCGGGCAGCGAACCGATCACGCCGGGCTGGGCGGCCGGGGCGGCGGGGTACGCCGTCGTGGCGACCGTGACGGTCTCCGCCGGGGCCAGCACCCGGTAGGCGATCACACTGCCGACGGCGATCAAACCCGATACGGCCACGGTGACCGCGCCCACCCGGAGCCAGGTCGAAGGTCGGATGCCCACGCCGGGCAGGTTACCTAACCTAAGCGGCCGCGGGCCGAACGGCGGCGGTCGCCAGATCGGTCAGATCCTGCCGCAGCGCGCCCTCGACCGTGCGCGCGGCGAGGCCGCCGAAGACGAGCACGAGCAGGCGACCGCCCGGAGCGGAGGGCGCGCCCTCCTGCACCACCGTCACCGCGGTGCCGCCACGGTGGCGGCCGACCTCGACGGGCGTCAGCGTGTACGTCATCCGGTAGTCGGCGCCGATGCCGGGCGAGGCGACCACGAAGCGGGTCGGCGCATCGCACCGCTGCACGGTGAACTCCTCGGTCACCTGGACGCCGCCGGGCATCGTGCGGGTCTCCCGCCACACCGTGCCGGCGCCGAAGAGGCCCGGGGTCATCACCTCGATCGCGTCCACTGTGGAGAGCCAGGTGGCGCGGGCCGGCAGGTCGGTGAAGACCCGCCACACGCGCGACATCGGAGCATCGACCAATCGCGTAACCGCCACCGTGGACATAGCGCCTCCCCCGGCGAATAACGGTACGCCCGTCACCCCCTGTATCCCAGCCAATTACCCGACAAACACAGGTCAGGAGAAGCCGCCGTCGACCAGGCCCAGCCGGATCAGGTCGGTCAGCGGCTCGACGACGCTGCACGAGCCGAAGCCGATCCAGAGTGGACGAGGCCGCTCCCGCAGCGCGCGGGCCGGCTCGATCAGCGGCACCGGGTCGGTCGCGGCGAGCAGCTCGGCCACGTCGGCCACCTCGGCGCCGTCGGCGGCCGCTGCGGTGCCGACCAGCACGTTGAGAAACCCGTGGTGCACGAACCCGGTCTCCGGGTCGGTGTGCCGGATCGCGTTGTGCAGCCCGGCGGTGAGCTTGAACGGCAGCTTCCGGTCGCGGCAGGCGCAGATCACCGCGGCCAGCTCGACGGGCGTGGGGAAGAGCTCGGCGGCCAGCCCACCGGTGCGAAACTTGGCGGCCACCGCGACACCGGCGGTACGCGCCTCGGCGACCGCGTCCAGGGCGGCCAGGAGGCCCCAGGTGAGCGGGATCTCCGCGTACCCGGTGAGGGAAGGCCGATCGGCCAGGACCGCGAGCAGCCGGCGGAGACCGGGCTCGGGATCCTCGCCGCGCTTGGCGACCGCGACCTCGACCTGAGCGATCTCCAGGCGCGGGTCGGCGGCGTCGAGTGAAGCCGGCAGGGCGTCGACCCCGCCGTCACCGATCAGACCGGCCTCGATCCGCTCGCCGGGCGCCAGCAGGCGGCCCACGTCGGACAGCGCCGACGAGGGCAGCAGGAGGGCACCGACGAGTTCGGCGTACCACGCCGCGCGGTGCTCGCGATGCCCGATGATCGCCTCAGGCAGCGGCGCGCTCCCCGGTGGGAACACGGCGGCGTCATCCACGAGGCGAGTGAAGAGCGCCGGAATCAGTCCGGTTGACACGAACAGAGAACCTAATGGACGCTACAAGGAGCGGACAACACCGTCCGATAACCGGACGCTATCGGCCGGTGAACAGGACATAACGGAGGGTAGGACATGCCCTACTACCGGAGCGTGGGGGAGGTCCCGCGCAAACGACACACGCAGTTTCGGCAGCCGGACGGCAGCCTGTACGCCGAGGAGCTGATGGGCCAGGAGGGCTTCTCCGCCGACTCGTCCCTGCTGTACCACCGCCACCTGCCCACGGCCATCGTGGCGGCGCAGGAGTACGACCCGCCGGCCTGGACGCGTGCCGCCAACCGCCCGCTCAAGCCCCGCCACCTGCGCACGCACAAGCTCGACGCGGGCGGGGCCGACGCCGTGCTCGGGCGGCAGCCGCTGCTGGCCAACGACGACGTGCGCGTCTCGTACGTGGTCGCCGACCGCCCCTCGCCGCTCTACCGCAACGCGATCGGCGACGAGTGCCTGTACGTGGAGTCGGGCACCGCCCGGGTGGAGTCGACGTTCGGGACGCTCGAGGTGGCCAGCGGCGACTACGTGCTGATCCCGACCTCGGTGATCTACCGCGTCGTGCCCACCAGCGACCTGCTGCGCCTGCTCACGATCGAGGCGACCGGCCACATCGGACCCCCCAAGCGCTACCTCTCGGTGCGCGGCCAGTTCCTGGAGCACTCGCCGTACTGTGAGCGGGACGTGCGCGGCCCCGACGCCCCGCTGCTGGTGGAAGGCTCCGACGTCGAGGTATACGTCCAGCACCGGCGCGGCTGGACCCGCTACGTGTACGCCCACCACCCGTTCGACGTCGCCGGCTGGGACGGTCACCTGTACCCGTGGGCGTTTTCGATCCACGACTTCGAGCCGATCACCGGCCGGGTGCACCAGCCGCCGCCGGTGCACCAGACGTTCCAGGGGCCAAACTTCGTGATCTGCTCGTTCGTGCCGCGAAAGGTCGACTACCACCCGCTCGCGATCCCGGTGCCGTACAACCACCACAACGTCGACTCGGACGAGATGCTCTTCTACACCGGCGGCAACTACGAGGCGCGGCGCGGCTCCGGCATCGAGCAGGGGTCGATCTCACTGCACCCGGCCGGCTTCACGCACGGGCCGCAGCCGGGCGCGGTGGAGCGGGCGATCGGGGTCGACTACTTCGACGAGCTGGCGGTGATGGTCGACACGTTCCGGCCGCTCGATCTCTGCGAGCCGGCACTGTCCTGTGAGGACACCGGGTACGCCTGGACGTGGGCGGGACGCAGCACGGGCTAGCTCGGCCTCCTCACCACAGGGCGTCCTCGCCCCGGGCTTTCTCACCCCGGCTTTTCTCACCCCGGGCTTTCTCACCCCAGGCGGGTGAGGAGGGTGAGGCCGGTCACGGCGGAGACGATCGCGAGCACGAGCGGCCAGGGCGTGCCGACCAACGCGTACAGCATGACGAGGCAGGGGCCGGCCGCCACCGCGAGCGTGGCCAGCCGTCCCGGGCGGCCGCCGAACCGGTCTGGGCGCGGCAGCCGGCCGATCAGCACGCCGAGCGCGAGCAGGCCGACGCCGCCGAGCACGCCGGCCAGCAGCCGCGAGCTCGCACCGCCGGCCGCCGCCACGAACGCGACCAGGATCGCGGTGACCAGGCTCTGCGTGGCGCCGAAGAGCACCACCGGCCGGACGCGCTCCACGGGGCGCTTGGCGGCCGGCTCCGGCGCGGGCTGAAACGTGGGCATCGGCTGGAAGACGGCGGCTTCGGAGACCCGCTCCAGCGCCCGCGCGTACCGCCGGCGGTCCAGCCGCACGATGCCTGGCTCGTCGGCCGCACCGGAGAGCGTGGGGTCGAGCTGCAGCGCCTCGTGGTAGGCCCGCTCGGCCAGCTCGAAGCGCCCCAGGCGGCCGGCCACCAGCGCGAGCACGAGGTGGGTCAGCGGGTCGCGGGGCGCGAGCTGGGCCGCGCGCCAGGCGGCGTCGATGGCGGTCTGGCCGTTGCGCGAGTCGGCCAGGACGGCGGCGGCGCTGCGCTGCGCGTACGGATCGGCGGGGCCGAGCCGGAGGATCTCCTCGGCCACGGCGGCGGCCTCCGCGAACCGGCGCAGGTCGGTCAGGGCCATCGCGCGGCTGACCAGGGCCGGCAGGTCACCCGGGGCGGCGGCGACGGCTGCCTCGGCGGCCAGTAGTGCCTCGGCGGGATGCTCGGCGGCCAGGTGCACGCTGGCCAGCGTCGCGAACGCCGCCGAGTGGTGCGGATCGAGAGCGAGGGCCTCCGCCAGCTCCCCGGCCGCCTCGTCGTAGCGGCCCAGATCGGCCAGGAGTGCGGCGCGCTGCACGTAGCTGTCGGGTGTGGCGTCCCGGTCCGATGGCGCATCGCTGGGCACGAGGCCGAGCCTACGTCAGCGTTGGTACACCACTGCCACCGCGAGACCCGCGAGGCCCTCCCCCCGGCCGGTGAGGCCGAGCCCGTCGGTGGTGGTGCCGGAGACGGTCACGGTGGCGCCCACGGCGGTCGACAGGAGCGCCTCGGCTTCGGCCCGGCGCGGTCCGATCTTCGGCCGTACGCCCACCACCTGGATCGAGACGTTGCCGATCTCGAAGCCGGCCGCGCGCACCCGCCGGGCGGTCTCGGCCAGCAGCGCCACCCCGGCGGCGCCGGCCCACTCCGGGCGGTCGGTGCCGTAGTTGGCGCCGAGGTCGCCGAGGCCGGCGGCGGACAGGAGCGCGTCGCACGCGGCGTGCGCGGCGACGTCGCCGTCCGAGTGTCCGGCCAGGCCGTCGACGCCGGGCCACTCCAGCCCGGCCACCCAGCACGGCCGCCCCGCCGCGAACGCGTGCACGTCGGTGCCGATACCGACCCGGGGAATGATCACGTGGCCTGGCCCAGGAGCAGCTCGGCGACCGCCAGGTCGAACGGGCGGGTGATCTTCAGCGCGTGCTCGTGGCCGGGGACGCAGGTCACCGGTACCCCCTGCTTTTCAACCAGGCCCGCGTCGTCGGTGAGGTACGCCGCGGCGGCGCCGGCGTGCGCGGCGGCGAGGATCGACCGGCGGAAGCCCTGCGGGGTCTGCACGGCGCGGAGTGCGGAGCGGTCGACCGTGCCGAGCACCACCCCATCGGCGCCGACCTCCTTGACGGTGTCGACGACCGGGAGCACGGGGATGACCGCGGCGCTGCCGGCCCGCACGGCTGCCGCCACGGACTCGACCAGCGACGCCGGGGCGAGGGCCCGGGCGGCGTCGTGCACGAGGATGATGTCGGGCCCTTCGGGCACCGCGGCGAGGGCCGCCGCCACGGACTGCTGCCGCTCGGCCCCGCCGGCCACGACGATCACCGGAGCCACGGGGGCGAGCAGTGCGCGCACGGCCTCGACGTCGGGCGGTGGCGCGGCCACCACGATCGCGCTCACGGACGGTGCGGCCGCCACGCGGCGCACGGCGTGCACGAGCAACGGCTCTCCACCGAGCCGGCGGAGAGCCTTGGGACCGCCGGCGCCCAGCCGCACTCCGGCCCCAGCCGCAGGAACGAGGACCGCGACGTCACCGCGCGGATCAAGCTGCGCGGTCACGTCGCGGTCCCCGTGGAGAGGTTGTGTAAACGGGTCAGCCGGAGGATCAGGCCTCGGTGAGCACCTTGTCGAGGAGGATCTCCGCCTCGTCCTTGGTGCTCTTTTCCGCCAGGGCGACCTCGCCGACGAGAATGTCGCGAGCCTTGGCCAGCATGCGCTTCTCGCCAGCCGACAGGCCCCGCTCACGCTCCCGCCGCCACAGGTCACGAACAACCTCGGCCACCTTGAGCGGGTTGCCAGAGGCCAGCTTCTCCAGATTCGCCTTGTAACGCCGCGACCAGTTGGTCGGCTCCTCGGTGTGCGGAGCACGGAGGACGTCGAAGACCTTGCCCAGGCCTTCCTCGCCCACTACCTCACGCACGCCAACGATCTCGGCATTCTCGGCGGGCACCCGCACCGTCAGGTCACCCTGAGCGACCCTGAGGACGAGGTACTGCTTTTCCTCGCCCTTGACGACCCGAGTCTCGATTGCCTCGATGAGTGCGGCCCCGTGGTGGGGGTAAACAACGGTCTCGCCGACACTGAAAACCATAGGTTCGAAACCCCTTTCGCTGTGTCTAGGGTAACACGCTCAGGCACCGATGTCCCGCCCCGGTCCTGACCGTTAGCGCAGCTCAGGGGCCCTGTGAGAGGCCTTTCTCCAGCTTGACAGGAGGATTCCATCGACCATCCGCCACGCAGAGTAATCCCTGAATCAGCACTCCGCGACACCGGCGGCGCCTCCGGGACCGGCCGTAAGGACCGCTCCCCCCTAGCGGTCCCACCCCTCGGTGAGAGACCCTAAAGGTTGACCCCGATCGACTTCGCGGCGCGCGGACTGGGGGACATCGGACCATGGGCAACGGCAATGGCGGCACCCCGCCAGAAGGCGGCGGACGCCCCGAAGGCGTGCCCGACCTGCCGCCCGAGTGGGGCACGGTGGTCATCCCCGACGACCTGAGCGAGCTCGCCGAGGAGTCGGCCGCCATCCGTAAGGACCTACGCCGGCGGGCCCGCCAGGACACGTGGCGCCGGCGGCTCGGCTGGCCGGTCCGCGGCGGCACGGGCCAGTCCTCCCTGCGCATCCCCTTGCTGATCATGGCGGTTGCCGTGCTCGCCACGCTCGCGAGCCTCTTCGCGGTGACCTGGCCGGGCCGGCAGCAGCCGTTGCCGCCGCCGGTCGCCCGCCAGTCCGGGAGCGCCCCGATGCCGAGCCGCACCATGCCGGCCCTCGACCTGATCGATGTCGACGGATCCCCCGTCTCGCTGCGTGGCCTGCTCCCCGCCGCGGTGATGCTCACCGACGGTTGTGACTGCACCCGCCTCGTCGCCGACACCGCGGCCGCCGCCAAGCCGGGCGTCACGGTCGTCATGGTCACGAAGTCCTCCGCGCCGCCGCCGCGCGCCAGCACGCCGCGTGGGCCGGGCACCGGGGCGGCGAGCGTGCGCATGCTGGCCGACCCGACCGGGGAGCTGCGCGGCAGCCTCCAGCTCGGCACCCAGGGCACCGGCCAGGTGGCCACCGTGCTGCTGGTGGCCCGCACCGGCGAGATCATCTCCACGGTGCCGGCCGCGCAGACCATCGAGCAGTTTCGCGGCGATCTCGCCCGGCTGTCCTGAGCCGCCTCACTCCACGGCGATGACCTGGATGCCCACCTCGGCCGGCTCCGTGCCGGGCCGGTACATCTCGACCAGCACCTCGCTCTGCGCGGCGACGAACTGGAACGTGCTGAGATTGCCCTCGCAGTCGACCTCGTAGGCCTTTACGCCCTCGGTCGTCCCGTTGATCCGCACCAGCAGGTCGCCCGGGCCCAGGCAGACGTACTGGAACCGGTACTCGCCGCCCTTTACCGCCTGGACGTTCACCGCGTACGCCGCGCCGGGCTCGACCCGGAGGATCTGGCGCTCGACGGTGTTGGGAAACTCGGGCAGGTAGCTGTCTGGATCGATGTCCACCCGCTCGGGCTCCAGGGGCGGGGCGGGCTCGGGTGCCACGACCTGCGGGGCGATCCCGGCCGGCTCGACCTGGGTCGGCGGCGCGGCGGCCACCCACCAGGCGGCTCCGGCGACGAACGCGAGGGTCGCACCGGCGACCAGCACAGCGAGACTCAGCCGCCCCTCCACGGTGGCACTGTAGCGGCTACGTGCGTTGCAGGAGGGCCGCGTAGAGCGTGAGTCCGGGACCGAAGGCGAGCATCACCACCCACGCCGGCGGGTCGGGCCGCTGCCGCATCGCCTCCAGGATCAGCAGCACGGTGGGCGAGGAGCAGTTGCCGTACGCGGAGAGGGTCGCCCGCGAGTCGCCCAGCGCGACGGCGGGTAGGGCCAGCTCGCGCTCCACCACGTTGAGGATGCGCGGACCGCCCGGGTGCACCGCCCAGCCGTCCACATCGGACACCGTGAGGCCGTGCCGGGCGAGCAGGGCGTCGACGAACCGGCGTACGTGCACGGACAGCACCTGCGGCACCCGCGGCGAGAGCCCCATCCGGAAGCCCAGGTCGGTGACGTCCCAGGTCATGTGGTCGACCGCCGAGGTGTCGGTGACCGAGGCGACCTCGCGGACCGCGTACCCGCTGGTGCCACCCGGAACGAGCACGGCGGCGGCCGCCGCGTCCGAGAAGAGCGCGTGGGCGACGATCTGCTGGGTGTCCACCCGGGCCGAGGCCGGCTGCAGGTGCAGGCTGGTCAGCTCGTTGCAGAGCAGCAGCGCCGGCCGGCCGCGGGCGGTCACGAAGTCGGCCGCCGCCCCGATCGTCGGCATCGCCGCGTAGCAGCCCATGTGCCCCACGAAGAGCCGCTGCGTGTCGTCCGCCATGCCCATGTCGCGGGCGAGCAGGATGTCCAGCCCCGGCGTGACGTATCCGGTGCAGGAGCAGACCGCGAAGAGCCCGATGTCGGCGGCGGCAACGCCCGCGTCGACGAGCGCCCGGTCGACCGCCTCCTTGCCGAGGGGCAGGGCCTCGATCAGGTACCGGTTCATGCGGCGCTCGGTCGGCCAGCCGGAGACGTCTTCGATCAGCGGGTTGGCGACGGCGTGGCGGGTACGCACCCCGGCGTTCGCGAAGATCCGCTCGGCGAGCGCCCGGGTGGTACCGGCGTAGTGGTTGGCGAAGAAGCCCCGCCACAGCTCGTCCTGGTGGGCCTGGGCGGGGGCGGCCGTGCCCAGCCCGGCGATCGTGGCGGCTACCATCGCGGGCTGGTCCCCTCGCGGTCCGGATCCCCGCCGATCGCGGCGACGCCCAGCCAGTCCGCGCAGACGTCGGACGTGGCCGGGTGCAGCGAGCCGCAGCGGGCATCCCGGTAGAGCCGTTCGAGCGGATGGCCGCGGCGGGTGGCCGAGGTGCCCGCCGCCTCCAGCATCGAGGCCGCGACATCGGCCGCGGTGGTACCGGCCAGGAGCTTCGCGCGCCACACCCAGCGGTTGGTCTCCTCGGCGCCGGGCTCCTCGTCGACCCGGCGGGCGGCCTCCGCCACCACGAGGCGGGCGGCCGCCACGGCAGCGTCGGCGCGACCGATCCGGGCGCGCACCGACGGGAGCTCGGAGACGCCCCGCTTGACCACGTGCTCGACCGCGGCGTCGAGGGCGGCCTGCGCGACACCGACGTACACGGCCGCGTAGCTCGCGATCAGCCAGTGCGGCATGAGCTGGGCGACGACCAGGGCCAGCCCTTCCACGCCGCCGAGCAGCGTGTCGTCCGATACGACGGCGTCGATGTGCAGGTCGTGCGAGGCGGTGGCGCGCATGCCGAGCGAGTCCCAGGTGGGCTCGACCTTCAGCCCGTCCGCCGTCGCCGGCACCAGGAACTGCGACACCACCGACTGGTCGGTGGCGCTACGGGCGGCGACCAGGTACGCGTCGGCGTGGCCGGCACCGGAGCAGAACGTCTTGGTGCCCTTGAGGTGGTAGCCCCCGTCGACCGGCTCGTACACCGTGGCGAGCCGGGACAGCCGGGAGCCGGCGCCGCGCTCGCTCATCGCCACGCCGTACCAGGAGCCGGCGGCCGCCTCGGCCAGCATGCGGTCGCGGGCGGCCAGGGCCTCGTCGGGTACGCCCAGCGACTCGGCCACCTCCTCGTTGACCGCGCTCAGGGCACCGGTCACCGAGGCGTGCATGTTGAAGACCAGGGCGGTCGCCCCGTTGCCCCGGGCCAGCTCGTATGCCACCGCCGCGTACTCGGCGAAGCCGGCCTCCCGGCCACCCAGCCGGGCCGGCACCATCAGCCCGAAGAGCCCCGCGGCCCGCAGGTCGGCGAAGTCGTCCACGGGTAACGTGCCGTCCCGATCGTGCTCCGCCGCCCGGGCCGCCAGCCGCGGCGCCAACCGCCGCGCAGCCGCTATCGCGTCACCCGCCATGACCTGCCCCTCTCCTGCCTGCTAGCCGCCGTCCTTGATGCCCCGGCCCTGGTAGAGGATCGCGGCCGACCAGGTCGGGACGATCCGGCCACGACCTCGACCGATCCCGGCCAACCAGGCGGCCAGTCCCGGCACGGTCGGGCGTACGCCGCGGACGGCGAGTGCCACCCCGTGCCGGGCACACTCCCGCTCTAATACCCGCGGATCGACGAAGAGTGCCGGGTCGTGCAGGCCGCGTGGCACGCCGCGGACGCGCTCGGCGAGCTTTACGGCGATCAGCCGGCTCAGCGCGGTGGAGTTGAGGGTGTCGAGCACGAGCAGACCACCGGGACGCAGCACGCGGCACGCCTCGGCGACGGCTCGGGACAGGTCGGGAACGTGTTCGAGGATCTCGCCCGCGACCACGACGTCGGCGCAGCCGCCGGCGAGCGGGAGGGCACCGGCGTCGGCGTGGACCGGCGTGATGCCGCCCGTGGCGGCCTGCTCGAGCGCGGAGCAGGTGAGATCCAGCCCGACGTGCCGGTAGCCCTTTCCATGCAGGTGCGGGGTGAGAAGCCCGCCACCGCAGCCCACGTCGACGAGGATCGCTCCCGGCCGGGACGCCGGTGGCACCAGCCGGGCGCGAGCGGCGGCCAGCCAGTGCAGGATCGCGAAGGCGCCATCGGGCCGCCACCATTCCCCGGCAAGATCGTCGTACTGCCGGGGATCGTTGCGCGGCAGGATGCGCATGGCATCGAGCGTGGCACGACTCCCCGGTAACGACCAGACTTCCCGGTATGCGTGCACTCCCCGGCCTCCTCCGCGCCAGCCACCCGGAGCCGGGAGCGGCGGTGACCGCGGTCGCGATCCTCCTCGCCATGGGCGTCGGCCACGACGCGGCCGGCGCCGCGCTGGTCGGCCTCACCGTGCTCGCCACCCAGCTCGCGGTGGGCTGGACCAACGACTGGCTCGACGCCGAGCGCGACCGGGCCGTCGAGCGGAGCGACAAGCCGCTCGCCACCGGCGCGGTGAGCCGGCGGGTCGTCGGCATCGCCGGGCTGGCCGCCGCCGTCGCCACCCCGCTGATCGGGCTCACGCTCGGCCTGCCCGCCGCGACCGCCATCACCGCCGCCCTGGTCAGCGCGCTGCTCTACAACTGGCCGCTCAAGTTCACCCCGGCCTCGGTGCTGCCGTACGCGTTCTCGTTCGCCGCGCTGCCCGCGTTCGTCATCCTGGCCCTGCCGGACTCGCCCCGGCCGCCGGCCTGGATCGTCGCGGCCGGCGGGCTGCTCGGCGCCGGCGCGCACTTCGCCAACGTGCTGCCGGACCTCGACGACGACGTCCGCACCGGAGTGCGCGGCCTGCCGCACCTGATCGGGGCGGCGTGGTCGCGGGCGGCCGCCGCCGGGCTGCTCTTCGCGGCGACGCTCACGCTCGTCTTCGGCCCGCCCGGACGCCCCAGCTGGTACGGCGTCGCGGCCATCGCCGCCGCCGTCGTGGTCCTACCCGCAGGGTGGTACGCGGGACGCCTGGCCTCATCCCGAGGTGCGCGACCGGTGGCGGTCTTCCGCGCCGTGCTGGTGGTGGCCCTGATCGACGTCCTCCTACTCGTCACCAGCGGCCGCGTGGTCTAGGGACGCCCGCGTCCGAGCCGGGCAGGACACAACTGGCGGGCCTGGCGCGAACGGGCGATCACGGGCAACTACGCTGGGCCCCGGTCAGACACGACAGGGAGGACCGACGTGAGGCGCTCGATGACGCTGCTTGCCGGCGCGGCCGTGGCGACCGCCCTGCTGGCCTCGGGGTGCAGCGCAGGACAGATCGCCGAGACCGCCCAAAAGGTGCCGGCCGTGCCGGGTGCCAACGGCGACATCAGCGCGCTCGGCGGGAGCCTCTCGGTCCGCAACGCGATGGTGGTCTACCACTCCGGGGGTTACGAGACGGGCGCCGACGCCCCGCTCGACCTGCACATCTTCAACGACACGGGCCAGCCGGTCACGGTGACCGTGACGAGCGCGGACGCCGAGTCGGTCACCCTGGCCACCGGCGCCAAGGGCACACCCTCGCCGACGCCGTCGCCCTCGGTCTCTCCCTCCGCCTCGCCGTCCGTGGAGCCGACGGGCACGCCCAGCGGGTCGGCGGAGGCCACCGGCACCCCGTCCGCGTCGGCCACGCCCACGGCGGAGCCGACCCCGACCGTCGAGCCGCCCGCGCCGCCGGCGACCGTGCGGATCCCGGCCGGTAGCTTCGCCGCGCTGACCGCGTCCGGCCAGCAGTTCGTCGAGCTGCTCGGGCTCAAGCAGGAGCTGAAGGCGGGCGAGACGGTGCAGTTGCTCTTCGACTTCGGCGGCGGCGCCACGCTGACCCTCGACGTACCGGTGGGCGTGCCGATGACTCCGGTGCCGCGGGGCTCGGCCGAGGCGGGCGAAGGCGAGCACTGAGCCGGGCTTTCGTCGTACCCCACGGTTAGCGTGCCGGCGTGACGACGTCGAGATCGATCCCGCGGAGCCCGGCCAAGACCCGCGCCGCGGCGCGTGAGCCCCGCCCGGCGTACGAGTGCGACGCCTGCGGGCACCAGCCGCCCAAGTGGGTCGGGCGCTGCCCCGAGTGTGGCGAGTGGGGTTCGATCGTCGAGTCGACGGTGACCGGTCCGATGGCGGCCGGACGCGTGGTGAGCTCGCGCGTGCCGGCCGAGCCGGCCCGGCCGATCGCGGAGATCAGCGCCACACCGGCCCGGGCCCGCCCCACCGGCGTGACGGAGCTCGACCGGGTGCTCGGCGGTGGCTTGGTGCCCGGCGCGGTCGTCCTGCTCGCCGGCGAGCCCGGCGTCGGCAAGTCGACGCTGCTGCTCGACGTCGCCCAGCAGTGGGCGGCCGGCGCGGGCAGCCCGTCGCTGGTGGTCAGCGGCGAGGAGTCGGTCAGCCAGGTGCGCCTGCGGGCGGAGCGGATGGGCGCGCTCCACGAGCGGCTCTACCTCGCCTCGGAGAGCGACCTCAGCGCGGTCCTCGGCCATCTCGACGCGGTCAAGCCCGGCCTGCTGGTGCTCGACTCCGTGCAGACCATCTCCATGCCCGGCACCGAGGGCGTGCCGGGCGGGGTCACCCAGGTGCGGGCGGTCACCGCCGCGCTGGTCGCGGTGGCCAAGGAGCGGGGCATCGCCACGATCCTGGTCGGGCACGTCACAAAGGACGGTCAGGTCGCCGGCCCCCGGGTCCTGGAGCACCTCGTCGACGTCGTGCTGCACTTCGAGGGCGACAAGCACTCGTCGCTGCGCCTCGTGCGCGGGGTGAAGAACAGGTTCGGCACCGCCGACGAGGTGGGCTGCTTCGAGATGCACGAGAGCGGCATCTCCAGCCTGCCCGACCCGTCCGGGCTCTTCCTGACCCGTTCCACCGAGCCGGTGCCGGGCACCTGCGTCACCGTGGCGATGGAGGGGCGGCGCGCGCTGGTCACCGAGGTGCAGGCGCTCATCGGGGCGGCGGTGCCCGGCTCGCCGCGGCGCACGGTGTCCGGGCTGGACGGTGCCCGCCTCGCCATGGTGCTCGCCGTCCTCCAGCGCCGCACCGACAGCCTCAAGCTCCACGACCGCGAGGTCTTCGCGGCCACGGTCGGCGGCATCCGGGTGGTCGAGCCCGCCGCCGACCTGGCCGTCGCGCTCGCCGTCGCCTCCGGCGGGCTCGACCTCGCGATCGCCCCGCACCTGGTCGCCATCGGTGAGGTGGGGCTCACCGGTGAGGTCCGCCGGGTGGGAGCGGTGCCCCGCCGGCTGGCCGAGGCGACCCGGCTGGGCTTCACGTTCGCGCTGGTGCCGGCGGGGTGCGGGCCCGACGCGACCGGCGTACGCGCCAAGGGCCTGCGCGTCGTGGAGGTGGCCAATGTGCGGGCGGCGTTGCAGTGGGCGGCACGCGCTTCAGCCGGATAACGTCACGCGTGAGGTTGTCGACGTCACGCTACGGATCTGCCGCCGAACCGCAACCGCACAGGTCGGATGACGGTCCGTAGACTGTGCCCGTGCCGATCGACCGCGATGCGAATAGAACCGCCGCCGCCAGCCTGGCCGGCCGCGCGGGCGTGGTCGGCTCGCCCGCGCGCACTGTCAGCGCTGGAGCGGCCGCCGCGCCAGGCCCGGCCGCCGGCCCCGCACCGGGAGGTGATCCCCTGCGCGCCAATCTGGCGTTGATGGCGCCAGGCACCGCCCTGCGCGACGGGCTGGAGCGGATCCTGCGAGGCCGCACCGGCGCGCTGATCGTCCTCGGCTACGACAAGGTGGTCGAGTCGCTCTGCACCGGCGGCTTCCCCCTCGACGTCGAGTTCTCCGCCACCCGCCTGCGCGAGCTGTGCAAGATGGACGGTGCGGTGGTGCTCTCCAGCGACGGCACCCGCATCGTGCGGGCCGCCGTCCACCTCATGCCCGATCCGTCCATCCCGTCGGAGGAGTCGGGCACCCGGCACCGTACGGCGGAGCGGGTCGCCAAGCAGACCGGCTTTCCGGTCATCTCGGTCAGCCAGTCCATGCGCATCATCGGGCTGTATGTCAACGGGCAGCGCCACGTCCTCGACGACTCGGCCGCGATCCTGTCCCGGGCCAACCAGGCGCTGCAGACGCTGGAGCGCTACAAGCTGCGCCTCGACGAGGTCTCCGGCACGCTCTCCGCGCTGGAGATCGAAGACCTGGTGACCGTGCGCGACGCCGTGGCCGTGGTGCAGCGGCTCGAGATGGTCCGCCGGATCGCCGACGAGATCGCCGGATACGTGGTGGAGCTCGGCACCGACGGCCGCCTGCTCGCCCTCCAGCTGGACGAGCTGATGGCCGGCGTCGACGCCGACCGCACGCTGGTCATCCGCGACTACCTGCCGGCCGGGCGCAAGGCCCGCACGCTGGACGAGGCGCTTGTCGAGCTCGACCTGCTCTCCGCCACCGAGATGATCGACCTGGTGGCGGTCGCCAAGGCGATCGGCTACCCGGGCGCCTCCGACTCGCTCGACGCGGCGGTCAGCCCGCGCGGGTTCCGGCTGCTGGCCAAGGTGCCGCGCCTGCCCGGCACGGTCGTCGACCGGCTGGTGGGCCACTTCGGGAGCCTGCAGCGGCTGCTCGGCGCCACGGTCGAAGACCTGCAGGCCGTCGACGGCGTGGGCGACGCGCGGGCCCGCGGAGTGCGCGAGGGCCTCTCCCGCCTGGCCGAGGCATCCATCCTGGAGCGCTACGTCTAGCCGACCGTCATGCCGCCCCGTGCCCGGCCCGACCGGTGCTTTCCCACCGCGGAGGGTGAGGCCGCGGGAGCAACGGTCTGGACCACGACGGACAGAGATGATGTTTGTGAGCACCTCCCGCCGGGGTCTGACCCAACGACGGACTGACTTCGGGTCTTGGCGAAGATTTGTCGGCTCCGGTCGGGAGGTGCTCGTGCACTGGCTGGACGTGGCGTTGTGACCTAATAGGAGCCTGGCCAGAGGCCCCATCTCTGTCTTGTCCGCGTTGCCCGGCTGGTGCGTGCCGCCTTGCCCACCGTGACGAACGACAGGACGACGATGCCCTCTATTACACCTGACGAAGCCGCGATCGAGGTCGTGGGTGGGATCGACACCCACCAGGACACGCACACCGCGGCGGTGATCGACCTGGTCGGGCGGGTGCTCGGCACCGAGCAGTTCCCCGCCACGACGGCCGGCTACACGGCCCTGCTGGCCTGGATGCGCCGGCACGGCCAGCTGCTCCGGGTCGGTGTCGAGGGCACCGGCGCCTACGGTGCGGGACTGGCCCGCCTGTTACACCAGCAGCACGTCGAGGTGATCGAGGTCGACCGCCCGGACCGCAAGACCCGCCGCTTGGCAGGCAAGTCCGACCCAATCGACGCCATCGCGGCGGCCAAGACCGCGTTGGCCGGCGAACGCACCGGCACACCCAAGCAACGCGACGGCCGCGTCGAGGCCCTGCGCAACCTGCGGGTGGCCCGGCGCAGCGCGGTCGAGCAACGCGCCGACACCCAACGCCAGATCAAAACCCTGATCGTCACCGCCCCCGACGACCTACGCGCCCGGCTACGCGGCCTGGCCGTCAAAAAGTTGATCACCACCTGCGCGAACCTGCGTCCCGACCGGGCCGACGCCGCCAGCCCGGCCACCGCCGCCAAGCTCGCCCTACGCACGCTGGCCCGCCGCCACCAACAACTGTCGGTCGAGATCACCGACCTGGACGAACTGCTCGACCCCCTCGTCGCCGCCATCAACCCCGCCCTGGTCGCCGTCCACGGCGTCGGCGCCGACACCGCAGGCCAACTACTGGTCACCGCCGGCGAAAACCACGACCGGCTCGCCTCCGAAACCGCGTTCGCCATGCTCTGCGGCGCCGCCCCACTACCCGCCTCATCCGGCAAAACCACCCGCCACCGGCTCAACCGCGGCGGCGACCGACAGGCCAACGCCGCCCTCTACCGCGTCGTACTCAGCCGGCTGCGCTGGGACCCCAACACCCGCGCCTACATGGAACGACGCACCAAAAACGGCCTATCCAAGAAAGAGATCATCCGCTGCCTCAAACGGTACGTCGCCCGCGAACTCTACCAAATCATCACAACAAACGATCTTGACCTCGCCGCTTGACATCCATAGGAGCATCATCGCGGTAGCTCGAATCTTTTAGGTGAGGGTGAGCTTTACCGGAGTGCTGAGGTCGGTGCCGAGGCGGCCGAAGACCTGGTATTCGCCGGGGCTGGGGGCGCTGCCGGTGGCCGCGCCGTTTTGGCAGCCGGTGCTCTGCCGGCCGTTCCAGGTGACCTGAAACTCCATTTCGAGGTTGCGCGGGAACGGCTTTACATCCGAGCCGCGGTAGGTGCTGCAACGGTCGGAGGACCAGATGACCTGCGCGCCCTTTTTGATGTAGATCTCCTGCTCGTCCGGACCGACGTCGCGGCTGCACTCGCGGCCGGACTCGTTCTTGATGCGCAGCTTGATGACGATGGTCTGGCCGGCGGGCGCGTTGGTCAGGCTCGGCACCGGCGTGACCTTGATCTCGGCGTCGGTGCAGCCGTCGGCGGGCGGCGCGACGGGAGCGCCGGTCGTGGCCGCGGGTGGCGCTATCGGGGCGCCGGTGGCGGGATCGTCGGACGGGGGCGGGGGAGGCGACTGCTCGGCGTCCGGCGTGGCTGGGTCGCCGCCGGTGTCGACCGTCGGGGTGCTGGTGGCGCCGGTCTTGCTCGCCCCGGATCCGTCACCGCCGCGACAGGTCGTGAAGAGCACCAAGAGGACGATGAAAAGGGCACCGAGCACAATGGCGCGACGCCGCCAATAGACGGCGGAAGGAAGAGGACCAACCGTCAGTCTCATGATGCCCTCACGGTATAGGGGTGGACCGCCAGGATCTCGCCGACGCGCCGCCCTGACGCCGCTTCAAAAGGTTTGGCCTAGAGGTAGACCTTGCGCTGGTGTATCGCGTGGGCGCCGGCGACCCGGTCGAGGAAAAGGAGGCCGGCGCAATGGTCGATCTCGTGCTGGAGTGCTCGGGCTTCGAACGCGTCGGTGGTGAGCCGTACCGGCGCACCCGTGCCGGGCAGGGCCGCCTCCACCACGACCCGGGCGGCGCGCTTCACGTCGCCGGTGAGGTCGGGCACCGACATGCAGCCTTCGCGGCCGGGGCGCCAGCGGCTCGCCTCGACCACCTTTGCATTGCAGAGGGCGAACGCGCCGTGCACCGTGGCCGCCTTGGGATGGCCGCTCACATCCACGACGAAGACCTGGGCGGACACCCCGACCTGCGGCGCGGCCAGGCCCACGCAGCCGGGCGAGACGCGCATCGTGGCCAGCAGGTCGGCGGCGAGCCGGGCGACCTTCGGGTCGCTGGGGTCGACCTCGGGACCGGGCTGGCTCAGCACGCCGTGAGGTGCGGTGACCACCGGCAGCACCTCCCCCGGATCGCCGAGCGCCTCCGGGGTCCAGCCGGCGAACGGGTCACTCACAGTACGTCCGTTTCGGTGGGGCGGAGTGTGACCTCGACCTCCAGCCCACCGGCGACCTCGGCGAGCCGCTTGCCGACCGCCTCGGCGGTACCGGGCGGCAGGTCCACCTCGGCGACCAGCACGTAGAGCGGGCCGGTCAGCCGGGTGGTGAGGTCGGTGATGTTGCCGCCGGCCTCGGCGAGCACCCGGGTCACCGCGGCCACGATGCCGAGGCGGTCGGCGCCGTGGACGCTCATCAGGTACGGCTCGCCGGCCACGGCCGCTTCGACCTCGGGGCCCACCTCCCGTACCGTCGCGAGCAGCCGGCCGTCGGCGGCGAGCGGACCCAGCGCGGCCTCGACCTCGGCGGCGCTCGGGCCACCGCAGACGAGCGTCCAGGTGAAGTGGCCGCGCAAGCGGGTCATCGTGGAGTCGGTCAGGTTGGCACCGAGCCGGGCGAGGGCCTCGGAGACGTCGGCGACGATACCCGGCCGGTCGTGGCCGATCACGGTGATCGCGAGCTCGCTGCGTGCTTTCACGAGTGGAGTCTGCCCGACGCGCCCGGGCGTGGCAGGATCGACCCGCTGTGTGTCGCTGGCGGCCGTGTGTCCGCCCGCCGTGTCGCCAGCGCTGGTCCGCGGCCGTGTCGCTGGCACGCTGGTGGCTGTGTCTTGCTGGCACGCTGGTGGCGGCCATGTCCGCCGGCGCTGCCGGCCATGTGCCGTCGGCTGGCGGCCGTGTCCGTCGGCTGGCGGCCGTGTGTCGCCGCTGGCTGGCGGCCGTGTCCGTCGGCTGGCGGCCGTGTCGCCGCCGGTGTCCGAGGAGGGGAATGTCTGGGACCGACCTGGCCGACGCGGCCATCGAGTGGTTCGACGCCAACGCCCGCGACCTGCCCTGGCGAGCCCCGGGCACGAGCGCGTGGGCGGTACTGGTCAGCGAGATCATGCTCCAGCAGACGCCGGTCGCCCGGGTACTGCCGGCGTACCACGCGTGGCTGACCCGCTGGCCAAAGCCGGCTGACCTCGCGGTGGACACGCCCGCCGAGGCGATCCGGATGTGGGGACGGCTCGGCTACCCGCGCCGCGCGATGCGGTTGCACGAGTGCGCGGTGGCGATCGTGGCCCGGCACGGTGGCGAAGTGCCCGCCGACCTCGACGCGCTGCTGGCACTGCCCGGCGTCGGCGCGTACACGGCGCGGGCGGTGGCGGCCTTCGCGTACGGGCAGCGGCAGCCGGTGGTGGACACCAACGTGCGGCGATTCGTGGCCCGGGCCAGCCGCGGCAAGGCGGACGCCGGCCCCACGACCACACCCGCCGATCTGGCCGACGCCGAGGCGCTGCTCCCGGTCGAGCCGGCCCGGGCGGCGCGGGCGAGCGCGGCGTTCATGGAGCTTGGCGCGGTTGTGTGCACGGCACGGGCACCGCGCTGCACCGACTGCCCGGTCGTGGCGATCTGCGGCTGGCGGGCGGAGGGCCGGCCAACGCCCACCGGGCCGACCCGCCGCCCACAGCAATACGCGGGTACGGACCGCCAGGTTCGCGGTCTTTTGCTCGCCGTACTGCGGGAGGCCCGCGGTCCCGTGCCAGGCGGGCAGCTCGACCTGGTCTGGGCCGACGCCGTGCAGCGTGACCGCGCCTTGCGCAGCCTCCTGGACGACGGCCTCGTGTCACCCGCGGGCGAGGGGCTGTTTGCGCTGGCCGGCGAGGCGCCCCTGCCTGGCGGGCACCGCTGACCATGCAAGGCGTCACCTCCGCTGGCGGGCCAGCGGAGGTTTGGCTAGCGCGACCACCGACCTCGCGGGGCAGCGACATTCTGTCGGCTTCGCCGGCTGCCGCGCGCTTTCGCCGGGGCCGGCTGACCAGCCGCCCGTCACCACGCTGAGCACTGCCCGCCAACCACGCGTGGAGCACTACCGGCCACCACGCGTGGAGCACTGCCAGCCGCCACGCCGGGCGCTGCCGGCCCAACGCTGGGCGCGCTGCCAGCCGCCACGCTGGACGTGCTGCCGGCCACCGCGCCGGGCGCGCTGCGAGACACCACCCGCAGCGTCGCTCGCGGGCCATGACGAAAGGGCGGCCCCTCTCGGGACCGCCCTTCGTCTGTCGCTGCCGTGCCTACTCGGCGGCCTCAGCGGCGCTGCCGAGGTCGGCCGGCACCGCGTCGGGCACCGCGACCGGCTTGTCGGCGCCGCGGAATACGAGCTTGGACTTGTCGATGTCGGCGGGGTCGCCTTCGCAGTCGACCACGACGATCTGACCCGGCTTGAGCTCGTTGAACAGGATCCGCTCGGACAGGTTGTCCTCGATATCCCGCTGGATCGTACGACGCAACGGCCGCGCACCCAACACCGGATCGAACCCCTTCACCGCCAGATACCGCTTGGCACTGTCGGTCAACTCCATCGACATGTCCTTGTTCCGCAACTGCGTCTCGATCCGAGCGATCATGATATCCACGATCTCCAAGATCTCCGCCTGCTGCAACTGATGGAACACGATCGTGTCATCGATCCGGTTCAAGAACTCCGGCCGGAAATGCTGCTTCAACTCATCGTTGACCTTCTGCTTCATCCGCTCGTAGTTCGACTCCGAGTCCTCCGACGCCTGGAACCCCAAACTGACCGCCTTGGCTACATCCCGAGTACCCAAGTTCGTCGTCAAGATGATCACCGTGTTCTTGAAGTCGACGATCCGCCCCTGACCATCCGTCAACCGCCCATCCTCCAAGATCTGAAGCAGGGTGTTGAACACATCCGGGTGCGCCTTCTCGATCTCGTCGAACAACACCACCGAGAACGGCCGCCGCCGCACCTTCTCGGTCAACTGACCACCCTCGTCATAGCCGACATACCCGGGCGGGGCACCAACCAGACGCGACACCGTGTACCGATCGTGGAACTCCGACATGTCCAACTGGATCAACGCATCCTCGCTGCCGAACAAGAACTCCGCCAGAGCCTTGGACAACTCGGTCTTACCCACCCCCGACGGACCAGCGAAGATGAACGAACCCGACGGCCGCTTCGGATCCTTCAACCCAGCCCGTGTACGCCGGATCGCCTTCGACACCGCCTTGACCGCATCCTCCTGGCCGACGACCCGCTTGTGCAGCTCGTCCTCCATCCGCAACAGCCGGGACGTCTCCTCCTCGGTCAACTTGTACACCGGGATACCCGTCCAGTTCGCCAGCACCTCGGCGATCTG
>NZ_JAVHUY010000061.1 GCF_031085175.1 Phytohabitans maris
AACACCCGCCGCGTCCCCGACGCCGTCCACGGATTACTCAACGGCCGGATGAACATCGGCTGCGACCCGTTGTAAAACGTCCCCAACAAATACAACTCCCATTCAACCGCAGAATCCCCGGATCCAACTCCCACGTATTGTCCGACACCGGATCCAACATGTCCGCCTTGAACGAATACGGACCCATCGGATCCAACCCCGCACTCTCCAACACATGAATCCGCTGCGAACCCAGATCAAACGGCTCCCGCCCCGCCGTGTAATAGAAATACCACCGCCGACCACTCGGACCATCCAACAAATGAAACTCCGGCGCCCACATCGTCCCCGCACCATTCGGCCGACTCAACGTGAACAACACCGTATCCACCGCCGACGCCAACCCACCCAACGTCCGCGAACGACGCATCGTCACCGTGTTGTTCCACGTCGTCGTCGCCAAATAGTAGAAGCCCTCGTAATACGTCAACCACGGATCCGGACCCCGCACCTTCAACGGGTTCGTAAACGTGCGGGTGCCGGTGCCCCCGTCGGTGTACCCGGGCAGCCGCCACAGCCGCGCGGTGGCCGTGGTGCACGGCAGATGGACGAGCCGGCCGTCGGTCGCCGGCGCCACGCACTTGTTCGAGTGGACGGCGATCACCTGGAACGCGCCGGCGGCCTGCGCGAGCCGGAAGCGCTGGTTGTCGTTGCTGTGGCAGGCGTACTGGATGATCGTCGCGTTGTCGGCGGTGGAGGCGCCGTACACGTCGACGCAGCTGCCGGCGGTGAGCGTGCGGATCGTGTACGTGGCGGCCACTCCGGCCACGGGTGTGAACGTGAACGTCTGCCGCGCGCCGGCGCCGCAGGCGGCCTGCGCGAGCTGCAGGGCGCTGGTGGAGGCGCCGCCGGGCACCTCGGCGCAGGTACCGGCGCTCTGGTTGACGACCGTGCTGGTGAACGTGACCTCGGCGGACGCGGGAGCCGCGGGCACGACGATCCCGGTGACCAGGACCGCGAGGAAGATGACGGACAAGCGGGGCACTCGACATCACATCCCATCCAGGATGGTGGATCGCCCGGCTAGCCGCCCGCACTGTATCCGATCCGACGGTCACCGCGATAGTGCCGGCGAGTTATCGTCCCGTTACCTCGTCCGGCACCGGTGGGAGCGGCGCCGTGGACTAGCGTGACGCCAAAAGCTCGGGTCGGCGCGCGCCTTCCGGAAACATCCATCGGTTACATTCCGGCCGGTCAGGCCCTTCGTCAACCTGGACGGCGCGGAGCGTGCGCACCACCCGCACGGCAGGGAGGTCGAAGAGGTTCACGGGATGACGGGCGATGGGCGGAAGCCGATGCGGATACTGCTCGTGGAGGACGACCGGCGGGTCACCGCCGTGATGACGTCGATGCTGCAACGGCGCGGCTACGAGGTGGAGCACGCCGCGACCGCCACCGCCGCGCTGGCCGCGGCCCCGTGCGACCTGGTGCTGCTCGACCTCAACCTGCCCGACGGCGACGGCGTCGACGTCTGCCGCGCCCTCCGCGCGCGCAGCGAGCACCTCGGCATCATCGCGGTCACCGCGCGGGGCGAGGAACGCGACCGGGTCACCGGGCTGCGGATGGGCGCCGACGACTACGTGGTCAAGCCGTTCTCCATGGCCGAGCTCCAGGCCCGGATCGAGGCGCTGCTGCGGCGGGCGGTGCGGCACGTCCCGCCGCGCGAGGCGGTCGAGGTCGGCCCGCTGCGGATCGACCACGCGGCCCGCACCGTGCTGCTGCGCGGGCGGCCGGTGAGCCTGACCCGCAAGGAGTTCGACATCCTCGCCTCGCTGGCCCGGCAGCCGGGCGTCGTGGTCACCCGCGAGCGGATCCTGCTCGACGTCTGGCAGACCACCTGGTCCGGCCGCCACACGCTGGAGGTGCACGTGGCGTCGCTGCGCGCCAAGCTCGACGAGCCCAACCTGGTGCAGACCGTCCGCGGGGTGGGCTACCGTCTGCGCACCGACTGAGAGCTGGCGGGGCACACAAGGGTAGGAAATGCGTCGACGACTCGTGAGTACGTACGTGCTGCTGCTCTGCATGGTCCTGCTCGCGCTCGAGGTACCGCTGGCGGTGTCGCTCACCAACCGGGAGACCCAGCGGGTGCTCGCCGACCGCCTCGCCGACGCCACCCGCTTCGCCGCGCTGGCCGCGCCCGCCCTGCGCAGCAACGAGTTCGACGCGGTCAAGGACGAGCTGCGCCGCTACTACGACCTGTACGGGATCGCCTCCGTCCTGCTCGACCAGGACGCGCGGACGAAGAGCGTCTTCGGCGGGGCGCTCCCCGGCGACGAGCGGCTCAACGCGGCGATCCGCGGCGCGCTCGCCGGGCGGCAGGTCGGCACGCCGGCGACGCTCTGGCCGTGGCACGGGCAGCCACTGATCGTGGCGGTGCCGGTCAACGACGGCGGCGCCGTCCTCGGTACCGTCGTCACAATCTCACCCACGAGCCGCAACCGGCGGGTGGTGATCTCGTCGTGGTTGGAGCTCGGCCTGCTCGGTCTCCTCGCGGTCGTCGCCTGCGTGGTCACCGCGCTGCGGATGGCCGGCTGGGTGCTGCGGCCGGTCACCCGGCTCGACGCGGTCGCGCACGAGATCGCCGCCGGCGACAGCGGCGCCCGGGTGCAGCCCGAGCACGGCCCGCCCGAGCTGAGACGGATGTCGGCGAGCTTCAACGAGATGGCCGACGCGCTCGCCGAGGCCCTCGAACGGCAGCGCGCGTTCGTCGCGCACGCCAGCCACCAGCTGCGCAACCCGCTCACCGTGCTGCGGCTGCGCGTCGAAGACCTCGGCACCAGGCTCGTCGACGACGACCTGGCCCGCGCCGACCACGAGATCGCCCTGGCCGAGACCGACCGGCTGGCCAGCGTGCTCGACGGGCTGCTCGCGCTGGCCCGCGCCGAGCGCGGGCAGAAACGGTTCGAGGTGGTCGACGCGGTGGAGGTCGCCCGCGGCCGGTGGCTGGCGTGGCGACCGATGACCGAACGTCGCGGCATCGACCTGGTCACCCTCGTGCCGGACCAGCCGTTGTACGCGCGGCACGTGGCCACCGCGCTCGACCAGTCCCTGGACGCGCTGGTCGACAACGCGCTGAAGTTCACGCCGACCGGCGGGCGGGTCGAGATCGAGGTCTCCGCCCGGGACGGCGGCGTCGACGTGATCGTGCGCGACAACGGCTGCGGCATGACCGAGGAGCAGTGCCGGCTCGCCACGGAACGCTTCTGGCGGGCCCCCGACGCGCAGAACGTCGAAGGCGCCGGCCTCGGCCTGCCGATCGTGATGGTGCTGGTCGAGGCGTCCGGCGGGCGGTTCACGCTCGGCCCGGCCGAGCCGCACGGCCTGGAGGCGCGGATGTGGTTTCCGGCCGGCCCCGCTCCGGCGCCGTCACCCGCACCCGCCGCCGAGGCGCCGCTCAAGGCCTGACGGCCGCTTCCGGTTTCGACGGCCGCCTCAGGGCGGCGGACGCCCCATGGTTGGCGGACTCTTCAGGCGGCGGCCGCCCAATGGTTCGCGGACGCTTCGGGCGGGGGCCGCTTCAGGGTTTGACGGATCTGAAGTATTCGGCGGCGCCGGGATGGAGCGGCACCGGGAGCGTGGCGACCGCCGAGCGGATGTCGAGGTTTTCCGCCGCGGGGTGCGCCCGGGCCAGCACGTCGCGCCGTTCGAGGAGCATCCGGGCCAGGTCGTGGGCGAGCTCGTCGGCCATCTGGCGGGGCACGACGAGAAAGTTGGGCACGGCGATCGTGGAGACCGGCGGCAGCTGGTAGGCGGAGGCGGGGACGTCGCGCACCACGTACACGTCGCTCCACCGCGCGCGCATGTCGGCGACCCACTTGGAGAGGTCGACGATCCGCTTGCCGGCGAGCTGCTTGATGCCGGAGACCGGGAGCCCGCCGGAGAAGAAGAACGCGTCGATCTCGCCGGCCGTCAGGGCCTGGAGCGAGTCGTCGAGGCTGAGCTTCTGCTGCGTCACCAGGCCCGGACGCCCGAGGCCGGCCACGTCGAGGAGCCGCCCCACGGTGATGCCCGTGCCGGAGCCGTCCGCCCCCACCGACACCGTCCGGCCGCGCAGCTGGTCGAGTGTCCTGATCGGACTGTCGGCGTGCACGACCAGGTGCAGCAGGTCGTCGTAGACCCGGGCGAGCGCGGCGATCCGCGGGTCGGGCGTGGCACCGGTGACCAGGATGTCGGCCTGCGTGAAGCCGATCTCGGCCTCGTTGTTGACGATCAGGTCGACGTTTTCCGCCGACGCCGCGGTCACCATCGCCTCCGCGTCGGTCTCCGGAAGCTCCTGCTCGACGATGCCGGCCAGCGCGGTGCCCACCGCGTAGTACACGGCGGTGCGGCTGCCGGTCGCGATGCGGATGCGGCGCCGCTCCGGAGCGCCACCCATACAGGCGGTGAGCGCGGCCGCGGTCATAGCCGACAGTCCGGACAACACGGTGCGGCGTGCCAGGCGGCGACGCCGTAGAGGTGTCGTCTGGGAGGTCACCCCGCAGCCCTCACCAAGGCACAGCCCTCTCGACAGTGCGGCTCGGGCGCAAGGCCCGGTCCGCGCAAGTTTCCCTCAAGTCCTGCCCGCCGGTGTACCGGCCGAACGGGCGGATCAGCGACCGTGATTGCGGACGGGCCGCGCGCACCTCGCGCCGCCCGCCCAGCCGCGGGAAAGGGGACGGGCGATGGTCGGCGAGCCGGTACGCACGGCACGGGTCCCGCTCGACACCGTCCCCGCGGACGCGCTGCCCGCCGCCTTCGAGGCCACCAGCCTCATCCAGTGCACCGAGGTGAGCCGCGTACCCGGCCGCCGCCGCCCCGAGTGGCGCGCCGCCGGGAGCATGCCGCCGCCGGTGCTGCCGGCCCTGGCCGAGTTCGACCACGCGGAGGCCGCGGTCCGCCTCGCCACCCTCCTCGACGACCTGGGCTTCACCGCCGAGCACGAGGTCACCATCGGCGGTGGCCGCCGCCGCTACCAGGTACACGGCGTGGTCATCCCGCCCACCCAGCGCGACGACGCCGGCCGCCTGCTCGCCGCCGCCTGGCGCCAGGGCCGCCGCGCCCTGCTCGGCACCGACCCGGTCGGCTCCTCCTCCCCCCGCCACGCCCGGCGCGGCGTGCTGGCCCGCGCCGCCTGGCGGGCCGCCCTGCTGGCCGGCGGCCGGCGGCTCCGCGCCGACTCCCTGGGGGTACGCCTCGGCGACCAGGAGATGGCCGCCGTCCTGGTCCGGGCCGCCCGCCTGCTCGGCGTGACCGCCGGCGTCCTCACCCGCCCCGGCTGCCTGCTCGTCACGGTCTCCGATGTGGACGAACGCACCCGCGTCCTGCGCACCCTCCACACCACCGCCCGCCCCCGCGTACCCGCCCTCGCCTGACCGTGAAGGCCGCTACGCCGGCTTGAGGGCGAGCAGGCCGAATACGTCGGCGACGCCGGCGGGGCTGGACTCGGCGGTGCGGGTCAGGCGGAGGCCGGCGCCGGTCACGGCGTTCAGCAGGTCGGCGAGGGGGACGTGCCAGGCGCCGACCCGCGCGCGTACGCCGGACGGGTCCCAGGCCCGCGTGGTGTACGAGCGGTCGGCGTAGCGCTCGTCGACCAGGACGCGCGGGCGGTCGCTCCAGTCGGCGAACGCGCCCACGAAGCACGGGTGCACTCCAACGTGGACGAAGCGTCCACCCGGGCGCAGTACCCTCGCGACCTCGCGCAGCACCGCGGCGTAGTCGGGCAGGTCGGTGTGGGCCAGCGCGCACACCACCGCGGGCAGTGACGCCGTCGCCACCGGGAGTGCGGCCGCGTCGGCGGCGGCCACCGGCATGCGGGCGGTGGCGTGGCGGAGCTGGCCGCGGGAGATGTCGGCGCCGAGCGGGGTCCAGCCCAGCGCCCGCAACGGCTCCGCCCGCACCCCGGTGCCGCAGCAGAGGTCGAGGCAGGTGCCCTGGCCGGGGCCGAGCAGGTCGGCGAGGAGGTCGCCGCTGCGCCGGGTGTACGGCGCGGCCTTGCCACGGACGTACTCCTCGTACCAGTCGGCGTGGGCGTCGTAGGCGGCGACCGGCGGCATCACCCGATCGTATGGGCGCCGGCTCAGGAACGGGTCACGCTAGGAGCGAACGACGAACGCGGCGGTGACCGTCGCGCCCGCCGGGCTGGTGCGGACGTCGACCTCGTCGGACATCTGGCGGACCACCCAGAGGCCCCGGCCGCCGTACGCGGTCACCGGCACCGGCTCGTGCCCCGCCTCGCCGTCCGCCAGCCCCGGGCCGGCGTCGCTGACCTCGCAGCGGATGAGGTCGCCGGCGCGCCAGAGGCGGAGCCGGCCGGTGCCGCCGCCGTGCCGTACGGCGTTGCTGGCCAGCTCGTTCGCGACCACCACCAGCTCCTCGACCAGCTCCTCGCCGGCACCGAGGTCGGCGGCGTGGGCGGCGACGGCGGCGCGCAGGGAGTACAGGGCGTCGGAGTCGAAGGGCTGGTCGAGCGCGACCGTCCCCTCCGCGCGTGCGGGACCGCGGTCACTATCGGCCATCAGCCTGCCTCACCCGGACCGCCGGCTGGTCGGTCACGCCGACCAGGTCCAGCACCTTGCGCACGGCCCGGCGGCACACGATCACCATCGCGCGGCCGGGCTGGAGGCTCAGCGCGGCCCGGCCGACCGCGGCGGCGGCCGCCGCGTCCATGAAGCGTAGGTGCGCCAGGTTGACGTGGATGTCGCCGCCCAGCCGCAGCGCCTCGGCGAGCGCCTGGTTGAGCTCGGGCACCCGCCGGTAGTCGATCTCACCGGCCAGCCGGACGCCGGGCGGCGCGTGCTGCCGGCAGATCCGCAGCAGCGGGTCCTCGTGGTAGACGGCGGCGGCGACCGCGCGGGGGTGCGCCTTGGCCGCGAACGCGAGCGTCACCGGGTCGAAGCTCTGCCGGTCGTACTGGCAGACCGCGGTCAACCGCCCGCCGGCGAAGAGCCCGGCGACCCGGGTCTCGAAGACCAGCAGCTCGTCGACGGCCGCGACCGGGCGGGTGGCCCAACACATGTCGGCGGTCACCCGCAGCCCGGCGAACCCGTCCCGGTGGGCGGCCGCCACCTCGTGGGCGAGCATCTCGATCACGTTGGTGGCGGAGACCCGGCCGCCGGCGAGCCAGGCGGTGTCGTTGTCGCGGATCGTGAGCTGGCCGCCGTCGGTCGGCTTGACGTCCCGTTCGGCCAGCTCGTCGGCGAGGTCGGGCGGGCCGCCGGGGTCGGTGAAGCAGATGATCCGCTGGCCGGCGCCGAGGCCGTCGCGGACGAAGGCGGCGACGATGTCCAGGCGCTCGTCCGCGTCCGAGTAGGTAAGACACGCGTGGTCACCGGGTCGGAGGTCGTCCACCGCTGCAGCACTGGCCATCGCCCGCCACCATAGAGGACCTTGGGCGCCACCGCTCGTCGGCGCCACGCCCGGACGCACCCCGCCCCCCCACGGCTGTGATCGAAGCTCCCCTCATGTCGCTAGAACGACGTGAGGGGAGCTTCGATCACAGCCCATACGCCTTAGTCGATCCGGCCGACCGGCTCGCGCTTTTCGGCCTGGAACACGTCCTCGGTCCGGCCGCGGGCCCAGTAGCCGGAGATCGAGATCGCCTCACGCGGCACGCCCCGGTCGCGCAGGACCTGGCGGACCGCCTTGACGGACTCGCGCTCGCCGTGCGCGAAGACCTGGACCGCGCCGGCGCCGTACGGACCCGCGGGCCAGGGGCCGCCGTCGACCGCGCGGGCCAGGAACCCGGTGTCGGCCGGATCGGGGTTGACCAGCCAGTTGACCGCCACCTGCTCCGGGACCTTCAGGTCGAGGATGTCGGCCGCCGCGCCCACCTCGACGTGCGCGACGCCGTTCGCGTGTCCGGGCAGCGTCTCCAGCGCCGCGGCGATCGCCGGCAGCGCGGACAGGTCGCCGGCGAACAGGTGCCAGCCGGCCGCCGGATCCGGCGCGTACGCACCGCCGGGCCCGGACAGGACGAGGCGGTCGCCGGGTGCCGCGCCCGCGGCCCAGACCGCGGCGACGCCGGTGTCGCCGTGCGTCACGAAGTCGATCGCGAGCCGCCGCCGGGTCCGGTCCACCCACCGCACGGTGTAGGTGCGCACGACCGGCAGCCGGTCGGCCGGCAGGGTGGCCCGCAGCGCGGCGAGGTCGTAGGGTGGCTCGAGGCCGAGCGCGGGGTCGACGAAGAGCAGCTTGACGTACGCGTCCGTGTACCCCTCGCCGCCGAAGCCGTCCAGCGTCCCACCGGACGCGACCACCCGCACCAGGTGCGGCGTCAGCCACTCGGTCGACTCGACGGCGAGGACGTACTGGCGCGGCGCCCGCCGCTCACGATCACCCTTTGGCATTAGGTAAGGCTACCCTGCCTCCCTGGAAAGCGCCCAGAGATCCGGTAGATCCGCCGGCCGGCGTGCCCCACCCTCCTATGTGGACGGAGCGGCTCGGGGGTCACCCTCGGGTAGGTAGCCGGGGCTGAAACGCCACCGCCTCACGGCTTCGCCGGCGCGGTGCGCGAGCCGAGCGCACAAACGGGGTGATTCGCGGATGGCGGACAAAAACCATAAGCCCGCCCTGGTACGCGAAACGGTCCCCTAGCGTCATCACGGGGGTGCGACGGATGCATGAATGGCACGTCGGGACCGGAGAGCACGCCATCCCCCTGCTGGCGTCGAAGCTCGCGGTCCCACCACCGCCGGAGGTCCCGCTCGCCCGCCCGCGCCTGACCCGGTTGCTCGATGCCGGGGTGCGCGGGCCGGTGACACTGGTGACGGCTCCCGCGGGGTGGGGAAAGACGGTACTGCTGGGCGCGTGGGCGCGGGCACAACCGGACCAGCCGGTGGCCTGGTACACGGCCGAGGCGGGTGACGGCCCGAGATTCTGGGCGTACGTGGGTGCGGCGCTGCGAAAGCACGGCGTCGACGCGCCCGAGGACGCCGACCCGGAACGGCTCGCCGCCGCGATCGCCCGGCTGGAGCGGCCCGCCGTGCTGCTCCTGGACGACCTGCACCTGGCGGTCGACCAGGAGCTGGCGGACGGGCTGGACTTCCTGGTGCGGCACGCCGACCGGCGCCTGCACCTGGTCGCCGCCGTGCGCACCGAGCCGCCGCTCGGGCTGCACCGGTGGCGGCTGGAGGGCGGGCTGGTCGAGGTGTCGGCGCACGACCTGGCCTTCAACCGGGAGGAGACGGCGGAGCTGCTGGCCCGCCACCGGGTGCCGGCCAGCGCGCGGCGCGTCGACGACCTGCAGCTGCGCACCGAGGGGTGGCCGGCGGGGCTGCGCTTCGCGGCCCGCTCGCTGTACGCCCACCCGGACCCGGACCGCTTCATCGCCGGGTACGGCGGGGAGCATCCGAGCGTCGCCGGCTACCTGGTCGACGAGGTGCTCGCCGGGCAGCCGGCCGAGGCCCGGGACGTGCTGCTGCGCACGTCGATCGCCGAGCCGGTGAGCGGCGAGCTCGCCGACGTGCTGACCGGGCGGGAGGACGCCGCCCGGGTCCTGGCCGAGCTGGAGCGCACCAACGGCTTCGTGATGCCGCTCAAGAGCCGGCCGGGCGCGTACCGGTACCACCGGATGTTCGGCGAGCTGCTCCGCGCGGAGCTGCGCCGCCGCTCGCCCGACCAGCTCACCGACCTGCACCGGCGGGCCGCGGCCTGGCACGCCGACCGGCACATGCCGCCGGACGCGCTGCGGCACGCGCTCGCCGGCCGGGACTGGCCCAGGGCGACCGAGCTGCTGGTGCAGAGCTGGCCGGAGCTGATCCCGTACGGCCCGGAGGGCGACCGGCTCCCCGCGCCGCCGATCCCGCCACCACCGGCCAGCGCGCTGCGCGCCGACCCGGCCCTCGCGCTGGCGTACGCGGCCGCGTTCCTCGACGCGCAGGACCGGACGTCGGCGACCGCGTTCCTGCGGCTGGCGCAGCGGCACCGGGATCGGATGCCGCAGGGGCAGCGGGCCCGGTACGCGCTGGTCGCGGCCGCGCTCCGGCTGGCCGAGGCGCAGCTCTACGGCGACCACGCGGCGGTGCTGCCGGCCGCCCGCCAGCTGCTCGACCTCTCCGCCACGGCGGGCGTCGGCGCGGCGGCGGCCCGCCCGCTCGCGGCCACGGCGGGTACGGCGGCCGGTGGGCGCAACGGCGGGCCCGGCGCCACGGCGGCCGCCCCGCTGATCCGCAACGCCGGCCCGGTCACGCCCGGCACCGGCCCGGTACCCGCCTCGACCCTGGCCCGGAACTCCGGCGGCAACGGCACGGCCACGGGCGTCGGGCCGACCGCCACGGTGCAGGCCGGCCAGAACGCCGGCCCGCACGGCCCGGCATCGGTCTCCGTCCGCAACGGCGGGCCGGGGAACGGGCACGGGGAGCTGTCGCCGTTCGGGCGCGCGGGGGACGGTGCGGCGGGCGCCGGCGAGCGGGCGTTCCGGGCGGCCGATCCGGCCACCCGGGCGGTGGCGCTCGCCGCGGTCGGCGTGGCCGAGATGGAGGCCGGTGACCTCGTGGCCGCCGGGTACGCGCTCGCCGCCGGGCTGGCCGAGGCGCGCGCCGCCGGGCTCACCCGGCCCGCGTCGGCCTGCGCGGCGCGGCTCGCCGTGGTGCACGCCGTGCGGGGCGAACTGCGCGAGGCCGGCGAGGCCGCGCGGGCGTACCAGGGCGGGTCTTCGGGAGATCGCCGGCACGCGCACCTGGCGCTCGCCCTCGTGGCCCTGCACCGCGACGAGCTCGCGGAAGCCGCCGCGCACCTGGACCGCGCGGCTCCGCCGGCCCCGGCGGACGCCGGCGTGCCCTCGGCGGAGCGGGCCGGCACCGCGTTCCCGGCGCTGGTCGCGGTGGCCCGCGCGGGGCTGCTGGAGGCGCGCGGCGACCTGGCCGCGGCGCACCGGGCGATCTCCGCCGCCCGCGCCGACCGGGCGCTGCCGCCGCTGGTCGAACGGTGGCTGGCGGTCGCCGAGGCGGACCTGCACACGGCGCGCGGCGACGCGTCCGGCGCGCGGGTCCTGCTCGGCCCGGTCGCCGCCCGGGAGGACGCGGCCGGGCAGCGCACCGCCGGCGACGTCGCCGGTGCGGTCGCCCTGGCCCGGGCGCAGCTGCGCGCCGGCGACCCGGCGGCCGCCACCCGGGCGCTGCCGCCCTGGGACGACCTCGAGGCCGACGTCCCGCCGGCCGTCCGGGTCGACGCCGGCCTGCTCTCCGCGATCGCCGCCCGCCGCGGCGGCGACCACCGCCGGGCCGCGCGCGACCTGGAGGCGGTGCTGGGGCTGGCCGGGCCGGAGGGGTTCCGGCGGGTCTTCACCCGGGGTGGGACGGACGCGCGCGACCTGCTCGCCGCCCACCTCGACGCCGGCACCGCGTACTGGCCGCTCGTCGCCGACCTGGTGGCGGCGATGCCGCCGCCGGCCGCGGCCGACCCGCCGCCGTCGCCGGAGACCGGGGAGACGCTCACCGAGCGGGAGCTGACCGTCCTGCGGTACCTGCAGAGCATGCTGTCCACAGTGGAGATAGCGGGCGAGCTGTCGCTCTCGGTCAACACCGTCAAGACGCACGTGCGCAACATCTACCGCAAGCTGTCGGCGACCCGCCGCCGGGAGGCGGTACGCCGCGGCCGGGAGCTGCGCCTGATCTGACGCTCCCCTCGAGTCGCTGGAACGACGTGAGGGGAGCTTCGATCACAGAGGGGGACTCACCCGCGCCGCGTGATCCGGCCTCACCCGGCCGGCCCCCACTCTGGGCCGGTGAAGACGTTCGTAGTGATCGGCGGGACGAGCGGGCTCGGGTTCGAGGTGGCCCGGCTCCTGGCGCCCGAGCACCGGGTCGTCGTCGTGGGTGACCGGGTGGACGAGGTCAAGAACGTGGCCGCCGATCTCGGCTGTGACGGGTTGACCTGCGACGTGTCCCGGTACGACCAGGTGGAGCGCGCGTTCGACGAGATCGCCATGCGCGGGGCCGTACACGGGGTGGCGCACTGCGCGGCCATGTGGGCCGGCGGGGCACTGGACGAGCTGGCGCCGGAGACGATCCGCCGCGCTGTGGAGGTGAACGTGCTGGGTCCCACGTACGTACTGCGCGAGGCGCTGCGCCGGATGCGGGCGCAGGGCTTCGGCAACGCGGTGTACGTCGGCGCGGTCGCGGTGGACGCCGCCCGCCCCGGCATCCCCGTGTACCGGGCCACCAAGAGCTACGGCAAGAGCCTCGTGGAGTCGGTCGCCCAGGCCACCGGCAGCAACGAGGTGAAGCTCATGCAGGTACACCCCGGTCCGATGCCCACCCGCCTGCAGGAGCGGGTGGGCGACTCGTTCCTCGACACGGTCTACACCCCGCCGGCCGCGGTGGCCCGGGAGATCGTACGGTTGCTCCTGCTCGCGCCGGAGGACCCGTACGTCTCCGATCTCAGGGTGCTGCAGGCCAACGGTAGGTGGTGAGCACCGGGGGCCAGGCACAGGCGTGGTCGCCGCTGCGCATCGCGGTGTACCGCAACCTGTGGCTGGCATTGCTCGCGGCCAACATCGGCACCTGGATGCAGACGGTGGGTGCCCAGTGGCTGCTGGTCAACACCACGGACGCGGAGACGCTGGTCGCGGCCGTACAGACGGCCAGCATGCTGCCGATCCTGCTCTTCGCGCTCCCCGCCGGCGTGCTCGCGGACGCGTTCGACCGGCGGTACCTGCTGATCTCCGTGCAGGGCTTCCTGGCCACGGTGGGCATCGTGATGACGGTGCTCACCGCGACCGGGCACATGGGGCCGGCGCTGCTGCTGACGCTGACGTTCGCGCTCGGTACCGGGCAGGCGGTGACCCTGCCCGCGTGGGCCGCGGTGATCCCGCAGCTCGTCCCGCGCGACCAGATCCGGCCCGCCTCCGCCCTCGGCGCGATCAGCGTGAACGTGGCCCGGGCGATCGGCCCGGCCGTCGCCGGCGTCCTCATCGCCGAGGTCGGCATCGCGTTCGTCTTCGGCCTGAACGCGGCCACGTTCGTGCTCTTCGCCGCCACGCTGATCCGCTGGAAGCCGCGCAGCGCACGCCCGACCGAGGCGCCCGAGCGCTTCACCGCCGCGCTGCGGGCCGGCGGCCGCTACGTGCGCTACTCCCCCACGCTGCGCCACCTGCTGCTGCGGATCGTGCTGTTCATCCTGCCCGGCAGCGCACTGTGGGCGCTGCTGCCGCTGGTGGCGAGCGAGCGGCTCGGCACCAGCTCGCACGGGTACGGCCTGCTGCTCGCCGCGCTCGGCGTCGGCGCGATCGCGGGCGGCATCGGCCTGCCCAGGCTGCGCTCGCGGATGTCCGCGAGCAAGCTGCTCGGCCTGGCCGGCGTGATCTTCGGGCTCAGCCTCCTCGACGTGGCGACGCTCAACGACCTGCTCGCCGTCACGGTCGCGCTCGCCCCGGCCGGCGCCGCGTGGGTCATCGTCCTGGCCAACCTGAACGCGGAGATCCAGCTCTTCCTGCCCAACTGGGTACGCGCCCGCGGCCTCGCCGTCTACCAGGTGGTGTTCGCCGGCGGGCAGGCGCTGGGCGCGCTGGCCTGGGGCGCCGTGGCGCAGGTGGTCGGGCTCGAGCTGACGTTCCTGCTCGCGGCCGTCATCATGCTCCTCGACGCGGTGGCGCTGGCCCGGTGGCCGCTGCCCGACCTGCGCGACGTGGACCGCGAGCCGGCGGTCATCTGGCCCGAGGTGTCGCTCGGCGTCCGCCCCGATCCCGAGGCCGGCCCGGTGCTGGTCGCCTCCAGCTACGACGTACGCCCCGAACGGGAAAAGGAGTTCATGGACGCGATGCGGCTGGTCCGCGGCACCCGGATGCGCACCGGCGCGCGGCGGTGGGGGCTCTTCCGGGTCGGCGAGGAGCCGCACCGGTTCGTCGAGGTGTACCAGATCGCGACGTGGGGCGAACACCTGCGGCAGCACGACAACCGGTTCACCGGCGCCGACCAGGAAACCGAGGAACGCGTGAACGCGATCGCCGACGAAAGCTCGCGCTCGTGGCACCTGCTGCCCGCCGAGTCGGTCTCGCGCGACCCCGGCGCCGCCGCGGACGAGGCGGTCGCGACCGGCGACATGACCGCAGACCCGACCGGCGTGGGCGGCCCGGAGACGGTCACCCGGCCGGCGTGACGCGCCGTCACCCCACCGTTCGCGACCATCCCGACATGGATGATCCTTTCCGCTTGACGATGAGCCGGCTCCGCGGGCCGGTCACCGAGGAGGACCACCTCCTCGGCAGCTCGTACGCCCCGGTCACCCTCGTCGAGTACGGGGACTACCAGTGCCCCGGCTCGGCCGTCGCGCACGGGGTGGTCCGGGAGGTACTTCGCCAGCGTCCCACCAAGGTCGCGTTCGTCTACCGGCACTTCCCGCTGACCGACGTGCACCCGTACTCGGAGATCGCCGCCGAGGCCGCGGAGGCCGCCGCCGCCCGCGGCCGGTTCTGGCAGATGCACGACTGGCTCTTCGCCCACCAGGACCACCTCAAGCCGCTGCAGCTCGCGCTCGCGGTCGACCGCCTGGGGCTGGACGTGGAGCGGGTGGGCCGGGCGATGGGCGGCCACCACTACCTGGCCCGCATCCGCCGCGACTTCGGCAGCGGCGTGCGCAGTGGCGTGGCCGGCACGCCCACGTTCTTCGTCAACGGCATCCGCCACGACGCCCCGCACTCCCTGGAGGCCCTCCTCTCCGCGGTGGACGACGCCGCGGACACGTAGGCTGATCGATGCCCGGCGCGCCGGTAGGCTCGCCGGTGTGACCGATCTTCGCAGCGCCCAGTGGTACGCCGGCGACGACCGCAACGCGTACATCCATCGGGCGTGGATGCGGCGCGGGCTGCCGGACGGGGCGTTCTCCGGGCGGCCGCACATCGCGATCGCAAACACCGCCTCCGACCTCACACCCTGCAACATCCACCTCAACGACGTCGCCGACAGCGTCAAGGCCGGCGTCTGGGAAGCCGGCGGCGTACCGCTCAACCTGCCCGTCGTCTCGATCGGCGAGACCCAGGTGCGCCCCACCGCGATGCTCTGGCGCAACCTCGCCGCGATGGCCATCGAGGAGATGCTGCGCGCCAACCCGATCGACGGCGTGGTACTGCTCGGCGGCTGCGACAAGACCATCCCCGCGCTGCTCATGGCCGCCGCCTCGGTCGACCTGCCGGCCGTGGTGGTGCCCGGCGGCCCGATGCTCACCGGCCACTTCCGCGGCGCCCCGCTGGGCTGCGGCACCGACGTCTGGCGGCTCTCCGAAGAGGTACGCGCCGGCACCCTGTCACACGAGGCGTTCATGCGCTCGGAATCCGCGATGATCCGCAGCCGCGGCCACTGCAACACCATGGGCACCGCCTCCACGATGGCCAGCATGGCCGAGGCGCTCGGCATGACACTGCCCGGCATCGCCGGCACCCCGGCGCCGGACAGCCGCCTGCTCGCCCTCTCCCACGAGACCGGCAAACTCGCCGTCGACCTCGTCGCCGCCGCCCGACGCCCCAGCGACGTACTGACCAAGGCCTCCTTCCGCAACGCCATCGTCACCCTCGCCGCGATCGGCGGCTCCACCAACGCCGTCGTACACCTGCTCGCCATCGCCGGCCGGGCCGGCGTCGACCTCACCCTGGACGACTTCGACCAGATCGGCTCCGGCGTACCCCTGCTGGTCGACCTGCAACCCGCCGGCCGCCACCTGATGGACGACCTCTACCGCGCCGGCGGCCTGCACGCCGCCCTCAACGAGGTCATCGACCTGCTCGACGCCGAAGCGATCACCGTCACCGGCCGCCCCCTCGTCGAACACGTGGCCGGCGCCGAGATCTGGGACGAGACGGTCATCCGCCGCCGCGCCAAGCCCCTGCTCGACGACGCCGGCATCGCCGTACTCAAAGGCAACCTCGCCCCCGACGGCGCCGTCGTCAAACCCGCCGCCGCCTCACCCGAACTACTCCAGCACCGCGGCCCCGCCGTCGTCTTCGACAGCGTCGAAGACCTGCACGCCCGCCTCGACTCCCCCGACCTCGACGTCACCCCCGACTCCGTCCTCATCCTGCGCGGCTGCGGACCCAGGGGCTACCCCGGCATGCCCGAGGTCGGCAACCTCCCCCTGCCCGCCAAGCTGCTGGCCAAAGGCGTCCGCGACATGGTACGCATCAGCGACGCCCGGATGAGCGGCACCGCCTACGGCACAGTCGTCCTGCACGCCACCCCCGAAGCCGCCGTCGGCGGCCCCCTCGCCCTGGTCCGCACCGGCGACCCCATCATCCTCGACGTCCCCGCCCGCCGCCTCGACATCGACCTACCCGCCGAAGAACTCGCCCAGCGCACCCCCTCCCAGACCAGCACCGCCGCCTACGCCGCACCCACCCGCGGCTGGGAACGCCTCTACATCGACCACGTCATGCAAGCCGACAAAGGCGCCGACCTCGACTTCCTCACCGGCGCCAGCGGCCCCGACGTCGGCCGCGAGTCCCATTAGGACAATCCAATTCGCCCCGGCCCGCGTCGGCCGCGGACCGTTTGCGCGGTGTCCCCGATGCTTTCCCGCGGGCACCGCCGCGGCCGGCGGCTCGCTAGCGGACCACGACGACGTCGCGGTGGCCCAAGCCTTTCGGAGTCGGCGCGACGGTTTGATCACAGGCCGCCGGGACGCTGAACACAAGCCCCTGGGCCTGTATCAAAGAGTTTGTTGGCGAGCCGGAGTCCAGGCGGCGCCCGGCAAGGAACTTGATAGTGCGGTGGCCACTAACCTTTGCCGGCTTCGCCGGCCCGGGTGACCAGCGGCCGAAGGCCGCCGGTCACCCGGCGAACGTCAGTGGCCACCGCACTAGCGCTTCAGGAGGTCGGCGAGGAAGGCGATCTGCTCGGCCTTCTGGAAGTTCTGTCCGCCCTCGTGCCCGTTGTACGACCAGATCCGGATGTCCTTCTCCGCCGGCCAGTGGTTGTACGCGGCGTACACAGTGGAGGGTGGGCAGACGTCGTCCATCAGGGCGACCGAGAAGAGGGCCGGCGCGCTCGCGTGCGCGGCGAAGTTGACGCCGTCGAAGTAGCGCAGCGTGTCGAAGACCTGCTCCACCTGGTCGCGATGCGTCTTGCAGTACGTGGTGAGCTCGAAGTACGGCGCCTTGTCGGTGATCTCGGTGGCCCGCCGGTAGTGGCACAGGAACGGTACGTCCGGCATCACCGCGGCCAGCCCGTCCACCAGGCCGCCGACCGCCAGCGCGATGCCGCCGCCCTGGCTGGCGCCGGCCGCGGCGACCCGGGTGGGGTCGACGAGCGGGTGCTCGCGGGCGGTCTCCACGGCGCGCACCGCGTCGGTGAAGAGGCGGCGGTAGTAGTAGGTCCGCGGGTCGAGGATGCCGCGGGTCATGAAGCCGGGCGTGTGCGGGCCGCCCGACGCCTCGGGGTCCGGGGTGTCGCCGGGCAGCCAGCCGCCGCTGCCCTGGCCGCGGGTGTCCATGACCAGGTGGGCGTAGCCGGCCGAGCTCCAGGCCAGCCAGTCGAGCGGGAGGCCGCGGCCGCCGCCGTACCCGATGAACTCGACCACGCAGGGCAACGGGCCGGCGGCGCCGCGCGGCGCGAGGAACCAGCCCTTCACCGGGTGTCCCCCGAACCCGCTGAACGTCACGTCGTGCACCTCTACTGTGGACAGTCCACTGTCGTACGGCGTGAACGTGGGCGGCGTGGCGGCGGCGCGGGCCGCGTCGAGCGTGGCGGTCCAGAACGCGCCGAAGTCGGCGGGCTCGCTCCGCTCCGGCCGGTAGGCGCGCAGCTGGTCCAGGGGCAGGTCGACGAACACCTGGGCACTCCTTTGATCATCCGTGGGGTGGTCCCACCATAACCGCGCATGGTCGCCCGGCGCGCTGGCTCGTGACGGGGACCCGCTGTCCTACGCCGCCCCCGCCGCCTGCCGGCATACTCCCAAGGATGCCGCCGCCGATGTCCTTCGTCACCAAGAGTGTCGACGAGTCCCGGGCGCTGGTGGCGGAGTACTTCTACGCCGTCGCGATGGACCTCCGGGGGCCGGCCGAGACGTTCACCTTCGACCTCGACGTGCTCCGGCTCGGGCCGGTCACGCTCGCCGAGGTCCGGTTCGGCGCGGAGGTCGCGGTGGAGGTGGAGCAGATCACCACATACCACATGGATCTGCCGCTGGCCGGCTTCGCGGAGACCGTGCAGGCCGGTCGGGCCGTCACCGCCACCCCGGAGCGCGCCGGGCTGTACCGCCCCGACGCGGGCGCCATCCTCGCGCCCCGGATCAGCGGCGACTGCCGGCTGCTCAGCGTGAAGATGGAGCCGGCCGGCCTGGAGACCGAGCTGGAGAGCCTGCTCGGCCACCCGGTGCGCGGCCCGCTGCGGCTGTCGCGCAGCCTCGACCTGACCGGCGGCCCCGGCCGCAGCCTCTACCGGCTGGTCCGGCTGGCCGGCGCCGAACTGCACGACGAGGGCGGCCTGATCTTCCACCCGATGGTCGCCGGCCGGCTGTGGCACGGCATCCTGACCGGGCTGCTGCTGGCCGCCGACCACCCGTACCGGGAGGAGCTGGCCAGCCAGGCCACCCCCAGCCGCCCCCGCCACGTCAAGCGGGCGATCGACGTGATGGAGGCCGACCCGGGCCGCCCGGTCACGGTCCACGACCTCGCCCGGATCTCCGGCGTCGGCGTGCGCGCGCTGCAGGAGGGCTTCCACCGCCACGTCGGCGTCTCCCCGATGGCCTACCTGCGGCGGCTGCGCCTGGCCCGCGCCCACGAGGAGCTGCGCGTCGCCAGCCGCGGCGAGGCGACGGTGGCGAGCGTCGCCAGCCGGTGGGGCTTCGTGCACCCGGGCCGCTTCGCCGCCGCCTACCGCCGCACCTACGGCGTCCTCCCCGCGGAGACGCTCGACCTCTAGCCCGGACGACCCGGAAGACAGAGACAGCGGGCTACCGCGACGCCCGCCGTGGTCCGGACCGTTGCTCCCGCGGCCTCACCCTGCGCGGTTCGCGGTCTCACCCCGGCCCCTGCGGGGAGCTCGACAGCTCCGCCGGCTGCGTGATCACGCAGCATTGGACACGAATCGGCAACGGCTCGTGACTGTCCGCTCGACGCTTGGTTGCATGATGACGCAAACACGCAGTGGCTTGGGGAGGCGACTCGATGGTGGGTTCCCACCGCACCCGGTTGGCGGTCCTCGGGGCGATCTGCCTCGCCGCGACGCTGGCCATGTCCGTGCCGGCGGCGGCCGCGGACGACGATGTCCGGACGCGGCCCGAGCCACCCACCGCGGTTCCGGAGGTGTATCCGCCCGGGTCGGCGGAGGTCTGGCTGCCGGCCCGGTGCGCCACCGGGGCGATCACCGGCGTCCGCGAGGAGCTGACCGAGCCGTCGGGGCTGTGGGTCTCCGGCTGGATCCAGCCGTGCGGCCCCGGCCTCTTCGACGGGTTCGCCGTCTTCTGGTATTACGGGCCGGTCGCGATGCGCAGCCGCCAGGTGTACGACTACTTCTCGTTCGACGAGCCGACCCCCTTCTCCGTCAGGATCGCCACGCCCGGCGGTCCCGAGCCGACGCTCGGCCTGACCGCGCTCTGCGTCGCGTACCACTACGACGGCCGGCTGGCCTGCCTCGCCATCGACGCCGACACGCCAGGTGTCCTGCCGGCCGTCACCCCCATCCCGCCCGACGACCCGCGCGTCCAGTACCCGGTGCCGGTGACCAAGCCGAGCGACGTGCGCACGGACCCGGTCTGCGGGACGTGCCTGTGACCGCGTCCGCGGAGCCGGTGCCGTCGCTGATCGGCTGGGGCGCCTCGCCCGACGCCGACCTGGTCTACCGCCAGCTCTCCACGTTCGGCCGGGCCACCGCGGGCGAGCTCTTCCGCGAGCTGGGGATGCCCCGCGCGCGGGTCGACGCGGCCCTGGACAAGCTGGCCGCCCTCGGCCTCGCCGTCGCCCGCCGGCCCCCGGGCCGGACGAGCATGGTCTGGGCACCCCGCTCCACCGCGCGGGTGCGCCGCGAGCCCCCGTCCCCGCCGGCGGCCGGCGCGTGGCCGCGGGAGGCGCTGCCGGACGTGGTCGTGCACCACGCCACGCACCTCGGCGAAGGGCTGCGGCACCTGCCCAGCCGGGCGGCGAGCCGGGCCCGGCTGGGCGAGCTCGTCGCGGTGGCCCGGCACGAGCACCTGGCCATGCACCCCGAGTCGAGCTTCGACGCCGAGGCCGCGAAGCCGGCCCTCGCCATGGACCGGACGCTGCTCGAACGCGGCGTCTCCATGCGGGTGCTCGGCGTCCAGCCGGCCACCCCGGACCCGTTGTCGACGTACGGGCGCACCCCGTCCGACCCGCAGCCGGCGTACCGGGAGATGCCGGCCGTACCGATGAAGCTCTTCGTGGTCGACCGCAAGGTGGCCCTGTTTCCGGTGACGCCCACCGACGTCAACCGGGGCTACCTGGAGGTCACCCAGCCGCCCGTCGTGGCCGCGCTCGTGGCTCTCTTCGAGCGGCACTGGGCCGCCGGCCGAGCCGTACAGGAGAATCCGATGTCACGGTTGGAACTCGACCCGCGCGAGCACACGCTCATCGGACTGCTGGCACAGGGCCACACCGACGCCTCCGCCGCCACTGAGCTGCGGGTCAGTCCGCGGACCGTCTCCACGATCGTCCGTTCGCTGATGGACCGGCTGGGCGTGGAAAACCGCTTCCAGCTCGGCCTGGCCCTCGGCGCCCGGCATCTGGTGGCGCCACCGGAGCCCGACGGCCGCCGCCGACCGGCGTAGCCTTGCGCCATGGCTTCTGGTGTGGACAAGGGGGACCTGGTCCCGGACTTCGAGTTGCCCGACCAGACCGGCCGGCTGCGGCGGCTCTCCGAGCTGCTCGCCGGTGGGCCGGTCGTCCTGTTCTTCTACCCGGCCGCGCTGAGCCGGGGCTGCACGGCGGAGAGCTGCCACTTCCGCGACCTGGCACGGGAGTTCAAGGCGGCGGGCGCGCAGCGGGTCGGGATCAGCCGCGACAGCGTGGCGCGGCAGCGGGAGTTCGCCGAAAAGCACAGCTTCGACTACCCGCTGCTGTCGGACGCGGACGGTGAGGTGGCGGAGGCCCTCGGCGTAAAGCGAAAGCTGCCGCTCGGCCCGATGAGCATGAAGCGGATGACGTTCGTCATCGGCACCGACCGGCGGATCCTCGCGGTCATCCACAGCGAGCTGAGCATGGAGCAGCACGCCGACCGTGCCCTTGAGGTGCTGCGCACGCGCCACGCTGTGTAGGCGCCGCGCCCGTGGCTCAGCCGGTGGCGGTCACGGTCAGGCGCCACCGCAGCACGCCCGAGGCGGGCACGACCGCGGCGTCGCCGTCGCCCGCCTCGGCGAGGTCGAAGGCGCGGCCGAGCATGGGTTCCACGCCGATGCTCCGGTACGGGTCGCCGGCCGGCCAGCCGCCCAGGTTGCGCCAGAGGGCGACCGAGACCGGCTGCCCCTCGGCCGCGAGCGAGAAGGTGAGCGACCCGCCGTCCTCGACCGTCACCTGTGGACAGTCGGTCAGGATGGCCCCGGTCGCCGTGCCGTCGTCCGGGCCGCACGCGTCCAGCGGCGTGCCCAGGGGTGCGGGCCAGGGACCCGAGCGCCACGGGCCGGCGTCCGGGAAGACCCGCGTAGCGGTGCCCGGGGGCGCGACGATCCGCGCGGACGGCGAGAGGTCGAGCAGGGCGTGCGCGGCCCACAGGAAGCGGAAGCCGGGCGCGGCGGTCAGCGCGTAGCTCGCCACCACCGCCCCCTCCACCTCCTCGACGGAGCGGCGCAGCGCGAAGCCCGGCCCCTCGACGCAGCCCGGTGCGCGCCACGGGCGGGACCAGACGTGGCCGTGGTCGGGTGTGCCGCGTACGGTCGGCAGGCACTCCTCCAGGCCGCCCGCGTCGACGAAGGCGTCGCCGGGGCGCACCGACTCCCGCTCCGCGGGCCGCCGCCACAGCCACTCGCGCCCGCCGGAGCGCAGGCTCGTCCACCGTCCACCGTGGACCAGGTCGACGGCGAAGGAGAGCCTCACCATTCGGCGAACGAGCCGTCGTCCTGCCGCCACACCGGGTTGCGCCACGCGTGGCCGGCCCGGTCGGCGCGGCGTACCGCCTCCTCGTCCACGTCGATGCCGAGCCCGGGCGCCTCCAACCGTCCGATGTGTCCGTCCACGATGCGCAGTGGCGCCGGGTCGACCAGGTAGTCGAGCAGCTCGGTGCCGCCGTTGTAGTGGATGCCGATGCTCTGCTCCTGGATGAGGAAGTTGGGGGTGGCGAGCGCGACCTGGAGGCTCGCCGCGAGCGAGACCGGCCCCAGTGGACAGTGCGGGGCGAGCAGCGCGCCGTGCGTCTCGGCGAGGGCGGCGATGCGGCGTACCTCGGAGATGCCGCCGGCGTGTGACGGGTCGGGCTGCACGACGCTGACCCCGGCCTGCAGGGCGGGCAGGAAGTCGGCGCGGCCGTAGAGGCGCTCGCCGGTCGCCACCGGTACCGGCGCGCAGGCGACGAGCTCGGCGAGGCGGTGGCCGTGCTCGGGTACGAGCGGCTCCTCCACCAGCAGTGGGTGCAGCGCGGCGACGGCGGGGAGGATGAGGCGGGCGGCTGGGTACGTGGCCCGGCCGTGCAGGTCGAGCGCCACGTCGCGGTGCGGGCCGAGCACCTCGCGGGCGGCGGCGAGGCGGCGCACCACGTCTTCCACGTCGGCCAGGGTGGGGACCGGGGCGAGGCGGCCGGAGGCGTTCATCTTCACGGCTGTCATGCCCGCCTCGACGTGCGCCGCCACCCCCTCGGCGATCTCGGCGGGGTCGTCGCCGCCGACCCACGCGTACACCCGGACGCGGTCCCGGACCGGGCCGCCGAGCAGGGCGTGCACCGGTGCGCCGTACGCCTTGCCGGCGATGTCCCACAGCGCCTGGTCGAGCCCGGCGACGGCGCTGGAGAGCACCGGCCCGCCACGGTAGAAGCCGCCCTTGGTGAGCACCTGCCAGTGGTGCTCGACGCGGAGCGGGTCCTCGCCGACCAGGTACTCGGCGAGCACGTCCACCGCGGCCCGCACCACCTCGGCGCGCCCCTCCACGACCGGCTCACCCCAGCCGACCAGCCCGTCGTCGGTGGAGACGCGGCAGAAGAGCCAGCGCGGCGGCACCAGGAACGTCTCGACGCGGTCGATCTTCATGCGGGGCCCCCGGGGAAGCGTGGAGCGAAGCGGAGCGCCTTCTCGGGGTGCTTCATTCCGCGCCACCGAGCCTCACCACGTCGTCGAAGGCCTTCCGCAACAGCAGTCTCATCGCCGAGGCGGCCGAGGCCGGGTCGTGCGCGCGGATCGCGTCGACCACGGCTCGGTGCGACGGGACCGGGTCGTCGCTGCCCTGCGCGCCGTGCACCATCCGGTCCCGCTCGGCCAGGCCGGTCTCGATCACGACCTCCATCCGTACCAGAAGCTCGTTGTGGGTGGCGGCGAGCAGCGCGCGATGGAACGCGAGGTCGGCCGCGACGGCGGCCGAAGCGTCGGAGCCGGCGGCGGCCATCGCGGCGAGCGCCGCGTCCAGGGCCTCGACGTCGGCGTCGGTGGCGCGGGCGGCGGCGAGGCTGGCGGCGCCCGGCTCGACGATGCTGCGCAGCTCGTGCAGGTCCTCGAAGAGGCTCGGCCGGGCCGCCCGGGCGAACTGCCAGCGCAGCACGTCGCCGTCGAGCAGGCTCCAGTCGGCGCGCGGCCGGACGAACGTGCCGCGTTTGGGACGCGCGTCGACCATCCCCTTGGCGGCGAGGACCTTGAACGCCTCGCGGAGCACGGTCAGGCTGACGTCGAACTCCGTCTGGAGCGCCGCGATGTCCAGTGTGGAGCCCTCGGCGAACTGCCCGGTGAGGATGCGCTGCGCGATGACCTCCACCGTCTGGCCGTGCACCCCGCGCGCCGCGTACTGCTGCATTGCCTACCTCGCTCCGTCGCTCGGCGCTCGTCCGTCGTTGTGGTCAAGGCCCGTAGCCTCGCTACTGCACCCCACGAAAACGCCGCGCGGCGCTTCGCGCCGCTCCGCGTTTCCCCGGGCCCCCCGACTCCCGCTCATTGCCCACCAATCGATTCTCAGGATGACGACTTCACCGCGGTCCAGCCGCCGTCGACGACGAGGCTGGCGCCGGTGACGTAGCTGGCGTCCGGCGACGCGAGGAACGCTACCGCCGCCGCCACCTCGTCCGGCGTGCCGAGGCGGCCGGCCACCGTCGCGGCCGCGGAAAGCGCGCGGTCCGCGGCCGAGATGCCGTCCCACGCCGGCGTGAGGATGGGACCGGGCAGCACGCTGTTGACCCGCACCCGCGGCCCGTACTCCACGGCGAGCTGGCGGGCGAGCGCGACCAGCCCGCCCTTCGCGGCGGCGTACGCGGGGCGGCCGGGGAGCCCGACCAGCGCGTGCACCGACGACACGACGACGACGCTGCCGCCGGTCTCGCGCAGGTCGGGCAGGCAGGCGCGGACGCCGAGGAACGTGCCGGTGAGGCTCACCGCGATCTGGTGATCCCAGGAGGCGCGGGTGGTGGCGTCGGCGGGCGCGACCTCGACGGCGTACGCGTTCGAGACGAGGATGCTGATCGGACCGAAGCGCTCGTTCGCCGCCGCCACGACGGCCGCCCAGTCCTCCTCGTCGGACACGTCCGCGCGGATCGCCAGGGAACGGCCGCCGGCCGGCTCGTCCGCGGGGCGGATGTCGGCGAGCACGACCGAGGCACCCTCGGCCGCGAGGCGGCGCGCGCAGGCCGCGCCGATGCCCGACGCAGCGCCTGTGACCAGGGCATTCTTGCCCGTGAGCCGTCCAATCACCGACCACTCCCGAGAAGTAACCATTAATTACGAAGATATCTTGACAGCCGGCCGGGGCTGATGCAACCTTTCGGAAACACACCGCTTACAAACAACGGGGCTCTGCTAGCTGGCTCGCTCCGCTCGCTTCCGCCCCGGCTGCTGGCCCGATCCGAGCTGGTCGCTCCGCGCCCAGCTCCGCGTCGAGCCAGCCCCGGGGCCCTGCTTCGCAGGAGGACAACGATGGTTCACAGCGAACTCAGCCGCCGCGGCTTCCTGGCCGGCCTCGGTGGCCTGGGCGCGGCCGCGCTCCTCGGCGGCTGCGCGACCAGTGGCTCCGACAGCGGCAGCGGCTCTTCGGCGACCCTCACGCTCCAGTCGTCGCTGTCCGACCCGTCCCCCAAGGCCGCACTGACCAAGGTGGTCGAGGGATACACCAAGACCAAGGTCACCCTCAACACGATCGCGATCGAGACGTTCCGGGCCCAGCTCCCGACCTACCTCAACTCGGCCACGCCCCCGGACGTGCTGACCTGGTACGCCGGCTCGGTGGCCCGCGACTACGCCAGCAAGGGCTTCCTGCTCGACGTCTCCGACATGTGGACCGGCAGCGGCGCCTGCGCCGGCTTCTCCCCCGCGCTCAAGGAGCTCTCCACCGGCGCGGACGGCAAGCAGATCTTCGTACCGACGAGCTACTACTGGTGGGGCGTCTTCTACCGCAAGAGCGCGTTCCAGGAGTGGGGCGTGCAGCCGGCGACCACGTGGGACGAGTTCATCAACCTGTGCAAGGCGCTGAAGGCCAAGGGCGTCGCCCCGCTGACGATGGGGACCGGCTCCACCCCGTGGGTCGCCTCCGGCTGGTTCGACTACCTCGACCTGCGCGTCAACGGCGCCCAGTTCCACCGCGACCTGCTCGCCGGCAAGCACTCCTTCGACAGCCCCGAGGTCAAGGCGGTCATGGAGCACTACCGCGAGCTGCTGCCGTACATCGACCCGAAGGGGCGCTCGTACTCGTGGCAGGACGCGGTCACGCCGCTGGCCAGCAAGAAGGCCGGCATGTACCTGATCGGCGCGTTCGTCACCCAGTCCGTGCCGAAGGACGTGGTCGACGACATCGACTTCTTCCGGGTGCCGGTCATCGACCCGAGCGTGCCGCTGGCCGAGGAGGCGCCGACCGACGGCTTCTTCGCCAGCGCCAAGTCCAAGAACGTCGAGGGCGCCAAGGAGCTGCTCGCGTACCTGGCCTCCGCGCCGGCGCAGGAACTCTACATCAAGGAGTCCGCCTCGTCCAACCTGCCCACCTCGCCGCAGGTGAGCACGACCGGCTTCTCGCCGCTGGTGCAGAAGGGCATCGAGCTGCTCAACGAGAGCGCGGCCATCACCCAGTTCTTCAACCGCGACTCCAGCGACGAGCTGCAAAGCACCGCCGACACGGCGCTCACGAAGTTCCTCGACTCGCCCGGCGACGTCGACTCGATCCTCGCCAGCTGGCAGTCCTCGGCCCAGAAGGTCCTCACCTCGTGACCGCAGTCGCAGCGCCCACGAGGCGCCGGCGCCAGCGCCGCCACATCTCGCCGGTGGTCTGGCTCTTCCTGCTCGTACCCGCCGCCATCGAGGTCGGTCTGGTCTTCTGGCCCGCCCTCAACAGCTTCTACCTCTCCCTCACGAGGTGGAACGGGCTCGGCGCGCCCGAGCAGGTCGGGCTGGACAACTTCCGCGAACTCTTCTCGGACGGCGTCTTCCGGGAGGCGCTGGGCAACAACGTGATCTGGGCCGTCGGCTTCGGAGGTCTCTCCGTGGCCGGCGGCCTCGCCCTCGCCGTGGCGCTGAACAAGCCCCGCCGCGGCGTCGGCGTCTACCGCAGCGCGATCTACCTGCCGATGGTCTTCTCGCTCGCGGTGACCGGCCTGTTCTGGCGGGTGCAGTACCAGCCGGACGGCACCGTCAACACGCTGCTCGGCGCGGTCGGGCTGGAGAGCCTGGAACGGCAGTGGCTCGCCGACCCGAAGACCGCCCTCTACGCGGTGCTCGTCGCGGCGGTGTGGCGGCAGGTCGGCTACGTGATGGTGCTCTACCTGGCCGGCCTCAAGGGCACCGACCCGTCCCTCGACGACGCGTCCGCTGTGGACGGTGCCAGCGCGTGGCAGCGCTTCTGGTACGTCACCTGGCCGCAGCTGCGCGGCGTCAACACGGTCGTCTTCGCGGTGACGGTCATCGACTCGCTGCGCACGTTCGACATCGTGTGGGCGATGACGCAGGGCGGGCCGTACCACTCCTCGGAGCTGCTGAGCACCTACATGTTCCAGCAGGGCTTCACGTTCCTCAACCTCGGCTACGCCTCGGCGGTCGCCGTCGTCATCTTCGCCCTCGCCCTGCTCTTCATCATCACGTACCTGGTCCGTACCCTGAAGGAGGAGGTCTCATGAGCGCACCGGCCGTCACGGCGCCGGCGCCGCCGGCGGCATCACCCTCCACTTCGCACGATCGTCAGCGGGTACGGCGCAGGGGCTGGGCGTTCCACGCGGTCATGGTGCCGCTGACGCTGCTGTGGGTGGCGCCGATGGCGTTCGTGGTGCTGATCTCGATCCGCGGCTTCGACGACATCGCCGCCCGGGGCACCGCCGCGCTGCCGGACAGCTTCACGTTCGAGGGTTTCCGCACCGCGTTCGGCGAGGGCGCGATGGGCGAGGCGCTCTGGACCAGCGTCCAGGTCACCGTGCCCGCGGTCATCCTGAGCCTGCTGCTGGCGTCGATGGCGGCGTTCGCGCTGAGCCGGTACGCGATCCCGGGCCGCCGCGCCATCCTGCTCGTCATGCTCGCCGGCAACCTGCTGCCGCCGCAGATCCTGCTGATCCCGGTCTCCCGGATCACCGAGTCGCTCGGCATCTACGACACGCTCGTCGGCCTGGTCGCCATCCACGTCGGCTTCGGGCTCGGCTTCTACACGTTCGTGCTGCACGGCTTCATGCGCTCGATCCCGAGCGAGGTGACCGAGGCGGCGCGGATGGACGGCGCCGGCGCGTTCGCCGTCTACGCCCGGATCGTGATGCCGCTGTGCCGGCCCTCGCTCGCCGCGCTCGGCGCGCTCGCCACCACCTGGATCTTCAACGACCTGATCTGGGCGATCACCGTGCTCCGCACCCAGGCGAAGTTTCCGGTGACGGCCGCGCTGCTCAACCTCCAGGGTGGCTACGTCAGCAACTGGAACGTCGTCGCGGCCGCCTCCATCATGGCCGCGATCCCCACCGCCATCGTTTTCTTCGCCTTCCAGCGCCACTTCGTCTCCGGTCTACTGATGGGCTCCGCCAAATGACGCTTGAAAAGCTGGCCATCACCCTCTGGGACTTCACCTGGTACACGCGCACCGGCCCCGGCGAGCCGTTCGAGGACCTCGACGCGGCGTACCGGCAGGCGGCCGAGCGGGGCTACAACACGATCCGGATCTGCGCGATGCCGCTGCTGCTCTTCGGCTCCACGCTGGACACCGGCGCGCTGCGCCTGAGCGGGCTCGGCGGCGACTACGGGCAGCGCACCCGCTGGTACGACGTGCGGCACACCACCACTGTGGACGGCCGGGCCCAGCTGCTCGCGCTCTTCCGGGGCGCCGCCCGGCACGGCTTCAAGGTGATCGTCTCCAGCTGGGAGTACCAGCAGAGCCCCTCGTTCCTGACCGACGACTCGTGGCACCGCGCGGTCACCGCGATCCCGCCGGCCGGCCGGGCGGACGCGCTCGCCGACGCCCTCGCCGCCCTCGTCGACCTGCTCAAGGCCGAGGGGCTCGACGACCGGGTGGCGTTCGTGGAGCTGCACAACGAGGTGCAGATCGGCCGGCTCGCCGACGTCACCGGCACTCGCGGCGAGGCGGCGATCCTCGGCCTCCAGCCGTACCTGGAGGGCGGCATCGACCGCTTCCGGGCCCGGCACCCGGAGATCCCGGTGACCGCGAACTACGCGCGGGTGCCGGCCGGGTACATGCGCGGGCTGCCCCGCAACGCCGGCGTCGCCGTCTTCCACCCGTACGTGTACGGGGTGCTCGAACAGCTCGTGGACGAGTTCGCGCTCCGCGACGAGTCCCGGCCGTACCCGCAGGAGCGGGCCTACGCCGAGCTGCTCCGGGACGGCGCGCCGAAGCTTGAGGACTGGCAGCCGCCGGCCGCCGACCGGTGGCGCCTCGACGCGACCGCCGTGCGGCACCGGGAGATGTACACCCACGACTGGTGCGACCCGGACAGGTGGGACCGCTGGCTCTACGACCGGTACGGCGAGCACCGCCGGGCGATGCGGTCCACTCTGGACACCTGGATCGACGTCGCCGCCGACTGGGCCGCCGAACGCTCGGTGCCGCTGGTGTTCGGCGAGGGCTGGGTCGGCTACACGCCGCTGTACGGCACCTTCGAAGAGGGGCCGGTCGGCGCCGAGATCTGCGAGCACGCGGTGCGCCGCTCGGCCGAGGTCGGCGCGTGGGGCACGCTCGTCTGCTCCAACGCCGCCCCGCACCATCCGATGTGGAACGATGTCGCCTTGCAGCGGCGGCTCAACGAAGGGTTCGTACGGTGAGTCGTGAGTGGACGCTCGTCGGAGCCACCACCGAGTACACGGTCGGGCTCCCGGAGCACGACGGCTGGCTGGAGCTGCGCGCCTGGGGGCCGCACGGGGTGAGCGACGGCCCCTCTCCCCTGGCGTACGTGGGGCGGCCGCAGTACATGACCCCGGGCGACGTGGCCGCCGTCGAGTACGCGCCGGAGGGGGTGCGCCCGTTCGCCGGCCCGGACCTGGTCGTGCGGCCGGCACGCGCCCTGTCCTGGTCGTTCGACGGCGCCTCCCACGAGGGTGGCCTGCTGCGCGTGGACTTCGCCGACGCGGCGACCGGGCTGCGGGCCGCCCTGCACTACCGGTTCGCCGCCGGCTCCGACGTCGTCGAGCGGTGGGTCGAGCTGACCAACACCGGCGACTCGGCGCTGCGGCTCGTGGAGCTCGGCTCGGCCGGCTTCTCGGTGCCCACCCCGCACGGCGCCCGCCTGACGTACCTCAGTGGACAGTGGGCGCAGGAGTTCACGCCGGCGGAGACCGAGCTGCGGCGCGGGCGGTTCGAGATCGGCAGCGCGCTCGGCGTGACCGGGCACCAGTTCTCGCCCTACCTGGCGGTCCAGGACACCCGCGAGGCCGGCCCGGCCTGGGGCGTACAGCTGGCCTGGACCGGGTCGTGGCGGATCGTCGCCGAGCGGGACGCGGCCGGCCTCACCCGCGTGCGCGCCGGGCGGGTCGCGGTCGACGGGCCGCTGATCCTCGCGCCCGGTGCCACGCTGGTCACACCGGTGGCCGCCGGGGCGTACAGCGCGGACGGCGTCGACGGGCTGGCCCGGGTCTGGCACGCGTACGAGCGCGGCCTCGCCGGCGACCGCCTCACCCGCACCCGCAAGGTCATCTACAACTCGTGGGAGGCCACGTACTTCGACGTCACCGCCGCCGGCCAGCTCGCCCTCGCCGAGGTGGCGGCGGAGATCGGCGTGGAGACGTTCGTGGTGGACGACGGCTGGTTCGTCGGGCGCGGCGACGACACCGGCGGGCTCGGCGACTGGACGCCCGACCCGGCGAAGTTTCCGGACGGGTTCGACACGTTCGTCGACCGGGTACGCAAGCTGGGGCTGGAGTTCGGGCTCTGGGTCGAGCCGGAGATGGTCAACCCGCGCTCCGCGCTCTACGCCGCCCACCCCGACTGGGTGTACCAGGTGGACGGCCGCCCGCGCACGACGATCCGCAACCAGTACCTGCTCGACCTGGGCCGCCCCGAGGTGGCGCAGTTCGTCCACTCCACACTGGACGGCCTGCTGCGGCGCTACGACGTCACGTACCTCAAGTGGGACTTCAACCGCCCGCGGACCGAGCCGGGCCGCACCGGCGTACCCGATGAGGAGCCGGACCTCGACGGCGCGCACGTGGCCGCGCTGTACCGGATCCTGGCGGCGCTGCGCCGCGACCATCCGCAGGTGACGGTCGAGGGGTGCGCGGCCGGCGGCGCCCGGGTCGACCTGGCCATGGCGTCCAGGGTGGACGTGGTCTGGCCGAGCGACAACACCGCCCCGATCGACCGGCTGCGGATCCAGGACGGCTACCTGCGCGCCCACGCGCCGCACCTGATGAGCTCGTGGGTGACCGACGCGACCGGGCTCTTCGACGCGCGGCCGCGCTCGCTCGCGTTCCGGTTCGTGCTGGCCAGCGCCGGCGTGCTCGGCATCGGCGCGGACATCCGCCGGTGGAGCCCGGCCGAGCGGGTCGAGGCGGCCCGGTGGGTGGCCCGGTACAAGCAGGTCCGCGACGTGGTCACCCGGGGCGAGGTGCACCGGATCGGCGGCCCGGACTCCGACCGCTGCGCCGTGCAGTACACACTGGACGGTCGCGTGGTCGTGCTCGCCTGGAACACCGGCCCGCTCGACGGCCTCGGCACGGTGCCCGCGCGGCCGGTCCGCCTCCCGCTGCGCGGCCTGGACCCGGCGGCCCGCTACGCGGCGGGCGGCCAGGAGTTTTCCGGCGCCCACCTGATGTCGGTCGGCCTGCCGGTCCGCTGGACCCCGGAGTACGACGCCGACGTGATCGAGCTCAGTCCGGTGAGTTGACCCAGGTCGGCTCCCCGTGCTTGCAGCGGATCTTCATCCGGACCTCGGTCGGCCCGTCGAACCAGATCCGCGCGGTGAGCGCCGGACCCGCCACCACCTTCGTCACCCGGTAGCCGCCGGCGGCGTCCCACTCCAGGAGCTTGACCTCGCCGTCCCGCTGGCACTTGGCCAGGACCGTGCCGCCGGGTGAGACGAGCACGCGGCTGCGCGGCGGCAGGGTCGGGTCGGCTGACCGCTCGATCGACGGCGCCGGCTCGGGCGTGGTCGGCGTCGCCTCCGGCGCCGGCCCGGCCGTGGGCGCCCCGGGGCTGGTCGCCGGCCCGCCCGGACCGCTGCCCGCCGCGGGACCCGGGCCGCCCGGTGGCTGCCCGGCGGCGGGTCCGCCGCCACCGGCCGGCGCGCCGTCCGGGTCGCCGCCGGGCGCGGTGGTCACCGTGACCGCGCTCCCGGCCGCGCCGGTCGCCTCCGGATCCGGGGAACGCTGCTCGGCGAGCGCGCCGCCCGAGTCCCTGCCCGAGCCGGCGATCAGGGCGGCCACCACGACGGTGGCGACCACGGTGGCGGCGCCGACCGCGACGGCCAGGGTGCGCCGCCGGCGCCGGACACCGGCCGGCTCGACCGTGGGGCGGTCGTCGGGCGCCGGGCCGGCGTCACCGGTGCCCTCCCCCGGCTCGGCCGCGGCCTGGCGCACGACCACCCCCGCGGCCCGGGCGAGGACGTCGGCGACCTCGGCGGCGGTGGGGCGGTCGGCCGGCTCCTTGGCGAGGCAGCGGCCGCACAGGTCGGCGACCTCGGGCGGCACGCCGGCGACCGCGGGCAGCGGGTCGGGCTCCGCGTAGGTGTGCGCGCGGATCATCTGGGTGGTCGTCTCGGCCGCCCAGGGCAGCTTGCCGACCAGGACATAGTGGACCAGCAGCCCCAGCGCGTACACGTCCGAGGCGGGCACGACCTGGTCGCCGGTGAGCCGCTCGGGGGCCAGGTAGGCGGGCGTGCCGATCATGCGGTCGTCCTGGTCGAGGTCTTCGAGCGGGCCGGCCGCGGCGGCGATGCCGAAGTCGACGACCTTGGCCCCGCCGGTGGTGAGGATGACGTTGGACGGCTTGATGTCGCGGTGCACCAGGCCGGCGTCGTGCGCGGCGGCGACCCCGCCGGCCACCTCGGCGCAGACCCGCATCGCCTCGCGCGGCGGCAGCGGCCCGTCGGCGATCCGCTGGCTCAGCGTCGGCCCGCGCAGCAGCTCCATCACCACGAACGGCTCCGGCCGGCCGTCGGCGCCGGTCGACTCTCCGTAGTCGTACACCCCGCAGACGTGCGGGTGGGCGAGGCGGGCGGCGGAACGGGCCTCGGCCTGGATGCGCAGCCGGGCGCCGGCGTCGGTGGCGAGCCGGCCGGCCAGCACCTTCACCGCGACGGGGCGGCGCAGCACCTCGTCGGTGGCCCGCCAGACCACCGACATGCCGCCGGTGCCGATCTGGTCCTCCAGCCGGTACCGGCCGCCCAAGAGCCGCAGCGCTTCCACGCGGCACAGTCTGCACCACGCGACATTCGTCGGGCAGCCGCCGTCCGGACGACGGATGTCCGACCACTCCGCCACGTATCAGGGAAGCCCGGGTCGCCTCCCACTTCGGACGGACACCCACCTCCCGCCCTGGGGGGACGCGCCCGCGGGATCGGCGGCCGACGATGGCCAGATGAGGAAACGACAGATCGTACGCGCCGTCGCGTCCGCCGCCGTCCTGCTCGCGGCGGTCGCCGGACTGCCCGCGGCCGCCTCCTCCGCGCCCGCCGACCCGATCGACCGCACCGCGCTGAGCAGGGCACTCGCCGCCGTACACGCGGCCGGGGTGCCCGCCGCCTACGCCGAGGTCCGCGACGGCGGCCGCCGCTGGTCGGGGGCCGCCGGCGTCGCCGACCTCGCCACCGGCCGCCCGGCCCGGCCCGACCTGCGGCACCGGGTCGGCAGCATCACCAAGAGCTTCGTCGCGACCACCGTGCTCCAGCTCGTTGCCGAGGGGAAGGTGGGGCTCGACGACCCGATCGGGCGGTGGCTGCCCGACCTCGTCCCCGGCGAGCTGGGTCAGCGGGTCACCGTCCGGATGCTGCTCAACCACACGAGCGGGATCGGCAACTACACCAACGCGCTGCTGGACACGCTCGCCGAGGTGATCAGCGTCGGGACGGCCACGTTCACGCCGGAAGACCTGGTCCGGATCGGGCTGTCGCTGCCGCCGACCGGGGCGCCCGGCGAGCGGTACTCGTACTCCAACACCGGCTACATCCTCGCCGGCCTGCTCATCGAAAAGGTCACCGGCCACGACGCGACCGCCGAGGTCACCCGCCGGGTCATCGGCCCGCTGGGGCTGCGCGACACGTACTTCCCCGGCGCCGACCCGGCGATCCGCGGCCCGCACGCCGGTGCCCACTTCGCGCTGCTCGGCGTCCGCGACTTCGCCCGGTACGGCATGACGTGGGCGTGGACCGCCGGTGAGCTGATCTCCACGCCGTCCGACCTGGACACGTTCTACCGGGCGCTGTTCGGCGGCAGGCTCCTGCCCCCGGCCCAGCTGGCGCAGATGCGCACCACCGTGCCGATGGACCCGCAGGCCCCCGAGGCCGGCGGGTACGGGCTGGGCGTCTACTGGCTGCCCACACCCTGCGGCCAGCGATGGGGGCACGACGGCGGGGTGATCGGGCAGATCACGGTGTCGCTGCACGCGCCGGACGCCAGCCGGCAGATGTCGCTCGCCACCAACCTCAGCCACTACCAGATCGGCCTGCCCGAGGAGCACCCGATCGACACCGCGTGGCTCGCCGCCGTGGTCGCCGGCGTCTGTCCCGGTGCGGCGGCGACGCGCGCCGCGGGCGGCCCGCCGCTGGCCCTCCCCCTTCCGGGCGCGCTGCCGCTCCCGCGGGGCTGATCCGTCCGCCTCCGCGGGGCTGATACGTCACGGTTCTGACAACACCGGCGCGGGTGCCGCCTTATCTTGAGCGGAGGCGCAGGCTCAACCCTGAGGCGGTACCCGTGTCGATCCGGATCGCGACGTTCAACGCCAACAACCTCTTCTCCCGCTGGTCCTTCGAGGCGGAGCTCCCCCGCACCCTCTCCGACAAGGCCCTGCCCACCCTCAACGCGAGCGCGGGCGAGGCGGCCGGCGTCGCGGGCAACGCCGCCACCGGTGCCCAGCCGGTGCCCACGCCCGAGGTCGTCGAGGTCACCGTGCCCGGCGACACGCCGCTGACCGGTGTACTGCGGACGTTCCAGGGCAGGCTGGTGCGGGGCAAGGACCCCAAGGCCCGCGACTGGATCGCCCGCCGCATCGCCGCGCTCGACGCCGACGTGCTCTGCCTGCAGGAGGTGGAGGACCAGGACGCGCTGGACGCGTTCCACCGCGACGACCTGGCCAAGCGCGGTATCCAGTACCCGTTCCGGGTGGTCGTCGAGGGAAACGACCGGCGCCGCATCGACGTCGCGCTCTGCTCCCGCCTGCCGATCACCCGGATCAGCTCGTGGCGCTTCTGGCCCGGCGCGGACGGCAGCGCGGTGTTCAGCCGCGACCTGCTCCAGGCCGAGGTCACCGCCCCCGACGGCAAGCCGCTGCGGATCTTCGTCAACCACCTGAAGAGCCAGTTCATCCAGGACGAGTTCAAGCTGAGCGCCGCCGAGGTCGAGGAGGAGCGCGCCCGGATCGACGCGCGCCGCACCGCGCAGGCGGTCGCGATCCGCACGATCCTGCGCAGGCTGCGGATGACCAGCCGGGTCGTGATGACCGGCGACATGAACGACGCCCCCGACTCCCCCACCCTCGCCGCGCTGGCCGACGCCGGCCTGGTCGAGCAGGTGGGCACGGGCACGACGATCCCGGGCCCGAAGCGCAACGGCGCGATGACCGAGGACGCGTTCGGCGACCTGAGCCCGCACATGTGGACCAACCGGCACCGGGCCAAGGGCGTGACCTCGTTCAACCTCTTCGACCAGATCTGGACCAGCCCCGACCTGCCGGTCGCCGCCGCCCACGTGATGCGCCGCACCCAGATCAGCGGCGACGGCTCCGACCACGACCCGGCCTGCGTCGACCTCGACCTCTGACGTGATCGAAGCTCCCTTCACGTCGTTCTAGCGACTTGAGGGGAGCTTCGATCACGGGGCTCGGGCGGCGGGTCAGTACGAGCCGACGTCCTCGGAGTGGGCCCAGGCGCCGCACGGGTCGTCGTAGCGGCCCTTGATGTAGCCGAGGCCCCACTTGATCTGGGTGGCCGGGTTGGTCTCCCAGTCGGTGCCGGCCGAGGACATCTTGCCGCCCGGGTACGCCTGGGGGATGCCGTACGCGCCGGAGGAGGGGTTGCGGGCCTTGTGGTTCCAGCCGCTCTCCTTGGTCCACAGCTTGTCCAGGCAGGGCATCTGGTCGATGCCGAAGCCGCTGGCCAGCAGCAGCGCGCAGCCGGTCCTGCGGTTGCCGCTGTACTCGTTGCAGGAGGCCGGGATCGGGCCGCTGTACGGCTTGGGCTCCGCCTTGGCCTCCTCTTCCTCGCGCTTCCTGCGGCCGGCCGCGTCGGCGGCCTTGCGGGCCCGCTCGGCCTCGGTCTTCGCGGCGGCGGCCGCCTTCTCCGCGGCGGCGCGCTGGGCCTCCCGCTGGTGGGCGGTGGCGACCGTGTACTCCCGGTGGCGCTCCTTGAGGTACTCGACCTCCTGCTGGTCGGCGTCCGCGACGAGCTGCGCGCGGACACCCTCCCGCTGCGCCTCGCGGCCCTGCCCGAGGTGGTAGCCACCGCCGATGCCCGCGACGAGCAGCGCCAGGGCCAGCGCCCGGATGCCGAACCGGCTCCACAGCCGACGCATGAATCGTCCTCCTCGACAGCGAGTGAGCCGCGCCGCCGAGGATCCTGTCACAGATCGGGGAACTACGCGGGGGTGGCCGCCCGCCGGATCCGCGCCAGCCTCGGCCGGGACGGCCAGCGCACGTCGCGTACCCAGCCCAGCTTTTCGAAGAGCCAGATCACCCGGGCCGAGATGTCGACCTCCCAGGGGCGTACGCCGTGGCGGGCGCAGGTCGGGTCGGCGTGGTGGAGGTTGTGCCAGGACTCGCCCATGCTGAGGATCGCCAAGGGCCAGAAGTTGGCGGAGCGGTCACGGGCGGCGAAGGGGCGCTCGCCGACCATGTGACAGACCGAGTTGACCGACCAGGTGACGTGGTGCAGCAGCGTCACGCGGACCAGGCTCGCCCAGAAGAACGCGGTCACCGCGCCCCACCACGACCAGGTGATCAGGCCGCCCATCACCGCGGGTGCCAGGAGCGTCACCGCGGTCCAGAGGCCGAACGTGCGGTGTACCAGGCGGATGTCGCGGTCGGCGAGCAGGTCGGGGGCGAAGCGTTCCTGGTTGGTCAGGTCGCGGTCGAGGATCCAGCCCAGGTGCGCGTGCCAGAAGCCGCGGGCGAGCGCCGCCGCCGACGTGCCGAACAGCCACGGCGAGTGCGGGTCGCCCTCCTGGTCGGAGAAGGCGTGGTGGCGGCGGTGGTCGGCCACCCAGTGCAGGATCGGCCCCTGCACCGCCATGCTGCCGGCGACGGCGAGCGCGACCCGCATCGGGCGGCCCGCCTTGAACGCGCCGTGCGTGAAGTAGCGGTGGAAGCCGACGGTGGCGCCCAGACAGGTGAAGACGTACCAGCCGGCGGCGAGGCCGACGTCCACCCAGGACAGTCCCCAGCCCCAGGCGATCGGCACGGCCGCGACCAGGGCGAGGAACGGAACGATGACGAACAGGTACACGGTCACGTGGGCGGGCAGCCCCCGCTTGCCACCCAGCAAAGCCTTGGGGCTCACGGCTTCCGAGGCTAGACGACCGGGTGGGCCACGGGGCTAACCGCGGCCCACCGCCCGATGAACGTCGCCCGTGCGGGCCGCTACTCGTACGGCGTCAGGAACTGCGCCGGCCGCAGCGCCTTGGACGAGACGCGGATGTCGCCGATCCAGCCGTAGAAGCCCTGCCCGTAGCCGAGGTCGAACGAGTTCGCCCCCACCACGAACGGCCGGCCCATGGTGCAGATGCCGGTGGAGGGCTGGGTGGGGTTGCGGGCGATCTTCGAACCGTCCACGTACACGGTGGTGCGGCGGGAGTCGTTGACCACCGCGAGGTGCGTCCACCGCCCGACCGGCAGCGCGTGGCTCCACGAGGTGGGGTCGGCGTCCTGCTCCTGCGGGTACACGACGAACTGCAGGAAGCGCTCCGGCGAGATGTTGAGGCTGCACGTCGGCTCGAGCGGGGACCAGCCGGTGGTCTTGCCCGCGTCGCCGTTGCGCCCCTCCCAGTTGAGGATGCCCATCCACGCGTGGTCGCCCTCGAACGGGTCGGGCAGCTTGACGAAGACCTCGATCGTGTACCCGGTCAGGAACTTCATGCTGTTGATCGGCGCGTCCGGCCCGGCCCGGAGGATCGCGCCGCGGTCCGGGCTCTTGCCGCCGTCGAAGCGGAGGCTGGCGTGCGCGGGCTGGCCCGGGTGGTGCTCGTCCGACCAGGTCACCACCTCGGGGGCGCTGGTGTGCAGCCGCTGCAGGGTGAGGTCGTTGCCGTTGCCGGTGAGGTCGCGGGCGACGGCGCCGGCCGGTACCGGGGCGCCCGCGCTCACGGCGCCGTTGAGGCCGGAGCGGTCGAAGCGCCAGTACGCCACGGTGGTGCGCGACACCACCGCGGCGGCCGGCCGGGGCGCGGGCGGGGTGACCGGCGCGAAGCCCTGGAAGCGGGCCGCGAAGTCGATGTCCACAGTGAACCGGTCGACCGGGCCGGTCAGCTCGATCGTCTCGGCTTCGAGGGGCGAGCGCTTGGCCGGGTCACGGGCCAGGAACCACGGCGAGAACGTCTCCACGTCGATCACGCCGCGCACCAGGTCGAAGTGGTACAGCCGGATCATGGCCGCGCCACCGTAGTACCGGTCCTGGTAGTTGGTGATGTGCACGTGGACGTCGCGGCCGGCGTCGTTGGTGAGCGTGGTCCGGCCGGGCGGCCAGTAGTGCCCGTTGAGCGTCAGGAACACCTGGTCGTTGCGGCGGACCAGCCGGTCCCAGAGCCGCTGCCCGTTGCCGGACAGGTGCGCCTGGCCGTTCTCCTCGGCGAAGGCCAGGTCGTGGGTGGTGAGGACGACGGGGGTACGCGGGTGCGCGTCGATCACGCCCTGCGCCCAGGCCAGCCCGGCGTCGGAGACCCGCCAGTCGAGCGCGAGCACCAGCCACTCCCGCCCGCCGGCCGCGATCACGTGATAGCTGTTGTACCCGTCCGGCGAGGCCCCGCCGAAGCTGGGGACGTTCGCAAACCGCCGCGGGCCGAACGCGCGCAGGTACGCCGAGTCGCCGCGCTGGTCGTCGCCGCCGCGGATGTCGTGGTTGCCGGCCAGGACGCTGTACGGCACCTTCCCGTCGATCAGCCGGAACGCCTGGTCCGCCAGGCCGATCTCGTGGTCGCTGCCGTGCTCGGTGACGTCGCCGAGGTGCGTCATGAACGCGATGTTCGCCTCGGCCCGCTCCTGCTTCAGGTACCGGAACGTCGCCTCCAGGGGCGCCGGGTTGGAGCTGTCCTCGTCGAAGAGGTACTGCGTGTCCGGCAGCACGGCGAGCGCGAAGCGCGGGCTCTGCCAGTCGAAGCCGCCGCTCCCGCCGCTCTGTGCCGATGCCGGCTCACCACCCGCGAGCAGGCCGACCGCGGGCGCGGCGACGAGCGCGGCGGCCGCGGGGGCGGCGAGCAGGGTGCGGCGCCCGACCCCGGGCGCCTTGCGGTCGTTGTCCATTCGGAACCTCCCCAACACCAGGTAACGGCCGTGACTCTCGCCGCCCCTGGTGAAGGCACGGTTGCGCGACCTCCAACGCCGGCTGCCACCCGCTCGAAGTCTCCGCGATCTTGATCGCGGTTTGCGCTTCCCGACGACGGAGGGTGAGGCCGCGGGAATGCACCCCAAGAAAACGCTCCGCTGCGCTCCACGTTTCCCCGGGGGCCCCGCGCGACGGTCCGGACCACGACGGGCGTCGCGGTAGCCCGCTGAAATTCTGGGTTTTGGTCAGCGGAGGCCAGCGGCGCGGAGCCGCTCGGGGAGGGTGGCGAGGCGGTCGACGGGCTCGGCGCTGAAGACGAACCGGATGTGCCGCGCGGCCACCGCGTCGCCCCAGCCGGTCATCGCGGTCGCCGCGACCGCGCCGTCGCGCAGCAGGCGGCGCGAGGCCTCGGCCGGGTCGACGCCCATCGCGACCGTGTCGAGCAGCAGCGACCAGCCACCCGCCGGGCGCACCAGCGGGAGGCCGGCCAGGCTCGTGAGGATGGTGTCGCGGCGGCGCTGCAGCTCGGCGGTGGCCGCCGACACGTGCGCGTGGTCGCCGCGCAGGACGGCGGTCGCGGCCGCGCGGGCGATGCCCACCGGCGTGGTGGTGTTGTAGACGTGGGCCCAGCCGACGTGCTCCACAAGGGAGGGTGGGCCGGCGACCCAGCCGACCCGCCAGCCGATCATGCGGAACTCCTTGGAGAGCGAGCCGATCACCAGCGTCCGCTCGGCCATGCCCGGCTCGCGCACCGGGTGGACGAACGGGCGGCCGTCGAAGAGCAGGCTCTCCATCGCGCCGTCGTAGACGAGCAGCAGGTCACGCTCGCGGCACAGGTCGCAGACCGCGCGCCACTCCTCCTCGTCGAGCACCGCGCCGGAGGGCATGGAGGGGCTCATCAGCAGCAGCGCGCGGGTGGCCGGCCCCACCGCGGCGCGCAGCGCGTCCAGGTCGAGGCGCCACTCGCCGCCGACCACCCGGTACGGCGCGAAGCGGGGCACGCCGCCGACCAGGCGCACCCGGTTCCGCGCTCTCCGCGAGGCGCGCGGCCTGTCGGTGGTGGCTCTCGCCGAGCGGAGCGGCGTCGGCCGCGCCACGCTCACCAACCTCGAGGCCGGGCGCGGCAACCCCACGATCGACACCCTCTACGCGCTCGCGGACGCGCTCGGCGCCGCGCTGGGCGACCTCATCGACGAGCCGGCCCGCACCCGGGTCGAGGTGGTGCGCGCCGGTCGCGGCACGCGGGTGGAGGGGGCGGTCTCCGCCCGCCTTCTCGATCGGGTACGCGGGCAGCGGCTCGCCGAGCTCTACGAGGTGGACTTCGCCACCACCGCCCGCCACGCCGACCCGCACCCGGCCGGCGTGACCGAGTCGCTGCTCGTGGTGACCGGCCGGCTCCGCGTCGGCCCGGTGGCCGGGCCGGCGGAGTTGGGACCGGGCGACCTCATCCGGTTTCCCGGCGACGTCCCCCACGTGTACCAGGCGATCGGTGGCCCGGCGCGCGGCGTGCTGGTGATGGCCCATCCTTGATGGGGGCGCCTCCTTGACGGGGCGTGCTACTGGCGTTAGCTTTGCGGCTATGGTGCGTAGTTACCGGGCCGGTCTCTCCACCGCGGCCGTGGTCGAGGCCGCGCTCGCCATCATCGACGAGCAGGGCCCCGCCGCGCTCACCCTGGCCGCGGTCGCGCAGCGCACCGGGGTCGCCGCCCCGTCGCTGTACAAGCACGTGGGGAGCCTCGCCGAGCTGCGCACGCTGGTCGGCGCGCGGGTGCTGGAGGAGATGACCGAGCGCTTCACCCGCGCCGTGATCGGCCGCTCCGGCGACGACGCGGTCGAGGTGCTGATGCGCGATTACCGGGCGTACGTCACCGCCCACCCCGCCCGCTACGCCGCCACCCCCGCCGACCCCCTGCACGACCCGCGCATCGCCGAGGCGGGGCAGCGGCTGCTGGAGGTCTTCCTGGCGGTGCTGCGCGGGTACGGCCTGACCGACTCCGACGCCATCCACACGACGCGCTGCGTGCGCGCGGTCGTGCACGGGTTCGCGTCGATCGAGGCCAGTGGCGGCTTCGGCCTGCCCGAGGACCTCGACGAGACGTACGCCCGCCTGATCCGGATGACGATCGCCGGCCTCCCCCGCTGACCCCACCTCCCGGCGCCTGCCGGAGGCGGGCTGGGCAGCCGCGTGCCGGTTGGCCGTCGCGGCGCGGGTGGGGCGCACCTGCGCGGCGGCCGGGTGGACACAGGTCGCGAGCGGCGCGTCGCGGCCGGGTCGGTGTCCAGCGGTACCGGAAGTACCTTATGAGGCCGCCATAAGGTACTTCCGGTACCGCTGGTGCCCGCCTCGCGGGACGTCGCGGCTCGACGGCTCTTCAGAGCGGCGGTGCCGTCAGTGGCGGGCCGGGGCGGCCACGCATGACGCGGGCCAGCACGGCGGGGCGCATCAGGGCGGTGGGGGGCGCGACCAGGTGGAGCACGTCGGTGAGGACGCGGCACACGTACGCGTCGCGGTTGGCGACGTCGGTGGTCCGGTCCAGGTACCAGCGGGACAGCCGGTCCCCACGCCGCCGGGGCCCGGCCGTCGTCGGGTAACGCAGGTCGGCGCCGGTCGCGATCGCCCACGCGGGCGCGCTGGCGCGGGCGACCGCGGCCTGGGTGGTGCGGTCGAGCCGGCCCCGGCCGCGCAGGTGCTCGCCGAGCAGCAGCGCGTGCAGCGCCGCCACGCTCATGCCCTGACCGTAGATCGGGTTGAACGCGCACGCCGCGTCGCCCACCACCGCGAGCCCGTCCGGCCAGCGCGCCATCTCCTCGTAGTGGCGGCGGTGGTTGGCCATCTGCCGGAAGCCGTGCACCGCCGAGTCGGGCTCGGCGTCGCGGATCGCGTCGTAGATGACCGGGCTGCGCAGGTCGCGCGCGAACTCCAGGAACCCGGCGTCGTCGGTCGGGGGCGCGTCGCCGGCGATGCCGGCCAGCGTCGCCATCCAGCGGTCACCCTCGATCGGGTACAGCACGCCGCCGCGTGAGGTGTGCGGGATCTCGGGCATGAGCAGGATCGTCTTCCACCCCTTGGCGGTGCCCGGCGGCAGCCGGAAGCGGCGGCTGGAGTAGCCGAGCCCGGAGTCGATCCGCGTCTCGGCCGGCCGGCCGTAGCCGAGCCCCTCCAGCCACTGCGGCGTGCGCGAGCCGCGCCCGCTCGCGTCGACCACCACGGACGCGGGCAGGAACTCGATCTCGCCGCTCTCCCGCGAGCGGACCTCCACCCCGCTGACCGCGCCGCTGCCGCCCGAGGCCGCGCCGGCGCCGACCGAGACGCCGAGCCCGATCACGTCGGAGCCGTCGCGGAACACCACCCGCGGGTCCTCGGCCAGCCGCCGCCGGACCGTCCAGTCGATCAGCTCGCGGCTGGCGCCGACCAGCTGGTGGGTGGCCGGAAACCGCTCCCGCCAGCTGGTCGCGCTCAGGTAGAGGAAGTCGGTGGGGGCGGCGACCGGCACCGCGCCGCGGTCGGCCAGCTCGGCGACCAGCCCGGGAAACAGGCGGTCGAGCGCCCGCTGCCCGGACGTGATGAGCACGTGCAGGTGGTGCGCCTGCGGCACGCCCTTGCGCACCGCCGGCGCGTCCGGGTAGCGATCGCGGTCGATCACCGTCACCCGCTCGGCGTGGTCGGCGAGGGCACGGGCGGCGCAGAGCCCGGCGAGGCTGCCACCGACGACGACCGCATGCATCCACCCATCCTAATGCCCGAGCAGCTCCACCTCCGCCAGCGATACGGGCCCCGGGGACGTGACATCGAGCCGGTAGTGGGTGTACGCGCCGGGTCTGTCCACCGTGAACGGTCGGGTCTGCTGCCGCCACCGGAAGTCCTCACCCGACCGCTGGTCGAGCACCGTCCACGTGCGACCGTCCGTCGAGCCGGACAGGCGCCAGCCGCTGGGATCGGCGCCCCGCTGGGCGGCGGACGTCAGCGTGTACTGGGTCACCCGCTTCGGTCCACCCTCGACCGTCCACCGTAGAGTGCCGCCGACCGCGGCCTCCGTACCCGAGGTGTCGTCGGAGAGCGCGGCGGGGCCGCCGGTCACCGGGAGGTCGGCGCGCGGCCGCGCCGGCGGGCCGGGCGGGGTCAGCGACAGCGGCAGGTCCGCGGCCCGCGTCCCCCACGACGACGGCGACGGACCCATCCGGAAGTCGAGCACCGCGCCATCGGCCAGGTCGCGGTGGGACAGCCAGGACTTCTGGTACGGGCGGCCGTCCACCCGCAGGCTCTGGACGTACACGTCGGTCGGGCTGTTGTCGGGCGCGTTGACGACGATGCGCCGGCCGTTGTCGAGGTGCACCGTCGCCTTGCGGAACAGCGGCGAGCCGATGACGTAGTCGGCGCTGCCCACCTGGAGCGGGTAGAAGCCGAGCGCGGCGAAGAGGTACCAGGCGGAGGTCTCGCCGTTGTCCTCGTCGCCCGCGTAGCCCTGGCCGATCTCGCTCCCGACGTACATGCGGGAGAGCACCTCGCGCGTCTTCGCCTGGGTCTTGGCCGGCCGCCCCGCGTACGTGTACATCCACGGGATGTGGTGCGACACCTGGTTGCTGAAGCCCCACATGCCCATCCGCACGTCCCGCGCCTCCACCATCTCGTGGATCGTGCCGCCGTACGAGCCAGGGAAGCGGGCCGTCTCCGGGGTGGCGAAGAACTCGTCGAGCTTCTCCTCCAGCCCGGCCCGCCCGCCGTACAGGTTGGCCAGCCCCTGCCCGTCGTGCGGCACGTGGAAGGCGAAGTTCCACCCGTTCGTCTCGGTGTAGTCGTGCTCGTGCCCCCAGACCCGCGGGTCGTACCCGTCCGGTGTGGACTTCCACTGCCCCGCCGCGTCGCGCCCCTGGAAGAAGCCGACCGCCGGGTCGAACATGTTGACGTAGCCCAGCGCCCGGTTGCGGAAGTACTCGGCCTCCTCCCGGTAGCGGGCCCGCTCGGCGCGGGGCGTGGCCGGGTCGGTGGCGAGCGCGGCGGCCATGTTGGCGAGGCCGAAGTCGTTGACGTACCCCTCCAGCGCCCACGACACGCCCTCGGAGACGGACGACGCCGTGTACCCGCGGAACACCGACGTCTGGAGGCCCTTCCGCCCGACGTTGGTGTTGTCGGGGTCGGCGCCGGGCGGGGCGGAGGTGGCGTTGCGCAGCGCCGCGTCGTACGCGTCCTTGGCGTCGAAGCCGCGCACCCCCTTGACGTACGCGTCGGCGAAGGAGACGTCGGAGCTGGTGCCGGTCATGAGGTTGGCGTAGCCCGGCGCGGACCAGCGGGAGACCCAGCCGCCGTCGCGGTACTGCTGCACGAACCCGTCGACCAGCTCACCGGCCATCCGCGGGGTGAAGAGGGTGTACGCCGACCAGGTGGTGCGGTACGTGTCCCAGAACCCGTTGTTGACGTACACCTTGCCGTCCACCACCGGCGCCCCCGTCCCGGTCGGCGTGGTGCCGTCCGGGATCGCGGTCGAGGCTGAGGACTGCACCGCGTGCTTCCACACTGGACGGTGGGCGGTGCCGGTGTTCTCGTGGGCGGAGTTGGGGTAGAGGAAGAGGCGGTACAGGCTGGAGTAGAGCGTGGTGAGCTGGTCCGGGGTGGCCCCCTCGACCTCGACGACGCGGAGCTTGTCGTCCCAGAGCCGCTGGGCCCGGGCCCGGATCGTCTCGAAGCCGGCCCCGCCGACCTCCAGCTCCAGGTTGTGCCGCGCCTGGTCGACGGAGATGAGCGAGGTGGCGATCCGCAGCGTCACCGTCCTCCCGGCGCTGGTGTCGAAGGCGAGGTAGCCGGCCACGCCGGTGAACCGCCCACTCGCGGCCACCGGCCGGTCCACGACGCCGTAGACGAACATGCGGGTGGCGCCATTGGACAGTCCACTGCGGACGTCGGAGTACCCGGTGACCGTGGTGCCGTCGAGGGTGAGGCCACCGTCGCCGTTGACGTTGTCGAAGACGAGGTTGCCCCGGTCCCCGGGGAACGTGAACCGGAACACGGCCGCGTGGTCGGTCGGCGCGATCTCCGTCTTCAGCCCGTTGTCGAACGTCACGCCGTAGTAGTGCGGCTTGGCGACCTCGTTCGCGTGGCTGAACGGCAGCGCCCGCGCGGCCCGGTCGGCGGTCGGCGTGCCGGTCGCCGCCGAGGGCATCACCTGGAACGTCTGCCGGTCGCCCATCCACGGGCTCGGCTCGTGGCTGGCCGTGAACGCCTGCAGGGTGGGGCGGTTCTGCGCGTCGTTGCCCCGCTGGTAGTCGTACAGCCAGGTGGTGGAGCCGGCGTTCGTCATCGGCACCCAGAAGTTGAAGCCGTGCGGCACCGCGGTGGCCGGGATGTTGTTGCCCCGGGAGAAGGCGCCGCTGGAGTTGGTGCCGCGGGTGGTGACGACGTGGTCGGAGAGGTGGGCCGCGCTCGGGGCGGCCGCCGCGCCGATCCGGACGTCGTCGATCCACCCGTTGAAGAGCCCCTTGCCGGTCGTGCTGTCGTAGCCGACGAGGATGCGGTCGATCCGCTTGCCGGCCGCGACGGCGCCGATCCGGGAACGCTTGCTGTTCCACTGGTCGGCGTAGAGCGACTTGGCGGCCCCTTGCGCCCGCGGGCTGAGCCCGAACCCGTGCTGGTCCCGCGCGCCCAGCTCGCTGAGGTACGTGCCGTCGGTGAACGCCAGGTCCACGGCCGCGTACGTGCTCGGGTAGTCGAGGTCCTGCGCGGTCAGCTCCGGGAAGATCACGTACGACAGCTCGGTGTCCCGGGTCACCCGGATGTCGACGTCGAAGACCTTGTCGTACGCGTATCCGCGCCCGTCGCTGGTCTGGCCGCCGGACATCTGCAGCGCCCGAAGGCCCGTCCATCCGGCGTTCGGGCGCATGGTGGGCCCGTTGACCGGCCCGCCGCTGACGAACGCCCGCATGTCGGTGGCCGGCGGCGGCGTACCGTCTCCATTGGAGAGTTGGAGCTCGGCGAGCTGCGTGGCCGGCCCGCCCGCGACGGCGGTGACGGTGAGCCGGTAGTGGAGGTAGGCCGCGGTGTTCGCGAGGCGGTAGTCCTTGGCCTGGAAGCGCTCGGGAAACTCCTCGCCAGCGCGGGTGTCCAGTGTGGACCACGTGGTGCCGTCCGCCGACCCTTCGAGGGTCCAGTCCCGCGGGTCCCGCTCGGGCGCGTCGTTGGCGGAGATCAGTGCGTAGTGGACGATCGCGACCGGCGCGTCGAACCGGACGCTCACCCACCCGTTCGGCGCGTGCGCCAGCCACTTGGTACTGATGTTGCCGTCCACGAGCCGGTCGGCGGTCTCGTTCGGCGGGTTGTCGCCGCCGGTGGTGACCTCGACGACCCGGTCGGTCTGGTTGCCGGGTATGCCGACGATCGGGTCGCCGGTCACCCCGTCCATCCGCTTGGCGCCGGAGCGGTCGGTCTCGGCGGTGTCGACCCAGGTCGGCGCCGGGTCACCGGCCTCGAAAGAGGAGTAGAAGCCGGCCGGCGGCGCGGCCTCGGCCGGCGCCGGTAGGACCGGAGCGGCGGGAACGAGCAGGGCGGTTGCCAGGAGCGCGGTGCGCCGTCGCACAGACATGCCGGTACCTCCACAGGGGACGGCCGGCCGCGGGGGTGGGCGGCCGGCGCCGGAGATCAGTCAAGCCTGTCGATGCACGGACAACGTTGTCAACCCCTAGCGGAAGATTTTGAGCTACCGCGACGTCCGCGGTGGTCACGACCGTCGCTCCCGCGGCCTCACCCTCCGCGCTTCCCACCCGCGCCGGCCCAGCTGGCCGGGCCGGCCGTCGCGGGCCCGTGATCGGCACTCCGAGACCACCGGCGGCGGCCCCGGCCGCCGCGACGGGCGCGCCGGAAGAGATCGTGGTATTTGAGTGCCCCCCTGGGGGCACCTGAATACCACGATCTGTTCGCGCCGCGCCGCGGCCCCGCGGAGACCTCGGCCCCGCGCAAGGGTCCGGGTCCCGGCGGACGTCGCGGTAGCTCGGATCTTCGCCGGGAAGGGGCCAGTGCGGTGATCACTGACGTTCACCGTGTGACCGGCGGCCTTCGGCCGCTGGTCACACGGCCCGGCGAAGACGGCAAAGGTTAGTGGCCACAGCACTAATCGATGTCGCCGGGGCGGAGGCGGAAGACCTGGAGGCGCAGGCCGTAGTACTTCTCGGTCTCGCCGACCCACTGCATGCCGATGCGGCGCGCGGTGGCGCCGGCCCGCTCGTTGGCCGGGCGGGCGACCGCGAAGACCTCGTCGGAGCCCTCGTCGAACGCCCACCGCGCCAGCCGGCGGCCGGCCTCGGCGGCGTAGCCCTGGCCCCACGCGTCCGGGCGGAGCTGCCAGCCCATCTCGAGGTCTTCGCCGCCGGGCGGGAGCGGGAGCAGCAGGGCGCCGCCGATGACCTGCTTGTCGTCGACGCGCTCGATCGCCCATCGCCCGGCGGGGGTGAAGAGGCGCTGGTCCTCGGCGATCCACTGCTGCAGGATCAGCCGCATCGCGCCGAGGTCGGAGACCGTGTCCATGGCCGGACTGAGCCAGCGGGCCACACCGCCGTCGCCGTAGACGCCCAGCGCCGCTTCGGCGTCGTCGACCTCCCAGGGGCGCAGGGTCAGTCGTTCGGTTGTCAGACGTCCAGCCACCCGCCAACTCTATCCGCGGCGCGGCGCGCCACGACACGCCGGACGCGGGGTGCACCGACCCGACGGGCGGCGGACACCGGCCGTTCACCCGCCCTCTGTCCGGTTTGTGACGCGGTTCGTGAGCCAACGTCGCACATCACGAACCGATAACGCGGAAACACGGCCTACGCTAGGTCGTCATGGCCACCCGCGACACCCACAACCTGCGCTCCGTGCTCGCCGTCCGCGGCTTCCGGAGGCTCCTGGGCGTACGGCTGTCCAGCCAGCTCGCGGACGGGCTCTTCCAGGCCGCCCTCGCCGGCAGCGTGCTCTTCAATCCCGACAAGCAGACCAGCGCGATGGCGATCGCCGCCGGGTCGGCGTTGCTCGTCACCCCGTACTCGCTGATCGGGCCCTTCGTCGGGGTGTTCCTGGACCGGTGGAGCCGGCGCCAGCTCGTGGTCTTCACCAACCTGGTGCGGGCGGCGCTCGTGCTGCCCGCGGCCTACCTGATCAGCGCCGGCGACAACGGTGTGGCGTTCGTGGTGGTGGCGTTCGCGATCATCGGCCTCAACCGCTTCCTGCTCGCCGGCCTCTCCGCGGCGGTACCGCACGTCGTGGAGGATCGGCGCCTCGTCACAGCCAACTCGCTCTCCGGCACCCTCGGATCGGTCTGCTTCTCCGCCGGCCTCGGCATCGCGGTCGTCCTGATCAATTGGCTGATCGCCGCCGGCGACTCCGGCTACGCGGCGATGGCGCTGGTCGCACCGATCGGGTACGTGGCCTCCGCGCTGCTCGCCTGGCGTTCCTTCCGGGTGTCCGACCTCGGGCCGGACCACGCCGGCGTACCCGCGCGGGCGCCCATGCACTCGGCGCTCGGCGAGGTGGTGCGCGGCCTGGGCGACGGGCTGGCGCACCTGGCGAGCAAGCGCGGCGCGGCGTACACGATGGCGGCCAAGGCCGGCTTCCGCGCGCTCTTCGGCGTACTGACCCTGGCCATGCTGCTGCTCTACCGCAACTACTTCGTCACCGACGACGACGTGCAGGACTCGATCACCGGGCTGGCGTTCGTGGTGGTGGCCGGCAGCCTGGGCGTGATGGTGGCGGCGCTGGTCACGCCGGCGGTCACCCGGCGGATCGGCGGCTGGCGGTGGGTGGCCGGCCTGATCGCGGGGATCGCGATCGCGCTGCCGCTGACGGTCTCGTCGTTCACCCAGCCGCTGCTGGTGGTCGCGGTCTTCTGCGTCAACATCGCCGCGCAGGGCACCAAGATCGTGGTCGACACGTCGATCCAGCACGAGTGCGACGACGACTACCGGGGCCGGGTCTTCGCGGTCAACGACACCACCTACAACCTCTCGTACGTGCTGGGGCTCTTCGCCGCCGCGCTCACCCTCCCCGGCGACGGGCACTCGCCGGCGGCGGTGTTCGTGGTCGCGGCCGGGTTCGCCGTGATCGCCGGCTGGTACGCGGTCGTGGCCGGCCGCTGGGCCCGCCGGGTCGGCGACGACATCGCCCAGCCCGAGCCGGTACCGACCCCCGTGGGCTAAGGGTGATCGAAGCTCCCCTGAAGTCGTTAGAACGACGTGAGGGGAGCTTCGATCACCGGCGCGGGACTCACCGGCGCGGGCTAGCGCGGGAACTGCTCGGTCAGGCCTTCCGGGCCGACCAGGGGCTCGCCGAGGAGGTCGCGCAGGGCCTGCTCGCGCCGGTCCAGGGCGGCCCGCTGCGCCCGGGTCAGGGGTACCCACGGCGGTGGCGGCTCGGGCAGTGACGGCGGGAGGCGGCGGCCGGCGACGTAGGTGGCGACGTTGCGCAGCCGCTCCGGGGCCTGGCGCACCTGCCCGTGCGCGTCGACGACCGGAAACGCCCCCTGCTCCACCGCGAACACCGCCATGTCCGCCGGTGCCCCCACCGCCAGCGTCCCCACCCCGCCGGGCAGGCGCAGCGCCGCCGCGGGGTTGGCGGTGGCGGCGGCCACGACCTCGTCGAGGGCCATGCCCGCCGCGCGCAGCTTCGCCATCGTCGTGGGCAGGTCGAACACCGGCCCGTACCGGCACCGCGCGTGCAGGTCGGTGGAGACGGTGTGCGGCGGGAGCCCGGCGGCGAGCTGCTCCGCCAGCACGTCGAACGCGAACCCGCCGGCGCCGTGCCCCACGTCGAGCAGCACGCCCCGCGCGTACGCCTCGCGGACCGCCGGGCCGGCCCCGGTCGCCGCCACGCCGCTGGCGCAGTGGGTGAGGATGTCGCCGGGGCGCAGCAGCGGGAGCACGTCGGCGGGGCCGGGCGGGCCGGCGGCCACGTGCACCATCAGCGGCAGCCCGGCGGCGCGGGCGACGTCGAGGGCGCGTTCGAGGGGGCGCAGCCCGTTGCCGCCCGCGGTCTCCCGGTCGATCCGCGCCTTGACGCCGGCGACCAGGTCGGGGTGGCGGGCGATCGCGTCCAGCGCGGCGTCGACGTCGACGTGCGCCAGGTCGGTGGACTCGCCGGTGCGGCCGGTCAGGCCCAGCGCGGAGACGTTGAGGAGCACCGGCACCCGTACCCGATAAGTCTCGACCGCGGCCCGCAGCGCGTCGATCCCCCAGGCCCCCGCGGACCCGGCGTCCACCCAGGTGGTGACGCCGGAGTGCCAAGCCACCGGATCGGGGTGGATGCCCCAGTAGGTGGCGCCCGGGTGCACGTGCGTGTGCAGGTCGACCAGCCCGGGCGTGACGAGGTGCCCGCCGGCGTCGACCACCTCGCGGGCGGAGCCGGCCGGCAGCGCGGGCGCGACGGCGGCGATCCGCCCGCCCCGGACCGCCACGTCGAAGCGGCCGACGTGGCCGCCGCCCACGTCGACCACGTGCCCACCGGCCAGCAGCAGATCGTGGATGCTCACCGCTCCCCGTCCGACGCGCCTGAGATCAACCCGGGATCTTATCGGGTGGCCGCTGAGCTGTCCCGGCTACGCGGGGAGCGCGTCGAGCATCGTCCGCAGGGCCCGCTCGTAGGCGGGCGGGTCGAGGCTGAGGCTCGACATGATCAGCGTGTAGCTGCCGCCGGCGCCGACCAGGACCGCCTCGGCCTTGATGTCGTCCACCGCGATGTACGCCCGGTCCCCCTTCGGCACGTCGGTCACCGTCGCGTACGACTCGTCGGCGGTCTTGCGCTGGTAGTCGTACGTGGTGGAGCCGGCCAGCTGCGACGACATGGTGATCGTGACGCTGCCGACGCCCTTGCCGTCGCCGAAGAGGCAGTTCCCCTCGTCCACCATCGGCTTGCCGACGATCTCGGCGACCTTCTCCGCGGTGAACGGGCACGCGGGCACCGCCGTACCCAGGTCGCCGCCGGCCACCGGAAGGTCCACATCGGACCCTTCACCCGCCGCGGCACCCGATCCGCCGCCGCAGCCGGCCACGGCGAAGAGGAGGGCGACCGCCACCGGCACGAGTACGCGAGTTCTCATGCGTACGACGCTAGGGGCGCGGCGGGGCGCGGGAATCGGGTGCTTCCCTACGCTTTGCTCACCCCTGCTCCACCGCCGCGGGTGAGGCGTCGCCCGGCGTTCGCGGGTTTCCGGCGTGGCCGCCGCCGGCCGTGCCTACGGTGGCGGGGTGTCTGACGCCGTACCACCGATCGTCGTCGGCTTCGACGCCTCCGACGGCGCCGACGCCGCGCTGAACTGGGCGATGGCCGAGGGCGCCCGCACCGGAACGCCGGTGGTCGTCGTGTACGCGTTCGACTGGCCGACAAGCTCCGCGATCGCCGGCCTGGCCCCGACCGCCTGGCCCGACCACGGCGCCCACGACGAGGCGGACCGGGTCCTCGCCGCTGCCCTGTCGAAGGCGCGCGAGAGCCACTCCGGCGTACCGGTGGCCGGCGCGGTGGTGCCCGGCGCCGCCAGCGCGGTCCTGGTGCAACGCTCCCGGGGGGCGCGCCTGGTCGTGCTCGGCGGCCGCGGCGCCGGCGGGTTCGCCGACCAGCTGATCGGGTCGACGAGCATCGGCGTCTCGGCGCACGCCCACTGCCCGGTCGTCGTCGTACGCGGCTCGGAGCCGGCCCCCGGCGCCCCGGTCGTGGTCGGCGTCGACGACTCCGACTACGCGCAGCTCGCCGCGGAGTTCGCGTTCGCCGCCGCGGCCAGCCGGGGTACCAGCCTGCGGGTGATCCGCTCCTGGGAGCCGCCGTCAGCGCGCTGGCGCCCGTCGGGCTACAACCCGGACGCGCAGATCGCCGCCCAGCACGAGGAGACCGCGGAGTTCGTCGCCGCCTGGCGGGACAAGTACCCGCGGGTGACGGCGAGCATCCACGTGGTCGCCGGCCGCCCCGCCGAGGCGCTGATCGAGGCGAGCCGCGGCGCCCAGCTCGCCGTCGTCGGCTCCCGCGGCCGGGGCGGCTTTCGCGGGCTGCTGCTCGGCTCGGTCAGCCAGCAGCTGCTCTACCACGCGGAGTGCCCGGTGGCGATCGTCCGCTCCCTCCCGGACTGAGACCGGCAGCGTCCGGGCCGAGTCCGGGCAGCGTCCGCGCCTTCGCCAGGGCTGAGACCGGGCCGCCGGACGGGATCAGACCAGCAGGACCACCTTGCCGCGGCCGTGGCCCCGCTCCAGCTCCCGGTGCGCGTCCGCGGCCCGGTCGAGCGGATACGTGCGCCGGACGTGGAAGCGCAGCTCACCCTTCGCGTACCGGTCGGCGAGAGAGGCCAGCCGGCGCGCCGAGCGCACGCCCTCGACCACCCGCACGCCCAGCTCGGCGGCCCGGCCGTGGTCCACCAGCGTGAGGATCCGCCGCCGGTCGGGCACCAGCGCCAGGGACGCGTCCAGCGCCGCCCCGCCCGCGCCGTCGAGCGCCGCCGTCACCGCGAACGGCCGCAGCCGCTCGACCAGCCCGTCGCCGTACGCGACCGGCGTCGCGCCCAGCTCCCGCAGGTAGTCGTGGTTGTCCGGCGCCGCCGTGCCGACCACCGCCGCCCCGGCCAGCACGGCGAGCTGCACCGCCATCGTGCCGACCGCCCCGGCCGCCCCGTGCACGACCAGCACGTCTCCCGAGCCGACACTCAGCGCCTCGAGGGCGAGCGACGCGGTCTGCGCGCCCGCCGTGAAGCCGCCGGCCACCTCCCACGGCATCGCCTCGGGCTTGCCCGTGACCTGGTCAGCCGGGACGACCAGGTACTCCGCGTAGGCCTGCAGCTGCCCGAAGCCGAGCACCTCGTCGCCGGCGGAGACCCCGGTGACGCCCGCCCCGACCTCGTCGACCACCCCGGCGAACTCGTTGCCCGGTATCCGCGGCAGCGGCTTCGTCACGCCGGGCGGCGTCCAGCCGGCGCGCACCGCCAGGTCGTACGGCTGCACGCCGGCCGCGCGCACCCGGACCCGCACGTGCCCGTCGCTCGCGTGTGGAGTGTCCACGTCGGACACCCGCAGCACCTCGGGACCGCCGTACTCGCTGAAAATGGCCGCTCTCATAGGTCCGAGTCTCAAACCTCAACCCCGGTTGAGGTCAATCAGCCGCGCTCTATGAGGTGCCCCACAACGGCCGGGCCGTACATGGCGGCGCCCGACCCGTCGCGCCGCGGGTCGACCTCGGGCAGCGTGACCGGCTCGCCGCTGCCGCTGGCCGCCGCCGGGCGCGGCCCCACCCAGGCCAGGGCCAGCCGCCGCTCACCCTTGAGGAAGCGCTGGGTGCGCACCCCGCCGGTCGCCCTCCCCTTGCTCGGGTACGCCGACAGCGGCGTGACCTTCACGCTGCCGCCGCTGGAGGTGACCACCAACGGTTCGCCGTGCTCCGGGTCGTCGGTGCGCACCGCGCCGAAGAACACCGCGTGCGCACCGGCCGCCAGGTTGATGCCGGCCATGCCGCCGCCCTTGAGGCCCTGCGCCCGGACGAGGCCCGCCGCGTAGTACAGCAGCGAGGAGTCGGAGCTGACGAACGTGAGCATCTCCGCGCCGTCGGTGAGCCAGGTCGCGCCGATCACCTCGTCGCCCTCGCGCAGCCCGATCACCTCGAACTCGTCCGAGCGCACCGGCCACTCGGGCGCGCACACCTTCACCACGCCCTGCTTGGTGCCGAGCGCCAGCCCCGGCGAACCCTCCCCGGTCAGCGGGGCGAGCCCGATCACCGTCTCCCCCGCCGCGAGCGGGACCAGCTCGGAGGCGGACATGCCGCCGCTCAGCGACACCGTGCCGGACTGCTCGGGCAGCACCGGCAGCGGCAGCACGTCCGTCTTGAACGCCCGCCCGTGGCTGGTCACCAGCAGCACCCGGCCCCGGGCGGTGGAGTGCACCACCGCGCGCACGCTGTCGTGCTTGACCCGGCCCCGGCGGCTGCGCCCCTCCGGCGCCTCCTCCGACTCGACGGCGGTACGGGCCACGAGGCCGCTCGCCGACAGGATCACCTGGCACGGGTCGTCGCCGACTTCCAGGGGCCCGGACGGCACCGACGCGGCGAGCGTCTCCTTGAGGTCGCCGCCGATCAGCGTGGTGCGCCGCTCGCGGGAGAACTCCTTGGCCACCGCGGCCAGCTCGTCCGAGACCACCTTCTTGAGCACCTGGTCGTCGTCGAGGATCGTGGTGAGCTCGGCGATCTCGGCGCGCAGCTTTTCCCCCTCGGCCTCCAGCTCCAGCCGGTCGAACTTGGTCAGCCGGCGCAGCGGGGTGTCCAGGATGTACGTCGCCTGGATCTCGGAGAGCTTGAACTGGCTCATCAACCCGTCCTTGGCGGCCTGCGCGTTTTCGCTCGCCCGGATCAGGCGGACCACCTTGTCGATGTCGAGCAGCGCGATGAGCAGGCCGTCGACCAGGTGCAGGCGCTCCTGCCGCTTGCGCCGCCGGAACGTGGTGCGCCGGGTCACCACCTCGTACCGGTGGTGGAGGAAGACCTCCAGCAGCGCCTTGAGCCCGAGCGTCTGCGGCTGCCCGTCGACCAGCACCAGGTTGTTGACGCCGAACGACGACTCCAGCGGGGTGAGCCGGTACAGGTCGGCGAGCAGCGCCTGCGGGTTGACCCCGACCTTGCACTCGACGACGAGCCGGGTGCCGGCCTCGCGGTCGGTCAGGTCCTTGACGTCGGCGATGCCCTGCAGCCGCTTGGTGCGGTTGACCTCCTCGGTGATCCGCTCGATCACCTTCTCGGCGCCGACCCCGTACGGCAGCTCGGTGACCGTGATCGCCTGCCGCCCGCGGCTCCCCTCCAGCGGCCCGATCTCCACCTTGCCCCGCATGCGCACGATCCCGCGCCCCGTTTCGTACGCCTTGCGCACCTCGTCGAGGCCGAGCAGCAGCCCGCCGGTGGGCAGGTCGGGCCCGGGCACGAACGTCATCAGCTTGTCGAGCGTCGCGTCCGGGTGCTTGATCAGCCACCGGGCGGCCGCGACCACCTCACCCAGGTTGTGCGGGATCATGTTGGTGGCCATCCCGACCGCGATGCCCGAGGTGCCGTTGACCAGCAGGCTCGGGAAGGCGGCGGGCAGCACGGTCGGCTGCTCCAGCGACCCGTCGTAGTTGGGGTAGAAGTCGACGGTCCCCTCGCCGAGCTCCCCGACGAGCAGCATCGCCTCCCGCGACATCCGCGCTTCCGTGTAACGCGAAGCAGCCGGTCCGTCGTCTGGGGACCCGAAGTTGCCGTGCCCGTCGACGAGCGTCGCGTTGAGCGAGAAGGGCTGCGCCATCCGCACCATGGCGTCGTAGATCGCCCCGTCGCCATGCGGGTGGTACTTACCCATGCAGTTGTGGACCACGAAGCCCTCGGCCACGAAGGCGTGCTCGTCGCTGCCGACCTGGATGTCGTACGTGGCGTCCGGCTCGACCGGCTCGACCGACTCCACCCGCAGGAACGACGAGCCGGCGAGCGCGTCGAGCCGCTGCCCGAGCGGCGAACCGATCCGGTGCGGCCGGCGAATCCAGCCGTCGCGCTCGGCCATCACGGGGCCACCGGGAAGGCGGTCGTTGCCCTGCTTGCCGCCGTAGGCGTAGGAGAGGTCGGCGACGCGGTGGAGGTCGTCGCGCTTGTAGCCAACCTTCACGGCCCCCAGAAGAGCGCTGGCGAGCGTCGCGGCGTCGCGGCCGGAGATGGACAGGCCCATCAGTGTCTTGTGGCCCGCCTCGCTGGGGCGGGACCAGTGGTGGCCGTGGACGCCCGCGTCGGCCAGCATCGAGTGCAGCTGCCGGATCAGGCGCTCGCTGGTGCTCACGAGGACGATCTCGCGGAAGCGCTTGCGCACGTACCCGTCGCCGTCGAAGAAGCCAGCGAGGAACGGCACCCAGGCGGCGCGGTCGGCCAGCACGTCGGCGGGCACCGCCTTGGCGTCGCCGCCCGGCGTGGCCACCTCCAGCAGGCCATCGTGCCGGGCGAACGTCAGGATGTGCTGGTCCTTGTGGTGCGGCTGCCGGGCCTCACGCTTGCCGCGCGAGACGTTCAGGCCGGCCTCGATCGCCCACGCGTGGGCCGCGTCGATCGGCTCGGGGTCGACCATGCGGAGACGGACCCGCCCGTCGGCCGGACGCGCCCGGTCGACCGCGAAGCCCTCCGCGGCGACGAGGCCGCGCACGTACGCGTAGGTATCGTCGCCGGTGCGACGCAGGCCGTCGTGGCGGGCGGCGCCGTAGCCGATGGTCAGCCTGCCGGCGAGGTCGCGGGCCTCGACCCACTCGGTGTCGAGATCCTCGCCCACGGCCCGGAAGCGCTGCCCTGGCGTGACCGACATGGTGTGCCCATTCGACCAACGGACGCGGACCAGCTCGGAGACCGGGTTTTCGTAAACGGCCGTGACCGGCACCGGACGCCCTTGGCCGTCGAGCACGAGCTCGCCCGCCTCGATGGACTCGATGGGCCGTAGCCCGTCCGGCGTAGAGACGAGCGTGCCGCGCACGAAGCAGTCGCCGACGACGCGGGCGGACTTGACGTGCGGTCGGTCGGGGCGGTGGCCCTGCTCGTACATCGAGTAGAGGATGCGGCGGTGCACCGGCTTGAGGCCGTCGCGGGCGTCGGGGAGCGCGCGGGAGTGGATGACCGAGACCGCGTACTCCAGGTAGGAGTCTTCCACCTCCTGGACCAGCGGGTTGTCGACCACCGTCGCCCCCGCCTGGTCGAAGGCGGAAAGGTCTACAGTGGACCCCTTGTCCTTGCGGCGTGCCATCAGTGTGCTCCCGTTGTCGCTCGTTCGGCGCCGCCCGCCGGCGGCCGCCGAGGCAAAACCTCTCTCACGCGTCGATGGCGTCGCGGTCGACCCGCGCCGCCTGGTCGATCAGCCAGGCGCGGCGTGGTGGCACCGCGTCGCCCATCAGCAGGTCGAGCACCCGCTCCGCCTCGTCGGCGTCCTTCATGGTGATGCGGCGCACGGAACGGGCGGCCGGGTTCATCGTGGTGTCCCACAGCTCGTCGGCGTCCATCTCGCCGAGTCCCTTGAACCGGGGCACCGGCGTGACCACCTGCTTGCCGGACTTTTCCAGCCGGGCGACCGTGCTCTCCATCTCCGCCTGGGTGTACGTGTACACGGTCTTCGGGTCGCGCCCCTTGGTCGTCACCTTGTGCAGCGGCGGCATGGCGGCGAAGAGGCGGCCGGCCTCGATGACCGGGCGCATGTAGCGGGCGAAGAGCGTGATCAGCAGGGTGCGGATGTGTGAGCCGTCGACGTCGGCGTCGGCCATGATGAGGATGCGGCCGTAGCGCAGCGACGCCAGGTCGAAGGTGCGGCCGGAGCCGGCGCCGAGCACCTGGACGATCGCCGAGCACTCGGCGTTGTCGAGGACCTGCTGCAGGTTGGCCTTTTGCACGTTGAGGATCTTGCCGCGGATGGGGAGCAGCGCCTGGTACTCGGCGGAGCGGGCCAGCCGGGCGGTGCCGAGCGCGCTGTCGCCCTCGACGATGAACAGCTCGCTGCGCTCGACCCCGGTGGAGCGGCAGTCGACCAGCTTGGCCGGCATCGACGCGCCTTCGAGGGCGGTCTTGCGGCGGGCGGCGTCCTTCTGCTGCTTCTGGGTGAGGCGGACCCGGGCGGCGTCGACGATCTTCTGCAGGACGGTGCGCGCCTCGGCCTTGGTCTTGCGGGCCTCGACCCAGGCGCGCAGCTGCTGCTCGACCACGCCCTGGATGACCCGGGTGATGCCGGCGGTGGAGAGCTCGTCCTTGGTCTGCGAGGTGAACTGCGGCTCGGGGATCCGCACGTGCACGACCGCGGTCATGCCTTCGAGCACGTCGTCGAGGACCGGCGCGTCCTCCTTGGGCTTGAGCAGGCCGCGGGTGTTGCGCACGGCCTCGACGAGCGCGCGGGTCGCGGCCCGCTCGAAGCCCTTGCGGTGGGTGCCGCCGTGCATGTTGCGGATGGTGTTGGTAAAGCACTCGACGGTGCGGTCGTAGCCGGTGCCCCACCGGAGCGCGACCTCGACCTCGGCCTTGCGCTCCACGTTGGACTGCATGACGCCGTTTTCGTCGGCGGCGTTCTCCCGGTACGACCCTGAGCCGTTGATCAGGACGGTGCCGCAGACCGGTCGGTCGCCGGGCGGGGCGAGGAACTCCACCATGTCGGAGAGCCCGTTGGGAAAGTGGAAGGTGTCCTTGCCCTCGGCGTGGGTCAGCACGTAGGTGACGGTGGGGACGAGGAACGCGGTGTTGCGCACCTTGGCCCGCACCGCCTCCACGTCGAGTGCGGCGCCGGTCTCGAAGTAGCGCGGGTCGTGCCAGTACCGGATGGAGGTGCCGGTGGGCTTGCCGGCGCGGAGCCGGCCGGTGACGCGCAGGCCGCTCTGCGGGGTGAACGGGGCGTCCGGCCCGGGACCGGCGAAGACGCCGGGCTCCCCGTACCGGAACGACATCTCGTGGACCTTGCCGCCGCGGCGGACGGTGACGTCGAAGCGGCGGGCGAGCGCGTTGACGGCGGAGGCGCCGACGCCGTGCAGGCCGCCGGAGGTCTTGTAGCCGGAGCCGCCGAACTTGCCGCCGGCGTGCAGCCGGGTCAGCACGAGCTCGACGCCGGAGAGGCCGGAGCGGGCGTGGACGTCGGTGGGGATGCCCCGGCCGTCGTCGTCGACCTGCACCGACCCGTCGTCGTGGAGGATGACCTCGACCCGGGTGGCGTGGCCGGCCACGCCCTCGTCGGTGGAGTTGTCGAGGATCTCGTTGACCAGGTGGTTGACGCCGCGGCTGTCGGTGGACCCGATGTACATGCCGGGGCGCTTGCGGACGGCGTCGAGCCCCTCGAGGTGCGTGAGGTCGTCCGCGCCATAGAGGGTCTCGGTCACTTGCTGCTCCTGGATCGTGTGGCTGCGTCGCGGGCCAGCCTAACGGCCAGCCCCGACAACACCCCTCATGAACCGCCCGTGACGGCCACCACCTGCCCGTTCACGCCGGTGTTGGCGGCCGACCCGAGGTAGACGACCGCGCCAGCGACCTCGGCCGCGTCGAGCAGGCGTCCGAGCGGGCTGAGCGCCGCGTACGCCTCGCCGGCCGCGTCCACGATGTGCCGGTTCGTATCGGTACGGGTGAGGCCCGGCATGACCACATTGGACAGGATGTCGCCGTCCCGCCCCAGGTCGAACGCGACCGAGCGGCTGAACCCGTGCAGGGCCGCCTTGGCCGCCCCGTAGTACTCGCCGCCGGCCACCCCCGCGGTGGCGATGCTGGAGGAGATGTGCACCAGCCGCCCGAACCGGCGCTCCCGCATCGCCGGTGCGACGGCCCGGCTCAGCTGGACCGGGCCCTCCAGGTTGGGGCGCACCACGGCCAGCCAATTCTCGTCCGCCACCGCCTCGAACCGGCCTTCGGCGAGCGCCTCGCCACCCCACTGGACGGCGTTGTTGACCAGCACGTCGATCCGCCCGGTGCGCTCCAGCACCTCGCGCACCAGGTCGGCGGCGGAGTCGGGTTCGTCCAGCGCGTACCGGACGGCGACCGCGCCGAGGTCGCCGGCCAGCCGTTCGGCGGCCTCCTTCGCTCCGTGGTAGGTCAGGACGACGCGCGCGCCCTCCGCGGCGAAGCCGCGCGCGATGTGGCGCCCGATGCCGCCGGTGGCCCCGGTCACGATCACCGTGCGGCCGTTGAGTCCCAGATCCATGTCGTGCTCCTCTCGTTCCGAGGAACAACCTCGCCGCTGCCGGCCGCCGGAGGGAGACCGGCTCGAGACTGGCCCCCCGGGGGCCACGCTGGGCGCGGGCGCCGCGGATAGGCTCGACGCATGAGCGAGCTCGGCGAATATCTCCGCGGCCGCCGCGAAGCGATCACGCCCGCGCGGGTCGGGCTGCCGGACGGACCCCGCCGGCGTACGCCGGGGCTGCGCCGGGCCGAGCTCGCCACCCTGGCCGGGGTGAGCGTCGAATACCTGACCCGCCTCGAGCAGGGCCGCGACCGCCACCCGTCGCCGCAGGTGCTGGGCGCGCTCGCCGACGCGCTCCGCCTCGACGTCGACCAGCGTTTCCACCTGCACCTGCTCGCCAAGCCCGGCGGCGGCCTGGTCTGCTCGGGGCGGGTCACGCCGGCGAGCACGGTACGGCCGACGGTGCGGGCGCTGCTCGACCGCCTGGAGCCGGCCCCGGCGTACGTGGTCAACCGGCTCGGCTCGCTGATCGCGTACACGGAGGGGTTCCGGCGGCTGGCCAGGCCGGTCGGGCTGCTCGACGGCGACCCGCCGAGCCTGCACCGCTTCCTCTTCACCGACCCGCGGGCCCGCACCGCGTACCCGGACTGGGAGCGGCGGGCTGACGAGGCCGCGGCGGCGCTGCGGTTCGAGGCGCGGGACGAGGGTGACGAGCATACCCGGGAGCTGGTCGACTGGCTGAGCGTGGCGGCGGGCGGGCCGTTCATCGAGCGCCTTTCCCAGCCGCCGGCGCTGGCCCGCGCCACCGGCGTCCACCGGCTGGTGCATCCCGAGGTGGGCGAGCTGAGCCTGGCGTACGAGACGCTCGACCTGCCGGCCGGCGACTACCAGCAGCTGGTCGTCTACCTGCCGGCGGACGAGGCGACCGGGGCCGCGCTCGACGCGGTCACCGACCGGCTGGCGGCCGCCGCATACTGAGCTGGCCGGGGCCCTCGAACCGAGGACCCCGGCCAGCGGGTCTATTTCGTTGTTTCGTGGGGTCAGCTGTTCCAGTGGTCGGCCACGGTCTTGGCGGCCATCGACTCCCACTGCGCGTAGTGGAACGGGAACGCCGACACCTGCACCGCCTGCGCGGCATCGGTCAGCGGCATGTCCCGCCACCCGTCAACATTCTTCAACCCCGACAAAAACGCCGTCGTCGAATACACCGGATCGGTAATCTGCTCCGGCGAACCCCAACCCGAAGACGGACGCTGCTGGAACAACCCCAACGAGTCATGATCGTTCACATCACCCAGATGACCCAGGTTCACCAGCTTCGACTCCTGCAACGACGTCGCGAC
>NZ_JAVHUY010000062.1 GCF_031085175.1 Phytohabitans maris
CTAGACGAGTAGTTCCGATGTCGGTCAGTGGTCGTAGGCGATCAGTGACCGGGTGATCGGTGCGCCGGTCTTGTTGTTGTGCCAGATCGCGGCGGCCATGGCCAGTAGGCGTTGGGCGATGCGGACGGCGACTCCGGTGAAGGTCCGTCCGCCGTGTTGTTCGAGGTCGAGTTGACCTTTGAGGGTGTCGTTGACCGACTCGATCAGCTGCCGGACCTTCTTGAGCAGCGCCTCGCCGTAGCGGGCTTTGTCCCGCTTGCGAGAGGGCCGCAGCAACTGGATACCCTGCTCGGCCAGGTCCCGCTCGAGTGTCTTGGACGCGAAGCCCTTGTCGCTGATCATCAGGATGCCGGTGTGCTCGGCGACCACGCCGGCTTCGACCTCGAGCATCGCGGCGAGGACCTCCCGTTCGCCGATCTTCGGGTTGGCCAGGGCCCACATGATCGGCATCCCGGTCGGGGTGCACACCAGATACAGGCGCAGGCCCCAGAAGAACCGTGAGTGGGAGGCGCAGTAGCCGTATCCGGCCCACCCGGCCAGGTCCGAGCGTTTCACCGTCGGGCGGGACATGCCGCACGGGATCGGGGTGGAGTCGACGATCCAGTGGTTGTCGAACCAGAAGTCGCTGTCACGGGCCAGGTCCCGGATGGTCTTCTTGATCAGCGGCAGGGCGGCACGGAGCCGCTTGTTGTAGCCGGGGCGTTGTGGCAGGTAGGGGAACCAGGCGCGTAGATGGATCCGGGCGTAGCGGATCCAGTGCGCCTCCGACCGGGCGCCGAGCAGGACCTGGGCCACGGCCAGGCAGACCAGCTCGGAGTCGGTCAGCAGCGGCGGCCGGCCCAACCATCGCGGCGTCCGGATCGTGTCATCGATCTTCACGTAAAGTGCGGTCAAGAGGGTGTCGAGGTCTTGCGTCACAACATGATCATCGACACCCTCCCTCATGCCCTCGCATCGACCCCCGACATCGGAACTACTCGTCTAGAAGGTGTGCAACGGACGCGCTTGACGCATCCTCAGCTAGTGGAAGGAAGGCCCTCGGAGGCCGGAGCGAAAGTCCCGTGGCCGCCCGAGGTGACGCGTCGTGAAAGGTCTGGCAGGCTACTGTCCTTGTGGACGTGCTTGATCTCGAGCAGTGGCTCCGAGGGCAATGTCAGGACTATCGGTTCGACCTTCGTGGTGTGTTCCGGCGAGACAGCGAGATGGCGGTCTGGCCAGTCCATGCGGCCGACGCGGCCGAACTCGAAGCACGACTAGCTTCAGGCGGCCACATCCTGCCGCTTCCGAAGGAGCCGGCGGCTCTTGCCAATGTGCTTGAGGTCTCCATTGTGGATTTCGTCCTGACGAGACTCCGTCAGATCGACGGCGCGGAGGCGTCACGCGGCTCAGAGCGAGGCTACCCGGACTTAGAGATCAGCGGAGCTGCCTTTGGCGGCGGCTTCCACGCGATTGATGTCAAGTGCGCGCGGCGATCGGCGAGTGGGAATACGACGCAGAGTGCAATCACCCTATATACGGGAAATACCTACTTTAGGCACCCAACCCTGCACTGGCCTGGGGTACCGAGACCGTTCGATGACTATGTGTCACACCTTGACCTGATTGCGATCTACACGTTGCGACCGGACCTACCACATCGCGTTGATGACCTTGAGATCATCGTCCAAGAGCCCTGGCGTATCGCCAGTCGCAGCCGGTCATCGAAGACGCGCGAGTACATCGGGGCAGTAAAGAACATCGATGATCTTCGCTTGGGGAGAGGGGCCTTCGAGACGCCGGCGGCCTTCTACGGCTACTGGCGGAGGTTTCACTTCACCATCTCCCAGGAGGTTCAGCGACAGTACGAGCTTGCCTTGGAGGCGACCAGGCAAGAACTCGCTGCGTACAGGGCCGCTTCCGAGGGCACGTCTACCACGGAAGGTCGCAGCATATGAAGGACTCGCCAAACTCGGTTCCTCGCGTGGCAGGGCGGGTCTGGCATGATCATGCCGTGGGAACCAGAGGCGTGGCCATATCTTTGTTCTCCGGGGCCGGCGGCCTCGACCTTGGCGCTCAGCGAGCTGGGTACGAGGTCCGAGCCGCTGTGGAGTGGGACCGCGATGCTGCCGCGACGATGGAGAAGAATTTCCCGCACCTCGTCGCCCCTGTCATTCAGTCAGACATCCTGACCGTGTCCACCGAGGAGATCCTGACGGCCGCAGGTTTGGGCACAGGGGAGCGACCGGACCTGCTCATTGGTGGCCCCCCTTGCACGCCGTTCTCCAAGTCAGGGTTCTGGCTGGACTGGAAGCGCGACGGCCTAGACCCCACTGCCTCGCTTCTCCAGGAATACACACGGGTACTGCGTGAGGCCAAGCCTCGTCGATTTGTTCTCGAAAACGTGTACGCGTTGACTTACAACAACAAGGCTAGCAAGCCGGCCTTCGAGCGCCTAATGCGAGAAATTGACGAGGCAGGTTACCACTGCGCGTGGAAGGTGTTGTTCGCAGCCGACTATGGCGTGCCGCAGGCAAGACCGCGGCTATTTGTAGTTGGGGCTCCGAAGAGTGAGCCAGTCCCAACTCACCCTGAACCCACGCATGGCGGAAAGTGGGAGAGCACACTTACTGGCAAGCTCGATCGTCCTCATGTAACTGCGGGCGAGGTCCTGGAGAACCTAGTTACGGAGCCGGAGCCGAGCGAGATCGTTGGAGGCAAGTACGGACATCTTTTGAAGGATATACCCCCGGGCGACAACTACCTCTTCTATACCGAGAATCGTGGTCACCCTAACCCACAGTTCAAATGGCGTGGAAAGTATTGGTCCTTCCTCCTCAAGCTGTCGCCGGACCGTCCATCCCCCACGATTCAGGCACAGCCAGGTCCCTATATTGGCCCCTTTCATTGGGACAACCGCCGCCTGCGAGTGCCTGAACTTAAACGACTGTTCACGTTTCCCGACAACTTCGAGTTTGTTGGCACCCGCAACTCCGTCCAAGCCCAGATTGGCAACTCGGTCCCGCCACTGCTTGCCGAAAGAGTCATTGGGGCTCTTACCAGGGTTTCTGCCGCGTACTAGGATCGACCCGTGACGAAGAAGTGGGCGTCTACGGTTGCCGGTCAGCATCTTCGCCAGCGTTCGAAAAAGAACACTGAGCCGGAGCGGCTGCTTCGGAGCGCACTTCATAGGATAGGGGCCAGGTTCCGCCTACACCCCAATATCGCCCCAGGATGTACGCCCGATATCACGCTTCCTAGGCGGAGGATCGCGGTATTTGTTGACGGCGACTATTGGCACTCTTGCCCGGTGCACGGCCGTAAGACTCCCTTTACTGGACCAAACGCGGTGTTGTGGGAAGAAAAGATGCGCCGAAATCGCGAAAGGGACGAACGAAGCTCACGGATTGCTGAGGCTTCTGGATGGCTAGTGGTCCGCGTGTGGGAATGCACTATTAGATACAACTCGGCATCGGCAGCGCGCGCCGTCCTAGCCGGAGTCTCACCGGCCCCAGAGCCGAGCGCGCGGCCTTAACGACCGGATGGCTATGCTGACTCCGAGCCGTATGCGATGAGCGGGGCTATTAGAAACGCCACACTTCCTCGTACGCTAGGGTCGCTAGACGTTTAGCTCGCTCTTCGATTTCCTTCGCGGTCCATTGTGACTCTGCAGTGATATCCGGTTCCATCTTCGCTCTTGCCAGGATGGTCCTCTTTGAGGCGAACGGCTTGTCGCCAAGTTCGTCATTTAGCTCGTTGCTAACCAGGATTAGGTTTCCAATACGCGCTGCATCAGCCGGCCGCACATCGACCTTCTTCCCGCCTTGAGGCGCGATATGCTCAACGGTCATCTGGTCATAGTCGACGGGCGGGGCCGAAAGCGACTGAGCGATATGAAGCCTTATTAGCGCGTATCGCACCAGTGGCGCCTGAAGTGGGAACAGTTTGCTGCTCTTAAGTTCGAGGAACGACGCCTCGAACTCTGCGTACGATGGAAGCCGCGTGCGGAGCTTATCGAGCAGCTCGTCGATCGCTTGAACTCGGGCATCAGCGTTCTTCGCATTTACTAGTGCACGAGCAGCTGCTGAGTACATCCGGCTTACGCCGCCAGAGCTAGGCTGGTTTGCCACGGCCGTTGCGACGAAGTGGTATCCCTCGAGTGCTCGAACGGCCTTGATGAGAGTCTTAAGCTTGATCTCGTCGGCCTCATATGCCCGCAATAACGAGAGGATCATAGGTAGCGGCTGCCGCATTCGGAAGAGGCTCAACGCACCAAGCGCGTGCTTTACGGGAAGCTGGGGTTTCTTCCAATCGCGATAACTGGGTTCCTGTGCCTGCCGATATAGCTCACCGTCGGTGATGAGTGAGTCGAGGAATTCCTGGGCGTTGTTGGACTTTACCTGAGCCTTAACCGACCGAAAAAGCTGCTTTTCGCCAACATAGTCCTGGCGCGACAGCCAGCTGTGCAGAAGAAAGCGGTTCATGCTGATGTCCGCTGAACTCTTGGCGAAGCTGTCTAGGATGCCGTTCCACCTATCGCGAATTTGGTCGAGATCCACGTTGGTGGGCTTGAGCAGTGCGAAGACGTGCGACTTGACCAGGTCCGAGACCTCAAGGTCCTTGCCGCGACTATTCATCGTCTGGAAAATCATGGTTGCGTCGTCCTCGTTATCAACCTCCACAAGGACAACGGTCAGCCCAAGAATCTTGTCACGGAGCTTCTTAAGCTCCATGACCTTCGTCGCCTTCCTCTTAGCCTCCGCTATGGTCGGATTAGAATCAATCGAGGTTACGACCGCCCGTACGCGTGCTCGGAGGAGCTGGAAAGCCGACTCGATGGCTTTTTCTTCTGGCTTCGCCGGCTGTTCCTTGTGGGCAGAGCCTGGCATTGCTTGCACTCGTGCTTGAAGGAACGGGTGCGACGTTTCGGTCTGTAGTACGAAGCGGGTGTTGCCCTGCGCGTCCACCCGCTCAATCATGGTTTGAAGACCGGTGGCCTCCTTGTCGGCTTCCAGGTCACGGAACGCATTGCGCAGCGCGGCGAGTAGCAGGGTGATCGTTGTGAGGCGCTGCTGGCCGTCCACCAGCCCAAACGCGCCGCTTCCTCCACTAGTATAGACTACCATCGAACCGATGAAGTAGTCGCCCTCACTTTCGACGACGTCGGTCCAGAACTCCTCCACATTGCTGCGGTCCCAGGAATACGGACGCTGGAAGCGAGGGATCTTGTAGAAGGCTCCGCCCAGAAGGTTGGCCACTGTTCGACCGTTGCTGGCAACTTGCATGTGATCCGTCCCGCCTTAACGCTCCGAAGTCTGACGCCGTTGGTTGCACCTTAGTCTTCCGTTGACGTTAGATCGACGTGGTTATGCCCCATTGCGGTGCTCGTGTTCGCTGGCGGGCGGACCGACGGCGAACCCACGGCGGACGCTTGCTGGCGTATTCATCTGGGGCCACACGCCGATGGAGTCGGGCACGGTTCGCGAGTGGCGAACCGGTGCTCGCCAAGCTCGTGGCTGTAGGTTTCCAGGCGCCTGTGGGATCGTGGACCAGTGGTGTCCGGGTCGGTTGGGGAGCGAATCGCGGCGTACCGGCGTCGGCGCGGGCTGAGTCAGGCGGCACTCGCTGGGCTGGTCGGCCGGTCTGAGTTATGGTTGTCGCAGGTAGAGCGCGGTATCCGCTCCGTCGACCCGGCTCTCGGTACTGCTGGATATGGCGAAGGTGCTGCGGGTCGAGGTCGAGGCGTTGACCGGTGTGCCGTGGCAGTACGCGCCCAACGGCGGCACGGTCGCTGGCGGGCTGGGTGAGGTTCGCCGGTTCTTCTCGCAGTTCGACAACCTGTTCCCAGCCGCGTCGGTCGAGCCGGTCGACCTGGCCGTGATGCGTGCGGAGGTCGTGGGTGCGCACCAGGCGTACCAGGCGGCCCGGTATGACGAAGTCATCGCCGGCCTGCCGGGGTTACTGGGCGCGTCTGATGTCTTGCACCGGTCGGCGGTCGGCGACATCCGGCGCGATGCTCTGTTGGAGTATGTGTCGGCGTACGCGGTAGCGGCAAAGCTTCTCACGAAGATGGGCGCCGGTGATCTGGCGCTGCTAGCGGCGGATCGGTGCGCGACAGCTGCCGTCGACGCTGATTCGCTTGCCGCGCGTGGGATGGCGGCATACCAGGTGGTGTGCGCGTTGCTGCGGAGCGACCGGCCCGAGGACGCCGAGTCGCTAGCCGTGCGGATGGCCGTGGAGATCCAGCGCCATACCAAGCGGGACGCGCCAACGCTGGTTTCTGTCGCGGGTGCGTTGTGGCTGATCGCGGCGGTCATCGCGTCTCGCCGGACCGATCGAGCCGAGGCGCTCCGCCGGCTCGACCTGGCCGACCAGCTTGCGGACATGCTGGGTGAAGATGGCAACTTCGCGTGGACGGCGTTCGGCGCGACGAACGTTGCCATTCATCGTGTGTCGGTGGCGGCCGAGCTGGGCGATCCTGCCGAGGCGTTGCGTCTGGCCGAGCCGGTCGATCCGGAGCGTCTGCCGGCTGGGCTGAATAGCCGGCGGGCGCAGGTGCACCTTGATCTCGCCTGGGCGCATGCCCAGCGCAAGCGGGATGCCGAAGCGCTGTTGCAGCTGATGGAGGCCGAGCAGCTGGCGCCGGAGTCGGTCCGGTACAACGTCATCGTTCGGGAGCTGGTACGCGAGATGCTGGGCCGGCAGCGGCACGGCGTGAAGAGCAGCGCGCTGCATGGCCTTGCCGTGCAGGCCGGGGTGCTGGACTAGCTGGCGATGAGCGACACAGACATTACGGTCGTGGTTTCCGGCGCGCCGCTTACTGGGCGGACGCCGGATCTGGTTGCGGCGCTGGGTGCGGAGGGGTGGCGGCCGACCGTGGTTGCTACGCCTGCGGCGGCTGCCTGGCTGGACGCTGATGCGGTGGCGGCCGTGACGGGCGAGGCGCCGCGGTTCGAGTTCCGTTCGCCGGAGCAGGCCAAGCGTGGCGGGCCGCCGTCTGCGGTCGTCGTGTGTCCGGCCACCTTCAATACGATCAACAAGGCGGCGACTGGTGCCGCAGATACCTATGCCCTGGCAGTGGTCTGCGAGGCGCTGGGCACCGGATTGCCCATGCTGCTGGTGCCGATGGTCAATAACAAGCTCTGGGGACATCCAGCCTGGGCGGGAAACCTCATGTTGTTGAGGAACGCCGGCGCGGTCCTCGTTGATATCCACACCGGACTCTTGGAGCCGGCTGCGGTAGCGTCGGGTACCGGTGGCGAGGTGGTCGAGCGGTTCGAACCCGCCTGGGTGACCGCGCAGCTCAAGCGGCTTCTGTCGCGTTAGCGAGACGTAACCCGGACTTTGTGCGGGTGCTCGTCCGCAATCTCGTGCGGGTCACATCTCGGTACGTGGTTGGTTGCGCCAACGCCTTCACGATGCGTAGCACAACGAAATCCCACGCGACCCAAGTCGATGGCTGGAGCTATTGGCGACGTGGGGACGCATCGACCGGGAAGGCAGACCACCAGTGGGTACAGCAGCGGCAATCGCGGCGCCTTCATGCCCGTCGTGTCGGGGTAACGGCTGGAAGTTCGCGACGCATCGCGCGGAGCTGCGCGCTCTGGCAGCGTCGTGCGCTGGGCGGGTGGTGTCGCGGCGGTCCTGTGTGGACTGTTCTGGTTCTGGTCGGTCGTCGGCTGGGTCGTAAGCGGGGTGTCGGGGCGGGTGTCAAAATTACGGCCGGGTGTGGCGTGACGCGCGGGAGAAGGCGCTCACCGCCGAGCAGGTCGCCTCGCCGCTCGCCGGCCGGCCGTACGACCTGCGGCACGCGGCCGTGTCGCTCTGGCTGAACGGCGGCGTTCCGGCAACCGAGGTCGCACGTCGCGCCGGTCACGGAGTGGCCGTGCTGCTCAAGGTCTACGCCGGGTGCATCGACGGCGAAGAGGAGCAGATCAACCGGCGGATCGAGCGGGCGCTGCGGGCGAGTCGGGGGCGGGGGCGCAACGGGGGGAAGGGACGATGACCGGAGACGAGCGGAGGAAGAAACAGCAGGTCACAGAGGCCAGACATCCAAAAGAGCGAGTGGACTTGAAAACCGCTATGGGTGGTGACACTCATCGTGGGTTCGAATCCCACACCCTCCGCTCCCGGCGTCACCACGCAGCGGCGGCGCGGCGCGGTGACATGTATGAAGTTCCGTGTCATTTTATGCCCATGGCTTCGTACGGGCGGGCCCTGAGCGCCCTCCACCCCACCTTCGCCACGATCTTCCACAGCCTGGAAGAGGGGCTCGAAGAGGCCCAGCGATACCACACCGAGATGCTCTACCGGCGCTCCGACGACCCGCACCTCTTCCTGCACCTCGCCCGTCGCCGGGCTTGCGCTGTCCTTGAGCGGGAGGGTCTGTCTGCCAGGCAGGTCGACGAGACCGCGGCGCTCAACCTGTCCGGGATCCTGATCCACCATCAAGGCTTCGCCGTGCGCGTCCTGCACGCCCAGCATGAAGGCGGCCGCGAGGTGGAGATACCGGTGCCGGGCTCCTCCAAGCCGCGGCAGGACTTTTGGCGGCAGGCGTCGGCGATCCCGGATCTGGAGACCGACAACCTGCTGCTGCTTTGGGGCGACGACGGTGGCGTTCTCACCGATCCGCTGACTCTCGTCCGTCCGCTGGGCGGTGACAACCTGAAGGCCAACCTGCGGGTGGAGTGGCGCGGAAAGATCTCCCGGGAGATGGCTAAGCTGCGGGCGGAAGACCTGGTTGACCTTGAGCCCGATTGGCAGGCGGAAGAGCTGGCCTAGGAGACGAGATGATCTACGGCGAGCGCATCAGGCAGGTGCGGGAGATGCACCGGCTGACGCAAGCCGACCTCGTCAAGGAGGTGCCTTCGCTCAGCCAGTCGCGGCTGTCGCGGATCGAAAAGGACCTGGCGCCGATCGACGATGAGTCGTTGGCGCTGGTGGCTGCCGTTACGGGCGTTGCGGTCGGCTTCTTTTCGCGGACCCCGACGCCCGGTTTCTCGATCCTGTCTCCGCAGATGCGGTCGCGCAGCCGGCTGACCCAGGGCGAAAAGTCCGCCGCGCTGCAGTGGGCGCGACTTGTCGACGAGGAGTACCAGAACCTGCGCCACGGGGCGCGCGCCCTGCCGGTCCGGCTGCGGCCGACCCCGGGTGCCACACCGGAGGAGGCGGCGGCCGAGGCGAGGAGGACGTTGGGGTTTTCCCCGCACCAGCCGCTTCCCTACCTCATCCTGGCGGCAGAGCGGGCGGGCGTGACCGTCCTCGGCCTGCCGTACGCGATCGAGACGCTCGACGCCTTCTGCGCCTGGCGCCAGGACGAGCCGGTCATCGCACTGCTCGATGGGGTACCCGGGGACCGAGTGCGGTTCAGCGTCGCGCACGAGATCGGTCACCTGATGCTGCACCAGCCCGGGCAGACCGGCCCGGAGATCGAGGCCGAGGCCGACAGGTTCGCGGCGGAGCTTCTCACGCCCCTCGCGGCCTTGCGGGGCGCCATGCCGCACAACCCCACGTTGAGTGCGCTGGTGATGCTCAAGACCATCTGGGGTGTGTCGGTGAAGAGCCTGGTGCGCCGAGCCAAGGAGCTGGGCACGGTGGACGGCGACCGGGCGCTGAGCCTGTACAAGCAGATGAGCTCCCGCGGTTGGAACAGGCGCGAGCCGGGCTACGTGCCGCCCGAAAAGCCACGTGCCTTGCGGAAGATGGCGGAGATCGTGCACGGCGCCGGGGTACGGACGGAGCGTTTCGCCGCGATGGCCGCCTGGTCCGAGGAGCTCGCCCTCAACGTCTTGGCCCAGCACGCCACCGCCGACGAGCTTCCCCACGAGCCCGCACCGGAGAGGCCGGACCCGACGAACGTGATCCCCCTCCGCCCCCGCACTCTCAAAGCCGTGCGTTGACGGTCGTCATGCGTGTACTCGTCACGGGTGGTCAGGGGTATCTCGGCCATGCCGTCTGCCACGCCCTGGGCGCCGCCGGCCATCAGGTCGCCGTGCTCGGCCGCCGTACCGGCGTCGACGTCCGGGACCGCGGGACGGTCGCCGAGTTTGTGAGGGGGGTGCGGCCGGACGCTGTCTGCCACCTCGCCGCGCTGACGCGGGCCCGCGACTCGTTCGCCGACCCGCTCGCCTTTTTCGACGTCAACGTCGGCGGCACCCTCAACCTCCTGCTCGCCCTCGACCGTCCGGTCCCGTTCGTCCTGGCGTCCAGCAGCATCGTCTACGGCGGCCGGCAGACCGGCGCGCTCGGCGAAGACCTGCCACCTAATCCGGAGAGCCCTTACGCCGCCTCCAAGGTCGCCGCCGAGCAGATGGTCGCCGCCCATGCGGCTACCGGGGCGGTCGGCGGTGTCATCCTGCGCTGCTTCAACATCTCCGGCGCGGTCGCCGGCGTCGGTGACGCGGACCCGACGCGGATCATTCCCAACGTCTTCCGGGCGATCACGGGCGAGCTGCCGCACGTGACGCTCAACGGCGACGGCTCGGCGACGAGGGACTTCGTGCATATAACGGACGTCGCGCAAGCCGTGACCAGCGCCGTCGACCGCGCGCGGCCCGGGGAGAGCCAGACCTACAACATCGGGAGCGGCACCGGCACCAGCATGGCCGCGATCATCGAGGCGGCCGAGGTGGTCACGGGCCGGCGGGTACCGGTCAAGCACAACCCGCCCAAGCCGGAGCCGGCGCACCTCATCGCCGACATCGCGCGGGCCCGGGCGGGACTGGATTGGGAGCCGCGCCACTCGACCCCGGACCGTATCCTCAACGACGCATGGGCGGTATGGACGGCGCCATAGGGTGCGAAATATGCAGACTCCCGACGAGGTGCCGGCGTCCTCCTCGCGCATGTGGGAGCTTCCCAGCTGGCTGCTCACCCAGACGGCCACCCACGCCGGCCGGCTGGTGTCGGAGGGGTTGGCCACCCTCGACGCGCGGGGGTACCACTTCCGCGTGCTGACCACGCTGGAGGAGCTCGGGCCGGCCAGCCAGGCGACGCTCGGCCGGCGCGGCGGTGTCCACCTCAGCGACCTGGTGGCGACGATCAACGAGCTGGCCGAGCGGGGCTACGTCGAGCGGGCGCCGGACCCCGAGGACCGGCGGCGCAATGTCGTCACCATCACCGCCGCGGGCCGGCGGCAGCTGCGGCGGTTGGAAAAGCAGTTGGTACGGATCCAGGACGAGCTGCTCGCCCCGCTGTCGCCGCAGGAGCGGGACGAGTTCGCCCAGCTGCTGACTCGGCTTCTCCGCCACCACATGCGCCGAGTGCGAGGATGACGGTATGAGTCTTGACCGTCCTATCGCACCGGACCCGTACGAGCTGCTCCCGGCCGTACCGTCGTTCACGCTCACCAGCAGCGACCTCGACGAAGGTCAGCCGTTCGACGCGGCCTTCGCCCACGACAGCGTCGGTGGCCAGAATCTCTCGCCCCACCTGGCCTGGTCGGGCTTCCCCACCGAGACCCGCAGCTTCGTCGTGAGCTGCTTCGACCCGGACGCCCCGGTCGTCAGCGGCTTCTGGCACTGGAACCTGGTCAACCTGCCGGTCTCGGTCACCGAGCTGGCCCGCGGCGAGGGCGCCGCCGACGTGCACGGTGGCTTCCACGTGCGCAACGACTACGGGACGCGGGCGTACGGCGGCGCCGCCCCGCCCGCGGGTGACCGCCCGCACCGGTACTACTTCGCCGTCCACGCGGTCGACGTCGAGGCGCTCGACCTGACGCCGGACGTCTCGAACGCGGTGGTCGGCTTCAACCTCGTCTTCCACACGCTGGCGCGGGCCGTCCTGGTCGCCACGTACCAGGTCAAGGCTTGATGCAGCAGCCTGCGCAGATCTTGGGCTGAGGCAGGGTGAACGCGAGGCAGCAGGTCTTGCGCTGCACCGTCAGCTCGCCGTGCTGCCCGGGCACCAGGTCGATCAGGTCTTCGACGCCCAGCGTCGTGAGCAGCGTGCCGATGTGCTCCGCCGTCGAACCGGGGAGCACGTCGGCCGCGCGCAGGATGCCGTGCGCGATGCCGGAGCTGACCGAGCCGAGCAGGGTACGGGCGCCAACGCGCACCTCGGCGTGGATCGCGTCGAGCATCGGGGTGAGGTGGGCGTCGAGCAGCGCGGCCCGCAGCGCGCCGAGCAGGGCCTCCTCGTCGCGTACCACCCGCACCTGGGGGAGGCCGGAGAGGGCCAGCGGGTCGGAGGGGAGCACCGCGACCGCGACCGAGCGGCGGTAGGCGAGCGTGAGCAGCGGCCGCTGGTCTTCGAAGTGCATCAGCACGTCGTCGGGGTAGAGCAGGGGGACCCGCCGCGCCGAGGCCCAGCCGAGCACCACGGGCAGCGAGAGCCAGTACGTATACGCCTTCCACGCCAGCGCGGCCGCCGCGTGCGGGGACGCCTGCCACCGTCGCTTGGCCGAGCCGAGCAGGTCGGGCAGGCGGCTGCCGTCGACGAGGCGGGACGCGGTGATCCACTCGGCGTCGGAGAACTCGGGCACCACGAGGCCCGGCGTGAGGCCCGGCAGGTCATCGGTGCCGAACATCGCGCGCAGCGTAGACGTGATCGGCGCGAGGAGGTCAGCGCCTGCGATCCGATGGGGCACGACGGTGGTCACTTTGCGTCGCCTCCCTTACGGAGTGCGACGTACGCGGTCAGGCAGGGGAAGTGCCCCATCCAGTGCCGCGTAAACGTGTCCACCACGCTGCTTCCCTTTGGTCTCAAGCCGACGGATCAATCTAGCGTACTAAGGCTAGGCTAACCAGAGGATCCGGCGCGCGTCTCTCTTTCTCCTCACAACATGTCTACAGTCACACTCCGTATGAGATTACGGAACGTAGCTGTCCGATACGACTGAGTAGCTGAACTGCCCGTTTGTCAAGGCTTTTGTCGGTAACGCGCCAGTTCATGTTGGGCCGAGCGGCTCGGAAAGCAGACTGAAAGTCCCGGCCCGAGGTACCCAAGAGATGACGACATCGCCCATCGAGCGGGCTGCGGACACGTTCGCGGCTGAGCTGGCCCGATGGCGGGTCGAGCGCAGCATGAGCAAGAAGCAGCTCGCGGCCCGCATGGGCTTCGACCCGTCCTACGTCAGCCATGTCGAGGGACGCCGCCACCGCCCCACCGAGGACTTCGCCCGGCGTGCCGAGGCGGTGCTCGGCGCGGGCGGCGCGATCTGGCAGCGCTACCAGGAGTACGACGAGCTGCGCCACGCCCGCTCCGCGGCGAGTCACCGCGACCCGCCGGTGCCCGAGCAGTGGCTGCCGCCCGGCACCGGCCTGATCGTGGAGCAGGAGGTGGCCACCCTCTCCTACCGCGAGGGGTCGTACCGGTGCGTCATCCGCCGGGCCCTCTACAACGCCGGCACCGAGCCGGTCACCCGCTACCTGATCCGGGTGGCCGTCGACCGATACCCGCACGATCCGGAAAAGTCCAACCGCCACCACCGCGAGCACCCGCTCAGCTTCGCCGAGCTCGACCTCCAGGCGTGGTGCGGCGAGGAGCCGGCTCGAGAGGCGATGGAGTACCGCAAGAAGCACGACCGGGACGCGTTCAAGGAGGTCTGGCTCCTCTTCGAAAACTCCGAGGGGCGCTTCCCGCTCTACCCCGGGCAGCGCACCGTCATCGAGTACGCCTACACGGTCAGTCACGACAAGTGGGGACAGTGGTTTCAGCGCGCGGTGCGACTGCCGACCCGGCGCCTCACCGTGCGGCTCGACTTCCCGAACTGGCTCGACTCGCAGGTCTGGGGCGTGGAGACCTCGCTGTCCGCCGAGGAGGCCCCGCTGCGCACACCGGTCAGCCGGCGCGCGGAGGGCGAGCGGATGGTCTTCGAGTGGACGACCGAGTCGCCGCCGCTCAACGCCCGCTACCGGCTGGAGTGGCGCTTCCGCGGCCACAACGGACCGCCCCCGTCCGGCCTCGCGATCGCGGTCCGGGCCAGCGACCGCATGCGCGCGGTCGGCATCGTGCAGCGCGGCGCCGACTCGCTCCGCCAGGCCGCCCGCCAGTTCGACCTGCCACATGACGAGGCGGACGCGCGTGACGTCGTCGACCGGCTCGTGGGGGCGCTCGACCGGGTCGAGGAGCTGCACACGTTCACCAAGGGGGTGGGCCTGGCCGCGCCGCAGATCGGGCTGCCCTGGGCGGCCGCCGTGGTGCGCCCCGCCGATCGCACCGCCGAGCCGGTCGTGCTGCTCAACCCCCGGATCGTGGAGTCGTCGCCGGAGACCGACGAGCAGTACGAGGGGTGCATGTCCTTCTTCGACGTGCGCGGCAAGGTCTCCCGGCCACTCACGCTGCAGGTCGAGCACGCCAAGTGGGACGGCGGCCGGGTGATCACGGCGTTCGAGCAGGGCATGGCCCGGCTGGTCGCGCACGAGATCGACCACCTCGAAGGCCGCCTCTACGTCGACCGGATGCCGCCCGGGGTCCCGCTCGTGCCCGTCGAGGAGTACCGCGAGGCCGGAAACCCCTGGCGATACTGACGACCCAGGATCCGTTTCAGAATCTGAGCTACCGCGACGTCCGCGGTGGTCCGGACCGTTGCTCCCGCGGCCTCACCCTGCGCGATCGCGGGGGCCGGCGCGGAACGCGCCGACCCCCTGACCAACATCCGCCGACCGGCTCCCGCAGGCCGCAGTGGGTTGTGAACCGCGGAGGGCGAGGCCGCGGGAACGCACCCCAAGAAAACGCTCCGCTGCGCTCCACGTTTCCCCGGGGACCCCGCGCAACGGTCCGCACCCCGACGGACGTCGCGGTAGCACTATGTTTCTGTCAGTGCTCGCTAAGCGCGTCGTAGCGGATGCGCATCGGCGGCACCTGGAGCTCGGCCAGCGTGCGCAGCGTCGCCTTGACCATGGTGGGTGAGCCGGCGACGAAGAAATCGTGGTCGATCCAGGGGCCGTAGCGGGCGACCACCTCGCTGACGTTGCCCTGCTCGCCGGCGTAGCTCGCGTCCTCGCTGCACGCCGGCACCACCGAGAGCCAGGGGTGGCGGGTGGCGAGCTTCTCCAGGTCGGCGAGGTCGTAGAGGTCCTCGCGGTCCTTCGCGCCGTAGAAGATGTGCACCCAGCGGTTGCGGTTGTAGCGGGCCAGTTCCTCGACCAATGCCTTGATCGGTGCCAGACCGGTGCCACCGGCCACGCACACGATGTCGCGGTTGGATTTGCGGTCGAGCGTCATCGAGCCCATCGGCGCGGCGATGCGCAGCAGGTCGCCGGGCTGCACCCGGCGGACCAGCGCGCTGGAGACCCAGCCGGCGCCCAGCGCCCGCACGTGGAAGTCGAGCGTCCCGTCTTTTCGCGGCGCGTTGGCGATCGAGTACGTGCGCCACAGCCGCGGCCGGTAGCGCGGTGCCTCCACGCTCACGTACTGCCCGGCGCGGTAGGAGAGCGGGTGCTGCAGCGGCCGCAGCGTAAACACCGCGATGTCCCGCGAACGCCGCTCGTGCGACACCACCTCCGCGTGCCAGAAAGGCGGGTTCGTGTCCGCGTCGGCGCCGGCCATCATCTTCTTGGCGATCACCGCGTAGGCGTCGCTCCACGCCTGCTCGTACTCGACACCCCACTGCTCACCGGCGAACGTGCGCAACGCCTCCAGCAGCGCACCGCCCACCACCTGATAGTGCTCCGGGCCGACGTGGAACTTGCGGTGGTCCCGGCCGAGAGCCCGCAGGTAGTCGTCGAACCTTTCCGGATCGTCGAGTGTCTGCACGGCGGTGACGATCGCGCCGAGTAGTCTGGCTCGTTGCACGTCCATATGAACCGGAAAGAGGGACCGCAACTCGGGATTCGATAGGAACATGCGGGCGTAGAAGTAGCCGGCGACCTTGTCCTGGTGCTCCTCGACGATGGTCCAGCTCTCCTTCAGCAGTCGCGAAAGATTTCCCATAGACGCTCTTTCCGTTCTGCGACGCGGATAAGCGGTTACGCGGTTGCGGGATGACATGGAGGTTTGCGCGAGAGTGTTCAGACTGCGCACTGAGCGTTGCCAAAGGTCGCACATCTTGTGCGATTCGGTTGATCTTGGAGTGATAGCAGCCGCCTCGCGGGTGCGTCGGGCACAGTTATCGGGTGACGGTTGAGCTAGCCCCGCCGACCACCGGCCGCGCCCAGACCACCCGCCGAAACGAGGTGCTCCTCGTCCTCGGCGTCTCGCTCGGACAGTCGGCGATCTATGCGATGATCTCCATCACGGCTCGGCTCACGGCCAGCCGCCCGCTGTCGCAGCAGACCGCCACGCTCAACGCCTCGCAGTCGCCGCGCCCCTACCTCGACCTCACCTACCAGCTGCTCGGCATCTTCTTCGCGCTGGTCCCGGTGCTGCTGGCGATACACCTGCTCAACCGCGACCGCGACGCCCGCACGACCCTCGGCCTCGACCGCCGGCACCCCGTCTTCGACCTGCTGAGCGGCATGGGACTGGCGGCGCTGATCGGGCTTCCCGGCATCCTCCTCTACGTCGGCGCGCGCGAGATCGGCATCAACGCCAACGTGGTGCCGGCCGCACTCCCAGACCTCTGGTGGGCGGTGCCCGTGCTGATCCTGGCCGCCGCGCAGAACGCGATCCTCGAAGAGGTAATCGTTGTCGGATATCTGGTGACCCGCCTGGAAGAACTGGGATGGCGGATTCGCACCATCATTGCCGCGAGTGCCCTATTGCGAGGCTCTTATCACCTGTACCAGGGTTTCGGTGGCTTCATCGGCAATGCGGTAATGGGCGTGATCTTCGCGTTTTTCTACCTGCGCACGCGCCGCGTACTCCCGCTGGTGATCGCACACACGCTGCTCGATGTGGTCGCCTTCATCGGGTACACGCTGCTGAAGGACCACTGGAGTTGGCTGAGGTAGCCCGGCTCGCCGGGGCATGCCCCATTTCGGGCGCTCGCCCACCTGGCGCGGCTCGCCCACCTGGCGCGGCTTGCCCGCCTGGTGGGGCTTGCCCGCCTGGTGGGGCTTGCCCGCCTGGTGGGGCTTGCCCATCTGGTGGGCTCGCCCGCCTGGTGCGTCGCTCGCTTCGGTGAGGGTCTGGTTTTCAGGCGGCGCGGTAGCGGGCCCGCGCCCGGTAGCCGAGCCGCTCCACCGCCGCGGCCGCGCCCGCCGCGGCCGTCACCGGCACCACACCCGGCAGCCGCCGCGCGAACATCCGCACCGCCAACCACCCCCGCGACTGCCCGGACAGCGGCATTGCCAGCCGCCACGCCGCCTCCGCCGCCCGCAGCGCCGGCGGCCCGTCGTCCTCCAGGTCGGTCGCGGTCGCCTCGGCCAGCGCGGCCCGGGCCGCCTCCGCCGACGCGTGCACCCCCAACAACACCAGCAGGTCGACCGCCCGCTCGTCGTCGAGCGGGTCATGCTCGTACGCCGCCGCGAGGTGCAACACCAGCGCCGCCTGCGCCCACGCCGTCGCGGTGAGCTCGGCCACCGGCGTCAACAGCCCGAACGCCGCCGACACCGCCCCACCCGCCCCCGCCATCCGCACGAAGCGCCGCGTCGCCAGCCGCGCCAGCCCGTCGGCCGTCGCCGCCGGGTAGGTCGCCCGCGTCAGCGCGGCCCAGTCGCGCGCCTGCGGCCCGATCGCCCGCACTGCCGCAAGAGCCAAGAGCTCCGGGGCATGTCCCGGCCGATCGAAAAGCCGCGGCCTGGTCGCGGGTCCATCTTCCCCTCTGGTACGCGTGACGACCGGCCCATTCACCAGGGCGACCGCCTTCCGGGCCGAAGTGCTGGCCGCGGCCGCCGCCCGCGAGGCACCGGTCACCGCCGCCTTCCGGCCCGCTGCCTTGGCCGCCTTCTTCGCTGCGCCCTTCTTCCCAGCGGCCTTGGCGTCCGTTGCCTCCGCGTCCTGAGTGGCGGCGTCCCCCTCCGCCGAGATCCGCTGCCTCGGCGCGCCCCGCGCGGGCTCCTCAGTTGGCTCGTTCCGCGTGGTGCTCTTTGATGGTGCGGGTCTTTGGGCTGCTGGCGTGCTCTCGGCTGGCTCGTTCCGGGTGGTGCTCTTTGTTGCTGCGGGTCTTTGGGCTGCTGGCTGCGCCGGCGTGCTCTCGGCTCGCTCCTTTCGCGCGGCGGCATCGGCCGGCGGGGTCACCGTGCGTGCCTCGTCGGCCGGCCTTTCCGGGGAGGTCTTCTCGGCGGCGACCTTGGCGGGCTGGCTCAGCGCCGGTGTATCGGTGGCCGGCTCCTCCGGCGCCGCGCTCTTGGCGCGCCTCGCCCGCGTAGGCGTCTCGCCAGCGGTCGCCTTCTTCGCCGCCCGACCCCGCGCGGTGGCCTCCGCGGCCGGCTCGTCTGCGGTCCTGCGCCCGGCCGCCCGAGTGCGCGGCGCCGCCTCACCCTCGGACGACCCATCGGCGCCGGCCGTCTTGGCCCGCCGTGCGCGCGGTGGTGGTGTCTCCCCGGCCGCCGGCGCTGTCTCCGTAGCGGGCGCGCCCGGGCTGGCCCCGCCGCGAGGCCGTGCTGTCCCCGCTCCTGCTCTGTCCGCGCTGGTTCCCCTGGTGACCCGTGCAGGCGGCGCCGCGGTCTCCGCGACCGGCGCGTCGGTGCCAGCCCTCCGACCCGGTCGTGTGGTCTCCGCCTCCGCCGTGTCTGCGCCGGCCGGTCGTGTGCGCTCCCTGGCTGGGGTGTCTGGGCTGGTCTCCTCAGCGGCTCGTGGGCGCTCTCCGGCTGGCTCGTGTGCGCTGGTCGCCTCAGGGTCTCGTGCGCGCGTTGGGCGCGCCTCCGCGGCGCGTGCGTCCCGATCGGTCCGTCTGTCTGGCCGGGCGCGCCGGGGTGGCTCGTCAGGTGGCTCGTCCGGCACCGCGGGCGCCTGGAAGAGCACCGAAGGCGCGGGCCGACTGGCCGGCGGCCGGCGCGGCGGAGGCGCCGCTGCCGGATCCTCCTCGGGCGGCGTGAAGGCAGCCTTGGAGGGGCGCGACCGCTCCCGCCGGCCGCTCGGGCGCTGCTCCTCCTCCATGACGAGGGAGCCTAGTCCCGATGAGGCCGGCGCACCTCCCGTAAACCCCGCCGCCACGGCCCGCGCCGCTTTGCCGGCACGGACGACCGCACGGTATCCTCGGCGAGCGGTGGTCTACGACGGCCACCTGGGAGACTTCGCCTAGTCTGGTCTATGGCGCCGCACTGCTAATGCGGTTGGGGTCTTAACGCCCCTCCCGGGTTCGAATCCCGGAGTCTCCGCGCCCAGGCCGGTGTGTATGCTGGTCGAGCGCAAGCGCCCGTAGCTCAATGGATAGAGCATCTGACTACGGATCAGAAGGTTAGGGGTTCGAGTCCCTTCGGGCGCGCAGCACGACAGGCCCCGTGACCAGCCAAAACGGCAGGCGCGGGGCACTTTCGTTTCCTCGGCAAGATCGATATGTAGCGCCCGATGTAGCATCACGCACCCGCGATCTTCCGCAGCACGCCGTCCATCTTGTCGGCGGTCCCCTTCCGCACCGACTCGGCCACATGCACGTAGATGTCCGCCGTGGTCGCCTGCCGCGTGTGCCGCAGCATGGCCTGAACCTCCTTGATGGACGCACCCTCAGCGAACGCCAGGCTCGCCGCGAGGTGCCGGAGGTCGTGCAGCCGCATCTTGACCCCTGCTCGCTCGCACACCGCCGCCCAGGCCCGGTTGACGTTCCGCGGCTCCAGCGCAGTACCCACCGACGTCGTGAAGATCAGGTCAGGATCGACCCACACCCGAGCGGCCAGGCGTGCCGCGAGCTGCTCGCGCCGGTGCACGCGCAGCAGCTCGACCAGCGCAGCCGGCAGGCTGAGCGTCGCCCGCGAGGCGTCCGTCTTCAGGTCCTTCTCGACCAGACGTCCCCGGCGCCGCCCCGTCTCCGGGTCGACCTCGGTACCGCGCACACGGCGGATCTGCTTGCGCAGCTTGGTGTTCGCCGCGTCGAGGTCGGTCAGCGACCACCGCATGGCGAGCGCCTCGCCCCGCCGCGGACCGAACGCCAGCATCGTGAACCACAGCACCCGATGTGTGTCTGCGACCATCTCGGCGAAGACGCGCTCCGCCGCCTCCTCTGTCGGTGCTTCAGCCGGCTTGCTTTGCCCGGCGGGCAGGGGCACGAGGGCGAAGACGTTCCGCCCGATCATCTCGTCGCGCATTGCGTCGTTCAGCGCCCGCCGAACCGCGCCGTGCGCCATCCCGACCGACCGCGCGGAGTACGGCTTGCCCCGCGAGCTGGTGGTCTTCAGGCGCTCTCGCTGCCACGCACGTACATCCTCGGTGGATAGCCGCTCCCGCTTCACCTTGGCGATGCTGGTCGGGAGGATGTGAGTCTCGATCATCTGCCGATAGCTATCCGCTGTGGACTCGTCCAGGTGGCCGGCCTCAACCTGCCCAGCCACGTAGACGTCAAGCCACCATGTCAGGTGCTGGCCGAGCGTTGGATCGCGCCCGACTGTGACCGGCCGACCCGCCTCGATCTCCGCTAGCAGCTTCCGGCGAGCCCTGAGTGCCTCCTTCTCGTCATCGCCGTATACGACCTTGCGGCGGCCGCTCGGCAGCGTCACGGACGCGCACCACTTCCCGTCGCTCTTTCGCTGGTAGACCGACCCCTCGCCCTTCGGCGTCCGCTTCTTGGTGGTCAACCTGCCCTTCCCTTCCGCGCGGGTGGGAGATGCCCGCGCCGTCGCGCTTCAGCGATCCAGCGGTGCACCGTGGTCACCGGCACGCCAGCCTCCTCCGCTAGCACCATCGCCGGCTTCCTTGTGCTGACCACGGCTTCGTTGTAGGCGTCGGCTACACGACGTGAGAACCCATCCGGGTCTGAGCCGTCCGGCCGGGTGAGTGACGCTCGCGGCCGCCGGCGCTCGTTGCGGCCGACCGTGGGGGTCCTGTTTCCTGCCGTCGACAGGTACCGGTCGAGCGCTCTGTCGATCGCGGCGAACTCCTCGGGGAACAGCTCCCCACGCGCGGCCATCTCGGCGAGCACGTCATGCGGCAGCTCCGCGCGCAATGCTCCCGGGAATCCGTACCTCGGATGGTTGAGATCGGACTCAATACGTCCGATCGGGATCGCGCGGAGCATCGACGAATCGATGGCCTCGCCCACGATCACAAGACGCGTAATGACCGCGCGTCCGTCGCGCGGCTCGAACTTGAGGAGCGCCAAGGGTGGCCCGTCGCCCGAGAGGTGTGCGGCAAGCCAACCGGGCGCCCCGGTGATCTCCAGCATCACGACTTCCACCGGGTCACGGTAGGCCAGCGAGCTTGTGCGCGCAAGTGCGCACGGTCGGGCGCGCATGCTAGCGGACTTGTGCGGACACGCCGCATAGGGTATATCTGGCAATGGCCGCGCAAGCGCGCGGGCTTACGCACTGGAGGGGTGTGGGTCGATGGATGCCCTGCTACACAGCGATGCCCTGCTGCACACCGTGGACTCAGCGGGTCAGATGCTGCGCTGCGGCCGGACCACGATCTACGAGCTGATGGCCAGCGGCGAGCTGGAGAGCGTCACGATCGGCCGGGCCCGCCGCATCCCGCACGCCGCGCTCGTCGAGTACGTCGACCGGCTGCGCGAGCAGGCTCGGGCCGCGTAGCCCGTGGCCTACCAGCTCGTCGCCGAGGTGCTCGACCACGCGCCCCCGATGACACCGGCCGAGCGCCTACTCCTAGTGGCGATCGCCGAGCAGGTGCGCCTGCCGTCGCGCACGCGCCCGATCGCGACCGAGGACCTAGTCCGGCGCGTGGGCATCGAGGAGCGTGGCGTGCGCGCCGCGCTGCGTCGGCTCGCCGAGCGCGGACTCGACGTCCGCGTGGTACGGGGCACCGACTCACGCGGACTGCCCGTCTACGCGACACGAGGGACCCTCCCGCAGTACCGCCTCCCGGAGCTACCGGTGCCGCCGGGCTGCTCGTGCGCGGCGTGCGGGGATGGCGGCACCGTGGCGCCCCCTGCGCTCGCATATGGCGGCACTGTGGTGCCGCCATCGCGCCCGGATGGCGGCACGCCCATGCCAGATGGCGGCACTGTGGTTACCGATGGCGGCACTGTGGTGTACCCGATCGGTAACCACGGTGCCGCCCCTACCGTCCCTACCCCGGGTTCCGTACGCGCGCGCGCCCGCGCACGGGACTCGTCTGCTCCGCTGCCGGGGAGCCTGGTGCAGCGCGAGCTAGCAGCCCGTCGCGTGGAGGCGGCCGCTCAGCGATCGGTGCCGCCGTGGCAGGCCGAGCTGGCCGAGCGCGAGGTGCCCGCGCACATCGCCGCCGCGCGCGCTCGCCGCGGTGCCGAGGAGGCGCGCCGTGCGCTCGCGGCCGCCCGGGAGGAGCCGGCATGACCAAACCGGGTATGCGCCCCCACCCGTTCGAGCTGGACGACGACCTGTCGACTGAATACGTCACCTCGGACCGGCGCGAGGCCGGCCCGCGTGGTTGGTGCCGTCGCTGTGGTCTGCCGGGCGAGCCGGGAGACGCACGCCACTCCGCACGCGAGGTACAGCGCCTTGCCGACGCTGCCGAGCTGGACCGTCGCCGGCTCGGCGAGCGCGTCGACGACGAGGACCAGGACGTGATGCGCGGGAGGGCAGCCGCATGAGGCTCCGTGTGCTCGCCGGCGTAGTGCGCCGGTGCCCGGTCTGCGGGTCGGTGCTGCTGTGCATCGGCCGCGGCCGGCTTGCGACCACGTGGTGTCGGCCGTGTGCCGGCCCGGCTTCGCCGCCGAGGTCGTTCGCGTGAGGGTCCTGGTGGCCTCGCGTGGAGACCTGGCCGAGGACTACTGCTGGACGGTCGCCGGCGAACTGGTTGCCGTCGTCTCCCGATGCGAAGACGTCCAGTGCTCACTGTGCGACCTGTGTGTGGCGTTCGTAGGCGTGGGCAGCGCGCGAGCTACGACCGTTGCCCGGGTTGCCGATGTGGCGATCACGAGGGACGCGTACGTGGAGGCGCTGCACGAGCTGTACGTGCGCGAGGGCGTTGAGTGCACTGTGGACGAAGCGCGGGAGGAGGCAGAGCAGCTACTCGCGTTGGCCTCCACCCTGGCCCCTGGCGCGCTCGTGCGTCGACATGGCGACGAGCTGAGGCAGGCGTCGTGACAGGTCCTAACGCTGGGCGACATGGGCCACGCTGGCGCAAGCTGCGCAGGCAGGTATTCGCCGTCTGGGGCTACACCTGCTGGTGGTGTGGGCACGCGCTGACCCCCTCAGCAGACATTGACCACGTGTTACGTAGGGCTGATGGTGGGCACCCCTGGGACCCTGCCAACCTGCGCCCTGCACATGGGGCACGCGATCGCTGCTACGCGTGCGCTCCAACGCGAGGCAGGTGCTGCAACCAAGAGCGCAACAGGCGCGAGCCCACCCCTGGACCACTCACGGACGTGCCCTCTGTGGTCATCAGCGTGCGCGTGCAGGACCTGTGACAAGGGGGGTGGGGGTGAAAAGTTCGCGAGTCGCGCGCGTACACCCCACGCACACCGTGGTCTGTCTCTCTCCCCGCGCCGCATCTCGCGCGCGGGCCGGCGACAGCCGCGACTGACAGCCTTCTATACCTCTGGGGGATCGATGTGAATGAGCACCAGCTCGGCCGGCTGGCCGAGGTCATCCGCTTCTGCGTGGCGAACCTGCCCGAGCAGGACCGGGCCGCCCGGATCGCGTACTGCCGGGCCACTGGCGAGCACGGCGTGCGCGTGCTGCGTGACGCCGGCGACGTCGAGGTCCGGTGGGGTGGACAGCGCCTGGCCGTCGTGCCGCTGGACGCGCTCGACGCGACCGGCGACCTGATCGCCGGCCAGTACATCCCGGTCCAGGTGCCGGACTCGCCCGCCGCGGCCGCCGCGTTCGAGGCGCTCGTGACGCCGCTGCGTCAGGCAGACCCGGCCGCGCTGCTGCGCGTGCGGGAGCAGCTCGTCGACGACCTGAACGGCGCCCTGGACGACGCCGCAGCGACACCCGCGGCCGCGCTGGTCCGGGCTACGCGTCCGCTGGGCCGTGAGGGTCAGGTGGCGCTGCTGGGCTGGATCGATCGGCGGCTGACCGACACGCCGCCGGACGGCGGTCCGCCGGCCGCTGCGTGATCTACCTTGGGAACCAGCCACCGGGCCGCGTCCGGTGGTGGCCCGGCGGGCCGCCGACCAGCCTCTCGCCCTGCCACCGCGCTACACCCGACGCGAGCATCCGACCAGGGCCGCCCCGCGTGGGCCTCCCAGGAGCAACGGCAGTTCCCTTTGCCATGCCTTCCTGAGGAGACGAATCCCTTATGCCACGCCCGATTCCCACCATCAAGGCCGACCTAAGCGAGGCGAAGTCCGCGCTGGCCCGGCTGGAAAGCGACGCTGAGGAGGTCGTCCGGTCCGCCGGCGACGCCGAGCTGACCGACGGCCAGCAGACCCGGCTGGAGCGGATCGAGACCGGCGCGCGCCGCAAGCGTGAGCTGATCCGCGCCCTGGAGGGCGAGCTGCGCGACTCTGCGGTGGACGGTGTCACCAGCGGCCGCCTGCGCGGCGAGAACGGCGCCGGCGTCCGGCCAGGCAACGGCCCGGAGATCATGCGCCGCGTCGAGCCGTACCAGGACGACCTGCCCGCCCTGCGCGACGGCCGGTACAACGACGGCGACGTCATCTCGCGGGCGCTCAAGGCCGTCGAGGTCGCACCGGCGCACATGGACGACAAGGCGCGCGAGCACGTGCAGCGCCTGGTCGACGTCGACGACAGCGACGAGAACCGGCAGGCCGCGCTGATCGCCCGGCACATGCTGATGACCGGCAGCCCTGGCTACCACGAGCAGTTCCGGGAGTACATGCGCACCCGCGGCGCGTACGCCGGCGAGCTGCTGCGCGCGTCGATGACGCTGACCGACGCCAACGGCGGCTTCCTGGTGCCGTTCACGCTGGACCCGACGATCATCCTCACCAACGCCGGGATCATGGACCCGCTGCGGCAGATCTCGACGATCAAGCAGATCGCGACCGACTCGTGGAACGGCGTCACCAGCTCGGGCGTCACGGCGAGCTGGACCGCGGAGGGCGCCGAGGCCTCGGACGGTACGCCGACGTTCGCTCAGCCGACCATCACGCCGAAGCGCGCTGACGCGTGGGTGGAAGGCACGTACGAGGTCCTGGCCGACTCCGGTTTCGCGAACCAGCTCGGCCGGCTGCTCGCCGACGCCAAGGCCCGGCACGAGGGTGCCGCGTTCGCCACCGCCAACGTCGGCGCCACCCGTCCGCGCGGTGTGGTCGCCGCGGTGGCCGCCGTGACCGCGTCCATCGTGGCGTCGGCGGCGACCAACGCGCTCGCGATCGGGGACGTCTACAACGTCTCGGACGCGCTGCGGCCACGCGACGCCGCTCAGGCGTCGTGGCTGGCCAACAAGAAGATCTACAGCCGGGTACGGCAGTTCGACACCTCGGGCGGTGGCTCGTTCTGGGCGAACCTCGGCATGGGCCGGCCGCGGATGCTGCTGGACGCCCCGGCCTACGAAGCGTCCACGATGCAGTCGGCGGTGACCACCGGCGGCCTGGTGCTGTTGGCCGGCAACTTCGCCGAGTACTACATCGTGGACCGGATCGGCATGTCCGTGCAGTACAACCCCATGTTGATGGGGCTGACCACGGGCCGGCCGACCGGCAAGGCCGGCTGGCTGGCGCTGTGGCGGGTCGGCGCCGACGTCGTCGACGTCGACGCGTTCCGCCTGCTCCAGCTCAACGCCGTCGCCTCGAACGTGCCGCTGGCCTGAGGCACAGCCGTGGCGACCATCACCCGCGCCTGGCCGCTGGACGACATCACCGTCCGGCGGTCAGGCGACGGCCGCACCGTCGAGGCGTACTGCGCGCTGTTCGACGACGAGTACGAGGTCCAAGACACGCACGGCCACTACATGGAGATCATCGACCGGGCCGCGTTCGACCACGCTCTGTCGCAGGGCCTGACGCGGACGTCGGTGCTGTTCAACCACGGCATGACCGTGCACGGCACCCCGGACGCGATCGCGTCGGTACCGCTGGGCACACCGATCGAGGTGCGCCCAGACAGCCGCGGCCTGCTCACCGTCACCCGCTACAACCGCAGCGCGTTGGCCGACGCGACGCTGGAGGCGATCCGGCACGGCGACATCACCGGCCAGTCCTTCCGCGGCCGCGTCTACCGCTCCTCGCCCACGCGGGTGCCGAAGGTACGGCCGGGCGCCGCGCTGCCCACCGTCGTGCGGTACGAGCTCGGCCTGACCGACTACGGGCCCACCCCCGTGCCGGTCAACGCCGAGCCCATGATGGTGGCCGTTCGCTCCAGCGGCGTGCGGTCCGGTGCCGAGTGGCTGGAGCGGATCCGCGCGCTCTGCGTTGACGGGTAGCCGCTGTGGGCGATACGTCGCTGGTCTTCAACCTGATCGGCCGGGACCGCGGCGTCTCGGGCACGCTGGCGCGTACCGCCATGTCGGTACGCGCGGCCAGCTCGTCGACGCGCGTCACCGGTCTTGCGGTGGGCGTGGCTGCGGCGTCGGCGGCCGCGCACGCGGTCGCGCTCGGTGCCGCCAGCGCCGGCGTTGTCGGCGCCGCCGGGTTGCTGCCCGCCATCCTCGGCGGTGCCGGCCTGCAAATGGTCGCGCTGCGGGTGGTGACGTTCGGGCTGTCCGACGCGTGGACCGCCACCGGTGCGGCCGCGACCGGGGGAGGCTCGTCGACGGCGGCCGCCGGCAAGGCGGTGGCGGCCGCGCACCGCGAGCTGGCCGCCGCTGGGCAGGCGTTCGAGGAGGCGCAGCGCGACGCCATCGCCGCGCAGGCCGTGGTGACCACCGCCCGCACTGGTGGGCGGGAGCGGCTGGAGGACCTCGGCCGTGCGGTCGCCGGCGTCGCCCTGGACGTCGAGGCCGCCGAGCAGGCGGTGCAGCGCGCGGACAAGGACCTGCAGGTGGCTCGCCGCACCGGCAAGCCAGCCGACATCGCCGCCGCTGACCTGGCCTACCGGCAGGCCCTGCACAGCCTCGGCGAGGTACGTGACCGCAGTCAGGACCTGGCCGCCGAGCAGGCCGAAAGCCAACGCCGCGGCGTCGACGGCTCTACCGCCGTGCTGGACGCCGAACGCCGGCGAGAAGACGCGCAGCGGGACCTGGCCCAGGCTGCCCGGCGGCTCGCCGACGCCCAGCAGGCCGTACGGGACGCCTCCACGGGCGCGGCCGCCGCAGGCGTCGACCGGGCCACCGAAGCCCTGGCGCGGCTGGCGCCGAACGCCCGCGCCGTGGTGCTCACCGCCCGGGCGCTCGCGCCGGCGTGGCAGGCCGCTGGCCGGGCCGGGCAGCAGGCCACCTGGGAGGGCACGGCCGCCGGGCTACGCCGCCTGTCCGGCCTGTACCTGCCCGCCGTGCGCGGCTGGCTGCCCCGCATGGGCAGGTCGTTCAACACCGCCATCCGGAGCACCCTCGGCCTGGCCGCTACCGGACGCACCGTCCGCGACGTGGGCCAGCTCGCCGACGCCACCGCGGCGTCGACCGGCCGGCTCGCCGCCGGCGTACGCCCCGTGCTGAACGGCCTCATGCAGTTCGCCGCCGTGGGCGCCGGGTTCCTGCCCGGCCTCGCCGGACACACGCTGACCCTGGCCGGCCGGTTCGAACGCTGGGCGATCGCCGCCCGCGAGTCCGGGCGCATGCAGCAGTGGATCGGTAACGCCCTCGGCCTGATCCGCCTACACAGATGCGTTCCGCCGCGTGATCCACCTGTGGAACGGCTTCGAGCTGGGCGCACCCGCCGTAACCATCGCCGGCATCCACATCCCCGCCATGCGCCTGCCCCTGCCGAACATCCCCGACATCCCCAGCCTGGCCGAGGGCGGCATCGTCAAGGCCAACCGCGGCGGCGTGCCCGAAGTGGTCCCGCTCCCACCCGAACTCAGGCGCCGGGTACGCCGGAACCAGACCGGCCTCGCCGGCGTACCGGCCGACACTGACACCGGTTCGAACGTGGGAGGCGTCGACGACCGCAAGCGCGCGATGGCCTCCTGGTTCCACGAGGCGGTACGTACCGGCAAGCTCCGCCTCTACGTCGAAGGCGAACGCGTCACGACTGCCCGGCTGGCCTGAGCGCACGCCCGGGGGACACCGCGTGGAGATCCAGCCGCGCAGGCGTACCGTCGACAGTGGCGGCCGCCGGGGTAGTGGCCTGGCGCGCCGCCGCCCAGCCACTACCTGGGAGCCTGATATGAGTCCCACCATCGGTGACAACATCGCCCAGCGTCGACGCCAGACCGGCCAGACTCAGGAGCAGCTCGCGGAAGCCGCTCAGGTCAGCGTCGAGACGATCCGGAAGCTGGAGCAGAACGAGCGCACCACTGCGCGCATGGCCACGCTGAACCGCATCGCCCGCGCGCTGCGGGTGCCGACGTCGACGCTCATCGGCAACGCCGCCGAGTCCGCCGCACGCCGCGAGCCGGACCACGATCAGGTCGCCCTGCTGGAGGTGCGCCGCGCGCTCACCCCGGCCCGTGGCCTGCGCGGGGTGGTCGTCGGCGGGCCAGCGGTAGAGCCGCCCACACTGGACGGTGTGCGCGCCCGCATCCGCGCCATCGACCGGGTGTACCACGCGGACGACTACGCGGCCACGCTCGCCGGCCTGCCCGCGCTGCTCGCCGAGGCCCGAAGCGCCGTCGACGTCACCAGCGGCGCCGAGCAGGCCGCCGCCTATGAACTGCTCGCGCAGGCGTACCAGGTCGCCGGCACCGCCCTGATCCAGCTCCGCACGTTCGACCTGGCCTACAGGGCGTTGAGCCTCGCGCTGGACGCCGCCGACGCGTCCGGTAACGAGCTGGTAGGCGCGTCGGCCGTGACCACGATGTGCTGGTTGCTGCTGCGCCAAGGCCGGTTCGCCGAGGCTGAGCAGCTCGCCGTGACCACGGCGGACGCGATCGAACCGCGGTTCTCGCGCGCCGAGCCGGCTCAGTTCTCGTCGTGGGGGTGGCTGCTGCTGCGCGCCTCGGCGGCCGCCGTGCGCGACAACCGGGACGACGACGCACAGACCATGCTGGACGCCGCGGCCGCCGCCGCGGTCCGGATCGGCGACCGGGTGCCCGAGCACGTGATCTCACCCGGTCCCGCCACCATCGGCGCGTTCTGCCACACCACCGTGGAGATGAAGCGGGTGGAGTCCGCCGTGATCGCCGGCGACGTCGGCCGCGCCCTGGCGCTCGCTGAGCGTGTGCCGCCCAGCGACCGGCCCACGTCCAACAATCGCAACCGGCACCGGCTCGACGTCGCGTGGGCACACGCGCAGGCCGGCCAACACGCCGAGGCGACAGAGGTCCTGCTCGACGTCCGTGAGCATGCGCCCGCGTGGCTGCGGCACCAGCGGTTCGCCCGCGACATCGTGGGTACCCTCGCCGCGTCGCGCCGGCGAGCGATGAGCCGTGAGCTGGCCGAGCTAGCCGATCTGGTCGGCGCCGACGCGAACTAGTACGCCATGTACCAGTTACCGGCTGGCCCGGTCGTAGTGGTACGCCTCGTACCTTCACCTTCCGTAGAGGTCACGGCAGCATCCGGTGAAGAGAGAGCGGCTGGCCCGGCGCACGTGGCATCGACGCCGCTCCTCGCGGACCGGGGCGTGACCGTGCCCGGGAGCCTCAGGCGAGCCCCCCGCACGCCTGAAGGTCAACGAGCGGTCACGCCCCCCGGAAGGGGGCGGTGGCGATGGGGATGCGCGGAACGTGGCTGCGCTGGCCGTGGAAGCGGCGGCCGCGCCCCGTCGTGGACCGCACCGGCCCGGCCACGCCGTACGTGCACCAGTCCGGCGGCCACGCCCCGGGCGCACCACCGTGGAACCAGCCGACCCCGCCCCCTGCACGGGTGCTGACTCCTCGCCCCGCCCACCGTAGCTGCCACCTGGACAACGCGTCGTGAGCGAGCAGCACGTCCCGAGGCGTCCGGAGTGGACATGCCAGGTCTGCGGGCAGGAGTGGCCGTGCCCACCGGCCCGCACCATGCTGGCCGAGGAGCACGTGCGCGACCGGGTGAGCCTCGGCGTCTACATGGCTGTCCAGCTCGGCCACGCCGCCGGCGAGTTGAACTGCGCCTCCTCCAGCGAGCTGTACCGGCGGTTCGTCGAGTGGACCCGCCCGTGATCGGACCGGAGGACGACCCGCTGCGCGCGTACGAGCCGACCGGCGTGCCGCTCGTCGACGCGGTGATCGCCGCCGCGATGGCCGCGTTCGAGCACGGCAAGGCGGTCCAACGTGGCGACCGGCCAGCCTGCGCGGTCGCGTACGACCGCACGATGCAAGCGCTGACCGAAGTGCAGCGGCTGTGGACCGAGGCCGGCCGCCCCGGTATGCCGGCTGTTGCCCGGCACGGCGCCCCAGACGGCGGGTGAGGAACCCCGCCGGGTCGCCCCACCGTCCCGCCTCGGCGACGGTGGGGCGTTCCCATCTACGCGGCGGCCGCCAGCTCGCGGGCGAGCCGGCCCGCCCGGGTAGTGGCCACCCGGTGACCGCGGGCGCGTAGCTCAGCGGCGAGCGCGTCCCGGGTCACCCTGCGGCCGGCCGCGGCCATCTCGCCGGCCACCGTCCGCGCCGCGAGTATCAGCGGGTCGCCGTGCTCGGCCTGCCGGTCGGCAGGCCCGACCTCCTCGACCTCGGGGACCTCGGGTGCCGGCTCGTCGTCCGGCTGCTCGACCTGTTCGACCTCGGGCACGGCCGGCTCGTCGACCTCCGCGCGGACATCGTCCGCATCGCTGCTCGGCGCGGGTACCGGTTCTGGAGCCTCGGGCGCAGGGGGCACTGTGGTGCCGCCTTCAGCCGATGGGGGAACCGTGGTGCCGCCTTCCTCGGCGTCCGTACGCGGCCGCCCGGACCGGGACAGCACCTCGACCGCGAGCAGCAGCGCGATCGGGGCGACGACCGCGACGAGGCGGCCACCCGCGGTCGGTCGGGCGCTGGCCAGGTTCGCGGCGAGCGAGGCGGCCACACCGAACGCGAACGCGACCCGCGCCGAGGTGCGCGGGTGCCGCCCGGCGCGCTTGTCCTCGATCATGGCGGCGGTGGCCACGAGCATCAGGCCGTCGATGCTGAACGGCAGCGCGTACGCGACGGCCAGGTCCTCGCCGTGCTCGCGGGCCACGTCGACGATGTGCCGGAAGCTCGCGAACCCCGCGATCAACGCGACGAGCACGGCGCTGGCCCGGGCGGTGACCTTCGCCCCGGTCATGCCGCACCCCCGGCGCGGCGGGCGCGGCGGGTGGCCTGCCGGGCGCGGTCGAACCGGTCGCTGCCGGCGTGCAGGTACCGCTGCACTGAGCGCAGGCTCTCGTGGCCCATCAGCGCGGCGATCTCGTGTGCCGGCACGCCCTGCTCGGCCAACCGGGTGCCGTACGTGTGGCGCAGGTCGTGCGCGGTCGGCCACGGGTGCTCGAGTCCGGCGCCCGGCATCGGCAGCCGCGCGGCGCGGCCGCGCTTGGCCTCGAGGGCGGGCGTGCCGGTCAGCGCCCGGCGCCAGATCCGCTCACGCCAGTTCGGGTAGTGCAGAACCTGCCCGCCCCCGGCGGTGAACAGCAGCCCGCCCGGCGCGGTCGCGAGCGCGTGCGCACGCAGCCGCGGCCACAGCTCGTCGTCGACCGGCACGTCCCGCACCCCGGCCGGCGTCTTCGGGTACGGCCGGATCGTGCCGTCGCGCTCGACGACCGGGCCTACCTGGATCAGTGCCCGGCGCATCACGACGTGCTCGCGGTCGATCGCGGCGGCTTCCTCCCACCGCAGCCCGCAGTACACCAGCACCTCGACGAACAGCCGCGCGGCGGGCAGGCCGGGGTGGTGCCGGTCCAGCGCGGAGAGCAGCTGCTCATCCTCGCCGGGTTCGAGTACCCGGTCCAGGTGCGTCGCCCGCGGGGGCACGCTCACCCCACGGGCCGCGTTCAGCCGCAACACCTTGGCGTCGACGGCCAGGTCCAGCAGCGCGCGCAGCACCCCGACCGCACCCTCGATCGTCGCCCCGCCAACCCCAGCGCGCTGCATCTTGACCACCCACGCGGACACGTCCGGGCGCAGGATCGACCCGATCCGCACCTCGGCCCAATGCGGGGCGACGTGGCAGCGCCAGTGCGACGCGTCTCGCCGGCGAGAGGCCAGCTCCAGCCGCCGCGACTCCTGGCACCGGTCCCACCACTCGCCGACCGTGACCGACCCGGCGCGCGGGTCGATCCAGTCACCGTGCCGGATGTCGGCCTCAAGGTCAGCCGCCCACCCGGCGATGATGCTCTTCAGGTCGTGCGTACGGGTCACCCGCTTGCCGTTGGGCAGGTACACCGTCGCCGCCCACTTCTTCGACGGCAGTTGCCGAATCCACGCCACAGCTCACGCACCCGCCAGCGCGCGGCCGCGCAGCTCGGCGGCCGCCAGCCGCACCGTCTCATCCGACAGCGCGTCGACCAGCCGCCCGGACAGGCCGGCGTCGACCAGCTCGCCGGCGAGGTCGTCGACCGGCACGCCGGCGATGAGCTCCGCGTCGGCCGCCATCACGAGCTCGCCGAGCTCGGCCAGCATCACCCGGGCACGGCCAGCGTGCACCGGCACCATGAGCCACATCGGGCGGGTGAAAGTTGGCGCCCCAGACGCCGTAGGGTCGGACATAGCCCCTCCTCGTTAGGGGTCAGGCCCGGGATCACGGTGTTGGCGCACCGCCCGGGCCGCTTTAGTTGATCGATCTTCCGTCGTCCACTTTGGACGCTGGTGTAGCGGAGCATGTAGCGTATTCAGTTCGTCCGCAGAAGTACGCTAGCTTACGCGGACGTCCGTTGACAAGGGTATCCATACGATGGCGAACGCCGGCGGACGCTACGCCCAGACCTACGGATCAGAAGGTTAGGGGTTCGAGTCCCTTCGGGCGCGCCACGGTTTAGCAGGGCGTTCTCTCCATCGGAGGGAGCGCCCTTCATCATTTCCGGGCCATCGGGGACCAAGCGGAGACCAGCAGGATCGGGCAACCTTCCAACGACCGCCCGCGGCACGATCCCCACGACCGCCTCGGCGGCCTCCTTGGCGACCTCCACGAACACCGACGTGTACGTGTCGTCGGTGATCTTCCGGCTGCTGTGGCCGAGCATCTCCGAGATCACCTTGGTATCGATGCCCGCGGCCTTCGCCAACGTGGCGGCGCCGTGGCGGAGGTCGTGCAGTCGGATCGGTGGCAGGCCCGCCTCCTCGACCAGCGAGTTGAACATGTCGGTCACGGACGCCGGGTGGAGCTCACTGCCGTCCTCGCGGGTGAAGACGCGGCCGGAGTCGATCCAGGCGCTTCCCCAGCGGAGACGGTCCTCAAGTTGTTGGCGCCGGTGTGCACGGATCACCTGCACGGTGCCGGCGTCGAGCGCCACGTCGCGGTTGCCCGCCTCGGACTTGGGCTCCCCCTCCTCGACCTCCCAGCCGACCGTGACGAGCTGCTCGGCGATGGTCGCGATGCCCTCGTCGAGATCAAGGTCGATCCAGCGCAGGCCGCACGACTCACCGCGGCGCAGGCCGCGGAACGTGATCAGGTGGAACATCGCGTACAGGCGGTGGCCGCTTACGAAGTCGAGGAAGCGGCCGGTCTGCGCGGGCGTCCACACCATGACCTTGGACGGCCGCTCCTTCTCGCGCAGCGCCTCGATCTCGGCCGCGAGGCGCCGGGCCTCCGTCCAGTCGCAACGGTCGAGCGCGCCCGTACGGTCGGTCTCCAGCGCCGCGATCTGCGTCCGGATCTCCTGCCAGCGGGCGACCCGTTCCTTCGTCCACACGAGGGCCTTCGGCTTCTTCGCGGACTCCATCTTGATCAACTTGCCGCCGGCGACGTTGACCTCGACCAGGCCCTCCGCGCGGGCGTCGTTCAGCGCCGAACGCAAGCATGCCCGGATCCGCTGCTTAGTCGCAGGCCCGGCGATCTTTCGGTACCGCAGGGCGGCGCGCTGCTCCGCCGTGCCGTCCTTCCGCACCTGGCGGATACGCTCGTTCTCCGCGTCGATCTCGTCGAACATCGCGGAGATGTGCGCCGCTCGCAGCTTCTCGATCGGAATGCGGCCGAGGTGCGGCACCAGGTAGACGCGGATGTGCGTCTCGTAGCCCCTGCGGGTGGTGCTGCGGATGTCCTTCTTTCCCGCGAGCCACGTCGTCAGGAAGTCGCCAACGAGCACGTCCGTGCTCACGGAGAGGCCGGTCTTCACGCGGCGCCGGATCACGTCGGCGGATGGCAGCGGCGCGCCAGCCTTCAGCGCGCGGTCGACCAGCGCCATGATCTCGCCGCGCTCCTTCTCACCCAGGCGGCCGGCCTCCGGGATGGCAAGCAGTGCGGCGACCGCAGTGCCTTCCTTGGCGGCCTCGTCCTGCGTCTTGCGGTTGCCGCGCTTTGGGCGGTTGCGTTTCTGGCCTCGCTCGACTGGGATGTCGACCATCCAAGACCAGTAGCCGTGGCGCGGGTTGTACGAGCCGTCCGCCCGGCGCAGCTTCGGGCACTTGGCGCCGAGCTCCTTGCCATCGGCCCGGCACCGGCACCGCTTGAAGGTGGAAACGTTCATGGTCGAGTTCCTCCGTCGATACCGCTGCTGCCACCAGCGGGCTTCTGTCTGCGCCGTCGGGCGGCGGTGCGCAGTTCTGCGATCCGCTCCCGGGTAAGGCGCTCATACCGGCGGTCGTCAACGTGCTGCAGGTCGTTCGGCAGTTCGGGCGGGATCAGGCCATGTCTGCGGATCTCGGCGCGTGTGGTGCGCAGCTTCTGCATCGCGTCCTCAGTCCGACGGCGCAGCTCCGAATCTTCTAGGGCGTCGTCTTCCGCCAGCATGTCGTGGAGCGCCACGGTGTAGTGCTCCGCTTGTTCGGTGTGCTGGGCATACAGGGTGATCGGCGCCGCGCCAGCGGGATCGTCGCCGTAGAAGACCCAGCGTGCGCCTGTCCAGGTCGACACCACGAGGCCGGGCAGGAACTCCGTTTCCTGTGAGAGACCAACGGGGAAGATCAGGAGCACCGGCGGGACCTCGAAGACCTCTGCGAGGGTCAGCAGCTCCTGTACGGTCACCGATGCGCGCCTGGCAGCCTCGACGTTGGCGATGATCGATCGATCCCAGTCTAGGCCCAGCCTCTGGCAGCGTTCGGCGAGTTGTGGCTGGGTCCAGCCCCGCGTGGTTCGGTACCGCTTCACACTCTGCGCGAAGTGGCGCGTCGGGGTCAGGACTTCGTCGGTCATGCTTCCTCCGGCCGGCGACGTGTTGTGAGAGCACGCTCCGCCAGATTGTTGCACGTGTCCACGGCCAATGCCATGATGTCCACAGTCATCCACGGTCGCGATCAGTAGATCACGATCATGGTCCGTGCTTTAAGGACACGATCATGGTGATGAAGGAACGACTGATGACTTCAGTCGAGGTCGCTGAGCACCTACGGGTGCCGCTGGAGACGCTGTACGCCTGGCGAGCCCGAGGAACCGCGCCGCGAGGTGTGCGAGTCGGTAGGCATACCCACTACCGGCCCGAAGATGTCGAGGCCTGGATTGAGGCCCGTGCTGACGCCGAGGCGGCGGCGTGAGTGGCAATCGGGCCGAGCCGGGCAAACGTTGGACCGCCGAGGCGGTGAGGGAACTCGGGCTCCGGATGGACGCCCGGACCTATTTCTCCGTGATCGGCGTCAGCGACAGGACCGGCTACGAGCTGATCCGCCAGGGCCGTACTCCGACTACCCCGCTGAGGCTCGGCAATAAGTGGGTGTTCGCCACGCAGCCGGTGCTGGAGTGGCTCGGCGTCGTCGACGAGCCCTCCCATCCGACGCGCACGCCGCTGGCGGCGGTTCCCGATCCGCCGGAGGCAGCTTGATGTTCGCTCGCGGCGATCCCCAGACGCACAGCGGCCCGGGAGTCCCCACTCCCGGGCCCGCTACCGATAACCCGCCCTCACCAAAGGATTCAGGTCTAGCCGTGACTCTACAGCCGCAGCCTGACGGTGGTACTCCACCGGCCAGACGACCCGGCGACGGTGACCAGCATGTTGAGCACGAGCAGCTCGACCTCGTCGACCTGCTCGATGAGGATCCGCCCTCCCTCAAGGAGCGGTTCTGGGCCTTCCACGAGGCGAACCCGCTGGTCTACCAGGTGCTGGTCAGGCTGGCGCGCGAGTGGGTGGTGAGGACGGGGCGGCGCAAGATCGGCATCGCCGCGCTGTTCGAGCGCGCCCGCTGGGAGATCGCCTTGCAGACCACGGAGACGCCGCGCTGGAACAACTCGTATCGCGCGGCGTACGCGCGGCTGATCCTGAAGCAGGAGGCCGACCTCGCCGACCTGTTCGACTTGCGGAGGTCGGCTGCGGACGAGTGGCTGAGCGAGGTTGACGATGCTGCCTAGCCTGCCCGCGCCCGCGCTCTCGCTCGTCGCCGCCGGCCGGCGGGTCTTCCCATGCGCGCCTGGGGCGAAGGTGCCGCTGTACGCCAACCCGCACTCGCGTGGAAGCGAGGAGCGCGACACGTGCCGCGGTGAGTGCGGGGCGTGGGGACACGGCGTGCTCGACGCCACCACCGACCCGGAAGTCATCGCCGTCTGGTGGACGCGCACACCGGCCGCCAACATCGGCGTTGCCTGCGGGAGGCCTGGCGGTCCGGATGTCCTCGACGTCGACGTGAAGGACGGCCAGCCGGGGGTGGCCAGTCTCGCGAAGCTCCGCGACGCCGGGTACGTCTCGGGCGCCGAGGCGACGGTACGCACGCCGAGCGGCGGGCTTCACGTTTGGTTCGCCGGGACGGATCAGGGCAACGGGCGCATCCCACGGCACGGCGTCGACTTCCGATCGACAGGCGGCTACGTCGTGGCGCCTCCGTCCGTCGTCAACGGCAACCCGTACGAGCTGATCGCCTTCAGGGAGCCGACCGGCGTCACGTTGAACTTCGCCGCGGTCCGGGAGTTCCTGGCGCCACCCCGGCCGGTACGACTCCTCCCAGCCACCGCGAGCGCCACCTTCGACGGGCTGATCCGGCACATCGCCGAGCAGGGGGCGTCCTCGCACAACAGGAACGAGGCGCTGCACTGGGCCGCGTCCAGGGCGGCCGAGCAGGGCGCTGGTGAGGCCGTGTTCGCGGCACTCGCGGCCGCAGCTGTTTCCAACGGGCTGTCGCTGGCCGAGGCGGAACGCACCGTCCACTCCGCACGACGGCGCACAGGGGCGAATCTGTGACCAACGACCTGACGCCCGGCAGCCTCGACCACGTGTGGGAGGAACCGCTCCCCCTGGGCTGGCGCACCGACCTGCCACCCTTCCCGGGGCTCCCCGGCCTTCCCGGCGAGTACACCGAGGCCCTGGCAACTGCCACGCAGACGCCCCTCGACCTTCCGGGCAGTGTGGCGCTGGGCGTGCTCTGCGCGTGCATCGGTGGCCGGGTCCGGGTCCGGGCGCGGGCCGGCTGGGTTGAGCCAACCAATGCGTGGATCGTGCCCGTCCTGCTTCCTGGCGCCCGCAAAAGCCCAGTCGTAGAGGCGTGCACCTCGTCGCTGATGGACGCCGAGGACGTGCTCCGCGAGTCCATCGCGGACAAGCGCCGCAACGACCTGGTGGAGAAGGAAGCCGGCGAGAAGCGTGCCCAGCAGCTCCTGGCCGTCGCCGCGAAGAAAGGCGACCGGGACGCACTCGATGCGGCGCAGGAGGCCGCGAAGAAGGCCGAAGAGATCCAGATTCCCGTCTGGCCGCAGCTCACGATCGACGACTCGACGCCCGAGGCGCTCGTATCGGTCCTCGCCGAGCAGGGCGGGCGAGTGGCGGCGATCTCCGCCGAGGCAGGCGTGTTCGAGGCGCTGACCGGTCGGTACGCGAAGAAGGCGAACCTCGACGCGGTGCTGAAGGCGCACGCCGGGGACACCATCCGGGTGACGCGCCAGCTCCGGGAGCCGCAGCTCGTACGCCGGCCGGCGCTGACGTTGGTCGCTTCCATCCAGCCGTATGCGCTGCGGGAGATGGTGGATCGGGCCGACTTCGCCGGCCGTGGCCTGCTCGCCCGGTGTCTCTGGGCGCTCCCAACAGACAACGTCGGGTGGCGAGAGATCGGCGCGCCTCCGGTGCCCGACGAACTCGCCGAACAGTGGGGCGACCTGGTCCGCCGCCTGGCGATCGCGATGGCGACCGCAACGGCGCCCGTGGTCGTCTCCTTGTCGGGAGAGGCCGTCGCCGCGCACATCGCGTACGAGCGTCGGATCGAGGCAATGCTGCGGCCCAACGGGCCGATGGGCGCACCGCTGATGCGCGGCTGGGGTTCCAAGCTCGCCGGTGCGACGCTGCGGATCGCTGGCGCGATCCACGCTGCGACGGCAAAGGACATCGCAGCGCCGATCTCCGGCGAGACGATGGCTGCGGCCGTCAATCTCGCAGAGTACTACCGGGCGCACGCAGCGGTCGCGCTGCGGCCAGGCGAGGATGCGGAGACCACCAACGCCCGATCGCTGATCGAGTGGTTAATCACGCACTCCGAGGCAGGCCGGTTCCGGTCACGAGACATCCAGCGTGGCGGACCCTCGCAGCTTCGGCAGAAGGCTGCGCTGGCGCCGGTCCTGGCCAGGCTCCTCGACCTGGGCTGGATCCGACCGGCTACGACGGTGGACAGCCGCGCAGATACATATGAGCTCCACCCGGAGGCGCAGAAGCATCTGGATGCCTGCGACACCGGCGACAGTTGCGACAGTGACGAAGAAACCGCAGGTCAAGGCCTGTTCGACGGGCCTACGACAGTGTCGCGACAGCTTGCGACACCTGCGACAGATCAGCCGAGTGTCGCTAACCGTCGCAGCAACCTGCGACACGCCCGAAAGCGATCGAACCTGCCTCTGACCAGCGAAGACACGGTGACTGTCGCAGCAGTCGCGGGTGTCGCGACGGAATGCCCCGTATGCAGCTGGCCATTCGGCTCGACCGGCCACGAGATCAACTGTGGAGGCGTCGGATAGTGGCACGCCGCAAGAAGACGAAGCTGAAGGCCCGCCGCCCCGACACGGCGGCGGTGGACGCCGGCGCGGTTGACGCAACCGGTGGAGACAGCACGACGTGCCCGGACTGCGGCTGGCTCGCCAGCAACGTGCGCGATGACGGCGCGGTGGTGTGGCTGATCTGCCGCCGCTGCCAGGCCGTCCGCGAGTACGAGCCGCCCGACGACGACGGCTGGCGACGCGTGGAGCGGCGGTGGACGCCATGAGCCGCGAGTCGGCCGCGAGCAAGGCCGCTCGCTACCTCGCCGAGGGCCGGCTTGTCGTGCTCCGCGTCGTGCCAGGCGAGGTCGACGCCACCTGCCGCGGCGACGGGGCGGTGTACCAGGTGACCTACCGGCGCGGCCTGTGGCACTGCACCTGCGACGCGCGTGGACGCTGCAGCCACAAGCTCGCGCTCGGCTTGGTCGTCGCGCCCAGCACGGAGCGATACCGATGAGCGCCCGGTTCCCGCCTGGTCTCCGCAACGCCGTGACCAGCACAGCAGCTAGTCCGCATCGGATCGGCAATCCGAAGGCGCTACCCAGCCGAAGGGAGTCGTGATGGACGTCGACGCCGAACTCGCCGCCGCGATCGAGCGATACAACCGCGTCCGTATCGCCGAGGTGGAGACCGAGTCCGGCCTGCGCTGGCTCGGTGAGCAGGCACCGATCTATCGCCTCGGCACGGTCGCGGTCCGCGGCCTCCTCCTCGGCCGCGACGGCCGGTACTGGGGCGATGTCGGCCTGGTCGTTGAGTCCGGCTGGCCGCCTGGTGACCTCCGCGACTGGTGCTGGGAGCAGTTCACGTTCGGCGACGTCACCACGTACGAGACGCTGCTCATGTCGCCGGCCCGCGGCCGGGTCAACGCGCTGTTCGTCGCCCTCGACGACATCGCCGCCGTACTCGACCTGGAGCCGCCGCAGCGATCGACCGACGGCTGGGCGCGCGGCTGGGGCTGCCAGCCCGACATCTCCGACGACCTCGAGCGAGGGCTGATCGCTCACGGCGCCGGCGTCATCGCAGGGAGACTCTGGTGAGCAGCTTTCCTGGGGCCGCCGGCAGGATCCTCGACGTCGATGCGATGGCCCCCTGCGACGGCCTACTCGTAGTCCTCCAACGTGAAGATGAGGGGCGCATCGTCGTCGACCCCGGCCAGGTTCCGCTCCGGCTGGCTGCGCCCGTCGCGGCTCCATCGGCGACCGTGCACGTCCGTGAAGCTCACGACCGCCCTCGACCCGTTGAGGACTCGAACCCTCTCCGTCGCTTGCAGCACCCAGTCCTGCGGCCACGGTTCTCCCGGGCCGAGGACGTCGGCACGTTCAACCAGGTACCGGTATCCCGAGGGCGTGTGGAGGTGCAGCCTGACGTCCAGGATTGGGGCGGTGCCGTAGTTGGCCATGTGCACACGAACCACGTAGACGGAACGCTCGTCGTGGACTTCGTCGCCGCCACGGAAGTTGCCGACCACTACGGCCCGCGCTTGGGCGGCCTCGGCGTCACGGCGCTCCTCGGCGAGCAGTTCGCGGTCCCGGCGACCTTGCTCGCGTTCCTCCGCCGCGTCGGCGCGCGCGAGGCGCGCCTCGCGCATCTCGTGTACCAGCAGACCGGCAGTGAAGACGGCCGCGAGCAGCCCGGCCACCACGCCCACGACGCTGCCCCAGCCCTGCATCCAATCGGTGATCTTTGGTGGCTCAGTACCCTGCGGCGGCTGGTAGTCGACCGCAGCGAAGGCGAGCGCGGTTCCTGCGACGGCCAACGCCAGGACCGACACGGACACCGCTGCCACCGCCGGCCACCGCGAGGGCCTCGGCTCGTCTGTCGTCACCTACAGATTCTCGCCGGTCCGCTACTCGGCGGCCGGCAACAGGTCCTCGTCCGCATGCCGCGGCTGCGGTGCAACACCCGAGGGCTCGAGATTCTGGCGGCCGTGGGCAACCCCGCTGGGGTGTCCCTCCGCAGGACCGCCCAACCAGGCGGGCTGGTACGTGTAACCGTGGCCATGAGAAACCGTGGTTGGCTGGGACGAACTGTCCCGTTCTTCGGCGCGTCCATAGGTCCCCGTCTTGGGGTCGGTTCTGTGAGGTGCGGAGGCTGCCGTGGCTGAGAATCGGCGGCCGGTGCGTGTGCCAGATGGTCATTACGCCGTTCCGGATCCCGACGACCCGGCCCGGCTGACGTTGTGGTCGGTGTGTGCCGGCGTGGCGCGCGACTACCCCGAGACGGCTCGGTGGCGTCCGACGCCGCCCCCGATCGAGGGCCCGTCGAAGGATGCGCGTCAGGCGATCCGGCAGGACTGGTACGACCGGGTCTACTTTCCCTGGCGTGCTGCGGTGGCGGTGGCGATCGAGCGGGATCCGGAGGGTGCAGCGGCCGCGTTCGTGGCCGCGCAGGGGTACGTGCCTGTCCCGGTCCGTCCGGCAAGGAGGCGGTCGGCTCAGCCAGCGTGGGCGAAGCGGATGCGGGCGGGGCCTACGGCGGCGCAGCGGCGGCGTGAGGAGCTCGGTCTGCTGGCGCTGGCGTTGCGGGGTGCGGGGCGGTCGGTGCGGGAGACGGCGGACCTGTTGGGCGAGCCCAGGTCGACGATCCAGCGGTTGTCGGCCGACTGCGCGGGGTTCGAGGCCGCTGACGTGGCGACGCGCGCGGTCACGTTGTTGCGGATCGATCAGCTGGAGCAGCAGCTGCTGGTGGCGCGGGTGACGGCGTCTGGTGAGTTGGCGGCGGAGCTTGACCGGCAGTTGGGTCAGGTGGCCGAGATGCGGGCCGCGTTGAGGGCGTTGATCGTGCCGCCGCGGGGGCGGGACGGAGGCATTGGTGGCCGCTGAGGTTCACATTTCTCGTGGGTTCACGTTATGGCGTCGGACTGGCTGTCGGGCGGGGTCGCGGTGACCGGCGGATCCGAGCGGCCGTTGCTGGCCGCCCCCGTCAGCGGGGTCGCGGCTTTCGTGATCGCTCGCGTGCTGGATGCGGCGATGCCTGGCCGGATGGTGACGTTGCACCGGCTGGTGGAGCTTGGCCGGCTGCGGCCCGAGCAGCTCGGCGAGGTTCGGCGGGCGTGGGCGGCGATCGACGCGGCGGGGCGGGAGTGGGATACAGCCCGGCGTATGTCCGCTGGCGGACATGCGGACGTCGATTCTGCGGACGTGGCGGCAGGCTCGGATCAGGACGAGGTGAACACCGAGACCGCGGCGGCCCTGCTCGGCATGAGTACGCGCCAGGTACGCCGGCTCTGCGCCGACGGCGGGTTGAACGCTCGATACGTCGGGCGGTCGTGGTTGGTGGACCGGGCGTCCGTCGATTTGAGGAGGGGCACGTGAGCCAGTCGGTGCAGCTGCGGCTGTACGAGCACTACTGCGACCGATTCGAGGAAGGTGGCATGGACGCTGGCCGTGCCCGGGCGGCCGCCCTGATCGCTGTGAATCGGCACGGCATCGTGCTGACGGAGGCCGACGTCCGGGCCGCCGAGCAGCACGTCGCCGGGAACGCGGTCCAGGCGCAGCTGGCCGAGGCGTACGCCGCGCACGGTATGCCGGCGACGGCCGCGAGGTTGGCCGCGTCGGGCCGCCCGGGGGCGACAGGCGAGACACCGCCCCGCGAGGCGGTGGCGGTGTCGGCAACCAGGACGACTGAAACAGCGCGGCGGCTGGTCGAGGTGACCGGCCAGGTCGAACAGATCGCCCGGCAGGCGCTGCGGAAGCCACCCGCGGAGGCGCGGCAGTACGCACTTCAGATGCGGGACTCCGCCCGGCTGCGCGGCGGAGACAGGAACGCCGTGGACTTCCTGACTCACTTCGTGGAAGCCATGCGGACACGTGGTCTCGCTCAGGGGGTGACGCGCTGATGGAGCCGATCACACTGGTGCGCCGGCCGGCACCGGAGCCACCAAAGCCACCGTCGTTGGAGTCCACTCTGGAGCTCCTCGCGAGCGCGGAGGCTGCGGTCAGCCAGTCGGCGGCGATGGCGGAGTCGAAGACGCACGAGGCGGAGAGGCTGGCGCTCCAGCTCGCCGAGGCGCAGGCCCTCGCGGCGGAGGACGCGCTGGCGAACCCGGAGGCCATCGGCCAGATCACGCAGCAGCTCCGGCAGTTGCAGGCTGAGCAGGATCTCGCACACCAGGCGGCCGAGTTGGCCATGGTCAAGGTGGATGACGCCCGCCGCGGTGTGGTGGCGGCGAAGGTGGAGGCGATTCGGGCTCGGGGCCGCCGCCTGCGCGAGGTCGCCGAGATTCGGCGGGCCCGGACCGCGGAGCTGCTGGCCGGGGTCCAGGCGTTCGAGGGCTGCCTGTACGCGCCCGCGGTGACCTGGACGGGCGGCGGAGAGCACCGGGCGGTGTCGATCTCGCAGAAGATCGAGAATCGTGCCGGCTGGCTCGATCGGGAGGCCCGGGATCTTGAGCAGAAGCTGCAGCGGGCGGAGAGTGCCCAGCAGCTGGCGAAGCTCGCCTCGAAGGGCATGCCGGAGGAGACCGACGCCGAACGAATCGCGCTGGCCAGCGTCGCTGCCGAGGCTCCAGACGCCTTGGACGGCTAGTCCAAAGAGGTGGCGTGAACGGCACTGGCGGGGAACGATTTCGGCGCCCCTGGCAGACCGAAGGCGGCGAGTGGGGCCCTCCTCCACGAAGACCCGCCTGCGCCCCCTGGTGTTGGGTGGTGGTGCGTCCCGGCGGCCGGGCCGCCACCCAACACCAAGTTGATCTCTTTAGGAGCGAGGTGAGCGCGATGCGACGGCCTAGTGATCGAATGTTCATGATCATCAACGGTGAGCCGATCTTGAGCGTGGACGGGTTGAGCTTGCTGATCGACGTGCCGGTCGCCGAGATCAAGGCGGAGGCGGCGCGTCAAGGCATCGATGTGCAGGTAATGGTGCTTCCGGCGGCCTGGGAGCGGCAGGGCCGGCGAATCGCGGTCCGGCTCGCCGTACGGGGTATCGGGCGGGGCGACATCCCTGCCGCGTTGGACTTCCTCGCCGCGGAGCGGGCGCGGCGGGACGGCTCGACGGTGGCCCGGGCCGGGTAGAGCCGGCTGGCGGCGCCATCCCGTCCCCGGCGCCGCCAGCCTTACCGCCGTTGAGGGGACGGCAAAGACCGTGATCACCGTGGGGACGGGAGATCGGGGAACGCCGGATGGTCCGCCGTCGCGTTGCTGTCGAGTTCACGGCGGAGATGCGCGCGTTCCTGCGCCGCATGAGGGACGGCGAGCGGGCCACCGGCGACCTTAACCAGTCCACGCAGGACGCGCGGGAAGAGGTCCGCAAGTTCGGGCAGGAGTCGGACAAGGCTGCCCGGCAGGTCGCCGACTCGGCGCGCCGGTCGGCGCACGAATGGCGGTCGGCGGCCGGGCGGATGCGGTCCGCCCGCCGCGACTTCGAAGCCGCCGGGGCCGAGGCCGGGCGGGCGACCGGCGACAAGTTCGTGTCCGAGTCGCAGCGCACGATGCGCGACGCCCGGGGCCGGCTCGTCGCCGCCGGCCACGCCGCCGGCCGGGCGATCGGCGACGGTCTCGACCGGGCGGTCCTGGCCCGGCTCCGCGACGTGCGAGCCCGGCTCGCCGCCCTCCGGGCTGAAGGAATCGGCCCGATCCACACCCCCACCATCGGCGGTGGCGGCGGGGACGGCGGCGGGGGTCCGATTGGTGACGCCGCCGGCGCGATCGCCGAGCTCGCCGACGAGGTGCTCGAAGTCGGCGAACGGGCCCGCACGATCACCGCCGCCACCCGCGCCGCGACACGGCAGATCGAGGCTGCGAACCGGATCGCCCTGAACCGGATCGGGCAGCCGTACTACACCGACTCCGGCCGCTACGCACCCCATGCGGAGGCCCGCGCGGCCGGGCTCATGGGCGACGCCGCCGACTCGGTACGCCGCCTGCGGGACGAAACCCAGCGCGCCCGGACCGAGGTCGCCGAGCTGGCGGCAGCGTCCAACCAGGCCGCTACCGAGGTAGCCCGCTCGGCGGAACGGGCAGCCGGGTACTGGCGGGACGCCGCCGGCCGGCTCCGCGACACGCGCGGCAAGTTCGCGAAGGCCGGCGCCGACGCCGGCCAGGCCCTCGCCGACGGGTTCGAGCGAGAGGCCGGCAGCCGGCTCCGCGCGGCCGCCGGGCGCGGGTTTGGGGCCGGGGACGCGGTCCGGGCGGCACTGCGGCGTGCCGGGAACATCGACGTGTCCGGGCCGCTGTCCGCGCGCTCCATGGCGATCCTCGCCGCCGGTGGTGTCGCCGCGGTCGCCGCCCTGCAGGGTGTGCCGCCGGTGCTGGCCGCGATCGGCGGCGGCCTCGGCTCCATCCCCTCCCTGGCCGCCGGCGCCACCGGCTCCATCCTCACCTTGGTCGCATCGCTGTCCGGCGTGGGCGACTCGATTGGCGAGATCTTCGACCCACCCGCCGGCGGCGGAAGCGGCGGCATCGATCGGACCGCCGCAGCGACCAGGCAGTTGGAGTCGGCCGAACGCGGGCTGGCCAGGGCGCAGCGCGACAGCCGGCTGGCCCAGCACGAGGTCAACCGGGCCCGGCAGCAGGCCACCCGCGAAATCCGGGACATGGGTATCGCGTTGGGCCGGGTCGCGTTGGACGAACGCGACGCCGCCCTGTCCGTGCGCGAGGCCGCCGAGGAGTTGGCCCGGCTGCAACGCGACCGCGCCCTCGACCCGACCGGCGTGTCCGAACTGGAGCTCGAACGCGCTCAGTTGGCGTACGACCAGGCCATCCAGTCGCAGATCGAGGTCGCCGCCCGCGCCCAGGACGCCCGCGAGGATCAGGCCGCCGCCGCCCGGGCGGGAGTGGAAGGGTCAGAGCAGGTGCAGGCCGCTCTGCGCCGGCAAGCGGACGCCGCTGACCAGGTCCTCGACGCAACGAACGCCGTGATCGACGCGCAGGAGGCCCTCGCCCAGGCGGGTGCCGGCGCCGGTGGCGGCGGCGCAGCAACCGCCTACAGCAAGCTGTCCCGGGAGGGCAAGCAGTTCGTCGACTCCATCCGGGCGCAGAAGGACGCGATCTTCGACCTGAAGAACCTCGGCCAGGACACGATCCTGGACGGCCTGGACCGCGAGTTCACGCAGACGTTCGAGCACACCCTGCCGTTCGCGCGCAAACAGGTCGTCCGGTTCGGCGACACCTGGAACGACACCTTCAAGGCGCTGTTCCGGCTCGGCCGGGATGATGAGTTCCTCGCCGGCCTCGACGTTGCCTTCGGTGCCACCGACCGGTTCTTCGACAAGGTCAACACCCGCATCCCGACCACCGGTCGCGCGTTCGCGAAACTGTTCACCGGTTCCGAGGTTTTCGTCGACCGGTTCGGCGACAGCCTCCTGTCCTATGTGGACGACTTCAACGAGTGGATCGACGAAGCGTCCTCATCCGGGCGGCTGGAAGAGATCTTCGAAGGGGCCGCCGAGCAGGCCGACGCCCTCCTCGACATCGGCAAGGAGATCATCCGCCTCGTCGCGCGGATCTCCGGGCAGGGCATCGACTCGCCACTGCTGCGTGACGCCGCCGACGGCCTCAAACGCTTCAACGACGAAGCCCGCCGCGCCGAGGACCTCGACGGGATCATCGCCACCGGCAACGCCGCGATCCGCGGCCTCGTCGACGTGCTCCTCATCCTCGGCGACACCGCCTCCGACGTGCTCGCCGACCCGGCCACCCGCGACGCCGTCGAGATCTTCTTCGACGTACTCACCCTCGGCGCCGGCGTCGTCCACGACCTCGTCGGCCTGTTCCAACTGCTGCCCGGCCCTATCCAGTCCACCGTGCTGGCCGGCGCCGCCCTCGCGCTCGTCGGCGGCCGCCTGTTCCGGGTCTTCGAACGGGTCGAGGGCGTCGCCGGCCGGGTCAACAACCGGATCGGGCAAATGGGGCCGCTCGGCGCGCAGGCCGCGGTCGGCCTCGAACGTGCCGGCCGTGGCGCCCGCGTCGCCGGTGCGGCGCTACTCACCGCGCAGGTCGCCTCGGCCGCGTTGGGCGAGGACCTGCGGGCCCAGGTCGGCCCGCTTTCGCGGAACCTCGAAGAGTTCGCCCGCGGCGGCCAGGTCGGAGGGGAAGCGGCCCGCCTCTTCGGTGACGACCTAGGCAAGCTGGATCAGGCACTCAAGGACATCGCCGACACCGGCGCGTGGTCCAGTTTCGTGCGCGGGACGACCGGCATGGTGGAGTCGCTGACCGGGTTGGGTAACGCGTACGACCTGAGCCTTCTCCACAGTCGTGAGCGGCTCGAGGCCCTCGACGCGGCGTTGGCTCAGATGGTCAACTCCGGCAACGCTACCGGCGCCCAGGCGGCGTTCAACAAGCTCGCCGCCTCGGCCGCCGAGCAGGGCATCAGCGTCCGGGAGCTCAACAGCGTGCTACCGACCTACGCGAACGCGATCGAGGAGGCCGGCGGCGCCAACGCGATCGCTGCCGAGCAGATCGACGCGTTCGCCGAGGCGCAGCGGACCGCGCAGGACGCCACCACTGATTGGCTGGACGCCGAGCTCGGTGTGGAGGAGGCGCTCGCCCGCGCCTCCGACACGATCTCCGAGAACGGCGAGGCATGGAACCTCAACACGGAGGAGGGCCGCGAGAACCGGCGCGCCCTGATGGACGCGGCCTCGGCCGCGAACGACGCGGTGACCGCGAAGCTGCGCGAGACCGGCAGTGTCGAGCAGGCCAACGTGGTCTACCGGGAGAACTACAACCGGATCTACAACCTGGCCCGGCAGGCCGGCGCGACGAAGGACGAGGCGAAGAAGCTCGCCGACCAGCTGCTGAAGACCCCCGACGTGAACGTCGCATTCGAGACACCTGGCCTGGCCACCGCGGTCCGGCTGGCCGAGGAGTACAACGAGATGCTCAACCGCATCCGCCGCAACGTGAAAGCAGGCGGGTTTGGTGTCAACGGCAACTACCTCGGGATCGGCGGTAACCGGTGGGGCGGCGTCTACGAACACGCCCAGGTCGGGCTGCTACGCGAGGCGCGCATATACTCAGCGGTCAACCCAGCCCGATACGCCTTCGCCGAGCCCGGAACGGGCGGGGAAGCGTTCATCCCGCGCAACGGCGACCGGGAGCGGTCCGTGTCGATCGGCCGGCACGCGATGAACTGGTACGGCTTCGACGTAGTGCCGAAGCCGGCGGTCACGGCTACCGGTGGGACCCGGCCGGCATCCGTCAACTACGGCCAGCTGGCCAGCTACGTGCGGGGCACGTCCGCCGCCGCCCCTGCGATCGACTACGACCAGCTGGGCGCCGCAGTGGCACGCCACCAGCGGGGCGACCTCGCTGCCGTCGCAAGCGCGGTCGGGTCCAGCGAGACCGTCGTCCAGGTCGACGGGGTGGAACTCGCCCGGGCCGCCCGAGCTGGACAGCGAGATCTCGACCGCCGCGCCTAGCCGTTCCCCAGCGAGATCGAGATGGGCGACGCGGCGTCCCGCTCGGCGTACTTGACCGCGCCGCGGCGCGCGACCTCGACCCCGTAGAAGCCCAGTCCAGCCGGCACGCCAGGAACGCCAAACCCGAACCTGCACACGCCTACGGATGAGACGACGCCGGGGCCCAGCTCGCCGACGGCCACGATGTCACCGTTTGCGCCGGTGACGGTTATCTGCGCCCCGTAACGGATGTCGCTGTAGCCACCTCGGCCGTCGCAACTACCGTCACCGACGGCCGAGTCCACGTCCTTGAGGAGCAGGTCGCCGGTGATCGCGAACGTGGTCGGCGTGGTGGGCGCCGAGGAGCCGCTTGGACTGTCGTCGGGAGAGGTGCCGGACTCGTCAGCGGAGCAAGCCGCTGCGGCCAGGGCAACAGCGCCAACGACAGCGAGACGCAGAGCGCGCCCAATGGGGAGAGCCACCGCGGCACCGTAGCCGCATGCCATCGCTGGCCGCTGTCAGGCAGGTGACGGAACGGGGTCGCCCGGTCGGGCGATTTCGTATCGCCTGCGTGATGGCGCTTCGGTCCGGGGGTCTAAGGAGTATGACCGAGCCAGACCACAAAACGCTGCGCAGACGACCGGCGAGACGGAGTCTGCTCGGGGTAGGCCCTTGCGTGTCACGCGTATTTGGTCGCCCAGCGGACGATCGGGCGGCCTGGTGTGCCGGGCGTGGCGGGTGGACGACCCGGACGACGTCGGCACGGCCGTCGGCGAGGACTGGTGGGCTACCGCGAGGTTCCGGCTCCGGGCCCGCAGGCCGCCGGCGGCGTGAGCGGGAGCACCAGCAGATCCATCGCCGGCCCCCACGACAGTTTCGACCGGCCGACCTGCTGCCAGCCCGCCCGAGCGTAGATGCTGCGGGCGGCCGCGCGCGGATCAGAGGCCAATGTCGCCCACCGCTCCGGCCGGTCGGCGAGCAGCATCGCCATCAGCGTCCGGCCGACGCCCTCCCTACGGTGGCTGGGTCGGACCATCCACTCCATCACCGCGAACTTCGGTACGTCCCGCACCTCGGCGGCCGGGGCGGCGTCGGTGTTCTGCCACCAGCGGCCCGCCGGCATCGTCCAGCCGTACGCCGCTCCCACCAACTGCTCATCCACCGTGGCGGCCACCGTCGCAAAACTCTCGGTGGCGAGCTCGGCGGGAAACGTGTCGGCGAACCTGGCGACCTGCTCGGGGCCCTCTTCGTACGGCGGCTCGGCGTAGACGACGGCGTACAAGGCGACGATCTGGTCGACGAGCGGGCGGGCGCCGGCCGCGTCGAGAACGAGGTACTCCACGGGCGGGAGCCTAGACGGGCCGGGCCTGCGATCGGCCGCTGGCGGAGGTCGCCGGACGGCCCGATGAGCGGCGAGCCGCTCTACACGCTGCGCGAGGTCGCTGCGATCACCGGGTTCAGCCTCAATTCGATTGAGCTGGACTGCCGAGAAGGCCGAGTCCGATATACCAAACGTGGCGGCCGGGAGCGCGTCCACAAGCGTATGACTGCGGAGCAGGTGGAGGAGCTTCGCCGGTTCCGGGTAAAGGAGCCCGAGCCGCAGCCGCTCAGTGACATCGAGGCCGTGATCGCCGCGACCCGTGCTGTACAGCGGCGCTCTCCCCGCCGGTCTCGTACAGGACGCGACAGCTAGTTGCCGCCCCTCAAGCGGGCATGCATGCCCTGATCTCTTGGTACTCGCGCAGGTGACCGATCACAACAGAGGTGACGGATGCCCTTCCCGGTAGACGGCGACAGGGGCGCCAGGCGAGGTGCGCGTCCGGTTGACCTCGATGTCCAGCTGGCGCCAAAGCCGCTGCACTTCGGCCAGCGCCGTGAGCACCCGGGCGTGCAGCGCCTCGGCCTGGTCGGTGTCGCCGCGGCCGTACGCCTCGCCCTGCTCATAGCTGGCCTTCGCCACGTCGAGGACCGCGTCGAGCAGTGGGATACCGGTGCGGGACGGCGGATCCGCGGTCACCGTGTCCACGACAGCCGCTCCGCGTCCAGTGGCAGCGGCCGGGTCCAGACGATGAACCGGCGGTACAGGTCGCGGGCGGTGGCCTCGGGCATGTCCCCGGCGGCGTGGCCGAGCTGGACGGCCATGTACACGCCCAGGGCTACCGGGTCGGCGGCATGCTCGGCGGTCAGCGCCTCCCGTGCGGGCGGGCACGGCCAGTCGCCGCCGCACGTGTCGCATGCCCACGTCGGCCGGATGGGCTGGTGTCCGGTCACCGGGGCCTCGCCGGGCTGGGGGTGCGCCCCGCCAAGCTGGGGGGTTTGGCGGGGCGCACCGGTTGCGGCCGGCGGTGGGCGACGAGAGCCGCGGCCGCGGCGGAGGAGGGCGCTGCGGACGCTGTGCCGTACGGGTCGGCGAACCAGCGGATCGCGCCGTCCTGCGCCACGTCGCCCCCTCCGATTCCGGCGGCGTGACACCCCGTGCGGGATGCCTCGCCGGTCTGGGAGCGGGTGCGGCGGCTCACGGGAGGTGTATGCCATCGCACCCGCACTCCCCGTAGCGTCACCGCCGACAGCGGCGAGGTCGAGTAGGAGAGCGTCCGGGATCTGTCCGCCGGTGTCCGCGGACAGGCTGGCCGCTAGCCTCAGGCGCGTGACGGACTACCTGGTGGTGGCGACGGCCACCGAGACGAGAGAGCAGGCGGTGACGCTGGCCGGGTCGGCGGTAGCCGCGCGGCTGGCTGGGAACGCGCAGGTGATCGGGCCCGTGGTGTCGGTGTTCTGGCACCTGGGCGAGCAGGGCACCGGCGAGGAGTACCAGCTGCTGCTCTACACGACCGCTGACCGGTACCCGGACCTTGAAGCGCGCCTACTGCGGGAGCATCCGTGGGACAACCCGCAGGTGACCGCTACGCCGATCGTGGCGGGGGCGGCGGGGTGTCTGGAGTGGCTGCGGAAGTCAACCGCCGACCCGTCCTAGCCCACTCGACCGCGCGGGCCCGCAGGTCGACCACGCAGGGCAGGGAGCCGTAGGGGTCGAGGCGGCCGAGGAACCCGTCGATCCGCTGCCCTGGCCGGATGGAGCCGACGCCGGCGGACAGCTCCACGGCGCGGCCGGCGGTCTCGCACGCCTGCTCGACCTCGTGCGCGTCGAGGTACGCGTCGGCCAGCCACGACAGATACAGCGCCTTGTCGCGGGCGTGGGTGTCGTCGTACGCGGCGAGGACCTGCTCCAACACCGTGATCGCGCGCAGCGGCCGGCGCAGTACTGTCCAACACCTGCCGGTCATGATCTCCACTTCGGACCGGTCCACCCAATACACCCAGTCCGGCTCGGGCCGGTCGTCGTGCTCGGTGAGCGCGGTCGCCCCCAACGCAAGGTGCCGCTCCGCGTCGGCAGCCTGCCCCATGACGGCGTGCGCCCAGGCGCGGCGGCAGTGCAGCAGCGCCCGCACCCCCGGCGTCACGCCCGGGCCAGCGGTCTCCACCGCAGCCACCGCCTCGTCGACGCCGGGCTGGCCCAGACCAAGCCGCAGGTACGCGATGAACGCCCATGCGTTGCCGGCGAGGGCCGGGTCGGCGGCGTCCTGGGCGGCGGCCAGAGACGTGCGGTAGAGCCGGTCTGCGTCGCCGTGTAGGCCGGCGTCGAACGCGGCCCAGCCGGCCAGCTGCGCCTGCTCGGCGAGCACCGCTAGGAGGCCGAGGCCGGTCGCCTCTGTGTACGACCCGTCGCGGATCAACGTTTTGGTGGACTCCACCTCGGCGGCGTACAGCCGGTAGGTGTCGGCGCCGCCGAGGTAGTCGTCGAGGCGTCGGAGCCGGGCAGCACGAGTGACGAGCTGGGCGGGCAGGTCGGCGCCGACTCGACGGCCGAACGCAAGCCGCTGGTGCGGCAGCGCGGCGGCGATACCAGCGGCAGCAACGAAGGTGCGGCGCCGCACGCCGCCGGTGTCCACAGAGACCATTCGCGCGAGCTCACCGCCCGCGTCGAGGACGACGTCGAGGGCCTGCGCGGTCTCGACCGTGGGTGTCTTGACGCCAGTCTCCAGTTCGTGCAGGTAGGTCTTGGAGTGGTGGACGCGGCGGCCCAGTTCGCGCAACGACAGACCGCGCTCGTCGCGCAGACGCCGGAGCGTCGGCGGAAAGCGCGGGTCCGAGATCGACCGGGCCATGTGCTGCTCCCTGCTAGCGGACAGGGGTGGCGGCGCCGGCCGCTAGACACGGCGCCTGCCAGGTTCACCGTAGCGGATGGCCCGGATCAGATCGCTTGATCGAGGTATATCTGGCGTATGCGGGCGGCGATGCCGTTCAGCGCCTCTCGATAGGCATCGATGGCAGTGAGCATGGCGGCCTTAGCCCGATCGGGCGTGGTCTTCGTCATCGACTCCACGTCGGACAGCAACTCGTACGCCTGGTTTACCTTCGCCCGCAGTTCGTCGTCCAGGGCCAGGTTCATCGACCCCAGCACGTCCCGCCCCGTCTCGTGCGCCTCTTGGCTGATGTCCTCGGGCAGCAGGTGGCTGGCATAGACGCTGGACGTCTTCGCGACCATCGAATCGTGATGGTGCATGCGTCCGACTGCCCGGGCGTACCGCATCAGCGCCTCGTTCAGCCGGAGCAGGTGCTCGAGCTCGAAGGTTTCACGCCGCTCCTGTCGACGGTAGGCCCGGTCGGTCTCCAGCGCCTGCCGCGCCGCCTGATGCTGCCGCCGATCAGTCCCCCACTGGCTGAAGTACGTGAGTAGGCCGCCGATGATCAGCGTGATCACGGGGAGGACGCTGTTCCACATAGGCGATCACGCTACGTGCCGTGGGAGCTCACCCGCGTCGGACGTACCGGTCGCCGAGGTCGTCGATCAATGCCTTGGCGAGGTCCGACCAGGCGCTCTCGGGGATGCCGTGGAGCTCCGCCAGGTGCTCGGTGACGTCGTCGGGCGTCCAGTCGCTCTGGGTGATGTATGGCGCCCACCAGGCGCGATCTTGCTGCCATCCGGCGACGTGCCCTCGACGACGGGCTGACGCGGCCAAGATCAACCGGATGGTCTCCCTACCCAGGGTCGTACGAACCGCAGGGAAGTGGCCGGCCATCGGGAATGCACTCCACGCCCTCCGGAACGCCCCGTCGAGAACGATCGAGCTGCTCGTGATGCCAGTGACGCCGTGCTTGAGACAGCCGGCGGCGAGGCCCTCCCCGACCACGGTCTCCTGCGTGGCCTTGGTCATCGTCATGTCCGAAACGTACCGCGTCGCGGACGTCGTCGACGGCCATCAGGCCGCCCGCGGCCGACGCCCACGGCAGCGGGTGGCACAGTGTAACGGCGTGTCACTCGATCCCATGATCGTTCGCCGCTTGGCGTTCATCCGCTACCTGCACGGCCTCGGCATCGACCAGGCCCGGCTCCCGGAGCCGCAGTCCCACGCGTCGCTGCTCATGCTCCACGACGCGGTCGAGAGCCTCCTCGTCTTGGCCGCCGATCACTACGGCAAGGCAGCGCCGAAGTTCATGGACTACTGGAAGACCTTGAAGGACGACGTCCCGGGTGGACTCACCAGTATGCGGGGGATGGACCGGCTCAACCGCGCGCGGAACGACCTCAAGCACAACGGGGTGGCGCCATCCGCGTCCACGATCGAGCTCGCCGTCGCAGACACGGCGACGTTCATGGTGGCCACCACACAGGCGGTCTTCGGCGTCGAGTACGCCGAGGTGTCGATGGTGGACGTCGTCGGCCAATCCAGGGTCCGCGAGGCGCTTCGTGACGCCGAGACCGCGTACGCTGGCGGCGACGCGATCCAGGCAATGATCAACGTGTTCGTTGCGTCCGAACTTCTGTTCAGCCCGCACGATCCGAAGGCATACGCCCTTCGCGGGTTCCGCCCCGAATCGCCTTTCGCGTTCGGGGCGGATGCTGGACGATTCTTCGATGTAAATCACCTCGTTACGCGCCTGAAGTCGTTCTTCGCACCCGCTGCGAGCCGGCAAGGCACCTTCCTGCACACCCCCGCGGTCCATAGGGACATCAACGACGCCCTGAGAGACCGGGATGCTCACGAGGCGGCCGAGATGGTTGCCGTCGCCGCCGAGGTCGCTTTCGAGACGCGTCGAGCTGTGCGAATCATGGCACTTGGCATCGAGTTTCCCGCATATCTGCGGTTCGACCGGCTGATGCCTAAGGCAGCCGATAGGTCGAGCAGGCGGCGCATATACCGTGCGCCGAAGGGCTACGCGCCAACGGAGGACGAATTCCGGTTCTGCCTCCAGTTCGTGGTGACCGCCGCGCTGCGGCTCGCGGCCGCCGAGGCTCAGCAGACCGACCCGGAGTGGGTCGTCCGCGACCAGCGCGGCAGGGTGCAGTGGGAGGACATCGCCGAAGGGCGCTGGGATCACCTCGTCGACGAGTCGGAGCCCGGCCCGCGCCCTCCGGCGCCCTAGTCCGTCGCGGCGACCGCCTGGGCGGCTGCCGTCCCGTCGAGGTACGGCGCGGCCGCGGTCACTGCGGTGTCTGCGGCGTCCGCGAGCCGATCGGGGTGGACGTCGGGTAGCACAGCGGCGAGGGCACGCTCACGGCGGCTACAGCGGTCGCGTGGAGGTCGTCAGCGAGAGTCATGCGGGTGAGCGTGCCGCAGCGCCAGGCGTGGTGCCAGACGCCCAACTCAGCTGTCACCTACCCGACGTCGGCGGATACCCGCAGCCGCCACTCAGTCGCGGCGCACGCGCTCCTCGCCCAGCTTGGCGACGAACGGCTCGGCGAGTTCCATCCAGATCGAGGGGAGGATCCCGTGGCTGCGTCGCATGAGGTCGGCGACCTCCTGGTAGCTGTCGGCGTACCGCAGGTGTGGCTCCCACCAGCCATTTTTGATGTGCCACGCCACGTCGCTGCTCCGCCGACGCGGGCTGTGGTCCAGGATCTCCGGCAGGTTGCACCGCTCGAACGACGCTTTGATCGCCCGGAACATCGTCGACGCCAGCGGGAAGGTCGGCCAGGCGTGGTTGAACGCCATTTCTACCTCGCTGCCCTTGGCGGTGAACGCCGCCACGTCGATGGCGTGGAGCCCGACCGCGAGGCCATCGCCGACGAGGGTCTTCTGGGACGTCGGAGACAGTTGCTGTCGCGTAGTCATGCTGGCCACGATAGCCACAACCCCTGACAAATCGTGCAGGCCGAGCTTCCGGCATGGTTCGGTCGTGATCTGCGCTTCGGCATCGCCGCCTGGCTGGACATTACGAACCAGAATGCGTCGCCGCCGTGGCCGGTCTCCCGCATCGAGCACTCCCTGTGGTTCTGTCGCGGAACCGGTGGGGGGGGGGGGGGGGGGGGGGAGGCCCCGCCGCCCCCCCCCCCCCCCCCCCCACGGCCAGGTGTTCAGAATCGACCACCCCGGTCAGGTGGTTGGTTTCCAACCACCTGACGCGCGCTGCTCGGCTGGCCGGCCCGGCGCAGCAGGCGGAAGTGGTCGACGAACCGGCGGCCCCACCGTTTCCGTGCGCCGGTGCCTCCGCACCACCAGCACGGCGGTTCGCCGCGGCGGACTCGGCGGGCGCCGTGGCCGCCGCAGATCCGGCAGGCCGTGAACGGGCGGAGCCAGCACTTCGCCGTGTACACCGCGGCCCAGCCGAGCCCGGCGAGGACGAGCAGCCCGAGCAGCCCGGCAGCGATCTCTGTAGCGGACGCCCCGCTACGCGTAGCGGCTGCGCTACACAGGCCGCTACCGACCTGACCTGGGCAGACGGCCTGTTGTAGCGGCTGGACGGGGATCATCGCGAACCCCCGAAACTGGCCCTGACGACGTTCCCAGGACCCTGCTCGCCGCTACCGCTACGGGCCGCGTCCCGGCGGGCGATCGCCGTCTTCACCGCGTCGAGCAGGCACCCCTTCAACACCTCGTCGCCGTCCCGGACGTTCACGCTCGGCACCCCGAACGCCCGGACCTGGGCCGAGATAGCCTCCGACGTGGTACCCGCGTACGCTTCCGCGATCACGTCCGTGAGCCGGGCGGCGAGGGTCTGCCACTGCAGCCGGTCCTCGCCGGGCAGGAAGACGCTCATCACGTCCGCGAGGACGTCCCGGACCTGCTTGGTCGCCTCCTCGCCGGCGGCGTACCCGGACAGGGTGCCGGCCGCTTCCCGGTGGCGGCGGGCGGCGAGCAGGACTTTCTCCGCGTCGGCCGCGTCGGCGAGGTGGGTGCGGACGGTGGGGGTTTCGTCGGTCAGCCCGTACAGGTAGCCGACACCCCGGTACTCGGGGCCCATTGGCAGCGCCGACGCGTCGTATCCCTCGCCGTAGGCGTCGCCGCCGAGCACCGCCATGGACACGTCGCGGTTGCCGCACTTGAGCGCGAACCTGACGGCGTGGTTGTCGCGGTACCGGTTGAACAGCCGGCCCACGTCACCGGCGCCGACACCGGACGGCTTCTGCGAGCTCGACAGCAGGATCACGCCGGCGGACGGGCCCACCGAGATGATGAACGACAGGAGGGAGGCGACCTCCTTGTTCTTGTCCTGGTCCTCCAGTTCGAAGTAGCACTGGAACTCCTCCATCACGAGGAGCCACACCCGCAGGTCCGGGTAGCGGGGGTCGCGGGCGAGCTCGGGGGTGAGCTTGCCCTCGGGGCAGACGTCGACGGGCAGCGTGGAGAGCACCTCGTTGACCTTGACGATGTGCGCCTTGATCTCCTCCAGCGCGTCGATCAGCATCTCGACTGGGTCGCCGTCCCGGTTCGGGGTGGTGCCGAACACGATCCGGTGCGCGACCAAGGTGAACTTGCGCCAGTCCGGCGAGTTTTTGCCGTCGGCGACGACGAGCTTGACCCACGGGTCGAGGGCGGCGTGCAGGGCGAGGAGTCGGGCGGAGAACGTCTTGCCCTTGCGTGGCTGGGCGCCGACCAGGATGGAGTGCCAGATGAGCGGGACCTCGACGCGGCGGCCGCGTTCGTCGAGGCCGAACCGGATCGGCTTCCAGATGTCGCGCCGTTTCAGGTCGAGCATGTCCGTACGCCCGGCCGGGATGGCGAGCGGGTCCTCGTCGGCGACGAACAGGAAATGGCTGCGCTCGGACTTGCGGTCGCGGGTCAGGAACACCTGGAACTCGGACACGTCCAGGCCCGAGGCGAGAGCGCCCTTGGCCTTGATCGTGTCGGCAAAGGTGCGGCCGTGGGCGAGGGCGATGTGGACGTGGGAGCCAGTCTCCAGCGTGTCCCGCGCCATCGTGGACAGGAACTCGACCTTGGCCTTGTCGGGGTCGCCGAGCTTGGCCGAGTAGTAGGCGCGCAGCACGATGTCCGGGTTGAGCCGGCGCAGGCGGTGCACGACCACCGCGGCGGACACGATCGGCTTGTCGACCGGCCGGCCGTAGTGCGCCAGCCCGCACACCGCTACGGCGGCGGCAAGCAGCTGCAGCCACCACGGTGCCAGCCACCACAGCAGGCCCAGGGCCGCGAGGACGGCGATCGCCTCGCTGGCGAGGACGGAGCCGCGCCACGCCCGCGTGTGGCGGGCCTCCCGGTGCAGCAGCAGCCAGGTGGCCGGGTCGTTCCTCGTCGCCGCTTCCTGCCGCAGACGGTGCTGCTCCAGCACCCACCACCAGCGGATCTGCCGGCCGGCGACCTTTAACAGGCCCACGGTGGACCACAGCAGGGCCAGCGGCACGTAGATGACCGGGAGCCTCCAGCCGTGGTACAGCGCCCGGTAGCGGGCGAGGTCGGCGTGGTAGGAGGCCCAGTTCTTGAACCCCTGCCACGAGTGCCACGACGGCGGCAGGATCGGTTTGCGCTCCTCGCGCGCCTTCTGCGGCTGGGCGGTGATCTCCGGCGTCTCGACCGGCGCCGTCTGGAGGACCAGGTCGTCGGGGTCGCCGTCGAGGAGCACCTCGAAGTGCGTGTCGCCCGGACGCTTCTGCGCCGGGCTGGGTTGCTCTGTGGTCAACTGGTCGCTCCCATTCCGGTGGGAAGCGGGGCGCCGCCGGTGCTGTCCAGGCGAGTGGCGGCGCCCCGCGCTAGTTAGAACCTCAGGTGCGGGCCGTTGGCCTGCCGTTCACGCTCGGCTGCTGCCGCCGCCTGGATCTCTTCCTGGTGGGCGGGCGACAGGTCGCGGAAAGCCTGCCTGCCGGCCTCGCTGCGTCCGGCGATCTTCAGCAGCGCCCACGCGGACAGGTTCGCCGCGTCGTCGTTGGTCGCCTGCCTGCCCTTAGCCACGGGAGCCGCCGTCGGTGCTGCGGGCGACCTCGGCCCACACCTCGTCCGAGGTCATCGCGTTCAGCGCCTGCCGGTAGTTGCCATCCTGCTTGCAGTCGCCGACGTACTGCAGGCGGTCCCGCTCGGCCCGGCTGGCGGCCAGCTGCCGCTCCGAGCCCTTGCTGAGTCCCATGTGGATCTCTCCTCTCCCCGCCGCTCTGGCGGGTCACCGCGGGCGCCCCGACCCGGTCAGCGAGGCGCCACGGAGACCCGTCAGCCCTGCTCGCGCAGGTACCGGTCGATCTGCCGCTCGTAGTGGCGCTGCTGGCCGGTGGCCCGGCCCAGCTCACGCAGCCGCTCCACGAACGCGGCGTCGTACTGGTCGCGGTGGTGCCGGGCGGTCGCCCGCGCCCGGTCGTTGAGGTCGTGCAGCGCCTGCACGCTCTCGTCGACCTGCTTCGCACTGGCGAACAAGTCGTCCAACCAACCCATCCCGATCTCCTCCCCCGGCGCCTACGCCGACACCGAGTCCTCGTGCCTGCCATTGGGAGTGGTGGCGACCGGCTCGACAGGCTTGGGCCGGTACCGCTGGACGGTCCGCGCCGAGACGCCCAGCCGCTTCGCGAGGCGCGTCACGTCCGTGTTCGGGTTCCTGGTGAACGCGCGCACGATCGCCGCCTCGTTGCTGGGCCGGCCCGGCTTCTTCGGCGCGTCCTTCTTCGCCCGCCGGGTGGGCTTCGGCTTCGCCGGGCTCTCTGCCATCGGTGCGTGCAGCGCCTTGATCGAGTTGGCGAGGAACCGCCGGTCTTCCTCGGGCAGGTCGCCTATGCCGTCCTGGACCGGCTCGATCGCGGTCGTCTGGTAGACCGGCAGCGGTTCAACCGCTGTCCCGGCGGGTTCCGGTGCGGGGAAGGGGCCGGCGGGCAGCACCGTCTCGGTGTCGTCCACTTGCTGCCGCCCGGGGCTGGACACCTCGGCTTCGGCGGTGAGGGCGAGCTGTGGCTCGTCGAGCTGGCGGACCGCCGTGACGGCAGTGGGCGTGACCTCGGCCGCGATGATCGCGGTCAGGCCGTCATAGTCCGCGCTCTCGGCGAGGCGGGCGGCGACCTCGTCCAGGTCATACACCGTCACCGCGATGTCGGCGGCGGCCGGCCCGGTCGCCTGCCGGATCTTCGCGTGCAGCACCTTCGACAGCGCCCGCTGCCGCCGCTCCGTACGCACCGCGGCCTCAGCGGCGGCGAGACTGCCGTACAGGCCCAGCGTCGGGTCGACGAGGGCGAGGTGCCGCGCACGCCGGGTCAGCCACGGGTGCCGCAGCCAGTGCACCAGGCCGTAGACCGGCGGGGTCGGCGGCAGCTTCCCGGCCGCGCGCAGAGCATCCCGGCGACGGGCCGCAGAGTCGATCAGCCAGACCGAGTACCCCAGGGCGGACATGCCGGCGAAGAACGCTGCCTGGCCCGGTTCTTCCCAGTGTCCGAGGAGGTTCACCAGCACCGCCCCGACTGCCACTGCGGCGGACAGCAGCCGGGACCACATCGCCCGCTCGCCGAGCTGCCGGCGGCGGTCGGCGTGCATCGACAAGACGGCTCCGCCGAACTCGACCGCGCCGACGGCCAGGAACGCGAACGGCGCCCACCAGTTCAGCCAGCCGGTAGCGGCCTGCCCGGAGCCGACCAGCGCGACGCCGAACACGACCACGTAGAACAGCCGCAGCGCGGTGCGGGTGTCGCTCATCGGGTGATCTCCTTGAGCTTGCCGGTGGCGATCGCGTGCTGCGTGGCCTTGGCATGGTGTGCGGCGAGGTAGCCGGTCGCCGCGAGGACACCGCCCACCGTGGCGACGTAGCCGATGCCGGCCATCGCGAGGACCCACGCGGCGACCGGCCCGGCGGCGACCCGGATGACGAACCAGCCGGTGACGTACGCGGTCGTGGTCGCGAAGAGGGTGAGGCGGGCCCGATACGACGCGCGCTGCCACCAGCGAACGAGCGTGACGGTCAGCCACGCGTGGTTGCCGACCAGGCCCAGGACGATCAGGGCCGTGCCCCAGCCGCCGCCGACGCAGATGCCAGCGGTGATCAGCGCGGTCGCTGCCGCGCACAGGGCGATCACCCGGCACC
>NZ_JAVHUY010000063.1 GCF_031085175.1 Phytohabitans maris
ACCGTGGTTGCGGTGGTGTTGGCTGTGCGTGCGGTGTGGCGGATGGTGGCGGTGATCCGGTTGGGTCAGCCTGATCCGTCCCGGTTTGTTGGTAAGTCGGTGCGGTTGAGGCGGATGTTGGCGGAGACGTTCGGGCATACCCGGATGTTGAAGTGGTCGGTGGTGGGGGCGGCGCACTGGTTTGTGATGGTCGCGTTCATCGTGTTGTCGCTGCTGGTGCTCGAGGCGTATTTCGAGGTGGTCGACCCGCACGCGGGTCTGCCGATCGTGGGTGGGTGGGCGGTTTACGGGCTGGCGACCGAGGTGATCGGGGTGTTCGGCCTGGCCGGTATCGCGGTGTTGATCACGATCCGGTTGGTGAACCGGCCGACCCGGCCGGCTGGGCGGTCGCGGTTTACCGGGTCGACGATGTGGCAGGGCTACTTCGTGGAGTGGGTGATCGTCGCTGTTCTGGTCTGCGGGTTCGTGATCCGCGGGTTCAAGACCGCGACCGGGCACATGCCCTGGCCGGCCTGGGCCGCCCCGGTCTCACACGCCCTCGGCGATCTGCTGCCCGCCTCCGAGGCTGGGCTGTCGATCGTGGCGGCGGTGAAGATCGTGGTGTCGATGACCTGGCTGATCACGATCGCCACGAACCTGACCATGGGGGTGGCGTGGCACCGGTTCGCCGCGTTCGTCAACATCTTCTTCAAACGGGACCCGGCCCGCCCGGCCGGCTCCGGGCTGGGCGCTGTCAAACCGATGACCTCGGGCGGCAAACTCCTGGACTTCGAGGAAGCCGACCCGGACAAGGACCAGTTCGGGGTCGCCGCCGTCGAGCAGTTCAGCTGGAAAGGGCTGCTGGACTTCACCACCTGCACCGAGTGCGGCCGCTGCCAGTCCCAATGCCCGGCCTGGAACACCGGCAAGCCGCTATCCCCGAAACTGTTGATCCTGTCGCTACGCGACCACGCCTACGCCAAAGCCCCCTACCTGCTCGCCGACACCAACAGCGACCACTCGACGGTGGACGCCCTGGCGTTGGCCGAGGCGCAGCGGCCGCTGATCGGCGGCGCCGACGAACAAGGGGTGATCGACCCGGACGTGTTGTGGTCCTGCACCACCTGCGGCGCCTGCGTCGAACAATGCCCGGTCGACATCGAACACGTCGACCACATCGTGGACATGCGCCGCTACCAGGTCCTGATCGAATCCGCGTTCCCGTCCGAAGCCGGCGTCATGCTCCGCAACCTGGAAAACAAAGGCAACCCCTGGGGCGCCCCACCCAACACCCGCGAAGACTGGACCAAAACCCTCGACTTCGACATCAAACGCGCCGACGCGGAGACGAAGTTCGAATACCTGTACTGGGTCGGCTGCGCCGCCGCGTTCGAAGACCGAGCCAAGAAAACCGCCCGCGCGGTGGCCACCCTGCTCCACCAAGCCGGCGTCGACTTCGCCATCCTCGGCGAAGGCGAAACCTGCACCGGCGACCCCGCCCGCCGCCTCGGCAACGAGTTCGTCTTCCAAATGCTCGCCGCCCAAAACGTCGAAACCCTCACCGAAGCCAACGTCACCAAGATCGTCGCCTCCTGCCCACACTGCTTCAACACCCTCGCCAACGAATACCCCCAACTCGGCCTCACCAACGTCCACGTCGTCCACCACACCCAACTCCTGGCCGACCTGGTCACCACCGGCAAACTCACCCCCGTCCAACCCCTACCCGGCACCATCACCTACCACGACCCCTGCTACCTCGGCCGCCACAACCGCGTCTTCACCCCACCCCGCCAACTCCTCACCACCACCACCGCCACCGGCATCACCGAAATGCCCCGCAACCAAGAACGCTCCTTCTGCTGCGGCGCCGGCGGCGCCCGCATGTGGATGGAAGAACGCATCGGCAAACGCATCAACACCGAACGCGTCGACGAAGCCCTCCACACCGGCGCCACCACCATCGCCGTCAGCTGCCCCTTCTGCCACACCATGATCAACGACGGCGTCACCGGCAAAGGCGCCGGCGTCGAGGTCGTCGACGTCGCCTCGGTACTCCTGCGCACCATCCAGAAAGGACAGCCGTGATGCAACTGGAGCTCACGAAGGACCAGGAGATGTTCCGGCGGACCGTCCGGCAGTTCCTGGAACGGGAAAGCCCGCTCACCAAGGTCCGCGAGCTGGCCGACGAGCCGGCCGGGTTCGACCGCGCCTGGTGGCGGCAGGGCGCCGAGATGGGCTGGACCGCGATGCTCGTACCCGAGGAGCTCGGCGGCGGCACCCTCTCCGGCCAGGGGCTGCTCGACCTCGCGCTCGTCGCCGAGGAGATGGGGCGCCTGGTCTCCCCCGGCGCGCTCGTACCGGTCAACGTGGTCATCGCGTCCATCGTGGACGCCGGCGTCGGCGGGCACGGCAAGGCGCTCGAAGCGCTGATGGCCGGCGAGGCGATCGCCGCCTGGTACGACGGCAGCGGCGTGACCGCGTCGCCCGCTGGCGGTGGCTACACCCTCGACGGCACCGCCGAGCTGGTCGAGGCCGGCGCCGACGCCGACCACCTGCTGGTCACCGCACGGACCGGCGACGGCCTGCGCCAGTTCCTGCTGCCGGCCACCGCGCCCGGGCTCACCCCCACCCGCCGCGACAGCCTCGACCTCGTCCGCCGCCACGCGGACATCGGCCTCGACGAGGTACGGGCCGATGTGGACACTCTCGTCGGCGGCGATCGCGACGCCGCGGCGGCGGTGGACCGGCAGCGCCAGATCGCCACGGTGCTGCAGACCGCGGAGACGGCCGGCGCGATCGACCGGGTCTTCGAGTTCACCACCCAGTGGGCCTTCGACCGGTACTCGTTCGGCCGGCCACTCGCCTCGTACCAGGCGCTCAAGCACCGCTTCGCGGACATGAAGATGTGGCTGGAGGCCAGCCACGCGACGGTCACCGCCGCGGCCCGCGCGGTGCAGGAGCGCTCGCCGCACGCCGCCGAGCTGGCCAGCGTGGCCAAGGCGTACGTCGGCGACCGGGCCGCCGCGCTCGTCCAGGACTGCGTGCAGATGCACGGCGGCATCGGTGTGACCTGGGAGCACGACATCCACCTGTACCTGCGCCGGGTCACCGTCAACCAGCTGACCTACGGCACCCCGAGCGACCACCGCCGCCGCGTCGCCGACCTGCTAGCCGCGTGAGGAGACCCGAGATGAGCGAAGACCTGGAGTCCTACCGCCTGGCGGCCCGCGAGTGGCTGGCCGCCAACCTGCCCACAGTGGACGGCGGCGGTGCGCGGCTCGGCAGCGACGACGAGGCCTGGCAGCGCGCCCGCGAGTTGCAGCGCATCCTCCACGATGGAGGGTACGCGGGCATCGCCTACCCCAAGGAGTACGGCGGGCGGGGGCTGACCCCGGCACACCAGCGGGTCTTCAACGAGGAGTCGGCCGGCTACGAGATGCCGCTGCTGCTCAACGTGCCGACGTTCTCCATCTGCGCCCCAGCCATCCTCGACTTCGGCACCGAGGAGCAGAAGCGCGAGCACCTGCCCGCCGTGCTCCGCGGTGACGAGGTGCTCGTCCAGTTCCTCTCCGAACCGCGCGGCGGCTCCGACCTGGCCGGCGCGATCACCCGGGCCACTCGCGACGGCGACATGTGGGTGCTCAACGGGTCCAAGATCTGGAGCTCCGGCGCGTACGCCGCGGACTACGGCATCTGCCTGGCCCGCACGGACTGGGAGGCGCCGAAGCACAGCGGGCTGACCATGTTCATCGTCAAGGTGCACCAGCCCGGCGTGGAGGTACGGCGGATCAAGCAGGTCAACGGCGACAGCGAGTTCTGCCAGGAGTTCTTCGACGACGTGCAGATCCCCGCCTCGGACGTGCTCGGCGAGGTCAACGGCGGCTGGGCGGTCGCCTCCCGGCTGCTGTTCCACGAGCGCACGGCGGTGGGTGGCGGCTCGCCGTACGTGAGTGGCGGCCACGCGGTCGCCCGGGTGCCGGAGCCGGACCTGGTCGAGCTCGCCCGCCGCGGCGGCCGCCTGGACGATCCGGGGGTACGCGAGCTGATCGCCGAGTCGCACATCCTGCGTACCGTGGCGGGTCAGCTCGTCGACCGGGTGTCGGCCGGCATCCGCGGCGGCGCGATGCCGGATCCGGCCGCGTCGCTGCCCCGCCTGTTCAGCGCGACCAGCAACGAGCGGCGGATCGACATCGCGCTCGCGGTCGCCGGCCCGGCCGCGGTCATCCCGCCGGCGGGAGCGCCCGGCGACCTCGGCGCGCGGTACCTGATGCGCCAGGGCGGCAGCCTCGGCGGCGGCAGCAGCGAGATGGCCCGAAACATCATCAGCGAACGGGTGCTCGGCATGCCGCGGGAGTTCGCGGCGGACAAGGGGGTGCCGTTCAGCCAGGTGCGGCAGAGCCAGACGCCAGGGTGAAACGACGGGGAAACCTCCGCGGCCGGCAGGGCGTGCTAGTGTGTGACGGTTATCGAACTATCTGATAATCGCCAGGAGCCCGCCTTGCCGCCGAAGGTCGCCCACCCGCCCACCGACCTCTCCGAGGTCTTCAAGGCCTTCGCCGACCCGATCCGGTGGGCCATGGTCGTGGAGATGTCGCAGTACGACGAGTACCCGGCGGCCAACCTCGAAGAGCTGGTGGGCCTGAGCCGCCCCACGATCTCGTACCACGTGAAGGTGCTCTACCACGCGGGCCTCATCGAGGTCCGCAAGGAAGGGCGCAACTTCTACTACCGGCTGCGCCGTGACGTCGTCCGTGACGTGATCGCGGAGACCAACCGGCAGCTCGGCATCGTCGCGAAGCGGCGCGCCAAGAGCGCGTGACCCACCGGCGGGAAAGCGCCTAACCAGCCATTTCGCGGAGTGACCTCGCGGTCGCGGCGCACTAACGTGATCAACGATGACGGATGAGGCCGCGTTCGTAGGCCGGGAGCGGGAGCTCACCGACCTGCTGGCGCTCGCCGGCCGCACCGAGGCGGGGCACGGCGAGTTCGTGCTCGTCCGCGGCGAGCCGGGCGTCGGCAAGAGCGCCCTCGCCGAGCGGGTCGCCACCGCCTGCCGGGCCGGCGGCTTCGCCGTCCACTGGGGCACCAGCCTCGACGGCGACGAGCAGCCGCCGTTCTGGGTGTGGATCCAGGTGCTGCGCGGCGTGCTCGCCACGCTGCCCGCGGCCGAGGTGCGGCAGGAGCTCGGCCCGGCGTACGGGGAGCTGGGCCTGCTGGTGCCCGAGCACGTGCCGCCGTCGCGGCGGGCCGAGGGTGGCACCGCCGACGCGCACGCGCAGTTCGTGCTCTACGACGCGATCACCCGGGTACTGCTGCTGGCCAGCCGGGCGCGGCCGCGGCTGCTGGTCCTGGACGACCTGCACGTGGCCGACCGCTCCTCGCTGCGCTGCCTCGCGTTCCTGGCCCGCCAGATCCGCGGCGCCCGGCTGATGGTCGTCGGTACGCACCGTGACGTCGACCTCAGCCCGGACGGCGCGTGGGCCGGCGCGTACGGCGACCTGGCCCGGCTCGCCGGCTCGGTCGAGCTGCACGGCCTCTCCCGCGACGAGATCGCCGCGCTGATCCAGGCGATGCTGCCGGGGCCGGACGCGGCGGGGGTCGCGCGGGAGGTCTTCCAGGACAGCGGCGGCAACCCGCTCTTCGCCCGCCAGGTCGCCCGGCTGATCGCGACCGAAGGGCAGGCCAGCCGCGTACCGGGAAACCTGCGCGAGGTCGTGCTTCGGCGGCTCGCCCGGTTCGCGCCACCGACCCGCGCCGTGCTCGGCGCCGCGGCGGTGATGGGTGCCGCGTTCGACGTCCAGGAACTGGCCGCGATGTGCGACCTGACCCCGCCGGAGCTGGTCGACACGCTCGACGGGCCGATCGCGGCGCGGATCCTGGAGCCCGACCCGGGGGTACGCGGGCGGCTCGCGTTCACCCACGGCCTGATGCGGCAGGTGATCCTGCAGGAGATGCCGGCCGGCAGCCGGACCACCCTGCACCTGCACGCCGCCCAGGCGCTCGAACGGCTGCGGCTGGCCGACCCCGGCCCCTACCTGTCCCGCCTCGCCGGCCACTACGTGGAGGCGGCCGCCGCCGGTGACGTGGGGCCGGCGATCCGGTACAGCCGGGCGGCGGCGGCCCAGGCCCTGTCGTCGTACGCGTACGAGGACGCGCTGCGCCACCTGCTGCACGTGCGCCGCTTCCTGGAACGCGACCCGGGTACCCCGCCCGAGCGCCTCGCCGAGGCGTTGCTGGAGGTCGCCGACGTCCAGGTGCGGGTGGAGGGGACCGGCCCGGCCGCCCGCACGTACCGGTCGGCGCTGGAGGTGGCCGACCGGATCGGCTCCGCGCGGCTGTACGCCCGCGCGGTCCTCGGCTGCTGCGTCGACGGCACCAACGGCTGGCACGAACGCCCGGACCTCGTCGCCCTGCTCACCGGCGCCCTGGACCGGCTGCCGGCGGCCGAGCGGGGGCTGCGCTCCGCGGTCCTCGCCGAGCTGGCCGAGGTGGTCGCGGTCTTCGACGACGGGTTCGAGCGGGCGGTCGAGGCGTCCCGGCAGGCGGTCGCCAGCGCCCGCGCCTCCGGCGACGACCTGGCGCTCAGCCGCGCGCTGCTGGCCCAGCTGCACGTGATCTGGGCACCGGCCGCCCTCGACGAGCGCAACGAGATCGTCGCCGAGCTGGCCGCCATCGCCCGCCGCCGCGGCGACGACGAGATGCTGATGCACGCGCGGCTCAACGCCTTCGGCCTCGCCCTGGAGGTCGGCGACCGGACGACCGCGGACGCGCTGCTGACCCGCATCGTCGCGGCGGCCAACCGGCTGCGCACCCCGCGCTGGACGCTGCGCCGGCTGACCAGCGAGGCCACGATGGCGACCATCACCGGCGACCACGAGCGGGTGCGGGCACTCGCCGACGAGGCCATCGAGCTGGGCGAACGCGCGCCCACCATCGAGTCGCCGGCCGCCCCGGCGCACATCCTGTCGGCGCTCGCCCTCGACGACCCGGGGCTCGACCTCGCCGACCTCGCCGACCGGTCCCGCCAGCTGGCCCTGGAGTTCGGGCACTCGGCCTGGTCGGTGGCGGCGTTGATGCTCACGCTCGCCGGCCGGTACGACGAGGCCCGGCCGGCGCTGCGGCGCGGGCTGGAGGTGCTCTCCACGTACCGCAACCGGCGGGCCCAGCTCAGCTCGGCCGTGCGGCTGGCCGAGGCCGCGCTCCGCCTCGGCGACCTGGCCGCGGCCCGCACGGTCTTCGGAGTGCTGCGGCCGTACGCGGACCGGGTCTCGGTCGCCGGCGACGGCTGGGCGGCGCTCGGCCCGGTCGCGCTCACCCTCGGCCAGCTCGCCGCCGGCCTCGACGACCGGGAGGCGGCGGTCGCCTACCTCGCGCAGGCCGAGGAGGTGTGCCGCCGGATGGGCGCGCCGGCCTGGCTCGACCGGGTGCGCGCGGCCCGCGCGCGGCTCACCGACCCGCCCGCGCCGCCGGCGGTGTTGCGGGCGTCCCTGGAACGCGAGGACGACTACTGGACGATCGGCTGCGGCGCGGCGACCGCGCGGCTCAAGGACAGCAAGGGACTGCGGTACCTCGAGGAGCTGGTCCGGCGGCCGGGCGTCGAACGGCACGTACTCGATCTCGTCACGGTCCTGGAGGGCGGCGCCGGCGCCGAGCGGCGGCGGCTGGGTGACGCGGGCCCGGTCCTCGACAGCCAGGCCAAGGCGGCGTACAAGCGGCGCCTGACCGACCTGCGGGAGCGGTTGGAGGACGCGGAGGCGATCGGCGACGAGGGCACCGCGGCGGCGGTGACCGCCGAGATCGACGCGATCGCGGCGGAGCTGGCCCGGGCGGTGGGGCTGGGTGGCCGCGACCGGCGGACGGCCTCCGCGGCGGAGAAGGCCCGCCTCAACGTCACCCGCGCGATCCGGGCCACCATCGCCCGGATCGGCGAGGCGCTGCCGCCGCTGGGCGCGCACCTCGACACGGCGGTACACACCGGAACGTACTGCGTCTACCAGCCGCCCGGCGGCCAGCGGGTGGTGTGGCAGGACCGCGCGGCGGTGTTCAGCCGCCGGTGAACGGCGGCGCCATCGATTGAACGCCTCAGTGTTACGCAAGTGTTAACCGGAGGCGACCATGGCACAGCCGCTCCCCCGCTCCGTCCCTGTCCCGGCCTTCTCGTGGCGCTTCGCCGTCACCGGTGTCGGCGCGATGCAGATGCTCGTGGCCGACGCCCTGCTCAACCAGAAAGACATCCCGGTACGGGTCACCGTGCGCGAGCCCGGCCGGCCCGCACTGCGCCCCGCCGGCTCCGCGCCCGCCCCCGAGGACGCGGTCGTGCGGCGGGTGCTGGCCGACCCGCGGGTCGAGATCGCGTACCCGCGCGGGATCTTCGCCGACGCCGTGCCCGATCCGGATGCCACGCTGCTGGTCGGGGATGCCCGCCGGCTCCCCGCGGCGCCGGACGCGACCGCGGCGGTGGTGGTGGGTTCGGCGGCCGCGGCGGTGGCGCTGGTCCGGCGTGCGCGCGGTACGCCCCTGCGGGACGTCCACCTGCTGCTGGACGAGGCGGCGCCGCGCCGCCGGCCGACCGCCGCCGCGCTGGAGTCGCTGCTCGACGAGGACGTGAACGCGGTGGTCGAGCCGTCCCGGTCCGGTGGCCTCGGCCCGGCCGTCCTCGACGAGCTGGGCGAACGGTTCGGCTCGCCGGACGCGGTGTGGCTGCACGTCGACTTCGGCTGGACGCCGGTGCAGGTGCTCGGCCGCGACCGGGTGCGCGGCGTCGTGCTCAGCCGTGGCCGCGACCTCCGCACGGTCACCGCGCAGGCGCTGCTCACCGGCCGCCGGTACCGGGCGGTCACGCTGCCCGGGCACGAGGGGGCCTACCTGGTCCCGCCCGGCGGCGTCCGGGTCAGCGCCGGCACGCCGTTCGAGTACGTGGCCGCGCGCACCGGACGGTACGACCGCGACTCGCGCGCCGCCGGCCGGGTCGCCGAAGCGCTGGTCCGCGACGCCCTCGCCGGCCGCCTCGCCCGCCCCTCCACAGTGGACTCCGACAACGTCGTCCCGCTGCGCCGCCGGCGCCCGGAATGACCTCCTCCCCGGGGGCCGCCCGCCTGCGCTCGCTGACGACCGCCGCCGAACGGGGCGACGCGGCCGCGCTGGCCGCGCTTGCCGAGGCGCTGTTCTGCGCGGCGCTGCAACCGTCGGACCAGCCGACCGCCGAACAGGTGCGGGCGGCCATCGGCGAGGTGGTGCACCGCTGCGACGGCGACCAGCGGACCTGCGCGTGCGACCTGGCCGAACGGTACGGCGCGGACCCGGAGCGGGCCCGCGACCGGATGAGCTGGTGCCGCAACGTGGTAACCGTGACCTACTGCGTGACCGGCGACCCGGGCGACAGCGCGTACCTGCGCGCCCTCTTCTGGCGCCGCGCCTGAGCAACGGATCCAGGGGAAGCCACGGCTCCCCCTGGATCGCGACGCCCCGCCGCTACTCGAACTTCTTGACCACCTTGATCTGTTCGCCGTCGACCTGGCCGACGTACTGCTGGTGCAGGCACTGGTGCTGTGCGTCGCACTCGTACGAGCCGACCAGCGTCTTGATGCCGTTGAAGCCGGTGAAGCCCTTCAGCGCCTTCAGGTAGTCCGACACGTCGTCCGGGTCCGTCGACTTCGTGCTGTCGATCGCGGACGCGACCGCGAGCACCGCGTCGTGCATCTCGGCTGTGTTGTCGGCCGGCTTGACCGCCCCGGTCACCGCCTCGTACCAGGCCTTCTGCTCGGGCGTACGCACGGTCGGGTCCCACACGCTCTCGGTCATGATGGTCACGTACGTGCCCTGCGCCATGTCCCACGGGATCGTGGAGCCGAACGCCCCGGTGAGCGCCGCCGCGCCGATGACCTTCGGCGGGGTGCTGGTCTGCTTGGCGATCTCCGAGTACATCAGCTTTCCGGTCTGCGCGTTGAGCAGTGCCACCATAAGCACGTCCGGCTTGCCCGCCAGGATCTTCGTGACCTGCGCGGAGACGTCGTTGTCGGTGGCGTTGATGTACTGGGTCTCCACGATCTGTGCGCCGCCCTGCTGGAGCAGCGGGGTTACCAGGTCGCCGTACCCCTTGCCGAACGCGGTCGAGTCGAGCAGCAGCGCCACCTTCTCGGCCCGCAGGTCCTGCAGCGCGTACTGCACCTGGTGCTCGGCCGTCTCGTCGTCGGGGATGTTGAAGCTGAACGTGTACGGGTTCTTCGTCTTGTCGAGGTTGTTCGCCGTGCTGGCCGTGCCGATCATGCTGATCGTCTTGGCCTTCAGGAAGACCGGCGAGGCGGCCAGGTTCTGCTGGGTGATCGAGTAGCCCACGACGAACGGCACGTCGGCCTGGGTGAACTTGCGGGCCGCCGCCTGCGCCGTGGCCGCCGTGGCGCCGATGTCGACGACCTCGGCCTTGAGCTTGCGGCCGCCGAGCACGCCACCCTTGTCGTTGACCTGTTTGATGGCGTACTCGATGCTTTTCTGGATGCTGTCGTTGGCGAGCGGGCCGGTCAGCGCGGCGGCGATGCCGATCGTGATGTCGCCGCCGTCGCCGGAGGCGGCGTCGCTCTCCCCACCGCAGGCGGCCAGCGGTCCGGCGGCGAGCAGCAGACCCGCCACCCCGGCGTGGAACCATCGTCTCATAGCACTGTCCTTAATGGAGTAGTCAGTCGGTGCCGAGGTACGCCTCGGCGACCACGTCCGCGTCGCGGAACTGTTCCGGCGGGCCGCTGGCCACGACCCGACCGTTGCGCAGCACGTGCACCTCGCTGGCGATGTCCAGGGCGGAGATGTTCTGCTCGACGATCAGCAAAGTGATCCCCTGGCTCCGCACGGCCGACAGCCGCTGGTACACCTCGTGCACCACCTTCGGCGCGAGCCCGATCGACGGCTCGTCCAGGATCAGCAGCTCCGGCTCGGTGAGCAGCGCCCGGGCGATCGCCAGCATCTGCTGCTCGCCGCCGGAGAGCAGGCGCGCCTTGTGGCCCGCCCGGGCGCGCAGCACCGGGAACGTCTCCAGCACCTGGTCCGTCCGGGCCCGGAAGTCCGTGGTGCGCCCGGCCGCCCGGGCCAGCGTGAGGTTTTCCACGACGGTGAGGTCCTTGAACAGGCGCCGCCCCTCGGGCACCAGCGTGATGCCGCCGGCGACCCGCTGCTCGGTACGGCGCTTGCGCAGCGACCGGCCGCGGAAGTACACGTCGCCGGCGGCCGGCTTGACGGTGCCGGCGATCGTCCCCATGAGACTTGTCTTGCCGGCACCGTTCGGGCCGAGCACGACGACGCACTCACCTGAGCCGACGCTCAGGTCGACGCCCTGGACGGCGACGAGCCCGCCGTAGGTGACCCGGACGCCTTCGAGCCGGAGCAGTTGGTCCACTGTGGAATCCTTCGCGACGGTGGCAGGTGAGCCCAGACGAAGATCACTCATGGCCGTCCTCGCTTCGCTCCGGGCGGCCACGAGACTCCCAACGCACAGCGCCCTATGATTCGCTCGCTACGCTCACTCATGGCCGTCCTCGCCTCGCTCCGGGCGGCCACGAGACTCCCAACGCACCGCACCCAATGATTCGCTCGCTACGCTCACTCATGTCAGACCCCCAGGTACGCGTCGATGACGGCCTTGTCCTCGCGTACGTCGGCCGGGGCGCCGTGCCCGATGACCGCGCCGAAGTCGAGGACGGTGACCCGGTCGGCGACGCCCATGACCACGTTCATGGAGTGCTCGACCAGGAGGATGCCCATGCCGAGGCCGGCGAGCCGGCGCAGCAGGTCGACGAGCGCGTCCTGCTCGATCGCGGTCAGCCCGGCGGCCGGCTCGTCCAGCAGCAGGAAGCGCGGGTCGAGCGCGAGCGCGCGGGCCAGCTCGGCGCGGCGCTGGTTGCCGAAGCCGAGCGACTTGGCCGGCACCGCCTCGAACGGGCCGATGCCGACCACGTCGACGACCAGCTCCACCCACGCCTTGCCGCGTACGTCCGGGAACGCGCGTCCCAGCGCGCCCGGCGTGCGGCTGCGGTGGTCGGCGGTCACCTGGACGTTCTCGTAGACCGGGAGGTCGGCGAAGAGCCGCCCGTTCTGGTAGGTGCGGGCGGTGCCGGAGGTGGCCCGCTGCGCCGGCCCGAGGCGGTCGATCCGCCGGCCGTCGAGCGTGATGGCGCCACTGTCCGCTGTGTACACACCGGAGAGCACGTTGATGAACGTGGACTTGCCGGAGCCGTTCGGGCCGATGAGCGCGTGGATCTGGCCGGCCTCGATCGTGAGGTCGACGCCGCGCAGCGCGCGCACGCCGCCGAACGACTTGACGACGCCCGTGGCGGCGAGGCTTCCGGCCGGCGCGTGCCCGTTGGCCGACGGGTCCACCGGGCGTGGCTCGCGCGGCGCCGGCGTGCGCGGTGGGATCGGCTCGACGAGGTGCTTGAGCGCGGGCACCCGGCCCGCGAGGGGGCGCAGGCCGCCGACGATGCCGACCGGGCTCACCAGCGCACCGAAGACGATCACCAGGCCGAACATCAGCTGGCTGTACGCGTGGTACTCGGTCAGGTACTCGTTGGCGGTCTGCAGCAGCGCGGCGCCGACGATCGCCCCGATCACGCTGCCCGACCCGCCGATCACCAGCATCGCGATGGTGACCACCGCGAGGTCGAGCGCGAACGCGGTCGGGTCGATGAACGCGAGCGTGTGCGCGAACAGGCTGCCGGCCACCGAGGCGAAGACCGCCTGGAGGACGAAGGCGAGGTTGAGCGCGCCGTTCACCTTGACGCCGCTGCCCAGCGCGGCCAGGTGGTCCTCGCGGATCGCCCGGAACTCGCGGCCGCGCTTGCCGCGCAGGATCGCTGAGGCCACGACCGCGAGCGCGACGAGGACGAGGATGTTGACGATCGTGTTCTTGGCGACCGTGTCGGCCTCGAAGCCGCCCACGCCGAACGACGGGATCGCCGCGATGCCGTCCACCCCGTTGGTGATGCCGGGGTACGCGAGCAGCAGCCCGCCGAAGATCTGCACCAGCGCGAGCGTGGCGATCGCCAGGTATATCTCGCTGACCCGGAGGGTCAGCAGCGCGAAAAGCGCCCCGACCGCCGCCGAGATGGCCGCGCCGACCGCCATCGCGGTCAGCGGCGCCATCTCGCGCGCGGTCGTGAGATAGGCGGTCGCGTAGGCGCCGACGCCCATGAAGGCGGCGTGGCCCATCGTGAACATGCCCGACGCGCCCTGGGCGAAGTTGAGTCCCACGGTGCAGAGCGCGTACGTGGCCATCAGGCCGACGGCCGCGAGCCAGCGCTGGTCGCCGGTGAGCGCGGCGACCGCGACCAGCGCGACCACGCCGACCGCGAGGGGTGCGGCGAACGGGTTGTGCAGCAGCCGGTACGTCATCAGACCTTCTCCACCAGTCGGGTCCCGAACAGCCCCGCGGGCCGCACGATGAACAGGAGGATCACCAGGCCGTACACCGCGATGTTGCGGTAGTCCGGGTCGATCAGGTACGCCGCGTTGACCTCCAGCACGCCCACGACGAGGCTGCCCACCACGGCGCCGACGAGGCTGCCGAAGCCGCCGACCATCGTGCCGACCATGGCCTTGAAGACGATGACGTACCCGAGTAGCAGCGAGACGAAGAACGACGGCGCGAGCAGAGCGCCGGCGACGCCGGCCAGCACGGCCGACCCGGCGAAGGACGCCTTCACCACGCGGGCGGTGTTGACCCCCATGATCTGGGCCGCCGTCGGGTCGTCGGCCGTCGCGCGCAGGACCAGACCCACGAAGGTGTACCGGTAAAGCAGCCACAGCCCGAGGACCACGACGACGGTGACCACCAGGATGATGAGCTGCTGGTAGTCGAGCGCGGCGCCGAAGACGTGGATGGCCGGGCGCTTGACGAGCACGTCCATGTTCTTGTCCTGCGGTCCCCAGACGAGCTGGATGACCGCCCGGACCACGAGGCCGAGCCCGAGCGTGGCGATCGCGCCGACCAGCAGGGCCCGGCGGCGGACTGCGGGTCTGGTCAGCAGTTCGGTGCCGAGGCCGATGACGGCCATCGCGACGGCGACCAGGAGCAGGCCGAGGTACCAGGGCAGGTGCCACAGCATCGTGAACGTGTAGCCGAGGTAGGCCCCGATCGTCAGGAAGTCGCCGTGCGCGAAGTTGAAGAACCGGGTGTTGTTGAACAGGACGATGAAGCCGATGGAAACCAGCGCGTACGCGCCGCCGAGCACAATGCCGTTGATGGTGGCCTGCAGCATGCCTTTCCTCCTGACGCCAAGGGCCACTTGCTGGTCGGTTCGGCCGCTTCGGGGCCGGTGTCCGGGTGATCACCGCCGACATCGTTGACGTCACACTGTAGTGGCGAGATCGTTAAATGTGTAGAGAATTTTGGAACTATGTTGTCAGCTGCGCCGGCCTCGTCCCAGTCGCATCACGTCCCCGCCGATCCGTGGATGTTTCGAGAATTCTCAAACCGTAACCTCGGCGTACGGCGTAGTCAACGGGACCGGGGCAGCCCGACGCCCCCGATCCCCGGTCGTGGGACCTACCCGGCGGTGAAGCGCCGGGCGTCGTCAGGCGCGGCGGGCCTCGGCGGCGGCGATGAGCTCGTCGAGCCGGGCGAGGGCGGCGTTCAGCTCGTCGACCCGCTGCTGGATGCGGGCCCGCTCGGCCGTGAGCATGGCCCGCTGCTCGCCGGTGGTGGTGCCGGTGTCGACGCACGGGAGGAGCTCGGCGATGCGGCGGCTGGGCAGGCCGGCGGCGTAGAGCTGCTGGAAGAAGCGGACCCGGTCGACGGCCGCCTCGTCGTACTCGCGCTGACCGCCGCGGCTGCGCTCGGAGGTGAGCAGGCCCTGCTCCTCGTAGTAGCGCAGCGCGCGCACGCTCACCCCGGCGCGCTTGGCGGCCTCGCCGATCCGCACGGCAACCCTCCGGTGTAATCGCGGTCACGGTACTTGACTCTGACGTCAACGGTAGGTTCTACCGTTCGGGCATGAGCATAACGAACCCGGAAGCGAACGCCGAACAGTACGCCGAGGCCGCCCGCGGCCTGCCGATCGAGGGTGCGGTCGCGCTCGTGACCGGCGCCAACCGCGGCCTGGGCCGGCACTTCGCCCAGCAGCTCGTCGAACGCGGCGCGGCCCGGGTGTACGCGACCGCCCGCCGCCCGGAAAGCGTCGACCTGGCCGGCGTCGTGCCGCTGCGCCTGGATGTCACCGACGAGGCAACCATCCGAGCCGCAGCCGCCGCGGCCGGCGACGTGACGCTGCTGGTCAACAACGCCGGGATCAGCCATTGGACCAACCTGGTGACCGGCACCCTGGACGCCATCCGGGCCGAGATGGAGACCAACTTCTGGGGGAACCTGGCCATGGTGCGCGCGTTCGCCCCGGTGCTCGCGGCCAACGGAGGCGGGGCGATCCTGAACGTCCTGTCCGCGCAGTCCTGGTTCGCCTACCCGAGCACGAACGGCTACCACGCCGCCAAGGCGGCCCAGTGGGCGCTGACCAACGCGGTCCGGATGGAACTCGCCGAGCAGGGCACGCTCGTGACCGGACTGCATCTGGGCGCGGTGGACACCGATTTCAGCGCCGCCTACGACGGACCCAAGGGCGATCCCGCCGACGCCGTCCGCGCCGGCCTCGACGGAATCGCGGCCGGCGCCATCGAGGTGCTCGCCGACGACTGGAGCGCGCACGTCAAGCGGTCCCTGGCCGACGACCCCGCCCGCCTCTACGCCGAGATCCGCGCCGGCGCCGTCTGACGGCGACCGCCGCGCCGGCGTCCAGTTCGGAACGGACGCGCAAACCAGCTCCCCGGGTAGGTCCGCGTCCGGTATCGGATCGAAGTAGTCGCGGGACTCGACGATGAGGCCGTCGCGGACGCGCATGACGAAGACGGACCTTCGCAGACGCCGTTCACCAGGCGGAGGAAGACCTCACGTGGACTGCTCGTGCTGGGCTTGCTTCGCGCGGGTCAGTCATTGCCAGGGCACGCCGACCATGCCCGCGCCTCTGCCAGAATCTCGCCCGTCTCGGCGTCGAGAATGACCGATCGCCCAGTGCCGAGCGGCGGCGGAAAGGCGTCTGCTCGCGGTGGCGATGACGGACACGCCGGCACCGGGTCCGGAGGTAGCGCAGCGACCGGCTCTCCGATGAGGACAGCCATGCTCACCGTGACGATCACCGCTACCGCACGCGGTGCACGTCCCGCTCGGCGATTGGCTGACTCCGTGGAAGGAGGATCCAGGTCGATCACAACCACAGCCGAACGGTACCCGTGGCTGGCCTCCGGCCGTTGCGCCGACTCTCCACCGAGTGCGGACGGCGGGTTTGAACTCGGGCGCGGTTCGGGCCGTACACGTATCAATGGATGTGAAAATGGTGGGTCGGGGCCGGCGCCTGGCGGCGGCGGCCGTGGTCGTGATGAGCGGGTCGTTGGCTGGCGTCGGGCCGGCTGCCGCGCCGGCGACCGCGGACGCCGCGCGGTCGCGGGCCTGCGAGCATCGCTCCAATGAGGACCGGACCGCGCCCGCGCGCGGCCGGCGGTTGATGGTCGCCGCCGCACATCCGCTGGCCGCGGCGGCGGGTTGCCGGGTGCTCGCCGGCGGTGGGATGGCGGCCGACGCGGCGATCGCGGTGCAGATGGTGCTGGCCGTCGTCGAGCCGCAGTCGTCCGGGCTGGGCGGTGGAACGCTGATCACCTATTACGACCGGCGCTCGGGACGGGTCGAGTTCTACGACGGCCTGGCCGCGGCACCCGCGGCGGTGACCGAAGGGTTGCGGACGCCCACCGCCGCGGAGATGGAGTCGCTGGGGGTCGACAGCTTCGGCGCCGCGGCCACCTACTCCGGCCGGGCGGTGGGGGTGCCGGGCACCGTCGCGGTGCTGGACCAGATCCACCAACGGCGCGGCCACGCACCCTGGAGCGGCCTGTTCGACGCCGCGGTCGACCTGGCCGAGAACGGCTTCGCGATGCCGCGGTACCTGCACGACACCATGAGCGCACCGGCCGGCGGCGTGCCGCGCTGCGACTATCCCGATCTGGCCGCCCGGTACTGCCGGGACGGAGCACCGATACCGGTCGGCGAAACGGTTCGCAACACCGACCTCGCCGCGGTGCTGCGCGAGGTCCGCGACGGTGGCGCCGCCGCGTTCTACGATCCGGCGGGGAGGGTCGCGCCGGCCATCGTCGAGCGGGCCGCGCGGGGGCCGTTCAAGCTCGCCGCCGACGAGAGCGGCCCAGCGGTCATTCCGAGCCTGATGACGGTCGCGGATCTCGGCGGATACCGGGCGGTCGGCCGGGAACCGCTGTGCCGGTGGGTGCTCGACCGCCAGGTGTGCACCGCGGCACCGCCTTCGTTCGGCGGGCTGAGCGTGCTGCAGCAGCTCGGGTTGCTGGAGCGGGCGGACGTGGCGGCGATGGCGCCGGACTCCCTGCTTCGCACCCACTATTCCATCGAGGCCAGCCGGCTGGCCCAGTTCGATCGGCGCCAGTACGTCGGCGACCCGGACTTCGACCCCGTCCCGGTCGCCGGTCTGCTGGCCGGCGAGTACCTGGACAGCCGGTTCGCGTTGCTGTCACCGACCACCGCGGTGCGGGAGGTCGCCCCGGGCCGGCCGGGCGGCGACGAGGGCACCACGAGCAATGTCAGCATCGTCGACCGGGCCGGCAACGCGCTGTCCATGACCACGACGATCAACTCGTCGTTCGGCGCGCAGATCGAGGCGCGCGGCATCGCGCTCAACAACGTGCAGGAGAACTTCACCCGGCCCGACTCGATCTCGCCCGGGCAGCGGGTGAACGGGATGGAGCCAGGCAAACGCCCGCGGACCTCGATAGCGCCCACGGTCGTCCTCGACCATGCCGGCCGTCTCGACCTGGTCGTCGGTGCGGCCGGCGGCAGCGCCATCCCCGACTACATCACCCAGGCCACGCTCGGCGTACTGGTCGACGGCCTCGACCCGCAGACCGCGATCAACCAGGGGCACTGGAGCGGTCAGGAGATCGCGAGCGACTGCGGCGGTGTCATCGGCCCGCGGTCGGAACTCGAGGAAGGCACCGCGGCCGCCGGGTTGCTCGACAGGCTCCGTGAACTGCGGCATCCGTGCGCGCGCGTGGTCGAGCTGCGCAGCGGGCTGACCGCCGTCGACGTCGACGGTCGCGGCCTGCTGTACGGCGCCGCCGATCCACGCCGCGACGGCGCCGCCGTCGGCTACTGAGGGCTTTCGGAGTCGGGGCGGCGCTCACTGTGGGCGCGTGGCGCTGGTGTGCGCCGCCAGCGCGTCGAGGATCAGATCGAGGCCGAACTCGAACTGGCCGCCGAAATGGTATCCAGGCTGCTGGACGTGTTGGGTGGCGAACTCGACCAGATGCGGGTAGTCACCCGGCACGAAGCCTTCCATGATCGAGCCTGCGACCGCGTCGGCGGAGTCCGCACCGTCGAACGGCAGCGACGCCTCCTGAAGCACGAAGCCGTAGACGTACGCATCGACGATCGCGTACGCGTGGGCCGTCATCCGCAGCGAGAATCCCCCGGCCCGCAGCACGCCGAGCATGGCGTCGTTGTGGCGCAGGGTCGCCGGCCCGGGATTGGTTCGGGTTTCGACCAGGGCCAGCGCCCACGGGTGCCGCGCGAGGACCGCGCGGGCGGAGAGGGAACGACGGCGCACCTCGGCACGCCAGTCGCCGCCCACCTCGGGCAGTTCGATCTCCGCGAAGACCCGGTCGACGAGGGCGTCGAGCAGCTCGTCCTTGTTGCGGACGTAGTAGTACAGCGACATCGCCTTGGCGTTCAGCTCGGCGGCCAGCGACCGCATGGTCAACGCCCCCAGACCGCGTCCATCGGCGATCTCGACCGCGGCCCGCAGCACCCGCTCGCGACTTAGCTGCCGTGCCTGTTCGCCCACAGGTTGGTTCCCGTCTTCCCGACATTCCGTTGACCGGCCTCGCCGCCAAACGTATCGTACTTAGTACCACTTACTTAGTACGAGACCTTGAGAGGCGAAGATGTCCGTCCGCACGGCCGGCAGATACGCCGGTGCGTTCTTCTTGTTGGCATTCGTCTCGTACGGCATCGGCAGCGCTCTGGCCGGCCAGTTCGTCGGGACGGCGCTCGTGGTGCTCAACTCCGTCATGGTGGCGGCCATCGGCGTCCTGGTCTTCCGGGCTCTGGGCCGGCAACACCCGAGGACCGCCCGGATATACCTTGTCGCGCGCACCGTGGAAGCGTTCCTGCTCACCGCCGGGATCGTCCTGCTGGACGCGGCAGGGTCCGGTGCCGCCGACATCGCCTACCAGGCGGCGATGCTGTCGCTGGGGCTGGGCAGCCTGCCGTTCTGCCTGGCCCTCGATCGGCGGCGATGGCTGCCGACCTGGCTGGCGATCTGGGGATTCGCCGGATACGCACTGCTGGCGACGGGCGCGGCCGCCGAGCTGACGGGCGCCCCGATCGGCCTCGTCCTGGCGATCCCCGGCGGCCTATTCGAGATCGTCTTCGGCCTGCTGCTACTCCGCCGAGGCTTCGCACCGTCCACCACCCAGCCCGGCACCGCCCCCGCCGGAGCGTCGAGCACCGCGGCGGCCCGCACAGCGACTCGCAGCTGAGCCCGAGTCCGGTCGTAGATCAGGGCGGCACCGGGTGACCTCAGAAGTCGCCCGCGTCCCGGCGCATCTCGGTGAGTACGTCGATGAGGGTGCCGGCCTCGCGCCGCGATATTCCCGGTTCGGCGAAGACGGTGGCGTTGAGGTCGTGAGTCGCCGCGTCGGCGAGTTCCCGGCCGCGGTCGAGCAGTTCGACGACGGTGGCGCGCCGGTCGTCCGGGTGCGGCACGCGGCGGACCAGGCCGGCGGCTTCGAGCCGGTCGACGGCGTTGGTGACGCTGGTGGGGTGGACCTGGAGGCGTTCGCCGATGATGCTCATGGGTAGCGAGCCCTTGCGGCTGAAGTAGAGGAGCATCAGCACCTCGTAGCGGGCGAATGTGACGCCGTGGGGTTTGAGCGCCGCTTCGACCCTGGCGAGCACGATCTGGTGGGCTCGCATGAGCGAGGTGACGGCCGCCATGCCGTCGGCGGCGTCGCGCCAGCCGTGGGCGGCCCAGAGACGGCGGGCCTCCGCGATGGGGTCGAGTGGCAGTCCGGGCACGAAGGTCAGCGTAACGGGCGACACAGATATGCGGGCGTCCAAAATATGGACGTCAGATAGTTGGTCGTCCTAGCATCTCGGTCATGAGTCTCCACGCGCCGACCCACCCCGTACGGTTCGTGACGGCGGCCAGCCTCTTCGACGGGCACGATGCCGCTATCAACGTGATGCGCCGGCTGCTGCAGGGCCAGGGCGCGGAGGTCGTACACCTGGGCCACGACCGCGGCGTGGAGGAGGTCGTCACCGCGGCGCTCCAGGAGGACGTCCAGGGCATCGCCGTTTCGTCGTACCAGGGCGGTCACGTGGAGTACTTCGAGTACCTGGCGGACCGTCTCGCCGAGCGCGGCGCCGGCCACGTCCGGATCTACGGCGGTGGCGGCGGCACGATCGTGCCGGAGGAGGTCGCCCGGCTCGCCGCGCGGGGCGTGCGGATCTTCACGCCGCAGGACGGGCAGCGCCTGGGCCTGCCCGGCATGATCAACGAACTGATCCGCGAGTGCGACGTGGACACGTCCGGCCAGCGGGTCGACCTCGCCGCGCTGCTGGCCGGTGAGGAGACCGCGCTGGCCCGCGCGATCACGGTCCTGCAGGCCGGCGCCGACCCGGCCCTGGCGGCGGCGGTCGGCGAGGCGGCGGACCAGCGCGCGGTCCCGGTGCTGGGCATCACCGGCACGGGCGGGTCGGGCAAGTCGTCGCTGACCGACGAGCTGGTGCGGCGGCTGCGCCGGGACGCCGAAGACAAGCTGCGGGTGGCGGTCATCGCGATCGACCCGACCCGCCGGCGCGGGCGCGGGGCGCTGCTCGGCGACCGGATCCGGATGAACAGCATCGCGCCCGGCGTCGTGTACTTCCGGTCGCTGGCCACCCGCCGCCAGGACGGCACGGTGCCCGATCACCTCGCCGACGTGATCGCGGCGTGCAAGGCCGCCGGCAACGACCTCGTCATCGTGGAGACGCCGGGCGTCGGGCAGGGCGACGCCGCCATCACCTCGTACTCGACCGTCTCGCTGTATGTCATGACGCCGGACTTCGGCGCCGCCAGCCAGCTCGAAAAGATCGACATGCTCGACCTGGCCGACGTCGTGGCCATCAACAAGTTCGAGCGCCGGGGTGGCGAGGACGCCCGCCGCGACGTGGCCCGGCAGCTGGTGCGCAACCGGGAGAGCTTCGGCACCCCGTGGCAGGAGATGCCGGTCTTCGGGACGAGCGCCGCGCGGTACGGCGACGACGGGGTGACCGCCCTCTACCACCACCTCAAGGACCTGCTGTTGGCGCACGGGCTGCCCGCTTTCCCCGGTGTGCTGGACTCCGTCGCGGGCCGGGTCTCCACCGGGCTCACGTCCGCCCTGCCGGCGGGGCGGGAGCGTTACCTGAGCGAGGTGGCCGAGGCCGTGCGCGGATACCACGCGACGACGGGGGCGCAGGCCGCCGTGGCCCGGCGCCGGCAGCATCTCGCCACGACCCGCGAGCTGCTGCCGGAAGACGGGGCGGTCGCCGGCTTGCTGGAGGCCACCGAACGCGAGCTCGCCGGCGACGTACGCGAGCTGCTCGACCAATGGCCGGCGACCCGCGCGGCGTACCAGGCGGACGAGCTCGTCTACCGCGTGCGGGACGCCGAGATCCGGGCCCCGCTGACCCGGCAGACCCTGTCCGGCAGCCGGATCCCGCGGGTCGCGGTGCCGCGGGTGGAGGACCACGGCGAGCTGGTGCGGTTCCTGCGGGCGGAGAACCTGCCCGGTGCCTTCCCGTTCACCGCCGGGGTGTTCCCGCTCAAGCGGACGGGCGAGGCGCCGGCCCGCATGTTCGCGGGGGAAGGCGACGCGTTCCGCACCAACCGGCGCTTCCACCTGCTCAGCGCCGACCAGCCCGCCACGCGCCTGTCGACCGCGTTCGACTCGGTGACGCTGTACGGCCGCGATCCCGAGCTCCGGCCCGACGTCTACGGCAAGGTCGGCACGTCCGGGGTGTCGATCGCGACGCTCGACGACATGCGCGAGCTGTACGCGGGCTTCGACCTCTGCGACCCCAAGACCTCGGTCTCCATGACGATCAACGGGCCGGCGCCGACGATCCTCGCGATGTTCCTCAACGCCGCGATCGACCAGCAGACGGCCGCGTTCACCGCCGCACACGGGCGCGACCCGGACGAGGACGAGCTGGCCGCCATCCGCGCCCGCACGCTCTCGACCGTGCGGGGCACCGTGCAGGCCGACATCCTCAAGGAGGACCAGGGGCAGAACACCTGCATCTTCTCCACCGAGTTCGCGCTGCGGTGCATGGCCGACGTGCAGCAGTGGTTCATCGCGAACCGGGTGCGCAACTTCTACTCGATCAGCATCAGCGGCTACCACATCGCCGAGGCCGGGGCCAACCCGATCAGCCAGCTCGCGTTCACGCTCGCGAACGGGTTCACGTACGTCGAGGCGTACCGCGCCCGCGGCATGGCCGTCGACGATTTCGCGCCCAACCTGTCGTTCTTCTTCTCCAACGGGATGGACGCCGAGTACACGGTGATCGGCCGCGTGGCGCGGCGGATATGGGCGATCGCGATGCGCGAGCTGTACGGGGCCGGCGAGCGGTCGCAGAAGCTCAAATACCACATCCAGACGTCGGGCCGGTCGCTGCACGCGCAGGAGATGGACTTCAACGACATCCGCACCACCCTGCAGGCGCTGTGCGCGATCTACGACAATGCCAACAGCTTGCACACCAACGCCTACGACGAGGCGGTGACCACGCCGACCGCGCAGTCGGTACGCCGCGCGCTCGCCATCCAGATGATCATCGACGCCGAGTGGGGGCTGGCCGCCACCGAGAACGCGCTCCAGGGTTCGTACATCGTGGACACCCTGACCGACCTCGTCGAGGAGGCGGTGCTCGCCGAGTTCGACCAGATGTCACAGCGCGGCGGCGTCCTCGGCGCCATGGAGACCGGCTACCAGCGCGGCCGCATCCAGGACGAGTCGATGCTCTACGAGCAGCGCAAGCACGACGGCTCGCTGCCCATCATCGGCGTCAACACCTTCCTGGGTACGGCCGAGAGCGAGACGGCCACCACGACGCTGGAGCTGGCCCGGGCCACCGAGGCGGAGAAACGGTCGCAGATCGAGCGCCTCGCCGACTTCAAGGCACGGCACGCGGCCGACGCTCCCGCCGCCCTCGACCGGCTCAAGGCGGCAGCCAGCACGGGCGGCAACACGTTCGAAGCGCTGATGGACGCCGTCCGGCACTGCACGCTCGGCCAGATCACCGAGGCGTTCTTCGAGGTCGGCGGCCAGTACCGGCGGAATGTCTGAAGGCCGGCCAGATGAGGGAGAAGCGGTCGTGAGTGGATCCACATTCGACCTCTACCAGCTGCCGGAGAGGTACCAGGAGTTGCGGGACGTGGTCCGCACGCTGGCCGACAACAAGATCGCCCCGCACGCGGCCGACGTGGACGAGCGGTCCCGGTTTCCGATCGAGGCGTACGACGCGTTGCGAGCCGCCGACCTCCACGCTCCACACATCGCGGAGGAGTACGACGGAGCCGGTGCCGACGCGCTGGCGACCTGCGTCGTGATCGAGGAGATCGCGCGTGCGTGCGCTTCCTCCGCACTGATCCCCGCGGTCAACAAGCTGGGCACCCTGCCCCTGATCCTGGCCGGCTCCGCCGAGATCAAGCGTCGCTACCTGCCGGTCGTGGCACGGGGCGAGGCGATGTTCTCGTACGGACTCTCCGAACGGGAGGCCGGCTCGGACACCGCGAGCATGCGCACCCGCGCGGTCGCCGACGGCGACGGCTGGGTGCTGAGCGGTCAGAAGTCCTGGATCACCAACGCGGGTGTCTCCCACTACTACACCGTGCTGGCGGTCACCGACCCGGACGGGCAGCGCGGCCGCAACGTCACCGCGTTCGTGGTGGAGGATGGCGACCGCGGCTTCTCCGTCGGCGAGCCGGAACGCAAGTTGGGCATCAAGGGCTCCCCCACCCGGGAACTGTTCTTCGACGAGGTCCGCATCGGCGACGACCGCAGGATCGGCCAGGTCGGCGACGGCCTGAAGATCGCCCTCCGGACCCTCGACCACACCCGGATAACGATCGGCGCGCAGGCCGTCGGCATCGCTCAAGGCGCTCTCGACCACACCGTGGCGTACGTCAAGCAGCGGCGCCAGTTCGGCAAGGCGGTCGCGGAGTTCCAAGGCGTACAGTTCATGCTCGCCGACATGGCGATGACGTTGCAGGCGGCCCGCCAGACGGTATACGCCGCCGCGGCCAAGTCGGAACGCGAGGACGCCGACCTGTCGTTCTTCGGCGCCGCCGCCAAGTGCTACGCCTCCGACGTTGCGATGCGGATCACCGTCGACGCGGTGCAGCTGCTCGGGGGCGCCGGCTACGTCAAGGACTTCCCGCTGGAACGCATGATGCGCGACGCCAAAATCACCCAGATCTATGAAGGCACCAACCAGATACAACGCCTCGTCATGGCCCGCCACCTCCTGCGTACGTGACCGCGGCTCGCCGCACAGTGTGACGATCGCTCTGCCTACCCATCGGAAGGACGCCCCATGACCGCAGCCGAAAAGATCCTCATCCTGGATGGCGCCCGCACGCCGATCGGAAGCTTCGGCGGGGTGTTCAAGGACGTGCCCGGCTACGAGCTGGGCGCGGTGGCCGCGAAGGAAGCGCTGCGTCGATCCGCCGTCGACGCCGCCGACATCGACGAGGTCGTCATGGGCTGCATCGGTCAGGTCGGCCCCGACGCGTACAACGCGCGGCGCGTCGCGCTGGCCGCCGGCCTCCCCACGAGCACACCCGCGTACACCGTGAACCGGCTCTGCGGATCCGGCCTGCAGGCGATCTGGTCCGCCGCGATGCAGATGCGCTGGGGCGGCGTCGACCTCGCCCTGGCTGGCGGCGACGAATCCATGACGCGGATGCCGTTCTACGACTTCGACGCGCGCACCGGCTACAAGCTCGGCAACCACACCCTCGTCGACGGCACCGTCATGATGCTCACCGATCCCTTCCACCACATCCACATGGGAGTCACCGCCGAGAACGTGGCCAAGAGATACGACGTGTCGCGGCAGGCTCAGGACGACTTCGCGTGCCTCTCCCAACAGCGCGCCGCCTCCCCCGCGGCCAAGGCCGCGTTCGCCGAGGAGATCGTGCCCGTCGAGGTCGGTGGCCGGAAGCCGCACACCGTATCGGTCGACGAGCACCCCAAGCCGGAAACCACCATCGAGGTACTCGCCTCGCTACGCCCGGCGTTCACAAAGGACGGTACCGTCACCGCCGGCAACGCCTCCGGCATCAACGACGGGGCCGCGGCCGTCGTCCTCGCCCGGGAGTCGGTAGCGGCCGAACGCGGTCTGCCCGGCCTCGTCACGCTCGAAGCCGTCACCACCGCGGCGCTGGAGCCCGAGCTGATGGGCTACGCGCCCACACCCGCCCTCCAGAAGCTCTTCAAACAGACCGGCACCCAACCCGGCGACATCGACATCGTCGAGCTCAACGAGGCCTTCGCCGCCCAGGCCGTCGCCGTCATCCGCGACGCCAAGCTCGACCCGGAACGGACCAACCCGTACGGCGGCGCCATCGCGCTGGGCCACCCGGTCGGCGCCACCGGCGCCATCCTCACCATCCGCGTCGCCAAACACCTCCAGCGCACGGACGGCGAGCTCGGCATCGTCACCATGTGCATCGGCGGCGGGCAGGCCCTGGCCGCGTTGTTCCGCCGAGCCTCCTGACGGCTCCGCCGGCTCCCTACGCCGGGACGAGCACCGTACGGCCGGGCACCCCGTCCCGTAGGTCCCGCAGCGCGAGGTTCACCTCGCTCATCGGGCGGGTCCGGGTGACCAGCTCGTCGAGCTTGAACCGTCCGGCCAGGTACAGCTCCACGATGCGCGGGAAGTCCTGCCAGGGCCGGGCCCAGGCCATCCCCCCGCGGGTGACGGACTTGGTGATGGACGCGGGGTAGCTGACCTCACTGCCGGGCGGGGCGAGGCCGACGATGGTCAGCTGGCCGCCGTTCGCCGTCGCGTCGAAGGCTTGCCGGATCGTCACGGGCGTGGAGACCGCCTCGAACCCGAAGTCGACGCCCCGGCCACCGGTCAGCGACAGCACCTGCGCCACCCAGTCCGGCGCCGAGGCGTCGACGGTGTGCGTCGCGCCGAACAGCTCCGCCGTGGCCAGCTTCGCCGCCCCGATGTCGACCGCGATGATCGTCGTCGCGGCGGCCAGAAACGCCGACTGGATGACGTTCAGACCCACGCCGCCCGCGCCGACGACGAGGACGGAGGCACCCGGATGCACCTTCGCCACGTTGAAGACGGCGCTGTAGCCGGTGGTGACGCCGCAGCCGATCAGGCAGGCCCGGTCGAGCGGCATGTCCGCACGGACCTTCACGCAGCCGCTCTCCGGTACCACGATGGCGTCGGCGAACGACGAGCAGTACGCCATGTGGTGGACCGCCCGCCCGTCCACGGAGAACCTGGTGGTGCCGTCGGCCAGGTAGCCCTGGTGCAGCTCGGCACAGCGCGCCGGCCGGCCGGAGCGGCAGGTCGGGCAGCGGCCACAGCCCGGGTAGATGTTGATGATCACGTGGTCGCCGGGGGCCACCGCCCGGACGTCGGAGCCGACCCGCTCGACGACGCCCGCGGCCTCGTGGCCCGGGATGATCGGCAACGGCGGCCGCCGCGCGCCGTGCGGGCCGGGAATCTCCAGGCTTCCGTCGACCAGGTGCAGGTCGGACCCGCACAGTCCGCTCGCCGCGACCCGCACCACCACCTCGTCCGCCCGGGGTGCGTCGAGTGAGACCGTCACCAGCTCCAGCGGACCGGGCGGGGCGTACAGCACCGCGGCCTGGATCTCCACCTACGCCTCCCATCGCCAGGATCTACATGAGACTGTGGCTCACCGCGAAGGCGGCCTTCGAGCACCTGGCCGGCTGAGCGTCGGCATCTCCACGTCACGGTCCCAGTCCCGCCGGGTATCCGTATTGGCGCGCAGCGTGTGTTTCTGGATCTTGCCGGTCGGCGTCTTCGGCATCTCCGCGAGAACCTCCACGAACCGCGGCAGCATGAACCGCGGCATCTGCTCGCCGACCAGGAAGTCCAACAGGCCCCGCGGGTCGACCGCCTGCCCGGGCTTGGCCACCACGCACACCTTCACCTCGTCCTCGCTCCACTCCGAGGGGGCCGGGATGGCGGCGCACTCCAGGACGGGTTCGTACCGCAGCACGTACGCCTCCACCTCCGTGGAGGAGATGTTTTCGCCACGGCGGCGGATGCTGTCGCGCACCCGGTCGACGAAGTAGTACTCGCCGTCCGCGTCCCGCCGGAACCCGTCGCCGGTGTGGAACCACAGGTTGCGCCATGCCCGCACGGTGGCTTCCGGGGCGCCGAAGTACCCGGTGAACGTGGTCCACGGCACGGTGGGCCGGACCACGAGCTCCCCCACCTGGCCGACCGGCACCTCTCGGTCCAGCGCGTCGACGATGCGCAGCTCGAACTCGGGGAACGGCCTGCCGCACGCCGCCGGATCCCGCGGCGACAGCTCGGTGCGGCTCACCACGCCGAGCTCGGTCATGCCGTAGACGCTGTAGGCCCGAAGGCCGAAGCGCCGCTCGAAGTCCTCGAGATTCTTGAGCAAAGGCACCATCGACGCTATCCGCAACGGGTTGTCCGCGTCGTCCGGCGCCGGCTCCTGGCGGTAGACGAAGTTGGCCGTCGCCCCGAGGAAATGCGTCACCGTGCAGCCGTACTCGCGGATCTCGCGCCAGAACGAGCTGGTCGAGAACGTCTCCCGCAGCACCACCCGGGCCCCGGCGCGGGCTATGCCGTGCGTCCAGAACGTCCCCGCGATGTGAAACAGCGGGTACGGCAGGTAGAGCGCGTCGTCCTTCGTCAGCAGATCGTCCGGCGGCGAGACGTGGTCCGCGCCGTTCGCGTACATCTGCCAGGTGAGCATCGCGGCCTTGGCCACACCGACGGTACCCGACGTGTAGACCACCATGGCGAGGTCGTGCGGCCGCGGGCCGTCCAGCGGCTCGATCTCGTCGACGCCGTCGACCAGCGCCTGACCGTCCACAAAGGTCAGTGTGGCCGCTGGCGGGGGTTCGAACGGACCGCCGACCGTGATGATCGTCTTCAGCCGGCTGAGCCGGTCGGCGACGTCGAGCACGGCCGGGATCCAACGGACGTGACAGACCAGCAGCTCCGCCTGAGCGTTCTCCAGGGTCGCCGCCAGGATCGAGCCGCGGAACTCGGTGTTCACCGGGACATCGGTCGCTCTCAGCCAGCCGAGGCCGATCCAGATGTTGACGCTTTCCACGCAGGTGGGCGTAAACCGTGACACCCGGTCGCCCGCCTTCACCCCGAGCGAGCGGAACGCCATCGCCCACCGCGTCGCGCGGTCGTGGGTTTCCGCGTAGGTCTGTGCCCCGCCGCCGACCTCCTGGACGAAGACGCGCTCGCCGTGCTCGCCTGCGTGGCCCGCGACGACCTGCGGGAGGAGCGCTGCCGGTCCCTGGTGGTTCACGTTTCCTCCTCGTCCCGCCGCCACCGGGAAGTCCGATCCGGCCGGGGAATGGCGTCCAGCAGGTCCATCGGCGGCACGTCGTCGGCCAGCGCTCCGATCGCGGCCAGGCCGGCATCGTCCAGCACGACGTCCAAGCAGCCCAGGTTCTCCAGGAGCTGTTTCTGGCTCTGGACCCCGAACACCGGAACGACACACGGCGCCACCTGCCGGATCCAGGCAAGCGCCACCTGGCTGGCGCGGAGACCGTACCCGGACGCGAGATCCCGGAATCGGCCGGCGAAAGCGAACCGCGCGCCCCAGTGCCCATCGTTGAACCAGGGCGTGTACCGCCGGTAGTCACCCTCGGGAAGGTCGGCCGGCGCCGGCGGATGGTCGGTGAGGAAGCCCTGGGCGAGCGGCGCCCACGCCATGCCGGCGATCCCGAGCCGGTCGCAGGTGGCCGCGATGGATCCGCCGGGTTCCCGGGCCAGGACGCTGAACGGGAACTGAGCCACGCTCAGCTTGGCCCGGCCGGCGAACGCGGTGAGCTCGGCCGGCGTGACGTTGGAGACGCCGATGGCCCGCGCTCGTCCACTGTCGACCAGCCCGGTGAGCGCGGCCGCCGTCTCGTCCAATCCGGTCGACGGATCGGGAAAGTGCAGCATCACCACGTCGACGTGGTCCGTGCCGAGCGTACGCAGGGTCCCGTCCAGGCTCTCCCGGAGGAAGCCCGCACTGGCATCGCGGACCCGACGGCTGGCGGCGGAGTCGTCGTGGCGGAGGCCGACCTTCGCACAGAGGACGATCTCGTCCCGCCGCCCCCGCAGGATGTCCCGCATGGCCTCGGCGAAGGCGGCATCCGCCCGGCCGTTGCCGTACGACGCGGCACCGTCGAAAAAGGTTATCCCCCGGTCGAACGCCGCACGGACAGCGTCCTTCGCCGCGTCCGTGTCCGGACCCCAGTCGCCCCCCAACTGGTGCGTTCCCACGCACAGCGCAGACACGCTGAGACCGGATTCGCCGAGCGGGACCCTCTGCGACACATACTCCCGCGCCATGTCAGAACGCCGAGATTCCGCCGTTGACGCTGATCGACTGCCCGGTGATCCGGGCGGCGTCAGCACTGGCCAGAAACACGATCAGGCCGGCCAGGTCATCGGGCTCCGCGACGCCCAGGTGGGCGGCGGCCATCGCCTTCTGGAAGAGCTTGGCGCTGAACGGCTGCGCCATCGTGCGGTCGTAGCCGCCGGTATCGCGGATGAGCGACGGCGTGACGGCGTTGACCCGGATGTTGTCCCGCTTCGCCTCCATGGCCAGAGTCCGGGAGAACATGGTGATGGCGGCCATGGCAGCGCCGATGACGGCTTCGCCGGGTGTCGGGACCTTGGCGGCGTCCGAAGCGACATTGATGATCACCCCGCCACCGCCGCTCCGCATCGACGGCAGGACCGCGCGGCACAGATGCAGCACCCCGACAAGTTGCGCGCTGACCCCGTCGCGGAGGTTTTCGATCGGGTACTCGTGAAAAAGCGCCGGCACCGACGGTCCACTGATCGTGTTGACGAGCACGTCGACCGTACCGAACTCCTCGACCGCCCGGCGGGCCACGGCCAGCGCCCCGGCGGGCTCGTTGAGGTCGGCGCGGACGAAGCGGGGCCGCGCGTCGGGGTAGGCCGCGGCGATGCGGTCCACGGCCCGCCGTCCTCTCTGCTCGTCACGGCCGGCGAGCACGAACCGCCGCGTACCGGCGGCCGCGAACCGCAGCGCGGCGCGGATGGCGACCTCGGACGTTCCGCCGCCGAGCACGACGCAGGCGTCACTCACCGGCTTGGCGGGTCTGCTGGGTGGATTGGGCAAGCTCATGCTCGGGTGCGTCCTCCTCGGTGGACTGGAACTCAGCGCCCAGGTACGCCTCGATGACCAAGGGGTCGTTGCGCACCTCGCCCGGCGTGCCGTGGGCTATCTTGCGGCCGAAGTCCAGTACGACGATCTCCTCGGCAAGGCCCATGATGACGTTCATGTCGTGCTCGACCATCAGCACGTTCACGTCGTGGTCGTCGACGTAGCGCAGCACCAGGTCGGACAGCTCGGCCTTCTCCCGGCTGTCCATGCCGGCCATCGGCTCGTCCAGCAGCAACAGCTTGGGGTCCTGCACCAGAGCGCGGGCGAGCTCGACCTTCTTGCGGACGCCGTACGGCAGCGAGCGCACCTCCTCGTACCGCAGCGGGGCGAGCCCGCAGTCCTCCAGGATCCCGCCGACGTACTCGCGCTGCTCCCGCTCCTCCCGGCGGGCCCGGGGTCCGCGCAGCATCCCCGCGAGCATCCCGGTCCGGGTGTGCTGGTACCGCCCGAGGAGCACATTCTCCTCCACTGTGGACTCGGGCAGCAGCGCGAGGTTCTGGAAGGTGCGGGCGATCCCCTGCCGGGCGATCTGGTGCGGTCGCTGGCCGAGCAGGCTGCGGCCGCCGCACGTGACGGTGCCCCGGGTCGGTCGCTGCACCCCCGTGATGCAGTTGAACAGCGTCGACTTGCCCGCGCCGTTGGGACCGATGACCGCCGCTATCCGCCGGGCCGACAGCGTGAAGGAGACATCGTTGAGGGCGTGGACGCCGCCGAACGTCACGGTCAGGTTCTCCACGGCGAGGATCCGGCTGTCGGCGGCCATCAGCCGACCTCCGTCCGGCGGGCATCGGCCGGGACAGCCTGGCCGCCGCCGAGGTACCGGCTCTCGACCTCGGGATCGTGCAGCAGCGCGTCGCTGTCGCCGGAGTACGCGATGCGGCCGTTCTCGAGCACGTAGGCGTAGTCGGAGAACTTGAGCGCGAGCCGGGCATTCTGCTCCACCAGCAGGACACCGACGTGGGTGTCGCGGCGCAGCACCTCCAACTGCTCCACGATCCAGTAGACCACCTTCGGCGCCAGTCCCAGGGACAGTTCGTCGATCATCAGTACCCGCGGCCCGGTCATCAGCGCCCGGCAGATCGCCAGCATCTGCTGCTCACCGCCGGACAGCCAGCCACCCTGCATGTCCAGCCGCCCGCGCAGCGCCGGAAACAGGCTCAGCGCCTGTTCGATCCGGTCGCCGGCGCTCCCCCGCGCGGCACGCGGCACGGCCACCTTGAGGTTTTCCCGGACGGTCAGCTCCGAGAAGATCTTGCGGCCCTCCGGGACGTGGGCGATGCCGGCACGCACCACCTCCTGGGGGCTCATCGCGCCGACGTTCCGGCCGTCGAACCGGATGGTGCCCGAGACCGCGCGCCCCCGGTAGAGGTCGAGCACCCGCGAGAGCGCGCGGATCGTCGTGCTCTTCCCCGCGCCGTTCGGGCCCATGAGCGCGACCCGCTGACCCGGCGCCACCCGCAGCGAGATGCCGTCCAGGGCACGCGCGCCGGAATACTCGACCACCAGGTCGGTCACCGTGAGGCCGTCGTCGTCCGTGCTCCGCCCGGCCATCACGCGTCCCGCCCGGCGGGTGCGCGCCGCGGTATCACCAACGCCGCCCGGGCCGCGATCATGGACATTTCCGCGAGACCCCCCGGTCGCAGCACGATGATGAGGATGATGGCGAGGCCGAACACGACATTGTTGAAGCCGTCCTTGTTGTCGTAGAACCAGCCTGACCCGGCCTGGTTCGACAGCGTCTCGATGAGCTTGGGCAACGCCGTCCAGATGGCCACGCCGACCACGGATCCCGCCACCGTCGAGGAGCCGCCGATCACGATGATCGCGATGAGCTGGATGGCGAGGTCCAGGGTGAACAGGTCGACCGTCGTCGTGGTCAGGTAGTACGCGTAGAGGATGCCGGCGAGGGTGGTCAGCGCGGAGCTCAGCGCGTACACCTTGACCTTGGTGACGCCGACGTTGATCCCCGCTGCCGCGGCGGCGAACTCCTGGTCCCGTATGGCCACCAGGACCCGGCCCTGCCGGCCTCGTGAGAGACTGCCGACCGCGTAGACGACCAGGATCGTGATGGCCATCAGCAGGCCGTACCACGCGATGTCGGTGTCTATCGGGTACCCGAAGACGCTCACCGGCGGGTAGCCGATCCCGGCGTACCCGAAGGTGTCGGAGTACTCCAGGTACGCGAAGACCGCGATGAAGTGGAAGGCGAGCGTGGCCAGCAGGGCGTAGAGGCCCTTCAGCGACAGCGACGGCAGCCCGACCACCGCGCCGACGAGCGCGCCGACGGCCAGGCCCAGGGCGAGGACGGCCAGGAAGGGCAGTTCCAGCCTGGTGCCGAACAGGCCGCCCAACGCCGCGCCGAGAGCGTAGAACCCGGCCGATCCGATGGAGATGAGCCCGGCCCGCCCGGTCAGCAGGTGCAGCGCGAGCGCGGCCAGCAGGGTGATGAGCGCGAAGTTGACGTCGAGCAGGGAGATGTGGAGAAACCAGCCGCCCTGGATGCCCCAGACGCCACCGGCGGCGAGCAGCGGCAGCACCACACCGGCGGCCACCTTCGCGGCCGGCGCGCGCACCCTCGCCACCCAGCGGGACGCGGTCATGCCCGCATCGCCTCTCTCGTTCCGAGGATGCCCTGCGGGCGAAGCAGCAGGACGGCCAGGAGCACCGCGTACACGACGGCGATCGCGGCCTGCTGGCTGGCGTACGCCTCGGCCAACTTCTCCAGGACGCCGACCAGGATGCCACCCACGATCGCCCCCTGCACGCTGCTGATACCGCCGATGATGACGGCGGGGAACGCGATCAGGGCCAGGTTGGACAGCTGCACCGACACCACCGAGGTGCTGGCCAGCAGGACGCCGGCGACGGCCGCCAGCAGGGCGCCCACGCCGAACGCGACGGCGTAGATCCGGCTGGCGTTGACGCCGGACAGGATGGACGCCTCCATCTGGTTGGCCACCGCCCGCATCTGCAGCCCGAGCGACGACCGGGTGAAGAACAGGCCGAACAGCAGCAGGCAGACGACCGCGATGCCGATCGTCAGCAGGTCCGACACGGCGATCCGGACCGAGCCGATGTCGACCGCGTTGCTCGGGATCGGGCCGTCGAACTGCCGGGGGTCGGGACCGTAGAGGATCAGTATCAGCGCGCGCAGCGCCAGGCCGAGCCCGATGGTGGTCATGACCGTGGCGAGCAGCGGCTTGCCCATCATCGGCCGGATGATCAGGTAGTGCACGAGCACGCCCAGGATCGGGACGATGACCAGGACCGCCACGATCGCGAGCCAGCCCGCGCCGAGGGCCGCGGTCAACGACGTCAGGAGAAAGGCGCTGAGTGCCACGAACTCGCCGTGCGCGAAGTTGAACACACCTGTGGACTTGTAGACGAGCACCAGCCCGATGGCGACAAGCCCGTAGATACTGCCGGTGGCGATGCCACTCACGATGTCCTGGATGAAGCTAGCCACCGTGCGCACCTGCCGCTATGTCTGGCATGAGCTGTCCTTCGTCGATGCGCCGGTGCCACGAACGTCGCCGTGGCACCGGCGGCCTGCGGTCGGCTACTTGATGCAGTCCTTGTTCCAGCTGTCCAGCGACCTCGTCACGTAGTAGTTCGTGAGGCAGCCGGCGTAGTCGTCGAACTCGCCCACCGGCTCGAACGCGCCGGACGACGGGTTGTACTTGTACGGACGGACGCCGGCGATGCCGACGTGGTCGTCCGGCGAGAAGGTGACAGCCGGCGAGAGGGCGCCGTTGTCCAGCTCGTTGAGCTTGTCGAGCTGCTGCTGAACGGCATCGCGGGTGGGACGGTCGCCGGCCCCTTCGATGGCCTTCGCCATCACCATCGCGATGGTGTATCCCTGCGTGAACTCGGGCCTGTCGTACACCTTCGCCTCGAGGCCCGCCGCCTTGGCCGCCGCGATCAGCGGCTCGCCGTCGGCGCCGGCGGCCCCGGGAGCGGTGTAGCAGTTGAAAGCGTAGTAGGAGTTGACGACGCCCGGCGCGGTCGCCGGGACGGAGCCGTCCTGGAGCACCGCGGCGGTGCCGATCGGCAGGTTCTTCACGCCGAACTTCGCCAGCGACTTCATCGTCACCTGTGCGGTGCTGGTGGCGCCGTGGGCGATGAGCATGTCGGGCTTCTTGTCCGCGACGTCGCGCCCGAACACGTCCTCGTTCAGGGCGCCGTACTCGGTGACGTGGTTCGCCACGAGCGTCCCGCCCGCCTTCTGGACCAGTTCCTTGACCACGCTCGCCCACTCGTTGCCGGACGCGACGGGGGTCTGGGAGGTCATGATCCGGGGTGCCGCCAGGCCGAGCTGCTCGACCATGAAGGCGACCGCGACCTCGGCCTGGTCCGGGTAGGTGCACGCGAGCGAGTAGAAGTTCTTGTTGAACGGCTTCATCATGTCGGCTCCGGTGACGATGGAGCCGACGAACGGCAGGTTGTTCGCCCGGGACTGGGCGGCCACCGCGCTCTGCTGAGTCGAGTTGAGACCGGTGAAGGCGAGCGCCGGGGTCTGCGTGACGAACCGGCGGTAGTTCGAGACGCCCTTGGGCGCCTGGCTCTGGTCGTCCAGCACGACCACGTTGACCTTGCGACCGTTGATGCCGCCCTTGCCGTTCACCGCGTCGAAGTACGCCTTCACGCCGCTGGTGTAGGGCAGGTAGTTGGAGGCGGCCGGACCGGTGACGTCGGAGCTCATGCCGATGGTGATTTCCGTTGCGGACACGCCGTCCTTGGGCGAGGAGAACGAGGACGACGAGGAGCTCGATCCGCAGGCCGACGCCAACAGGAGCCCACCCACCAGGGCGGGAACGGCGGCCGTCCGGCCAAAGGTCGAATTTATCTTCATGCAGATCTTCGCCTCTCATGTTGCTGTGGCGTGAACCACATGTATCAAGCGTATTATTCGTAGGGTTACGGAGTCAAGGAGCTGTCACGCCGGTACGCGTGCGCCCGGAGGCCCTAGAGCTCCCGAAACTCCCCGGCGCGCAGGCGTTCGACCACGACAAACTTCTGGATCTTGCCCGAAGGGGTACAGGGCAGGACATCCGTAACGAACCATCGCTTCGGTGTCTTGTGCGGAGCGAGGTGGGCGCGGACGTAGTCGTGCAGGGCCTGGGCGTCCACCGCCGCCGGATCGGCCGTGAGGACCGCGGCGACCTGTTCGCCCCAGCGCTCGTCCGGGAGCCCCACCACCGCGGCACCGGTCACCGCGGGGTGCGCCACCAGCACCTCTTCGATCTCCCGCGGGTAGATGTTCTCGCCGCCCCGGATGATCATGTCTTTGAGGCGGGACCGGACGGTGAGGTAGCCGCGCTCGTCCATGCTGCCGACATCGCCGGTGGCCAGCCAGCCGTCGTCGGACAGGGTCCGGCCGGTGGCCTCCGCCATGTCCCAGTAGCCGCTCATCACCTGCCGGCCCCGCGCCTGGATCTCGCCGGTCGCGCCGACCGGCACGACCTCTCCCGCGGGGTCGACCACCCGGACCGAGACGTACCGCTGCGGACGCCCTACCGTCTCCGTACGGTACCGGAGGGAGTCGGTCGGGCGCGTCTGCGCGATCGGTCCGCTGGTCTCGGTCTGGCCGAAGAGGTTGAACAGCGGTACTCCGAGCTCGCGCTCCACCCGCTGGGCCAGGGCCACCGTCACCGGGGCCCCACCCACCATGACCGAACGCAGCGTCGACAGGTCGTACCGGTGCCGCTGCGGATGATCGAGGATGTCGATGATCATCGTGGGAACCAGCAGCAGGCTCGTGCCGCCATGGGTCTCGATGGCCGCCATCACCTTGCCGGTCTCGAACCGCTGCATGATGACCTGGGTGCCGCCGTACGAGATGGCGGCGATCGTGCCGTGCCCCAGGCCGCCGATGTGAAACATCGGCATCGTGTTGATCCACACGTCGCCCGCCTTCAGGCCGGCGTTGCCCGCGACGGTGATCATGGAGTGGGTGATCGCCTGGTTGCTGAGCACCGCGCCCTTGGGAACGCCCGTCGTGCCGGAGGTGTAGAGGATCTGCACCGGATCGGCCGGGGCGACCACCGGATCGCCGTCCTCCGCCGCCTCGCCACCGAGGTACGCGTCCCACTCGTCCACGGCGATCCGGTGGCGCACGGTCGGGGCATCCGCGCCGGCCCTGCCGAGGATGGCGTGCATGTCCGTGCCGCGGTACGACCGTGAGTAGAAGACGCCGGCGGCCGCCGACTGGTCCAGGACGTAGGCGAGCTCCTTCTCCCGATACGCCGGGTTGACCGGGACGAGGATCAGACCGGCGCGGGCGAGCGCGCACTGGAGCAGCACGAACTCGGGACAGTTGGGCATCCAGACCGCGACCCGCTCGCCGCGGGCGAACGTGTGACGCAGCCGCCGCGCCAGCCTGGTGACATCCGCGTCCAGCCGGGCGTACGTCCACTGTCGCCGGTCTTCGAAGTCGACCTGCGCGAGGACGTCGGGGTGTGCCTGAGCCGCGCTCCGGAGCAGCCCGCTCAGGGTGTGTGGTTCGATGCCGTCGAGGCTCTCCGCCTCCCACAGAGACCGTGCCAGCGGCGTGTGCGGCGTCATGGCTTCCGAAACCTCGCGATCCGCGCCTCGTGCTCGGCGGAGTCGTGCAGCGTGGTGTTGGCCAGGCGTTCGACGAACCGCTGCGCGCGCGGGTCGGCGTACGTGTTGACGTCGATCACGGCCTTGGCGAGGCCGAGGGTGTCCGGGGGTATGGCCATCAGGCCGCGGACGAACTCGTACACCGCGTCCATGAAGCCCTCTTCCGGAAAGATCTCCTGTACCAGCCCGATCGTCAACGCCCGCTCGGCGTCCACCCATTTGCCGGCCATCGCGAGGTACTTCGCCCAGGCGGGGCCGACCATCCGCACCAGCCGGCTGGACCCGCCGGCCCCGGGCAGGATGCCGATGTTCACCTCGGGGAGCCCGAACTGCGCCCGCGGCGTGCAGAACCGGAAGTCGCAGGAGAGCGCCATCTCCAGGCCCGCGCCGAGACAGGTCCCCTGGACCGCGGCGACGACCGGCTTCTCGATGGACTCGAAGTAGTCGTAGAGGTTGTGGATGGCGCGGTAGTGGCGGCGGTAGTTGAGGCCGGGCTGTCGCTCGTCCGAATCCAGCGGGGGGAAGCGGCCGGGCATCGAGTTGAGGTCGATGCCCGCGGCGAAGTACCTGCCCGTGGCGGTGATGACCATGCAGCGAAGGTCGTCGCGCCGCTCCAACGCTGTCGCCGCGGTCCAGAAGGCCTCCGTCATCTCCAGCGTGATGGCGTTGAGGGCGGCCGGGCGGTTCAGCTCGACCGTGACCACGCCGTCGGCCTCGATGATCCGTACCTGCTCGCTGTCCGCCGTGGACACACGCACCCTCCTCGGTCAAGTCCTCACGTGCCCGCGTCAGCGGTCCTTACCATGACATCTATCCGCACAGTATGGCCATATCGTCCCGCTGGTCAACGTCGGTCTTCCTGGTTGCGGGCCGAATCCCTCCGGCAATACTATGCGGATAATCCGTGGAGTTAGGGGTATTGCATGACCGAGAACGCTGTGGACCACGACGTTGTCATCGTCGGCGCCGGGGTATGCGGCCTCTACGCCCTCCACCTGATGCTGAAGCAGGGCCTGCGGGTCGCCGTGCTGGAGCGGGCCGACGGCCTGGGCGGCACCTGGTACGCGAACCGGTACCCGGGCTGCCGCTTCGACTCGGAGAGCTACACCTACGGATACTCCTTCTCCGAGGAGCTGCTGCGGGAATGGAGCTGGAGCGAGCTCTTCGCGGCACGGCCGGAGACGCTGGACTACCTCAACCACGTCGCGGACCGGTTCGAGCTGACCAAGCACATCCAGTTCGGCAGCACGGTCGTCGCGGCCGCCTACGACGAGAGCCGCAGCGCCTGGACGGTACGCCTGGACGACGGCCGGAGCCTCTCCACGCGGTTTCTGATGACCGCGATCGGCCACCTCTCGGCCCCGGTCATGCCGCGGATCCCCGGGTTGGACAGCTTCCAGGGCAGGTCGTTCCACACGTACCACTGGCCGAGCGAGGGGGTCGAGCTGACCGGCCAGCGCGTCGCCGTCGTAGGCACCGGATCCACCGGCGTCCAGATCATCGCCGAGATCGCCGACAAGGTCGACCAACTCGTCGTCTTCCAGCGCAACCCCAACTGGTGCGCCCCGTTGCACAACCGTCCCATCGGCAGCGAGGAGATGGAGCGGATCAAGGCGTCCTACGACGAGATCTTCGAGCGGTGCGCGCAGACGCCGGGCGGCTTCCTGCACGGGCCGGACCGCCGGAAGGTCTTCGAGCTCTCCGAAGAGGAACGGCTCGCCTTCTGGGAGGAGCTGTACGCCGCGCCGGGCTTCGGCATCTGGCTCGGCAACTTCCGCGACACCTTCATGGACGAAGCGGCCAACGCGGAGCTCAGCGCGTTCATCGCCGGCAAGATCAGGCAGCGGGTCAGCGACCCCGCCGTCGCCGACAAGCTGATCCCCCGCGATCACGGGTTCGGCGCGAAACGGGTACCCCTCGAGACCCGCTACTACGAGGCGTACAACCGGCCCAACGTGCGGCTCGTGGACATCAAACAGACGCCGATCGAGCGGGTGACGCCGGCCGGGATCCGCACCGGCGAAGCCGAGTACGCCTTCGACCTGATCGTCTACGCCACCGGGTTCGACGGGGTCACCGGACCGTTCGACCGCATCGACATCACCGGCGTCGGCGGCGTGAAGCTCGCCGACAAGTGGGCGGACGGCCCCCGGACCCTGCTGGGCACCCAGATCAACGGATTCCCCAACCTGTTCACCCTCGTCGGCCCCCAGAGCGGCTCGGTCGCGACGAACTTCCCCCGGGGTATCGAGGAGGCCTGCGAGTGGGTCTCCGGCCTCGTCGCCTTCGTCCGGGAGCGCGGGTACCAGCGCGTCGAAGCCACCGCGTCGGCCGAACAGCAGTGGGTCGACCACGTCAAGGAGATGGCGGCGAAGGTCCTGCTGAGCCGAACCAGGTCCTGGTTCACCGGCTACAACCCCAACCTCGACCGGAGCACCGAGAACCGGTACGTGATGTACACCGGCGGCGCCGTGCGCTACCGCCAGCGGCTCCAGGAGCAGGCCGCGAACGGGTATCCCGGCTTCACCATGGCGTGAGCCCTACGCGGTCTCCGCCTTCCGGACCTGCTCGGCCACCGCGGCGAACTCGCCCTCGTGCGAGGTCGGAACCACGTACCCCGTCGGATCTTCGACCTGGTCCATGCGGTCGGCGACGTCCTTGCCGGAGACGGGGACCGCGGGGTCGCTGAGCCAGCCCTGGGTCACCCCCACGAACGCCCTGGCGTACCGGCCCGCCACCGCGGAGTACATCCGCCCGGTGACCCGGCAGGCCGGGCTGGCCAGATAGCTGACCAGGGGCGTGACCAGGTCGGCTCGCATGCGCGGGACCAGCGCCCGGCGGTCCTCGCGGGGCCACGAGATCCTGGTACGGCCGGGGTTGGTCGCGGCTGCGGGCAGCACGATGTTGGCCAGCACGCCGTGCTCCGCGCCCTCGATCGCGAGCACGTTGGTCATCCCGAGCAGGCCGGCCTTGGCCGCACCGTACGCCAGCTGGCCCCGCATCCCGAACAGGCCCGCGCCCGAGCTCAGCGAGACGATGCGCCCGAAGCCGCGGCGCGTCATGCCGCGGTAGGCCTCCTGGGACAGCAACACCGCGCCACGGAGGTTGACCCTCAGCATCGTGTCCAGGTGGTCGAGGTCGACCTCCTCCACGGCGGCCTGCCGGACCACGGCGGCGTTGTTCACCAGCGCGTCGAGCCGGCCGAAGGTGTCTTCGGCGAGCGCGACCAGCTCGACCGCGGTCTCCGGCTCGCCGACCGCGCCGACATGCGCCACGGCGCGTCCGCCGGCCTCGACGATCTCTTCCGCCACCACCTGTGCCGTCGGCCGCCCGCTGTCCTCGTCGCGGCCGATGTCGTTTACCACCACGGACGCGCCCTGCCCGGCGAAGGCGACGGCGAACTGGCGGCCCAGGCCGTGCCCCGCCCCGGTGATGATCACTGACCGGCCGGCGAGCCCCGCGCCGTCCCGCGCCGCGGCCGTCATTCGCCCGCACCCGCGGCGAAGATCCGGCGCGGATTGTCGATCGTCATGAGCTGGATCTCCTCCGTGCTAATCCGTTCCCGCAGCATCGGGATCACCTCGTCCGGAATGGTGGTGAGACGGGAACGCGGCATGTAGGTTTCCTTCTCCTCGGCGGACAGAAAGTCGCACCAGCACATCGAGTCGTGCGACATGACCATCTGGCTGGCGTAGCCGCGGCGGCACATCTCCACCACGACGTCCACCCGCTGCTCCACGGTCAGCCGGAACCACGGCGGCGCGTCGAGCCCGAACCGGTCCATCCCGATGTAGCTGCCCCGTTCACAGAGCGCCGAGAGGTAGGCGAAATCGGTGGAGTCCCCGCAGTGCCCGATCACCACCCGGCTCAGGTCGACCCCTTCGCGCGCGAAGACGTCCTGCTGCATGAGGCCGACCTTGGTCTTCGGGCGGGTGTGCGTGGTGATCGGCGCGCCGGTCGCCACCTGCGCCCGGGCGGCCGCCCGGAGCATCATCTCGTTCTCCCGGTCCAGGACCGGATCGGTGCCGGCCTTGATGATTCCGGCCTTGACGCCGGTATCGGCGTAGCCGACGGTCAGGTCCCGAACGAACAGCTCGGCCATCCGGTCCGGATCCGTCGTCTCCTCGGGCGCCTTGTACCTGAACGGGTACGGGACGGGAAAGTGCGGGTGGACGCCGGTCGAGAAGATGACGTTGACATTGGTCGCCGCCGCCGCGATCCGCCGGATCAGCGGGACGTCGCGGGACATGTTCGGCGGCGTGCAGTCGACGATCGTGCGGACGCCGCGGTCGCCGGCCGCGCGCACCTGCGTCGCGACCTCGTCGGCCCGGGCGGTCAGGTCATCGAGGTGCGGCCACTGGTCGTGCAGGTTCGCCGACTTCACCATCAGATGCTCGTGCATCAGCGTGAAGCCCAGGTCGGCAACGTCGACCGGTCCCAGCGCCGTCTCCACCGTCGCCATCGCCTCTCCCCTGTCGCTATACCCTTACTATGCATATAGTACGGGTACTAAGGAACGGCCTCCAAGCAGACCGCGAGGTATGAGTGAGTACGAGTGGCACGTCGTCGTTGGGGAAGTATGTCGGGGTTCGCAGCATTATGGAGTCCCCGATCATGGACGACCGGAAGTGGGCGAAGGTTCCGGACATCCCCGCCGACTCCTTCATGCTCGATCTGGAGGACAGCGTCTCCCCGGCACTCAAGGAGGCCGCTCGCGACAAGGCCGTCCAATACCTGGCCCAGCCCGACTACTTCCAGCACAAGCCGGTCCTGGCCCGCCCCAACCACCTGTCCACGCCCTGGGGCAAGGACGACCTGGTGGCACTGGCCGAGGCCGGCGTCGGCTGCCTCGCCTATCCGAAGGTCGGTACCGTCGAGGAGCTGGACGAGGTCCGGGCGATCCTGAACGCGCACGGCGCGGACCCGGACGTCTTCGCCATCGTCGAAACCGCCGACGGGGTGCTCAACGCCGCCGCGATAGCCCGCCACCCCAGCGTGTGCGGGCTGATGTTCGGCCCCGGAGACCTCAGTGTCGACAGTGGAATCACGTTGCTCACCGCCGGCGGCGAGCTGAATCCGGCCCTGGTGGCGCCGAAGGTGCACACGGTCCTGGCCGGCGCCGCGGCCGGCGTACCGACCGCCGACATCGCCTACCTGACCAACATCCGCGACCTCGACGAGGCGCGCCGCAAGTACCAGGACTCCCAGTTGCTCGGCTTCACCACCGGGATCACGTTCTACCCGCCGCACGTGCCGGTCGTGAACGCGGTGTTCGGTCCCTCCGAGCAGGAGGTGGCGCGCGCCCTGGAGATCGTCGACGCCTACGAGCAGGTGCGTAGCCGGGGCGAGACGGCGGTCACGCTGGCCGACGGCCGGGTCCTGCTCGTCCACGACTACGAGAAGGCGCTCGTCGTCCGTGCCCGCGCCCGCGCCATCGGCCTCGCCTAGATGCGCTCGCCCGGTCTCGACGACGCCAGGACAGGATGACAATGGAGCAGCTGGAGCCAATCTGGGTCCCGCCGGACGAGCTCGTCGCGAGCGCCAACGTGACCCGCTTCGCCGAGCGCGTGTCGAAGTCGACGGGCCTGGTCATGGACGACTACCACGCGCTCTGGCAGTGGTCGGTGGCCGACCTGGACGGTTTCTGGCAAGCCGTCTGGGAGCACTTCGGCCTGACCGCCTTCGGCACCGCCGAGCGCGCGCTCGCCGACGACCGGATGCCGGGCGCGTCGTGGTTTCCGGGCGTGCGGCTCAACTTCGCCGAGTACCTGCTCGGCCGCGAGGTTCCCGGCGGCGACGACGCGGTGGCCATTGTGGACGCCGCGGAGAATCGCCCGCCGGTCGAGATCACCCGCGGCGAACTCCGCCGTGGCGTGGCGGCCCTGGCGCAGGCGCTGCGCGGGATGGGGATCCAGCCCGGCGACGTCGTGGCCGGCTACCTGCCCAACATCCCGCAGGCGGTGACCGCGATGTTGGCGGCGGCGGCGATCGGGGCGATCTGGTCGTCGGTGGGCCAGGACTACGCGCCGGCCGCGGCGGTCAACCGCTTCGGCCAGCTACGGCCGCGGGTGCTGATCGCGGCCGACGGGTACGTGTTCGCCGGGCGGGTACACCGCAGGACCGGGGCGGTCAGGGAGATCCGCGCGGGGCTGCCGACCGTCGAGCGCGTCGTCATGATCTCGCGCCTGGACGGTGCCGACCTGGACGGCGACTGGCTTCGCTGGGACGGCATCCCCCAGCCGGACGGCCCGCTCGCCTACGCCCGGGTGCCCTTCGACCACCCGCTCTGGGTGCTCTTCTCCTCGGGCACGACCGGTCGGCCGAAGGGGATCGTCCACGGCCACGGCGGCATTCTGGTGGAGACCGTCAAGCAGATGTCCCTGCACTGGAACCTCTCCGGCGGCGACCGGGTGTTCTGGTTCACCTCGCCGAGCTGGGTGATGTGGAACCTGCAGCTGTCCACATTGGCCGTCGGCGCCGGCGTCGTCTGCTACGACGGCTCGCCCACCAGCCCCGACCCGGGCCGGCTCTGGGACCTCGTCGCCGCCACCGGGGCCACCTTCTTCGGCGCGAGCCCCGGCTACCTCCAGGCCACCGCCAACCACGGGCTGGCACCGGCGGCCGCGTTCGACCTGGCCGCGCTGCGGGCCATGGGCAGCACCGGCTCGCCGCTGCCGCCGGCCCTGCACCGCTGGGCGTACGAGCGGGTCGGGCCGCTGCCGCTGTGGTCGATGAGCGGCGGCACCGACATCGCGGGCGCCTTCCTCGGCGGCGTGCCGACGGTCCCGATCTGGCCCGGCCAGCTCTCGGTCCGCTGCCTCGGCGTGGCGGCACAGGCCTGGACCGAGGAGGGCGCCCCGGTCGTCGACCGGGTGGGCGAGCTCGTCGTCACCCGGCCGATGCCCAGCATGCCGGTGGCGTTCTGGGACGACCGCACCGGGGAGCGCTATCGGGAGGCGTACTTCTCGACGTTTCCGGGGACGTGGCGGCACGGCGACTGGATCTCGATCACCCCGTGGGGCAGCTGCGTCGTGCACGGCCGCTCCGACTCGACCCTCAACCGCAACGGCGTGCGCATCGGCAGCGCCGAGATCTACGCGGTGGTCGAGGCGATCGACGGCGTCGACGAGGCCTTGGTCGCCGGCGTGGAGCTGGCCGACGGCGGGTACTGGATGCCGCTGTTCGTGGCCCTGTCCCCCGGCCGGGAGCTGACCGACGAGCTGCGTGCCACGGTGAACGACGCGGTCCGCACGCAGGCCTCGCCGAGGCACGTGCCGGACGAGATCATCCAGGTGAGCGGCATCCCACACACCCGGACCGGCAAGAAGCTGGAGATACCCGTCAAACGGCTGCTCCAGGGTGCCGCGGTCGCGGACGTGGCGACCCCCGACGCGGTTGACGACCCGGAACTCCTCGCGCAGTACGCCGCCCTGGCCCGGCGAGGCGGCGCGCGGCGATGAGGAGGCGGGTGGCTGCGTTTGTTACGTATAGTTAGGGTACTACCTGGCACACCAGGACGACTTCTTCCCCCTACTGACAGGAAAGGTGTTCCGTGAGGCAGACGGAATCGACCGGAGCACCCGAGCAGTCGGCGCAGCAGCGAAACGTACGCCCGGAGAAGCTTTCGGAATCGATCGCGCGGGATATCGTCCGGGAGATGCGCGGCCTGCCGCCCGGCTCGATGCTCCCGCCGGAAAGCAGCATGGCCAATACCTACAACGTCGGCCGCGGCTCCCTGCGGGAGGCGCTGCGGATCCTGGAGGTGCATGGCCTCATCGTCGTGCGGACCGGTCCCCGTGGCGGGCCGATGGTGGCGCCGCGCGCCGACAGTGTCAACTTCGCCCGCCTGGCCTCCCTGCACCTGCACCTCACCGAGGCCACCTACCGCGACATCATCGAGGCCCGCCTGGTGCTGGAGCCGGTCATGGCGCGGCTGGCCGCCGAGCGGCAGGACCGTGCGGTCCTGGAGCAGTTGCAGGCCTACGTCGAGCTGCCCGAGCCGCAAAATGACAAGGAGTATCTGCACAGCGTCAGCGAGTTCCATTCGCTGGTGGCCGGGATGTCCACCAACCCGGTGCTCGATCTGTACAGCCGGTCCCTGAAGGACATCTACACCGACCGGATCGAGTCGATGGTGTTTCCGGTCTCGGCCCGCTCGAAGGTACACGCCGACCACACCCGGATCGCGCGGGTGATCGTGGAGGGCTACACCACCGAGGCGGAGCGGCTCATGCGGGCGCACATGGAGGAGTTCCTGAAGTTCTCCGCCGACAGCCATCCGGGCATCCTGGACGAGGTCGTCGACTGGCGTTAGCCCGCCCTCAGACGGTGCCCGCGGCGCGCAGCCGGTCCAGCTCCGCCGCGGTCAGGCCGACCAGCTCCCGGTACACGTAGTCGTTGTCCTGCCCCAGGTCGGGCCCGGTCCGCCAGACCCGGCCGGGCCGGTTGGCAAGGCGGGGCACGACACCGTGCATCCGGACGGTGCCCAGCGTCGGGTCGGTGACCGAGATGACGTCGTCGCGCTCGAGGTAGGTCGGGTCGTCGACGATGTCCGCGACCGAGTAGATGCGGCTGGCGATGACCTCCTGCCGGGTCATCTCCGCCAGCGTCTGCGCCGCGGTGTGCCCGGCGATCCAGGCGGCCAGCGCCTTGTCCAGCCGGTCCCGTCCGCGCACCAACTGGTCCATCGTGGCGTACTCGTCGACCGGGAGCCCGACCAGCGCCGCGATGTTGCGCACCGACTTGGGCGTCCCGGACGTCACGATGATCCAGGCACCGTCGCTCGTCCGATAGGTGTTTATCAGCGCCGACGGCACCGCCTCGACCTGGTTGCCCGCCCGGGTGGGCACGAACCCCAGCTGGTCGTAGAGGATCACCTGCCAGTCGATGAGTCGGTAGAGCGACTCGAAGAGAGCGAGGTCGATCCACTCACCGTGGAAGTCGGGCTCGTGCCGGCGGGTCAACGCCGCGCTGATCGCGAACGCCCCCATCAGCCCGGTCACCGCGTCGGCCTGGGAGTAGCCGACGGCCAGCGGCGGGCCGTCGGCGTGGCCGGTCAGGTGCAGGGCGCCGCTGCGGGCCTCGCCGACCTTGCCGAAGCCCGGTTCGTTGCGCAGCGTCGACGCGGCGCCGTTCGCCGAGATCTGGAGCATCACCAACCGGTCGTTGACGGCGTGCAGGGAGGCCCAGTCCAGGCCCCACCGCTCCAGGGTCTCCACCCGCATGTTCGTGATCACGACGTCTGACCAGGCGGCCAGCCGGCGCGCGACCCGCTGGCCCTCGGGCGAGCGCAGGTCGAGCGTGACCGACCGCTTGTTGCGGCCGATCGCGGACCACCAGACGTGCTTGCCGCCCTTGGCCAGGCTGAGCTGACGGGTCGGGTCACCCGTCCCGGGCGCCTCGACGTGCACCACCGTGGCGCCGAGGTCGGCGAGGAGCCCTCCGGCGACCGGCCCGGCCACGACGTGTGCGAACTCGACGACCTTGAGCCCCTCGAACACCGGCCCCTCAACCATGTGCACCGCCTATCCTTCCCGATCATTCAACCGTATAATACATATAGTTCTGGCAGAGGGAGGGGTATGAAGCTCGCACAGCTGCGGACCGAGGGCACGACCGTGGTCGCGGAGGTTCTCGGCGACGTCGCGGAGGTCATCGCCGAGGGCGGCCAAGACCTACTGCTGCGGGTCGCCGCCCACCCGCACGACATCGACCGGGACGGCACCCGCGTCCCCCTCGACAGCGCCACCGTGCTCACTCCGATCGACCGCCCGCCGTCGATCCGGGACTTCTTCGCCTTCGAGCAGCACATGCGCACGTCGCGGGCCAGCGCCGGGCAGGATCCCGATCCCGGCTGGTACGAGCAGCCGTTCTTCTACTTCTCCAACCCGGCGGCGGTGATCGGGCCGGACGTCCCGATCCGGCCGCCGACCGGGACCCGCGCGCTCGACTACGAGCTGGAGGTCGCCGCCGTGATCGGCCGCGAGTGCGCCGACCTGGACCCGAGCGACCCGACGAGCATGTCGGCGATCGCCGGGTTCACCATCCTCAACGACTGGTCGGCCCGCGACATCCAGGGCCGAGAGATGAAACAGCAGCTCGGACCGCAGAAGGCGAAGGACTTCGCGACATCGGTCGGGCCCTGGTTGGTGACCCCGGACGAGATCGCCCTGGCCGACCCCACCCGCCCGAAGGGGCGCATGCAGGCACGGGTCAACGGCGAGCTGTGGTCCGACGGCGAGCTCGCCGACATCTACTTCTCCTGGTCGCAGCTGCTCGCGCACGCCGCGGCGGACACCCGACTGCTGCCCGGCGACCTCTTGGGCTCGGGCACGTGTGGCACGGGCTGCATCCTCGAGCTGCGGACCTCCGGCCTGCGCGCCACGCGCCACTGGCTGCGCCCCGGCGACACCGTCGAGCTGAGCGTCGAAGGGCTGGGCACGCTGAGGAACACCATCGCTCCCCGCGAGTCCGTTGCCATCTAGTCGGTTTATACATATAGTTATCGCAAGACGGCGCCGCCTGGAAAGCAACTCGGCAAAGGAGCAAGTGTTGGCCTTCTTCAACTTTCTGACCGCCGAGCAGCAGGCATGGCGTGAGAGCTGCTACCGCTACATGGAGCGGGAGATCACCCGGGAGTACATCCGCGAGTGCGACATGGCCCGCGAGTACTACTACGAGGGATACCGGAAGATCGTCGAGCAGGGCTGGCACAGCCTGCTCATCCCGCCCGCGCTCGGCGGCTCCGGCGCCGGCCCGGTCGAGTACGCGCTGATGTGCGAGGCGGGCGGCCGGTACGGGTACGACTTCGTCGCCGCGGTCGTGGGCACGCCCTCGTTCAACGCCCAAAATCTCATCAAGTTTGGCAACGAAGACCAGCTGGACCGCTTCATCAAGCCGTACGTGCGCGGGGACATCCGCTTCTCGATCGGCATCTCCGAACCGCAGGCCGGCTCGGACGCCGCGGCCACGGCCACCCGTGCGGTCCGCGATGGTGATCACTACGTGGTCACCGGTGCCAAACAATGGATCTCCGGTTCCGGCGCGCAGAACGCGGTCATCCTCATGTTGGTGCGGACCGATCCCAGTGCGCCCAAGCACCAGGGCCTCTCGATGATCCTGATCCCCAACGACCTGCCGGGGATCCAGCTGAACAAGCTCAAGACGCTTGCTCGCCGGGGCATGGGCACCTACCAGGTCTTCCTCGACGAGGTCCGGGTGCCCGCGGCCAACCTGCTCGGCGCCGAGGGTCAGGGCTGGGAGATCATCGGCGCCAATCTGGAGTTGGAACGGATCGCCTGCGCGGCCGGCTACGTCGGCTGCGCCCAGCAGGCTGTGGACGACGCCCTGCTCTACGCCCACCAGCGCGAGCAGTTCGGCCAGCCCATCTACCAGTTCCAGGTGATCAAGCATATGCTCGCCGACATGCAGACCGAGGTGGACGCGGCCCGCCTGGTGCTCTACCGGGCGGCGGCGACCGTCGAGGCCGGCCAGCCGGCCCTCCGCGAGGTCTCCATGGCCAAGCTCCTCGCGTCGGAGACGTTGCAGAAGGTCTCCCGGCAGGGTGTGCAGATCATGGGTGGCCACGGCATGCTGCCCGAGGCGGACATGGAGCGGTACTTCCGCGAGGGCATGCAGTCCACGATCGGCGGCGGCACCTCGCAGATCCAGCGCTCGATCATCGCCAAGACGATGCACAAGGCGCTCATGGCATGACGGCGCCACCGTTGCAGGGAATCCGGGTGCTCGACTTCACCCGGCACCTCGCCGGGCCGTACGCCACGACGATCCTCGGCGACTTCGGTGCCGACGTGATCAAGGTGGAGTCCCGCCCGGATGGCGACCCGACCCGGCACCTACGCATGGGTGTCGAACCGCCCGACGCCGACAGCCAGGCGTTCATGAACTACAACCACGGCAAGCGCAGCATCGCCATCGATCTGCGCCGGCCGGACGGCGTGGCGCTGGCGCGGAGGCTGGCCCGCGGGTGCGACGTGGTCATCGAGAACTACCGCCCGGGCGTGGCCGACGCGATCGGCATCGGCTACGAGGCGCTGAGCGCGGACAACCCCGGCCTGATCTACTGCGCGCTCTCCGCGTTCGGCCAGAACGGGCCGTGGGCCCGGCAGCCGGCGACGGATCCCGTGGTCCAGGCCATGTCCGGCGTGCTCGAGGTGACCGGTCACGCCGGTGACCCGGTCCGGGTGGGCGTGCCGATCTCCGACGTGGTCGGGGGCATGGCGAGCGTCCAGGGGATCCTGCTCGCGCTCTACGCGCGCCGCCACACCGGCGTCGGCCAGCTGGTCGACGTGTCCCTCCTGCACGCGATGATCCTCACCCACACCACCCGACTGGCGGAGTACTTCGCCACCGGTGCGGAGCCGCGCGGGCAAGGCACGGCACACAGCCTCGTCGCGCCGTACGAGCTGTTCGAGACCGCCGACGGCAAGGTCATCGCCGGCTCCTGGGCCGAGGACACGTGGCCCCGGTTCTGCCGGGCCATCGGCCGCACCGACCTGACCGAGGACCCCCGGTTCAAGACCAACGTGCTACGTGTCCGCCACCGCGCCGAGCTGGCCGCGATCATCCAGGCCGAGCTCTCGCAGCGTACGACCGAGCAGTGGCAGGGCAGCTTCCACGAGGCCAACGCGCTGTTCGGTCCGCTGCTGCCGATCTCGCAGGCGATCACCCATGCCCAGATGGAGGACCGGCCAGCGGTGGTGCGGATCCCCCATCCGGTGCACGGCACCGTGTCGGTACCCAACCCGGCGTCGGCGGTCCGCCTGCACGGGACACCCGGCGGGGTACGCATCGCACCCGCGCTGCTGAGCCAGCACGCGCGGGAGATCCTGCTCGATTTCGGCCTGTCGACGGCGGAGATCGACGCCCTCGGCCGCGACGGGACGGTCGACCTCGGCCAGGACGAGGTCTCCCACGAGGCGGCCCAGCATGTCTGACGCCGTGACCTACGAGGTGGCCGACGGCATCGCGACGATCACCATCAACGAGCCGGAGTCCCGCAACGCGCTCTCGCCCGCGGTCCGGGAGGGGCTACGCGAAGCCTTCCGGCGCCTGAACGACGATCCGCGGGCCCGCGTCGGCATCCTCACCGGGGCCGGCGACCACGCGTTCTGCGCCGGCGGCGATCTGAACGACATGACCAACTCGACCCTGCGCGCCGTGCCACCCGACTACATCCCGATCCCGGGGCGCAACATGCGCGTGGACAAGCCGTGGATCGCCGCGGTCAACGGATACGCCGTCGGTGGCGGCGTGCTCTACACCCTCGTCGCGGACCTGGCGATCGCCGCCGACACGGCCCGGTTCGTCATGCCGGAGGCCAAGGTCGGCCGCGGCGCGCCCTGGTCGGTGGGTCTGATCCACCAGCTGCCGCGGAAGGTCTGGTTCGAGATGGCGGTCACCGGCGACACGGTCGACGCTCCGCGGGCGAGGGAAATCGGCCTGGTCAACCACGTCGTCCCGGCGGCGGAGCTGGCTGCCGCCGCGCGGGAGCTGGCGGCCAAGGTGGTGCGCGCCGCTCCCCTCACCGTGTCGGCCACTCTCAAGATGGTGCGGGCCTCGACGGAGATGGGCCAGACCGCCGCCTGGGACACCGCCGACGAGATCTTCAGCCATGTGTACGTGAGCGAGGACGCGCTGGAAGGTCCGCGTGCCTGGGTCGAGAAGCGCCGGCCGGTGTGGAAGGGGCGTTGATGCAGGTACTGGTGGACGGGTACTTCGACGATCTCGAACCGGGCTACACGACGGGTCCCTCACGCGGGCGCACCATCACCGAGACCGACGTCGTGCACTTCATGATGCTCACCGGAAACTGGGCCGAGATCCATTCCAATGTGGAGTTCGTCAAGGGTACGCCGTACCGGCAACGACTGGTGCAGGGCAGCCTGGTCCTGGCGATCAGCCAAGGCCTCTTCACCACCGGCCGCGCCGTCGCCGCCTTCTACGGCCTGGACCGGCTGCGCTTTCCCAAGCCGGTCTTCATCGGCGACACCATCGCGGTGGAGTGCGCGCTCACCGGCAAGAAGGACCGCGACGAGCGCTTCGGCCTGGCGACCTGGCGGATGACGGTGCGCAACCAGGACGAGGCCACGGTCCAGGTGGCGGACTACACCATGCTCACCTACCGGACGCCATGAGCGGCGTCCTCGGCGGTGTCCGGGTGCTCGAGCTCGGCGGTATCGGCCCCGGCCCGCACGCCGCGATGATGCTCGCCGACCTCGGCGCCGACGTCGTCCGCGTGGAGCCCCCGACACCCGGCGTCCACCTGATCCCGCCGGCCGACGACGCCGTGCTGCGCAACCGCCGCTCCATCGCGGTCGACCTCAAGTCGACGCCCGGCCGCGACATGTTTCTGTCCCTTGTGGACCGGGCCGACGTGTTGCTCGAAGGGTTCCGCCCCGGTGTGGTCGAACGGCTCGGTGTCGGTCCGGCCGAGTGCCTGGCCCGCAACCCCCGGCTCGTCTACGGGCGGATGACCGGCTGGGGACAGTCCGGACCGTTGGCGCGGCGCGCCGGACACGACATCAACTACCTGGCCCTGACCGGCGCGCTGCACGCGGTCGGGCGACCCGGCGCCAAACCCTTTCCGCCGCTCAACCTGGTAGGGGACCTCGGTGGCGGATCGCTGTTTCTCGTCGTCGGCATCCTCGCGGCGCTGTTCGAGCGGGAACGCTCCGGCCAGGGCCAGATCGTCGACGCGGCGATGGTCGACGGCGTGAGCACGTTGATGGCGATGTACTGGTCGCTGACCGAGCATCGACTCTGGTCGGCCGAGCCCGGAACGCACATGACCGATGGTGCGGCGCCCTTCTACAACACCTACGCGTGCGCGGACGGACGCTACGTCGCGGTGGGCGCGGTCGAGCCGCCGTTCTATCACGCCCTCGTCACCGGGCTCGGCCTGGATCCGGCCGCGCTGCCACCGCAGCTGGACCCCGACTCCTGGCCGGATACGACAAGGCGGTTCGAGGAGATCTTCGTAACCAGGACCAGAGACGAGTGGGCCGCGCATTTCGCCGATACCGACGCCTGCGTGACTCCCGTGCTGGCGCTGAACGAGGTCGCCGATCACCCCCACATCCAAGCGCGCGGGACCGTCGAGACCGTCGACGAGCGGCGTCAACCCGCACCCGCACCACGGTTCTCCCGCCACCGCCCGCCGCCGCTGCGCGGCCCCCACGTGCCGGGATCCGACCTGGCCGAGGTGCTGCGCGATTGGATCGAACCAGAGACGAACGGTCAGGTGAGGACGGAGTGAACATCGTCGTACTCGTCAAGCAGGTGCCCGACTCTAGCGCGGAGCGTTCACTGCGTAGTGACGATAATACGGTCGACCGTGGGTCGGTGAGCAGTGTCATCAACGAGATGGATGAGTATGCCATTGAGGAGGCGTTGCGGGTTCAGCAGGCGCATGGTGGTGAGGTCACGATCTTGACGATGGGGCCGGTGGGTGCGTCGGAGTCGATTCGTAAGGCGTTGTCGATGGGTCCGGATCGGGCGGTGCATGTGCTCGATGACGGGTTGCATGGTTCGTGCGCGCTGGCCACGTCGAGGGTGCTGGCGGCGGTGTTGGGCAGGCTTGGCCCGGATTTGGTGTTGTGTGGTGCGGAGTCGACCGATGGTCGGGTGCAGGTGATGGCGCACATGCTGGCCGAGCGGTTGGGGGTGGCGGCGTTGACCGGTGCGCGGAAGCTGACCGTCGAGGGCGGGTTGTTGACGATCGAGCGGCAGACCGAGGAAGGGGTCGAGGTGGTCGCGGCGCAGGCGCCGGCGGTGGTGTCGGTGTGGGACACGATCAACGAGCCGCGGTATCCGTCGTTCAAGGGGATCATGGCGGCTAAGAAGAAGCCGGTGCAGACGCTGTCGTTGGCCGATCTGGGTGTGGCGGCCGGTGAGGTGGGTGCGGCTGGTGCCAGCTCGGCGGTGGTCGGGCAGAGCAGGCGGCCGCCGCGGTCGGGTGGGGTGAAGATCACCGATGAGGGTGCAGGCGGCGTGCGGCTGGTCGAGTTCCTGGCTTCTGAGA
>NZ_JAVHUY010000064.1 GCF_031085175.1 Phytohabitans maris
AAGGTCTTGGTTACCGGTTCGGCCGGGTTCATCGGCGGTTATGTGGTCGAGGAGCTGCTCGGGCGTGGCCACGAGGTGGTCGGGTTGGACAACTACTCGAAGTACGGGCCGGTCACGCACAGCTACGATGATCATCCTGGGTATCGGTTTGTGGAGGGTGATGCCCGGGACACCGCTCTGGTCACCGAGCTGGCCGCGGATTGTGATCATTTCATCGCGGGGGCGGCGATGATCGGTGGGATCTCCTATTTCCACGCCTACGCCTACGACCTGCTCGCGACGAACGAGCGGATCATGGCGGCGTCGTGTGACGCGGCGATCGCGGCGCACCGCGACGGCCGGCTGCGGAAGGTGACCTATATGTCGTCGTCGATGGTGTTCGAGTCGACCGAGCGTTGGCCGTCCAGGGAGGGTGATGAGCGTCGGGTCCCGCCGCCGTTGTCGTCGTACGGGTTTCAGAAGTTGGCGGTGGAGTATTACGCGCGGGCGGCGTGGGAGCAGTACCGGTTGCCGTACACGATCGTGCGGCCGTTCAACTGTGTCGGGGTGGGTGAGGGCCGGGCGTTGGGTGAGGCCGAGGTGTTGTCCGGGAATGTGAAGCTGGCCATGTCGCATGTGGTGCCGGACCTGGTGCAGAAGATCGTGAAGGGTCAGGACCCGTTGCACATCCTGGGTGAGGGAAACCAGGTGCGGCATTACACCTACGGTGGTGACCTGGCGGCTGGGATCGTGACCGCGATGGAGCACCCGGCGGCGGTGAACGAGGATTTCAACCTGTCCACCGCGGAGTCGACCACGGTGCTGGAGCTGGCGCAGGTGATCTGGGGCAAGATCAAGGGCCCGGAGGTGCCGTTCCGGTACGTGTCGGATGATCCGTTCGAGTACGACGTGCAAAAGCGGGTCCCGGACGTGACCAAGGCCAAGCAGGTCCTCGGCTTCGAAGCCACGACCAGTCTGGACACCATGCTCGACGAGGTCGTCCCCTGGGTGACCCAAGCCGTACACGACGGCCGGTTGTGACCACGGCCGTCGGCGCCGCGGTGCCCCAGCAGCCCGACGTGGACGGGGCACCCGTTCCCGGCGAGCACGCACCGCGGCGGCCGGCGGGCTGGCCGGGTCGGTTGCGCGACGCGCTCTTCCCCGAAGCGCCGACCACCCCGGTAACCCCTCGCCGGATCGCCGTCGCCGCCGCGTTCGTCGGCTTCGGCGTCGTCTACTCCCTCGGCCGGGTACGCGGTCCGGGCGCCGGCGCGCTCGACACCGTGTGGGCCGAAGACGGCGCCAACTTCCTGCACGACGCGGCCAACATGACGCCGTACGACGCGTTCACCACCCCGCTGAACGGCTACTACCACTTCTTCCCCCGCTTCCTCGCCGAGATCACCACGCTCCTGCCGGTCTCCGCGTGGGCGGCCTGCAACGCCACCCTCGCCGCGCTCACCACGGCCGGCCTGGCCCTGATCGTGTACGCGGCCAGCGGCGCCCACCTGCGCCACCCGGTGCTGCGCCTGCTCGTCGCCGTGCCCGTCGTCGCCCAGTGGGCCGCCAACGGCGAGATCGTCGACAACGTGGCGACACTGCAGTTCCCGGCGCTGTACACGCTCTTCTGGGTGCTCCTCGCCGTACAGGCACGCCGGGTGGGAAAGCTCGCCGCGCCCGTCTTCGCGCTGGTCGTGGCGCTCTCCACCACGCTCACGATCACGCTGCTGCCACTCGCCCTGGTCCGCGCCGGGCTGCGCCGCGACCGCGCCGGGATCCTGATGGCGGCGGCGATGGCGCTCGGCGTCGGCGTCCAGCTGTACACGTACCTCAGCGGCGAGGCCGAGCGCGAGATCGTGGGCATGGTGCCCAACTACGATCCACTGTGGAACCTCAAGCAGTTCGCCGAGCTCCAGGTCCCGGTCACGTACCTCGGCGAGTCGTGGATCCGGGTCCAGATCGTGCACACCAGCGAGCACCGGGCGCTGGTGCTGCTGGCCTGGGCCATCCTGCTCACCGCGGTCGGCCTGGCCGTGTGGCGCCGCACCCGCCCCGCCTGGCTCCTGGCCGGCGTCGCCGCCGTACACGCGGTCGGCCTCTTCGCCCTCCAGATCGCCATGCGCGGCGGCGTACCCGGCCGCTACCTGCTCCCGTCGCTGCTCCTGCTGGTCGCGGGGACGGTGGCGCTGCTGCGCCCCAGGTCCTGGACCGGCGGTACGTCGTGGTGGGGCCCGGAGGGCTTCGGCACGGTACCGATCGTGGCGCTGGCCACCCTCCTGACGGTGGTCGCGATCGCCAACTACCGGCACGACCACATCTGGCGTACGACGAGCGTGCCGAGCTGGAGCAAGCAGGTCACCGCGAACGCGGCGCTCTGCAGGGCCGACCCCGACCTGAAGGCGGTCGTGTTCCGCTCGGGCCCGGCCAGCAAGCGCATGTGGGGCTCCTTCGCCGTACCCTGCAGCCGCCTCCGCTGACGCCCCCCGCTTCCCGCCCCCGCTCCGCCCGGCGGGGGCCTGCCTCGCCCGCGGCTGCCTCCTCCTCCGCAGGCCTGCCTGCCCTCCTGGAGGGCTGCCTCCCCCTCCCGCCGATCAAGGACAAACGCGCGGGCCGTATCCCCAGCTCACCCGCGCGCGAGGTTGTCCTCGATCGGCGCGACCTCGCCAGCGAGGCCGGCCAGCCCTTCCCGGTCGTGTCCAGAGTGGGCAATGTCCCGGACATCGCCCACTCCAGCCGCCGCCAGTGGGCAATGTCGGGGACACTGCCCATTCGGCACCGCCGATGGCAGCAGAAACCAGGTTTCTGCGGTAACCGCCGCAGGTTTTAACAGCAGAAACCAGGTTTCTGCGCGAATCCTGCCGCCCGGCGCGGGCGGTCCCGGCACCGAGGGCGCCCGGCGCGGGCCAGCGGCTCTGAGGCGGCGCCCCAGCTCCGCCCGGCGGCCCGGCTCGGAGGCGCGGCCCCGACGGCGCGGGTTTGGCAGTGATGCCGAGGGGGTGGGCCGGCCGCGCCGGCAGAGGACGGCGGTCGCGGCGGCCTGCGGTGACCTGATGGACCCGGCAGGCCCTGCGGCCCGGCAGGCCCGGCAGGCCCTGCGGCCCGGTGCCCCGGCGAGCCCTGCGGCCCCGCGGGGGACGCCGCCCGTCGTGGGTTCGCGCGCCAATGCGGCCGGCCACGTCGCTCACGCCGGTGACGTACCTTGGCTACCACTGGATCACGGACCGCGCCTGCCGCGAGCCCGCCACCGCCGCGGGCGCGCCACCGCCACCGGGCGGCGGCCACCGCGGCGGGGGAGCGTGGCCTGCCGACGACGAGACGGGGGAGCGATGCTGCGGATCGAGGCCGACCTGCTGATACCCGGGCGCGGTGAGCCGGTCAGGGACGGCGCCGTGGTGGTCGACGGCGACCTCGTCGGGTACGCCGGACCGGCCGCCACCGCCCCGCCCACGCCGGGCGCCGAGACGGTGCGCGCGACCACCGTGATGCCGGGCCTCTGGGACTGCCACACCCACCTGCTCGGCCTCCCCGGCGTCGACAGTGGACAGATCCCGCGCGAGCCGCTCGCCCTGCGGGGCGCCCGGTCCACCGTGGACCTGCGCGCCGCGCTCGACGCCGGCGTGACGAGCGTCCGCGAGCTGGGCGGGTTGGGCGTCCAGCTGGCCCGGGCGGTCGCCGAGGGCACAGTGGACGGTCCACGGATCTACGCGGCCGGCGCGATCCTCTCCACCACCGGCGGCCATGGTGACATCCACGGCTTCCCCCTGCCCTGGGTACACGATATCGCCGCCACCACCGGGGAGCTGCGGCTGTGCGACGGGCCGGCCGAGTGCGCCAAGGCGGTACGCGAGCAGCTGCGCCGCGACGCCCAGGTCATCAAGGTCTGCGCCTCCGGCGGCGTGGTGTCCGAAGTGGACCATCCGATCCACCAGCAGTTCACCGGCGCCGAACTGCGCGCGATCGTCGAAGTGGCCGGCCTCGCCGAGCGGGCGGTGGCCGCGCACTGCCACGGCAAGCCGGGCATCATGGCCGCGCTCGCCGCCGGCGTACGCACGATCGAGCACGCCACCTTCCTCGACGAGGAGTCCGCCGCGGCCATGCGGGAGAGCGGCGCCATCATGGTCACCACCCGCACCGCGCCGCACGACGTGATGGCGAGCCGGTCGGCCCCGGCGTACGCGCTCGCCAAGTTCGACGCCCTCCGCGACCGCCAGATCGCCGCGATCGCGCTGGCCCACGAGGCCGGCGTCACCCTCGCCGCCGGCACCGACATCATGGTCAGCGGCGCCGGCCGCCCCGCGTCGTGGGGACGGCACGGCCGCGAGCTCCCGCTGCTCGCCGGGTGCGGCCTCACCCCGCTGGAGGCGATCGAGGCGGCCACCGCGGCGGGTCCAGCCACGCTGGGCCCGCGCGCGCCGCGCTCCGGCCAGCTCCTTCCCGGGTACGACGCCGACGTGCTCACCCTCGACGCCGACCCGCTCGCCGACCTCACCGTCCTGGCCGACCCGACCCACGTGACCGGCGTCTGGCTCGCCGGTCGCCGGGTGAAGGGCTGATGCGTGAGGGGCGCATGATTCGCTATTCACCTGACCGCATGACCTTGCAGGGGTGTGGGGCAAGGTGATACCGTTCTCTGCATAGACATGCGGAGGTGGACATGGGGATCCGGGTTGCCGTGGCGGGGGCGAGTGGCTACGCCGGTGGCGAGCTGCTGCGCCTGATCGCCACCCACCCGGAGCTCGACCTGGTCGCGGCGACCGCGCACACCCAGGCGGGCGCGGCGCTCGCCGCGGTGCACCCGCACCTGACCGGCCTCGACGTCACGCTCGGCGCCACCGGTCCGGACGTGCTCGCCGACGCCGACCTTGTCTTCCTCGCCCTCCCGCATGGTGAGTCGGGCGCGCTCGCCGCCGCTCTCCCCGGTGGCGTCAAGGTGGTCGACCTCGGGGCCGACCACCGCCTGCGCGATCCTGACGCGTGGATGCGCTACTACGGCGGCGAGCACGCCGGCCCGTGGACGTACGGGTTGCCCGAGCTTCCCGGCCAGCGGGGCGAGATCTCGATCGCCACCCGGGTGGCCGCCCCCGGCTGCTACGCCACGGCGATCTCCCTCGCGCTCGCCCCGCTGGTCACGGCCGGCGTGGTCTGCGCCGACGACGTCGTGGTGGTGGCCGCGAGTGGCACGTCCGGCGCGGGCCGGGGGGCCAAGGCGCACCTGCTCGGCAGCGAGGTGATGGGCGACCTCACGCCCTACAAGGTGGGCCGGCACCAGCACGTGCCCGAGATCAAGCAGGCCACCGGCGCGCGGAGCCTGTCGTTCACGCCGGTGCTCGCGCCGATGCCGCGCGGGATCCTCGCCACGGTGACCGCCCTGCCGAAGTCGACGGGCGACCCGCGCCAGGTGCTCGCCGAGGCCTACGCGGACGCCCCCTTCGTGCACGTGCTCCCCGAGGGGGCCTGGCCGCACACGGCCGCCACGCTCGGCTCCAACTCCTGCCACCTCCAGGCGGCCGTCGACGTCGACTCCGGCCGGGTGATCGTGACCAGCGCGATCGACAACCTCGGCAAGGGCGCGGCGGCCCAGGCGATCCAGTGCGCCAACCTGATGCTCGACTTCCCCGAGACGGCCGGCCTCCCCGTGCACGGGGTGGCCCCGTGAGCGCCGCGGCAGGCGCCGGCGCCGAAAGTCCGGACGCCGAAAAGCCGAGCACCGGCGCCGAAAAGCCGGCCGCCGGCGGGGAAAAGGCGGGCGAGCAGGGCGTCACCGCCCCCTTGGGCTTCCGGGCCAGCGGCGTGGCCGCCGGGCTCAAGACGAGCGGCCTCGACGTCGCCCTCGTCGTCAACGACGGGCCGCTGGCCTCCGCCGCCGGGGTCTTCACCGCCAACCGGGTCAAGGCCGCGCCCGTGCTCTGGAGCCAGCAGGTGCTCCGCGCCGGCCTCGTCCGGGCGGTCGTGCTCAACTCCGGCGGCGCCAACGCCTGCACCGGCCCGCGGGGCTTTCAGGACACCCACGCCACCGCCGAGCACACCGCCGCCGCGCTCGGCGGGATCGGCGCCGGCGACGTCGCGGTCTGCTCCACCGGCCTGATCGGCGAGCCGCTGCCGATGGAGAGGCTGCTGCTCGGGGTCGACGCGGCCGCCGGCGCGCTCGCCGCCGACGGTGGCCCGGCCGCGGCCGAGGCCATCATGACCACCGACACCCGGCCGAAGACCACGGTCGTCCGGAAGCCGGGCTGGAGCGTCGGCGGCATGGCCAAGGGCGCCGGCATGCTCGCCCCCGGCATGGCGACGATGCTCAGCGTCCTCACCACCGACGCGGTCGCCGAGCCCGAGGTGCTCGACGCGGCGCTGCGGGCGGCCACCCGGGTCTCGTTCGACCGGATCGACTCCGACGGCTGCATGTCCACGAACGACACCGTGCTGCTGCTGGCCAGCGGCGCCTCCGGTGTCGAGCCGAGCGCCGAGGAGCTGACCGCCGCGGTCACCGCCGCCTGCCACGACCTGGCCCAGCAGCTGATCGCCGACGCGGAGGGTGCCACCAAGGAGGTCGCCATCGAGGTCGTCGGCGCGGCCACGGAGGACGACGCGGTCGAGGTGGGCCGCTCGGTCGCCCGCAACAACCTGGTCAAGACCGCCCTATTCGGCAACGACCCCAACTGGGGCCGCATCCTCGCCGCGGTCGGCACCACGGCCGCCGCCTTCGAGCCGGACGCGCTCGACGTCGCGGTCAACGGCGTCTGGGTGTGCAAGGGCGGCGCCGCGGCCGAAGACCGCTCTACAGTGGACCTCTCCGGCCGGGCGGTGGCGATCCGGATCGACCTGCACGCCGGCGCCGAAGAGGCCACCATCTGGACCAACGACCTCTCCCACGCGTACGTACACGAGAACTCGGCCTACTCCACATGACCGACACGCTCCTCAGCGCTCAGGAAAAGGCGGCCACCCTCATCGAGGCGCTGCCCTGGCTGGCCCGCTTCCACGGCGCCACCGTCGTGGTCAAGTACGGCGGCAACGCGATGATCGACCCCGAGCTGAAGAAGGCGTTCGCCGAAGACATGGTCTTCCTGCGGTACGCCGGTCTCAAGCCGGTCGTCGTGCACGGCGGCGGCCCGCAGATCTCGGCGATGCTGGGGCGGCTCGGCATCGCGAGCGAGTTCCGCGGCGGCCTGCGGGTCACCACGCCCGAGGCGATGGACGTCGTCCGCATGGTGCTCGTCGGCCAGGTCGGGCGCGAGCTGGTCGGGCTCGTCAACGCCCACGGCCCGTTCGCCGTGGGGCTCTCCGGCGAGGACGCCCACCTCTTCACCGCCGTCCGGCGTCCGGCCTATGTGGACGGCCAGCCGGTCGACGTCGGGCAGGTGGGCGACGTCGAGGTCGTCAACGCCTCGGCGGTCACCGACCTCATCGCCGCCGGCCGCATCCCGGTCATCTCGACGGTCGCGCCGGACGCCGACGGCGTGCTGCACAACCTCAACGCCGACACCGCCGCCGCGGCCCTCGCCGTGGCGCTCGGCGCCCGCAAGCTCGTCGTGCTCACCGACGTGGCGGGCCTCTACACCGACTGGCCCGACACGACCAGCCTGGTGCGGCGGATCACCACGGACGACCTGGCCGCGCTGCTGCCGCGGCTCGAGTCCGGCATGGTACCGAAGATGGAAGCCTGCCTGCGGGCGGTGCTGGGCGGCGTGCCGGCGGCGCACGTGGTGGACGGGCGGATGGCACACTCCATCCTGCTCGAGGTCTTCACATCGGAAGGGTTCGGGACGATGGTCATCCCTGGGGAGGGGAGATGAGCGGGCGTAGCGAGCGAATCATTAGGCGCAGTGCGCTTGGAGCCTCATGGCCGCCCGCAGCGAAGCGAGGACGGCCATGAGCGGGAGTCGCGAGGCTGCGGCCTGGACCACGACGGCGGATGAGCGCCGAGCGACGGAGCGTCGACGGGCGCAGACGAGTCTCGTCGACCGCTGGGCGCAGTCCATGATGGACAACTACGGCACCCCGCCGCTGGCGCTCGTCCGCGGCGAGGGCGCGGTGGTGTACGACGAGGCCGGCCGCTCCTATGTGGACCTGCTGGGCGGCATCGCGGTCAACGTGCTCGGCCACGCCCACCCGGCCGTCGTGGCCGCCGTCACCAAGCAGATCGGCACGCTCGGCCACGTCTCCAACCTCTTCGTCGCCGAGCCGCCGGTGGCGCTAGCCGAGCTGCTGCTCGCGCTCGCCGGCCGGCAGGGGCGGGTCTTCTTCGGCAACTCCGGCGCGGAGGCGGTCGAGGCGGCGTTCAAGCTCTCCCGGCTGACCGGGCGCACCGGCGTGGTCGCCACCCACGGCGGCTTCCACGGCCGCACGATGGGGAGCCTCGCGCTGACCGGGCAGCCGACCAAGGCCGACCCGTTCCGCCCGCTGCCCGGCGACGTCACCCACGTGCCGTACGGCGATGTGGCCGCCCTCGACGCCGCGGTCACCGCGGAGACCGCGATGGTCATCCTGGAGCCGATCCAGGGCGAGGCCGGCGTGGTCGTGCCGCCGGCCGGCTACCTCGCCGCCGCCCGCGAGATCACCGCGGCCCGGGGCGTGCTGCTCGCGCTCGACGAGGTGCAGACCGGTGTGGGGCGCACCGGGCACTGGTTCGCGCACCAGGCCGACGGCATCGAGCCCGACCTGGTCACGCTCGCCAAGGGGCTCGGCGGGGGGCTGCCGATCGGCGCCTGCCTGGCGTTCGGGGCGGCGGCCGACCTGTTCGGGCCGGGCAGCCACGGCAGCACGTTCGGCGGCAACCCGATCAGCTGCGCGGCCGCGCTCGCGGTCATCTCCACGATCGCCAACGAGGGGCTGCTCGACCACGTCAAGCGGATCGGCGAGCGGCTCAAGACCGGCGTCGAGGCGCTCGGCCACCCGCTCGTACGCGAGGTGCGCGGCGCCGGGCTGCTGCTCGGCGTGGTGCTCGGCGCGCCCGCCTCCGGCGCGGTCGCCGGCGTGCTGCGCGACCACGGCTTCCTGACCAACCCGGTGCAGCCCGACGTGATCCGCCTCGCGCCGCCGCTGATCCTCAGCGCCGACCAGGTCGACGCGTTCCTCACCGTCCTGCCGATCGCGCTGGACGCCGCGTCATGACGGTGCGGCATCTCCTGAGGGACGACGACCTCAGCCCCGCGGAGCAGGGGGAGGTGCTCGACCTCGCCGCCGCGATGAAGGCCGACCGGTTCGGGCACCGGCCGCTGGCCGGGCCGAAGGCGGTCGCGGTGCTCTTCGACAAGCAGAGCCTGCGCACCCGGTTCTCGTTCGACGTCGGCATCGCCGAGCTCGGCGGCCACCCGATCGTGGTCGACACCCAGGGCACCCACTTCGGCCGGGGCGAGACGCTCGCCGACGCCGCGCGGGTCCTCTCCCGGTACGTGAGCGCGATCGTCATGCGCACCTTCGGCGACGAGCGGCTCGCCGAGGTCGCGGCCGGGGCGACCGTGCCGGTGGTCAACGCGCTCACCGACGGCTTCCACCCCTGCCAGCTCCTCGCCGACCTGCTCACGGTCCGCGAGCGGTGCGGCGGTACGGCCGGGCGCACCCTCGCGTACGTGGGCGACGCCGCCAACAACATGGCCCACTCGTACCTGCTCGCCGGGGTCACCGCCGGCATGCACGTGCGGGTCGCCGGGCCGCCCGGGTACGACCCGTCGCCCGCGGTGGTCGCCCGGGCCGACGAGATCGCCGCGTGGACCGGCGGCTCGACGCAGGTGCTGCGCGACCCGCGCGAGGCGGTCGACGGCGCGGACGTGGTGGCCACCGACGCGTGGACCTCGATGGGACAGGAGAAGGACGGCCGCGACCGGCGTACCCCGTTCTGGCCGTACCAGGTCAACAAGGACCTTCTCGCGGTGGCCGCGCCCGGCGCGATCGTGCTGCACTGCCTGCCCGCGCACCGCGGCGAGGAGATCACCGACGAGGTGATGGACGGCGCGCGGAGCGCCGTCTTCGACCAGGCGGAAAACCGCCTGCACGCCCAGAAGGCGCTCCTGACCTGGCTGATCTCAGCGACGGAGACACGATGACCGGACCCGGCACCCGCACCGCGCGCCACGCGCGCATCGTCGACCTCATCCGGGACCGGGGGGTACGGTCGCAGACCGAGCTCGCCGAGCTCCTCGGCGCGGACGGCGTGCAGGTCACCCAGGCCACGCTCTCCCGCGACCTGGAGGAGCTGGGCGCCTACAAGGTACGCGGCGCGGACGGCGGCCCGGCCGTCTACGTGATCCCGGAGGACGGGCTGCCCCGCCCCCGCCCCGCCGAGCAGGCGCCGGCCCGCCTCGTCCGGCTGCTGCGCGAGCTGCTCACCGGCACCGACGCCAGCGGCAACCTCGCCGTGCTGCGCACCCCGCCGGGCGCCGCGCAGTTCCTGGCCAGCGCGCTCGACCGCGCCGGGCTCCCGGAGGTCGTCGGCACGATCGCCGGCGACGACACCATCTTCGTGGTGGCCCGCGAGCCGCTCAGCGGCGCGGGACTCGCCGAAAAGCTGAGCGCCTGGGCTGGGCGCGACGAAACAACCAAGGAGATCTCATGACTGAGCGCGTCGTTCTGGCGTACTCCGGCGGCCTGGACACGTCGGTCGCCATCCCGTACCTGGCGGACAAGATGGGCGCCGAGGTGATCGCGGTCGCGGTCGACCTCGGGCAGGGCGGCGAGGACATGGCCGTCATCCGCCAGCGCGCGCTCGACTGCGGCGCCGTGGAGTCCGAGGTGATCGACGCCAAGGACGAGTTCGCCGCCGACTACTGCCTGCCGGCGGTCAAGTCGAACGCGCTCTACATGGACCGCTACCCGCTGCTCTCCTCGCTCAGCCGGCCGCTGATCGTCAAGCATCTCGTCGAGGCCGCCAAGCGGCACGGCGGCACGGTCGTCTCGCACGGCTGCACCGGCAAGGGCAACGACCAGGTGCGGTTCGAGGTCGGCATCGGCGCGCTCGCCCCCGACCTGAAGGTCGTGGCGCCGGCCCGGGACTTCGCGTGGACCCGGGACAAGGCGATCGCGCTCGCCGAGGAGAAGGGGCTGCCGATCGACGTCAGCCACAAGTCGCCGTACTCGATCGACCAGAACCTGTGGGGCCGCGCGGTCGAGACCGGCTTCCTGGAAGACATCTGGAACGCGCCGATCGAGGACCTGTACAGCTACACCGCCAACCCGGCGCAGCCGCGCGACGCCGACGAGGTCGTGATCACGTTCGAGGGTGGCGTGCCGGTCGCGATCGACGGCCAGACCGTCACCCCGTACCAGGCGATCGCCGAACTCAACCGGCGGGCCGGGGCGCAGGGCGTCGGCCGGCTCGACATGGTCGAGGACCGGCTCGTGGGGATCAAGAGCCGCGAGGTGTACGAGGCGCCCGGCGCCATCGCGCTGATCACCGCCCACCAGGAGCTGGAGAACGTGACCGTCGAGCGCGACGTGGCCCGCTTCAAGAAGGGCGTCGACCAGCGCTGGGCCGAGCTCGTCTACGACGGACTGTGGTTCTCGCCGCTGCGGTACGCGCTCGACGCGTTCGTGGCGGACACCCAGAAGTACGTCTCCGGCGACATCCGGCTCACCCTCCACGGCGGCCGCGCGGTGGTCACCGGGCGGCGTTCCGAGGCCAGCCTGTACGACTTCAACCTCGCCACCTACGACACCGGCGACACCTTCGACCAGTCCCTGGCCAAGGGCTTCGTGCAGCTGTGGGGCCTGCCGAGCCGGATCGCGGCGGCCCGCGACGCCCGGATACGGTAGCTGTTTGTGTCTCGTACTTCGCTTTGGGGCGGCCGGTTCGCCGGCGGCCCCGCCGAGGCCCTGGCCCGGCTCTCCGTCAGCGTGCAGTTCGACTGGCGCCTCGCGCCCTACGACATAGCCGCCTCCCGCGCGCACGCCCGCGTGCTCGCCGGGGCCGGGCTGCTCGACGCCGACGAGCTGGGCCAGATGCTCGCCGCCCTGGACGACCTGGAGGCCGCCTGCGCCTCCGGGGCGTTCCGACCCACGGTCGACGACGAGGACGTACACACCGCGCTCGAACGCGGCCTGCTCGAACGGCTCGGCACGCTCGGCGGCAAGCTGCGCGCCGGCCGTTCCCGCAACGACCAGGTCGCCACCGACCTGCGCCTCTATCTGCGCGACCACGCCCGCGGCGTCGCCACCGACCTGGTGCAGCTCGCCGACGCCCTGGTCGAGCAGGCCGAGCGGCACGTCGACACGCCCGCGCCGGGCATGACCCATGTGCAGCACGCGCAGCCGGTGACGTTCGGGCACTGGCTGCTCGCGCACGTACAGCCGCTGCTGCGCGACCTCGAACGCCTCCGCGACTGGGACGCCCGCGCCGCGATCAGCCCGCTCGGCGCCGGCGCGCTGGCCGGCTCGTCGCTGCCCCTCGACCCGGTGCGGGTGGCGCGCGAACTCGGCTTCGAGGGGTCGGCGGCCAACTCGATGGATGCGGTCGCCGACCGCGACTTCGTGGCCGAGTTCCTCTTCGTCACCGCGCTGGTCGGCGTGCACCTGTCCCGGCTGGGGGAGGAGGTGGTGCTCTGGACGTCGCAGGAGTTCGGCTGGGTCGAGCTCGACGACGGCTTCGCCACCGGATCGTCGATCATGCCGCAGAAGAAGAACGCGGACATCGCCGAGCTGGCCCGCGGCAAGGCCGGCCGCCTCATCGGCGGCCTGGTCACCGTGCTCACCATGCTCAAGGGGCTGCCGCTCACGTACGACCGGGACATGCAGGAGGACAAGGAGCCGGCCTTCGACGCGGTCGACACGCTCGAACTGGTCCTCCCGGCGCTCGCCGGCATGGTCTCCACGATGACGGTACGGGTGGACCGCCTCGTCGCCGCCGCCCCGGTCGGGTACACGCTGGCCACCGAGGTCGCCGACTGGCTGGTCCGCAAGGGCGTGCCGTTCCGCGAGGCGCACGAGGTGACCGGCCGGCTGGTCGCGCTCTGCGTGGCCCGCGAGTGCGCGCTCGACGAGGTGAGCGACGACGACCTGGCGCTGGTCAGCCCCTACCTCGACCCGAGCGTGCGGGACGTGCTCTCGGTCCGCTCCGCGCTCGCCGCCCGGATCACGCCCGGCTCCACCGGCCCCGGCCCGGTCGCCGACCAGCTCGCCTCCGCCGTCGACAAACTGGACGGATGGCGGGAGTGGGCGACGGCACGGGTGGTACCCCGCTGACTCTCCTGAGGGACCTGCTCGCCGGCCCGGTGCTGCCGGCGGCGCGCGGCCTGCTGGGGTGCGAGCTCTCCGCCGGCGGCGTCACCGTCCGCATCACCGAGGTCGAGGCCTACGCGGGTACCGCCGGCGACCCCGCCTCGCATGCCCACCGCGGCCGGACCCCGCGCAACACCATCATGTTCGGGCCGGCCGGCTTCCTCTACGTGTACTTCACGTACGGCATGCACTGGTGCGCCAACGTCGTGACGGGGCCTTCCGGCGAGGCGTCGGCGGTACTGCTGCGCGCCGGCGCCGTGGTGTCGGGCTCCGAGCTGGCCGCGGCCCGGCGGCGATCCACTGTGGAGCGTGACCTGGCCCGCGGCCCGGCCCGGCTCTGCCAGGCGCTCGGCATCGACGGCACCGCCTACGGCACCGACCTGCTCGCCCCCGACGCCCCGGTGCGGCTGCGCCCGCCCGCCATCCCGGTGCCGCGTTCACGGATCGCGGCCGGCCCGCGGGTAGGCGTGACCGGCGCCCACGACCGCGAATGGCGCTTCTGGATCGCCGGCGACCCCACGGTCAGCGCGTACCGCCGGCACGTCCCCCGTACCCGCTCCTGACCCACCACTCAGCCGCCGCGCCGGCCCACCACTCAGCCCGCCGCGGCCCGGCGCGGCCCGTTGGCTGCGGCTGCCCTACGCAGCCTCCGGCGGCCGCGGCGGCCCTACGTGGCCACGGCGGCCCGGCGCTTCATGGCGGCCCGTGTGGCCCCGTGCGGCCCGGCGGGCTTGGTGCGCGGCCGTGGTGCTTTGGTGCGGGCGTGGCGGCTTGGCGCGCATCGCGGTCTGGTGCGGCCCGGCGGCTCGGTGCGGGCGCGGTCTGGTGCGGGCGTGGCGCTCTGGGCGGGCGTGGCGATCTGGTGCGGCCCGGCGGCTCGGTGCGGGCGTGGCGGCCTGGTTGCGGCCCGGCGGCGCGCGGCTCAGACCGCTGGCGGCCTGAGCGGGGCTCAGTAGAACCGCTCGACGGTCACGGGGATGAGCCCGTTGCGGCGCATGGCGTCGCGCGCCGCCCGGAGCTCCGACCCGACGTTGGTCCCCTCCGGCGCGGTGATGTCGACGCACCAGGCCACCCCGTTGCCGATCCGCCGCAGGCCGGGGTGCGCGCTCTCGTCGGCCGGCTCCCCGGCGAAGAGAATGCGGTAGTACGGGGTGTCGGTGAGCCCGAGCCGCAGCGGCGGCGCCGCGTTCAGCGCGTCGTAGTCCCGAAGCCGCCGCCGCAGCTCCGCCTCGCCGGGCAGCTCACCCCCGCCCAGCACCCGGAACGCCTCCGCCGCACCGACCCGCGTCGCGAACACCACCCGCGCCCGCAGGTCCGGGTCCGACCGCATCCGCCGGCTCAGCGACGGCCCCCAACCACCGGCGGTCCAAGCGGCGCTGGCCAGCCCCGCCGCGGTGTGATCCCCCGCCAGCACGAACTCCTCGACGACCACCGCCGCCGCCCGCCCGCCGCCCTCCATGACCACGTAGTAATCGAGGTCGGCCACGCCCACGATCTCGCCCATCCGCCCAGTCTGCGGCCGCCCGACCTGGACGGAGCGCACCGCCACGCGGTCGCCCACGCCTCCCGCTTTCCGCCCCGCGCCACCCCGGGCGGCGGCGCGCTCGTACTCGCCCGCCGGCGCCGCATCCCCACCGCCTCGCCCGCGCCGCCGTCCGCCCCGCCCGTCCCGTCCGCGCTGGCCCGTCCCGCCTGTTCCGTCGGCCCCGTCCCGTCCGCGCTGGCCCGCCTTGCCCGTCCGCGCCGTCCATGCTGCTTCGCAGCGAAGTCCGTGCTGGTCCGCGGCGTCGTCCGTCCCGTCCGTTCCCGGCCCCGTCCGTCCCGCCTGCGCTGGCCCGTCCCGCCTGCGCTGGCCCGTCCCGCCTGCCCTGCGCTGGCCCGTCCCGCCTGCGCTGGCCCGTCCCGCCTGCGCTGGCCCGTCCCGCCCGTCCGCGCCGTCCGTGCTGCCTCGCAGCGAGGTCTGTGCTGGTCCGCGGCGTCGTCCGCGCCGTTCGTGCTTGCTGGCCGCGCCGTCCGGGTCGGCTTGCGGCGGAGTTCGTGTTGGCTCGCCGTGACGCCCGGGTCGGCTTGCGGCGGAGTTCGTGTTGGCTCGTCGCGACGTCCGCGCGGTCCGCGCGGGCTCCGGACAGGGTGTCTGTCGACGAAGCTCCCGGGCTGGGCGCACTACTGCGCCCAGCGCGGCCACGCACCGGCCCCGGCCGCCCGGGCGAGAGGAGGCGAGCTAGCCTCCTAGGATGCCTACGGGTTGTGCAGGCGGTTACAGATGCGACTCCCGACGCCGACGACCGCGGCCGGACACCCCACGATCGAGGGCGCGGCCGGGAAGCGACAAAATCCCTGACTTTGCTGCTTCCGGCTCGTGCTGAGGCAGCAAAGTCAGGGATTTTGTCGGCGGGTGTCCCGCAGGCGCCACGTAGACGTCGAGGGGACAGGGGTGGGCAAGCGCGGAGGGTGAGGCCGCGGGAGCCGGGGTCTGGACCCAATGCCACTCACGCTAGTTCGATCAAGGCCGTGAGCTCGACACGCTCGGGACCGTCAGGCCGTCGCCCTGGCCCGGGCGGGCCGGGCCGCGATCACCAGGCGGGCGTTGAGATCGTGGTACGCAGGTGCCCTCGGGCGGGCGGATTCGTACCACGATCTGCTGGGACGGTCCGCTGTTTGAGCGGTGTCTGCTGGACTCTGCGCCTCGGGCTGATCTTGGAGTGCCGATCATGGGACCGTCCCGGTCGGTCGCGCGATCTTGACCAAGATCGGTGAGTGGCATCGGGACCGCGCCGCCGCTCCCGCACCCCTGCGCGCCTGGTCGCGGTCACCGCTCCATTTGCCACGGGCGGAAGCGGATCCGAAGCCGATCTAGAACGTTTAGGGCTCTATATCCGCCCTAAACGTTCTAGATTCACAACCATCGAGAGCAGGCGGCGCCTGCGGGACGGATATATGCCAATCGCCGAGGGCGAGGCCGCCGGATCACGAAACGTGAGTTTCGCGAGCGCGGCCTGGCTCAACGCCAACCACCACCCACTTGGTCAAGGCTGCGACATGGGCGTTCTCCAAGACCACGCCGACCACCGAGAACGGCCGCGTCCTCCGCGGAGGTCTTTACCGGGCTCGGTCGCGGGTCAGAGCCAGTAGGTGTCGTGTTCGAGGAAGAAGGCTGCCTTTTCCTCGTCGGACTTGGACGCGAGGTCGAGCAGCCCCTCGAAGTAGCCTTCCCGCGGCGCGCCCGGCGCGAAGTGCAGCAGCATGGAGGCCGGCTCGCCGGACTCGTTGCGAAACCCGTGTACGCCTCCCGCGGGCACGTGCACGAAGTCGCCGGGCGTGCAGTCGATCCACCGCTTGCCGTCGTAGATGCGGATCGTGCCGGTGAGGACGTAGAACGACTCGGAGATGGTCCGGTGGAGGTGCGGGTCCGGGCCGCTCGGCGCGCGACCCATCTCCCAGCGGTACAGGCCGAACTGGCCGCCGGTCGAGGCGTGTGTCGCCAGGTAGTGGACGGTGCCGCCGGTCTTCGGGTAGGTCAGCTCGGGCTCGTGGCCGTCGGGGCGGTAGGTGGCGGTGGCCTCGCCGCTCTCGCCGGTGTACAGCGTGGGTGGATAGCTCATGCGTCCCGTTTTACCACCTCGACGTAGAGGCTTTCGTCGTTGCGCAGCACCCGGTCCAGGTCGGCGACGTCGGGTCGTACCCCGTCGCGGAAGGAGCGGCGCTCGACCGTGTCGGGGGCGAAACCGGCGGCCGACAGCGCGTACCGCATCTCGTCGAAGTCGTAGAGCCAGCGGTGGCCGTACAGGTAGAAGAGCTGGTTGAACATGAACGCCCGCCGGGCCGGCATCGGCGGGCCCAGGCCGGCGGCGCGCAGGCGGCTCCGGTGGCGGGGGAAGAACGGGCTGCCCTGGCGGTAACCGTCCACATAGGTCGCGAGGTCGGGTGTGGTGAGCCGGAGCACCCCGCCCGGTGCGAGGATCCGCCGGACCTCGGTGAGCCAGCCGATGGCGTCGCTGAGCGAGACGTGCTCGACGAGGTGCTCGGCGTACACCCAGTCGACCGAGCCGTCGGCGAAGGGGAGCGGCCGGCGGATGTCCAGCGCGGCGAAGAGGGCCTCACCGTCCACCCGGTACACCCGGTCGGGCGCGGCCACACCGTCCGGGGCGCGCAGTGGCACCACGTCGGAGGCGAGCGCCGCCGGGTGCCGGCTCTTCCACGCCGCGAACTCCACGCCGGTGACGCCGAGCCCGTCCAGGGCGGCCCGGTCGTACGGAGGGGACGCGACCTCCTCCAGCTTGTCGCAGGTCGCCCCCTCCACGAGGAACGCGTCCATCCGCGCGGACAGCTCCTCAGGCCGCCCCCAGTCCCACTCGGACACCCGTGACACCCCCGTTCCGTCGCGGCGCCACGAAGTCCACAGTGGAGGAGCAGGCGTACCCGAGCACCGGGTCGTGGTCGGCGACCACCACCCGCCGCGGCGTCGGGTCGGCCAGCTCGCCGGCGAGCGCCCACCACACGCCGGTGTACGGCTGGCCGGCGGCTGGCCGCAGATCGCCGGCCACCGGTTCGCCCCGCCGCACGACGACGGAGGAGACCCGGGCCACGCCTGAGTCGCCGCACAGCAGGGCGACACCCGCGTGGCGGGCCGGCAGCGGGGCGGGCGCGGGGAGGTCGTAGTGGAGCGTGGCCTGCTCGACCACGACGACCAGCGAGCGCCGGCGGTCCGGGTACGCCTCGGCGATCCGCAGCGCGGTGAACCCGGCCGCCACGCCCTGGTCGCAGACGGCGAACGCCAGGGGCGCGCCGGGGCAGACGTGGCTCAGGTAGGTGGCGGTGGCCCGTCCCGGGCGTACGTCCGGCACCGCGAACGCGAGCACCAGCAGGTCGACTGGCTCGTCCGGCCGTACCAGGTCGGCGATGAGCGCGGCGGCCATCTCGCCGTACGACTGGCCGCCGGCCGGCGGGCGGGGTGCGAGGCCGTACGGCTCCAGCAGGTCGGCGAGGTAGCCGGCGAAGTGTGGCCCGTGTGAGGGGTGCGCGCTCCGCGCGGCGGGCTCGTCGAAGACCCGGCGGGTGGCCCGCGCCAGCCAGAGCATCGCTCACTCCGCCGGTATCAGGTGCCGTACGACGAAGTCGGCGAGCGTGCCGACCGTCGCGAAGTCGTCCCGGTCGATGTCTTCGACGTCGATCTGGAGCGCGAGGTCCTCTTCCAGCTCCAGCATCAGCTCCAGCGTGCTGGACGAGCTCATGCCGAGGTCCTCCATCAGTCGGCTCTGCTCGGTCGGCTCGGGCATTTCCTTGCGCAGCACCCGCGGCAGCAGCGTGCGGATGCTGTCCACGACCCGCGGCCGCAGGTCGGTGTCGAGCTGCTCCATAGTGGAATCCCCCAATGCCATCAGTGCGCGAAGACCATCGCCGAGAACGTCGCCCCGCGCCCGGCACCGGCGGCGGCGACCAGGTACCGGTCGCCCGGGCGCAGCAGTCCGCGCGCGCGGGCGGTCTGGTAGTTGACGAACGCGTCGGCGCAGAAGACGTGCGCGGTGAGCGGTACGTTGTCCAGCAGCACCCGGTCGACCGGATAGCCGATCCGCCGGCAGAGCCGCTGCCAGGCCACGACGTTGACGTTGTGGGGCAGCACCAGGGCGATGTCGTCGATCGCCACGCCGGCCCGGTCGACGGCGGCCCGGATCGCGGCCATGAGCGACGCCTGGTACTCCTCCTGGAAGCGGCCGGTGTCGGTGGTGACCTCGTCGTCGAAGTCACCGCGCTGGTTGACCGCGTACGCGAGCAACCGGTCACGCGGGCCGTCGTGCCGCACCAGGCAGGCCGAGGCGCCCTCGCCGAAGACGGAGGTCTCCGGCACCACCCGGGCGTCGTGCGTGAACGCCTTCTCCCCGGCGACCACGAGGGCCAGCGCGTCCGGTGGCGAGCCGGCGAGCAGCCGTCCGGCCACGTCGATGGCGAGCAGCCCGGTCGCGCAGGCGTGGTGGGTGACCGTGAACGCGACCGCCTGGTCCAGCCCGAGCAGCCGGCACATCGTGTCGAGCGGGTTGAGCGGGTACGGCACGACGACCGGGAACGTGCGGGCCCAGAGCACGTACCGCACGCGGTGCCGCACGGCCGGCAGATCGTCCAGCTTGGACACGGCGGCGAGGAGCAGGTCGAGCGGGGCCGCGCCGGGCGCCCGGCACACGTCGGAGAGCTTGTGGAAGCGGCGGAACAGGCGTACCTGCATCGGGGTCAGGTCGAGCTCGCCGGCGAGCTCTTCGAGGGGCACCCGCCGCTGCGGCAGGTACGTGGCGACGGCTTCCAGGGCGGTCATGACCGGTGTACCCCGGTCGTGGCCGCCGGGTCGAGCGCCGCCTCGACCGCGACCGCCTCCATGCCGCGTACGACGGCCTCCAGGTCGTCCGGGGACATGTAGTGGGTGTCGCCGGCGACGGTGATGGCCATCGCGTCCGGCACGTCCTCGATGTGCGCGAACATCCGCTCGAACGACGTGTCCCGCCGCCGCGTCCACTCGAACGTCGAGCGGGGCAGGGCGGCGTACACCTCGGACGGTGCCGGTGGCGGGGTGGGCGCCTGGGTGCGGACCTCGATGCGGCGGTCGTTGAAGAAGCAGGCGAGGTCGAGCTCCTCGCCCCGTTCCCGCGCCAGCCGGGCAACGAGGTCGTCCACATCGGACGGGTTGTAGTAGGCATGCTTGTACGCGGCGATCGCCTGCCGGGCGGTGAGCCGTACCGCGTCGTCGACGCTGAGCCCGGCGAGGTCGATGGCGCAGACGCCGGTCTGGCTGAGCGGGCTCATCGAGCGGGCCAGGCCCGGCCGGAAGCGGTTGTTGACGACGACCTGGACCACGACGGGGTTGATGCCGGTGTGCCGGGCCATCGCGATCGCGAACGTGGCGAGCAGCAGCGGTGAGGCGTCCACTTTGGTGCGTGCGGCGAGCACGCGCAGCGCCAGGTGGGCGGCGGGGGAGCGGAACCGCCCCTCCCAGTGCCGGGGCGCGCGGGGCTCGTGGCGGTGCGGGAAGCGCCGGGCCGGTACCGCGCGGAGCACCTTCTCCCAGTAGCGCAGCGCGGCCGCGTTCTGCCGCTGGCCGGCTGGGGACGCCTGCCAGCGCACCTGCTCGGCGGGGGGCATCGCGGTGGGCTCGGCGGGGCGGGCGGCGACCTCCTCCAGCATCACGATCCCGCCGAACGCGTCCAGCACCAGGTGGCTCATCACGGTGACGAGGTGGGTGGGGGCGCCGCGGTGGCGGATGACGGCGACCCAGATCGGCCAGCCGTGTACGAGGTCGTAGTCGCCGTCCCAGTACCGCTGCCGTACCTGGTCGGCGACCCGCTCCGGGTCCTCGTCGTCGGCGGCGTCGACGAGCTCCACCTCGATCTCGCCGGCGCCGGCCACGACCTGCCGGGTGCGGCCGTCCGGGTCGTACCGGAGGGTGGTGCGGAGCGTGGGGTAGCGGCTCATCATGTACCGCACCTCGTCCGCCAGATCCTCCACTGTGGTCCCCGGCGGCACGGCGCGGGCGTACCCGATGGGCAGCCACCACTCCTGCCGCACCATGGCGGTCCAGATTTCGCGCTGCCCCCAGGAGAGCTCTTCGACGGCCTCGCCGTCGGGGGGATCGGCCTTGAACGGCACCGTGATCCGCGTCATGTCGCCACCTTCTCCAGGACCCGTACGGAGGGGTCGAACGCCGCCGCGACGGCGAGTGCCTCCATGCCGCGTACGCAGGCCGCGAGGTCGGCGGGCGCGACGTGGTGGCTGTCGGCGAGCAGCTCGTAGTCGAGCGTGTCGGGTTCGTCGTTGATGGTCGCGAAGAGCCGTTCCACCGGCTTGTCCTGGCTGTGCCACCGCAGCCGGCTGCGGCTCAGCGCGGCGGTCACCTCGGCGGGGTCGGCGGGTGGCGGCGCCTCGGTGAGGTCGCGGGTGACCAGCCGGCGGTCGTTGAAGAAGCAGGACAGGTCGAGCTCCTCGCCCCGCTCGGCGGCCACTCGGGCGACGAGCGTGTCGAGGGCGCGGGGATCGTAGTACGCGTACCGGTACGCGGCCATCGCCCGGCGGTGCACGGTGGACAGTGTCTCGTCGAACGTGCCGCCGTCGAGCGGGATGACGCAAAGACCGGTGTGCGTGATCGGACTGACCGTCTCGGCGAGCCCACGCCGGAAGCGGTTGTGCGCCACGACCCGGGTCACGACCGGGTCGGTGCCGCTGACCCGGGCCCAGGCGGCGGCGAAGAGGGCGAGGAGGATGGTGGAGGTGTCCACTGTGGTGCGTGCCCGGATCGCGCGGACGGCGAGCAGGGTCGCGGGGGAGTCGAGCCGCACCTGCCAGTGGCGTGGCTCGCGCGGGTCGGCCGGGCCGGGAAAGCGGCGGGCCGGGATGGTGCGCAGCACCGCTTCCCAGCGCCGGAGCACGGCCGCGTGTTCACGCTGCCCGGCCGGCGACGCCTCCCAGCGGGCCTGCGCCATCGGCTCCAGCGTGGTGACCGGCGGGGCGGGCGTGCGGCCGTGCACCAGGTCACGGTCGCCGATCTCGCGCATGATGACGAGCGCGCCGAAGCCGTCGGTCACCAGATGGCAGAGGATCACCACCTGGTGGGTGGGTACGCCGTGGTGGCGCACGACCGCCATCCGCACCGGCCAGTCGCGGGCGAAGTCGTGGTCGGCGGCGCAGAAGCGCTGGCGCACCGACTCGGCCACGGCCGCCGGATCCTCGCCGTCGGCGGCGTCCACGACCTCCAGGTCGATCTCGCCGGAGGCGGCGACCACCTGCCGGTCCCGGCCGTCCGGGTCCCGGCGCACCCGGGTGCGCATCGACTGGTAGCGCCCCATCATGAAGCGCAGCTGGGCGACCGCATCGTCCACTGTGGTCCCCGGCGGGACCGGGAGCGCGTATCCCATCGGCATCCAGGTGAGCTGCCGCCGCATCGCCTCCCACAGCTCGCGCTGGCCCCACGACAGCTCCTCGACGCCGCTGCCGCCGCCTTCGAACCGCACGGGAACGCGATGCGCCATCATCCGAAGCCGCCCTCGAAGCCCAGCGGAAAGCCGCCGTCGGAACGGGACGGAGTGCCGCTCTCGAACCCCAGCGGAAAGCCGCCCTCGGCACGAAACAGGGAGCCGCGGTCGAAGCGGAACGGCGATCGATGCGTCATCATCGGCAGGAGTCTAAGTAGACGGAGCTTGACTCCCGGTCGAAGCGCGAGCGGAGGTGGGCTCGACGTCCGGTCAAGGCGCTTGTCGCCGGTCGCGGAAAGGCCATACCGTCCGACCCGTGAAACTCGCCCGCGACACGTGGCTGGTCTTCCAGCGGCAGATGTCCCTGATGCTGCGCAGCCGGACCTGGCTCATCTTCGGCCTCGCCCAGCCGATCACCTACCTGGTGCTGTTCGCGCCGATGCTCAAGCCGGCGCTGGCCTCCATGGGCGCGGACAGCTACGGCGACGCCTACCGGGTCTACGTTCCCGGCCTGCTCGTCGTGATGTGCCTGTACGGCGGCCTCTTCACCGGCTTCGGCCTGCTCGCCGAGCTGCGCGCCGGCATCATCGAACGGGCCCGGGTGACGCCGGTGAGCCGCTCCGCGCTGCTGCTCGGCCGGGCCCTGCGCGACGTGGCCTCGCTGCTGGTGCAGGCGCTCATCATCACCGCCATCGCGGTGCCGTTCGGGCTCTCCGTCGGCGTGCTCGACCTGCTGCTGGCGTACCTGCTGCTGTGCGTCATCGCGTTGATGACGACCTCGCTGTCGTACGCGGTGACGCTGCTGGTGCGCAAGGAGGGCGCGCTCGGCCCGGTGATGAACACCGTGGCGCAGCCGGTCGCGCTCCTCGCCGGCGTGCTGCTGCCGGTCGCGCTGGCGCCGGCGTGGATCCAGGCGGTCGCCGACTGGAACCCGTTCTACTGGGTCACCAACGGTATGCGTTCACTCTTCGAGGGAAACACCGGCGACACCGCGATCTGGCAAGGGCTGGCCGGCGTCACCGTCCTGGCCGCCGTCGCCATCGCCTGGTCCACAAGGCTTTTCACGCGCACGATCCGCTGACCGGGCACGGGCCGCAAGCTCGCACGCCCACCGATCCCGCGCGGGCCGAGCGCCCGCACGATTCCAAGCGGGCCGAAAAGCTCGCACGATCCCACGCGGGCCGAAAAGCTCGCACGCCCGCACGATCCGGTAAGGGGACGCAATGAGCGAGAAGAACATCCGAGCCGCCCTCGTCGCCGACCCGGAGCTGGGCGCCGGCAACGTACTGCCCAAGCTGCGCGAGCACGGTGCCGACCCGGCGGGGCCGGGGATCACGTTCGACACCCCGGTCGACGGGCGCCCGGCGTACGAGCCGCTGACCCTGGGCGCCCTGGAGGAGCGGGCCGCCGCCCGGGCCGCCTGGCTGTACGCGCACGGCGTGCGCCCGCGCGACCCGGTCGCCGTGTACGTCACCTCGGCCGCCGACGTGTTCCTGAACTTCTTCGCCCTGGCCCGGATCGGCGCGATCCCGGCGCTGATGAACGGCAACATGCCGGCCGAGGTCGCGCCCGGCTTCGTGGAGCGGCTGCGGGCGGAGTACGTGATCGCGGACGGGGCCCACCGCGGCGCGCTGCCCGGGACGGCCGTCGTCGACCCCGCCGAGACCGGCACCGGCGACCCCGCCGCGGCGCCGCCGTACTACCGGCACCACGCCGACGACCCGGTCGTCATCACGCACTCCTCGGGTACCACGCGGGTGCCGGCCGCCGTCGTGCACTCGCACGCCAGCCTCTTCGCCGCGATCCGCCGGGTGCGGCTGGTCGAGCCGCGCCCCAGCCACCCGGTACGCGAGATGTCCGTGCTGCCGGCCGCGCACGCCGCCGGGATCATCACCGTCAACCAGGCGCTCTGCAACCGGTACGAGCTGCTCTACCTCTCCGCCCAGGGTGGCGAGTTCGCCTCCAGCGGCGCGGCCGTGCTGGACGCGATCGAGCGGTGGCGCCCGACCGGCGTGTTCGGGTTCGCGGTCACCTGGGCCGAGCTTGCCCGCCACGACCTCGCCGCGCGTGACCTCGACTCGGTGAAGGTGTGGTTCAACACCGGCGACTCGGCGCACGAGGCGCACATCCGCCGGCTCGTCGCGGTCGGCAGCCACCAGCGGTACACACCGGACGGTCCGCTCACCGTGCCCGGCTCCCGGTTCATCGACGGGATCGGCTCGACCGAGATGGGGCACTCGGCGTTCCACGTCACGCACACCGCGCAGAGCGAGCGCTACGGGCGCTGCGTCGGCCGCCCGTACCCGTTCGCCGAGGTCGTCCTCCTGGACCTGGCGACCGGCACGGAGGTGCCGGTGGGCGCGGTCGGCCACGTCGGCCTGAGGTCGCCCACCCTCGCGCCCGGCTACTGGAACGACTCGGTGACCACCTACCGCACCCGGTTCGGCGGCTACTACCTGACCGGCGACCTGATGTACCGGGACGCGGAGGGCTACTACTACCACGTGGACCGGGCCGTGGACGCGGTCGACCTGGGCGGCGGCGCCTGGCTCTACACGGCGCAGTCGGAGGAGCGGATCCTGGTGCGCTGCCCGGACGTACGCGACTGCACGGTCGTCGCCGGCCGGGAGGGCGGGGCGGTCGTCACCGACGTACTGCTGATGCTGGACGCCGGCGCGGACCCGGACGCCGACCGGACCGGGGCGGTGCGCGAGGCGCTCGGCCCGGCGGCCGGCGCGACGCTGCGCCGGGTCGTGGCCGTGCCGGACGACCAGATCGTGGTCGGCCCCACCGGCAAGGTGCGCAAGTTCCTCATGCGTCAGCGGCATCTCGCCGGGGTGGCGAGCGCCTGACGCTGACCGGACGACGCGTCATCACCCGCCCGGCCGGTCTTCCGCAGACAATCCGCGGTCTTCTGGAGACAGTCCACGATGCATGTTGCACGGTTGGCATGGCATAGACCTCCATCACTGGTGATCGAAGCCTAAATCCGGATATCTACGGCGCGCCGGCATTAGTGATCGATGCCCACCACTGCGTGGTTAGGTAGAAGTCCCTCGATCAGCTAAACAAACGCGCCCACTCTCCGGGATGGAGGGGTCACTACTCTGGCAGAAACGGGCCCGCGCTCGGGTAGATTGCTGATCATCCCAAGCGCGCGCACGTTTCCCCGGAGGTCCATATCAATGTCTTATGTCATGGGAAGGGACCTGGAAATACGGGTCCTGGGACCATTGATGCTCATCTGTGGTGATTCCTCGGCCACCCCTACCGCACCCAAGCCGCGCTCGGTACTCGCGCTGCTGCTGCTGCAAACGAACCAGACCGTACCGGTGACCGCCCTGATCCAGGAGCTGTGGGGCCACGAGCCCCCGGCCAGCGCCCTGACCACTCTCCAGACGTACGTGCTGCACCTGCGCAAGCTGTTCAGCGCCGCCCTGGCCATTCCCGCGTCCGAGGTCGCCAAGTGCGTCCTCGTGACCACCCCCGGCGGATACCTCTTCCGCGGCATCACCGACGACTTCGACCTGGCGCGCTACGAACGGCTCTCCAGCGAAGGGCGCAAAGCGCTCGCCGCCGGGCAGAACGGGCTCGCGGCCGAACGGCTGACCCAGGCGCAGGCGCTCTGGCGCGGCCCGGCGCTCACCGACGTGCGGGCCGGCCCGCTGCTGCAACCGCAGGTCAAACGGCTGGAGGAGTCCCGGCTCACCACCGTCGAGCAGGGCATCGAGGCCCGGCTGCGGCTGGGCCGCCACCAGGAGGTGCTCTCCGACCTGGCCGGCATGATGGCCGAGCACCGGCTGCACGAAAACCTGCACGCCCAGTTCATGGTGGCCCTGCACCGCAGCGGCCGCCGGCAGGAGGCGCTGCGGGTCTTCCAGCAGCTGCGCACGACCATGACCGAGGAGCTCGGGCTGGAGCCGTCCAAGCGGCTGCACCTGTTGCAGCAGGCCATCCTCAGCGACGACCCCGCACTCGAGGTCGCCCCCCGCACCGACGGGCTCGCGCAGCTGCTCGACCAGATCACCGTCCGGTGAGTGGCCCCGCGCCCGCCCGAACGCCGTCTCGCGACCACGTCGACAATCGCTAGAAACCGGGAAGACCCCCTCTCGCGATTGTGTAGTGGTCGCCTCGGGAATGGATCACTAATACGAACAGTAAGCAGGCCGCCAACGAAGTCGGCCACGTTTTCGCAGCTTGGGAGATTGTCCCGTGAGGCCGCTTCGGTGGCGACCGCGAAGAGTCGCCGCCGGACGGCCTTTCGGCTTGGTTGACCGCCCGGAAAGGCGCTGTTAGCGTTCGCCCCGATCGCCGCCGAACCACTTCGAAATATCGCGGCGTGAATTCTTTCTTGGGGGCCATTGTGTTTCCTGGCGCGCCGGCCGGCATCGCGGTCGACCCATTCGACGGCGAATGGGTGGGCGACTATCTGCTCGCCGGGCGCGACGACCAGGAATGCCTCCGGCTGGGGGAGCCGCTCACCCGCCGCGACCTGCGCCGGCGCGTCGCGGCAAGGGCCACCGACCTCCGCGCCGCGGGCCTGCGCGCGGGCGGCACCGTCGCGCTGCGGATGCCACCCGGCATCGGGTACGCCGAGAGCCTGCTCGCCGCCTGGACCGTGGGCGCGCAGGTGGCGCTCCTCGACCACCGGCTCACCCAGCACGAGGTCGACCGGGCCCTGGCCCGGATCGCCCCGCAGCTGGTCGTGTCCACCTCGGACGGTGCGCCGGTCGTCGCGCCGCACCCGGGCCGCCCCGCCCGGACGCCGCACGCGCTGCTGCAGCTCAGCTCCGGCTCCACCGGACCGTCCAAGGTGATCGGTCGGACCGCCGCCAGCCTCGTGTCCGAGGTGGATCGTTACCGGCTCGTCGACGGGGTACCCGAGCCGGGCGAGCGGATCGTGCTGCTCGCCTCGACCGTGCACGTACTCGGCCTGGTCGGCGGCCTCCTCTACGGCCTGCACACCGGGGCCACGCTCGTCGTACCGCCCTTCCTGTCCACCGGCGCGGTCCTCGACGCGATCGCCTCCGGACCCGAGCCGGCCACGGTGCTCGGCGTGCCGTTCCACATCGAGTTCCTCGCCGCGGCCGGCCGTGACCGGCACCTGCCGCAGCTCAAGCGGATGACGGTCGGCGGCGAGCTGGTCCGCCCCGCCGTCCGGGAGGCGTTCGCCGCCCGCTGGCCGGTACCGCTGGGAAACATGTACGGGATGACCGAGGCCGGGGTCATCGCCACCGACCTCTTCGGGGAGCACCGGCCGGCCCTCGCCCCGGCGCCCGGCATGGCCCTGCGCGCCGAGGGCGGCGAGGTGCTGCTCGCCGCGGAGGCCAGCCCGTACGTGGGGCTGAGCGACCCGGCCCGCTGGGTGGACGGCTGGCTGCACACCCGGGACGCCGGCGAGGTCGACCCGGCGACCGGGCTGGTCACGATCCGGGGCCGGCTCGACTCGCAGGTCTCCGTCGGCGGGCTCAAGGTCGACCTGACCGAGGTCGAGCAGGCCCTCGCCACCCTGCCCGGCGTGGTCGAGGCCGTGGTCGCCTGGGACGGCGCGGTCGAGGCGTTCGTGGTGCACGAGGACGGCGCGGCCGGGCTGCCGGCGCTCAAGGAGGCGCTCGCCCAGCGGCTGGCCGGATACAAGCGCCCCCGCCGCCTCACCCTCGTACCGAGGCTGCCCCGCACCGCCACCGGCAAGCTCGTGCGCAGCGTTCCCGCCCTGCGCGCGGCGGCCTCCCCGGCTCCGCCGCTGCGGCCGGCGGTCCCCGCACAGCAATCACCCACCGCCTGAAAGGAGGCGCCGCCGATGTCCGCTGACGTGGTCGCGTTCACCATCGAGTCCCTGCGCCAGATGAACTTCGACGTCGACGGCGCCGACGGTGACACGGTCTTCGGGCCGGCCGGCGTCGACCTCGACTCGCTCGCCGTCGCCGAGCTGGCCCTGCGGGTCGAGGACGCGTACGGGGTGAAGTTCGGCGAGGAGGACATGGAACGGCTGGCCATCATGACGCTCGGCGAGTTCGCCGCCGACGTCTCGGCACGCGCGTCCGCTCCGTCCGCTTTGGACGGTGCGGCGAAGTGAGGAATCGCGCGGTGGTCACCGGGATCGGGCTGCTGACCCCGCTCGGTGCCGGCGCCGCCGGGTTCTTCGACGCGGTGTGCGCCGGACGGTCCGGGCTACGCCGCCCGGCGCACACCCACCCGGTCGCCGGGATCCTCGACGCGGCCGGCTTCGCGCCGCGGGTCGACCCGGCCACCGTGCTCCCGCCCGCCGAGGCCCGCCGGGTCGACCGCTTCGTGGTGCTCGCCATGGCCGCCGCCGACGCCGCCCTCGCGGACGCGGGCGTCGCGGTCGGGCGGGAGGTGGACCCGGCGCGGACCGCGGTCGTGCTGGCCAACGCGTTCGGCGGGCTCGGCATGTTCGAGGCCGAGGCGCTGGCCCGGCAGTCGGCCGGGCACACCGCGGTCAGCCCGTACCTGCTGGCCGGGATGCTGCCCAACATGGCCACCGCCCGGATCGCCATCCGGCACGGGGTGCGCGGCTACAGCTCGACCATCTCCACGGCCTGCGCCTCCGGCGCGTACGCGGTCGCCGAGGCGCTCCGGCTCGTCCGGGACGGGCTCGCCGACGTGGTGGTCTGCGGCGGCGCCGAGGCACCCCTGCTGCCCACCGCCGCCACCACGTTCCGCAACTCGCGGGCGCTCGCCGGCGGCTGGGCCGACCCGGCCGAGGCCAGCCGCCCGTTCGACCGGCGGCGCAACGGCTTCGTGCTCGGCGAGGGGGCCGGCGTGCTCGTCGTGGAGCGGGCCGAGCACGCCGCCGCCCGCGGCCGCCCCGGGTACGCGGAGGTCGCCGGCTGGGGCGTGGCCACCGACGCGTACCACCCGACCGCGCCGCGGGATGACGGCACCGGCGCCGCGGCCGCGATGCGGCTGGCCCTGGCCGACGCCGGACTGGCCCCGGCCGAGGTCGGCTACGTCAACGCGCACGGCACCGGTACCAAGCTCGGCGACGCCGCCGAGGCCCGCGCGATCCGGGCCGTCTTCGGCGCGCACGCGCCGGCGGTCAGCTCGGTCAAGGGCGTCACCGGCCACCCGCTCGCCGCCGCCGGGGCGGTGGAGGCCGCCGCGACCGTACTCGCGCTGCACCGCGGCGTGCTGCCGCCCACCCACAACCTGGACGACCCCGACCCCGAGTGCGACCTGGACCACGTCCGCAAGGCGCCCCGCGAGGTGGCCGCCGGTGCCGCGCTCTCCAACTCGTTCGCGTTCGGCGGGCACAACGTCAGCCTCGCCTTCACCCACCCGCCCTCTGCCGCGGTCGAGGCGCCACCCAGGTCGTGAGAGCGACTTGGGGGAGCCTCGCCGACGGCCCAACCCGGAGGTCCACAATGGACGTGACGACCGTCGACCACGTCGAGTTCTACGCCGGCGACGCGGAGCGGACGGCGCGGCTGCTCGTGGAGGCGTACGGCTTCCGCCGCCTCGGCCACGGCGGGCCGGGGCTGCCCGGCCAGCACACGCTCCTGCTCGGGCAGGGCGGCATCCGCGTGCTGGTCACCGCCGCCACCGACCCGGCGCATCCGGTCGCCGCCTACGTGCGGCGCCACGGCGACGGGGTGGCCCGGATCGGGCTGCGGGTGACCGACGCGGCCGAGGCGTACGCGCAGGCGCTCCGCCGGGGCGCGGCGCCGGTCGCCGAGCCGCGCTCCTGGGGGACGGACGTGGTGACCGCCGAGGTCTGCGGGCCCGGCGCGCTCGCGCACCGGCTGGTCGAGCGGCGCGGCTCCGCGGGACCGTTCCTGCCCGGCGGCATCGAGCCGCTCCCAGCCGCCCCGGCGCCGTCCACACCGGACCTGCTGGAGACGGTCGACCACACCGCGCTCTGCGTGGCCGGCGGCGCGCTGGACGAGGCGGTCCGCTTCTACACCGAGGTCTTCGAGTTCAAGGAGATCTTCGAGGAGCGGGTGGAGGTCGGCGGCCAGGCGATGGAGTCCAAGGTGGTGCAGAGCGGGTCGGGCGAGGTGACGTTCACGATCGTGGCGCCCGACCCGGCGCTGCGCCCCGGCCAGCTCGACGACTTCCTGCGCGCCAACGGCGGCGCCGGCGTGCAGCACCTGGCGCTCAGCACCCGGGACATCGCCGCCGCGGTCGCCACGCTGGGCGCGCGCGGGGTGCACTTCCTGAAGACGCCGGCAAGCTACTACGACGCGATCGAGCGGCGGCTCGGTGAGGTCAGCCTCTCCGTCGCCGCGCTGCGCGCCGGCAACATCCTGGTCGACCGGGACCACTGGGGCGAGATGTTCCAGATCTTCACCGTGTCCAGTGTGGAGCGCCGGACGTTCTTCTTCGAGCTCATCGAGAGGCACGGCGCGCTCACCTTCGGCAGCAACAACATCAAGGCCCTCTACGAGGCCAAGGAGCGGGCACGGGCCGCCGCGCAGGCGGGGGCCTGAGGTCCGGAAGGGATTGACATGACGACCACGATCCCCGTGGCGGAGGACCTCCTGCCCTCCGAGGCCGACGTGCGGTCGTACGAGGAGCACGGCTGGTACCTGTCCAAGAAGCTGTTCACCGACGGCGAGGTCGACGCGCTGGTCGCCGCGAGTGAGGCGTTCTACGCCGGCGCCCGCAGCCGCCGGCTCGGCAAGCGACCGTCCACACTGGCCTACTGGGAACCGTCCAAGGGCGCCGTGCAGCGGCACAACGACTACGTCCACTACGAGAGCGACGAGATCGCGGCCATCCTCCGCAAGCCGGTGGTCGGCGCGGTCGCCGCGCGGCTGGCGCGGGCGGGCCAGATCCGCCTGTTCCAGTCCACGCTCATCTACAAGCCGCCGCGCCCGGACGAGCCGAGCAACCTGGTGCCCTGGCACTTCGACCGGCACTACTGGCAGACCTGTACCTCCGACCGGATGCTCACCGCGTTCATCCCGTTCCACGACTGCGGCGAGCAGATGGGCACCATCACGATGGTGGACGGCAGCCACCGGTGGGAGGAGGTCGGCGGCGGCGACAGCACCAGCCGGCACTTCGCGCACCGCGACCCGGCCGAGCTCGACGAGCTGCTCCGGGCCAACGCCCGCCACAACGGCACCGAGCTGCGCACCGTGCCGATGGTGATTCCCAAGGGACACATGAGCTTCCACCACTGCCGCACCTACCACGGCAGCGGCGCCAACCGCTCCGGCCAGCCGCGCCGCGCGATCTCGCTGCACCTGCAGGACGGCGGCAACCGGTACCGCCGACACGAGCTGTCGGACGGCACGCCGGTGACGTACAACCACGACCACTTCGTCCGCCGCACGGCGCAGGGTACGCCCGACTACGCCGACCCGGTCTTCTGCCCCGTGCTCTGGCCCGCGCCCTGAGGAGGCATCCGCATGTCCCGCTACGACTGGGGTCAGACGCACCCCGGCATCACCCGCCTGGAGAGCGCCGTCGACGAGGCCCGCACCCGGGTCGTCACCCACCCGCTCTACGCCAACCTCGACAGCCAGCCGGCGATCGTCACGTTCATGGAGCACCACGTCTTCGCGGTGTGGGACTTCATGTCGCTGCTCAAGTCGTTGCAGCGCAACCTCACCTGCGTACGCGTGCCGTGGGTGCCGACCGGACCGGCCGGCAGCCGCCGGCTCATCAACGACATCGTGCTGGTCGAGGAGAGCGACGAGCTGCGCGGCGGGTTCATCAGCCACTTCGAGCTCTACGTCGAGGGGATGGTGGAGTCCGGCGCGGACACCTCGGTCGTGGCGGCGTTCATCGACCTGGTCCGCTCCGGCGTACACCCGAAGGTGGCCCTGGGTACCGCGGGCGTCCCGGCCCCGGCGGCCGAGTTCGTGCGCGCCACGTGGGGGTTCATCGAGGGCGCGCCGGTGCACTGCCAGGCGGCGGCGTTCGCCTTCGGCCGCGAGGACCTGATCCCGGACATGTTCACCCAGGTGGTCGCGGTCAAGGAGCGCGGCGCCAAGCTGGACACCTTCGTGGACTACCTGGAGCGGCACATCGAGGTCGACGGCGAGGAGCACACCCCGATGGCCATGCGGATGGTCACCGACCTGTGCGGCGACGACGAGACGAAGTGGCGGGAAGCGGCCGAGACCGTCAACGCCGCGCTCGCCGCCCGGTACGCGTTCTGGGACGGCATCCTCGCCGCCATCAAGGCCCGGTAGGCACGGTGAGCGCTCGCCCCGCCGCGGCGGCCTTCTACGGGACGATCCGGCTGATCCGGCGCTTCGAGGAGCGCTGCGTCGACCTGGTCCGCTCCGGCGACATCGGCAGCGGCATCCACCCCTGCGTCGGCCAGGAGGGGGTCGCCGCCGGCGTATGCGCCGCGCTGCGCCCCGACGACGCCCTGCTGAGCAACCACCGCGGCCACGGCCACTTCCTGGCCCGGGGCAGCGACCCGGGCCGGTTCCTCGCCGAGCTCACCGGCCGGGTCGGCGGCGTCGACCGGGGGCGGGCCGGCTCGTTCCACCCGTCCGACCTGTCGGCCGGCATCTGGGGCGCCAGCGGCACGGTCGGGCACGGCGCGGCGATCGCCACCGGCCTGGGCTGGGCGCTCGCCCGGGACGGCGACCGGGTGGCGGTGAGCGTCTTCGGCGACGGCGCGGTGAGCCAGGGCGCGCTGCTGGAGTCGTTCAACCTCGCCTCGCTGTGGCGGGTGCCGGTGGTCTTCGTCTGCGAGAACAACGGCTACGCCACCACGCTCCCGGCGCCGGCCGGGATCGCCGGCTCGGTCGCCGGGCGGGCGGCCGCCTTCGGCATCCCGGCGTCCACCGTGGACGGACAGGACCCCGAGGTGGTGTACGACGCGATGGCCGCCGCCGTGGACCGGGCCCGCGGCGGGGACGGGCCGTCGCTGGTGGAGTTCACCACCTACCGGTACGAGGGTCATCACACGTTCGAGCGGCGGATGCGCCTGGCCTACCGGGAGGAGGCCGAGGTGGCCCGGTGGCGCGAGCGCGACCCGCTCGCCATCCAGGCCGCCCGGGTGCCGCCGCCGGTCCGCGAGGCGATCGACGCGGAGATCGAGGAGGTGCTCGACGCGGCGGTCCGGTTCGCGCTGGAAAGCCCCCGCCCCGACCCGGCCGACGCCGCCGACCACCTCTACGCCACGCCGGTACGTATCCGGGGTTCACTATTCGCTCCGCTGGGAGCCGCGGCCGTCCCCGACGGCGCCGGACCACAATTCCGCTGGGGTTTCTCCCATGCCTAAGCTGTCGTACGCCAAGGCGCTCAACCGGGCGCTCACCGACGAGATGGAGCGCGACCCGGACGTCTTCGTGCTCGGCGAGGACATCAGGTTCGCGCTCAACAACGTCACCACCGGCCTGCTCGACCGGTTTCCCGACCGGGTGCTCGAGACACCCCTGTCCGAGCAGGGTTTCACCAACTTCGCCACCGGCGCGGCGATGGGTGGCAAGCGGCCCGTGGTGGAGTACCAGATCCCGTTCCTGCTGCTGCTCGTGCTGGAGCAGATCGCCAACCAGGCCAACAAATTTCGGCTGATGAGCGGCGGCCAGGTGAAGGTGCCGGTGACGTACCTGCTGCCCGGCACCGGCTGGCGCCCCGGGTGGGGAGCCCAGCACTCCGACCAGCCGTACGGCGTCTTCGCCCACCTCGGCGTCAAGACGGTGATCCCGGCCACCCCCACCGACGCGTACGGCCTGTTCCTGTCCGCGATCCGCGACGACGACCCGGTGGTCGTGTTCTGCCCGATGCCCGCGCTCGCCCTCCGCGAGGACGTGTCCTACGTGGACCTCGCGCCGATCCCGCTCGGCGTGGGACGGGTGTGCCGCCCCGGCGACGACGTGACCGTGCTCGCCGTCGGCCACCTGGTGCACGACGCGGTCGCGGTCGCCGACGAGCTGGCCGGCGAGGTGTCGGTGGAGGTGTTCGACCCGCGCTCGCTGCACCCGTTCGACTGGGCCGGCCTGGCCGCGTCGGTGGAGCGGACCGGGCGGCTGGTCGTGTTCGACGACGGCAACCGGTTCTGCGGCGTCGGCGCGGAGGTGCTCGCCACCGCGGCCGAGGAGATGCGCCTCGCCGCCGCGCCCAAGCGGGTCACCCGGCCGGACGCGGCGGTGGTGGTGGGATGCGCGCCCGAGCTGGACCTCGCGGTGCAGCCCAGCCGGGCGCAACTGGTCGCGGCGATCCAGGCGGTGGTCAAGAGCTGACCTCCTGGCCCGCCGCGATCCCGGGCCGCCCGCCAACGCGGGGTGGCCCACCCTGGGCGGTCGACGTGCGCGCGGTGGCCCGTCAGGAGTGGGCCGCCAGCTGTTCCAGGTGTGACGCCGCGGCCGGGGCACCCCCGGCCGCGGCGAACGAGTCCCGCACCCGCCCGGCGGCCGCCGCGTACCCGGGCTCGTCCAGCACCGCGGCCAGCGCCGCCGCCAGCTCGTCCGGGCCCGAGCGGCCGAACCGCACCCGCACACCCGCCCCGGCCGCGACCACCTGGGCGGCGGTGACCGGCTGGTCGTGCTTGATGGGCGCGACCACGAGCGGCACCCCGTGGGCGAGCGCCTCGCACACCGTGTTCAGCCCGGCGTGGCAGACCACCGCCGAGAGCCGGGGCAGCAGCTCCAGCACCGGCACCTGGGGCAGCACGACCGTGCCCGGCGGCGGGTCCGGCACCGCGCCGGGTGGCGCGGCGACGACCGCCCGCACGCGGCCTTCCAGCGCGCGCAGCGCGCCGACCATCCGGGGATAGAAGTCGCGGGCCACGTCTTCGGCGAGCGTGCCCATCGTGACGAGCACCGCCCGCCGCGCCGGAGCGTCGCCGCCTGTCCTCGTCGCCGCGCTCCCCGGACCGGACGCCGCCGCAACCGGGTCGAGGGCCGCCCACGGAAACTCCGGCACGCTGGCCCGGGCGCCGAGTGCGGGGCCGACGAGCGCGTAGTGCGCCGGGAAGTCGTGCGCGCCGGTCAGGGCCGGGCTGGTGAACGCGAGCACCAGGTGCGGCGAGAAGCGCGGGTCGGCACCGTCCCCGATGGAGAGTCCCGCGCCGGCGATGCCGCGCCGGATCCACTCCTCCACTTTGGGCAGTGCGCGGAACGGGCGGGTCAGCTCCATCGACTGCGGCGCCAGGCTGGCCCAGCGCACGCCGTGGCGGTGCGCGGCCACGGCGCCGGCGAGCGCGTGCTGGTCCACCGCCACGACATCCGGGGCGAACGCCGCCACCGCCTTCTCCACCGCCGGCAGCGTGAAGCGGGCGTACGGCAGCACGAACCCGTCCCACAGCGACCGCACCGCCCGCAAGCCGCGGTCACGCTGCCCCCGGTAGGGGCGCATGCCGGTGGGGAAGACGGTCACGGCGTCGCCGAGCATCCGGCGCAGCGCGGTCTCCGGGCCGGCCCAGGCCACCTCGTGCCCCCGCTCGGCGAGCACCGCCGCGACGGCGCCGGCCGCGTACACATGGCCGGCCAGCGGCGGCGCCACGAACAGGAACCGGCTCACCGGGACACCAGCCGCGCGATGTCGCCGACGGTCAGCGCGACCAGCTCGTCGAGGTCGAGACCGGCCAGGTACGCCGGCAGGTCCACACCCCACCGCGCGCGCAGCGCCTCGCCCAGCGCGGCCACCTCGACGCTCTCCAGCCGCAGGTCGTCCTCGAGCCGGCTCGCCGCCGTGACCGCCGCGCCCCACCGCTCGTCCTCACCGGTCACGTCGCGCAGCAGACCGGCCAGCTCCCGCACAGTCGTGTCCATAGTGGTCTCACGGTATCCGTTTGCGGGGCAGGGCGGGAGCGTCCTTTAGCCCACTTCCACGGGTCTTCGAGAGCCGGCCCATACAGTGAGGTCCATGATTGCGACCAGGGGCCTGCGCAAGTCCTACCGGTCCGGCCGCGGCCGCAAGGCCACCGTGGTCGAGGCGGTGCGCGGCGTCGACCTCGACGTCAAAGAGGGCGAGATCTTCGGCTTTCTCGGGCCGAACGGCGCCGGCAAGACCACCACCCTGCAGATGCTCACCACGCTCATCGAGCCGGACGGCGGCGCGGCCACCATCGCCGGCGTCGACCTGCTCCGCGACCAGGCCGAGGTGCGCGCCCGGGTGGGGTACGTGGCGCAGGGCGGCAGCACCTGGGACGACTCCACCGCGCGGGAAGAGCTGGTGCTGCACGCGCGGATGCACGGGCTCAGCAAGGCCGAGGCGCGCCGCCGGGCCGCCGACGCGCTGGCGGCGTTCCAGCTGAGCGAGTACGCCGACCGCCCCTGCCGCACCTACTCCGGCGGGCAGCGGCGCCGGGTCGACATCGCGCTGGGCATCATCCACCGGCCCCGGCTGGTCTTCCTGGACGAGCCGACCACCGGGCTCGACCCGCAGAGCCGCGCGCACATGTGGGACGAGATCCGGCGGCTGCGCGACGGCGGGATGACCATCTTCCTCACCACGCACTACCTGGACGAGGCCGACGCGCTCTGCGACCGGATCGCCATCATCGACAACGGCGAGATCGTCACCGAGGGCTCGCCGGACCAGCTCAAGCGGGAGATCACCGGCGACGTGCTCGTGGTCGGCCTGAACGGCGCCACCCCCAAGGCGGCCGCGCTGCTCGACGGCGCCGCGTACGTGCGCAAGCTGGAGACCGACGCGGCCGGCCTGCGGCTGTACGTGGACGACGGCGCCACCGCGATCCCGCAGGTGCTGCGCGCCCTCGACGGTGCCCGCCTCGACCTGGACTCGATCCAGCTGCACCGGCCCAGCCTCGACGACGTCTTCCTGGCCAAGACCGGCCGGTCACTCCGTGACTGACCACCACGCGGTGGTGACCCGAAACGGCTCCGGCCCGCACAGCGCCACCGCCCCCGCGAAGCCGGCCGGCACCGGCACGTCCACCACGTGGTACGCCCCGGCCACCACCGGCCCGCCGGCCACCGGCAGTGCCAGCCCCTGGGTGAGCCGCCCGCCGGTCGCCTTCACGCACGCCTCCTTGCGCGCCCACAGCCGGGCGAACTCGGCGGCCCGCTCGCCGCTCGCCGCCACCAGACCGGCCTCGCCGGCCGGGAAGTACCGCGCCGACATGGCGAGCGGGTCGAGGCCGGGCGTGTGCCGCTGGACGTCGACGCCCACCGCCCGCGCCGGGGTGAGCGCCACCGCGGCCAGGTCACCGGAGTGGGACAGGCTCACCCGCACCCCGTCGACCTCGGGCTTGCCGTGCGGCCCGTACGCCCAGCGCAGCGCCTGCGGAGCGACGCCGGCCGAGGCGGCGGCGAGCAGCCGGGCGGCGCCGTGCGCGGCGACGAACCGCAGCCGCCCCACCGGGTCGAGCGCCGCCGCGCGGGCCCGCTCCCGCTCGTCGAGCAGCCCGGACAGGCGGGCGGCGGCGGCCCGCGGCAGTGGCGAGCGGACCAGCCACACGCGCACCTCGTCCACGCCCACATCCTTTCCGCACCCGCTCGAGACCGGCTAGGAGACCACTGTGGACGCCCTGCTGACCGTGGCGGAGTACGAGGCGGCCGCCCGGGACCGGCTGCCCGCGGGCATCTGGGACTACATCGCCGGCGGCAGCGGGCAGGAGCGGACGCTCGCGGCCAACCTGGACGCCTTCGCCCGGCTCGCGCTGCGCCCCCGGTGCCTCGTGGACGTGTCGCGGCCGGACCTGTCGACCGAGCTGCTCGGCGTCCGGCTGCGTACCCCGGTCGGGGTGGCTCCGGTCGCCTACCACCGGCTGGTACACCCGGAGGGGGAGGTGGCCACCGCGCGCGCCGCCGGGTTCCTCGTCGTCAGCGCCTTCGCCAGCCGCACCCTCGAAGAGATCGCGGCCGCCGCGGCCGGTCCACTGTGGCTGCAGCTGTACTGGTTCCGCCGCCGCGAGGTGGTCGCCGGGTTGGTCCGGCGGGCCGAGGCGGCCGGCTACCGCGCGCTGGTGCTCACCGTGGACACGCCGCGGGTCGGGCGGCGGCTGCGGGAAGCGCGGCGCGGCTTCGCGATACCGGCGGGGATCGTGGCGGCCAATGTGGACGCGGCCGTGATGGCGCGTACGCATGAGGCGGTGGACGGCGAGTCCGCGCTGGTACGCCACTCCCGCGAGCAGCTCGACCCGTCGCTGGGCCCGGCCGACCTGGCCTGGCTGTGCGCTCAGACAGACCTGCCGGTACTGGTGAAGGGTGTGCTCACCGCCGAGGACGCGGAGCTGGCGCTGGCCCACGGCGCGGCCGGGGTGGTGGTCTCCAACCACGGCGGCCGGCAGCTCGACGGCGCGGTCGCCAGCGTCGACGCGCTCGCCGAGGTGGCCGCCGCGGTCGCCGGGCGCGGCCCGGTGCTGCTGGACGGCGGCGTCCGCACCGGCACCGACGTGCTGCGCGCGCTGGCGCTCGGCGCGAGCGCGGTGCTGGTCGGCCGCCCCGCCCTGTGGGGGCTCGCGGTGGACGGCGAGCCGGGGGCGCGGGCGGTGCTCGACGTCATCGCCGCCGAGCTGGAGGACGCGATGGTCCTCTCCGGACGCCCCCGACTCTCCGATGTGGACCCGTCGCTCCTGGCCCGCCCGTGATCGAAGCTCCCGTCAAGTCGTTCTAGCGACGTGAAGGGAGCTTCGATCACCGAGAAGGGCGCTCAGCACCAGTAGAGGTCGGAGCTGTTGCGGGTCACGTTGCGGACCACGTTGTTGCTGCCGGTGCAGGGGCTCCACCGGATGTTCGTGTTGCTGACGGTCAGGTTCTGGAACGTGATGTCCGACGAGGCGGGAAACTCCGTGCGGGCCGCGATCCGCACCTCGCCGCCGCCGGAGACCGTGCCGGACTGGGCCGCGATGGTGACGTTGTAGCAGTTCTCCACCAGGATCGAGTTGTTGCCGTTGTTGCTGAGCGTGATCCGGTCGATGACCGCGCCGCCGCTCTCCGAGACGCAGAAGATGCCGCGCCCGCCGCCGCGCGCGATGACGTTGCCGACCCGGATGTTGGTGGGGTAGCCGCTGCCGATCCGCCCGTTGCGGTTGGCCATCCGGAACGCCGCGTAGCCGGTGCCGGTCGCGGTGTTCTCCGCGTCGACGGTACCGACGGTGGCGTTGATGGTGTCGTTGAGCAGCAGCCCCGAGTAGCCGACACCGCGGGCGGTGACTGTGCCGACGGTCAGCCCGTCGACGCCGTACGTCTCCACGCCCTGGTTCGTCGCACCCTGCACGTACACGTTGTCGATCCGGATGTTGCGCACCTTGACCGCGCGGTCGCCGCCGTGGTTGTCGATCCGGACCGCGAGCCCGCCGGACAGGCGCATGTCGATCTGGCCGAGCACCAGGTTGTTGACGTTGCGCATAAAGATGCCGCAGAGCGGGGCGCCGCGCACCTGTAGGTAGCGGACCTCGATGTCCCGGGTGCCGCGGGAGTAGATCGGCGCGTTGTCGCCGGAGCCCGAGCCGTTGACGGTGATCGCGCCGCAGACGTCCAGGATCGTGTAGCTGGGCACGGAGATGCGCGAGCCGGCGCTCATCGTGCCCGAGCCGCGTACGACCACGGACTGCTTCGAGGTGCGGCCCGCGGTGAGGCTGTCGAGCGCGGCTTGGACGGCGGCGCGCAGGTCGGAGCCGGTGTAGACGGTGCGGCTGCCGTTGCGTGAGGTCCAGGTGCTGCCGCTGAGCACGGCCTCGGCGTTGAACGACCCGTCACCGCAGGCGGCGAGGGTGCCGACGTCTCCGGGGGTGGTCGCGGCGTAGGCGGCGCCGGGTACGACCAGCGCGGCCGCGGTGAGCAGGACCAACCATCGTGGTTTCACGGTGCCCGCCTTTCGAGAGCGGAAAGGGCTTTCCGGGTGTGCCCGGCACCGTATCGAACCGTTTCAATGTAATCAAGGTTGTCTATGCGTGCGGGTGAACTCCCGCAGCCTGCGCACCCCTTCGTCGATCTCGCCCGGATCCAGGTAGCTGCAGGAGAGGCGGATCTGCCGCTCCCCGCCGGCACCGGCGTAGAAGTAGCTCATCGGCGTCCAGAGCACCCCGTGGTCGCGCGCCGAGCGGGTCAGCGCCGCCTCGTCCGCGACGAACGGCACGGTCAGCACCAGGAAGAAACCGCCGTCCGGCACGTTCCAGCCGAACCCGGCCGCGCGCCCGAAGTGGCGGTCGAGCGCGGCGAGCAGCGCGTCGAGCCGCTCGCGGTAACGCCGGATCCGCTCCTCGCCCCCGGCCCGCAGCCGGCACCCGTACGTGACGAGCATCCCGCCGACCACCGCCTGGGCCAGCGGAGACGTGTTCACGGTGGTCATGCTCTTGATCTTGGAAAGCTGGTCGGCGAGGAGCGTGACGCTGCCGTCCGGCGCGACCACCGGCTGGTCCGCGATCGTGTAGCCGACCCGCGCCCCGGGAAAGCACGTCTTGGCGAACGAGCCGAGATAGACCACCCGCCGGTGCTCGTCGAGGCGCTTGAGCGTCGGCACCCGCCGGCCGGTGCGGGAGAAGAGCCCGTACGGGTTGTCCTCCAGCACGAACAGGTCCTCCTCGGCGGCCACCGCGAGCAGCTCCCGCCGCGCCGCCGCCGGCATGCTCGTGCCGGACGGGTTGGCAAAGTCGGGCACCGCGTAGAGGGCGCGCGGCCGGCGCCCACCCGCCCGCACCCGGGCCACCGCCGCGCGCACCCCCGCGGCGTCCACACCGGACGGACCCTCCGGCACCGGCTCGACCGCGACGTCGAGCAGCCGGGCCGCGCCGGTGATGCCGATGTAGCAGGGGGAGGCGACCAGCAGCACGTCCGCCGGGTCGCGAAACAGTGCCCGGAGCGCGAGCAGCATCCCCTCCTGCGCGCCCACGGTGACCACAATGGACTCCGCCGGCACCTCGATGCCCTCGTCGCCCGCGACCGTGGCGGCGACGAGCTCGTGGATCTGCCCCTTCGTCCGTCCATACTGGAATAGCACCGCGCCGACCTGCCGCTGCGACAGGCCGCGGTCCCGCTCCAGGTACTTGGCGTAGGCGTCCAGGTAGCCGGCCACCACCGTCGGGTCGAACGGCTCGTCGTACGGCCGCCCGGGCGCGAACGAGACCGCACCGGGAAAGCGGGCGGTCACCTCGTTGAGGAAGTTCATCGTGTCGAGCAGGGGGTCACTCAACGAGCCGTGCAGGTCGGTGAGTTGCACGTCGGTAGACCTCGATGCGAAGATTCGTTGCGGGTATTGGGTTTTCGGTCGTCTCACCGTATCGGCGGCGCCTCCAGGAGCCGTCGAGCCTGGCTAGGAGGAGAGCCGAATGCCCCTGCACCCGCAACTCGCGCTGATGCGCGCCCACCGCGCCGCGACCGGTGCCCGCCCGCTCTACGAGATGTCGCTGGCGCAGGCCCGCGCCGCCGACCTCGCGTCCATCAAGGCCGACCGCGGCACCGCCCACCCGGTCGGCGAGGTCGTGCCACTGCGCATACCCGGTCCCGCCGGCGACCTCGACGCCCGCCTCTACCGCCCGGCCGCACCCGCCGCCGGGCCGCTGCCCGTCCTCGCCTACTTCTTCGGCGGCGGCTGGGTCCTCGGCAACCTGGAGACCAGCGACGGCATCTGCCGCCGGCTCTGCGCCGGCACCGGCTGCCTGGTCGTCTCGGTGGCCTACCGGCTCGCCCCCGAGCACCCGTTCCCGGCCGCGCCCCGCGACTGCCACGCCGCCGTGACCTGGCTGGCGGCGCACGCGGCCGAGCTCGGCGGCGACCCGTCCCGGCTGGCCGTGGCCGGCGACAGCGCGGGCGGCAACCTCGCCGCCGCGGTCACCCTCCAGGCCCGCGAGTCCGGTCCGCCGCTCGCCGCCCAGGTGCTCGTCTACCCCAACGTCGCGTACGGCGCCGACACCCCCTCGATGCGTGACAACACCGATCCGTACTTCTTCAACCGCACCTCCGTCGCCTGGTACTGGGGCCACTACCTCGCCGACCCGGCCGACGGCGCCGACCCGCTCGCCTCCCCGCTGCGCGCCGCCGACCTCAGCGGCCTCCCGCCGGCCCTGGTGGTCACCGCCGAGTACGACCCGCTGCGCGACGAGGGCGAGCGGTACGCCGAGCGGCTCCGCGCCGCCGAGGTACCCGTCGAGCTGGCCCGGTACGACGGCATGGCGCACGGCTTCCTCACGATGACCGGCACGCTCGCCGCGGCCCGCGGGGCGACCGCGCGGGTCGCCGAGTACCTGCGCAAGGCCCTCAGCGTCGCCAGCTGAAACCGGTGGCGGGGGTCCCTGGGCGATGGGGGACAATACCGACCGTGACGGATCTGATCGACGACCTGCAGTGGCGGGGCCTCATCCAGGACTCCACCGACCTCGACGAGCTGCGCGCTCGCGTGGCCGCCGGACCGATGACGTACTATGTCGGCTTCGACCCCACCGCGGCCAGCCTGCACGTCGGTCACCTCATGCAGGTGCTGACCGCGCGCCGCTGGCAGCTGGCCGGGCACCGCCCGCTGCTGCTCGTCGGCGGCGCGACCGGCCAGATCGGCGACCCCAAGGAGAGCAGCGAGCGCACGCTCAACCCGCCCGAGGTGGTCGCCGGCTGGGTCGAGCGGATCCGCGACCAGCTCGCCCCCTTCGTCACGTACACCGGCGACAACGCCGCCACCCTCGTCAACAACCTGGACTGGACCAGCCCGATGTCGGTGGTCGAGTTCCTCCGCGACGTCGGCAAGCACTTCCCGGTCAACCGGATGCTCGCCCGCGAGGTGGTCAAGGCGCGGCTGGAGACCGGCATCAGCTTCACCGAGTTCAGCTACCAGCTGCTCCAGGCCAACGACTACTTCGAGCTGCACCGGCGGTACGGGTGCGCGCTCCAGTTCGGCGGCTCCGACCAGTGGGGCAACATCACCGCCGGCGTCGACTACATCCGCCGCCGCGGGGCCGGGCCGGTGCACGCGTTCACCACGCCGCTGGTGACCAAGAGCGACGGCACGAAGTTCGGCAAGAGCGAGGGCGGGGCGATCTGGCTCGACCCCGAGATGACCAGCCCGTACGCGTTCTACCAGTTCTGGTTCAACACCGACGACCGGGACATCGCCCGCTACCTGCGGTACTTCTCCTTCAAGCCGCACGAGGAGCTGCTCGCGCTGGAGAAGGAGATCGCCGAGCGCCCGGCCGCGCGGGCGGGGCAGCGCGCGCTGGCGGCCGAGCTCACCACCCTGGTCCACGGGCCCGAGGTCACCGACGACGTCATCGCCGCGAGCCAGGCACTGTTCGGGCGAGGTTCGCTGGACTCACTCATGCCGGCGACCCTCCAGGCCGCCCTGGTCGAGGCCGGCATGCATCGGGTACGCGGTGAGTTGCCCCCGGTAGCGGCGCTGCTTCGCGACGCGGGGCTGGTGGGCAGCCTCAACGAGGCCCGGCGGGCGATCGCCGAGGGCGGTGCCTACGTCAACAACGAGCGGGTGACCGACGCCGAGGCCACCGTGCCGGCGGACGCGCTGCTGCACGGGCGGTACCTGGTGCTGCGGCGGGGCAAGCGCACGTTCGCCGGCGTCGAGGTCGAGGCGTGACCGGGCAAGTTGCGTCGGTCCGGTGACTCTGCGCAGTGTGACGTGGAACAAGGCGCGCCGATTTGACGCCGTCCCCTCCACGCACGTAACTTTCTCCCTGCCCACGGGCGGTGCGGCGCCGATTTGGCGAGGCGAAACCGACCGGGTAAGGTAGACGACCGGCAGGGCACCGGGCGAGCCGCGAGACCACTCGCGAGCGGCCGGTTCTGCCAAATCCAGGAGCCAGGCACGGTGATCCTTTGCTGTGCGTAACTTCGGGACAAACCTGTCGTTAGCTCCACAGACCGGGACACACCGGTTTGACGGGGACGAAGCGCTCAGGTAAAGTAAAACAAGTGCCCCACGGCGGGGAGCTCCTCGGAGGAGATCCAAGTCGCGGTGTGTGTTTGTTCTTTGAGAACTCAACAGGGTGTTTGTATATGCCAGTGCCAAGTTTGGTTTATACCTCGTTGCCCCTTTTTTTGGGGTGATGGTTCCTTTGGCAACTTTTGTTGCTGGGATGCTTTTCAAGTTTTTGTTGGAGAGTTTGATCCTGGCTCAGGACGAACGCTGGCGGCGTGCTTAACACATGCAAGTCGAGCGGAAAGGCCCTTTGGGGTACTCGAGCGGCGAACGGGTGAGTAACACGTGAGTAACCTGCCTCTGGCTTTGGGATAACCCTCGGAAACGGGGGCTAATACCGGATATTCACATTCTGTCGCATGGTGGGGTGTGGAAAGTTTTTCGGCTGGGGATGGGCTCGCGGCCTATCAGCTTGTTGGTGGGGTGATGGCCTACCAAGGCGACGACGGGTAGCCGGCCTGAGAGGGCGACCGGCCACACTGGGACTGAGACACGGCCCAGACTCCTACGGGAGGCAGCAGTGGGGAATATTGCACAATGGGCGGAAGCCTGATGCAGCGACGCCGCGTGAGGGATGACGGCCTTCGGGTTGTAAACCTCTTTCAGCAGGGACGAAGCGTAAGTGACGGTACCTGCAGAAGAAGCGCCGGCCAACTACGTGCCAGCAGCCGCGGTAAGACGTAGGGCGCGAGCGTTGTCCGGATTTATTGGGCGTAAAGAGCTCGTAGGCGGCTTGTCGCGTCGACTGTGAAATCCCGTGGCTCAACTGCGGGTCTGCAGTCGATACGGGCAGGCTAGAGTTCGGTAGGGGAGACTGGAATTCCTGGTGTAGCGGTGAAATGCGCAGATATCAGGAGGAACACCGGTGGCGAAGGCGGGTCTCTGGGCCGATACTGACGCTGAGGAGCGAAAGCGTGGGGAGCGAACAGGATTAGATACCCTGGTAGTCCACGCTGTAAACGTTGGGCGCTAGGTGTGGGGGGCCTCTCCGGTTCTCTGTGCCGCAGCTAACGCATTAAGCGCCCCGCCTGGGGAGTACGGCCGCAAGGCTAAAACTCAAAGGAATTGACGGGGGCCCGCACAAGCGGCGGAGCATGCGGATTAATTCGATGCAACGCGAAGAACCTTACCTGGGTTTGACATCATCGCAAATCTCGCAGAGATGCGGGGTCCTTCGGGGGCGGTGACAGGTGGTGCATGGCTGTCGTCAGCTCGTGTCGTGAGATGTTGGGTTAAGTCCCGCAACGAGCGCAACCCTCGTTCGATGTTGCCAGCGGTTCGGCCGGGGACTCATCGAAGACTGCCGGGGTCAACTCGGAGGAAGGTGGGGATGACGTCAAGTCATCATGCCCCTTATGTCCAGGGCTTCACGCATGCTACAATGGCCGGTACAAAGGGCTGCGATACCGTGAGGTGGAGCGAATCCCAAAAAGCCGGTCTCAGTTCGGATCGGGGTCTGCAACTCGACCCCGTGAAGTCGGAGTCGCTAGTAATCGCAGATCAGCAACGCTGCGGTGAATACGTTCCCGGGCCTTGTACACACCGCCCGTCACGTCACGAAAGTCGGCAACACCCGAAGCCGGTGGCCCAACCCTTGTGGAGGGAGCCGTCGAAGGTGGGGCTGGCGATTGGGACGAAGTCGTAACAAGGTAGCCGTACCGGAAGGTGCGGCTGGATCACCTCCTTTCTAAGGAGCACCATTCGCTGTAATGGCGGTATGGAGCCCGTGGCCCGCGAGTGTCGGGTTGGGGTGCTCATTTGGCGGAGACACTGGCGAACATGTTCTGCTGGCAACGGCCGATCATACCTAGTACTGCGGTCGCAAGACACGCGTGGAACGGTTTGGGGTTGGTGCGGCTGGTGGGGGATGGCACATGACACCCTGTTGAGTCCTGAGAGAACAAACTGCGGCCCCCCGGGAAGGTTGGGGGTGGGGTTTGGTTTTCTTGGTGGAGAAGTGCCAGGCATGGCCTGCTCTGACATACCGGTCACGGTGGTGGCGAGGTGTTGGGGTGTGGGGTTGTGGGTTGGTTGTTTGTTGAGATTTGCATAGTGGACGCGAGCATCTTTGTGGTCAAGTTGTCAAGGGCGGACGGTGGATGCCTTGGCACCAGGAGCCGATGAAGGACGTGGGAGGCCGCGATAGGCCTGGGGGAGCTGTCAACCGAGCTGTGATCCCAGGGTGTCCGAATGGGGTAACCCGGCACTAGTTGTGTGGTGTCACCTGCATCTGAATGCATAGGGTGTAGGGGGGAACGTGGGGAAGTGAAACATCTCAGTACCTGCAGGAAGAGAAAACAATTGTGATTCCGTGAGTAGTGGCGAGCGAAAGCGGATGTAGGCTAAACCGGTTGCGTGTGATACCTGTCAGGGGTTGCGTGGTCGGGGTTGTGGGAGCCCGCTTGTCGTGCTGACACACGGCGGAGGAGTTACAAAGTTTGTTGCTAGTTGAATGGTCTGGAAAGGCTGACCGTAGACGGTGATAGTCCGGTAGGCGAAAGCAGCAAACCTTCTGTGGGTTTTCCCGAGTAGCGGCGCACTCGTGGAATGTGCCGTGAATCTGCCAGGACCACCTGGTAAGCCTGAATACTCCCTGGTGACCGATAGCGGACGAGTACCGTGAGGGAATGGTGAAAAGTACCCCGGGAGGGGAGTGAAATAGTACCTGAAACCGTTCGCCTACAATCCGTCGGAGCTTTGCATCTTTTGGGTGTGGGGTGACGGCGTGCCTTTTGAAGAATGAGCCTGCGAGTTAGTGGCATGTGGCGAGGTTAACCCGGGTGGGGTAGCCGTAGCGAAAGCGAGTCTGAAGAGGGCGTTGAGTCGCGTGTTCTAGACCCGAAGCGGGGTGATCTAGCCATGGGCAGGCTGAAGCGCGGGTAAGACCGTGTGGAGGGCCGAACCCACCAACGTTGAAAAGTTGGGGGATGACCTGTGGTTAGGGGTGAAAGGCCAATCAAACTCCGTGATAGCTGGTTCTCCCCGAAATGCATTTAGGTGCAGCGTTGCGTGTTTCTTGCCGGAGGTAGAGCACTGGATGGTCTAGGGGCCCTACAAGGTTACCGAAATCAGCTAAACTCCGAATGCCGGTAAGTGAGAGCGTGGCAGTGAGACTGCGGGGGATAAGCTTCGTAGTCGAGAGGGAAACAGCCCAGATCACCAGCTAAGGCCCCTAAGCGTGTGCTAAGTGGAAAAGGATGTGGGGTCGCTTAGACAACCAGGAGGTTGGCTTAGAAGCAGCCATCCTTTAAAGAGTGCGTAATAGCTCACTGGTCAAGTGGTTCCGCGCCGACAATGTAGCGGGGCTCAAGTACACCGCCGAAGCTGTGGCATTCACATTTTGACTTCGCCTGGATTCTTTATGGGTTTGGGTGCAGGTGTGTGGATGGGTAGGGGAGCGTCGTGCCACGGGTGAAGCGGCCCTGTGAGGGAGTCGTGGACGTGGTACGAGTGAGAATGCAGGCATGAGTAGCGAGAGAAGGGTGAGAAACCCTTCCGCCGGATGACCAAGGGTTCCAGGGCCAGGTTATTCCGCCCTGGGTGAGTCGGGGCCTAAGGCGAGGCCGAGAGGCGTAGTCGATGGATAACGGGTTGATATTCCCGTACCCGCGAAGGAGCGACCATGATGAACCTATCTGTGCTAACCGCCCGAGCCGCTGAGACCTTCGGGTTGAGGTGGGGAGCGTGGGAACCTGGGTGGTAGTAGTCAAGCGATGGGGTGACGCAGGAAGGTAGCTGAGCCCGGCCGGTGGTTGTGCCGGGGTAAGCGTGTAGCCCGTGCCATAGGTAAATCCGTGGCGCATGTGGGTGAGGCGTGATGCCGAGCCGATTCAGGTGAAGTCAGTGATCCTATGCTGCCGAGAAAAGCCTCTAGCGAGTTTCGAGCGGCCCGTACCCTAAACCGACACAGGTGGTCAGGTAGAGAATACCGAGGCGTTCGGGTGAACTGTGGTTAAGGAACTCGGCAAATTGCCCCCGTAACTTAGGGAGAAGGGGGGCCGGACGCGTGAAGCCCCTTTTGCGGGTGGAGCGTGGTATGGCCGCAGAGAGCAGGGGGAAGCGACTGTTTACTAAAAACACAGGTCCATGCGAAGTCGTAAGACGCTGTATATGGACTGACGCCTGCCCGGTGCTGGAACGTTAAGGGGACCGGTTAGCTCTTTCGGGGGCGAGGCTGAGAACTTAAGCGCCAGTAAACGGCGGTGGTAACTATAACCATCCTAAGGTAGCGAAATTCCTTGTCGGGTAAGTTCCGACCTGCACGAATGGCGTAACGACTTCCCCACTGTCTCAACCACAGGCCCGGCGAAATTGCATTACGAGTAAAGATGCTCGTTACGCGCGGCAGGACGGAAAGACCCCGGGACCTTTACTATAGCTTGACATTGGTATTCGGACTTGATTGTGTAGGATAGGTGGGAGACTGTGAAGCTGGCACGCCAGTGTTGGTGGAGTCGTTGTTGAAATACCACTCTGTTGGGTTTGGGTATCTAACCCGGGCTCCTGATCGGGGTCGGGGACAGTGTCTGGTGGGTAGTTTAACTGGGGCGGTTGCCTCCTAAAGGGTAACGGAGGCGCCCAAAGGTTCCCTCAGCCTGGTTGGCAATCAGGTGTTGAGTGTAAGTGCACAAGGGAGCTTGACTGTGAGACTGACGGGTCGAGCAGGGACGAAAGTCGGGACTAGTGATCCGGCACTTGCGTGTGGAAGCGGTGTCGCTCAACGGATAAAAGGTACCCCGGGGATAACAGGCTGATCTTCCCCAAGAGTCCATATCGACGGGATGGTTTGGCACCTCGATGTCGGCTCGTCGCATCCTGGGGCTGTAGCAGGTCCCAAGGGTTGGGCTGTTCGCCCATTAAAGCGGTACGCGAGCTGGGTTTAGAACGTCGTGAGACAGTTCGGTCCCTATCCGCCGTGCGCGTAGGATACTTGAGAAGGGCTGTCCCTAGTACGAGAGGACCGGGACGGACGAACCTCTGGTGTGCCAGTTGTCCCGCCAGGGGCACGGCTGGTTGGCTACGTTCGGAAGGGATAACCGCTGAAAGCATCTAAGCGGGAAGCCTGCTTCGAGATGAGGTATCCCACCCTTGTGGGTTAAGGCCCCCAATAGACGATTGGGTTGATAGGCCAGAGCTGTAAGCCAGGTAACTGGTTGAGGTGACTGGTACTAATAGGCCGAGGACTTGACCTACAAAGCTGCTACGCGTCCACTATGCGAATCTGAACCAACAACCAGCCACCCGGATGGTTCGGGGTCGGGTGCGGGGTTGATAGGTTTATAGTGTTACGGCGGTCATGGCGGAGGGGAAACGCCCGGTCACATTCCGAACCCGGAAGCTAAGCCTTCCAGCGCCGATGGTACTGCACTCGGGAGGGTGTGGGAGAGTAGGACACCGCCGGACTTCTTA
>NZ_JAVHUY010000065.1 GCF_031085175.1 Phytohabitans maris
TGGTCTGGTGTCGATTGTGGATGGTGGCGTGGTGTCGCTGCGGCCTGGTGAGGATCGTGGGGTTCCGGAGCAGACCGCGCGGCTGGCTCGGGCTGCGTTCCGGCGGGGGAATGTGTACCTGCGGATGCGTGATGAGCTGCGGGTTCGTTTTGATGATCGCGAGTTTGGGGAGTTGTTCGCGGTGCGGGGTCGGCCCGGGCTGTCGCCGGCGCGGCTGGCGTTGGTGTCGGTGTTGCAGTTCATGGAGAACCTGACCGATCGGCAGGCTGCTGACATGGTCCGGGGCCGGATCGACTGGAAGTACCTGCTCGGTCTGGAGTTGGACGATGCCGGGTTCGACGCCTCGGTGTTGAGTGAGTTCCGGTCCCGGCTGGTCGATGCGGACGCCGCCGAACGGTTGATCTTCGATCGGGTGTTGGGCATCCTGCGCGAGGCGGGCATGTTGGGCGGGGCCCGTCGTCAGCGCAGCGACTCGACGCATGTGCTGGCCGCGGTCCGGTCGTTGAACCGCCTGGAACTGGTTGGTGAGACGCTGCGGGCGGCGTTGGAGGCCCTCGCGGGGGTGGCCGGGCCGTGGTTGGCGGGCTGGGTGCCGACCGATTGGTATGAGCGGTACGGGCCCCGGATCGACCAGTGGCGGCTACCCAAGAGCGAGACCGAACGTGTCACCCTCACACAAACCATCGCCGAGGATGGATACACGCTGGCCGGAGCGTTGTCCCGGCCGGACGCGCCTGCCTGGGCGGCGGAACTGTCGGCCGTGCAGACCCTACGGACCGTGTGGATCCAGCAGTTCTACCGCGACGAGCGCGGGGCGCGGCTGCGTGAGCCGAAGGAGGACGGGTTAGCCCCCGCCGCCGACAGGATCGTCTCTGCGTATGACACCGACGCCCGGTACGGGATGAAACGCGGGCACGGTTGGGAGGGTTACAAGGTCCACCTCTGCGAGACCTGCACCGACGACCACCCGCACCTGATCACCGCCGTGCTGACCACCGCCGCCACCGTCTGCGACGTGCAGGTCACCGACCAGATCCACCAAGCCCAGGCGGCCCGGGACCTGACCCCGGACGAACATCTGGTCGACGCCGGCTACATCGACGCCGAACTACTCATCACCGCCCGCCGTAACCACGGCATCACCCTGACCGGCCCGGTCCTGCCCGACGCCTCCTGGCAAGCCCACACCGACGGCGGCCACACCCTGCCCACCTTCACCATCGACTGGGACCAGCAGCAGGCCACCTGCCCAGCCGGCGCCACCAGCATCAGCTGGAAACAACACCCCAGCCAACCCGGCAAGACCACCGTGCTGTTCTCCCGCACCGACTGCATGCCCTGCCCCGACCGGCCCAAATGCACCCGCAACACCTCAGGGGCGCGCAGCATCAGCCTCGCCCCCCGCGAACAACAACAAGCCCTCACCCAAGCCCGCACCGACCAACAAACCACCACCTGGCAGCGCCGCTACGCCACCCGCGCCGGCGTCGAAGGCACCATCTCCCAAGCCGTCCGCGCCTACCGACTACGCCGAACCCGCTACACCGGACAACCCAAAACCCACCTAAACAGCCTCCTCACCGCCACCGCCATCAACATCGCCCGCGCCGACGCCTGGATCACCGGCCACCCACTCCACCCAACCCGCCACAGCCGCTTCGCCCAACTCCAATACGACCTCGCCGCCTAACACCAATTCGCCAGCAGAGTCTTGTAGGGGCAGTTGTGTACCACGATCCGCGTCCTGGGTTGCTCTCAGGGCGTCGATCAAGGGGAACGGGCGGTCGGCGCGTGATACGCCGGCAAAAGGGGTGGGTTTGGGTGAACGATCACCAGCGGCCAACGCGACCTGAACGTTCTGGATCTGGATCGCGTAGCGGCGTCGCCGCCGGCCGGAGCGGTGCCCGCGGACCGGGGCACGTCAGTCCTGAGGAAGGGTTGGGCCCCCGATGCCGAAGGTCTCTGGTCGGGGTATTTCCCGGGTGCCGGATCCGGGGGTGGGGCGGGTCGGTCCCGGATGTAGCCGAGCGCACCGCTCCCTAGCGTCAGGTGCTGTGAACAGGACTCTGGCGGAGGGGGAGCCCGCGATGGGCAAGCGACCGATGACGGTGCGGGTCGCGCGGTGGAGCGCGGAGCACCCGTGGCGCGCCATCGCGCTGTGGGTGGTGTTCGTGGCGGTCTGCTTCGTGGGCGGCAACGCGGCCGGCCTCAACGAGGCGACCGACGAGGACCAGGCGATCGGCGAGGCCGGTCGCGCGTCGGTGATCGAGATTCACGGTGACTTCGACGACCCGGCGGTGGAGAACGTCCTCATCACCGCCCCGGGTGGGGAGTTGGACCGGGCGGCGGCGGACGCGGCGGCGGCCGACGCGATCACGAGGATGAAGGCCACCGCGGGCGTGGCGAAGGTGGACGAGCCGGTGCCGGCGCGGGACGGTTCGGCGCTGCTGATCGGGATCACCATGGCCGGTGACCCGGACACCGCCTCGGATCGCCTCCAGCCGTTGCAGGACACGACCGAGGCGCTGCGGCAGGCGCACCCGCGGGTGCGGATCGAGGAGGTCGGCGGGCCGTCCATCAACAAGGCGCTCGACGACACGCTCGGCGCCGACTTCCAGCGGGCCGAGCTGCTGAGCCTGCCGGTCACGCTGGCGATCCTGATCGTCGCGTTCGGCGCGCTCATCGCGGCCGGGGTGCCGGTGCTGCTGGCGATGTCGTCGGTGTTCGCGGCGATGGGGCTGTCGACGCTCGCCTCCCACCTGCTGCCGGCGACCGACACCACCAACAGCGTGATCCTGCTGATCGGCCTCGCGGTCGGCGTCGACTACTCGCTGTTCTACATCCGGCGCGAGCGTGAGGAGCGGGCCAAGGGGCGCGGCCACCTCGACGCGGTGGAGATCGCGGCGGAGACGTCCGGGCACGCGGTGGTGGTCTCCGGTATCGCCGTGATGATCGCGATGGCCGGCCTGTTCCTCGCCACCGACGTGGTCTTCTCCTCGCTGGCGGTCGGCTCGATCCTGGTGGTCGCGGTCTCGGTGATCGGCTCGCTGACCGTGCTGCCGGCCCTGCTGGCCAAGCTCGGCCGCTGGGTCGACCGCCCGCGCGTACCGCTGCTGTGGCGCCTCTCGGCCCGCCGCTCCGGCGCGCCGCGCATCTGGCCGGCCCTGCTCCGCCCGGCGCTGCGCCGCCCGCTGCTCGCCCTGGTCATCTCGGTCGGCGCGCTGCTCGCGCTGGCGGTGCCCGCGGCCGGCATGAAGATGAAGTTTCCGGGCATGGAGGACCTGCCCCGTACCACGCCTGCGATGCAGGCGTACGACCGGCTGACCGCGGCGTTCCCGAGCACCGGTACGGCGCACTACCTCGCCGTGGAGGCACCGGCGGCCGAGGCGGCACAGGTGAAGGCGGCCCTGACCGGGCTGGCGGAGAAGGCGGGCGGCGACCCGCTCTTTGCCCCGGTCGAGGCGGACGGGCCGGAGATCGAGCAGTCCGCCGACGGCACGGTCAGCGTGCTGCAGGTGGCGACCCCGTACCATACCCGCACCGACGAGGCCCGGCAGTCGCTCGACAAGCTCCGCGACGTGTACGTGCCCGAGGCGATGGCCGGCCTGTCCAACGTGGACTACGCGGTCGGCGGCGACGTGGCCGGCAGCGTGGACTACGCCGCGCACATCCGGCAGAAGCTGCCGCTGGTGATGGCGTTCGTGCTGATCCTCACGTTCGTGGTGATGGTGCTGACGTTCCGCTCGGTGGTGGTCGCGCTGACCTCGATCCTGCTCAACCTGCTCTCGGTCGGCGCCGCGTACGGCCTGCTGGTGCTCGTCTTCCAGGGCACGTGGGCGGAAGGGCCGCTGGGCTTCACGTCGATGGAGTCGATCGTGACCTGGCTGCCGCTCTTCCTCTTCGTCGTCCTCTTCGGACTCTCGATGGACTACCACGTCTTCGTGGTCAGCCGGATCCGCGAGGCGGTCCAGCGTGGAGTGTCCAACAGGGACGCCGTGGCGTACGGCATCACGAGCTCGGCCGGCACGGTCAGCAGCGCGGCGATCGTGATGGTGGCGGTCTTCTCCATCTTCGCGACGCTGAGCACGATCGACATGAAGCAGCTCGGTATCGGCCTGGCGGCGGCGATCCTGCTCGACGCGACCATCATCCGGGCGGTCGTGCTCCCCTCGGTGATGACGCTGCTCGGCGACGCGAACTGGTGGGCACCGCGCTTCCTGCGCCGCCGCCCGCCGGCCCGCCACGCCCAGGAGCCGGAGCGCGAGCTGGTGTCCGTCCACTGAGGAGCTGGCGTGATCGAAGCTCCCCCCAAGTCGTTCTAGCGACATGAGGGGAGCTTCGATCACCGCGAGCGGCTCTCGCGAGCGGCTCTCCGCGAGCGGCGGCGGCCGCGCCGAGCGGTGAAAGCGTTACCAGGTGCGGGTTTCGGCGACCACGCCGAAGCCCGCACCGCGCCATTCCATCATCTTGCGCGCGGTCTCCGCCTGGGCCGCCGGGACGCTGTACACGAGGTGGCCGTCACCCGCCGTGGCGCCCTCGCCGGACCAGCGCTGGTAGTCGGACCAGTCGCCGTCGAAGACGCAGATCGCCGCCTCCAGGGCCCGGTACGCCGGGTCCACCGGGCACCCGGGGTTGAGCACCACCAGCCCGAACCCGGCCCGCCGGGCCACCCGTACGGCCAGCGCGACACCGCCCAGCCCGGCCAGGTCGCTGGGCGCCCGGTCCAGGAAGATCCCGCCATGCGGGTGCGCCGCCCGCCGCTGCACGGCCTCCAGGACATCGGCGAGCGGCCGTTCGCCGTACTCCAGGTCGACCTTGACCAGCCGGTCCATCAGTAGCGCTCGGGGTCGAAGACGGCGTGCGCGGCCAGCATCAGCCCGACCAGGTAGGTGACCGCGAGCGCGGCGACGGTGGCCGGCAGCAGCGTGCCACCGGCCGCGAGCGCGGAGAGCGGGCCGGCCGCCACCACCGCGGCCACGACCGGGCGCGCGCGGGCGACCAGGAGCGCGGTCAGCGCCAGCACGCCGCCGAGCAGCAGCACCGCCGCGCCGCTGAGCACGAGGCCGCGGGCGCCCGGATGGCCGGAGATCTGGTACGGCAGCCGGTAGGCCGCCGCGCCCAGCGCGACACCCGCCACCAGCGGCGGCACCAGCGCCCCGACGGTCACCGTGCCGAGGTCACGCACCTCACGGTGAAAGGCCCGCAGGTCGTCGTGGGCGTCCGCCGCGGTGGCGGCGCGGGCTTCGTGCCAGCACACCACGAAAACCAGCAGCGGTACGCCCAACGCCAGTACCGCCGCGTCCGGGGCGGCTCGCCACACGAGTACCGCCAGGGCGCCCTGGCCGAGCGCGGCGACGACGCCGGTCACCGGTGCGCGTTCCCGCACCAGTAGCGCGCCGGCGAGCATCGGCGCGGCGGCCAGCGGGAGCACCTCGACCCGGTCCCCGGCGCCGGCCAGCAGCGCGCCGGCGGCCACCCAGGCCGGTACCGCCCAGCGCAGCCCCGCCCCGAGGCCGGCGACCAGCGCGTACCCGGTCAGGCCGACGGCCAGCGCCAGTCCCCGGTCGCCGGCCGGGCCCACCACGGACGCCGGGGCGAGCGCGCACGCGGTGGCGACCAGTGGTGCGCCGGCCGCCGCGTACACCCGCCCGCGCGCGGCCGCCCAGCCGAGCACGGCCGCCAGCGCCGGTACCGCCCAGCCGACCCGGGCCACCTCGTCCGCGGCGGCCAGCGCGCAGGCGACCGGGGTGAGCAGCAGCGCGGAGCGGCGCAGGGCGGCCCACACGTACGGCTTGGGGCGGGGCGCCCGCGCCGGCGGCTGCTCCAGCCGGGCGAGCACCGCCTCGCCGAGCGCGAATACGGTGGGCTGCCCGTACCGCCGGGCGGCCACCCGGTCGTTGATCCCGGCCGCCTCCAGCGCGGCGACCAGTTCATCCACATCGGACACGCCGCGCTCGAACCGCTTGGCCAGCTCGGCCACTGTGGACTCACTCATGGCCGTCCTCGCTTCGCTGCGGGCGGCCATGAGGCTCCAGACGCGCTGTGCATTCGCTCGCTCATGCTGCCACGTCCTGGTAGAGGTGGTCGTAGGCGCGGCGCATCCCGTCCACTGTGAACAGCCGCAGCGCCCGTGCCCGCCCGGCCGCGCCCAGCAGGTGGCGCCGCCGCGGGTCGCGCAGCAGCTCGGCGCAGGCGGTGCCGAGCGCGACCGGGTCGCCGGGCGGCACCACCACACCGGCCTCGCCGACCGCCTCGGCCACCGCGCCCACGTCGGTGCTGACCGTGGGCCGGGCGCAGAGCATCGCCTCGACCAGCGCGTCCGGGGTGTGCTCGGCGACGCTGGAGGAGGCGACGACGTGCCCCGTGGCGTACGCCTCGCGGCTGGACGGCACCGGCCCGGTGAAGACCACGCTGTCGCCGAGCCGGAGCCGGTCGACGAGGCGGCGGCAGGTACCCGCGTACCCGATGTCGGTCGTGGGTCCGGCGAGCCGGAGCCCGGCGTGCGGCACCTCGTCGCGGACCTGGCGAAACGCGCGGATCAGGGTGTGCAGGTCCTTGTGCGGCGCGATCTGCCCGACCCAGACGAGCGCCGGCGCGGCCGGCTCGGTCTCCAGCGGCGCGTACCGCACCGGCTCCACGCCGCCCGGCACCACCACGACCTTGGCCGGGTCGGCGCCGTCGCGCAGCTCCCACCGCTGGTGGAAGCGGCTGGCCGAGGCGACGAGCGCGGCCTCCGCGTACCCGAGGCGGCGCAGCGCCCGGTGGTAGCGCAGCAGCACCGCCTTGACCGCGGCCGGCCCCTCCGCTCCGACCTGCGGGCGGTCCTCGCTGAGCAGGAACGGCGTCCCCTCCCGCCACCGCGCGGCGAGCGCGACCAGCAGCGGTGGCCCGGCGGTGACGGCGTGGCAGAGGTCGGCGGCCGGCGCGCGTACCGCGAGCGGCTCCAGCGCGCGGTCGAGGTGGTCGGCGGCGTGGCGGGCGTCCCGGATCGAGAGGCGGGGCAGCGCCGGCTCGCCGCGGGACGCCTGCCAGGCGTCGAGCAGCACGTCGGCCAGGGGTACGCCGCGCAGCGGGGCGCCACCGGCGGCGGCCAGGTCGGCGAGCAGGCGCAGGCTCTCGGCGAACATCGCCATGCCCGGCCCGCCCTCGGTCAGCAGCCCCCGGCAGAGCAGCAGCGCGGCGGCGGTCGCGGCCCGGTGGCGGTGGCTGCGGGCCAGCCGCCCGGCCGGTGCGGGGCGGCGGTCGCCGAGCGGGTGGAGCAGGGCGTTGGGCGGGAGGGCGTACGCGGGCTCCCGGCGCCGCTTGCCGGGAGCGAGCGCGACCAGGTGGAACGTGTGCCGGTCGAGGCCGTGCACCAGCCGGTGGCACCAGTCGCCGGCGCCACCCTTGACGTACGGGTAGGAGTCGTCCGTGATGAGCGCGACGCGCATGCAGGGGGCAACGATCGAGGTGTACCCCTATAGCTGAGGTGTCAGCTACGCGACAGTGTCAGACCACCGAACCGAACATCTGTGTCCAGTACGGGGTGCCGTTGCCCGCGTACGCCAGCCCGACGCCGATCGCCTTGGCGTCGCAGTTGAGGATGTTGGCGCGGTGCCCCTCGCTGTTCATCCAGCCGTCCATCACGGCGGCCGGGGTGCGGTAGCCGGCGGCCACGTTCTCGCCGATCGCGTTCGTGTACCCGGCCTCTTCCGAGCGCTCCCACGGGGTGCTGCCGTCGCTGCCGGTGTGCGACATGTTGTCGTGCTCGGCCTGGTCCTGGCTGTGCAGCCCGGCCGCGGCGGCGAGCTTGGCGTTGACCTTGACCGGTCCGCAGCCGGCGGAGGCCCGCTCCTGGTTGGCGATCTCGACGACCTTGTTCTCGTCGGCCGACTGGGTCGGGCTGCTGCCGCTCTCGGTCGGCGGGCGGGTGGGAGTCGCGCTCGGCGAGCGCCTGGGCGTCGGGCTGGCCGGGGTGCGGGGCTTGGCCTTGGCGGTCGGCGACGGCTTGGGGCTCGCCGCCGGGCTCTGGGTGGGGTTCGCGGTCGCGCCCAGCGCGGTACCGAAACTGCCCGTTCCGCCCGCTTCGTCGGTACGCTCCGAAGCGGTCCGATTGGCCCCTGAATCGCCCGTCAGGTTGGGGCGCAGTACCGCCGCGCCCAAGGCCAGCAGAAGGGCGCCGACCAGCACCGCGAGCGCGAGTGGGCCGGGCAACCGGCGTGCTGACCGGTGCCGGCCGGTGTGCCTCGACGGCGCATCGGCGTCCATGGGGTCCTTCCCGGGTAGGTGGGCCGTGCCGGACGGTACGGGTGGGCTCCCACCTGGGCAATCGCCCTAAGGAAGATCTAAGCCAGCACCAAGGATGCTATCGATCATGGGGATCAGACTGGACAAGAACGCCAATCAGAGCAGCGTGGGGGTGATGTGGGCCCGGTTAACTTGACGAAGTGGGCGTCTCGGCGGAGTATAGGGGCGTCGCCAGTCGCGCCCAATCATGCCCACGCGTGCCCGTGGGCTGATAGTCGCGAAGATAGCTGGGCGCGCGTTGGCCGGCCACTCCGGCAGCGCATTACAAGGAGACGATATGGCGAAGGCCCTCTACGGCCACGTTGGTGCGGCGCCCGATCGGCGCCTCCTCGACGAGGTCACCCGACTGCGTGCCAGGGTTCAGGCACTGGAGTTCGAGGTCACTAGGCTGCGTGCTGAAAATGACCGGCTCGCGGCGGCCGCTGCCGAGGCAGGAGACCTGCTGAGGCTGCCCGAACCGGCTCTGACCTGAGCTTCCGGGCGCCGGGGCTGCCGGCGCCCACCGCCTTACAACTCAATCGCATCGCACACACATCGCGCGCCGACACAACAAGTGGCGGCGCGCAGCTTTTTGGCCGAGTTCGCCGGGCGTGCGGCTCGTCGCGGCGTGACGGTGCGGGGAGAGGCGTGACGGTGCGGGGAGAGCGGTGCCGAGGGGATTGTCGTTGTCCTTACCGTGCGGCGTGTCAAGTGCGTCGCCCGAGGTCGGGTTACCCTGCCAAGGGAAGAGTCTCTGCGAGCGGATAGAAAGACGTGCATTTAAAGAGCCTGACGGTGAAGGGCTTCAAGTCCTTCGCCTCCGCCACGACGTTGCGACTGGAGCCGGGCATCACCTGCGTGGTGGGCCCCAACGGCTCCGGTAAGTCCAACGTCGTCGACGCGATCGCCTGGGTGCTGGGCGAGCAGGGCGCGAAGGCGCTGCGCGGCGGCAAGATGGAAGACGTGATCTTCGCCGGCACGGCCGGCCGCGCGCCGCTGGGCCGCGCCGAGGTCACGCTCACCATCGACAACACCGACGGCGCGTTGCCGATCGACTACACCGAGGTGTCGATCACGCGGCGGATGTTTCGGTCGGGCGAGAGTGAGTACGAGATCAACGGCAGCTCCTGCCGCCTGCTCGACATCCAGGAGCTGCTCTCCGACTCCGGTATCGGCCGGGAGATGCACGTCATCGTGGGGCAGGGCCAGCTCGACGCCGTGCTGCACGCCAAGCCCGAAGACCGGCGGGCGTTCATCGAGGAGGCGGCCGGCGTCCTCAAGCACCGCAAGCGCAAGGAAAAGGCGCTGCGCAAGCTCGACGCGATGCAGGCCAACCTCAACCGGCTCACCGACCTGACCGCCGAGCTGCGCCGCCAGCTCAAGCCGCTCGGCAAGCAGGCCGAGGTGGCCCGCCGCGCCGCCGGTATCCAGGCAGACCTGCGCGATGCCCGGCTGCGCCTGCTTGCCGACGATCTGTCCACATTGCGCTCCACTCTGGACAAGGAGATCGCCGACGAGACCGCGCTGCGCGAGCGGCGTGAGCTTATCGAGCACCAGTACGGCGAGGTCGGCCGGCGGCTGGCCCAGCTGGAGGCGGCGCTGGCCGAAGACGCCCCGCTGCTCGCCGCCGCGCAGGACACCTGGTACAAGCTTTCCGCCCTGCAGGAGCGCTTCCGCTCCACCGAGCAGCTGGCCAGCGAGCGGCTGCGCCACCTGTCCGCCACGCCCGACGACGAGCGCCCGGGCCGCGACCCGGAGCAGCTGGCCGCCGAGGCGGAAAAGGTACGGGCCCAGGAGGAGGAGCTGCGCGCCGCGCTCAAAGCCGACCAAGCGCACCTCGCCGAGGCCGTGGAGCGCCGCCAGGAGCTGGAGCGCCAGCTCGCCGACGCCGAGCGGGCCCTGCGTACCGCAGCGAAGGCGATCGCCGACCGCCGCGAAGGGCTGGCCAAGCTGACCGGCCAGGTCAACGCCGCCCGGGCGCGCACCACCAGCGCGGCCGAGGAGATCTCCCGGCTCGCCGCCGCCCACTCCGACGCCCAGTCCCGTGCGGAGAAGGCACAGGCCGAGGTGGACGCCGTGGCCGAGCTCTCCAGCGAGGCCGACCGCGACAACGCCGACCTCGACGCGCGGCACGACGAGGCGGTGACCGCGCACGACGAGGCGGCCGCCCGGGTGCGGGCGCTGAGCGACGCCGAGCGGGCGGCCGAAAAGGAGGCCGCGACCTGGAAGGCGCGCGAGGACGCCCTGTCGATGAGCCTGCGCCGCAAGGACGGTGCCGGCGCGCTGCTGGCCCGCGCCGACCAGGTGCCCGGCCTGCTGGGCAGCCTCGCCGGCATGCTGACCGTGGCGCCCGGCCACGAGGCGGCGCTCGCCGCGGCGCTGGGCGGCCTGGCCGACGCGGTGGCCGTGGCCGGCGTCGACGAGGCGACCGAGGCGATGCGGCTGCTCAAGATCCAGGACGCCGGCCGGGCCAGCCTGCTGGTCGGCAGCCCCGGCGGTCCCGGCATGATCGGGTCGCTCGACGCGCTCCGCCCGGCCCTGCCGGAGGGCGCGAAGTGGGCGCCGGACGTGGTGGGCTGCCCCGACCAGATCCGCCCGGCGGTGCACCGGGCGCTGCGCGACGTCGTACTCGTGCCGGATCTGGCCGCCGCGAGCCGGCTCGTGGCCGCCAACCCGGAGCTGCGCGCGGTCACGCCCGACGGCGACGTCGTCGGCGCCTACGCGGCGGCCGGCGGCTCGGCCAAGGCGCCGAGCTACATCGAGGTCCAGGCGGCGGTCGACGAGGCCAAGGCCCGCCGGGCCGAGGCCGAAGACGTGATGTCCGACGCGGCCGAGGAGCTCACCGAGGCCCGCGCCGAGGTGGCCGTCCTCAAGGAGGCCGTGACGGTCGCCGCGGCGGCCAAGAAGGAGGCCGAGGGGCAGCGCAACGCCGCCGCCCGGCGCCTCGCCGAGCTGGGTGCCGCGGCCCGCTCCGCCAAGGCGGAGACCGAGCGGCTGGCCGCCTCCCGGGCCAAGGCCGAGGAGGCCCGCGAGCGCGACCTGGCCGCCCTCGACGACCTGGAGGAGCGGCTGCGGCTGGCCGAAGACACCGCGGTCGACGAGGAGCCGGACACCGACGAGCGCGACCAGCTCGCCGCCGCCGTGCCGCAGGCCCGGCAAAACGAGATGGAGGTCCGCCTCGCGGTCCGCACCGCCGAGGAGCGGGTCGCCTCGATCGCCGGCCGGGCCGACTCGCTGGCCCGCCAGGCTGCCGCCGAGCGGGCCGCCCGCGAGCGCGCCGCCGCCCGCCGCGCCGCCCGGGCCCGTGGTGCCGGCATCGCCCGCGCCGTCGAGGTCGGCGCCCGCGAGGCGCTCGCCCGCGTCGCGGTCTCGCTGACCGACGCGGAGCGCACCCGAGACGAGATCGCCCAGTCGCGGTCCACGCGGGAGGCCGAGCTATCCGAGGTACGGGGGGCCGCCAAGCGCCTCGGCGCCGACCTGGAGCGGCTCACCAGCGAGGTGCACCGCGACGAGGTGGCCCGCGCCGAGCAGCGGATGCGCATCGAGCAGCTGGAGATCAAGGCGGCCGAGGACTTCGGGCTCGACGTCGAGACGCTGGTCGCCGAGTACGGCCCGCAGCAGCCCGTGCCGCCGACGCAGGCCGAGGTCAACGCCGCCGAGGCCGACGGCAAGCCGGCGCCGGAGCCGGTCGCGTACCACCGGCCGACCCAGGAGAAGCGGGCCGCCAAGGCCGAACGCGAGCTGACCCTGCTCGGCAAGGTCAACCCGCTGGCGCTGGAGGAGTTCGCGGCGCTGGAGGAGCGCTTCAAGTTCCTCTCCGACCAGCTCGAAGACCTCAAGGCCACCCGCCGCGACCTGCTCACCGTGGTCAAGGACGTCGACGACCGGATCCTGGAGGTCTTCACCAGCGCGTACGAGGACACGGCCCGCGAGTTCGAGAAGGTCTTCACGGTGCTCTTCCCGGGTGGTGAGGGGCGCCTCGTGCTCACCGACCCGGAAGACATGCTCACCACCGGCGTCGAGGTCGAGGCCCGCCCGCCGGGCAAGAAGATCAAGCGGCTCTCGCTGCTCTCCGGCGGCGAGCGCTCGCTGACCGCCGTCGCGATGCTCGTGGCGATCTTCCGAGCCCGGCCCAGCCCGTTCTACATCATGGACGAGGTCGAGGCCGCCCTCGACGACGTCAACCTGGGCCGGCTCATCACGCTCCTCGCGCAGCTCCGGGAGAAGAGCCAGCTGATCATCATCACCCACCAGAAGCGCACGATGGAGGTCGCCGACGCGCTGTACGGCGTGACCATGCGCAGCGGTGTCACCGAGGTGATCAGCCAGCGCCTCGCCAACGACGAGGAAGGCTGAGTGCGCGCCCGGCCGACCGCCCTGCTGGTCGATCTGGACGGCGTACTGCGCCGGTGGGACCCGGAGGTGCCGGCGCGGGTCGAGGCGGCGTACGGGCTGCCGGCGGGCGCGCTGGAAAAGACCGCGATGGAGTGGTCCCGCCTCCTGCCGGCGATCACCGGCCAGGTCAGCCACGCCGGCTGGATGGCGGGCGTGGCCGAGGCACTGGACGCGCCGGAGGCGGTCGCCGAGTGGCAGCGGTACCGCGGTGACGTCGACCCGGACGTGCTGGCGTTCGTCCGCGAGGCGCGGGCCGCCGGCGTACCGGCCGCGATCGCCACCAACGCCACCGACCTCCTCGACGCCGACCTCGCCGCGCTCGGCCTGACCGGCGAGGTCGACGCGGTGGTCAGCTCCTCGGTGGTCGGCGCGCACAAGCCGACCCGCGAGTTCTTCGCCGCCGCCTGCCAGGCCCTCGGCCGAGCCCCCAGCCAGGTGCTGCTTGTCGACGACTCCGACCGCTTCGTGCGCGGCGCCCGGGTGGCCGGCCTCTCCGCGTACCGCTGGAACGGCCCCGCCGACCTGCCCTACCTGCGCGCCGCCCTCGACCTACGCTGAGCCGGCCGGGCCGCCGGTAAGCGGCGTTCGCCGGTTATGTCCTTACTGACGGCGCGAGGAGTAGGTGAAGGCCCCTCGGTTATTTTTGATATTGGGTGGGCCCAAACCGGGCTCACCTGTGTCATAGAAGGGGCAGGCTATGCGGATCGAGACCCACGAGGTCTTGCCGGAGGCCATGCTCGACGGGGCGTGGCGGCTGTACGCCGAAGCCTTCGAAGAGCTGCGCACAGTGGCGGTGCAACGGCACGTGATGACCCGGGCCGAGTTCGACGAGCACATGGCCGACCAGCGGATCCACAAGTACGTCGTCCGGCACCCGAACGAGGAGCACCTGGCGGCGCTCGCCACGATCACCAACGATCTCGACGCGGTGCCGCTGATCTCGCCCGACTACTTCCGGCACCGGTGGCCGGTGCAGTACGCCGAGCGGCGGATCTGGTACGTCCCCTTCAACGCGATCCACCCCGACCACCGCGGCAGCGGCATCTTCGAGCTGATCGTCGAGGCGATGCACCAGGTGGTGGGTACCCAGCGGCCGAGCATGGTCGGGCTCGACTTCTGCCGGCGCAACGAGGAGCGGTACAAGCTGCCGCAGGCGATCCACGGCGCGCTCGACCGGCTCGGCACGGTGCGGAGTCACCGGCTCGACACCCAGGCGTACTGGTGCTACGAGCTGCCGGCGGCGTCCTGAGTGCTCTCCGGCACCACCGCGAGCGCCACCAGCCACCGCTCGGTGAACTCCTCGGCGCTCACCGGCACGCTCCACAGGTGACCCTGCCCCACCGTCACGCCCAATGCGGACAGTACGTCCTGCTGCGCCGGCGTCTCCACCCCCTCGGCCACGACCGTGAGCTTGAGCGCGGTGCTCATCGCGACCACCGCGCGGACGATCTCCTCGTCTTCCGCGTCGGTGCCCAGACCGTCCACGAAGGACCGGTCGATCTTCACGCCGGTGACCGGGTGGCGGCGCAGGTAGCCCAGCGCGGAGAAGCCCGTGCCGAAGTCGTCGACCACCATCTTCACGCCCAGCCGGCGCAGGTCGAAGAGGACCTGGTCGGTGACCGTGGAGGCATCGATCATCACGGACTCGGTGATCTCCAGGACGACGCTGCTCTGCGGCACGTCCCACCGCTCCAGCGCCTCGGAGACCTTGCCCGGCAGCGTGGGGTCGCGCAGCTGGCGGGGAGAGACGTTCACGGAGACCCAGAAATCCTCGCCGACCAGCTCGTCGGCGCGCCACGCGGCCACCTGGCGGAGCGTCTCGTCGAGCACCCAGCGGCCGATCGCCGCGATCAGCCCGCTGTCTTCCGCGATCGGGATGAAGACGGCCGGTGAGATCGGGCCGCGCACCGGGTCGCTCCACCGGATCAGGGCCTCGGCGCCGACCAGCTTGCCGCTGGCCAGTTCGACGATCGGCTGGTACGCCAGGTGCAGCTGGCCGGTGGCGAGGGCCTGCCGCAGCGCGAGCTCGATCTCGACCCGTTCGCGCACCCGCTCGTGCATCGACGCGTCGAACTCGGTCCACCGGCCCCGGCCGTCCGATTTCGCCCGGTACATCGCGGTGTCGGCGTCGCGCATCAGCGCCTCGGCGGTCACCGCGGCCACGGCCGGCACCGGCGCCATGCCTGCGGTGGTGCCGACCACCCCGATCGACGGCGTGATCACCACCTCGGCGCTGCTGACCTGTACCGGCGCGCTGAGCCGTTCCATGATCCGCTCGACCAGCGTGACCGTCTCCTGGCGGGTGCCGAGCCGGGCGACCACGAACTCGTCGCCGCCGACCCGGGCCACCATGGCCGGCTCCGGCACGGTGTCGCGCAGCCGCCGGGCCACCTCGACCAGCAGGTGGTCGCCGGCCTCGTGCCCCCACGAGTCGTTGACCAGCTTGAAGCCGTCGAGGTCGAGGAAGAGCACCCAGACGGCCGGCTCGGCGGAGGGCGTCTGGGCCGGCGGGACGGTGGAGAGCAGGCGGCTGATCTCGCGGGCCAGCATGAGCCGGTTGGGCAGGCCGGTCAGCGGGTCGTGGGTGGCCTGGTGCTCGGACCTGAGCTGAGCGGCCGCGTAGTCCCGCACCGCCGCGACCGCCCGGGCGAACAGCAGCGCCACCATCGCCACGCCGCCGGCCGTCAGCACGATCCGCTCGACGGTGCCCTTGTGGGCGACGATCGGGATCAGGGCGAAGGGCACGACCATCGCCGGCACGATCACCAGCAGCCGCCGGGCCGACCAGGTCTGCACGGGTACCGCCGCCGCGCGGCTCAGGCCGGCCACCGACGGGTGCAGCGCGGCCGCGCCGATCGCCGTGCAGGACAGCAGGAACGGCACGTCGATGATCCGGCCGCCGGTGAGGTGCCCGGCCGCGCCGATGATCGCGTACGCCAGGTCGCCGGCGAGCAGCAGCAGGATTCCACATAGGAGCAGCACGTACGCCGGCCGGCGGCCGGTGGTGGTGAAGGCGAGGCTGACCAGCAGCAGCACCAGTACGACGTCGAAGAGCGGATACAGTCCAGCCAGGACGGAGACGACCTGCGGCCGGCCGTCGATCGCGGCGGCGGGCATGGCCAGCAGCAGCGTCGTGGCGAGGGCGGCGCCCACGCAGACGATCAGCCCGTCGATGAGCGCGTGCCGCTGGATGCCGCTGCGGGCCAGCAGCAGCCCGGCCAGAGACAGGGCCATCAGCAGGTAGCCCGGCACGGTGAACGCGTCGCCGAGCAGCGCCTGCCAGCCGGTGCGCTCGACCGACCAGGGGCGCAGCAGCGCGCCGACCAGGAACATCGCGCCGGCCGCGCCGAGCAGGTACCACGGGTGGTGTGGCGTGGCCCGGTGCAGGCGCGGCGCGGCGAGGGTGGCGGCGACCGCGGCGAGCGCCATGAGGGCGAACGGCACCGCCGCGACCGTATCAGAACCCGCGGCGACGTAGAGTACGCTCGCTGCTACGCCAGCGGCGACGAAGAGGGCGGACGCGACCCCAGAGGCTCTGCTATCCCTCGGCGGGGCAGGCTCCTCTATCGCTATCGCCCCCTGCCAGCATGCTGCCCTGGGCTGATCAACAACAGCGCACACAGTATCAAGCGAGGCCGCCGAGCGCCGGAAAACTTCGCCGTACGGTCTGTCACTCTCCCGTCATGCCGTCGATCCGTTCGCGGATGAGGTCCGCGTGGCCGTTGTGCCGGGCGTACTCCTCGATCATGTGCACGTAGACCCAGCGGACGCTGATCTCGGCGCCGGTCCGTTCGTGGCGGAACGTCTCGTCCAGCGCGTGCCCGCCGGCGGCCGCCTTGGCCAGCTCGACCTCCGCGAGAAATGTCGCGAAGTCGGCCTCGGCGTCCGCGCTGTCCACGTCGTCGAACTCGCCGTCCGGGTTGCCCTTGCTGCGGTAGATGGGGGGCAGGCCGGCCTCGCCGCCCACCCGGCGCCGAAACCAGCCGCGCTCCACGTCCGCCATGTGCCGCACCAGCCCCAGCAGGCTCAGTGACGACGGCTCGGCACTGCGCCGGCGAAGCTGGTCGACGGTCAACCCTTGGCACTTGAACAGCAGCGTGTCGCGGTGGTAGTCGAGCCAGCCCTCCAGCATGGCCCGCTCGGCGGCGACGTACGGCTCGTTGCGGCGTTCTATCTCGGGTGCGGTCCAGGTCATGCGAGCATTCTGACCGCTGATGGCTCTATTCGTGGATACAAATATGAGCTACCGCGATGTCCGTCTCGGTCCGGACCGTTGCTCCCGCGGCCTCACCCTCCGCGTTTGGTCACGGTCGCCCGGTTCCGCCGTCAGCGGTCGAGCGCCCGCTCCAGGTGGCGTACGCAGCGCAGCTCGCCGATCGTCTCGCCGACCGGGCGGTCCAGGTAGGCGTCGTCGAGGTCGGCGAGGCGGATCTTCGGCCCCAGGTGGCGGATCAGCTCCAGCGCCTCGCCGTACGGCTCGAGCAGCGGCCGCCCGCCAGTGACGCTGTGCCCGGGCTGGCGGATGCGGTCCAGGTCGGAGCGGTCGAGGAAGGGTGCCTCCGCGTCCGCGGTGACGAACATCCGCCGGTACAGCGCCACGTAGTCCTGCTGGCTGGTGCCGCCGACCGCGACCACGCCGGGCAGCAGGCAGCGCACGAAGTAGGCCAGGATCCGGTCCGCGTACAGCACGCCCGCGCGGAGGGCGGCGGCCACGGCGGCCGGCTCCATGGGTACCGGCAGCGGAGCGCCGCTGCTCTCGACGGTCCACTGTGCACCCGCGCCGGAGCCGGTCAGCACCACCTGGTGCAGGCGGCTGCCCTTGCGCAGCCAGAGGAAGTCGGGGGAGGCGTTGTTGACGGCCAGGTTGCTCGGGTCGGCGACCAGGTCCCGCTTGGCGCGCAGAAACGCGTCCCGCACCGCCGGGTCGAACAGCAGCGCGAAGACCGGGCTGGCCGGGTCCGCCACGTGCAGGGCCACGCACTCGGAGACGACGTCCTCGTCGATCTGCACCCGGCGTACCCCGTGGTCGAGGTCCAGGCTCGCCCAGATCTCGTCGTTGGCCATCCGGTACGCGGTCGGCGCGTCCGGCGCCTTCAGCCCGGAAAGCGGGCCGAGCACCGGGTCGGACGCGACCTCGTGGCGGGTACCCTCCAGCGGCTCGAACACCATCTCCAGCGGGCCGGGCAGCGCGCAGAACGAGGAGTTCTTCAGCGTGGTCTTGGAGAGCGGGTACACGCCGAACAGCCCGCCGCGGCTGCGCAGGAACGTCGGCCCGAGCACCGGCGAGCGGCGGGCCAGGCAGCTCACGATCGAGCACTGGTTGACCAGCGCCACCCGCGCGCCGGCCTCCCGGCTGGCCACGTGGAAGAGGTAGTTGTGCAGGAACGTCTCGGCGTCCAGCAGCAGGTTGGAGTGGTCGGCCTGCTGGATGACCGGTACCCGGAGCAGGTGGTCGCAGGTCGCGTCCACGTCCGGGTCACCGTGCCGGCGCAGGTACGTCTCCACCGCCCGGGCCAGCCGCAGCCGGTGCGCGTTCGGGTGGGACCGCGGGGCGGGCACCAGCGCGCGCAGGTAGTCGCGCAGGGGTAGGTCGAGCGCACGCGCGAGTTGCACGCCGAGCTCCGAGCCGCCCGCCACCAGGCGATGGACCCGGTCCGCCGCGGGGTACGCGGCGGGCCGGTCGAGCAGGCTACCCGTGTGGGTGGACAATCCGGGCCTCCATCAGGTGCGGAATCTTCACCTTCCTGACGGAGACAGGGTGGGCCCGGGTTGGATGAACCTCGATCAAACTCCGGTCCAGTTTCTGTATGGCTCCTGTGAAGGAAATGTGAAGGCCGCCGGAGCCCTGCTCAGCCGCTGCTGGCGGCCCCCGAAGGTGCCCGCGCAGTGAGCTCTACGGCGGCCACCTCGCGCAGGTCACCGCCGGTGGTGGTGCCCTCGATCAGCACCCGGGCCGACCGGCCCTCGTGCACCAGCGTGCTCACCGCGTTGCCGAAGTACGGGCCGGCGAGCTTGCGCCACCGCACCGCGGGCGCCGCGACCCGGGCCGCCCGGGCCAGCGTGCGGGCGACCGCGGTCGGGCCCCGCCACCAGCCCAGCCGCAGCACCGGGCGCATGAAGGACTGGATCTGGTTGTGCACCGGCGAGCAGGTCAGCTGGTGCACGGGCGCGGCGACCGGGCGGTCCCGGTAGAGGGCGCGGGCCACGTACGAGTGGTGGACGTCGCCGGAGAGCACGCTGATCGAGGCGACCCCGGCCGAGCCGACCTCGGCGAAGAGCCCGGCGAGCGCGTCGAACGAGCCCTGCATCGACGCCCAGTGCTCCAGGTCGAACGCCCGGCGCTGCCGCTCGGCGAACGCCGCCACCCGGGGCCGCGCCGAGCCGGCCAGCCGCTCGTTCCACGCCTCCATGTGGTGGATGCCGGGCGGCAGCAGCCAGGGCAGCGACGAGCCCACCACCAGGTGGTCGAAGTCGCCCCGGGCGAGCCCGGCGAACCAGGCCCACTCGCCCGGCGGCAGCATCGCGCGGTGGCCCGGGTCGAGCACCCGGCTGCACCGGTTGTCCAGTACGACGAGGCGGGTGCGGCCCAGGTCGAGCGCGTAGCTCCACTGGTAGCCGGGCGCGCCGTCGGCCTCATGTCTTTCGGGTCCCTGTTCGTCGTTTGGCGACCCCGCCAAACGACGAACAGGGCTGGGAGGGCTGTCGACGGCGGTGCCGAACTCGCGCAGGACGTCCGTGGCGTCGTCGGCGGCGGCCATCACCTTCTGGTACACCGGGTCGGCGGCGATCTGGTCCGGGTCGAGGTTGCCCAGGTGCTGGTAGACCCAGTACGAGGCGAGGCCGCTGGAGATCCGCTCCGGCCACCACGGCTGCTCGCGCACCTCGCGGCGCCAGGAGGCGGAGGAGTTCCAGTCGTCGATGATCTCGTGGTCGTCGAAGATCATGGCGCTCGGCACGGTGGCGAAGAGCCAGCGGATCTCCGGGTCACGCCACGACTCCAGGTAGAGCTGCGTGTACTCCTCGTAGGTGACCACCTCGTCTTCGGGGTGGTCGTGCTCGGAGTGCCGCGCCTTGCTGAGCAAGCGCTTGACGGCCGGCGAGGGGATATCGGCGTACACCTGGTCGCCGAGGAGGACGAGCAGGTCGGGGGCGGGCACCGCGCCGGACATCAGCCGCCGGGCGTAGGCGTCGAGCGCGTCCGGGGGTAGCTTGCGCGGCGTCGCGTGCTGGGTGGTCTCCCGGCAGGACCCGAAGACCAGCCGCACCGGCTGGTCGGTGTCGTCACCCTCGCGGGTGCGGATCACACTCGGCGGGTACGGGCTGCCCGGCTCGGGCCACACGCGGGCGTCGTCGACGAACACCTCGTACGGCGTCGCGCCGCCCGGGGTGAGCCCTTCGACCACCACGATCGCGTAGTGGTGGCCGTACACGCTGAATGTCGTCGCCTCCCCAGCGGCCTCCCCGGCGGAGACCCGGACGGTGGCCGGCGCGCTGGTCTCCACCCAGACGGTGGCGCGCGTACCGACCACCCGGCGCAGCACCGGGCCGATGACAAGCTCAGCGGACAACGGATCAAACCTCCGCTCGGGGGACTGGGGACCATCCTCTCTACCCGACATTCCTATGCGCTAGGCGCGAGCCTCACGGTGTGGGACGCGCAGCCATCTGTCAGGATTTCCGCATGGAGTACGTCGTCATCGCGCTCGTCCTGCTGGGCGTGCTCGTGCTCGGCGGCCTGGGGCTCGTCGTGCCCCGCCTGCGCCGCCGCCCCGAGCTGCCGCCGCCACCGACCCAGGTGGAGACGGCGCCCGTTCCGGTGGAGGTCGAGCCGGAAGCGGTGCCGGCCGCTCCGGAGCTGGAGGTTCCCGAGCCCACGGCGGGCCGGCTGGTCCGGCTGCGGGCCCGGCTGTCCCGGTCGCAGACCGTCCTCGGCAAGGGCCTGCTCGGCCTGCTCTCCCGCGACCGGCTGGACGACGACGTCTGGGACGAGGTCGAAGAGAGCCTGATCACGGCCGACGTGGGCGTCGAGGCTACCCGGGAGATCGTCGACCGGCTGCGCGAGCGCACCCGGGTGCTCGGCACCCGCACCCCCGACGAGCTGCGCGGGCTGCTGACCGAGGAGCTGGTCACCGCCCTCGACCCGGAGCTGGACCGCGCGCTGAAGAGCGACGGCAAGCCCACGGTCGTGCTCGTGGTCGGCGTCAACGGCTCGGGCAAGACCACCACCTGCGGAAAGATCGCCCGGGTGCTGGTGGCCGACGGGCGCACCGTGCTGCTGGGCGCGGCCGACACGTTCCGCGCCGCCGCCGCCGACCAGCTCGCCACCTGGGGCGGCCGGGTCGGTGCCGAGGTGGTGCGCGGGCCGGAGGGCGCCGACCCGGCGAGCGTGGCGTTCGACGCCGTGCGCCGGGGCGTCGAGACCGGCGTCGACACGGTGCTGGTCGACACCGCCGGCCGCCTGCAAAACAAGGTCGGCCTGATGGACGAGCTCGGCAAGGTCAAGCGGGTCGTGGAAAAGCAGCAGGCGGTCGACGAGACCCTGCTCGTGCTCGACGCCACCACCGGGCAGAACGGCCTGGAGCAGGCCCGCGTCTTCACCGAGGTGGTGGACGTCACCGGCGTGGTGCTGACCAAGCTGGACGGCACCGCCAAGGGCGGCATCGTCATCGCCGTGCAGCGCAAGCTGGGCATTCCCGTAAAGCTGGTCGGCCTGGGCGAGGGCCCGGACGACCTGGCCCCGTTCGAGCCGCGCACCTTCGTCGACGCGCTTCTCAGCGGAGACGAAGCATGAGACTCAGTGTCGACGCCTCATTCGACAGGGACGCGTAACCTCGGGTGACTTACCACGATCGGGCGCCGCGCCTCGGGAGACCATACGTGACTTCGCATGAGATCCCGCTCCGCGGCGGGAACGTCAGCACCGTGGTGCGGGTGGGGGACACCGTGCGGCGCAACGCCGGCCCGTGGACCCCGTCGGTGCACGCGCTGCTGCGCCATCTGGAGTACGTCGGCTTCACCGGCTCGCCCCGCGCCCTCGGCATGGACGAGCGCAACCGCGAGGTCCTCTCCTATCTGGAGGGTGAGTGCGGGGAGTACCCGCTGGCCCCGCACTGGGTGACCGACGAGGCGCTGGTCACCGTCGCGACGATGCTGCGGATGTTTCACGACGCGCAGTACGGGTTCACCCCGCCGCCGAGCGCGGTGTGGCGCTCCTTCGGCCCGCCGCCGCCGGACACCGAGGTCATCTGCCACCACGACGCCGCCCCGCACAACGTCATCTGGCGGCCGGACGGCACGCTCGCGTTGATCGACTTCGACCTCGCCTCGCCCGGCGCGCGGATCTACGACGTGGCGTACGCGGCCTGGACGTGGGTGCCTCTCTTCTCCGACCGCGACTCGTACACGCTCGGGTGGAAGCGGCCCAACCGGCCCCGGCGGCTGCGCCTGTTCGCCGACGCGTACGGGCTGATCCCGCGCGACCGCCACCGCCTCGTGCGCACGATCCGAAAGCGGATCGTCGACCACGTGGAGGGCATCCGGCGGATGGCGGCGGCCGGCGACCCGGCGTTCGTCCGGATCGTGCACAAGGGGCACCTTCGTCGGCCCATGCGTGATCTTCGCCTCCTCGACTACGAACGGCACACGCTCGAGTACGCACTCCGGTGACGAGGGGTGACAAACCCGACCGTACGTTCGGTTGAGAGGACCCCCATCCGTCCAGCGAGTTTGAGGCTTTCTTCACACGTACGAAACAAAGCGTGACCTGTCGGAAATCGCGCAGGCACCGTGCGCGAAACCTCGGCCCTGAAAGCTTCCGCGCAACCGGCGTACGGGCAACGCTGCCCCGGATCTGCCGGAGGGAGGCAACCTAACCGAGAGGAGGCAGCGTGGAGATCGACACCGGGAATACCGCCTGGTTGCTCCTGTCGTCTGCGCTCGTGCTGCTCATGACGCCGGGTCTGGCCCTGTTCTACGGTGGCCTCAACCGGTCCAAGGGCGTGCTCAACATGATGATGATGAGCTTCAGCGCCATCGGGCTCATCTCCGTTCTGTGGGTCATCTACGGCTTTACTCTGGCGTTCGGTGCCAACGACAACGCCAGCGTCAACAACATCATCGGTAGTTTCACCCAGTACCTCGGCACCGAGACCGACTTCGTCGGGGACCTCTGGGGTGAGACCGGGATCCCGGTCTACGTGTTCCTGGCGTTCCAGATGATGTTCGCCATCATCACGGTCGCCCTGATCAGCGGCGCGGCGTCCGACCGGCTCAAGTTCTCCGGCTGGCTGCTGTTCGCCTTCGGCTGGTTCACCCTCGTCTACGTCCCGGTCGCGCACTGGGTCTGGGGCGGCGGCTTCATCGGCGCCAAGATCCACGCGCTCGACTTCGCCGGTGGTACCGCGGTGCACATCAACGCCGGTGCGGCCGCGCTCGGCCTGGTGCTCGTGCTGGGCAAGCGGGTCGGCTGGCCGAAGGAGAGCTTCAAGCCGCACAACGTGCCGTTCGTCATGCTCGGTGCCGGCCTGCTGTGGTTCGGCTGGTTCGGCTTCAACGCCGGTTCCGAGCTCACTGTCGACAGCACGACGGGTGCCGCGTTCGTCAACACGCAGGTCGCCACCGCGGCCGGTGTGCTCGGCTGGATCATCGTGGAGTGGTTCCGCGACGGCAAGCCGACGCTGGTGGGCGCCTCGTCCGGCGCCGTCGCCGGCCTGGTCGCGATCACCCCGGCCTGTGGCTTCATCGCCCCGCTCCCGGCGGTCCTGCTCGGCCTCGTCGCCGGTGCGGTCTGCGCGTTCGCGGTGAGCCTGAAGTACAAGCTCGGCTACGACGACTCGCTCGACGTGGTCGGCGTGCACTTCGTCGCCGGCTGGATCGGCTCGCTGTGGATCGGCCTGTTCGCCACGCTCCAGGTCAACGGGGCGATCGAGGAGGTGCTCGGCGCCAACGAGGGCCTGTTCTACGGCGGCGGGGCGACCCAGCTCGGCCGGCAGTTCGCCGGTAGCGCGATCGTCTCGGTCTACTCCTGTGTCATCGCCGCGGTGATCGCCCTGATCATCAAGGTGACGATCGGCCTGCGCACCTCGACCGAGTCCGAGGTCGACGGCATCGACGTCGCGGAGCACGCGGAGAGCGGCTACGACCTGTCCCCGGCCGCGGGTGGCGGCGCGTTCGCCCAGGCGGGCATCGCTCCGTCGGCCAACAGCGCGGCGCCGGACAAGGCGCCGGTGAGCGAAAAGGTCTCCGGTTAACCTCGGACCGATGGAGGGATTGAGCATGAAGCTGGTGACCGCGGTCATCAAGCCGTACCAGCTGGACGCCGTGAAGGAGGCGCTGCACGCCCTCGGCGTTGCCGGCCTCACCGTCAGCGAGGTCCAGGGTTACGGGCGCCAGAAGGGCCACACCGAGGTGTACCGGGGCGCCGAGTACACGGTGGAGTTCCTTCCGAAGATCCGGGTCGAGGTGCTGACCGACGAGATCGACGTCGAGAAGGTCGTCGACGCGGTCGTCACGGCGGCGCGCACCGGGAAGATCGGTGACGGAAAGGTGTGGGTCACGGCGGTGGAAGACGTCGTCCGGGTCCGCACCGGCGAGCGCGGCCTGGACGCGCTCTGATAGAGGTAAGCGACGAAGTCGGTGCCGCCGCACGCGTGGAGCGTGCGGCGGCGCTTGACATGTGGCTCCGTTCGCTCGTGCCGGCCTGGCCGCCCGGAGTCGCGCTGGTCGCGTTCGGCGGGCTGGGCCGGCTCCAGTGCGCCCCGCACAGCGACCTCGACCTGATCCTGCTGCACACCGGCGTGCCTGGCATCGACGAGCTGGCCGCCTCGCTCTGGTACCCGATCTGGGACGCGCGGATCGGCCTCGACCACTCCGTGCGCACCATCCCCGAGGCGCTCTCCGTCGCGCACGACGACGTCAAGGTCGCCCTCAGCCTGCTCGACACCCGCCACGTCACCGGCGACCGCGACCTCACCCGGCAGCTCGTCGAGGCGGCGGCCGAGCAGTGGCGGCGCACCGCGGTACGCCAGCTGGTGCGGCTGCGCGAGATCACGCTGGCCCGCTGGAAGGCGCACGGCGAGCTGGCGTTCCTGCTCGAAGGCGACCTCAAGGAAGCCGCCGGTGGCCTGCGCGACGTCGGCATCCTGCGGGCCATCGCCCAGGGTGGGCTGGCCGACACGATGCGCCCGGCGGTACGCGCCGCGCACCTGCGCCTGCTCGACACCCGGGACGCCCTGCACGCCAGCGTGGGGCGGCGGGTCGACCGGCTGGTGGCCCAGGAGCGCGCCTCCGTGGCCCGGATGCTCGGCCTGGACGACGGCGACGCGCTGCTGCGCCGGGTCGCCAGCGACGCCCGTACGATCACGCACGCGCTCGACGACGGCTGGCGGATGGCCGACCGGCTCCGCTCCGGGCGGCGCCGGGGCGCCGACGGCAAGCCGCAGCGGCGACCGGTCGCCCGCGACGTCGTGGAGCAGGACGGCGAGCTGGTGCTCGCCCGCACCGCGATCGGCGCACGCCCCGACCCGAGCCTGTCGCTGCGGGTCGCGGCCGCCGCGGCGGTCACCCAGCTGCCGATCGCGCGGGCCACCTCCGAGTGGCTGGCCGCGTACTGCCCGCCGCTGCCCGCGCCCTGGCCACCGGCCGCCCGCGACGCGTTCGTCACGCTGCTCGGCGCCGGCCTGGGACTGGTGCCGACCTGGGAGACCTGCGACCGGTACGGCCTGGTCGACGGCTGGCTGCCGGAGTGGACCCGGATGCGCAGCCTGCCCCAGCACAACCCGGTGCACCGCTTCACGCTCGACCGCCACCTCGTGCAGGCCGCGTACGAGGCGACCGCGTTCACCCGCGAGGTGGGGCGCCCCGACCTGCTGCTGATCGGTGCGTTCCTGCACGACGTGGGGAAGGGCCTGCCCGGCGACCACAGCGTCGCCGGCGCGCCGGTCGCCGCCGCGATCGCCCAGCGCATCGGCCTGCCCCCGGAAGACGTGGCGGTGATCGAAAAGCTGGTCCGCCTCCACCTGCTCCTGCCCGACGTGGCCACCCGCCGTGACCTCTCCGACCCGGTGACCATCCGCGGGGTGGCCGACGCGGTCGGCGACACCACGACGCTGAGCCTGCTGCACGGCCTGGCCCGCGCCGACGCGCAGGCCACCGGCCCGGCCGCCTGGTCGGACTGGAAGGGCCGGCTGATCGCCGACCTGGTGCGCCGCGTGCACATCGCCCTCGACACCGGCGTGCTGCCGGCGCCCCCCAAGCCCGATCCGTCGCTGGTGGCCGGCCCCCTTCCGGTCGTACACCTGGATGGTGAACGCGTCGCGGTGGCCGCCGCCGACCGGCGTGGCCTGCTCGCCGCGGTCGCGGGTTGCCTGGCCCTGCACCGTCTGGAGGTCCTCACCGCGGACGCGTCCACGGTGGACGGCCGGGCGCTGGTCGAGTTCCGGGTCCGCCCCCGGTACGGCACCCCGCCCGACTCGCTCGCGCTCGCCAGCGACCTGCGCCGGGCCGTCTCCGGCGACGTCTCGGTGACCCAACGCCTGCGCGGCCGCGCCCTCGCCGCCCGCCCCGGTGGCGCGCAGCCCGCCCCGCGCGTGGTGTGGCACCGGGAGGCGGCCACCGACGCGGTGATCCTGGAGCTGCGCGCGGCCGACGCGCCGGGCCTGCTGTACCGGGTGACGTCCGCCCTGGACGAGGCGGGCGCACAGGTCCGCGCCGCCCGGATCTCCACGCTCGGCACGGACGTGGTCGACGCCTTCTACCTGGTCGGCACGTGGGCCGACGACGCCGAACGGGACAAGGTCGAGGCCGCCGTCCTCGGCGCCGCCGGCACGTAGCCCGCCACTTCGCTCCGATCCGATCCCAGATTGTTGGGATGGGAACGCCGGCCCGCGCGCACTAGCGTTCCAGCTCTCGGCCGGACCGGCCGGGCGGATCGGCATGGGCTGCGACGGAAAACAGGAGAACCGTGATGCGTGGGATGGCACTTTCGGTGAGCACGCCCGGAGCCAGGGCAGCGCGCCGGCTGCTGGCGGTGGGCGCGACCGCGGCGGTACTGGCGGTGGGCGCCGGCTGCGGCGGTGACTCGGCGGATCCGGCCGCGCCGCCAGCCGATCCGGCCACCGTCGCGTCGTCGACAGCCGCGTCATCGGCACTCGCGACCGACAGCGACGGATTCCCGGTCGACCCGTGCGCACTCGTGCCGAAGGAACTCGTGGAGTCCACGCTCGGGATCACGGTGGTGGACTCGGAGAAGAGCAAGACCGGCTGCGAGCTCAAGACGGCCGACTACAGCGCCGGCGGTGGAAGCTACGAGATCAACGTGTACCCCTGGGCGGAGGGCGGCGAACAGACCTACACGCAACTGGCCGGCAGCACGGGTAACCCCGACTTCCGCAAGGTCGAGGGCCCATGGGACGAAGCCGTCTACTACCAGGAGATGGGCGGAGCACTCACGCTGGCATTCAAGACCGCCAAGTGGGGTGTGTCGACGCAGATCGGCGGCATCAAGCTCATGGATCGTCTTGGCGCCGACCTGAGTGCGCAGATGACGGCACTGGCGAGCGCGGTGGCTCAGGCACTGGCGGCGTGATCCCCGTCAGGATCTACCACGCGGCCGTCCGTCGAGGTGGACGGCCGCGCCAGCTGTGGCAGGTAGTGCCGGGTGAACAGGGTGCTGATCAGGTCGCGGCGGCTGCGGACCCCGGTCTTGTCGAACACCGCTTTGAGATGGTCCTGCACCGTGTACTCCGAGATCGCCAGCGCGCTGGCGATCCGCGCGGTGGAGTTGCCCAGCAGGACCTGCTGGGTGACCTGGCGCTCGCGCTGCGACAGGCCGTACGCGTCGAGCACGATCGCGGCGAGGTCGCCCGGCTCGGCCGGGCCGATCGCCACCGCGGTCATCGGGGCCTCGGCCGAGCCGATCCGCCAGGCGTGCAGCGCCACCCACCGGCCGCTGCGGGTGCGGGTCCGCGACCGGGCCGGCGTCGCCGTGTCGGCGGTGGCCCGCGCGGCGACGGCACGCACGACGTACGGGAGGGCGGGGCCGCGGCCGGGATGGTGCTCCGGCAGGTCGTCCAGCCACCGCCGGGCGGTCGGCGACACGGTCACCTCGTCGTAGCGCCCGTCGAGCACCACGAGTCCGGGCGCGTCGGCGACGCCGCCGGTGTCGGAGCCACCCAGCAGCAGGGAGCGTCGTAGCGCCGCCGTGGCCGGTGTGCTGACCTGCCGGGCGGCGACGAGGTCGGCCTCGGTGAACGCGGGCGAGCCGGCCGCCCGGCACAGCACCAGCAGGCCCCAGGTGCGGCCGCCCTGGCGCAACACGACCCGCAGCTCGTCCCGCAGGCCCAACGGCCGCAGGATGTCGCGGTAGTACTTGCTCGTCGACAGGTCTCCGCCGGTGGAGGTGCTGAGCAGGCTGACCGGATCCGGGCGGCGGACCAGCGCGCGCAAGCTGTCGACGTCGTCCTGCTCGATGTGCTCGATCTCGAACAGCCGAGGCATCGTCGTCTCCGGAAAGCCGTTGGCGTGCTGACCGCCGGTGTCCAGCAGGGTCGACGGATCCAGGACCACCCCGCACCAGACGTCGGCCGGCACCAGCCGGGTGATGCCGCCGGTGGCCGCCTGGAGGACGTCCAGGGTCGCTTCGGCGGTGCGCAGGTCACCGTCGATCCGTCGCAGGCCGCGTTGGATCGCGTCGGCGGTCAGGGTGGGCATGCGGTGATGCTAGGTAGCGATCCCCGATCCCCGGGATAGGCCGATCGCCCCCGTCGCGCGTGTACGTCGGCGGGCGTACACCGACTCACGCTTCGCTGCGGACGCCGTTCGGCGCGGTTCGGGCGAGGCTGGCCGCATGTTTCCAGTAGAGACCCGCGAGCTCACCAAGCGGTACGGCCAGCTGGTCGCCGTCGACCGGGTGAGCCTCACCGTACGGCCCGGAGAGGTCTACGGGTTCCTCGGCCCGAACGGGGCGGGGAAGACGACCACACTGCGGATGCTGCTCGGCCTGGTACGGCCATCGTCGGGCACGGTCCGGCTGTTCGGCGAGGACGTCGGGCAGAGCCTGGGCGACGTCGGCGCGCTGATCGAGGGGCCGGCGTTCTACCCGTACCTGTCGGGGCGGGACAACCTGCGCGTCCTCGCCCGCTACGCCGGGTGCCCCGCCGGCCGCGTCGGCGTCGTGCTCGACCTGGTCGACCTGACCGACCGGGCCGGGGACCGCTACGGCACTTACTCCCTCGGCATGAAGCAGCGGCTCGGCGTGGCCGCCGCCCTGCTCAAGGACCCCAAGCTGCTGATCCTCGACGAGCCCACCAACGGGCTCGACCCGGCCGGCATGGCGGACATGCGGCGGCTGATCCGGCGGCTCGGCGCGGCCGGCAAGACCGTGCTGCTCTCCAGCCACATGCTCGGCGAGGTGCAGCAGATCTGCGACCGGGTCGGCGTCGTCTCCGGCGGCCGCCTCATCGCCGAGAGCACCGTGGCCGAGCTGCGCGGGGGTGCGCGGCTGCGGGTGGTCGCCGATCCGATCCAGGACGCGGCCGCCCGGGTACGGGCCCTGGTGGGGCAGGACCGGGTACGGGTCGAGGACGGCGCCCTGGAGCTGGACATCGAGGCGGGCAAGGCGGCCTGGATCAACGCCGAGCTGGTGGGCGCCGGCATCGACGTGAGTGAGCTGGGCGTGCGCGAACGGGAGTTGGAAGACGTCTTCTTGGAGCTGACACATGTTGGGTAGTACGCGAGCCGAGATCACCAAGCTGGTGCGGCGCCCGGCGAGCTGGCTGCTGCTGGCCGTCGCCGTCGTGCTGAGCCTGACCTTCACCTACCTGGTCCCGTACGCCGGTGCGAACGGCGCCGCCGACGGGGCGCCCAACGCCACCCGGGGCGTCGCCGAGACGCTGCCCGAGCACCTGGTCGGCAACTCGATCGGCGGGCTGCCGGTGTTCGCCGGCGCGATCCTGCTGATCCTCGGCGTGCTGGCGGTCGGCGGCGAGTACGGCTGGGGCACCTGGAAGACGCTGCTGGCCCAGGGGCCGTCGCGGCTCACCGTGTACGGCGCGAAGATCGCCGCCGTCGCGCTGGCCAGCCTCGCCGTCGTACTGGCGCTCTTCGCGACCGGTGCGGTGACCAGCGCGGCGATCGCGGCGGCCGAGGGGGCACCGGCCGACTGGCCGTCGTTCGTCGACCTGGCCGCCGGTATCGGGGCGGGCTGGCTGATGGCGGCGATGTGGGCCGGGCTCGGCGTGGTGCTGGCCGTCGCGCTGCGCGGCGTGGCGCTGCCGATCGGGCTGGGCCTGGTGTGGCTGATGGCGGTGCAAAACCTCCTCTCCGCCATCGCCGCGCCCCTGCTGGACTGGGTGGCGAAGCTGCAGGAGTGGCTGCCCGGCCCGAACGCCGGCTCGCTCGCCGCGTCGCTCGGCACCTCGCCGGACACCCCGGGCGTGGCCACGCTGGTCGGGGACGGGCACGCGGTCGCCGTGCTGGCCGGGTACCTGATCCTCTTCGTCGGCGTCGGCGGCCTCCTGCTCCGCCGGCGGGACATCCTCTGACCGGCGGCGGCGAGGGTCGGCGCCGGCAAGGACCGGCCGTGACAGGAAGAATGTGGTCATGAACGAGGCACGCCGGAGGTGGGCAGCCGATGCCCTCCTGGCCGGCGTGCTCCTCGTGATCGGCATGGGCGGCACCCGGGCGGCGGGGCTGGTGCAGGAGCGGCCGGTCACCGCGTTCACGTTCGTGCTGGTCGCGGTCGTGGCGCTGTCGCTGGTGGTGCGGCGGTCCTGGCCGCTGGTCACGCTCGGGGTCGCGGCCGTCGGTGTCTCGATCTACCTGTCGCTGGGCTACCCGTATGGGCCGATCTTCTTCTCGTTCCTCGTGTCGGTCTACACGGTGGCCCGGCACCGGCCGCTCAAGCCGGCCGCGATCGCCGCCGGCGCGGCACTCACCGTCCTGCTGGTGCACACCGTGGTCGACGGCAACACGATGGGCCTGGGGCCGGCGGCGGCGTGGGTGGCGGTCCCGTTCGCGGTGGGGGTCACCGTGCGGATCAGCCGGGAGGCGGCGGCGCAGGCCCGGGACGACCTGGCCCGCCGGTACGCCGACGAGGAGCGGCTGCGCGTCGCCCAGGAGGTGCACGACGTGGTCGGCCACGGCCTCTCCGCGATCAACATGCAGGCCGAGATCGCCCTCCACCTGCTCGGCAAGCGCCCCGAGCAGGCCGAGGCGGCGCTCACCGCGATCAGCCGTACCAGCCGGGAGGCCCTGGACGAGCTGCGCGTGACGCTCGCACTCGTACGGCGTACCCGGGAAGGTGAGACAAGAGCGGCCACCGCGGGCCTGGCCCGTCTCGACGACCTGGTGGCGCGGATGTCCGAGACCGGCGTGCCGGTCGAGGTCGAGGTCACCGGCGACCGGCGGGACCTGCCGGCGGCGGTGGATCTGGCAGCATACCGGGTGGTGCAGGAGTCGCTGACCAACGTGTTGCGCCACGCCGGCGCGGCGTCCGCCACCGTCCGGTTGGCCTACCTGCCCGAGGAGGTGAGCGTGGAGGTGGTCGACACCGGCCGCGGCGCGGCCGGCCCGCCCGGCGGCGGGCACGGCCTGGTCGGGATGCGCGAGCGGGTCGCGGCGCTGGGCGGCGAATTCACCGCCGGGCCGGTCGAGGGCGGCGGATTCCGGGTGTACGCGAGGCTGCCGCTGCCATGATCCGGGTACTCATCGCGGACGACCAGGACCTGGTGCGCCTCGGGCTGCGCACGCTCGTCGAGAGCGAAGACGACATGGCGGTGGCCGGCGAGGCGTCCGACGGGCTCGCAGCGGTGGAGGCGGCCCGGCGCGAGCGCCCCGACGTGGTGCTGATGGACATCCGCATGCCCGGCATCGACGGCATCGAGGCCACCCGGCGCATCGTGGCCGACCCTTCGCTCGCCGAGACCCGCGTCGTCGTGCTGACCACCTTCGAGCTCGACGAGTACGTCTTCGACGCCCTCCGCCACGGCGCCAGCGGCTTCCTGATCAAGGACACCAAGCCGGCCGAGCTGCTGCACGCCATCCGCCTCGTCGCCGGCGGCGAGGCGCTGCTGTCCCCGTCGGTGACCCGGCGGGTGGTACGCGAGTTCGCCACCCGGCCCAGCCGCGTGCACAAGCCGCACCCCCAGCTCGACACGCTCACCGAGCGGGAGCGGGAGATCGTGGGGCTGGTCGGCGAGGGGTTGAGCAACGACGAGATCGCCGAGCGGCTCGTGGTCAGCCCGGCGACCGCCCGCACCCACGTCAGCCGCGCGATGATCAAGCTGGGCGCCCGAGACCGCGCCCAACTCGTCGTCTTCGCCTACCAGTCCGGCCTCGTCGACTTCTAGACACCCCTCGGGTGTGATCGAAACACCCCTCGGGTGTGATCGAAGCTCCCGTCAAGGCGTTCTAGCGACTTGACGGGAGCTTCGATCACAGGCGGCCGAGGCGAAACCGGCCGGCCGGGGGACGGCGTCAGCGGCCCCCGGACGCACCAGCGGTACCACAAGTACGTTATGAGGCCGCCATAACGTACTTGTGGTACCGCTGGACAGAGGCGCAGCCGTCGATCGCCGGTCGTGTCCGTGCGACTAGATGGGGTTCGCGGCGACATTTCCGGCGCCGACGGGCGTGCCCGCGCTGGCGCGGGGCCGGGGCGGAGGTGTCCGGTTACGCTAGGAGCGCGGCCGGCTCGTGAGCCGGCCCGCTACGTGCCCGCCAAATGACGACAAACGGGATGTTGTGGCGTGTTTGACACCTTGAGCGACCGGCTCTCCGGGATCTTCACCAAGCTCCGTGGCAAGGGGCGCCTCTCCGACGCCGACATCGACGCCACCGCCCGCGAGATCCGCCTCGCCCTGCTCGAGGCCGACGTCGCGCTGCCGGTCGTCAAGGCCTTCATCGCGAACGTCAAGGAGCGGGCGCGCGGCGCCGAGGTCTCCCAGGCGCTCAACCCGGCCCAGCAGGTCATCAAGATCGTGCACGAGGAGCTGGTCGCGATCCTCGGCGGCGAGGCGCGGCGGCTCCAGTTCGCCAAGCAGCCGCCGACCGTGATCATGCTGGCCGGCCTCCAGGGCTCCGGTAAGACCACGCTCGCCGGCAAGCTCGCCCGCTGGCTCAAGGCCCAGGGGCACCAGCCGCTGCTCGTGGCTGCCGACCTCCAGCGCCCCAACGCCGTCGGGCAGCTCCAGGTGCTCGGTGGGCGGGCCGGTGTCGAGGTGTACGCGCCGGAGCCCGGCAACGGCGTCGGCGACCCGGTGCGCGTGGCCCGCGACTCGATCGAGCATGCCAAGCGGGCGGCCCGCGACATCGTCATCGTCGACACCGCCGGCCGGCTCGGCATCGACGCGGAGATGATGGCGCAGGCCGCCTCGATTCGCGACGCGGTCCAGCCCGACGAGGTCGTGTTCGTGATCGACGCGATGGTCGGCCAGGACGCGGTGACCACCGCCGAGGCGTTCCGCGACGGCGTGGGCATCACCGGCGTGGTGCTGTCCAAGCTGGACGGTGACGCCCGTGGCGGTGCCGCCCTCTCCGTACGGCACGTGACCGGCCAGCCGATCCTCTTCGCGTCCACCGGCGAAAAACTGGAGGACTTCGACGTCTTCCACCCCGACCGGATGGCCAGCCGCATCCTCGGCATGGGTGACATGCTCACGCTCATCGAGCAGGCCGAGCAGGCGTTCGACGAGGAGCAGAAGGAGAAGATGGCCGCCAAGCTCATGGGCGGCCAGAGCTTCACGCTGGAAGACTTCCTCGACCAGCTCATCGCCGTGCGCCGGATGGGCCCGATCGCGAACGTGCTGTCGATGATGCCGGGCATGGGCCAGATGAAGGACCAGCTGGCCGAGCTGGACGACAAGCACTTCGACCGGGTCACCGCCATCATCCGGTCGATGACACCGGGCGAGCGCACCAACCCCAAAATCATCAACGGCTCCCGCCGCGCCCGCATCGCCAACGGCTCCGGCGTGACCGTGATGGACGTCAACCAGCTGCTCAACCGCTTCACCGAAGCGCAAAAGATGATGAAGCAGATGGGCGGCATGATGGGCCTGCCCGGCGCCCGCCGCAAGGCGACCAAGTCGCCGAAGAACAAGCGCAAGGGCACCAAGGGCGGCGGCCGTCCCCGCTCGGCCGGCATCCCCGGCGGCATGCCGGGCGGGATGCCGGGCGGGATGCCCCCGGGCATGCCCCAGCTCCCCCCGGGCATGGACCCGAGCGCGCTGGGCGGCGGCGGCCTGCCACCTGGCTTCAAGCTCCCGAAGCTCGACTTCGGCAAGCTCGGCAAGAAAGACAAGGACACCGACAAGTAGTCCGCCAAGCCGGCTAACGAATTGGGGGACTGGGACCAACGCTTTCGGGGCGGCAGGATGAGACGTGAGGTGGTTACGGTGACGCATCCTCACGGAAGGAAAGCCCCCATGACCGCAGCACTGAGCCTGCCGCAGCGCGAGGTGTGGACCGTCGACGATCTTTCCCAGCTGCCGCCTGACCTTCCGTACGAGCTCGTCAACGGAAGGTTGCTCCTCATGTCGCCCACCTTCATCCATCAGTTCGTCTGCACAGAGATAGCCTTCGCACTGCGGACCAACTGCCCGGACGGCTGGGCCCCCGTCGTAGACCTGTCCCTGGATGTAAACCGCTACAGCGAACCTCGGCCGGACGTCGTCGTGATGGACACTTCCCACGTCGACCAGCACCCGCCGCCCGTCGAGGACGCGGTGCTCGCGGTCGAGGTCGTGTCGAAGGACTCGAACGTGCGCGATGTCTACGACAAGGCGGGCATGTATGCCGCCGCCGGCGTCAGGCACTACTGGGTGATCGACCCGCTGGGCGACAAGATCTCGCTCGCCGAGCATGTTCTGGAGTCGAAGCCGCACCGGCGGTATGCCATCGCCCGGCAGACCACCGAGGTCTTCACCACTGACGAGCCGTACCGGATCGTCGTCGACCTGCCGGCCTTGACGGCGCGGCGCGACGCTTTCCTGGCCCGGACGAAGGTCGAGGCCTGACGATCAGGTAGGACTGTGCGCATGGCGTTTCACGTGCGTGGGGTCCTGTTGCCGGACGACGAAGAGCGCGACCTCTGGCTGGTCGGCGACCGGGTGACGTTTTCGCCCGTCGCGGGGGCCGAGACGATCGCGGACTGTGGCTATGTCCTGCCCGGCCTGGTCGACGCGCACTGCCACATCGGCATCGCGCCCGGTGGGGCGCCGATCGGGGGGATCGCGCAGGCCAAGGAGTTGGCCGCCGCCGACCGCGACAGCGGGGTGCTCGCCATCCGGGACTGCGGTTCGCCGTACCCGTACCCGATGCTCGACGACGACCCCGACGTGCCGCGACTGGCCCGCGCTGGCCGCCATGTCGCGCCGCCCAAGCGATATCTGCGGGATATCGGCGCGGAGGTGGAGGCGCCGGAGGTGCCGGGTGAGGTGGCCGCCCAGGCGCGGGCCGGCAACGGGTGGGTGAAGCTGGTCGGCGACTGGATCGACCGCGCGGTCGGTGACCTCGCGCCGGCCTGGGACGCCGCCACCCTCGAGGCGGCCGTGGGTGCGGCGCAGGCGGCGGGGGCGCGGATCACGGCGCACACGTTCTCGGAGGAGGCCGTCGCGGTGCTGGTGCGGGCCGGCATCGACTGTGTCGAGCACGGCACCGGGCTCTCGCTCGACCTGGTCGACGAGATGGCCCGGCGGGGCACGGCGCTGGTGCCCACGATGATCAACATTGCCACTTTCGGTGACATCGCGGCGCGGGCCGAGGAGAAGTTCCCCGGGTACGCGCGGCACATGCGCGCCCTCCACGACGGCTTCCCGGCCGTCGTCCGCGCCGCGTACGAGGCGGGCGTGCCCCTCTACACCGGCACCGACGCGGGCGGCGGGATCACCCACGGCCGGATCGCCGACGAGATGCTGCGCCTGCACGAAGAGGCCGGCATGGCGCCGTTCGACGTGCTGCGCGCCGCGTCCTGGGGGGCCAGGGAGTGGCTGGGCTTTCCCGGGCTGGTCGAGGGCGGCCTGGCCGATCTTGTCGTCTACGCCGAGGATCCCCGCCGCGACCTGCGCGTCGTCCGCGCCCCGCAGCGGATGGTGCTGCGCGGCCGGGTGCTCCCGTAGAACGGCGGAACGTCCCGGATAGGATGTCGGCTCATGGCACGTGTGCTCACTCCCCGTGCGGAGGACTTCCCCCGCTGGTACCAGGACGTCATCGCGAAGGCGCAGCTCGCCGACAACGGCCCGGTGCGCGGCACGATGGTGATCCGACCGACGGGGTATGCGATCTGGGAGCGCATGCAGTCCGAGATGGACGACCGGATCAAGGCGGCCGGCGCGGAAAACGCGTACTTCCCGCTCTTCATCCCGGAGAGCTACCTGCGCCGCGAGGCCGAGCACGTCGAGGGCTTCTCGCCGGAGCTGGCGGTGGTCACCCACGGTGGCGGCAAGCAGCTCGCCGAGCCGGTGGTGGTGCGGCCGACCAGCGAGACGGTGATCGGCGAGTTCATGGCCAAGTGGGTCGACTCCTACCGCGACCTGCCGCTGCTGCTCAACCAGTGGGCCAACGTCGTGCGGTGGGAGCTGCGGCCGCGGGTCTTCCTGCGCACCAGCGAGTTCCTGTGGCAGGAGGGGCACACCGCGCACGCCACCGAGGCCGACGCGCGGGCCTACGCCCGCAAGATCCTGCACGAGGTGTACGAGGACTTCATGGTCGGGGTGCTCGGCATCCCGGTGCTGGTCGGGCGCAAGACGGCCGGTGAGCGCTTCGCCGGCGCCACCAATACGTACACGCTCGAGGGCATGATGGGCGACGGCAAGGCCCTGCAGCTGGGCACCTCGCACGAGCTGGGGCAAAACTTCGCCCGCGCGTTCGACATCACGTACTCGTCGGCGACCGGCGGGGTCGAGCACGCCTGGACCACGAGCTGGGGCACCTCGACCCGCATGCTCGGCGGCCTGATCATGTGCCACGGCGACGACAACGGGCTGCGGGTGCCGCCGCGGCTGGCGCCGGTCCAGGCGTACGTGATGATCGTCAAGGACGGCGAGGGCGTGGGCGAGGCGGCGGCCAAGCTCCGCGACGCCTTGCGCGACGCCGGGGTCCGGGTCGGGTTCGACGACCGGGTGGACACCCCGTTCGGCCGCCGGGCCGTCGACGCCGAGCTCAAGGGCTATCCGGTACGGGTCGAGGTGGGCCCCCGCGACCTGGCCGCCGGCAATGCGGTGCTGGTGCGCCGCACCGACGGTTCCAAGACGCCGGTGGCGGTGCCCGACGTGGTCAAGGCGGTGCTGGGCGCGCTCGAGGCCGACCAGCAGGCGCTCTACGACGAGGCGCTGAAGCTGCGGCTCGACCGCACCGTCACGGTGGGGACGCTGGCGGAGGCGATCGAGGCCAGCGCCACGGGCTGGGCCGACGTGCCCTGGTCCGAGGTCGGGCCGGCCGGTGAGAAGGAGGCGAACGGGCAGGGTGTGACCGTCCGCTGCCTCATCCGCGCCGACGGCTCGGTGCCCGACTCGGAAGACGAGCCGGAGCTGCGGGCCATCCTGGCTCGGGCTTACTGAGCGCGCCGTGATGGGCTTCACGCCCGGTCAGCTGATCGTCCACCGCAACGTCCACCGCGGCCGCATCGCCTGGGTACGCCCGGCCCGCGTGGTCGCCGACGACGAGCGCGGCCTGCTCGTGTGGGTCGCCCGGGGCACGCCGGTGGCCGGCGAGGTGGCCGCCGACGGGCGGGGCCTGCGGTCGATGCCGTTCGCCGAGTGGATCGAGCAGGGCCCCTACCGGGTCGCGCCCGGCACCTGGGCCGGCCCGTCGGTGCTCAAGTTCCTGCCGGCGGGGGCCAACCACTCGGTCTGGTGGTTTCGGGACGAGGCGGACCGCTTCGCCAACTGGTACGTCAACCTCGAAGAGCCCGGCGTGCGCTGGGACGACGGCGAGGTGGCCGGCATCGACATCGTCGACCAGGACCTCGACATCGTGGTCCGGCCGGACCTGTCCTGGGCGTGGAAGGACGAGGACGAGTTCGCCGAGCGGCTCGGCTTTCCGGATCACTACTGGGTGGCCGACGAGGCGGCGGTCTGGGCCGAGGGCTGGCGGGTCGTCAAACGGATCGAGGCGGGCGAGTTCCCGTTCGACGGCACCTGGACCGACTTCACCCCCGATCCGGCCTGGGCTCCTCCGCCGGTACTGCCCGTGGGGTGGGATCGGCCGCCGGCGCGGATTTGATTACCCCCGGTCGGAGCTTTCCGCACGGGTCTGGCACAATGGTTCGCTGGTATCCGGTTCCACGTTCGCGCCCTCTAACCCGGACGTGCGGCCAGTCCACCCGAGCTCCGGCGCCACAACCCCACGTGGCGAGCCGGTCAGCTCATCCGTTATCGCACAGGAGCGAAAACAAACGTGGCCGTAAAGATCCGGCTCCTGCGGATGGGTAAGATCCGCAACCCGCAGTACCGCATCGTCGTCGCCGACTCGCGCACCAAGCGCGATGGTCGCGCGATCGAGTACGTCGGTATCTACCAGCCGAAGGAAGACCCTTCGGTGATCGAAGTCAAGTCGGACCGGGTGCAGTACTGGCTCTCCGTCGGGGCGCAGCCCAGCGAGGCCGTCCAGCGCATCCTGGAAAAGACCGGCGACTGGCAGAAGTTCAAGGGCGAGCCGGCCCCGCCGCCGCTGCTGGTGGCCCCCGAGCGGGCCGACCGCAAGGCGGCGTACGAGGCGGAGGCCAAGGCGGCCGCCGGCGTCGCGGAGGCGGTCCCGGCCAAGACCGCGAAGAAGGCGACCAAGAAGGCGGCGGCTTCGGCTGAGGGCGGCGCCTCCGCTGACAAGACCGAGGAGCAGGCCGGTGCGGACTCCGGCGAGCAGGTCTGAGGTGGCACTCCGGCCCGCGCTGGAGCACCTCGTCAAGGGCATCGTCGACCACCCGGACGACGTCCGGGTGCGCATGATCGACTCACGCCGCGGCAAGCGGCTCGAGGTGCGCGTGCACCCCGAAGACCTGGGCACCGTGATCGGCCGCGGCGGGCGCACCGCCAAGGCCCTGCGGCAGGTCATCGGTTCGATCGGCGGCCGTGGCGTGCGCGTCGACATCGTCGACTCGTACTGATAGATGCTTCTTTACGTCGGGCGTATCGTCCGGCCGCACGGCATCCGCGGTGAGGTCATCGTGGAGGTGCGGACGGACGACCCGGACGAGCGTTTCGCCCCCGGAAAGGTCCTGGCGACCGATCCGGGGGCGGTGCCGTCCACGGCCACCGACCCGGCCGCCTACCAGGTGCCGGACCGCCTCAGGATCGAAGAGGTGCGCGCCCACCAGGGCCGGCTGATCGTCGCGTTCGACGGGGTCTACGACCGCAACGTCGCCGAGGCGCTGCGCGGCGTGCTGCTCTGCGTCGACAGCGCCGACGTGGGCCCGCTCTCCGACCCGGACGAGTTTCACGACCACCAGCTCGTCGGCCTGACGGCGGTAACGCGGGCCGGCGAGACGCTCGGCGAGGTGGCCCGCATCGACCACGCGCCCGCCTCCGACCTGCTGGTCCTGCGCCGGCCCGAGGGGCGGACGGCGCTGGTCCCGTTCGTGAAGGCGATCGTGCCCGAGGTCGACCTGGCCGGCGGTCGCGTGATCGTCGACCCGCCCGAGGGCCTCTTCGACCTCTAGAAGCCTGGGGTCCGGGGGCACGGCCGAAACGTGGAGCGCGGCGGAGCGTTTTCTCGCGAGCCGCACGAGGGACGACCGCGACCAGACGCGAAGGGTGAGGCCGCGGGAGCAACGGTCCGGACCACCGCGGACGTCGCGGCAGCTCGGAATCTCTTGTCCTGAAGTTGCCCCTCCTTCCGTGGCCAGGGCCCAGTTCCCTGGCCACGGGGTCGGGGTCATTTCCTTCTCCGCCGGAACCCGGAGGCGTGGGTTCCTTAGGAACCCCCCAGGTGGAGGGGAGGCGTGGTACGTCCTCCACCTGGGGGGCTGTCACCGGTCGGGGGGATGACCGGCTGTTTAGGCCGCCTTGGCCGGAGGCAGGGCGGGAGCGGCCATGTGGCAGATGGTCGTTCGGGTCGACCATCCGGTTACGCGAACCGTGTACGCCGCCGCGACCGCCGCACGAGCCCAGCGCATGCGGGCGACGGCGGTGTCGGGGTGGTCGCCGAACTCCTGCGCGACCATGGCCACGCAGGTCTTCGCGCCGTACGCGCGAACCGTCCGGACGACCGCGGCGCGTACCTGCTCCGCGCTGGGGCGCTGCGAGTGCTGCAGATCGGACACGAACAGCGCCTCACACCGCGTCGTGGTGATGTCCAGCCGGGGCATGGCTCTCACCATCGCCCGGTGTTGCGGGGGAAACATCCGCCACTACGCGGAGACTCGGATGTGGGGGTGGGGAGGGGGGTGGCGACGATCGCGAGGATCTGCTCCACGGTCGTGTGCGCCCGGTCGGCGATCTGCTCGATCGACGCCTCGCTGGCGAGGGCTTGCCTGATCGCCGAGCGCCAGGTGACGTCGGCCCGGGCGCGCACTTCCGCCGCCTGGTCCAGCACGTAGAGTGCCTGCTCGGGTGATCCGTACATGGGTTAAAGACTCGGCCAGAGCGAGTGCGGATACATCCGCCACCATGCGGAGGTCGAAAAGGGATGCGGATCGACGTTGTCACGATCTTCCCGGAGTACCTTGCCCCGCTCGACCTGTCGCTGATCGGCAAGGCACGGGCCGGCGGGCTGCTCGACGTGGGCGTACACGACCTGCGGGCGTGGACGCACGACGTGCACCGGACGGTCGACGACACCCCGTACGGCGGCGGGCCGGGCATGGTCATGCGCCCGGAGCCGTGGGGTGAGGCGCTGGACGCGCTGGTCCCGGGGCCGGCAAGCTCCGGTCCGAGGAGCGAAGCGACGAGGGCGGAGCGCGCCGGCAGCCGGGGCCAAAGCGAGCGAAGCGAGCCAGCTGGCAGAGTGCCGGAGGGCGGCGTGCGGCTGGTGGTGCCCACACCGGCGGGTGAGGTCTTCACCCAGGCGATGGCGCACGAGCTCGCCGCCGAATCGTGGTTGATCTTCGCGTGCGGCCGGTACGAGGGGATCGACCAGCGGGTGCTCGACCACGCGGCCACCCGGATGCCGGTCACCGAGGTGTCGCTCGGCGACTACGTGCTGTTCGGCGGCGAGGTGGCGGTGCTGGTCATGTGCGAGGCGATCGTGCGGCTGCTGCCCGGGGTGCTGGGCAACGCGGACTCGCTGGCCGAGGAGTCGCACACGCAGGGGGTGCTGGAGGCGCCGGTGTACACCAAGCCGCCGGAGTGGCGCGGGCACCCGGTACCCGAGATCCTCCGCTCCGGCGACCACGGCCGGATCGCCCGGTGGCGGCGGGACCAGGCGCTGTTACGCACGGCACAGCGGCGCCCGGACCTGCTCGCCACGCTCGACCCCGGTACCCTGGACAAGCGCGATGTCGCCCTCCTCTCCGGGGCCGGATTTCAGGTCCGGGGTGCCGATATGGCAAAGTAGTGAGGTTGCCGCGACCAGCCACCGCTCTTCGGTGTGCCCGCGTGCTCATCTCCCGGCCGCCGCCGGGTGGTGATCGCCCCAACGAGCCATGAGGAAGCCTTGCGATGAACACGCTCGACACACTGGACGCCCAGTCGCAGCGGACCGACATCCCCGACTTCCGCGCCGGTGACACCGTCAAGGTGCACGCGCGGGTGGTCGAGGGCAACCGTTCCCGGGTCCAGGTCTTCCAGGGCGTGGTCATCCGGCGCCAGGGTGGCGGCCTGCGGGAGACCTTCACGGTCCGCAAGGTCAGCTTCGGCGTCGGCGTGGAGCGCACCTACCCGGTCAACAGCCCGGCGATCGACCGCATCGAGGTCGTGACCCGCGGCGCGGTCCGCCGGGCCAAGCTCTACTACCTGCGCGAGCTGCGCGGCAAGGCCGCCAAGATCAAGGAAAAGCGGGAGAAGCAGGCCAGCTGAGGCTGGCCCCTCCTGACATCGATCCGGGTGCCCACAGTGGCCGCCCCGGGTTTGTGTTCTTGGTATTGGCCGCTTCGGGTGCCGGCCGGATACGCTGTCCGCGGTGACGTACGACGAACGCTTCGTCCGCGGCCAACGCCGCGGCGGCGCGACACCCCCGCACTACCGCTCGCCGAGCCTCCGCGGAGGAGGCGCCGCGGGCGGTAGTGCTGTATCTCGGACTCGGGGGGCGCGCGACGTGCAGCAAGATGGCGACGTCGATCCGTGGCGGATGCCCCGCCGCACCCCCGGCCGGCGCCGGCAGATGCCGCTCTGGCAGGAGCTGCCGCTGCTGCTCATCGTGGCGTTCTGCCTGGCGGTGCTGATCCGCACGTTCCTGCTCCAGGCGTTCTTCATCCCCTCCGGGTCCATGGAGGACACGCTGCTGGTCGGCGACCGCGTGCTGGTCAACAAGATCGTGTACGACGTGCGCGACCCCGAGCGTGGCGAGGTCGTCGTCTTCCGCGGCCCGCCCAACTGGACGCCCGAGTTCCAGGACGAGCCGCAGGTCGGCTTCATGGCCAAGCTCGGCCGCACCGTCGGCGACCTGGTCGGTGTCAGCCGCCCCGGGGAGAAAGACTTCATCAAGCGGGTCATCGGCGTGCCCGGCGACAAGGTCAAGTGCTGCGACGACCAGGGGCGCGTCCAGGTCAACGGCAAGTCGATGGACGAGCCGTACGTGTTGGAGAACTCCGATCCCGACCTGCCACCCAACCCGCGTGAGTGCCGCTCACGGCAGTTCGACGAGATCACCGTCGCGCCCGGCAACCTCTTCGTGATGGGCGACCACCGCCTGGTCTCGCAGGACTCGCGCTGCCAGGGCCAGGTGCCGATTGACAACGTGATCGGCCGGGCCTTCGTGATCGTCTGGCCGTACGACCGGTGGGCCGGCCTCGGCGTCCCGGCCAACTTCGACGACGTGCCGCGGGCCGCGGCGCTCGGACCGCCGGCGCAGTCTTCGCCTCGCCTGCCTGACCAGGGAGGTTTCGCTGTCGTCCTGCCGCTCCTGCTGCCCCTGGCCTTCACCACGCGGCTCACGTCGCTGTGGTCCCGGGACGGCTACGGGCGTTCCCGGCGCCGGTCTCCGGGCGGCTTTGCGCGGTCTTTGGGTGCCTTCGCGCGTTGGTCTTTGGGCCTCTCCGCGCGTTCCCGAGGCGCAATTCCAGGTCGCCGTCGTAGGCTCCGTCCGTGATTGACGAGCAGACCGAAAAGCGCCGCGGGTCGTTCTGGCGCGAGCTTCCCATCCTGCTGGGCGTAGCGATCCTGGTCGCGGTGCTCGTGCGTGCCTTCGTGCTGCAGACGTTCTACATCCCGTCGCCGTCGATGGAGCACACCCTCGACATCTACGACCGGGTGCTCGTCAACAAGCTGGTCTACGACTTCCGCTCACCGCACCGGGGCGAGATCGTGGTCTTCGAAGCGCCCGCCGACTGGCGCAGCAACCCGGACGGCGAAGACTTCATCAAGCGGGTCATCGGCGTGGGCGGCGACCACATCGTCTGCTGCGACCCCGACCAGCGCCTGATCATCAACGGGCAGGCGCTCGACGAGCCGTACATCTTCTCCGAGGGGGGCACCACCGACCTGGCGGCCGACGAGTCGTTCGACATCACCGTGCCCAAGGGGCGGCTGTGGATGATGGGCGACCACCGTTCGGCCTCCGGCGACTCGCTGGAGCACTGGGAGCGCACCCGCGACCTCAACGCCTCCACGATCTCCGAAGACGCGGTGATCGGGCGGGCGTTCGTGGTGTTCTGGCCGGTGGGACGGGCCAAGTGGCTGTCCGTGCCGGAGCCGTTCGACAAGGTCCCCAACTCCTGATCTCGCTTTCGCCCTCTGGGCCGGGCCTGTTCCCTCCTTTCCTTCCTTTCGTTCCGGTCCTTCGTTTCCTTCCGGTCCTTCCCCGGGCTGGCGGGGGTCGGCTCCGGGGTGGCCTTGCTTCTCGCGGGGTCTGGGGTGCTGGGTGGCGCCCCAGGGTGTTCGCGGGTGGTCTCGCTCGCTTGTCTGGGGCTTGTCTGGGGCGCTGGTGTTGGGGTGCTGTGGCGCCTCGGGGCGCTCACGGCGTCCGCGGGCGACGCAATAGGCTGGGGCCGTGGACGTTATCCCCCGCCGAGCGGCCCGCGTGCTGCTCGTCGACGGTGACGACCGCGTACTGCTGTTTCGTGGCTTCGACCCGGCCCGGCCGCACCACCGGTACTGGTTCACGCCCGGCGGTGGTCTCGACCCCGACGAGCCGTACGCGGCCGGCGCCGCCCGCGAGCTCGCCGAGGAGACCGGCCTGCGCCTGGCCTCCGAGGAGCTGGGCGAGCCGGTCTGGGACGAGGTGACGGAGTACCCGTTCGACGGCCAGTGGTACCGGCAGCGGCAGGAGTTCTTCCTCGTCCGCGTGCCAAGCTGGGAGGTCGACACGCGCGGCTTCGACCAGGTCGAGCGCGACTCGATCGACGATCACCGGTGGTGGGAGGTGGCCGAGCTGGAGTCGACCGATGAGCGGATCTACCCGACGGATCTCGCCCCGTTACTGCGGCGTCTGCTGTCCGGTGGGCCCGCTTTGGGCGGCGGGCCCACGTCGGGCGGGGACACAGCCATGGGTGGCGGGCCCGCGTCGGGTGCCCGATCCGTGCCAGGTGGCGCATCACGGGGCGGGTCTGAGCCGGGCCGCCGCCCGACCGGTGGTGCCTCGGGGTCCCCGTGCTGACCCCGCCGCGCACGGTGGTGCGCCGAGAAGGTGGCATCTACGCGCTTGAGCGGGCGCTGCAGCGCCGCGGCTTCCGGATCGTGGCCGGGGCCGACGAGGCCGGACGCGGCGCCTGTGCGGGCCCGCTGGTGGCCGCCGCGGCGGTGCTGCCCGAGGGCAAGCGCGGCGAGATCGACGAGCTGACCGACTCCAAGCTGCTCACCCCCGCCGCCCGCGAACGGGTCTACGCCGAGGTCGTCAAGCGCGCCCTCGCCTACGCCGTCGTGATCATCCCGGCCGCCGAGGTCGACTCCCGCGGCCTGCACGTCTGCAACCTCGCCGCGATGCGCCGCGCCCTCGCCGCGCTGACCACCCGCCCCGAGTACGTCCTGACCGACGGCTTCGGCGTCGACGGGCTGGGCGTGCCGGGGCTGGCCGTGTGGAAGGGGGACCAGGTGGCCGCCTGCGTGGCCGCGGCCAGCGTGCTCGCCAAGGTCACCCGAGACCGGCTCATGGTGGAGATGCACGAGCGCTTCCCCCAGTACGGCTTCGACGAGCACAAGGGCTACGTCACCCCGGAGCACAACGCCGCGCTGGCCAGTCACGGTCCGTGCGCGGAACATCGCTTCTCGTACGTCAATGTGGCCACCGTCTCCGGCCGCGACTCCCGCCCCCCACGCTCCCGCCGCCCCGCGACGGTCGGTGTGCTCGAGCCGATGGGGCAAGCGGTCCCCGCAGGGGGTACGGTCGGCGTGGCGTTGGCCGAGGGGGCGCGGCTGCCGCTGTCAGTGGGGGAAGATGTGGCCATGGAAGGCGGAGTGCGATGAGCGCGGAAGATCTCGAAAAGTACGAAACCGAGATGGAGCTGCAGCTCTACCGGGAGTACCGCGACATCGTCCGCCAGTTCTCCTACGTGGTCGAGACCGAGCGGCGCTTCTACCTCGCCAACCAGGTCGACCTGCACGTGCGTAACTCGGACGGCGAGGTCTACTTCGAGGTCGAGATGCACGACGCGTGGGTGTGGGACATGTACCGTCCCGCCCGTTTCGTGAAGAACGTGCGCGTCATGACCTTCAAAGACGTCAATGTGGAAGAGCTGGAAAAGCCCGATATCTCCCTCCCGACGGAGAACGGCTTCGGCGGCTAAGGCGGCTCCCGGCTTCCCGCGCCGTGCGGCAGGCCGGAAACCACCACCAATCGGCGCCCCAAACCGTTGCACCATTCTTGAGCTACCGCGACGCGTCGTGGTCCAGACTGTTGCGCGGGGCTCCCGAGGAAACGTGGAGCGCAGCGGAGCGTTTCTTGGGGTGCATTCCCGCGGCCTCGCCCTCCGCGGCGCGATAACTCGGGCCCGCACGCCGGGGTTCTTCGTGCCCCTTCCGCTGCCTTCGGCCGCGTGCTTCTTTCGCTGCCTTCGGCCGCGTGACCAGCCGGGGCAGGCGAAGCTGGCAGGGTTTGATGGACGCCGCGTGGCAAGCGGATGAGCTGGGCAAATGCGTTCTGACAGAGCCTCTGGTGCGGTGGCCACCAACCTTTTGCCGGCTTCGCCGGCGTCTGGTCACCCCATGAACGTTGGCGGCCACCGCACTGCCCTGATGGGTGGCGGTGGCGTCTCCGGCGGCGGCCATGCCGCCGACCTGCGGCAGTGCCCTCGTGACCCCGTTGGCGGCCGTGCCTGACGCGGCACTGTCGCTCCAGGTGCGTCCGGGCCGCCGCCATCGGCCCGGACGCGCTGCCCCGGCGGCCGGACTGTCCAGCGCCCGGCCCATTTCCGCTCAGGCCGCTTAGGGATCGCAGATAATCAACTCGCAGGCTCTGTCTGTTCTGTAATGGTTTGCAACAGGTGGGTCAGGGTGGTCGGTTCCGGCATGGGTGCGATCGTGGTTCCGTGCAGTTTCAGCAAGGGCTGGATTTCGTTGATGGCTCGGCGGATGGTGTGGCGGCTGGTGGTGAACATCGCCGCCAGGGTCGGCTCAGGCAGTTGCAGGCGTAGGTGCAGGATCGTGGCCAAGACCTGGTCGGGCAAGGTGAATCGGGGTGGCCGGCCGGACCTTGGCGCGTGGGTGCGTTTGCCTTGCTGTTGGGCGAGGCGGGCGGCCTGCTCGTGTCGGGCGTCGCGGTGGGTTTGGCGCAGCTCGTCGAGGTCGGTGGTCAGCTGTTGGAGGTCCTGTGTGGACAGTCCGGTCAGCAGCGGATCTGATAGCAGGGCTGGGTCGGGCGCCGGACGGTCGGGCTGGTGGGCGGCGTCCCCGATCGTTGGTTGCGGGTGCAGGGTGTAGTTCCAGTCGCCGTGGAAGGCGTGTCTGGCGATCGGCACGGCGGCCATGTCGGCGTCGCTGACCTCGACGCCGGTCGGGTACTGGCCGGTGTCCAGTTCGGCGTGCACGCGTAGCCCGGTGCGGGTGGTCGTGGCGGCGATGGATTGCACGACGACCTCGTGGCTTTCCAGGGGCCGGCCGCGCCAGTTCATTGTGATGTGGCTGAAGAGCCGGTGCTCGACCTTGTTCCACTTCGAGGTGCCGGGTGGGAAGTGGCAGACGGTGACCCGCAGCCCGGTCTGTGCGGCGAACGCGGCCAACTCGGTCTTCCAGGCCCGGGTGCGGTAGCCGTTGGACCCGCCCGCGTCCGCGGTGATCAGCAGCCGCCCGGCGGTCGGGTAGTCGGCGCGACCGATCGCGTTCCACCAGCGGCGGATCGACTCGACCGCGAACGCGGCGGTGTCGTGATCGGTGCCGACGTTGACCCAACCGGCGTCAGCGGCCAGATCGTAGACGCCGTAGGGCACGACCTTGCCCAGGCTGTCGCTGGGAAAGTCGTGCGTGCGCGTGGCGACCGGTTCGCCCTTGGGCCGCCACTGCCGGCCCGGGTTGCTGAACTGCCCGACGAGTTCCTTCTTCTTGGTGTCCACGCTGATGACCGGATCTCCAGCGTCCTGATAGTTCTTGACCTGGTCGTTGATGTAGCGGAACTGGGCGTCCCGGTCCGGGTGCCGCTTGCCCTCGATGGTCTTGGTCGGGGCCTGCAGGCTGAATCCCTCCGCCCGCAGCAGGTCAGCGACAGTGTCCGCGCCGATGCGGTGGCCCTGCCGGGTCAACTCCTCGGCCAGTCGGCGGGTGGATTTCGTCGTCCACCGCAGCGGCGACATCGGATCGCCCCGCTCGTCCGGCTCGACCAACGCCAGCAACGCCGCGCGCAGCTCAGGATCCAACTCGACTAGCCGCTTCCGACCACCGCCAGGCCGACGCGTGCGACCCAACGGCTGACCGCCAGCGTCTAGATCGGACACTCCACGAGCCACCGTGTTCTCGGCCACCCCGGCAGCCCGCGCCACCGCCCGGATCCCGCCATACCCCAACGCGCGAGCCTCGGCAGCCATCAACAACCGACGCTGCCGCTCATCCAAATGCGGAAACAGCACCCGAAACTTCCCCGCCAACACCAACTCGGTCTCCACCGTCACGGCCATACCACATCAGACACCCGCACGAAGCAGAAACGCTAGTTATTCTTCGGTGATCCC
>NZ_JAVHUY010000066.1 GCF_031085175.1 Phytohabitans maris
CGTCTAGTCACGTTTCCCCTGGTGGGGGAGCTCGTTCCGGGCTGAAAATTGGGGGTCCGGTCGCTCGTTGACATCGTTGCTGCTTGGCTGTTGAGGCCGTCGTCTAGTCGGATGCTGGGAGCCGCGTTGTTGGGTTCTTCACTGTTGCTTCGAGCACGCGGATTAGCTTCGCTTCGCCCTTGCGGCTCCTGCGGGCGACCGGTCTGGTATGGGTTCGGCTGGGGTGGGGTGGTCTGTGATGTTGGAAGAGACGCGGGACCGCGACGAGATCGTTGAGCGGGTCGCGGCGTTGGATATCGGCAAGGCTGAGGTGGTCTGTTGTGTGCGGGTGCCTAGCCCGAGCGGGTCGGGACGGCGGGCGCAGGAGGTCAGGACGTACCCGACGATGACCCGGTCGCTGATCGCGTTGGGTCAGTGGCTGGCCGGGCTGGGGGTGACCCGGGTGGTGATGGAGGCGACCTCGGACTATTGGAAGCCGCCGTTCTACTTGTTGGAGGCGGCCGGGTTCGAGGTGTGGCTGGTCAACGCTCGCGATGTCAAGCACCTGCCGGGACGGCCGAAGACCGACAAGCTCGATGCGGTGTGGTTGTGCAAGGTTGCCGAGCGGGACATGATCCGTCCGAGTTTCGTGCCGCCCGCGCCGATCCGTCAGCTTCGCGACCTGACCCGCTACCGCATCGACCTGGTCGGCGATCGGGGCCGGGCCAAGAACCGGGTGGAGAAGTTGCTCGAAGACGCGCAGATCAAGCTGTCCGTGGTCGCCAGTGACATCTTCGGTGTGTCCGGGCGGGCGATGATGCAGGCCCTGATCGCCGGGGAACGCGACCCGAAGACCCTCGCTCAACTGGCCCGCACGCGCATGCGCACCAAACTGCCCCAACTGGAAGAGGCGTTCGTCGGCCGCTTCAGCGAACACCACGCGTTCCTGCTGGCCCGGATGCTCGCCCAGATCGACACCGTCAACGCCGATATCACCACGGTCGAGCAGCGCATCGCGGAGTTGGTCGCCCCTTTCGCCGCAGCGGTGACCCGCCTGGATGAAATCCCCGGCGTCGCTACCACCGCCGCCCACGCCATCCTCGCCGAGATCGGTGTGGACATGACCCGATTCCCCACCGCCGGCCACCTGGCCTCCTGGGCCAAGTTCGCCCCCACCGTCAAACAATCCGCCGGCAAGAACAAGGGCAACGGCGCCACCGGACACGGCAACCCATACCTGGCCCGCACCCTGGGCGAAGCCGCTGTCGGCGCGTCAAAAACCAGCACCTTCCTCGGACAGCGCTACCGCCGCATCGCCAGACGCCGGGGCAAGAAGAAAGCCGTCGTCGCCATCGGCCGGTCCATCCTGACCATCGTCTGGCACCTACTCCACGACGAACAGGCCAGGTTCATCGACCTGGGACCCGACCACTACGACACCCGCACCAGCACCCAACACGCCGTCCGCAACCACATCCGCGGCCTGAACGCCCTCGGCTACCAGGTCACCCTCCAACCCGCCGCATAACCACAAACAAACCCAGTCCCGGCTCCACTGCGCTACGCCGGGACGCTGCCGCACGCCCACCAACGCTCATTTTCGGATTAGGAGGTCGCCGCCGCGGCCGGCTTGGCCGAGCTGGCGGCCGACGAGGACGACGACGACTTGTCCGCCGACGAAGTGGAAGACGAAGAAGAAGAGGACGACGTCGAGGACGACGTGGTCGAGGACTTCTCCGGCGAGGACGTCGAGGTCGAGGAGGACTCAGCGGAGGACTTGTCGGACGACGAGCGGGAGTCGGTGCGGTAGAAGCCCGAGCCCTTGAACACGATGCCGACGGAGTTGAACAGCTTGCGGAGCCGGCCCTCGCACGCCGGGCACTCGGTCAGCGGCTCGTCCGTGAAAGACTGCACCGCCTCGAGCTGGTGGCCGCACGCGGTGCAGGCGTACTGGTAGGTGGGCAACGGATCCTCCGCAGACTGGCACTCCACTAATCCGAGTGCTAATAATGCGCCACGAACGGCCGTCGCGTCCACCTCAAGCGGGCAACATCACCAGGCCGTCGCCGGGTGTGATCAGCGCACCGACCCGCCGGTCGTGCGGCTCGTCGGGCACCTCGTCGACCACCTCGCCGTCGTGCAGCAGCGCCACGACCAGCGTCTGCGGCGCCACCCGGGCGAGGGCGCGGTCGTACGAGCCGCCGCCCCGGCCCAGCCGCGCGCCGCGCCGGTCGACCGCCACGGCGGGCACCACCACCATCTCGGCCGTGGCGATCGCCTCCGGCCCCAGCCGGCGCCCGCTCGGCTCGCGCAGCCCGTGCGGCCCGGGCGTCAGCGAGTACGGCCCGTGGTATACCGCCCAGTCCAGGTCGAGATCGGGCAGCATCACCGGCAGTAACACCCGCCCCTCCTCGCTCATCATGTCGGCGAGCGCGTCCGCCAGCCCGGGACCGCCCGGCTCCGCCCCGACCGGCACGTACCCGGCGAGACAGTGGGGCCCCACCTGCCGTACCAAGGCGGCAAGCTCAGCCACGACGCGCGTGGCAGCGTCTTCCAACGACGGCGCCGGCAGTGCCCGGCGGCGGTTGAGAAGCGCGGCCCTGAGCGTGGCCTTTCGCGGTAGTTCCGATAAATCCGGCACGCAACACTCCTGCCATAACCCGCCCTAGTTATTCCCCTTGTGTCAGCATCCCATTGAGGAGGCAACTGTGACGCTCCGTGGGCGGTTGACAACCGCTTTCCTCGCGGTCGTACTCGGTCCCGTGCTGCTCGGGGCCTTCTTTGTGGGCGCCACCGTGGCGGCCGTGAGCCGGGACCGCTCGGTCGACCGGCTCGACGTCGCCGCCACCACGGTCCGATCCTCGGTCGGCGCCCTCTGCCAGCAGCTACACGCGGTGGCCGACGCCGTCGCCCTCCCGCCCACGCCGGAGCAGCGCCTCGCCGTGGCCGACCAGGTCATCGCCCGCGGGCTGGCCGCAGCGGTGCACGTCGACGGGGTCACCACGCCGGGCGGCCCGGCGCGGCCCTGGGCGGACTGCTCCGGCGCGGCGCCCGGCGGGTTCCAGGCGCTGGCGGTCCGGGTGGAGATGCGCGACGCGAACGGCGGCCTCCTCGGCTCAGTCGAGGTCGCGCAGACCGTCGACGCGCCCTTCGTCCGCCGGCTCGCCGACGCCGCCGGCGCGGCGGTCACCCTGCGGTCGGGCCCGACCTACACCACCGAGTCGGCCCACCACCGCGACGCGGTGGTCCAGGCAGCGGTGGGGGTACGCGGAGACGCGGTCGCCGATTCCGCACCCGGCCGCTACGTCCGGCGCCTCGACCCGTCGGCCGGCCAGCCGCTGCCGCTGGCCCTCTCGGTGCCGCGAGGCGAGCCGGACGGGATCTACGCGGTGCTGGTGGCCACGGTGGTGCTGGCCGGGCTGCTCGCGGTGGTCGCCGCCTGGTGGCTGGCCCGCTCGACCACCCGCCCGCTCGCCGAGCTCGGGCGGGCGGCCGACCGGGTGGCCGGTGGTGACCTGGCCGCCCGGGTGCCGGTACGGGCCCGCGACGAGGTGGGGCGGCTGGCCGCGGCGTTCAACCGGATGACCCGCGAGACCCAGTCGTACGTGCGCGCGCTCACCACCAGCCGCGACCAGCTCCGCAACCATCTCGCGGTGCTCGGCGACACCCTCTCCAGCACCCACGACCTGCACCGCATCCTCGAGGTGATCCTGCAGACCGCGCGCGCCGCGACCGGCGCGCGGGCCGGCGTGGTGCTGCTGCTCGACCCGGCCAGCGGCACGCTCGTCGCCCAGTGCGCCGAAGGGCTCGAAGACCCGGACCTGCGGGTACCGGTGGGCCGTGGCCTGCTCGGCACGGTCGCCGCCACCGGCGAGCCGCTGCGCGGGCGGGTCGACCGCGACGGCCCGCCGATGCTGGATCACGAGCCGCGCTGCCGCACGTACGTGGCGGTCCCCTTCGCCAGCCCCACCGCCGGCACCGAGCTGGAGCCGCCCGCGCTGGGCGTGCTCGCCCTCTACGACCGGCTGGGCCTGGACGAGTTCGACGACGCCGACCTGGTGACGCTCCGGACGTTCGCGGGGCAGGCGGCGGTCGCGGTGGAGAACGTGCGGGTGCACGAGGAGGCGCAGCGGCTCTCGCTCACCGACCCGCTGACCGGCCTCTGGAACTACCGCTATCTGAAAGAGTCGGTGCGCCGCGAGGTCGAGCGGGCCAGCCGGTTCGGCCGCATGCTCGCGGTACTCGCGCTCGACCTCGACCGCTTCAAGGAAGTCAACGACACGCACGGGCACGCGGCGGGTGACACGGTACTGGCCGAGTTCGCCCGGCGGGTGCGAGGTGAGGTACGCGAGGTCGACCTCGCGTTCCGGCAGGGGGGTGAGGAGTTCGTGGTACTGCTGCCCGAAACCGACGCGCGGGGCGGCGCGATCGTGGCCCAGCGGCTCGGCGCGGCGATCCGGGACACGCCGATCGCGTGCGGCGACGAGTCGATCGACGTGTCGGTCTCCATCGGCATAGCCGTCTATCCCGACCACGGTGTCACCGGCGCGCAGGTGCTGGATGCCGCCGACGACGCCCTGTACGCGGCGAAGGCGGCCGGCCGCGACACGTACCGGGTCGCGGCGGAGGGTAAGCACCCGGAGTCGCGGGAGCTACCTGTCCCGGCCGGCGCGGCGCCTCCCGACGACGATCTGCCCCGGGCCGGCGGCGCGTCACCTGGGACTCACCCGCCGCGACAGAGCCGTGGCCGATAGTCTCGCGGCATGTCGGAGCACGCAGCCACCACCCTCTCCTCTGGTCGGCGAGCCGTTAAGGCGGTCATCCCGGCCGCTGGCCTGGCCACCCGCTTCCTTCCCGCCACCAAGGCGGTACCCAAGGAGCTGCTGCCGGTCGTCGACCGGCCGGTCCTGCAGTACATCGTGGAAGAAGCCGCGGCGGCCGGGATCAGCGACGTCCTGCTCATCACCGGGCGGGGGAAGACATCGATGGTCGACCACTTCGACCGCCAGCCGTACCTGGAGGCGCGGCTGGAGGAGAAGGGCGACAAGGAGCGGCTGGCGGCCGTGCGCAAGCCCAGCCAGCTCGCCGACATCTACACCTGCCGCCAGCACGAGCCGCTCGGCCTCGGCCACGCCGTCGGATGCGGCGAGGCGCACGTGGGCGACGAGCCGTTCGCGGTGCTGCTCGGCGACGAGTTCGTCGACCTGGCCGAGCCGCTGCTGCCGGCGATGCTGGAGATCCAGGCGCGCACCGGCGGCATCGTGCTGTCCTTCATGGAGGTCGCGCCGGAGGAGACCAAGCGGTACGGCATCGCCTCCGTCGCCGACCCGGAGCCGGAGGTCGCCGACATCGGCGAGGTGGTGCGGGTGACCGGGCTGGTGGAAAAGCCGGCCCCCGAGGAGGCGCCGAGCAACCTCGCGGTGCTGGGGCGGTACGTGCTGCCTGGCACGATCTTCGACGCGATCAAGCGGACCAAGCCGGGCAGCGGCGGCGAGATCCAGCTGACCGACGCGATGGCGCTGCTACTTGAGGAGGGGACGCCGGTGCACGGCATCGTCTACCGCGGCACCCGCTACGACACCGGCATGCCACTCGGTTATCTACAGGCGGTCGTGCAGATCGCCAGCCAGCGCGAGGACGTCGGTCCGGCGTTCACGTCGTGGCTGCGTGACTTTGTGAAGGAATCGCCGGTGGGGAAGACGACATGACATCCACGGCCGATGCCGAGGCGGCCGCCAACGAGCTGACGCCGCTCGCCGACTACCTGGGCAGCGTGCTGCGCAGGCTGCGGCCGCTGCCACCGCTCGACCTCGACCTCACCCAGGCGTACGGCAACGTGCTCGCCCAGGACGTGGTGGCGGCGCACGCCTACCCGGCGTTCGACCAGGCCGCGATCGACGGGTACGCGGCCCGCTGGGAGGACGTCGCCGCCGCGTCCGCGTCGCTCGACGGGGCGCCGAGGGCCAGCGGCGTCCGCCTCAACGTGGTGGGTGACCTCGGCGCGGCCAGCTGGCGGCCGGTCCGGCTCACCGCGGGGACCTGCTTCTCCGTCGCCGCGGGCGCGCCGCTGCCGGCCGCCGCCGACGTCGTGGTGCCGGTGGAGTGGACCGACCAGGGTATGGCCGCCGTCGAGATCTTCCAGGCCCCCAAGCGGGGGTACGGGCTGCGCCGCGCCGGCGAGGAGCTGCCCGCCGGTACCCTGCTCGCCCGCGCCGGCACCCAGGTCAACCCGGCGCTCGTGGCGGTGTTCGCGGCCACCGGCATCGGGCACGTCGTGGTGCGTTCCAGCCCGCGCGTGGTCGTCGTGGCGACGGGTGACGAGCTCGTCGACGTGGGGCGGGCCAGCCAGCCCGGCCAGGTGGTCGACGCCAACTCGCACGCGCTCACCGCCGCGGCGGTGGAGGCCGGGGCGATGGCGTACCGGGTGGGCATCTGCGACGACGACCCCGAGGGGCTGCGGGGGCTTCTCGAGGACCAGACGCTGCGGGCCGACCTCATCGTGACCACCGGTGGCACCGGCACCGGACCGGGCGACATGGTGCGCCGGATCCTCTCCCGGCGCGACGGTGCGGTGACATTTCGGGAGGTCGCGCTGTATCCCGGAACCACCCTCGGATTCGGTACGGTCGGTGGTGAGGAGGTGCCGATCGTGTGTCTACCGGGTGAACCCGCCGCCGCACTGATCGGCTTCGAGGTGCTGGCCCGCCCCGCCATCCAGCTGCTGGCCGGGGCCGAGCCGGTCTTCCGGCCGAGCGTGCGCGCCCACCTGCTGGAGACGGTGCCGTCGCCGGCCGGGCTGCGCGAGTTTCGCCCGGCCCACGTCGCCGAGCGGCGCGGCGGTGGCTACACGGTGCAGCCGCTGCCCGGCGGGCCCTACACGATGTCCGGCCTCGCCGACGCCAACGGGCTGCTCGTCCTCGGGGAAAAGGTCACCACGGCGACCGCCGGCTCCACAGTGGACGTACTGTTGCTGGACCGGCGCAGATGATCTTCGGGGTGTCGCCGGGCTGGCCGGTCGTTCTGGTCGACGGGCACGTCTCGCTACGCCCGTACCGGCGCTCCGACGCCGCCACCTGGTCCGAGGTGCGGCGGGCCAACCAGACCTGGCTGGCACCGTGGGAGTCCTCCCCGCCCGGACCCTGGGACGAGCTCAACTCGCCGAGCGCCTTCCGCTACGTCCATCGTGACCAGCGCAGGTCGGCCCGGCGCGGCGAGAGCATGCCGTTCGCCGTGTGCCTGCGCGGCCACCTGGTCGGCCACCTCAACCTCGGCAACATCGTCCGGCGCGCGTTCTGCTCGGCGTACGTGGGCTACTGGGTCGACTCCCGCGTGGCCGGGCAGGGTGTGATCCCGACCGCGCTGGCGCTCGCCGTCGACCACGCGTTCGGCCCCGGCGGGCTGCACCGGGTCGAGGTCAACATCCGGCCGGAAAACAAGCCCTCCCGGCGGGTGGTGGAAAAGCTCGGGTTCCGCGAGGAGGCCTACCACCCGCGGTACATGCACATCGACGGCGCCTGGCGCGACCACATCGGGTACGCGCTGACCAGCGAGGAGGTCGCCGCGGACGGCGGCCTGCTGGCCCGCTGGCACCGGCTGCGCGCGACGGCAGGTTGATCTTTACGCTCGGGCCTTGCGGCGCGGCGCGTGTCTATCCTGGTCAGCCCCCTTTAACCTCAGTTAACTGGGACAACGGTGACGCGGGGGTGATGCGTCACCGTCAGGGGTGACGGGAGGGGTGAGGGTGCCGACCTCGGTGCTCCTCGCCGTCCTCGCCGCCGCCGGGCTGCTCGCCCTAGCGCCGGCGCTGGTACGCCGGTACGACGCGACCGAGCGCCTGGTGGCGGAGCGGGCGCAGTCGACGGCACGGGTGCTGCAACGCCAGCGCCGCCGCCGCACCGTGCCCGGCCCCCGCCCGATCCGTGCTTCTCGGGTGGTTTTGTCCCTGCGCCCAGCGGCCCCGGTCTCCGGCATCCCGGTCTCGGCGGCCCCGGTCTCTCCCGCACCCACCGGACGCCGCGGTCGCCTCCGCTCGGTACCCGCCCGCGCCCGGCGCCGCCCGCCCGTGCGGCGCCACACACCGGCGATCTACCGGCGCCGCCGGGTGCTCGCGGCGCTGTTCCTGCTCAACCTCGTCGAGCTGGTCGGCGTCATCGTGGTCGGCCCCGGCTTCTGGATCAGCGTCTCGGTCACCGGCACGCTGCTGGTGGTGTACGTGGTGCACCTGCGCAACCGCGCGCTGGAGGAGCGCCGCCGGCGCCGCCAGCAGGCCCGCGAGGCCGCGTGGCTGGCCGCACGGCAGGCGGAGGTACGCCGGGAGCAGGCCCGCCGGGCGGCGCAGCGGCGCGAGCAGCAACGCCGGCTGGCCGCCCAGCGCGAGGCCGTACGCCGCGCCGCGATGGGGCTGGAGACCGGCGTACAGGCGCCGTCCGTCTCGTACCGCCGCGCGGGCGGACTGCGCGGCCGGGCGTACGAGGCCGGTCGTCCAGGTGCGGCGCACTCGGCCTGAGCGGCGTTCTGCTGCGCCCTTCGCGGACGCTCGGCCCGCGGGCGTCTTCCCGGCGCGCCGGGGGATCTGATTCGCGGTCGGGGTGGGCGACCTGTTAGCCTTGTCGCCGGTCCGCTGCCAGGTTTCGCTGGTCGGCGGGCAGCTTGCTGGGCTCCGGCCCAGCGGCGGGGCTGTGGCGCAGACCGGTAGCGCACCTCGTTCGCATCGAGGGGGTCAGGGGTTCAAATCCCCTCAGCTCCACAAGCATCGGGTCGGCCTCTGCCCGCGAGGAGCGCGGACAGGGCTCGCTTGTCATTTCTGTTCCGGAGGCCGAGCCCTCGGACGCCCTGCGGCGCGGTGGTGCGGTCTGTGGGCGGTGGCTGCCGCGAGTGTCAGGGTTTGACGGTCCACTGGACGTTGGTGGGACGCTGACCGGTGCGCAGGAACTCGTGGGCGGCGTTACGCGTATTCGGCGTCGCCGACGACCTGGCCGGCCGGGGCGCCGGGCGGCACGGGGCCCCACGCGGGCAGGAAGTCGGTGTCGGTCTCCCAGTACAGGTCGGACCGGTCTCCGTAGAAGTTGAGGTGCCAGGTCCGCCGGCCGTCGTCACTGGCGAGAGTCACGCCTTTGGGCGGCTCGGGGTCGAGGATCGCATCGAGGTCGGCAACGCTGGAGTCAAGAACGGCCGCTCGGTGGATCTGACGATATGGCCACCCACACGATCGCCACCACCACGGCGCCTACGACCGCGCCGCGCTTGACCATCGAGCGCCACGCGGCCCACTTCGCCGACCGCATCACCGGCACCAACGCTTTGGTCTTGATGTAGTCGCTCCGGGCTCGCCGCCAGATCGCGTGGGTGAGTCCCAAGCCGTATCCGAGGAGTAGGCCGAGGATCGTGCCGGCGATGAAGAGGCCAGGCAGGGGGGGACCCTCGGGAGGAGGAGCAGCCAACATGACGGCCAGTTTCGATGGCTCGGAAGCCGGAAAGCCATATACGCCAGCATGAATGTTGTGTCTATTGCCTGACCAAAAGGCATTCATTGCGATAAACGTCTGCCGGTAGTCGCCAAAAGGATGACCTATTCCGCGTCGTGTGAGTCGCGCGACAGCCCTTGAACCAGCTCGTTAGTAACACTAACGTTAGGTGGACTAACGACACCGAGGACGGGGAGCGGGCATGAGCGCGCTGGACATGACGATGATGTATGCCTTCCATGACGCGCTGCGGCGGGAGGTGGAGCGGATCGCGCGCGTCGCCGCCCGCCAGGACGGTGATCCGCGGGAGGTGTTGCGGACCGCGGTCGGGTGGCAGATGTTCAAGGAGTACCTGCGGGTGCACCACACCTCCGAGGACGACGCCCTCTGGCCGCCGCTGCAGTCGTTGCTCGACGGAAGGCCCGCCGACCTCGCCCTCCTCGGCGCGATGGAGGCCGAGCACGCCGCCATCGACCCGCTCCTCGAAGCGGTCGACGCGGCCCTGGCCGACCGCGACTCCGGGCCGGAGCGCCTGGGTGGCCTTGTCGACGCCCTCGCCACCGGGCTGGGTGGGCATCTGCGCCACGAGGAGAAGGACGCGCTGCCGCTGATCGGAGCGACGCTGGCGCAGGAGCAGTGGGCCCGCTTCGGCGACCTGCACCGTACCCGGATCGGGTCTGACCTGCCGCGTTACCTGCCGTGGGTGCTCGACGGCGCCGGCCCAGCGCGGGCCGAGCGGATCCTCGGTGGTCTTCCGGCGCCGCTGCTCGCGGCCTACCGGGACGAGTGGCGGCCGGCGTACGTGCGGCTGGGATTGTGGGCTGATGGGCCGCTGACGTAAACGGACGCGGGTCGAGCTCAGGTGTCCAGCCGCTTGACCAAGGTCGCCGGCGCGACCGTGCGGTACGCGTCTTGGCAGAGTTCGGCGATCTCGGCCCAGTCGACCTCGCCGTCGAGCCGGATGCCGAGCCAGCCGCGGTGGCCGACGTAGGGCGGGCGGAAGAAGCGCTCGGGCGCCTCGGCGGTCAGCTCGCCCTGCACGCCGGGCGGCGCGGCACACCACATGTGCGGGAAGTCGTTGTCGTGGTGGCCATGCTCCCACAGCGTCACGAAAGTGCTCTTCCCGCGCACGAACCAGGTCGGCGCACCATGACTAAGCCGCTCGGTCACCTCCGGAAACGCTCCGCAGATCGCCCGCAGCCGCTCTACGACGGTCACGCCGGGAGATCGGTCCACTCCAGGAGAGTAGCCGGGCCGGGCGGCGGGCGGAGACGTCTTCGATCCAGCCCAGCAGTACCAGTGGCGCCAGCAGCAACCCCAGTGCCACCAGCAGGTAGCCGACCTGGCCGAGCCGCCACGCGCCGATGAGGTCGCCCACCACGAAGCTGGCGGCGATCGCCGGGTTGTGCCAGAGGTAGATGGTGACGGCGCGGGAGTTGACCGCGGAGACCACGCGTTCGAGCGGGCGCCAGGTCAGCCGGGGCGACAGCCGCAGCAGGACGAGCACGAAGCCCAGCGAGTAGAGGGCCTGCGCCTGCGGGATGTCGTTGAGGTCGTAGACGCCGGGGGAGAAGAGCACGACCCACGCGACGCCGGCCGTGACGCAGGCGGCGGCGAGCGCCGCCAGCAGCGGGGTGGATATGCGGCGCAACGCGCCGTCGCGGTGGGCGAAACCGACCACCCAGCACGCGCCGAACGTGGCCAGGTCCGTTACCACACCCGCGTCGCCCACCACGAACACCAGGGCCAGGGGGATCAGCGCGGTCCGCAGCGGCCATCGGCGGTACGCCCAGAGCAGGATCGGTGACAGCAGGACGAACCAGAGGTACGCGACGATGTACCAGAGCACCTCGGTCGCGGGCAGTGCCCACTCGGTGCCCGGCGGCTGGCCGAGCGGCGCCAGCCACAGCAGCAGCTTAGGCCAGTGTGGACGGTCGGACCAGCCGGCCAGCAGCATCGCGGGTACCAGCACCGCGCCGAGCGCCCAGAACGCGGGCAGCAGCCGCCGCAGCCGGCTGGCCAGTACGTGGTCGGGCGCGCCGTTCGAGCGGTCCAGCGAGAGTGCCATCAGCGAGCCGCCGACGCCGAACATCACGCCCATCGCGGGAAACGCGTAGCCGAGCCAGGCCACCGGGAACGTGTGGTAGACGATGACCCGCACGATCGCGGCGGCGCGGAGCGAGTCGAGATACCGGTCACGCATTGCTGTGGACCTCCGCTTGGCCGGTGCGCTGCATCTTCTGCCACCGCAGCCGGGCGCCGGTGAGCGCGGTGACGATCGACTGGATCAGTACCAGGTACATCAGTTGCCGGTACGCGAGCTGCTGCAACGGCAGTACCCACAGTGGACGGTGGTTTTCGCGGTCGAGCCGGAACGCGACCGCGGCGGTGACCACCTGCAGCGCCAGCATGCCCGTCCACGCGATGACCGTCTGCGTCTGGCCGAGGAAGAGCAGGCCGTACACGGCGAGCAGGTCGATCACCGGCGCGAGCAGCGGCAGCGCCACGCCGAAGAGAGCGAGGAACGGCAGGCCGAACCGCCCGAACGGGCCCTTCTCCACCAGCGCCCGCCGGTGCTTCCACATCGCCTGCATCGTGCCGTAGCTCCACCGGTACCGCTGCTTCCAGAGCTCGGCGAGGGTCACCGGCGCCTCGGTCCAGGCGCGCGCCCCCTCCTCGTACACCACCTGCCAGCCACCGCGGAGCAGGGCCATCGTGATGTCGGTGTCCTCGGCGAGGGTGTCGTCACTCATCACCTGGCACGCCCCGTCGATCGGCGCTCCTCCGGAGCCGGGGGCGAGGTGCGCCCGTCCGCCGTCAGGGGTGTGGGCCGTGGCGCTGATCAGCGCGCGGCGCCGGAAGGCGCCGCCCGCGCCGGGCACGGTCGGCATGCAGCGCAGCGTCTCGTAGAGGCGGCGGTCCAGGTTGAAGCCGATGACGTACTCGATGTGCTGCCACCGGGCCAGGAGGCTGTGCCGGTTGCCCACCTTGACGTTGCCGGCGACCGCGCCCACCGACGGGTCGGCGAAGGGCTGCACGAGGCGGCGTACCGTGTCCGGCTCCAGGACGGTGTCGGCGTCGACCATCACGATCAGCTCGTGGCGGGCGGCCTCGATGCCGGCGTTGAGGGCGCTCGCCTTGCCACCGTTCGGCTTGCGGATGACGTCCACATTGGGCAGCCCGAGCGCCTCGACGATCTCGGCCGTACCGTCGGTGGACCCGTCGTCCACGACGATGACCTCGATGTCCGGGTGGTCGCCGGCGGCGAGCGAGCGGACCGTCGCGGCGATGCCCTCCTTCTCGTTGTACGCGGGCACGATGATCGACACCGGCTCGGTGACCGGCGGTCCCCAGGACCACTCGGGTGAGCGGCGCCGGCGGGCGTGGCGGCCGGCGAGGACGAGGAGCAGGAGGGTACGCCCGACCGCGAGCGCGCCCACCACGACGAAGACGATCGTGATGCCGGCCAGTACGCCGTCGGCGATCCCCACCGCCCAGACCAGCGCGGTGCCGCGCCAGCGGTCGGCGGAGGAGGCGGGCGGGTTCTGGGCGAGGGCGCGGTGGGCGAGCGCCTGGTTGAGGCCCCCGCTGACGGTGGTGAAGCGGTAGCCGCGGGCGAGCAGCTGGGGGATGAGGCGTTCCAGCGCCGCGACGGTCTGCGCGCGGTCGCCGCCGGCGTCGTGCATCAGTACGACCGCGCCCGAGTCGCCCGGCGGCGTGGCGTCGCGGACGATCGCGTCCACCCCGGGGCGGGCCCAGTCGTTGCTGTCCCGGTCGTTGACCACGACGAGGTAGCCGAGGCGGCCGGCCTCGCGGACGAGCTCCCACTGGGCGTCGTCGATGGCTTCCGGCCGCGAGGAGTACGGGAAGCGGAGCAGCGAGGTGCGTACGCCGGCCGCGCGGGCGATGGCGAGCTGGGTCTGCGAGTACTCGGCGCGCCGCCGCCACCCGGCCAGTGTGGACAGTCGCGGGTGGGTGAAGGTGTGCGCGCCCACCTCGTGACCGCTCGCGACGAGCCGCCGTACCAGGTCGGGGTGGCGGGCGACCTGCGAGCCGACGACGAAGAAGGTGGCGTCGACGTCGTACCGGTCGAGCACCCGCTGGATCCGCGGGGTCCACCACGGGTCCGGCCCGTCGTCGAAGGTGAGGGCGATGGTCTTGGCCGGCAGCCGGTAGGAGCGGGTCTGGCCGTCGCCGGTGCTGAGGATCGGCCCGCCACGAGTGATCTCCACGGGTACGGAGTCGCTGCTGCCCTCGTCGTCGGCGCCGCTCGCGTCCGGGCTGAACCGGGCGCTCGCGTACGCCTCCACGAAGAGCACGCTCAGCACGACCAGCAGGAAGGCCAGCGTGACGGCGCGGCGCGGTCTCATCGGCGGGCCAGCCCGGCGATCAGCAGGCCGAGGATCTGGCCGATCACGGGCAGACCGGCGAGCGGACCCTCCTGCGGCCTATGCGGGGCCGGCGGTTGCGTGGGCTCGGGTGCCGGCGGGTCGGTGGGTTGCGGCTGCGGTTCATCCGGATCGGTCGGCTCCGGCGAAGGCGTGGGCGGCTCCGTGGCCGGCGGTTCCGTGGCCGGCGGCTGCGTGGGCTCGGGCGGAGTGGTCGGTCGCGGAGGCTCGACGCTCCGGGAGGGCGCCGGGGTGGATTCGGTCCGGGGCGGCTCCGGCTCGCGCGACGGCGGTGCAGGGGGTGGCGGTGCGGGCTGGCGTCGCTGCTGCCGCATCGGGACCGCCTGGACGTCCGATCGTCCACCGGCCGGGAGCGGGACGCCGGTGGTGGGCGGCTCCGGCGGCCGGGTCTGGTGTACCGCGGGACGCTGGCGGTCCAGCGGTGCCGGAAGCAGGGCCAGTGCGCCAGGGCGGGCCGTGTGCCCGATGACGCTGGCGCCGACGAGGCCCGTGTACGTCAGGCAGGCCACTCCCACGGCGTACGCGATGCGGCGCACTCGCCGGCGCCGCCGCCCGCTGGTATCGACAAACACAGGCGTGGAACCCACTGGTCGAGTCACCAGGGGAGCGTAAGGATCGGCTGTCAATTTGCCCCCATTTCGGGTCCTTCCAATGGGGGCGGCGGAGTCGCGGAAAGAATTGTCCAGAAAGATGGTGTGGCGCTCCACGTGCGTTTAGGACAACGCGGTGAGCAGCCGCAATGCCCAACCCGGAATGTGGTTACTGTCCGGATGGCGACGATAGTAGGCATAGTTCCGGCGCCGTTTCCGGGAAACCTCAAGATCTCTTCAAATGTGAGACCGGGTCTCGTCAGGGCACGTCGGCAAACTCCCCCTTATTCGTATTTATCGGATATGTCCGAGCGCGACGTTGGCGTGTCCAGGGATAGTGATCGATCTCATGGTGGTTGCGTCAGAAATCTGACCTGCCGTGACCCGTTGTGCGGTTGATCCTGGGTGACTAAGCTGACCGGTGCGCGCCCCTATCGCCCGCTTCCCCCGTGGCAGGCGATCGGGGCGCGCCTCTTTGTGTCCATCCCGCAAAGCCCGCCATGATCTTGCGCTTGGGTATATCGGACATAGTCGGGCACAAGATCCTGGTACTCGCCATTGCCCTCTGCCCCGTCGCTGCCCGCTGGATATTCCCGGTGTCAACTAACATGAACGTTCCGGTTGAGTTTCTTTCACGCGAGTTGACATTGTGCCCCCTTGGTCGCGAGGCTTGTCCCGGACCGCCGGCCATAACGGGGGGCGCTCTCGTCTTCGCAAGAGCGCCGAGGGCGCGTGTCGGCGGCGGTCACCGGTGTGGACCGGGGCAGGCTCCTGGTCCACACCGGTCGGCCCGGCCCCTCGGAGGTGATCCCCGGTGACGATTCCGGCTGAGCCGCGCACCCTCGCCGACAAGATCAATCAGCTCTTCCGCACGATCCACCCACGGGACCGCGGGCCGTACAGCAACGAGGAGGTCGCCTCGGCCATCCGTGACGGCGGCGAGAGCATGTCAGCCACGTACCTGTGGATGCTCCGCCGCGGCGAGCGCACCAACCCCACGATGCGCCACCTCCAGGCGCTGGCCGGCTTCTTCGGGGTCGCTCCGGCCTACTTCTTCGACGAGGCCGTCACCCGCCGCACCGACCGCGACCTGGAGCTGCTGTCCAGCCTGCGACAGCTGGGCGCCAAGCGGGTGGCGCTGCGCACCGTCCTGGAGAGCGCCGGGCTCTCCGAGGCCAGCCAGCGGCTCGTCCAGCAGGTCGTCGACCGCTGCCTCGAGCTGGAAGGGTTGAGCGACGCGGCCAAGCCGGAGGCGCCGAGCGGCGCGTCCAGGCGGGAGGCGCGATCGTGACCCCGTGGCTGGGCCGGGACGAGGGCAACGACGACCGCCGGCGGATGCGCCGCCACTGCTCCCGGCTCGTGCGGGACATCAAGGTGCCCGTGCCGTTCGACGCGGAGGCGCTGTGCCGCGAGGTGGGTAGCCGGATCGGCCAGCCGATCCACCTGCTCCCGGTCGAGATGCCGGCGGACGGACCCTCCGGCCTGGTGATCAGCGGCGCCCGGGCGCACTACCTCTGCTACGACGCCGGCACCCGCCCGCTGCACCAGCAGCACATCATCGCCCACGAGCTGGGGCACCTCATCGCCGGCCACACGACCGGCCACGTCGAGGAGGGTGAGGCGGGCGCGCCCGTCCTGCTGTCCACACTGGACCCCGTGGTGGTGCGGCAAGCCCTCGCCCGGGACGCCGGCTACGACCGGCGCGAGGAGGCCGAGGCCGAGATCATCGCCGACCTCCTGCTGCGGCGGGCACACTCGTGGGCGCCCGAACACACCTGGCGCGTGCCGACTGACGCCGTAGACGTGGTGGCCCGGATCGAGCGCTCACTAGGGTGAGCCCGTGAACCAGGTGCTGTACCCGGCACTGGCGGCGGTGGCCTGGATCGGCCTCGCCGTCAAGATCCGCGACCTGCGCCGCGGGCGCAACCCGTCGCGGGTCGCCGTCTGCGGCGCGCTGGCCCTGCTCGGCTCCACGTTCACCGTTTCCACGCCCGCCGTGTGGGGCTGGCTCGACCGCACCACCGGTGTGGCCAACCTCGCCGCTCTCTGGGCGCACCTGTCCGTGGTCGCGTTCTCCGGCACGGTACAGCTGCTCGTGCTCTGGTGGGTCAACCCGCCCGAGGCGGCGAGGCGGCGTGCCCGTGCCCGCCTGGCCTTCCTGCTGGTGACCGGCGCCGCGCTCGTGGCGCTCTTCCTGGCCGCCGGCCCGACCGAGCCGCGCGCCACCGACTTCGTGGCCACGTACGCCGAGCGGCCGGTCTTCGCCGCGTACCTGCTGGTCTACCTCTCCGCGTTCGCGCTCGGCATGGTCGACGTGGTGCGGCTCTGCTGGCCGTACGCGCGGGTCGCCGGCCGCTCCTGGCTGCGGCGGGGCCTGCGTACCACGGCGGTCGGCGCGGGCAGCGGACTGGTCTACGCGGCCGTGCGGGTCGCCGACGTGATCGGCGCGCAGGTGGGCGCCGACATCCGGCGGTGGGAACCGGTCGCGCCGCCGGCCGCCAGCCTCGGCGCGCTCCTGGTCATCCTCGGCCTCACCATGCCGGCGTGGGGGCCACGTCTCTCCGAGTTTCGCGGCTGGGTGCGCCGCCGCCGGCAGTACCGGCAGCTCCAGCCGCTCTGGTCGGACCTGCACCGGCTGATGCCCCAGATCGCCCTGGAGCCGCCCGTGGCCGCCCCGCTGTCCAACCTGGACCGCCGCCTCTACCGGCGGGTGATCGAGCTGTACGACGGCTCGCTGGCCCTCCGCCCCTACCTGGACGAGGGCGCCGCCAACCGCGCCGGCCGGATCGGCACCCGGCTGGGTCTGCGCGCCGACGACCTGGCCGCGGTGATGGAGGCGGCCCGGCTGCGCGGGGCGGTCCGCGCGTACGCCCACGGGGAGCCCCACGCGTCCACAACGGAGGATGGCGGCGACGAGGCCGGGCCGGCCCGCCCGGACGAGGGCACCGACCTGGCCCAGGAGGTGGCCCGGCTGGTACGCGTCTCGCGCGCCTACGCCGGCTCGCCGGTCGTGGCCGCCGCCGTGGCCGGCCGCGAGGCACTGCCCGCCGAAGAGACCGAGGTGGCGATGTGACGCACGACGTGGGACCGGCCCGAAAGATCGCGCTGCCGGACGGTTCGCCGGTCTGGCTGGTCACCCGCTACGCCGAGGTGCGGGCGGCGCTCGCCGACCCGCGGCTCTCCCTCGACAAGCGGCACGCGACCGGCTGGGCCGGGTTCCGGCTGCCGCCCGCGCTCGACGCCAACCTGCTCAACATGGACCCACCCCAGCACACCCGGATCCGTTCGCTGGTCAGCCAGGCGTTCACGCCCCGGCGGGTGGAGGAGATGCGGCCGGGCGTACAGCGCCTCGCCGACCAGCTCGTCGACGCGCTGCCGGCGGGTTGGCCGGTCGACCTGATCGCCGCGTACGCCGAGCCGCTGCCGATCGGCGTGGTCGGGGAGATGTTCGACGTACCGCACGACGACCTCGCCCGCCTGCGCGGCTGGACCAACGACATGGTCACCGGCACGCGGGAGGCGGCCGGCGCGGCGATCGGGGCGATCCACCACTTCCTGGCCGAGCTCGTCGCGCACCGCCGGGCCGCGCCCGGTACCGACCTGCTCTCCGCGATGATCGAGGCGCGCGACGAGGGCGACCGGCTCTCCGAAGACGAGCTGACCTCACTGGCGTTCCTGCTGCTCTTCGCCGGCTACGAAAACACCGTCAACCTCATCGGCACCGCCGTCCTCGCGCTGCTGCGCGACCCGGCCCGGGCGGCCGCGCTCCGCGCCGACGAGTCGCTCCTGCCGGCCGCGGTGGAGGAGTTCATGCGCTTCGACCCGCCGGCCCCGGTGTCGATCCGCCGCTTTCCGACCGAAGACCTGACGATCGGCGAGGTGACCATCGCCAAGGGCGAGACGGTCCTGCTCGGCCTCGCCGCGGCCAACCGCGACCCGGACCGCTGGACCGAACCGGACACGCTCGACCTGGCCCGCCCGGAAAACCCGCACGTCTCGCTCGGCCACGGCATCCACTACTGCCTGGGCGCGCCGCTGGCCCGCCTGGAGGCGCGGATCGCCATCGGCACGCTGCTGCGCCGCCTGCCGGACCTGGAGCTGGCCGTGCCGGCGGAGGAGTTGCGCTGGCGCCCGACGTTTCGCGCGCACGGCCCGATCGAGCTCCCGGTCCGCACGAGCCCGGCCGGCGACGCCCGCGCCGGCCAGCTGTGACAAATGCGCTATATCCAGCGGCTGCCCAGCCACATGCGGGCGGACCAGTCCTCGTACGGGATGACCTGGCCGACGTAGATCGGATAGAAGTAGGCGAAGCAGATCGCGACCAGCAGCACGTACGCCCCGGCGACCACCGCGCCCACCATGCGGCGGTCGACGCCGGAGTCGGCGGGGCCCGTGCCGTCACTGGTGGCCAGCGATCTGGCGGGTGTCATGATCGCGCCCAGCACGTAGACGACGGCGAGCACGAGGAACGGCTCGGCCGGCAGCGCGTAGAAGGCGAACATCGTGCGGTGCTGGATGGCGAAGTAGAACCACGGGAGCAGGCCGGCCGCCACGCACAGCAGGATCGCGCCGGCGCGCCAGTCGCGCCGGGCGATGCCGAACCAGGCCAGTGCGGCCAGCGCTGGGATGAACGACCACCACAGCAGCGGCGTGCCGACCAGCAGGATGTGCGAGGCGCAGCTGGAGGCGCCGCACGCGCCGTCGGTGCTCCAGTAGAACGCGATCGGGCGGCCGAGCAGCAGCCACTGCCAGGGCCACGACTGGTACTGGTGCTTGTCGTCAAGTCCACTGTGGAACTTGAGCGCCTCCATGTGGTAGTGCCACAGGTTTTGCAGCGCCCCCCAGATCGGCGCCTCCGACCGGCCGTTGTCGGCGAGCCAGTGCCGGAAGTAGCCGTCGTCGGTGAGGAACCAGCCCGACCAGGTGGCCAGGTAGGTCAGCACCATCAGCACGCCGCCGAGCAGCACCCAGCCGACCTCGCCGATGACCGCGTCGCGCCACGGCTTGGGCACGCCGGCCGAGCGGCGGGCGCCCACCTCCCACAGCACCATCATCAGCACGAACACCGGCAGGAACCACACCGCGCTCCACTTGACCGCGATCCCGCAGCCGAGCAGCGCGAACGTCGCCATGCGCCACCACGGCACCCGGATCGGCAGCCGGCCGGCACGGCCAGGCACCGTCGGGTCGAGCCCGCCCTCCAGCGCGCGCAGCCAGCGGGCGCGCCGCGAGTCGCGGTCCATCACCAGCGTGCCGAACGCGGCCAGGACGAAGAACATCAGGAAGATGTCGAGCAGCGCGATGCGGGACAGCACGAGGTGGAACCCGTCGAGCGCCATCAGCAGGCCGGCCGCACACCCCAGTACCGTCGAGTGGAACATGCGGCGGGCGACCCGCACCAGGATCAGGACGGAGAGCGTGCCGATGACCGCGCCGGAGATGCGCCAGCCCCACTCGTTGTACCCGAAGATCTGCTCGCCGATCGCGATCATCCACTTGCCGAGTGGCGGGTGCACGACGTAGGCCGGACCGTTGGTCTTGTCGTCCCACTCCACGCCATGCTGCAACATGTCCCAGGCGTCGGTGGGGTAGTAGACCTCGTCGAAGATCAGGCCCTTGGGGCGGTCGAGGTTGACCATCCGGAGGATGCCCGCGATGAGCACGATGACGCCGGTGGCGAGCCACGAGTACGGGTCGAGGCGCGCCTCGAACGGCAGCAGCCGCCGCCGCACGATCTCGGCGACGCCGGAACGCTCCGGCTCGCTCTCGGGCCTGCCGTCGCCACGCGCAACGGCACCGGTGGTCTCCGCCGCCAGGGGCGCGGTCTCCGGTGCCGTGGGGCTGGCTGTCTGTGCTGTCGCCGCCGGGGTCACCCCGCGATCGTAGGCTGCCGGAGTGTGATCTGGCGCGCACTGCCCATCTGTTGGTGTCATGAACGTCGATGAAAGGCCGTTGGTTGTGGGTGAAACGTCCGGTACTGGGAGGTTGGTGCTGGTTGGCGCACCGCTCGGCAACGTCGCCGACGCCTCCTCCCGCCTGCGCGAGACCCTCGCCACCGCCGACGTGGTGGCGGCCGAGGACACCCGCAGACTCACCCGGCTGGCGCGCGACCTGGGGATCGACATCGCCGGCCGGATCGTCTCCTACTTCGAGGGCAACGAGGAACGCCGTACTCCGGATCTGGTCGACGCGCTGCGGGAGGGCGCGTCGGTCGCGCTGATCACGGACGGCGGCATGCCGAGCGTCTCCGACCCCGGCTACCGGCTGGTTCGGGCGGCACTCGACGCCGGGGTACCGGTCACCGCCGCGCCCGGCCCCAGCGCGGTCACCACCGCGCTGGCCGTCTCCGGGCTGCCCGCCGACCGGTTCTGCTTCGAGGGCTTCCTGCCCCGCTCCGGCGGCGCCCGCCGTGGCCGGCTCCGCGAGCTGGCCGCCGAGCCGCGCACGATGGTCTTCTTCGAGGCGCCGCACCGGGTCGCCGCGTGCCTGGCCGACCTGGCCGAGGCGTTCGGGCCGGAACGGCCGGCGGCGGTGTGCCGCGAGCTGACCAAGACGTACGAGGAGGTGCTCCGCCGCCCGCTCGGCCAGCTCGCGGCCTGGGCCGCGGCCACCCCGCCGCGCGGCGAGATCACCCTGGTCGTGGGGGGAGCCGCGCCGGCCGATCGGGCCGCACCGCCCGCGGGCGAGGTCCGGGCCGCGGTCGCCCGCCTGGAGGCCGCGGGTACGACCCGGCGCGACGCCATCACAGCGGTCGCCCAGGAGTACGGCCTGCGGCGGCGCGAGGTGTACGAGGTCGTGCACGCCCCCGCCTGACTCGCTCCCGCCGCCCGTCCGTGTCCGGCGGTACCACAGATACCTTATGAGACCGCCATAACGTACTTCCAGTACCGCTGGTGCTCATCTCGGCGGGCCGAGCGCACCATCCCGCCCTCGATCACTGCTAGAAGGTCGCCGCCAGGAACGCGGCCGCGACGAGCAGCGGGCCGGCGAGCCCGGCGAGCGTGGCGCGGCGGCGGGCGCGGCGGGTCTCCAGCCGCAGGCTGCCGGTGGCCCACACGATGCCGATGCCGCAGAGTACGACGAGCCCCATGCCGAGCCCCCAGCGCAGGTGGAGGACGGTGCTGGCCACGTCGACGTAGGCCCGGCCGCTGTCCGAGCCCACCATCCTGGCGGCGACGGTGGTACCCGCTCCGTCGCGGTCACCGACGCCGAGCAGCCGTACCCGTTCGGCGGTGAAGGCACCGTCCGCCGCCATGAACTCGCCCAGGCACCGCTGCGACACGCCGTCTCCCGTGCACTCGGTGACGGTGGCGGTGCCCTGGTCACCGTGCCCGACCGCGAGCCAGAGCGGTTCCGCGCTGACCCACGCGAAGAACGTCGCCAGCAGCGCGAACACCAGCAACGCGAGCAACCCCGCGGCCGGCCGGCGCGGCGACTTGGGAGGCCGCCCAGGCCGCCCACGCACTGGCGGCCGCCGCGAGCCGCGCGGCATCTCCTGGACGGGCATCCAGAAGGGCCGCTCCTCGGGCTCGGCGGCCGCCGCCCGATCCGGCACGCTGATCAACACCGTCTCGCGCGCTTCTCGCACCTCCCGCGCGGCCCGGTCATCCTGCGCGCTTCGCTCTTCCCGGGCGGCTTGCTCTTCCCGCAGCATCCGCTCGCTCCGGGCGGCTCGCTCTTCCCACGGTGTCCGCTCTTCCCGGGCCGCTTGCTCTTCGCGCGGCGCTCGCTCGCTTCGAACGGCTCGCTCGTCCTGTGGCGCTCGCCCTCCCCGGGCTGCCTGCTGGCCTTGCGGCGCTGGCTCGCCCCGGGCTGCCTGCTGGCCTTGCGGCGCCTGCTGGCCTTGCGGCGCCTGCTGGCCTTGCGGCGCCTGCTGGCCTTGCGGCGCCGGCTCGTCCCGGGCGGCTCGCTCCTCCTGCGGCGCTCGCTCTTCCCGGGCGGCCCTTCCTTCTCGCGCCGATCCTTCTCGAACCGAGATGGGCTGCGTGACCGCGGCGGCCTCGCCCTCTGCGGCTGGCACGGGGGCGGCCCCGGCCGTCGCCGGCTTACCCTTCTCCGGTTCGGCTGATCCCGCGGGCGGGGCCACGACGTCCGGCCCGGTCGTCACCCGGTCTTCGTCGGCGGTCTCCGGTCCGGCGGGCGGGTCCACCTTGGCGGCGGAGCGCTCCGCGCGTGCCGGCTCCGGCTCGTCGGGGGTCCGGTGGGTGGCGACTCGGTCAAACCTGGCCAGGTCCGGCTTCGGGCCGGCTGGCTCGGCCGCACCCGCCCGAGGCGTGCCTGACCTGGCGATGGTTGCGGCCGAGGTTGGCGCATCGGCCGCCGGCTGCTGGCTCGCCGCATCGCTCGCTCCCGACTGGGGCGCGGCTGGCCGGACGATGGGTGCGGCGGTCACCGCCCGCTGCTCGTCGGCCGGTTCGGCTGCGGCCCGCTGCTCGTCGGCCGATTCCGCGGCGCCCCGCGCCGTGGTGGTGTGTCGCTCCTCGGCCGTGCCCGGGTCGGAGATGGCGGCCCGGCTCCATGCCGAAGCGGCGGCCACGGCCGGATCCGGGCTGGCCGGCTCGGCCGTGCCTGGCCAGCGGGTGGATGATCCGCCCGCGTCCGGCGCCGGCGCGGAAGGCGCCGTAGACGGTCTGGCGGCGGCCGGCTCCGGGTCGAGGACGGCCGGCTCGGGCAGCGTTTCCGGCAGGGTGTGCGGGCCGGCTCCGGCGCGCGTCTCGGTCCGCTCAGCGCCCGGCGTCCCGGCCGGCTCAGGTCCGTGCGTCTCCGGCACCGCGTCGCCGCCACCGACCGCGCCCGTGCGTCCGCCGTGCGCGTCGGGCGCCTTGCCGGTGGTGCCGGGGCTGTCCGGAGAGGGGGGCAGAGCGCCAGCAGGCCCACCGGGCCCGGTGGGCCCGGTGGGCGGCGGGGCGGCGGGTCCACCGAGGGCGCTGGGCCGCGGGGTCGGGACGTCAGCAGGCCCGTCGGGCCCGCTGGGCGGCGGGGTCGGGACCTCGGCGGGTCCGCCGAGGGCGCTGGGCGGCGGGGTCGGGACGCCAGCAGGCCCGTCGGGGGTGCTGGGCGGCGGGGGCGGAGCGTCAGCAGACGGTGGCGGGGGCGATGGCGGGGTGAGGGCGGCGATCGGGGCGGGCGGGACCGGGTCGATCGGGCGCGTCGGGGCGAACCTTGCCGCCGCTGCCGCGGGATCACCGCGCCACCATGCGCCCTCCGGGCCGTCCGATGCCCACGGGCTGCTCCCCGCCGTCATCTCGGGCGGCTGCGTTTCGCCTGGCTGCGGCGCTGATCCGGTCACAACCTTCATTGGACAACGCCAAGCCGCCCCGAACGCGTAGCGCTCCGCGCGTGTCGGGCGATTCTGCGTGAAGGGCCGGGACGAGCCGGGCCCCCAGACAAGGCCCTAGGCTTGAGCGCTATGAGTCACGTTCTCGCGGCGGTCGCCTGGCCGTACGCCAACGGTCCGCGCCACATCGGTCATGTCTCCGGCTTCGGGGTGCCCTCCGACGTGTTCAGCCGATACATGCGGATGGCCGGCCACGACGTGCTCATGGTCTCCGGCACCGACGAGCACGGCACCCCGATCCAGGTCCAGGCCGACAAGGAGGGTGTGACCCCGCGCGAGCTGGCCGACCGCTACAACCGGGTGATCGTGGAAGACCTGCACGGCCTCGGCCTGTCGTACGACCTCTTCACCCGTACCACCACCGGCAACCACTACGCGGTCGTGCAGGAGCTGTTCGAGGGGCTGCACCGCAACGGCTACATCGTCCCCAAGGTCACGATGGGCGCGATCTCGCCGTCGACCGGGCGTACGCTGCCCGACCGGTACATCGAGGGCACCTGCCCCATCTGCGGGTACGACAGCGCGCGCGGCGACCAGTGCGACAACTGCGGCAACCAGCTCGACCCGATCGACCTCATCAACCCCCGCTCGAAGATCAACGGTGAGACGCCGCAGTTCGTGGAGACCGAGCACTTCTTCCTCGACCTGCCCGCGTTCGCCCAGGCGCTGGGAAAGTGGCTGGACTCCCGCGAGGGGTGGCGGCCCAACGTGCTCCGCTTCTCCAAAAACCTGCTCGACGACCTCCAGCCCCGCGCCATCACCCGCGACCTGGAGTGGGGCGTGCCGATCCCGCTGGAGGGGTGGCGCGACCGTGCCGACAAGCGGATCTACGTGTGGTTCGACGCGGTCATCGGCTACCTCTCCGCCTCCATCGAGTGGGCCCGCCGCTCCGGCGACCCGGAGGCGTGGCGCCGCTGGTGGGCCGCGGACGGCGAGGGCGAGGAGGCGCGCGGCTACTACTTCATGGGCAAGGACAACATCGTCTTCCACTCGGTGATCTGGCCGGCGCTCCTGCTCGGGTACTCGGGTGAGGGCGACCGCGGCGGCGAGCCGGGCGACCTGGGCCGCCTCAACCTGCCGACCGAGGTGGTCTCCAGCGAATTCCTGACGATGGAGGGGCGCAAATTCTCCTCGTCCCGCCAGGTCGTCATCTACGTGCGCGACTTCCTCGACCGGTACGACGCGGACGCCCTGCGCTACTTCATCGCCGTCGCCGGGCCGGAGAGCCAGGACACCGACTTCACCTGGGCCGAGTTCCTGCGGCGCAACAACGACGAGCTGGTCGCCGGCTGGGGCAACCTGGTCAACCGTTCGGTCTCGATGGCCGCCAAGAACTTCGGCGCGATCCCGCCCGCCGCCGAGCTGACCGCCGAGGACCGCGCGCTGCTGGAGACCGCCCAAAAGGCCTTCCCCCACGTCGGGGGCCTGATCGAAAAGCACCGCCAGAAGCAGGCGATCACCGAGGCGATGCGGGTCGTCGGCGAGGCCAACAAGTACCTGTCCGACCAGGCGCCCTGGAAGATGAAGGACGACCGGGAGCGGATGGGCACGGTGCTGCACGTGGCGCTGCAGGCGGTGAGCGACTGCAACACGCTACTCACGCCGTTCCTGCCGCACAGCGCGCAGAAGGTGCACGAGCTGCTCGGCGGCACCGGCGTGCACGCGCCGATGCCCTCGATCGTCCAGGTGGAGGACCTCGACGGCGGCCCGTCGTACCCGATCCTGACCGGCGACTACTCGGCCGGCGCGCGCTGGGAGTCGGCGCCGATCGAGGCCGGTCGCACCCTCGCGCCGCCCAAGCCGGTCTTCCGCAAGCTCGACCCCTCGATCGTCGAAGAGGAGCTGGCCCGCCTAGACCCGGGGAAGTAAGGGGCAATTCAGGGTGTCGCGCCGCCGCGCGCACCCGGGAGACTGTCAGGCGTGAAGACACCGGCCGCCGCCCTGACCGGTGTCGTGGCATTGGCGTTCGCCGACGCCTCGATCGTCGCGCTGGCCCTGCCCGCCATCTACGCCCGGTTCGACACCACGATCGTCGGTGTCTCCTGGGTGCTGACCGGCTACGCGGTCGCGGTGGCCGCCGTCGCCGTCGCGCTGCTCGCCGTCCGCCGGTGGCTGCCGACCCGGCCGCTCACGATGGCCGGGCTGGCGCTCTTCGCGGCCGGCTCGACCTGGTGCGGCGCCACCGGCTCGCTGGCCGGCCTCTTCGCCGGGCGGGTCGTGCAGGGGATCGGCGCGGCCGCGCTGCTCGCCGGCGCGCTCGAGCTGCTCAGCGCCCACACCGGCCGCGAGCGTGGCCGCCACCTGTGGAGCGGCGCCGCCACCGCCGGCCTGGCCGTCGGACCGGCGCTCGGTGGCGCGCTCACGGAGGCCTTCGACTGGCGTGTGATCTTCATTGCCCAGGTGCCGGTGGCCCTGCTGGCGCTCGCGGTGCTGGCGCTGTCGCCCACGCCGGCGCTGGAGCCCGAGCCGGATGGGCCCGCCGCCAACCCGCTGTGGGCGACCGCCGGCTACGTCACGCTCTTCGCCGGCCTGGTCGGCGCGCTCTTTCTCGGGGTGCTGCTGCTGGTCGAGGTGTGGCGGCTCAACCCGCTGGCGGCCGCGTTCGTGATGATGGCGCTGCCGGCCGGCACGATCCTCGCCGGCCGCCTGACCGCGACCGCCGCGCCCGCCGTCCGGGTGGCGGGCGGCACGCTCGCGTTCTGCGCCGGGCTGCTGGGGTTGGCGTTCCTGCCGGCGGCGAGCGTGCCCTGGGCGGCCGCGGCGCTCTTCCTCTGCGGGGCCGGCCTGGGCGTGGTCGCGCGGGTGCTCTCGGCCGCGGCGGTGCCCGCGGCGGCGCCGCTCGTGCGTTCCGGCGGCTCGGTGGTGGCGGCCAAGCACGCCGGCCTGGTGCTCGGCCTCGTCGTCATCGCGCCGCTGCTGGCCGGCTCGCTCACCGACGGCGGCCAGCAGGCCGTCGTCACCGGCACCGGCGTGCTGCTCGACGCGCGCATGCCGGTGCAGGAGAAGCTGTCGCTGGCCCTCTCGGTGCGCGACACGTTCGCCGAGGCGCCGCGCGGCGGCGTGCCCGACCTGGCCGCCGCCGTCGACACCACCGACCGCGGCGCCGCGACCACCGCCGTGGTCGAGGAGGTCGACCACCGGCTCAGCGCCGTGCTCACCCGGGCGTTCCGCCCGGCTTTCCTGGCCGCCGCGGGGCTCGCTCTCCTGACCATCCTGGCGGCCTTCGCGGTCCGCAAAAACCCCATCGGGTACGGCCAGCGGCCCACCGCCCCGGCGGCGATCCTTGCCGTCCTCGTCCTGGCCGGCCCGGCCCTGGTCGCCGCCGAGGTGGCCGCCGGCGCCCGCGACTACGGGCGCTACCAGGAGACCGACCCGTGCACGGCGCCCCCCGACCCGTACCCGGGCAACGGCGTGGACGCGCTCGTCCAGCGCGTCGCGTACGGCGCCCTGCACGGCGCGGCCTGCGAGCTCGGCCTCTCCCGGGAGCGCTTCCTGCTCGCGCTGGCCGGCCAGCCCGGCTTCGCGAACGTCGACTGGGACCCGCCGACCGTCGAGCGCACCGTGCGCGCCGCGGCCAACAAGGCGCTCGACGACATCGAGCAGCGCGGCGACCTGCCCGCCTGGACGATCAGCCTGGTCCGCGCCGCGGTGCGTTCGATGCCGCTGGAGGAGATCCTGCGCGCCGTCGGCCTCAGGTGATCCCTCGCGCGCGAGCGCGCTTTGGCGGCGGCCGCTCCCGGGTGGCGCGGCGCGGACGTCAGCCGAGCACGTACTCGATGTTGACGGTGCGGTGGTCGGTGATCTCGGCGGCCGGCGCCCACGCCTCGTAGATCCCCCGCTCGTAGCACTGCGCGCCCAGCGCCGCCACGTTGTCGGGGTTGGGGCGGCACAGCCGCAGCCGGGCCCAGCCGGACTCCTGCCGCAGCACCAGGCAGTCGGCGCCGCGCCACCTCGCGTACGCCGCGCGGCGTGCCAGCGCCTCCACGGGGTAGCGGGCCGCCCGGGTCATCGCCAGCACCCGGAACTCGCCGGGCGGGTCGGCCACCGCCTCGTACTCCTGGCCGCGGTAGCGCCCCACCAGCCGGGTGGATTTCGCCTTCTCGTCGCTCGGCACATACTCCTGCTCGGGCGCGATGTCGGGCACCCCGTGCAGCAGGTGGCGCCACTGCGGGCCGACCATGCGCAGCCAGCCCCGCTGCTCCGGCTGGTACGTGTACAGCACGACCTCGGTGCCATCCGGCGTATACGCCAAGAGCGTGGCATTGGCCGGCAGCGGCAGGTCGGCGAGGTCGGTGGTGACGAACTCGGGGATCACGAACCGCCCGCTCGGCGTGAACCCGGTGCCCAGCACCGGCGCGCCCATCCGGTCGTGCGACGGCATCCCGGCCAGGCCACGATGGTTGTCGCCGAGGGGGATCTCGAAATCGTACGGATCGATGGCCCGCCACCGGATCGCGAAGACCACGTCCGGGTCGTCGCGTGCCGACTCGCTGTCGGTGCGCAGCAGCGTCAGGTCGGCCGGGGTGCGCAGGTGGGCGATGTCGTGCTCGCGGTAGCAGAAGCCGTGCGGCAGCCAGCCGCGCAGGTAGCCGGCGAGCTGGCGGGCCGAGAGCACCTTGACCATGCGGGTGCCGCGCCGGATCGCCGCCGTGCGCCGGATGCCGCCGACCGTCGGGTCGTGCGCGAACGCCGGGGACTGGCTGAGCGTGTGGATGTCGTGCCACCCGCGGGCCCGGTTGAGCGGCACCATGAGCGGCGCCTCCAGCACGTCGGGCGTCTCGGCCCGCATGCCCTGCACCGCCGTCACCTCGGTGACGTGCACGAACCGGTGCCACGGATGCGCCGCCCCGGGCCGCGGGTTGCGCTCGAAGCCGTCGGCCGGCTCGATGCTGAACAGCTCGTAGGCCGCGCCGTGGGCGAGCTCCTCGGCCGCGTAGACCACACCCTCGAACGTGACGTGCAGCCCCGCACCCGCCATGTGTGGCTGCGTCGGCGAGGGGGTCACTGTCACCCGCCTGACAATAGAGCGCAGCCCGTGCCCGCGGGTGAACGCAGGGTTACACCTACCTGTGACACCTGGCACGACAGCGCGTGGGATGCTGGGCCCGATGAGGAGTACGCGACGCCAGCGTCAAGGGGAGTTTCCGCCGCCCCCGGAGCCGCTCGCCGTTCCGGTGATCGACAGCCACACCCACCTCGACATCACGGTCGCCGAAGAGGGCGCGCCGGGCGGGGTGGCCGAGCTCGTCGCCCTCGCCGCCGCCGCTGGCGTCGACCGGCTCGTGCAGGTGGGCGTCGACGTCGCGTCGTCCCGCTGGGGCGCGAACGCGGCCGCCGGGCACCCCGCGATCGTGGCGACCGTGGCGCTGCACCCCAACGAGGCACCCCGCCTCGGCGCCGGCCTCGACGAGGCCCTGCGCATGATCGAAGAGCTCGCCGGCCACGAGCGGGTTCGCGGCATCGGCGAGACCGGGATGGACACGTTCCGCACCGGCGACGAGGGGCGGGCCGCGCAGGAGGCGAGCTTCCGGGCGCACATCGCGATCGCCAAGCGGTACGGCAAACCCCTCGTCATCCACGACCGCGACGCGCACGCCGACGTCCTGCGCGTACTCGACGACGAGGGCGCCCCGCAGACCGTCGTGCTGCACTGCTTCTCCGGCGACGCCGACTTCGCCGCCGAGTGCGTGCGCCGGGGATACCTGCTGAGCTTCGCCGGCACCGTCACCTTCGCCAACGCCGTCGCCCTGCGCGACGCGGCCCGGGTCACCCCGATCAAGCAGATGCTGGTCGAGACCGACGCGCCGTACCTCACCCCGATGCCGTACCGGGGGCGTCCCAACGCCTCGTACCTGATCCCGCTGACCGTCCGCGGCCTGGCCGAGGCCACCGGGGCCGACCTCGACGACCTCTGCGCCGCGATCTCCGCGACCGGCGACCGCGTCTTCGGGCCGTGGTGACCGACCTGCTCGGCCCGGCCGAGATCCGGGAGCTGGCCGCGCGGCTCGGCGTCGCGCCCACCAAGCGGCTCGGCCAAAACTTCGTGCACGACCCCAACACCGTGCGCCGCATCGTGGCGGCCGCCGCCCTCGACCCCGGCGACGTCGTGGTCGAGGTCGGGCCCGGCCTGGGGTCGCTCACCCTGGGACTGCTGCCGGCGGCCCGGCACGTGCACGCCGTGGAGATCGATCCGGTACTGGCCAGAGCACTCGCCGACACCGCCGGCCGCCCCGCCAACCTCACCGTGCACCAGGCGGACGCCCTGCGGGTCACCGCCGCCGAGCTCGACCCGCCACCGACCGCGCTGGTGGCCAACCTGCCGTACAACGTGGCCGTGCCCGTGGTCCTGCACCTCCTCGCCGAGCTGCCCACACTCCGCCACGGGCTGGTCATGGTGCAAAAGGAGGTCGCCGACCGGCTGGTGGCCGGCCCCGGCTCCAAGGTGTACGGGGTGCCGTCGGTCAAGCTCGCCTGGTACGCCAGCGCCCGCACCGCCGGCCGCGTACCGCCGAGCGTCTTCTGGCCCGTGCCCAACGTCGACTCCGGCCTGGTCGCCTTCACCCGGCGTGAGCCGCCCGCCGCCCCGCGTGAGCGGGTGTTCGCGGTCGTCGATGCCGCGTTCGCCCAGCGGCGCAAGACCCTCCGCGCCGCCCTGGCCGGCTGGGCGGGCGGCCCCGACCGCGCGGCAGCGGTCCTCGAAGCGGCCGGTGTCGATCCGGGCGCGCGCGGAGAGGCCCTGACCGTCGACCAGTTCACCGCCATAGCGCTTGCCGCGCCCGTGGCAAGCCGGGTCGCCGAGTAGTCTGACCACGTGCGAGCGCGAGTGCAGGACATCGCTCCGTGACCGAGGCTTGGCGGCCGGACGAGGAGCTGGACCGGCCGCGCCTCGCGGCGTCCGGCCCGGTAAAGGTGCGCGTCCCCGCGAAGATAAACCTGCACCTCGGCGTCGGCCCCGCGCGGCCCGACGGCTACCACGAGCTCAGCACCGTCTACCACGCGATCTCCCTGTACGACGAGATCAGCGCCCGCCGCGGCGACACCCTCACCCTCACCATGGAGGGCGAGGGCGCCGGTGAGCTGGCCCTCGACGAGAGCAACCTGGTGATCCGCGCGGCCCGCACCCTCGCCTCCCACGCCAAGGTGCCCGCCCACGCCCGCCTCCACCTGCGCAAACAGATCCCGCTCGCGGCCGGCCTCGCCGGTGGCAGCGCCGACGCCGCCGCCGCGCTCGTCGCCTGCGACGCGCTCTGGGGTCTCGGCCTCTCCCGCGACGAGCTCGCCGACATCGCCGCCGACATCGGCTCCGACGTGCCCTTCCTCGTGCACGGCGGCACCGCCCTCGGCACCGGCCGCGGCGAAGCGGTCAGCCCCGTCCTCGCCCGCCCCAACACCTGGCACTGGGTGGTCGCGATCGCCGACGGCGGCCTCTCCACGCCAGACGTCTACCGCGAGCTCGACCGGCTCCGCGACACCGGCCAGGCACCGCGGCTGCCCGGCCACGCCAGCAACCCGCTGCTCGGCAGCGCCGACCAGCTGCTCGCCGCCCTCCGGCAGCGCGACCCGGGCGTGCTCGGCGCAGCCCTCGACAACGACCTGCAGCCCGCGGCCCTCTCCCTCCGCCCCGCCCTGGCCGACGTGCTCAAGGCCGGCCACGCCGCCGGCGCGCTCGCCGGCCTCGTCTCCGGATCCGGGCCGACCTGCGTCTTCCTCGCCGCCGACGGGCCGCACGCCACCCGCATCGCCGAAGACCTGACCGCCGCCGAGGTGTGCCGCGCCGCCCGTACCGCCCACGGACCGGTCCCGGGAGCCCGCGTCATCTGATGGCCAACATCGTCAACCTGGACCGGGTGTCCAAGGGGTACGGCGCGGCCGGGCCCCTCCTCACCGACGTATCCCTCGGGCTCGACGACGCCGACCGAGTGGGCGTCGTCGGCCTCAACGGCGCCGGCAAGTCCACCCTCCTGCGGCTGCTCACCAAGATCGAAGAGCCGGACGCCGGCCGGGTCACCCACCGCCGCGACCTGCGGGTGGCGTGGCTCCCGCAGACACTCGACCTCGCCGCCGGCGCCACCGTCCACGACGTCGTCATCGGCACCGCCTGGCTCGGCGAAGGGTTCGCCGCCGAGCACGAGTGGGCCGGCGACGCCGGCGTCCGTGCCATCCTCGACGGTCTCGGCATGCCCCACCTCGGCCTCGACCAGCCGGTCGGGCCGATGTCCGGCGGCGAGCGGCGCCGCGTCGCCCTCGCCGCGCTCCTGGTCCGCGCCGCCGACCTGCTCATCCTCGACGAGCCCACCAACCACCTCGACGTCGCCGGCGTCGACTGGCTGGCCCGCCACCTCACCACCCGCCGCGGCGCGCTCGTCGTCGTCACCCACGACCGGTGGTTCCTCGACGCCGTCTGCACCAGCACCTGGGAGGTCGCCGACCAGACCGTCCGGGCGTACGAAGGCGGCTTCGCGGCCTGGACCCTCGCCCGCGCCGAACGCGAGCGGGTCGCCGCCGCCACCGAGGCTCGCCGGCAAAACCTCCTCCGCAAAGAGATCGCCTGGCTGCGCCGCGGGCCGCCGGCCCGCACCTCCAAACCCCGCTTCCGGATCGACGCCGCCAACGCGCTCATCGCCGACGTCCCACCCCCGCGCGACACCGTCTCCCTGCGCCGGCTCGCCACCGCACGCCTCGGCAAGCAGGTGTACGACCTGGAAGGCGTCACCCTCCACGCCGGTCCGAAGGAGATCCTCGACCGGGTCACCTGGCAGGTCGGGCCCGGCGACCGCATCGCCGTCCTGGGCGCCAACGGAGCCGGCAAGACCACACTGCTGCGGCTGCTCGCCCAGCGGCTCCAGCCGACCAGCGGCACCGTACGGGTCGGCGCCACCGTCCGCACCGCGTTCCTCTCGCAGGAGCTCGCCGAACTCCCCGGCCACCTGCGCCTGCTCGAAGCCGTCGAAGAGGTCGCCAAACGGGTCAAGCTCGGCGACCGCGAACTCTCCGCGGCCCAGCTCGCCGAGGTGTTCGGCTTCACCGACCGTCGCGTATGGACACCCGTCGCCGACCTCTCCGGCGGCGAACGGCGGCGGCTGCAACTGCTGCGCCTGCTCGCCGGCGAACCCAACGTCCTCCTCCTCGACGAACCCACCAACGACCTCGACACCGACACCCTCGCCTCGCTGGAAGACCTGCTCGACTCCTGGCCCGGCACGCTCGTCGTCGCCAGCCACGACCGCTACCTGGTCGAGCGGGTCACCGACTCCGTGTACGCGCTGATGGGTGACGGCACGCTGCGCCACATGGTCGGCGGCGTCGAGGAGTACCTGGCGTCGGTGTCGACCCCCCAGGCGCCCGCGCCCCCCGAACGGACCGAAAGGGACCGGCCGTCCGCGGGTGACGTGCGAGCCGCCCGCAAGGAACTGGCCCGCCTCGAACGCGCCGTCGCCAAGCTCGAACAGCGCGAAGCCACCCTCCACGACGAGATGGCCCGCCACGCCACCGACTACGCCAAAATCGCCGAACTGGACGCGCAGCTCAAAGCCGTACAAGCCGAACGCGCCGAGGCCGAAGAAGCCTGGCTCGCCCTCGCCGACCAGGTACCAGATCACGGATAGCGGGGCTGCCCGGCAGCTCCCCGAAGCGATGGTCCACAATCAGCGCCCATGGCGCACTTTCCCGTCAACCACCCGCTGCGGCCCACCTACCGGGCCCTCGGCGGGCTGACCGGCCTCTACCTGATCGCCTTCGGCATCCTCGGAGTCATCGAGACCAGCGGCGACGAGTTCTTCGCCCAAAACGACGCCGAAGCTCTCTGGCAGGGCACCAACCTCGGCCACTCGGTCATCTCGGCCGCCGTCGGGCTGATCATCCTCGTCGGCGTCGCCGTCGGCCGCAACGCCGACGCGGCCATCCACAAGTGGTCCGGGTACGCGCTCGCGGCCCTCAGCCTCGCCGAGCTCGCCGTCCTGCGCACCGACGCCAACTACCTCAACGCCACGATGCCCACCGTCATCGTCACGATGGTGCTCGGCCTTGTGCTGCTGCTGGCCGGCATGTACGGCAAGGTCGGCACCGAAGAGCAGGCCCAGGCCTCCCGCGAAGCCCGCCTCTTCCTGGAGTAGCGGCTTCCTTGAGCAGCGGCCGCGTGCTCTTCCTTGAGTAGCGGTTGCGGCTGCGCGGAGGCCGCATCGGGGTGACAATCCAGGTATGGCGCACATCCCGGTCAACCACCCACTACGACCGCTCTACCGCACACTCTCCGGGCTGATCGGCCTCTACATCCTGGTCTTCGGCATCATCGGCGCGATCCAGACCGCCGGTGACCCGCTCTTCGACCGGGGCGACACGTGGGTCCTCGGCCTGCGCACCAACCTGGCGTTCGCCATCCTGTCGATCATCTACGGTGCCGTACTGCTCGCCGGCGCGGTCATCGGCGGCAACGTCGAACACATCGTCAACCTCGGCGCCGGCCTCGTCTTCATCGTCGTCGGGCTGTTCATGATGACGGTGATGCAGACCGACGCCAACATCCTGAACTTCTCGATGGTCAACAGCATCGTGTCGTTCATCTTCGGACTACTGGTACTCACCGCCGGCCTGTACGACAAAGTCGGCTCCGACGAAGATGTCAAAGCCGAAGAGCGCTACCGACACCACGCCCAGCCGGCCCCCACTAGCGCGCGCGGCGAGTGAGCAGCACCGGCTTCGCCTCCAGGTGCGACAGGCCGTTCCAGGCCAGGTTGACCAGGTGCGCCGCCACCGTGTCCTTACGCGGCTTGCGCACCTCCAACCACCAGCGCCCGGTCAACGCCACCATCCCCACCAGCGCCTGCGAATAGAGCTCGGCCAGCTTCGGGTCGTACCCACGCGACTTGAACTCGGCGCCCAGGATGTGCTCCACCTGATGCGCCACGTCATTGAGCACGCTGCTGAAGTTGCCCGTCGCGGACATCAACGGCGACTCCCGCACCAGCACCCGGAAGCCGTCCGTCTCCGACTCGATGTAGTCCAGCAGCGCCAGCGCCGCCTGCTCCAGCAACTCGCGCGGATGGCCAGCGGTCAACGCGTTCGTGATCCGGTGCAGCAGCGCCCGCACCTCACGGTCGACCACCACCGCATACAGGCCCTCCTTGCCGCCGAAATGCTCGTACACGACGGGTTTGGAAACCTTCGCGCGGGCCGCGACCTCCTCGATCGAGGTCGCGTCAAACCCGCGCTCGGCGAACAACTCACGGCCGATCGCGATCAACTGCTCGCGACGCTGCGCCGCCGACATCCGCACCCGGCTACCGGTCTTCGCCGGCGCCGCCCCGTTGGCGCTCAGGCTTTCAGTCACGAGGTCGGTTTTACCAGCTTCGCTGCGATGCGCTCCGGCCTCGGCCAGCGCACGTCCCACGCCGCACCCAGCTTCTCGAAGAACCAGATGACCCGCGCCGAGATGTCGACCTGGCCGCGCAACACACCATGACGGGCACACGTCGGATCCGCGTGATGCAGGTTGTGCCAGCTCTCACCGAACGACAGGATCGCCAGCGGCCAGAAGTTCGCCGCGCGGTCACCCTGGCGCACCTCGAACGGCCGCTCGCCGTAGACGTGGCAGATCGAGTTGATCGACCAGGTGATGTGGTGCAGCAGGCCGACCCGCACCAGCCCGGCCCAGAAGAACGCGGTCAGCGCGCCCTGCCACGACCACGTCACCAACCCGCCAGCCGCGGCCGGCGCCAGCATCGAGATCGTCACCAGCAGCGGGAAGAGCCGGTCGACCCGGTTGATGTCCTTGTCGGCCACCAGGTCCGGCGCGAACCGGTCACGGTTGGACAGCTCACGGTGAAACAGCCACCCCATGTGGGCGAACCACAGGCCCTTGGTCAGCGCCCAGAAACCCGGCCCGAACCGCCACGGCGAGTGCGGGTCACCCTCCACGTCCGAGAACATGTGGTGCCGGCGGTGATCCGCCACCCACTGCGTGATGTTGCCCTCCACCGCGAACGAGCCGGCCACCGCCAGCGTCACCCGCAACCACCGCTTCGCCTTGTACGACCCGTGGGTGAAGTAGCGGTGGAAGCCCACGGTGATGCCGAGGCCGGACACCGAGTACATCACCAGGAAGATCGCGACATCGGTCCACGAGAGCCAGCCACCCCAGGCGATCGGCACGGCGGCGAAGACCGCGAGGAACGGGATCACCACGAACGCCCAAAGGCCGATCAGGATGCCCTTGGACTGTGTGCCGTCGGTCAGCGGCTTGGGATTCTTGACGGAGGTGTCGTCGAGAGTGGAGGCGGTGGTCATGGCACCTCACTGAACTGAGTGTGGGCTTTTGGGCGGCCGGGGCACTTAAGCTACGCCTACGTCACCGTAACTTACGGAACCGTAGTCTGACAGAGGTCCGCCCCGGTTTTCTTCCTGGGAATCCCCTGTAAAAGGCGGCCCACACATCTCGTACGCGCGTTCTACCCTGCTTGCCCATGACACACCCCCTGGCCGCCGAAGCGCGGCGCCTGCGCACCGAGGAAGAGCTCTCCACCCGCCAAATCCGCGAGCGGCTCGGCATCGGCCGGGAGCTGCTCCAGGAGATCCTCCGCGGCATCCCGCCACCCGACTGGACCCGGCGGCCGAACGCCAAGGACGACCTGCGCGCCCGCGCCGTCGAGCTGCGCGGCCAAGGCCGGTCGGTCAACGCCATCGCCGACGAACTGGGCGTCTCGAAGTCCACCGCCTACCTGTGGGTCCGCCACCTGCCGTTCGACAAGGACCCGGAGGCCGAGCGGGCCCGGCGGCAGGCCCACGCCAAGGTCATGACCGACGCCAGGTGGGGCGGATACCGGGTCGCCCGCGACGAGCTGGAGACCGGCATCCGCGACAAGGCGGCCCAGTGGGTCGGCCGGCTCAAGGAGCGAGAGCTGGTGCTCGCCGGCGCGGTCCTGTACTGGAGCGAAGGCGCGAAGAGCAAGCCTTGGCGGCAGCAGCACCAGTTGGACTTCACCAACAGCGATCCCGGACTGGTGGAGCTCTTCATCCGCTTCGTGGAGGCGCTCGGCGTTGACCGGCGGCGGCTCACCTACCGTGTGTCCATCCACGAGTCCGCGGATGCGCTCGCCGCGTCTCGATGGTGGGCGGATCGGATCGGCGTCGACGTGGGGGAGATGCGGCGCCCGACGCTCAAGCGACACAAGCCAGTGACAAACCGTCACAACACCGGTGACGGCTACCACGGCTGTCTCGTTGTCAAGGTGCCACGCAGCCGGCGGCTCTACGTCCGGATCGAGGGCCTGATGGCGGGTGTCTTCGCGGACCTCGCGCGCAAGTAGGGTTCTCGTTGCGATCTGGCGAGCGCTACTCTGGCAGACGCAACAGTCGGGTGTGGTGTAATTGGCAGCACTGCGGTTTTTGGTGCCGTATGTTCAGGTTCGAGTCCTGACACCCGAGCCCTCCATGAATGTCCGATTTACGATATCGGGGCTTCCAGCAGAGGACAAGGCCTTCGCGACTAGCATGAGGCCGCAACCCACAGCCGCTCTGAGGGAGCTACCTCGTGACGTCCTCCCGGTCCCGTACCGTCGTCGTCCTCGCCGCCGGTGAGGGCAAGCGGATGAAGTCGGCGCTCCCGAAGGTGCTGCACCCGCTGCTCGGCCGCACCCTCGTGGGTCATGTGCTCGCCGCCGCCGGTGGGCTGGAGGCGCAGCGCACGCTCGTCGTCGTCGGCCATGGCGCCGACCAGGTGACGGCTCACCTCGCCGAGGTGGCGCCGGCCGCCGAGCCGGTGCTCCAGGCGGTGCAGCACGGCACCGGCCACGCGGTGCGCATCGCGATCGAGGCCGCCGGCGACGTCGGTGACACGGTGGTGGTGCTCAACGGCGACGTACCGCTGCTGCGCCCGGAGACGGTGCGCGACCTCGTCGAGGCGCACGAGGCGGCCGGTCTGGGCGCGACGGTGCTGGCCGCCGAGGTGGCCGATCCGACCGGTCTGGGGCGGATCGTGCGGGACGAGTCGGGCCGGCTGGAGCGGATCGTCGAGGAGCGCGACGCGACGGCCGAGCAGCGCGCGATCCGGGAGATCAACGCGGGTATCTACGCGTTCGACGGGGCGTTGTTGCGGGCGGCGTTGGGCAAGTTGTCGACGGACAACGACCAGGGCGAGGAGTACCTGACAGACGTCTTCGGGCTGCTGGCGACGGATGGCCGCCCGGTGGGTGTGCACGTGGCGGCGGATGCGACGGAGACGCTGGGCTGCAACGACCGGGCGGAGTTGGCCGGCTTGCGGGCGTTGTTGCGCGATCGGGTCAACCGGGCGTGGATGCGCGCGGGTGTGACGTTCCTGGATCCGGCGACGGCGTGGGTCGACGTGACGGTGGTCCTGGAGCGTGACGTGGTGGTCGACCAAAACACCCAGTTGCGGGGTACCACCTCGGTCGCGGCGGGGGCGGCGGTGGGTCCGGATACGACGCTGGTCGACTCGGCGGTGGGTGCGGGTGCTTCGGTGGTCCGCGCGCATGTGGTGGGTGCCGAGGTGGGTCCGGATGTGGCGGTGGGGCCGTACGCGTATCTGCGTCCGGGTACGAGGTTGGCGCGTAAGTCCAAGGTGGGCACGTTCGTCGAGGTGAAGAACTCGGAGATCGGCGAGGGTACGAAGGTGCCGCATCTGTCGTACGTGGGGGATGCGACGATCGGCGAGCAGAGCAATATCGGCGCGGCTTCGGTGTTCGCCAACTACGACGGTACGCACAAGAACCGCACGGTGATCGGTAGCTACGTGCGGGGTGGTGTCGACACGATGTACGTGGCTCCGGTCGAGGTGGGTGACGGGGCGTACACGGGTGCTGGGACGGTTGTGCGTGAGGATGTGCCGCCGGGTTCGCTTGCGGTGTCGGCCGGGGCGCAGCGTACGTTCGAGGGGTGGACGGAGCGTAAGCGTCCGGGTACCGCTTCGGCGGAGGCGGCGGCTCGGGCGCGGGTGGCGCGGGGTGAGACTTCGCACGACGGGGACGATGGCGGGCGTGCTGGGTTGACCTCGGGAGATACTGCAACCGAGTGACTCGTCAGATCCACACGGACCCACGGGAGCGGATTGCCGATGGGCAGCATCGTCGCGGAAAACCGCAAGAGCTTGATGCTCTTCTCTGGTCGCGGTTTTCCGGAGCTCGCCGACGAGATCGGTGCGGCATTGGGGGTGGCCCCGACCCCCGCCGACGCGTATGACTTCGCGAACGGCGAGATCTTCGTGCGGTACCGGGAGTCCGTGCGTGGCTCGGACGCGTTCGTGGTGCAGTCGATCGGGCAGGGCGTCAACAAGTGGGTCATGGAGACCCTGATCATGGTGGACGCGTTGAAGCGGGGTTCGGCGAAGCGGATCACGGTGGTGTTGCCGTTCTACCCGTACTCGCGGCAGGACAAGAAGCATCGCGGGCGTGAGCCGATCTCGGCGCGGCTGGTGGCTGATCTGTTGAAGACGGCGGGTGCCAACCGGATCCTGACGGTCGACCTGCACACGGCGCAGATCCAGGGTTTCTTCGACGGGCCGGTGGATCACCTGTTCGCGATGGACACGCTTGCGGGGTATGTGGAGCGCCGGTACGCGGGGCGTCCGTTGTCGGTGGTGGCGCCGGACTCGGGCCGGGTGCGGGTGGCTGAGCGGTGGACGGACCGGTTGGGTGGTTGCCCGCTGGCGTTCATCCACAAGACGCGCGATCCGATGAAGCCCAACCAGGTGGTGGCGAACCGTGTGGTGGGTGACGTGGAGGGGCGGGTCTGCCTGATCGTCGACGACATGATCGATACGGGTGGCACGATCACTCGGGCGGCCGACATCCTGTACGACTCGGGTGCCGCGGATGTGGTGGTGGCGTCGACGCACGCGCTGCTGTCCGATCCGGCGACGGAGAAGTTGAAGAACAGCCGGATCAGTGAGCTCGTGGTGACGAATACGTTGCCGTTGCCGGCGGAGAAGCGCCTTGACAAGATCACGGTGCTGTCGATCGCGCCGCTGCTGGCGCGGGCGATCCGTGAGGTCTTCGATGACGGTTCCGTTACGACCTTGTTTGGCGGATTGAGCTAACGGGCGGTACCCCGGCGGATCACGGCGACCGGCTCCGCTAGACTGGAGCGGTTGCCACGGCGAGGGTGTCCCGCGGGCTGCTGCTGAGACAGCGCGCACCGTGCGGCACACCGTGATCGACGCGGTGCTCCGGGCCTTGCCCCGCGCGCGCCCCCGCCCGGCACCGCCGCCGACCTCATGCAGCAAGACGAAACATCAGGAGTACTCCCGTGTCCGAGGTAAAGATCAGCGCCGAGCCCCGCACCGAGTTCGGCAAGGGCGGTGCCCGTCGCACCCGTCGGGCCGGCAAGGTGCCCGCCGTCCTTTACGGTCATGGCGAGAAGCCGCAGCACATCGCGCTTCCCGCTCGTGAGTTCGCCGCCGCGATCCGCCACGGCGGCATCAACCAGGTCTTCGCTATCGACATCGTGGGCGGCAGCACGACGCTGGCCCTGGCGAAGGCGATCCAGCGCGATCCGGTGAAGGACACCTTCGAGCACGTCGATCTGCTGATCGTGCGCCGTGGTGAAAAGGTGACCGTCGACGTTCCGGTGCAGCTGACCGGCGAGGCGGCCCGCGGCACGCTGGTCGTGACCGAGAGCGCCACGCTTTCGATCACGGCCGAGGCGCTGCACCTGCCGGACCACCTCGAGGCGTCGATCGAGGGCCTGGAGGCGGGTTCGCAGGTTACGGCCGCCGACGTCAAGCTGCCGCGTGGTTCCGAGCTGGCCGCGGATCCCGAGCAGATCGTCGCGCTGGTTACCGTCGCGCCGAGCGCGGAGGAGCTGGGTGCCGAGGCTCCGGAGGCGGAGGCCGCCGAGGAGGAGGCCGCGGAGGAGCAGCCGGCCGAGGCCGCCGCGTCGGCCTGATTCGACAGGCGATGAAAGGGGGCCCGGGCGGGCCCCCTTTCGCGTAGGTAAGGGCAGCGTGATGGACGGACGATGGCTCGTGGTCGGGCTGGGCAACCCCGGCCGGGAGTACGCGGGCAACCGGCACAATGCGGGCTTTATGGTGGCCGATCTGCTGGCGGGGCGGATGGGTGCGCGGTTCGGCCGGCACAAGCGGGCGGTGGCGGAGGTCGCGGAGGGGCGCCTGGTGCCGGGTGGGCCGGGGCTGGTGCTGGCGAAGCCGTTGACGTACATGAACCTGTCGGGTGGGCCGGTGGCGGCGCTGTCGCAGTTCTACAAGGTCCCGGTCGGCAGCATCATCGCCGTCCACGACGAGCTCGATCTCGGGTACGGGACGGTGCGCGCGAAGATCGGCGGGGGCGAGGGCGGGCACAACGGGCTGCGTTCGATGTCGAAGTCTTTGGGTAGCAAGGAGTATGTGCGGGTGCGGTTTGGCATCGGGCGGCCGCCGGGGCGGCAGGACCCGGCCGACTTCGTACTGTCCGATTTCTCGGCCGCGGAGCGCAAGGAGTTGGAGTTCCTCGTCGATCGGGCGGCGGATGTCGTCGAGACGGTTGTCACTCGCGGTGTGGAAGCCGCGCAGAACGCCTATAACGGGGCGTGACGCCCAGACTGGTCAACGCGTTGGTAACGGCAGACGCGATGATCATCGGGGGGCATGGTGCGGCAGCTGTGGGACGTCGACGACGAGCTGGAACTCTTCCGGGCGCCGTTCCCATCCAGACCTCCGTCCCGGCCGCTGCGGCGGGTGCCGGGGCGGCACGCGGCCCCTTCGCGGCGGGCGGCGTGGGAGTCGCGGTACGTACGCTGTCTCCTGATCGGTGACCTGCTGGTCGGGTCGGGTGCGGGTGCGCTGGCGTTCGAGGTGCGCTTCGGCCAGACGGTGACCTCGTACAACCGGGTGTACCTGCTGCTGTCGCTGCTCCTGCCGGTGCTGCTGATCGGCATGCTGGCGCTGCATCGCACGTACGAGGGTCGGTTCCTGTTCGTGGGCACGGACGAGTACCAGCGGGTGATCCGCTCGGGGCTCAGCCTGATCGCGGCGGCGGCGATCGTGTCGTACGCCTTCGACCTGCCGACCGCCCGCTTCTACGTGCTGGTGGCGCTGCCGGTGGCGACGGCGAGCGCGCTGGTGGTGCGGTTCGTGGCCCGTAAGCGGCTGCACCGGGCGCGGGCGCGGGGTGAGTGCCTGCGCCGGGTGATCGTGGTGGGGCACGAGCTCGCGGTCGTGCACATCACGCGGCAGTTGCGCCGTGAGCGGTACCACGGTTTGGAGGTCGTGGGTGCGTGCCTGCCCGCGGACGGTGACGGTGACGTGGGCCTGCCGGTGTACGGCACGTTCGACGACGTCGCCCACGCGGTGGACGCGGCGGCCGCGGACACGGTGATCGTGCTTTCCTGCCCGGAGTTGGACGGGCATGCGCTGCGGCGGCTGGCGTGGCGGCTGGAGCGGGACGAGGTGGATCTGATCGTGGCGAGTTCGCTGGTCGACGTGGCCGGCGACCGTACGACGATCCGTCCCGTGGACGGGCTGCCGATGCTGCACGTCGAGCATCCGCGGCTGGAGGGTGGCGCCCGGGTGGTGAAGGAGATCGTCGACCGGGTGGGTGCGGCGCTGCTGCTCGCGTTCCTCTCCCCGCTGTTGCTGACTCTCGCCGTCCGTATCTGGCATGACTCACCCGGGCCGGTATTCTTCCGTCAGGTCCGGGTGGGCCGGGATGGGCAGCCCTTCGTGATGTTCAAGTTCCGCAGCATGTACCTCGACGCGGAGGCACGGCTGGCGGAGATCCGGCACCTCAACGAGCACGACGGTGTGCTCTTCAAGGTGCGTGACGACCCGCGGGTGACCCCCGTCGGTCGCTGGCTGCGCCGGCTGTCGCTCGACGAGCTGCCGCAGCTGCTCAACGTGCTACGCGGCCAGATGTCGCTGGTGGGCCCGCGCCCGCCGTTGCCAGAGGAGGTGGCGACCTACCCGGACGACGTCCGGCGCCGGCTCGCGGTCAAGCCCGGCATGACCGGGTTGTGGCAGGTTTCCGGGCGATCGGACCTGCCGTGGGAGGAGGCGGTCCGGTTGGACCTGCGGTACGTGGAGAACTGGACCTTGTCGCTGGACCTGATCATCCTGGCCCGCACCGTCTCGGCGGTGGCCCGCTCCTCGGGGGCGTACTGATGGCGCCCCCGGTGGTCGACGGCGCGTTCGCCCGGTGGCTCGCCGCGCGCGCCGGTGAGCTGCTGCTGGAGGTGCGGGCCGAGCGTGGGCACACCGACCCGGCGGCGCTGAAGGCGGCCGGTGACAAGCTCTCCCACGACCTGATCCGCACCGAGCTGGCGCGGTGGCGCCCGGCGGACGCGGTGCTGTCGGAGGAGGACGACCACGCCCGAAAAGCGTGGGTCGAGGGTGACGGACCGAAGGCGCCGGCTCGCCTCGATGCCGAGCGCGTGTGGATCATCGATCCGCTCGACGGCACCCGCGAGTTCGCCGAGGAGGGGCGGGCCGACTGGGCGGTGCACGTCGCACTCTGGTCCAAGCGGGCCAGCGGACCGCGAGGGCTCGCCGCCGGCGCGGTGGCGCTGCCCGCGCAGCACCGGGTGCTCGGCACGGACTACCCACCCGCGTACCCGCCGGCGACCCTCTCCGCGGCCAGTGGCGGACCGCTGCGCCTGGCGGCGAGCCGCAGCCGGCCCCCGGCGTTCCTCACCGCGGTCGCCGAGGAGGTGCGCGCCGAGCTCGTCCCCATGGGGTCCGCCGGCGCCAAGATCGCCGCGGTCATCAGCGGTGAGGTCGACGGGTACGTGCACGCGGGCGGCCAGTACGAGTGGGACTCCGCCGCGCCGGTCGCTGTGGCAGCGGCCACCGGACTGCACGCTTCCCGGATCGACGGGTCCGCGCTGAAATACAATCAGCCCGATCCCCGCCTGCCAGACCTGCTGGTTTGCCGCAAGGATCTGGCGCCGCGGCTCCTGGCCGCGCTCCGGCGGCAGCTGCAGGTAGAGTGATCCTGGTTTAACCGATCGGAAAGGTCTGGAACAGTCCGATGAGCCAGACGTACCGGGTCTCGCACCTGGCGGCACTCGAGGCCGAGAGCATCTTCATCATGCGTGAGGTGGTCGCTGAGTTGGAGCGGCCGGTGTTGTTGTTTTCGGGTGGTAAAGACTCGATCGTGATGCTGCGGTTGGCGGAGAAGGCGTTCGCGCCGGCGCGGGTTCCGTTTCCGGTGATGCATGTGGATACCGGTCACAATTTTCCGGAGGTGATCGCGTTCCGGGATGCGCGGGTGGCTGGGTTGGGCTTGCAGTTGGTGGTGGCCAGCGTCCCGGAGGCCCTGGAGGCGGGGTTGGTGCGGGAGTCGGGGGATGGTTCGCGTAACCGGATCCAGACGCCGGTGTTGCTGGCGGCGGTGGAAAAGTACCGGTTTGATGCGTTGTTTGGTGGGGCGCGGCGGGACGAGGAGAAGGCTCGGGCCAAGGAGCGGGTGTTCTCGTTCCGGGATGATTTCGGGCAGTGGGATCCGAAGAACCAGCGGCCGGAGTTGTGGTCGTTGTACAACGGTCGGCACCATCCGGGTGAGTCGATCCGGGTGTTCCCGTTGTCGAACTGGACCGAGTTGGACGTGTGGCACTACATCGCCGCCGAGGGGTTGGCGTTGCCGGAGATCTACTACGCGCATGAGCGTGAGGTGGTGGATCGGGCCGGGATGTTGTACGCGGTCAACGAGTTCTTGGCGGCCCGCCCCGGCGAGATCGTGTTCACCGAGACGGTCCGGTACCGCACGGTCGGTGACGCCTCCTGCACGGCGGCGGTCCGTTCGCGGGCGGACACGGTGGCCGCGGTGATCGAGGAGGTCGCCGCCACGCGGATCACCGAACGCGGCGCGACCCGCGGCGACGACCGGGTCAGCGAGGCGGCGATGGAAGACCGTAAGCGGGAAGGCTACTTCTGATGAGCGTGCCCGTGCTGGAGACCCGCACGATGGACCTGCTGCGGTTCGCGACCGCCGGTAGCGTCGATGACGGCAAGTCGACGTTGATCGGTCGGCTGCTGTACGACACCAAGTCGCTGTTCACCGACCAGTTGGAGGCGGTCGAGGCGGTCAGCGCCGCCCGCGGGGACGAGTACACCAACCTGGCCCTGCTCACCGACGGGCTCCGCGCCGAACGCGAACAGGGCATCACCATCGACGTGGCCTACCGCTACTTCGCCACCCCGCGGCGCAAGTTCATCATCGCCGACACCCCCGGCCACATCCAGTACACCCGCAACATGGTCACCGGCGCCTCCACCGCCGACCTGGCCCTGATCCTGGTCGACGCCCGTAAAGGCCTGGTCGAACAATCCCGCCGGCACGCGTTCCTGTGCTCGCTGCTACGCGTGCCCCACCTCGTGCTGTGCGTCAACAAAATGGACCTGGTCGACTGGTCCCAACAGGTCTACGAACGCATCGCCGACGAGTTCACCTCCTTCGCCGCCAAACTCGAAGCCCCCGACCTGACCGTCATCCCCATCTCCGCCCTACACGGCGACAACATCGTCACCCGCTCCGAGCACAGCCCCTGGTACGAAGGCCCCTCCCTGCTACACCACCTCGAACACGTCCACATCGCCTCCGACCGCAACCTGGTCGACGTCCGCTTCCCCGTCCAATACGTCATCCGCCCCCAATCCACCACCATCACCGACTACCGCGGCTACGCCGGCCAGGTCGCCTCCGGCGTCCTCAAACCCGGCGACGAGATCATGGTCCTACCCTCCGGCTTCACCAGCCGCATCACCAGCATCGACACCGCCGACGGCCCCGTCACCGAGGCCTACCCACCCATGTCCGTCACCATCCGCCTCCAAGACGAAATCGACATCTCCCGCGGCGACCTCATCTGCCGCCCCCACAACGCCCCCACCACCACCCAAGACATCGACGCCATGATCTGCTGGATGGACGAAACCCGCCCCCTCACCGTCGGCGGCAAATACACCGTCAAACACACCACCCGCACCGCCCGCGCCATCATCCGCAGCCTCCAGTACCGCCTCGACGTCAACACCCTCCACCGCGACGAAACCGCCACCCAACTCGGCCTCAACGAAATCGGCCGCATCCGCCTACGCACCACCATCCCCCTACTCGCCGACCCATACCGCCGCAACCGCACCACCGGCGGCCTCATCCTCATCGACGAAACCACCAACCGCACCGCCGCCGCCGCCATGATCACCGAAACCACCTAACCCCCACACCACAACCCCGCAGCCGCACCCCATCCGACAGCCCTACCAGCGGCGATCAGCCGAACGGCCCCCTCCGACAGCGACCGCCGGTCGTCAATCCAGAAAGCTCTCAACCTGCACGCACAAACAGGGCAACTCCAGAGCCGCTTCAGACAACCACCCGGCCGGCCC
>NZ_JAVHUY010000067.1 GCF_031085175.1 Phytohabitans maris
CCAGACGCGGCGTGGGCACGCCCGGCCCGGGGAGGCGGGTGGTTCGGGGTGCTGCCACTGCGCTTCCCTTCGACCCCGACCGGTTGTCCGCCCGCCGGATGGGGGGAAATCCGGCCGGCAGACAGTCCATAGTGGAGCGCCAAGACGGGTTGTTGTCGGCGTGGCCTCCAGTCGGGTAGTGAGCAGGACCCATGCACGCACGCCGGTACAGGTTTCGAGCACTAGCCTGGAACGACGCCGTCGACCACCGTCGACCCTCCAATCTGCGATGTCCGCTCATCGTGTGCGACAGCACGTCGCACCATCCCCCACATCGGCGGTCCGCTATCGGGAAGGAAAAACGGGGTCCCCCGACGTGGTTGGTAGCCATGCCGGACGTACAGGTCGACCGCACCGGACGAGGTGGCGACCAGGTAGGCGGGCAGGCCCGCCGTGTCGAGTCGCTCGTTGCGGTGGCGCAGCAACGCGCTGCCCAGGCCGGTGCACTGCCGGTCCGGGTGGACGCCGAGCCAGGCCAGGTAGTGGTGCGGTGTGCGGGGATGGTGGGCGGCGAAGGTGTCGTCGAGGAGCCGGAACCGGTCCGCGTACGGGCCGCAGGCGGTGGTGCGGAGCTGGTCGTAGGCGGCCAGGTCCGGTGGGGTGTAGGCGTAGTCGAACCAGACCGAGGCCGCGTCGACCGGGTCGGTGACTTCGATGTAGCCGTGTGCGAGGGTGAAGCCGACCAGCGCGCGGCACAGCCGCTGGTAGACGGTGCGGCGTTCGTCCCGGTCGGGTATCAGCCACGGGGCGTCGGGGGTGTCCAGGAACGCCTCGACCAGGATCTTGGTGATCTGGTCGGTGTCCGCGCTGGTGGCGATACGGACGTGCGGGCCGGCGGGTGTGTCGGTCACGGCAGGGGTTTCCTCACAGGTGTCGTCGGTCGAAGCGGGGGTCTTCATCAGCGGTTCACCGAAGCGGCGGTGGTGGGTGCGTCGGCGCCGCTGCCGACCCGGGCGTACACGTCGGGGCGGGTACGGTGCAGCCAAGCCGCCAACGCCAGCCCGGCCAGAGCGGCGGCCAGGTAGCCGCCGGGAATCACCCACCGGGCCGGCGAGCCGGGATCGACGTCGAGCAGGATGGGGAACTGGTCCAGGCTGGCAACCAGGACGACGGCCAGCAGCACCCCGGAGATCGTCGGGGCGACCCGCCGGTGCAAGGCGGTCTCGCCGGTGAACGGGGTCCGGTGGAAGTAGACGATCACCGCGACGCTGGTGGCGGTCATCAGGATCAGCACACCGAACCCGCCCGCCACGGTCCCCCAGAACAGCAGGTGGGTCAGCGGGTCGTCGAACCCGGCCGCGAGGTAGCCGACCAACACCACGACCGCGATGAGGCTATGCACCAGGGACGCACGGGCGGGTGCACCGGTGTGCCGTCCCGCAGTGCCCAACACGGCGGGCAGGACACCTTCGCGGCCCAACGCGTACAGGTAGCGGCAGGCAACCCCGGTCTCGGTCAGGCGTGCGGCGGCGGCCGGGGCCTAGATCAGGCAGCTGCCATCGATTGGTGCGTGCGGCACGTTCAGGTCAATCCCCACCCCGCGAGCCGACCCACGCCTCACACCCCTGTGCGGTGCCTTGTGGATGGCGACCAACTGCTTGAGGGCGTCCGATGTGAAGTCGAGCTGAAACAGAAATGAAAGTGGTGTTCGACATTCTGGTGCCGAAGCATTCTGTGAAGAGAGGGAAGGCCAGGGCACATGACGAAAATCAAGCGCGTACTCATGCACGCGTTGGTGGTGACCGCCATCGCGGTGGTGGCGCCGCTGGCGGCGAGCGGGCCCGCGGCTGCGGCACCGGTGACCAGCGAAAGCGTAGCCGCGGAGACCTGTGGCTGGCTCGGCGGTGAGACGTATAACCACTGCGGTAACACTCACGTTGTTCTCCGGGCGACGGATTTCTGGGGCACGGACTACTACCCGTGTGTGGGGCCAGGCAGAACCCACCTGGGCTACCTTTCGACGTGGGTCATCCGGTACGCCGTATACATCGGATACACCTGCTAAAACCTCTCCGGAATGTCCGGCAAATACCGGCGTTGGTCGCGCGGAGCAACGGGCGGCCACGCCGGTATTTGGGCTGGGGAGGCCAGCGCCACCCGGGCGACCGGGCCGGCGATCGGTGGGCTGCAACCGGAGGTGGCGGTCTACGCGACGCGCGGCGTTCCGGGAGGCGGTCGCGGTCCAGGACGGGCCGGCCGTCGAGGTGGTCGCCCGGCCGGCCGAGCAGGGGCGGTGACCGTGGAGGACGGAGTAAGCGGCGTCGGCGACGCGATCGCGAAGACACTCCGCGACGCCGGCCTCACGGTCCCGGTGCGCGACGTGGGCATCGAGCGCGGCCGGCCCGCACACGGCAGCCGCGGCAAGGCGCTGAGTTCATCTGATCTTGATGCGGGTCGCGTTGTCGGCGTTGTGCGTATCAGCTGGTGCGGTGGCCACCAACCTTCGCCGGCGTCGGGTGCCAGCGGCCGGAGGGCCGCCGGTCACCCGTTGAACGTTAGTGGCCACCGCGCCAGGCGGTCCCAGCGAGCCGGAGGGTTGTTTATAAACGCGCGTTCGTTTACGTTGGTCGTATGCCTACGGATGACCACCCTCTCGCGGGCCGGGTAGCGCTTGTCGCCGGCTCCACGCGCGGCTGCGGCCGCGCGATCGCTATCGAACTCGGCGCGCTCGGCGCCACCGTCTATGGCAGTGGGCGCTCCACGCGGGCCGGGCGCTCACCGATGAACCGCCCGGAGACCATCGAGGACACGGCCGAACTCGTCACGGCCGCCGGTGGGGAAGGTATCGCTGTGCGATGTGACCACACCGACGCGGACGACGTCCGCGCGCTCGTGGGACGCATCCGCAGCGACCACGCGCGACTCGACATCCTGGTCAACGACGTCTGGGGCGGGGATCCGTTCGTCCAGTGGGACGAGCCGTTGTGGGAGCATCCGATCGACGCGACACTCGGTGTCCTGCGCAACGGCGTCGAAACGCACCTGATCACGAACCACTTCGCGATCCCGCTCATGCTCGAGGGCGCCGCCGATGGCCTCGTGGTCGAGGTGGGCGACGGCAAGTACGACGTGCCGTACCGCGGGAACATGCCGTACGACCTCGTCAAGACGGCTGTTGCTCGGATGGGCCAAACGCTCGCCCATGATCTCGGGCCACACGGCGTCACGGCCTTGACCGTCACACCCGGATACCTACGCTCGGAATCGATGCTCGACTACTTCGGCGTCACGGAGCAGACCTGGCGCGAGGCGGCCGAGCGAGTCCCGTTCTTCGACCACTCCGAGACGCCGCACCTGCTCGGACGCGGGATCGCCGCCCTTGCGGCCGACGCTGAACGGCACCGGTTCGCCGGTCAGTGCCTCGGCTCGTGGGATCTCATGCGCGCCTACGACCTGGTGGACGCCGACGGCAGCCGACCGGATTGGGGCGCCGTCGACCTGGAGGCCCGTCTGCAGACCCTGGCCAGCGGGATGCCGGCTCCCGCCTGATGCCACGCCCACGAACGATCAGCGACGAAGCCGTCCTGGACGCCGTGCTCGCCCTCGCCCAGCGCATCGGCCCGGCAAACGTGACATTCGCCGCGGCCGCCGCGGAGGTCGGCCTATCCGCCGCGACACTCGTCCAGCGCTTCGGGACCAAGCGTGAACTCCTGCTCGCCGCCGACAAACGAGGCATCGACCTCTGGATCGGCGCCTTGGACCGCTCGACGGCCACCTCGCCGCTCGCCCGCATCATCGAAGGGCTGGTGCTCGCCGTCGACCCGGTCGCCACCCCCGAGCAGCTGGCCAACTCGGTCGCGATGCTCCAGCTTGACCTCGCCGATCCCGACTTCCACGCCGAGACTCTGCGTGGAGCGCGTACCGTCCGCGCCCGAATCATGCGCAACCTGGACGCCGCCCTCGCGGCCGGTGAGCTACGCACCGGCACCGAAATCGCGACGCTCGCGACGCTCGTCGAAACCACCTACCACGGCGCGATGATCGGCTGGGCGATCCATCGCGAGAGCACCCTCGCCAACTGGATGCGCGACCAGCTCGATGCCGTACTCGCACCGCACCGAACCGCGAACCGGAAGACCGCAGAAGCACCGCAGCTAGCCTCAGGCTCGACGTCGGCGCGGCCCCGGGCCGGACAGCGTTCTGGTGGGCGTTGAGGGACGCGGCGGCTCAGCGCGCGTTCGCTACGGGATGGCTCTGGCCACGATGGCGTGGACCTGACCGACGATCGCGGAGCGCTGCTGCTCGAAACCTGGGTCGGTGATGTCGGCGGGGTCGGCTGGCGAGCCGAGCGTCGGTGTGTGGACGTGCCCGCCGGCCGGTGCGCCGGCGGTGCCGGCCAGTAGCAGCGTGTTGCGGTACGCCACCTCGTTCGACAGGTAGCCGCCGCCGCTGCCTTCCACCGCGACCGACCCGGCGGTCGGCCCGTCCGGCCGCGGCTGCGGGTCGGTGGCGCCAGCCGGGATCTCCCACACCGACGGGTTGATGTTGATCGGGAACGGGTTCGCGCCGACCGCCTGCATGGCCCGCAGTGGCAGCGACGTACGCAGGAACTCCGGGCCAGGGCCGACGCCGGGGAAGACGGTGGGCGCGGTGAACGTGCCACCACCTTGCACGTTGTTGTTGTCGCCGATGCTGTCGACCGAACGGCGGCGTCCGTTGAACACCTCCAAGTCGAACTCGCTGCGGCCCTGGCTGACGGTTGTGATCGCATCAGCCCGCTGCGGGCCCGTCGCGATGTGCGGCCTGATGGCCTCCTCGGCGATGCCGCGGTCGAAGTCCGCGTACCGGACCGGGAACACGACGGTCTGCACCTGTATCCGCACGCCGTTCACCGTCAGGACCTGGCCGTCAAGGGTCAGCGCGGCGGCCCCGGACGGGTTGCCCCGGCGGATCTCGTCGTCCAGCAGAAAGGGGTCGAAGCCGGTGACGAACAGCCGCCGCCCAGCGCCGCTGTCGAACGCGCTGCTGGTGATGCCGCGCGAGGCACGCTCGAGCGACCGCTCCAGCACCGCCCGGCGCGAGGCCGACAACCCATGGGTGGGCACCCACCGGCGCAGGGCACGGGTCATGCCCAACCTGGCCCAGTACAGCGGCCGGTCGTCGTCCGCGGCGAGCTGACCACCGCCCGCGGGGCCGGCCTGGGCCCGGTCGACCGCCGCCTCCCACAGCCGCCCGGCGTGCGTGGTGACCACCTGCGAAGCCTGGGTGTAGCTGGTCGTCGCGCACAGCGCGGCGGCGAACGCCGTCACCCGCGCGTCGAACCCGCTCCGGGCCAGGATCTGCCCAGGCACCGCCTGGCTCTCCAGACGCTCTTCCTCCACCGTGAGCGGCGCGGTGCCAGTGGTGCACGCGGCCGCCGCCGGCACCGCCGGCAGGGCAAGTGCGCCGATCCCCGCCACCAACGCCGCGCAGGCAGCACCGCCTAGTCGGGTCGCCCTCATCGCAAGTCCTCCCCAAAACCCGAAGCGAAGATTCTCCCGAACGCAGACAGAGTAAAGGCACGCCGGGCTTGGACGGCCGCGGCGAGCGGGATGGTCGGCGCGGACCGAAGAAAAGGGTTCGCGGGCACCGCGGCGACACGGTACCGTCGTGCGTGGTGGTTTCCCGGCCGCCTCTGGGTCCGCGGGCAGAGCTGCAAGCTCACCGGTTCGTCAAGCAAGCCGACGGCATGTCTTTCCTGCCCGATGTCGCGGACCCGCGGGCGACGAGGGAAGGACTGCCTTGTCCGATCAGTCGCGTGCGTTTCCCGACCGGCCGAGTCTTCGGTTTCTCAAGCTCGAGGCCAAACGCCGCCTCTCCGCCGGGGAATACACCACGCTCCACCAGGCCCAGCTGGCGATCGCTCGTGAGCACGGGCTGCCGAGCTGGACCGCACTCAAGGAACACATCGAGGCCGCGGGTCCGGCCAGCCACGCCCTCACGCAGATGCGATGGGTGATGTCCCGCTTCGCCACAGCCGACGCCCCGGAATGGACGGCCCCCAGCGAGGAGGAACTACGCCAACACTTCGACGACCGCTACCTGGCCCTCGTGCCGCCGGACTGGCTGACCGGCCTGTTCAGGACGGTGGCCAGGCAACTGCGCGAGGGCATCACCGACGTGCGGGCCGAGCCGCTGCGCCTACGCGCACGGATCGCCGACCTGCGGGTCGAGGCCGCTACCGAGGCCGAGCCGCCGCACCGGCTTCGCCAGCTGCGGTTGTATCCGCTGGAGCGGAAGGTCGAAGACCAGCGCGTGGCGGCACCGCCCACACACGTCTTCGGCGCCGTGCCGCCAGAGGCGCAGGCGGTGGCTGGAGATTCGTACGCCGAGCTGGGTCTGGTCGGACTCATCGTCGCCGGCGGGACCGGTGACGGTTTCGGGTGGGCGACCGCACGGGGTTGGGCCAGCCTCGACCGCGATGAGGTGCTGCTGCCCGAGCACCGGTTCCCGGCGTACTCGATCACCAAGCTGGTCACCGCGACCGCCGTCCTGCGGCTGGTCGCGGACGGGCGGGTACGGCTGGACGAGCCCGCGAACGCGTACCTGCACACCATCCGGCTCGCCGACGACGCCGTCACCGTACGGGAGCTGCTGTCCCACACCGGCGGCGTCGACAGCCCCACGGCGATGTTCGCCGACCGTGTCCCCGACCTGGTGTCGATCACCGGACCGGTCGCGGCGTGCGGCGGCCCACGCGGCACGTTCACCTACGGCCACGGCGGGTACGCGCTGCTCGGACAGCTGATCGCCGACGTCACCGCAGCGCGCTACGAGGACGCGGCCACCCGCATGGTGCTCCAGCCCCTCGGTATGCGCGCTTCGGGGTTTCCGCACAGCCCTCCGGCCAGCACCGTGGCCATCGGTCACCGCCTCACGGACGAGGGGGTGTTCGAGCCCGTACCGGCATCCGTCTTCACCATGCCGGCCGCGGGTGGTCTGTGGAGTACGGCGGCTGATCTGGTCCGCTTCGGCCTCGGCTGGCCCTCGCTGCTGCCCGACCCGCTCGCCCGCGAGGCACTGCGGCCGCAGGCCGAGCGGGACGACAGCCCCGGTGGCCAGGCGGGACTCGGCTGGGGGCTCGTGCTGCCCAAGGACGTCGCCGGACACCCCGGCGCCGGGTCCGGCTGCTCCGCGTCCCTGACCGTCAGACCAAGCCTCGCCGGCCGGGGCGGCCAGACCTGGGTCGTGTTCACCAACCGGCAGGTCCTGGTCGAAGCCATCAACGAGCGCCTCGCCCTCCCGATCACCTGACAAACCTCGTGCGGAGGGCGACGGTCACGACAGGCCGGGCGATCCCGGCAGGCCAGCGCAAGGTGGTCGTGGTTTCACAACCTCGGCCGTTCGGTCGAAGTTTGCCGCCACTGCCGGCTCGATTCTTCGCCGGTCGGGCAGAGACCACATTGGACAATCAGCCGACGGTTCGACCGATGCGCCCGTTGGACGATCCGGGCTCCATGGGCGTGATGCCGGATAGCACGTGGCGGGTGGCCAGCCATATCGCGGTGCCGCGCACACCGAGCAGGACGCCGCGGTCGCGGCGCCGCTCACAGCCGGCGTGCTCCCATCACCGCGACCGCCGGCCCGCGGGTAGCTCGCGCCGAACCCGGCTCACCGAGAACGAGACATCGCGGTCGGACGATTTGTGCAACGCTGCATCCCGTTCGCGCGTCTTTGGCGGCGAAGCGGTCATTCTTGGGGGAGCGGTGACGGTCGTGCGGGTGCCAGGTCCGGTCAAGAGCGCGGCGCCGGCCCTGGGGGTGTTCGTCGGGCTGCATCTGGTCGGCCTGTTGGTGTTGGCGCTGATCTCGCACAAGGTCCACGGCTGGGACCTGCTCCACCTGCTCGGCAACAGGTACGACTCCCGGTGGTACGACCAGATCGCCGTCCACGGATACGGGCGGCAGGCGCCCAAGTCATACGCGATGTTTCCGCTCTTCCCGGCCATGATGGCGGTGCTGGGACCGGTGACTCCGGGTCCAACGTGGACGGCGGGAGTGCTCATCTCGTGGTGCGCGGGGCTGGCCGCGGCCTGGGGCCTCTACATGCTCGGCACCCACCTACGCGACCGGCGTACCGGCATCCTGCTGGCCGCGTTGTGGGCGGTCCTGCCGCACGCGGTGATCGAGGTGTCCGCATACACGGAGAGCCTCTTCACGGCGTTCGCGGCGTGGGCGCTGTGGGCGTTGCTGACCCGGCGATGGGTGAGCGCCGGCATACTCACCCTCTTCGCCGGCCTGACCCGCCCCTCGGCGTCCGCGCTGGTGGCCGCGGTGGGGCTGGCGGCGGGAGTAGCCGTGCTGCGGCGGCAGGACGGCTGGCGGCCATGGCTGTGTGCGCTACTCGCGCCGGTCGGGTTCGTCGGCTACCTCGCCTGGGTGGGCGTGCGGATGGACCGTTGGGACGGGTACTTCTGGGTGCAGGCACACCGCTGGGGCTCGAGGTTCGACGGCGGCCGGTACACCGCCACCGCACTGGTCAACTACCTCACCCGCCGCACCGACATCGCCATGTACACCTGCGCGTTCGTCCTGCTGACCGCGCTCGTGCTGCTCGCCCTGCTGGCCACGGAGCGCTGGCCGTGGCCGCTGATCGTGTACGCGGCGCTGCTGCTGGCCACCGTCATCGGCACCGCCGGCTACTTCCACTCCAAGGCGCGACTGCTGCTACCCGCGTTCACCCTGCTGCTGCCGCTGGCCGCGGGCATGGCCAACATCCGAACACGAAACGCGGCGCTGATCATCGGTGGCCTCGCCCTCACCTCGGCCTGGTACGGCTCGTATCTCCTACTCATCTGGCGCTACTCGCCCTGACCCGCCGGCCGGCAGCACCCGGCAGGCCGGGTTGCCGAGCATCGATGACCAAGCCGGCCCGCCACCGCCGGGCGGACGGATGTGTGCCCGCGGGAAGCTCTGGAGCTGCCCCGTCTGTGCGTGCGACCGCACAGCTTCCACACACCTGCCGTGCACTTCGGCGCGAGCCTCGCAACTGAGGTGGGGCTTGGGCCGCGGAGCCGGCCGCGGCTACGCCTCCACGGCGACGGTGGCGCCGCCCGTCTCCGCGTTCCGCCGGGTCTTGGACCAGCCGTGCTTGCCGCGCAGGATACGGACGAAGGCACGCCAGGCCGTGACATAGAAGAGCAGTACGTATGCGGCATAGCTCAGTCCCCAGCCGATTCCCTGCCGCAGGCGGGCCGTCCGCTCGACCTTCAGGACGTAGATCGGGCCCCAGAGCGCGAACTGACCGATCCCGAGGGCCATCAGCACCGTCCAGGTCAGCCACGCGTCCGCGGTAGCCGCGCCGAAAACCAGATCCGGGTGTACGACGGCCACGACGCCGAACGCGATGACCGGCAGGGCGTAGACGAACGTGCCGACGAGCTGGAGCCAGGGCTGAAGGAGGAAGTACGCCACCTCGATCGCGCCGAGGTTGGTCAGTGCCGGGTTGCGCCAGACGGCCGGCAGGTACTTGATGCAGAGCATGTTCCCCTGTGACCAGCGGGTGCGCTGCGTGATGAGTCGGTCCAGCCGGGGCAGCCCTTCCTGGTCGACCCACGTGTCGTGCGCGAACGCCGTGCGGTACCCGCGCAGGAGGAGGTGCACGCCGAGCTCGAAGTCCTCCAGCAGGGAGCCGTGCCATGGCCGCCGGTCGTCACCGGCCACGGCGTCGAGCGCGGACATCCGGGTGAACTGGCCGTTTCCCCCCATCCCCACGGTCCGGCTGTGGCGTCGGGCCAGTTGGAGCGCGAGGATCGGTCCTTGAAACTCGAGATCCTGCATCCGCACCAGCAGGCGGGCGAACGCGCTCCTCAGCCGGCCGGCCTTCGGACGCTGCGCGGCGAGCGGGTGGCGGTCGGTGCGATTCATCATCCGCACGCCGACCTGCACCGCCGCCACCCGGGCGTCTCCGAACCGCCGTGGTCCGGTGACGGCTTCGAGGCAGTCCCCGCGCAGCCGCCCGTCCGCGTCGACGACACACACGATCGCGGACGTCCGGTCGATCTCCGGCGGCAGCCAGTCGTCCAGGTCCCGATACAGGGCGTTGAGCGCGTCGGACTTGCCCGTGCGGGCGTCGGGTAGGACCCGCCGCCGGAGATGCACGTGGGAGTCCGTGTCGGCGATCGCCTGGACCTTGTCCGCCGTGCGATCGGTGGAGGCGTCGTCGGCTACCCAGACGTGCGCGTGCCGAAACTGCGACCGCAGATTGGCAATCGTGCCGCCGATGACCGCTTCCTCGTCCCGGCAGGGAATGAAGAAGTGCCACTCGTACCTGCCGGGGTCGCCCGAAGCGCCACGCCTCTGCGTCAGGTACGGCACCAGCAGCGCGCCCAGATAGCCGACGAACATCCCACCCATCACGAAGGCGGTCACCGACGTGAAGAGAAAGAGGTGGTTCACGAGCGGCGGTTCACTCCACCGCGCTCCACGACGAGCGCCGTACCGCCCGCGACCGCACGAGTCTTCTGAAGGCGCCAGCCCGACCGCATCAGCAGGACGCCAAGCGTCAACAGGACGAGGCCGACGAGCAGCATCCAGTTGACGCCGTACCCGATGCCGGTAGCGGCGAGTACAGGCGCACCGCCGGATATCGGCTTTCCATACATGTCTTTCCCCCGATGGTTGACGGACCTTCTGCCCCCGTACACGCGGGCTTCCCCGAGCCCGTGACGCCGTTCCGCCAACTCCTCCGCCTCAATCCAATGAGGAGAGACAACCCGTGGAGCGCGTCACGGCGAACGCTCCTCATCGAGAAGCAGGCATTGCCTCGGCGGAACCGGCGCGCGCAGCGCGCTGGCGCCGTTAAGTCGCTTGCCATGGGGGAAACATGGGCACTATTGCCATTGTGCTGGGCACGAGACCAGAAATGATCAAGCTTGCGCCTATCGCCGGCAGACTTGGGGATCGCGCTCGGATACTGCACACCGGCCAGCACTTCGACGACGCGCTCTCGTCCAGCATCCTTTCCGAAGTCAGTCTCACCGAGGTCGCCGCCCTCGGCATGGTGGGGGGCCGCAGCCGCGGCGTGCAGATCGGCGCCGCGCTCTGCGCGCTCGACGAGAACTTCGCCGCGAACCGGCCGGCGATGGTGATGGTCCAGGGCGACACGAATGCCGCGCTGGCCGGCGCGCTGGCGGCGAACGCGCGCGGAATCCCGCTCGTACACGTCGAAGCGGGGCTGCGCAGCAACGACCGCGCCATGCCGGAGGAGCACAACCGCATCCTCATCGACCACATCTCCGACCTCCTCTGCGCGCCCACGGCGGGCAACATCGCCAACCTTCGCGCCGAGGGAATCGCCAGCCAGCGGATCCGGCTCACCGGAAACACCATCGTGGAGGCGGTCTGGCAACACCTGCCGTCCGCCGGTCGCCGCGACGAGATTCTCGGTGCGCACTCGGTCAAGCCCGACGCGTACGTGCTCGCCACCCTCCACCGGCCGGAGAACACGGACGATCCGGCGGCGCTGCGCACCATCGTCACCGAACTCTCCGACATCGCGTCAAACAGCCTGCCGGTCCTGCTCTCCATCCACCCCCGCACGCGGGCGGCGCTCGTCGCCAACGGACTGCTGGAGTCGCTGGAGCCGGTGAGCCAGCTGCCGCCGTTGCCGTACGGCGAGTTTCTGGCGCTGGCCCGGCACGCCGCGGTGATCGTGTCCGACTCCGGCGGCGTGCAGGAGGAGGTCACCGTCCTGAAGCGCCCCCTTGTCGTCGTGCGGCGGTCGACCGAGCGCCCGGAGTCGCTCCGGCACTTCGCCGCCCTGGTGACGCCCGGTCCCGCTCTGGGCGACGCGGTACGGCGGACGATCGCCTCCGCCCCGGATCTGGCCAACGCGCGCTGCCCGTACGGCGAACACGCCACCGCACGGATCGTCGAGGCGGTGAACGAGTTGCTGGCCCGTACGGCGGCTGCCTGACCGGAGATACACCAAACCCGAACGGACCACGGATCGCCGGCGAACCCGCCGGCGATCTGCCGTTGGTTCTCCGTCTCGCGGTCCGCCGGCCGTCCGCGGAGCGGTTGTCACTGCGGGCACGAGCGTCACAAAGCCGATGGGTATTGCCGGGACGGCGGCGCAGAAACGTGGAAGTTCATTCACTCTCCGGGACAGAGCGGCAGCCCGGCTGCGAGCATGTGGTCTCGTTCACCCCGCGATCAAGGAGGATCAGATGTCGCACCCCGACCTCGGCGGCATACGGCTCCAGCGGGCCGCGACCAGGGAAAACGCGGCGAAGGTAATCGCGCGCGGCGGAGCTCCGTACTACGGGTACAGCGAGCTCGCCGCCCCGGATGCCACATCGTGCACACCACAGCACCTGCGCCTGCTGCGCGTGGTGGACGACGACGATCCGACCAACCCGAGCGTCCATTGGAACAATGGCCATCTGCTGTACCAGATCGCCTATTTCTTCGGGCCGGCGAATTTCTACTACCGCTGGGCCGGGGAGTCCATGTGCCTCGCTCTGGAGACCGGCGATTCGCTGTTCAGCCTCCCTTTCCTCCAGCACTCGTTCGCCGCGCGCAAGGGCGGCGAGCCCACGTACGTGGTGACCCTGACCTACTCCGGGGGCCTCCACGGAAGAGCCCGCCACGAACTGTCCACGCTGGGCTACGACCGGGCTCGCGGTTTCGCGATGATGCCCGGGAGCGACTCGTACGCGGCGCTGCTCCGGTCGTTCCTGGACGCGTGGGCCATACCGGCGGTCGAGATGGGCCGGCGGACGAGCGTTCCCGCGGCCCGCTTCACCTCCATCATCACCGGTGAATCCGATCCGTCTCCCGCCGAGCTCGCGTCGATCGCGGCGGCCTTGAGCCTGAACGTCCGGGACCTGCTGCCGCTGATGGCGTACACCCGCAACGGGGTTCGGGTGCTCCGGGCGCGGGACGCCACCGGTTGGTCATATCCGGACGGCGACCGCCCGGCGTACTTCATCCGACCGCTGGCGGGCGATCCGCTGCATCCGCACACGACCGCCATCGAGGTTCGGCCGCTCTCCCTGTTCGACGGCGACGGCGGATGGCTGACGACACACCAGCATCAGTACGCCTACGTGGTCGGCGAATCGTCGGTGCGGTTCTGCTGGCGGGCCGGCGACGGCGTGTACGTCACCAAGCTGCGGCAGGGAGACTCGGTCTACGTCCAGCCCGGTGTGCCGGTCATGTTCAGCCCGACGACGCCACCCGACCCCAGGCTCCTGCTCCTGCGCACGGCCAACGCGATCAGCACCGACCTGCGCTTCGCCATCGGTGCGATGCCGCCTGACGGGCTCCTGCGGTACTGCCGCGGCACCCGGCTCCGGTACCCCGAGCGGCCGACCGAGCCGTTCCCCGCGTAGCGGCCGGTAGCCACACGTCCTCTTCCTCACCCGGCCCGGCGGCCGGCCGCCGTGAGCGATCGCGGCTGTTCGGCGTGCGCGTCCGGGAACGCGTCACGATACGTCCGCGCCACGGGCTCGCGCTTGGCTCCGGTCAGTTCGCCGTTCAGTTCCAGCACCGTGTCGGCGCGCTGCTGGCAGTCGGCGCAGTATCGCAGGTGCTTGAGGACCTCGGCCGAGCCGCGGTCGGAGAGTCCACCTCGGACCCACGCGCCGAGCCGCTGTGTCGTCTTGTCGCACGCCGGCACGTCGGTGTGCTGTACGTGCATCTGGAGGTACGCCTGCCGCAGACCTTCACGCGCGCGGTAGGCGAGGGCGGCCACGGCGTTCGCCGAGAGACCCAGCGCGGGTGCCACCTTGGCCGGCGTCTGCCCTTCGACCTCGACCTGCCACAGCACGCTCTGCCACCGCGCGGGCAGGGACGCCAGCGCCCGGGCGAGCGCGTTTCGCTGCCAGGCCGCGATCACCGGGTCCGGCGGCGCCACCGGCCGGCTCGCCTCGATGTGCTCCAGGTCGTCGTAGACGTCGACGTACCGCTCGCGGCGGACGCGGTCGATCGCGACGTTCCGCACGACGCGGATGAGGTACGGCAGAAAGTCGCCCCGCGGCCCTCCTCCCTCCTGGATCTTCGCCAGGAGGCGACCGAACGCCTCGGAGACGATGTCCTCGCGTTCGGCCAGATTGTCCGCCCATCTCGCGGCCGCACGGTGAGCGTGGCTGAAGTACTTCCGGTAAAGGACGGCGAATCCGTCGACTTCCCCCTGTCGCACCGCGAGCACGAGCTCCTGGTCGTCGGGGCGGTCCGAACCGTCTTCACCGTAGCTCAACCCACCGTCATTCATTACCTGGTCCTTCACGACGTAGACTGATGGCTATTAGGCATGCCAGAGATCGCGCCGTCGCCCCTACGGGACGACAGCCGTTCGAAGAACGTGTACTACTTTTGGGGTATACGAATGACGCCCGTAACGCCGTTAAAATAGGCGTGGCGCGTATGTTCTTACATATTCCTACTTCGCGGAGTGAGAGCAGGCCGGATCGCACGCCGCACGCATTGGCCAGCCGGTTTCCGGCCATTTGGTGAGGCGCGTCAGCGAGCCGCCCTGTGCCGGGCAAGCAAAGAATCGTCGACGCTCAGGTGAGCGCCGACCGACAAACGGCACGGCGTATTACGCATGTCGCGGCAACGCGACCTACTTGGCTATGCGGACACCCAAATGTGAGCACTCCGTCACGGCAGTCTCAGTTCAGTGTGCCCAAAGCCGCCTCCCATTGCTCTATCGACGTCGCTGCGCCAACGCACTACCCCTGTCGTTTCCGTACACGTCTGTCCCCGGCGATTCATGACGCCGGGGTTGGTGGACTTTTTTCACTTGCACTTTCGGGGAATTCCAGGGAGGGCGCCGCGGCGGACAAAAGCCCACTTCAGCGGCGATCAGGAGCGTGGCGCTTATCGATCGCGGGAGTTCGGGGTGGACGCACGGCCGATGGACCTCTGCCCGTTCCGGACCACTCGGGAACAACACGGCCGACATGTTGGTCCCGAAGATCATGTCCTTCCTGTCGATCATCAGCTCGTTCCGTCCGCGGCACGGCCGGTGCTTCGTTTCCTTCCGTAGCCGGCGAGGTGCTCGGTGGCCGGCCCGGGGTGCCGCGCGAGACGCTCGGGCGTTCCACCGACCGACTCCACGGGGAGCGAAACGCAACTGTGATGCCACAATCCCGGATTTCTTTCGATCACCGGACGGGTCGTCACCCGGTGTGCTAAGGCGCGCTCCACGCGTCGTCATGATGGGAGCGTCCCGTCGAGTAACCGGACGAAGGCACGCGGCTTCATCGGGTCCAACTCGTCAGGAGGTTGACACATGGGCGCGATCGCAATCGTGCTTGGTACCCGGTCCGAGATGATCAAGCAGGCCCCACTCGCGAAAGCACTCGGCGACCGCGCGAGAATCCTCCACACCGGACAGGACTTCGACGGCGAGCTGTCGTCCGGCCTTCTCGCCGAGCTGGGCCTCCGGCGCGTGGCGGGGCTGGCGATGGTGGGTGGCCGACCCCGCGCCGAGCAGATCGGACTGGCGCTCACCGCCCTCGACGAGTACTTCACCCGCCGGCGTCCAAGCGCGGTCGTCGTACACGGTGGCACGAACGCCGCAGTCGCCGGAGCTTTGGCCGCGAACGCGCGCCGGATACCGCTCGTGCATGTCGAGGCGGGGCTGCGCAGCTACGACCGCGACGTGCCGGAGGAACACAACCGGGTGCTCGTCGACCACCTGGCCGACCTGCTCTGCGCGCCGACGCCGGGAAACGTCGTCAATCTCCGCGCCGAGTCGATCGGCGCCGACCGGGTTCGGCTGACGGGGAGCACGGTGGTGGACGCCGTGCGGCGGCATCTCCCCTCACCCGCCCAGCGCGCGACCGTCCTCCGGGCGCACGGAGCCAAGCCCGAGGACTACGTACTGGCGACCATCCACCGGCCGCGAAACACCGAGGATCGGGAAAGTCTCCGCGCGATCGTGCGGGAGCTGGCCGACATCGCCGCCGGGACCCTCCCGGTGCTGCTCTCCGTGCACCCCCGCACCCGGGAGGCGCTCGCCGCCACCGGCCTGCACGACGCGCTCCATCCGGTCATCCAGCTACCCCCGCTCCCGTACGGCGAGTTTCTCTCGCTGGCCAGCCACGCCGCGGTGCTGGTCTCCGACTCCGGCACCATCCAAGAGGAAGTCACGGTGCTGAAGCGGCCGCTGGTCGTCGTCGGGGCAGCGACCGAGCGCCCGGAGTCACTCGTCCACTTCGCCCGGCTCGCCGCCCCCGGACCGGGCATCGGCGACGGCGTACGAGAGATGGTTCACGCCCGGCCCGATCTGACGGACCTGCCTTGCCCGTACGGCGAGCACGCCACCAGCCGCATCGTCGAGGCGATCCAGGACCTGTTGGCCCGGCACCTCAGCCGGTGATTCACCACCGCGCCGGCACGCCGGCGGGGGGTCAGAACCGTCATCGCTCCCCCTCCAGCGCCTCGCCGCACCGGTCACAGCACCGCCCGCCCGGGCCCGCGCGCCGGAGCGGTTCGGCAGCGCTGCCCCAGAGGTACTCGCGGAGCGCGACCTCGGGTATGCGGTACGACTTGCCGAAGCGCACCGCGGGCAGGTCGCCCGAACGGATGAGACGGTGGACGGTCATTGCCGACACGCGCATGGCGGTCGCCAGCTCCGTCACGGTCAGGAATCGCGTGTCCGCGACGGTACCTCGAGAGTCTGTTGATTCCACGGTGCTTTCAAGCGATCGGTCGGTGACGGTGGTGGTCGGTCAGGCGCGCGTCTCGGCGAGCGAGAGGCGCCGGTTGCCGAGGTCCTGGCCGAGCCGGCGGCTCCGGTCCAGTTGCTGGAGAGTGCGAAACGCGTGTGCGGCCGACACGAGCGTGACGTGGTGGTGCCAGCCCGCCCACGTCCGTCCTTTGTAGCGCCCGAGGCCGAGGTCGTCCGCGAGGAACCGCCGGTCGTGTTCGACCCGCCACTGGAGCTTCGTCAGCCGCGCGAGCTGGCTCAGCGGCGTGGTGTACGGGAGATCGCTGAGCCAGTAGCAGGTGGGCTCCGGCCTTCCCGACGGCCACTCGACGACCAACCAGCGCGCCCCGGCCGTAAACCCGCCATCGTGCTCGCCGGTCCTCGGATCGCGGACGCGTACGAAGATGAAGCGGGTCTGCGCGATCCGCAGCTCGCCGTCCTGGCCCCTCACCGGCTGCCGCCAGCCGAGCACCTGTGGCGCGATCTGCTCGCCCCGCGTCACGATGTCCCGCACGGCGAGGCGCTCCCCCGCCCACGCCTCGGGGCACGCGGTTACCGCGGGCTCGATCTCCACGACGTAGGGAAACCCGCGGCTCTCCAACGTTTTCGCGAGCTCCAGCCCGCCGCCGAGCGGACGGTCGGGGACGACGACGGGCGGCCGCAGTCCCCAAGCGGCCATCTCGTCGAGCATGTCGACGGCGAGCTGCCACTTTCGCCGGTGCCCGACCCCCTCCGGGATCCCGGTCCTGGCCCGCAGCTCCACGACGCCGGAGCGTGGGTCGGCCAGGGCGGGGTCCCAGCTCTCCGGCAGGAACAGCCGCCAGTTGGCCGGGCAGGAGGCGTCCTCCGACGTGAGGTGGACGCCGACGCCGATCTGGCAGTTGGCCATGCGGTTCGAGACGCCGGTGTCCTGCCGGGCTACGCCGGCCAGCGTCCCTCCGTGCTTGTGCAATGTCGTCTGTCCGAGCACCCAGGCGTCCGGACTGACGCTTTCCAGGAACCGCTCGGAGAGCCGCCGCCGCACCGGCGTGGGATCCCAAGGGCTCACACTGACGAAGTGGTTGAGTGACTGCTCGTGCAGCTCGCTCGGCGCCCGGGCCGCCCGCAGCCGCCGCTTCCGCTTGTCGCCGAGCACGAGACAACGAAGGTAGTACTCGCTCCGCTCCCGCCACGTGGCTCGTCTCAGTGAAGAGAACACGTCGCTCGCGAACTCCGCCAGCGACGACCGCAGTTCGTCGCCGCACACACCATCCATGCCAGCCCCCGCTGAAAAATGACCTCGGCCCGGTCGTACCGCTAGAGCCACGGCGTCGGATCGACCGGCCGCCCGCCGATCCTGACCTCGAAGTGCAGGTGAGGCCCGGTCGACGCCCCGGTGGATCCGATCAATCCGATCACCTGGCCGGCCTTGACCTTCTGCCCGGTGGACACCAGGATCTTCGACTGGTGCGCGTAGCAGGTGGACAGGCGCTTTCCGTCGTACTGACCGTGGTTGATGCACGTGTAGTTGCCGTAGCCGCCGTTCCAGCCGCTCTGGGTGACGACGCCGTCGGCCGCCGCCCGGATGGGTTTGCCCATCGGCGCCGCGATGTCCACGCCCGCGTGCAGCTGCCATCGGTGATAGAAGGGGTCGAACCGGTTGCCGAAGGGACTGGTTCTCCTTCCTTCGACGGGCATCCCGAGCCGTCCGTCACCGAGACGCGCGACGTCGTCCGCCGCCTCTTGGGCACTGAGGATCGTCTCGCGCACGTCCGAGTCGACCCGCTGCTTCAGGGCCGCGACGCTCGCCTTCGCCTCTTTGAGCTTTTCCGTGTCGGCGTCGAGTTGCTTTTTCGCTGCGTCGAGGTCGCGTTCCTTCGCCGCCACCGCCTGCGCGAGGCTCTCCGCTGCCCGTTCCTGCGTGGCCAGCTGAGCCACGGCGTCCGCGCTGATCGCGGTCGGATCGGTGGGGCGGGCGGAGAGGGACGTAGTGGCTCCGATGTAGAGCTGCCGGGCTTCCCGTGCCACGAGTTCCCGGCGCACCTGCGTTTCGACAGCCATGGCGGCGAGTCGTTTCCGATCCTCGTCCAGCTTGGCGGTCAGCTCGTCCACCCGCTTCTTGTCCTTCGCCACCGTGGCTTCCAGATCGCGGGCGAGCCGCAGCGCGTCCTGGAAGGCGGCGAGCGTGCGGCTTTCCGCGTCGGTCGGTTCGTCGACGGGTGGGTCCGGGTAGGGGTTCTCGTCGTCGTTCGGCGGTCGGGGGGCTTGTGGTTTCGCCGGGTTGGGTTTTGGTTTCGCCTCCTTGGCCGGCGCCTCCGGCGCGCCGGAGGGCGTTGCCGTCGGGACCGGGCTGGCGGACGGCGAAGGGCCGGCCGTGCCGTCCGGAGTACCGGGACTGGCGGAAGCTGTGGGGTCAGGCGAGCCCGACGGCGACGGCGGCGCCGGCGTGCCGGTGTCTCCGGGCGCGGGCGGCGGCTCGGTACCACTCGGCGCGGTCGGGCCGGCCGACGGTGCCGCGGACGGTGCCGGCTCGGCCGCCGGAGGCGGGGACGGTGGCGGCTCGGCGGCGGGCGGCGTGGACGGTTCGGAGGGTGCGGCCGCGGGCGACGCGGGCTGGGCGGCACTCTGGCTGGTGGTCGGTTCCGCGGACTCCGCCGGCGCGGAGGGAGCGGCTTCCGGCGCCGGCGGCGTCGAGGGGGCCGCGTACGCCCCGCTCGGCGGAACGGCACCGATACCGATCACGAACGCGGTGAAGGTGCAGACAAGCGTGCGCCGGCACGTGACGGCTCCGGCTGCGAGTCGAAACATGGCTCCCCCTATCCGAAGTCCTCCCCGACTGATCACGCACCGTCGCCTCGGGCTATGACGTCCCCTGGGGACGCGGATCCGAGCACGCTCAAACCGCGGGCAGCCGCGACCATCCAGGCATACTGCGTCACGATTCATCCCTTTTGTGGAGTACGGGGCGTGAGATTGTGGCGGAGTACGGCAGACGTGTGCTGGCCGCGGTTCGGGCGGCGCCCGACGCGCGTCGTGGAGACCGGCGAAACCGATCGGGTCGTTGGCAGGGCGAGCTGCCGGGTCCTGCGCCGCGAGGAGGTCCAGATACTCCTGCGGTACGCCGACGACCAGGTCCGCGCGGCCCTGCCGTACGGGCGCAAAGCCGTGCTCGCCGCGTTCCGGGACGGGATGGTCCTCAAGGTCATGTACGCGTGGGGGCTGCGCCGGCGCGAGGCGGTCCTCCTCGACGTCGCCGACTGGCTCCCAAACCTGCACGCGCCCGAGCTCGGGGCGTTCGGCGCGCTTCGGGTGCGGCGGGGTCCCGCGGGGCCCGCCCAGACCACGACCCGCGTCGTGCTGAGCCTGTTTCCGTGGGCGGTCACCGAGGTGGAGCGGTACCTGAGCGTGGTGCGTCCGCTGATCGGCGGGCCGAGCGGCGCGACGATGTGGCCGGCCGCCCGCGACGGGCGGCTCTCCACAAAGGACCTGAGCCAGCTGATGGCGGGCTACTGTGCCGCCGCCGGCCTCGGCACCGGCTTCGACCCGCACACGCTCCGGCTCTCCTACATACGGCACCTGCTCGAAGACGGCGTCCCCCAGCAGCTGGTGCGCGATCAGGTCGGGGAGGCCGACCTGGTCGGCTTCTCCGCGTTCGAGGACTGATCGGCGACCGAGTCCACCTGCACGTCGTCGAAGGGCAGCAGGATCGGCTCGAGGAACGGAAAGACCACCCGCCAGAGCAGGACGGCGACGATCCCACCCAGGACCGCCACCGCGACCAGCCGCCCCAGCCGCCGGAACGGAAGGTGGCGCCACAGCCACGCGTACATCGCCTAGCTCCTCAACTCGGCTGGACTGCCCGCCACGCGTTCCTGAGCCCGGACGAGCTCGGCGCGCACCACGAGCCGGTGACCGTTGCTCCACTTTGGATGGCACGTGGTCAGGGTGAGCAGCTTGGCCGTCGGTGCGCCGCCGCGACTTCCGGGCGCCGGAGCGATGACCTCCACCGCGTCCGGCTTGACCACACTCAGGCCGGTGACCCGGTAGACGTACCAGCTCGTCCTCGTCTCGACGACGATCACGTCGCTCGACCGGACCTCGTCGAGCCGCCAGAAGATGGCTGGGGTACGGTGTCCGGCCACGGAGAAGTTGCCCACCTCCCCCGGCAGGGCGGTACCCGGGTAGTGCCCCGGCGCGTACCGGATGTCCCGCGACCGCACGCCTTCCACCACCACCCACCGCTTGCCGAGCTTGGGAATGTGCAGCCGCGCGACCGCCTCCCCCGGAGGGCCGCCCTGATCGCCGGAGCCGGACCGGTTGCCCGGCGCCTTCGACCCGCCTCCGGACGGCGCGGGAGTGGCCGGGCCGACGGTTGGGGCATCGCCGGACGCGCCCCAGCGCTCGTCGAGCTGCTGGTCCAGCTGTCCCTGCCGCGCGTCGATCGCCCCGGTCTGGCCCCACACGGCGTACCCGGCGAAGAGCATCGTCACCAGGCCGAGCGTGGTCATGAGCTCGCCCAACGTCCGGGTCGCGATCCGCAGGGCGGCGCCGGCTCGGCCGCTCATCGCGTCCCCGGGGAAGGGCTGGCGCCGCTGGCCGCGAGCCGCTCCCGCAACGCCGGCTCCGCATCGACCCGCTGCCGGCCGAGCCGGGACAGGTCCAATGTGATGGGTGGCTTGCCATTGCGGATTTCCAGGCGGCGCAGCCGGCCTTCGTGGTCGAGCCAGTAATGGATCTGTTGGGCACCTTGTGCCCGCGCTTCGCCGTCCCCGACCCGGGGCCCGCTGAAGACGTCGACCGCCGTGCCGCTGAGCGTGTCCGCGCGGAGCCAGGACGCATCGTTGTTGATCAGCAGCTGCGGGTTTTCCGGCCGGTCGCTGGCGAGCCGCAGGCTGGTCGCCAACGCCAGGTGCAGTGGGTTGCGGTCGGGCTGCAACGGGTCGACCTGCCAGTCGCCCTTCTGGCCCACCGTGGCGAAACTCCGCAGTCCCCACACCACCCGCTGGCGTTCGATGGCTCGGCCGTCCGGGGCCAGGGTGACGAGCTCGCCGTCACCGAGGTGGTCGCGCCAGTCCACGATGGCCTCGATCTGGCTGACCCCCAGGCCCGGCACGGGCACGACCGCGGTCAGGTGTGCGCCTCCCGCGTCGTGGTTCAGGAAGAGCACGGCCGCCAGCCGCTCGGCCTCGTCCGAGCTCACGATCCGCGCGGTGGGTTCGGCCGGCGGCTCGGCGCATCCGCCGGCGAGAAACAGCAGCGCGGTCAGTACCGCCGCGACGCCCCGGGCGGTCACCTGCTCTCCAGCACGGCGGGCACCTCTTCGGAGTTCGCGGGGACCGGCACCGAAGCGACGTCGACCGCGCCGGGCGGATCGCCGGCGGGCGCGACGGGTAGGGCGGCCGGGTCCGGCATCCCGGGCTGCTCGGCGGGCGCCGGCACGTCCCGGAACGACATGCCCGGCGGTGCGGCGGCTCCACTCTGGACGGCGGCGGACCCCATGGCGGCCGCGGACGTGGTGACGACCTCCTCGCGGTTGCGCACCTGCCGGTTGCCGTCGATCCGGTTGTCGCGCGCGGGAAAGTCCAGCGCGTCCGCCACGACGATGCCGGCGCCCGGATGCCCGCTGATGAGATTGCGGGTGACTTCGTTGCCGCTCCCGCCGCTGATGCCGACGCCGATCCCGAAGCCTCCTTCCGCCTGGGCCGGCGTACTCGCCTCGGCGTTGTCGACGATCGCGTTGCCAGCGACCAGGATCTGCGCCTGCGGCGCGTACGACTCGAGCATGTCCGTCGCGATCGTGAGCCCGACACGGTTGTGGGTGATGCGGTTGCCGACAACGGAAATGCCCACCGAGGCGTTGGTGAACTCCATGCCGACCGCGTTCCGCTCGGTCACGTTCGCCTCGACCCGCACGTCGCAGGGCTTGCACTGTCCGACGTAGACGCCGGAGTCGGCGTGCCCGGACGCGTAGTTCTCCTTGATGACGCCGACGCGTGCGTCGAAGGCGTAGATCCCGTAGAGCGCGTTGTTGTACGCGGTCACGTGGGTGGCCCTGAACCCGATCAGCGGCGGAAACTTCGACGTGTCCAGCTTGCTGTAGTCGCGGCCGCCGGCTCCGGCCCCGTGCAGGGCATCGTCGGTGACGCCGGTGAAGAGCACGCCGTTGAAGAGATGGTTGCGGACGGTCAGGTTCTCCACGGCGGTACGGGAAGCGGTGACGGTGATGCCGTTGCCCCGCCGGAACTGCCCGTCGATCACGACCCCGTTGCGGTCGGCGCCGCGCACGGTGATTCCCGGCCGGTACACCTTGACGGACTCGGTGTAGACGCCCTTGTCGATGAGGACGAGGTCGCCGACACGCGCGGCGTCGACAGCCTCCTGGATCGTCGGCGCATCCGCCGGCACCCGGATCGTGACCGGGCCGGATCCGCTCGGGCGCCGTACGCCGCCGTCGTCGACGTGCAGGCACCCGCCGAGGAAGCCGACGGTGAGCAGTGTCCACAGTGCAACCTGGTACCCGGGGTTTACGTGCCGCACGTCGCCGTCCTCAGCTATCTTCGCCGCATGAATCACCACATAGTGCACTCGCCTGGACACATTGGGCATGACGCGACCGCGTCCCGCCGTGGCGTCGTACGAGGGCTGATGGGTGGCGCCGCGGGACTGGCCATCGGGGCCACCGCGAGTTGCCGGCGCGGCAAGGGACCCCACGACACCGGGTCCGCTCCGACCATTCCGTTCCACGGTGGACGGCAGGCCGGCGTCGACACTCCGCCGCAGACTCACGCCCTGGTCGTCGGCTACGCCCTGGCCCCCGGGGTGGTCCGCGACCAGCTCGTCCGGGCGCTCGGCGACTGGACCACCGCCGCGTCCGCGATGACCTCCGGCCGCAGCTCCGAACCGGCGCTGGCCGGCACGTCGCCGGCACGACTCACCATCACGGTCGGCTTCAGTGGCGGCCTGTTCAAGGCGCTCGGGCTCGCTCCGGCACCGGGCATGGTGGATCTGCCCGCGTTTCCCGGCGACCGGCTCGATCCCAACCGCACCGGGGCGGACGTGGGCGTACAGCTCTGTGCCGACGACCCCATGCAGCTCGCCGGCGCGGCCGCCGTGCTGAACCGCCTCGCCGACGGCGTGCTCCTGCCCCGCTGGCAGCGGCTGGGACTGCGGCCGACCCGTCAGGTGGGTACGCCCCGCAACCTGTTCGGCTTCAAGGACGGTACGGCCAATCCCACCGATCTGGACCGGCACGTCTGGCGTCCCGACGGGAGCACGTTCCTGGTCGTCCGGCAGATCCGCATGGACGTCCCGAAATTCACCGCGTTGCCGCTGCCGGACCAGGAGGCGGTGATCGGCCGCTCCCGGGAGAGCGGGGCGCCGCTGGGGGCGCGCGTCGAGACGGACGAGGTGGACCTGTTCGCCCGAACGGACGACGGCGCCTACGTCATTCCCGCGACCGCCCACGTCCGGGCCGCCCATCCCCGCTTCGACGGCGGCGCCGAGATGCTCCGCCGCGGGTACACGTACGTCGACGGCGCCGGTGAGGTCGGCCTGCTCTTTCTCGCCTTCATGCGCGATCCGGAGCTGTTCGTCCGCGTCCAACGTCGACTGTCCGCAGTGGACGGACTCCGGCACTTCACCGAGACGCGCGGTTCGGCCCTGTTCTGGATCCCGCCGGGCGTGGCCGAGGGCGACTGGATCGGCTCCGCCCTGCTGGGCTGACCGGCCCGCACCGGGCAAGGTGATGTCCCCGCCGCTGGAAGCGACGGGGACACACCTTCGTGAGCTACCTTCCGGCTATCCCTCCTCGACCGACGTGCGGCGCCGGCGGGCGATCAGCATCATCACACCGCCACCGACCAGCAGCAGGATGCCGCCGGCGCCGACGGTCAGCGCGCTCGCTCCGGTGACCGGCAGCTTGCCGCTCGGCGGCGACACGGGCTCCGGCTTCGGCTTGACGACAACGACCTGGACCGGCTTGTGGACCGGCACCCGCTCCTTGTCCTCGTCCGACTTGACCGGCTTGCCGTCCGGGTCCTTGCCGGTGGCAACCGCGGTGTTCATGACCTCACCGGCGTTGGCGTCCGCCGCGGTGATCGTGTACGGACCACCGGTGCAGGTCATGCTCTCGCCCGGTGCCAGCTCCGTCTTCGGGCAGCTGACGTTGGCGATCTTGTTGTCGGTCACCTTGATGTCGGTCACCTTGACGTCGCCGTCGTTCTTGACCACGTAGGTGTACGTGACCTTGTCGCCGGCGTCGGTGCGGCCGTTGTGGTTGGTGTCGTCCACCTTGTCGGCCTTCTTGTCCACGGTCAGGTGCGCCCGCGGCGGAGTGGCGAAGCCGGCGTCGATGGTGTCGTCTCCGTCCTCGGCCGGTGAGGTGATCTTCACGCAACCGTTGGCGTCGGCGTCCGAGTCCTTGGCGTCGTCCTCGCCCGCGTCCTTGCCGGTCGGCTTCAGGTCAGCGGCGGTCACACCGTCCGGCAGGCCGGTGGCCGTCGAAGCGTCGAAGCAGACCTCGTACTCGGTTTCGGGCTTCACCGTGAACTCGTACTTGCCCTCGGGGTCGGTCTTCGTGGTCTGGACCACGTTGCCGTCCTTGTCCTTCAGGGTCACCGTCACGTCCTTCAGCGGCGGCTCACCGTCGTCCTGGACGCCGTTCTTGTTGTTGTCCAGCCAGACCTTGTCCCCGATGGTCACGGTCTTGTCGACCGGGACCTCCTCGGTGTCGGGCTCGGACTCGACGGGCTCACCCTCGGGACCCTTGCCCTTCGCGACCGCGGTGTTGACCACCTTGCCCGCCGTGGCGTCCGCCTCGGTGATCGTGTACGGACCACCGGTGCAGGTCACCTTCTCGCCCGGCGCCAGCTCCGCCTTCGGGCAGCTGACGTTGGCGATCTTGTCGTCGGTCACCTGGATATCGGTCACCTTGACGTCGCCGGTGTTGGACAGCTCGTAGGAGTAGGTGACCTTGTCGCCGGCATCGGTCAGACCGTTGCCGTTGACGTCCTCCACCTCGTCCTTCTTCTTGTCCAGTACCAGCAGCGGCTTCGCGGGATCGAGCGGGACCTCGACCTCAGACGGCTCGGATGGCACCTCTTCGCCGTTGGGGTCGACGCCGGTCGCGGTCGCGGTGTTGTGCACCTTGCCGGCCTTCACGTCCTCGGCCGTGACGGTGTACGGACCGCCCGTGCAGATCACCTTCTCCCCCGGCGCCAGCGCGGTCTTGTCGCACGTGACGGTCGGGATCTTGTTGTCGGTGACCTTGACCTCGGTCAGCGGGACGTTGCCCATGTTGGTCACCTCGTACGAGTAGGTGATCTTGTCGCCGGCGTCCTTCCTGCCGTTGCCGTTGACATCCTCGACCTTGTCGGCCTTCTTCACCAGGTCGATCGCCGGGTTGAGGAGCACGTAACCGCCGTCGACCGTGTTGTTCGCGCCCTGGCTGGGCGTGGTCACCGTGACACAGCCGTTCTCGTCGATGTCCGAGTCCTTGGCGTCGTCACCGTCCGCGTTCAAGCGAGTCGGGTTCAGCGCAGCGGCGGTAACGCCCTCCGGCAGCCCGGTCGCCTTCGACGCGTCGAAGCAGACCTCGTACCCGGTGTTCGGCAGCAGGTTGTCGAACTTGTACTCGCCCTTGCTGTCGGTGGTGCTGGTGTCCACCACCGTGCCGTCCGGGTTCTTGATCGTGACCGTGACACCCTGGAGCGGCGGCTCGTTCGGGTCCTGGATACCGTCCCCGTCCTCGTCGATCCATGCCTTGTCGCCGATGCTCACCGGCTTCTCGACAGGCACCGTCTCGGTGTCCTCATTGGACTCGACCGGCTCCCCGTCCGGCGTGGTACCGGTCGCGACCGCGGTGTTCTTCACCTCGCCCGCGGCGGCGTCCTCCGGCGTGATGGTGTACGGACCAGCCTCGCAGGTAACCGACTCGCCCGGTGCCAGCGCCGTGGCGGGGCAGGTCACCGGACCGATCTTGTCGTCGGCCACCTCGATCTCGGACAGCTCCACGTCGCCGGTGTTGGTCACCAGGTACGTGTAGGAGACCCGGTCTCCGGCGTCGGTCCGGCCGTTGCCGTTGACGTCCTCCGGCTCACCCTTCTGCTTGTCCAGCTTGAGCTCCGCGTGCGGAGCCGGCTTGGTGTCGAAACCGGCGTCGATGGTCGGGTCCTCGCCGGACTCCGGCGTGGTGACCTCGACGCAGCCGTTCGCCATGATGTCGGAGTCCTTGGTGTTGTCCCCGACGTTGCTGCGGGTCGGCTGGAGCATGTCGGCCGTCACGCCCTCAGGCAGGTTCGCCGCGTTGGACGCGTCGAAGCAGACCTCGAACGTGGTGTCGGCCGGCAGGTTCTCGAAAACGTAGTTGCCGTTCTCGTCGGTCGAGGTCTCCCCGACCGTCTTGCCGTCCGCGTCCTTGAGCGTGACCGTCACGCCCTGCAGCGCCGGCTCGTTCGGGTCCTGGACCCCGTCACCGTCCTGGTCGAGCCAGGTCTGGTCACCGATCGTCACCAGCGTCGGCGTGACGTAGCCCGCGTCGACCGTCAGATCGTCCTGACCCGGCGCCGGCGTGGTCAGCGCAACGCAGCCACCCTGATCGATATCCGAGTCCCGGGTGTCATCGCCGTCGGAGTTCACTCCGGTCGGCTTCAGGTCGGCGAGCTTGACCCCGGCCGGTGGGTTGGTCACCGTCGAGGGATCGAAGCAGACCTGCACCGGCGTCTCCGGCTTGACCCCTTCGAACCGGTAGATGCCCCGGTCGTCGGTGGTGACGGTCTTCGTCGTACCGTCCTCGTACTTCAGCGTGACCGTCACGCCCTGCAGCGGCGGCTCGCCCGGGTCCTGAATGCCGTTCTTGTTCGTGTCCACCCAGACGTAGTCACCGATGTTGACGGTCGGCGACGGCTCGGGAGCCATGTAGCCGGCGTCGAACGTCGGGTCGTTCCCCGTGGCCGGGGTCGTCACCACGACGCACTGCGACGTCGGATCGATGTCCGAGTCGGCCGCGTCGTCGTTGTCGGCGTTCTGGGCGGTCGGCACCAGGTGACCGGGCTGCAGCCCGGCCGGCAGGTTGGACGCGGACGACTTGTCGAAGCAGAGCTTGAACTCCGTGTTCGCCGGCAGGTCGTTGAACGCGTAGTGGCCGTTGCTGTCGGTGGTCGCGGGCGGCTTCGCCAGCGTGCCGTCCGGGTTCTGCAGCGTGACCTTCACACCCTGGATCCCCGGCTCGCCCTGGTCTTGGACGCCGTCGCGGTCCGCGTCGTACCAGACCTTGTCGCCGATGGAGACCACCGTCGGCTCGGGCTTCTCCTTGTAGCCGGCGTCGAAGGTGAGGTTCTCACCCGTCGCCGGGGTCGTGATGTCGACGCACTGCTCGGCGTTGATGTCCGAGTCGGTGCCGTCGCCGTCGACGTTGATCGCCGTCGGCTCCAGATCCGCGGGCGTCACACCCTCCGGCAGGCCGGTGGCCGCCTTCGGGTCGAAGCAGATCCGGTACTTGGTGTCGGGCAGCAGGTCCTCGAAGAGGTACTTGCCGTCCGGCGTGGTGTTCTTCGGCTCCCCGACCGGGTTGCCGGCCTCGTCCCGCAACGTGACCGTCACGTTGCCGAGCCCGGGCTCGCCCTGGTCCTGCTGGCCGTCACCGTCGGTGTCGAACCAGACGAAGTCACCGACCGACACCAGCTCCTGGAGCGGCACGATGTCGTCGTCCGGAGGCGAGTCGATCGGCGGCTCGTCGCCGGGCGGGGTGCCGTGCGCGACCGCGGTGTTCTTCACCTGGCCAGCCTCGGCGTCCGCCTCGGTGAACGTGTACGGCGCGCTCTTGCACGTGGTGGACGCGCCCGGCGCCAGCGTGGTCGCCGCGCAGGTGATACCCGTGGCCTTGTCGTCTGTCACGTTCACGTTGGTGAGCGTCACGTTGCCGGTGTTCTTGACCTCGTAGTTGTAGACAACCGTGTCACCGGCGTCGGTGATGTCGTTGTCGTTGACGTCGACCGGCGTGTCGTGGGTCTTGACCAGCGTGATCGCCGGCTTCTTCTCGAGCGGGACCCGCTCCTCGTCCGGTGGTGTGTCGATTGGCGGGCCGTCGGGCGGCGTACCGTGCGCGATGGCGGTGTTGACCACCTCGCCGGCGTCGGCGTCGGCCTGCGTGAAGGTGTAGGGCGGGCTCGTGCAGTTCGTCGACTCGGCCGGAGCCAGCGTCGTCTTCTCGCACGTGATGCCGGTGACCTTGTCGTCCGTGACGTTCACGTCGGTGAGCGGCACGTTGCCGGTGTTGGTCACCTTGTAGTGGTAGACAACGGTGTCACCGACGTCGGTGATCCCGTTCTGGTTGACGTCGACCGGCTCGTCACGCGTCTTGTCCAGGGCGATGCCCGGCCGAGGCGGCGTCATGAAACCGATGTCGTACGTGTGGTTGGCGGTCCCCGCCGCGGGCGCCGTCACGACGACGGTCCCGTTGTCGTCCGCGTCGGAGTCGATGTTGTCGGCTCCGCCGTCCTTCTTGGTGACCTCCAGGTCCGTCGCGGTGACGCCGGCGGGGAGGTTCGTCGCCCCCGACGGGTCACACGTGACGGTGTACTGCAAGCCCGGCTGCACCATGAAGTAGTACTCGCCCATGGCGTTCGTCGTGGTGCTGGTGGTGCTGCCGTTGGGCGCCCGCAGCGTGCAGACGACCCCCGGTAGCGCCGGCTCGGACGGGTCCTGGATGCCGTCCCGGTCGGCGTCGTACCAGACCTGGTTACCGATCTGCGCCGGCCCAGGCGTGACGAGCGCCTCGAGGTCGCCAAGGCCGTTCGCCTTGCCGAACGCGGCCGGGTTGGTCGGGTCGTCCCGGTAGATGACGTACCCGCGGGTCTGGTCGGTGTTCGACCGGCCGTCATCGTTGTGCAGGTACAGCACACCACCCGAGATGGAATCGATCACCGGGTCCAGGGCGGTGGTCGCCACGTCGGTGAACCGCGGAGCGAGCCAGAGCGCACCCTGGGCCATCTCCTCGTGCCCACCGGCGCCGTCGAACGTGTAGACCTCGCCCGGGTAGTACTCCCTCGTCCCGGGCAGCTCCGGGCCGCCGTAGGGGCCACCCTGGTAGTTGTCCGCGCAGCCGCCCTCGCCTTCCCAGACGTAAGCGCCGTCCTCCAGGCACACCCGGTTGATGTCACCGTTGGAGAACGTGCTGTAGACGACTCCTGGGGTGTCCGGGTTGGAGAGCGACTGGAGGCCCACCTGGTCGGCAAACCGGTCCCGGAAGCCGAGGATCATGTCGCCATCGCGGTCGAATGCGATGTCGGACAGGATCGGCTGCGGGTACATGACGGTACCGCCGGCCGCCGCGGGGCCGATGATCTTGGAGGTGTCCCAGGTGCTGAGCCAGGGGTTCCAAGTGCCGGGGCCCAGAGCGGGTCCCGACGAGCCACGCGGGAAGTCCAGCCGGTGGTCGACGACCGGCGTGCCGAACGAGCCGTTCTGGTAGGCGTAGACGACCGCCCGCATGTCGGCGCGAAGCTGCGAGCTCTCCGCGGAGCAGACGCCGCCTACGTAGACCACGCCGTCGCGCACTCCAAGGCCAAACGGTCGCCAGTCCGTCGCGACGGTACAGCCCGGGTCGGGGATCGGCACGGACGTCACCGCACCAGCGGCGCCAACGGGAATGCTGACCAGTTGCTTGCTGGCCACGTTGACCGCGTAGAGCGTCGAGTCGTCCTCGGACATCTCCAGGTCGCCCAGCGACTCCTTACCCGGCGGGTTGAAGAAGCCCGGGTCCTGGGCGTAGTTGGCTCCATGCGCGGTGGCTCCCGCGTTGGGCAGGTTTGCGAACAGCGACCACGTGTATCCGCCGCCAGCACCGGGCGTGCCGACGTAGATGGCGCCGGGACCGTTCGGGCCGTACGCCGTGTGCCGCTTGGCGAGCGCACCCGCGAACACGCGCTGGGTCGACCGCTGCACGGCGATGCCGTACGTCGTACCCACGTCGCCGTAGGTCGCGAGGGTGGCCGGACGCGGCGACGGGAAGGCGTCGACCGAACCACGCCGGGACCACGGGTAGGTGACCACCGCGGCGTCCCCGGGATTGCCCCCGGTCCGCCAGCCGCCCAGGTGACGTGGCGTGATCAGCGTGGGGTCGGGCGGGGAGTAGTCGGCCGGGTTGGCCACGCCCATGACCACACTGGCGGTCTTGCCGCCGGTCACGTCGACGAACGACACCAGCGACGAGAGCGCCGGTGCCGGGCCGCCAGCGATCGTCGGCTGGAGATACGACATCGAGTCCGGGATCGTCGCTTCCGCCCGGTACTTGCCACCGGCCAGTGGCGCGTCGGCCGGTGGGAAGCTGGCCACCCCCTGGGCGTTGGTGGTAGCGGTCCGGGAGTTTCCGGCGTCGTCCCGGAGCGTCACGGTGATGCCCTCGACACCTAGTTCCAGCCCGGTGTCATAGGTGCCGTCGAAGTCGGCGTCGCGGACCACGGTGACGTTGACTGTCCCGTCTCCCGGTGCTGCCTTCGCCGGCGCCTGTCCTATCAAGGCCCCGGTTCCGAATATCGCTAGAACTGCTGCGCCCACCTTTTTCACGATCGACCTTCGATCGCGAGGTGGGCCGTCCCATTTGGACACCGCTTCCCCCTTCTGCGTGACGGTTGTCCCCAGAACGGTCACTTCCGCCAGTCGTCAGGCCCGCCAGCCGACCTATCCCGGCAAATGCACCAGGAACGGAAGCTCCCGCACTGCTCTCGCCCACGGAGAAGGGATATGACACCGGAAGAACGCAAATAAGAAAGGGGCGCCGCTCGCGGGAAGCTGCTCAAGGATTCCCGCGAGCGGCGCCGGTTCCACGGCCAGGACCGCGATCGCCACGCCGTCGATTACCGCCGTTGTCCACACCCACAGCGGCATAAGTGTGGAGGCGGCAGGAGGCAATTACTCGACGGCTCTCGCGGCGGCGTCACCGACCACGGAACGTTCACTCACGCTTCCCGCACGCCCACTCAGGGCGAAGATGACGGCAAACCACGAAAAGCTGGCGCCGCCCTCACCGGCGGCTCACCGTCGCGCCCTCTCCACTGTGGAGCGTGGCGCGGTCCGGCCCGCCGTCGTGGCCGCCGGCGGTCCGGTGGATCTGGGCCGGGCGCCGGTATCCGCGGTCCACGCCGGACAGGACCAGGGCGATCGCCAGCCAGGTGGCCAGGCAGGACAGGAACAGGTAGCCGACGTAGGCCAGGCCCCACCCCGCAGCCTGCAACGGGTGCGACCCCGGTTCGACCTTCAGGACGTACAGCGGGCCCCAGACGGCAAACTGGAGCAGGCCGAGCAGCACGATCGCGGACCAGAAGAACCAGATCGCGGCTGGCACCTCGCCTATCGCCTCCCGCGGGCGCAGCGCGACCGCGGCGAGCAGAGCCAGCACCGGAAGCCCGTACACGAGCGACGCGACCGCACCGAGCCACGGCCGGACGAGGATCAGGGCGGTCGACGCCGTCTCCGGCGGGCGCAGTGCCGGATTTCGCCACAGTGACGGCAGGTACCGCGCCCGGCGAAGGCTGTTACGCGCGTGCCGGATCTGCCTGGCCAGGAGCGGACCGAGCGTCGGCGGGCCGGCGCGCTCACCCCACGTGTCGTGTGCGTAGACGGTGCGATGCCCGCGGATGAGCAGATGGACCGCGAGGTCGTAGTCGTGGCCGGGGATCCGCCACGGCCGCCGCGCGCCGCCGCCCAGAGCGTCCAATCCGGACACGCGAACGAACTGGCCGTTGCCGTTGAAACCGACGGCCCCGCCACGCGGCACGGCCAGTCGCGCGGCGAGCGTCGGTCCCTGGGACTGGACGTCCTGCAGGCGGACGAGGAGACGCGCCCACGCCTGGTGGAGCCGGCCGGTCGTGGCTCGGCGCGCCGCCAGCGGGTTGCGGTCGCCGCGGTTGACGATACGCTCGCCGATCTGCACCACCGTGACCCGCGGATCGCCGAGGTACCGGCGCCCGGAGACCATCGCCAGGCAGTCCTCCCGCAGCCGCACTCCCGGATGGACCACCGCGACGACCACCAGGTGACGGTCCACATCGGATGGCAGCCACCGGTCCAGGGCCTGGTACAGGGAGTTGAACGGCTCGTTCCCGCCGCGGGGTCCATGAAGCGACGGTGTGTGCAGGATCAGGTGCACCCGGGGGTCCAGGAGTGCGAGCTGGTGGACGACCGTGGCGGTGGGTGTGACGCCGGCGTCGTCGAGGACCCAGACGTGCGCTTCGGGGAAGTCACGGCGGAGCGCGGTGATGGTGAAGCGCACCTTGCCTTCGTCCTGATCGCAGGGGACGAAGAAATGCCAGTGGTAGCGCTCCGGCTCTCCTTTCTCGCCCCGCCGCTGGCGAAGGTAGGGGACTATCACCGCCAGTAGATAGACCGAAAAGGCCAGACCCACGAGGTAGGAGGCCGTCGCCGAATGCTGGAACACCGTGTTCAGCACGGCGCGCTTCCCATACACGCTCCACGCATCTCTATCCCCTGACCGTCGAGACGTACATCGTTCACACCCTCCACGCGGCCACGGCGGCGAAGATGACGGCGGTCGTGAATCAACCCTCGTCGCCCAGTCACCACAACGAAACGGGGCGAGCCGGTTGGCCCGGCCCGCCCCGCCAGCACGCGAGAACACCTGATGTCGTCAGGAGGGTCGTTGTTTGGTCGTGTGCCCACCTCCTTCCCTCACTTGCGGCACGTTGGCTTCCCTCACCTCCGGGACGTTAGCCGAATCGACGAGGTCGCACCGGAAAACAACACCGTCTCGACGGAAATGTCCACCGACCGGATACACCAAGAAGCTACATTGACACCTAGCGATAGATAATCTGTCAAGATCCTCGGCGGCTCGCCGCGCGCGAGTCGGAACCCTTTAACACATGAGCGGCGCCGCGCGGCGGATTGGCACGGCGTGGCGTCTTCGGAATCCACACACGACCTGCTCTTAGTGAACCTGTTACACGATTGCCAGCCGGACGGCTGACGTCAACGTCGACAAGGCTGAATCCCGTCTGGATCTTCGTACTCCCTCGCACCGGCGATTCCTGTCCCCACACACAGGTCGTTGGGATGCCTGTGACAACCGAAACCGTTGACGCCACTGGCCGAAGGGAGTGCACCGATGCCCGAACCGGCCGAGGGTCTACCGCCGGCCATCGCGGCTTCTCGTGACCTCGACGAACGCGACGACGCCGAACTCGTACGCGCCGCGAACGAGGGCGACACGGAGGCGTTCGCGGTCCTCTACCGGCGATACGCGGGTAGGGCTCGGCGCGCGGCCGCCCGCTGGTCGATCGGCGGCGCGCAGCGGGACGACATCGTCTCCGAGTCGTTCGGACGTCTGCTCGCCACCCTGCGAAACGGCGGTGGTCCCCGCGGCGAGTTCCTGCCCTACCTCCTCCGTGTCATCCACAACGTCGCGGTCGACCAGGCCCGGCAGGAACGCTTCGCCGAGCCGCGCGACGATCTGGACCTGATGGACGAACCCTCACCGTCGATCCATCCGGCCGCTTCCTGGCAGGACGAGGTCCTCGCCGAAGCGTTCCGGTCACTCTCCTCCCGCTGGCGGCAGGTGCTCTGGCACATCGAGGTGGAAAGCCTGAGACCGGCCACCGTGGCGCGGATGCTGGGCCTCTCGCCGAACGCGGTCGCCGCCCTCGCCTACCGGGCCCGCCGCGGCCTTCGCGAGGCGTACCTGCGGCTGCGCGCCGCGGCGGCCACCGCACCCAACCGGGACCTCACCGGCGGGTCCGGGGCCGCACCGCGGCCCGGGCCCGGCGTCCCCACCCCTCACGACGCGGCCCCGCACGCCTTAGGCGACGACCCGCCGGAGCACGCGGCCACCACTAAACTCCGGCAAGGACGGTCACCACCGGCGAGGGGCGCATGGTCACGATTGCGGCGGGGCACGGCACCGTCGTCGACGCGTGCGTGCGCGACGGGCGTGGTGGGAGCCCGACCGCCGTCGTCGACGATCCCGGCGCGCTGTCCGACGCCGAGCGCAGCCGGGTGCCGGCCCGCTACGGCACCTCACACGCGGTCTTCGTGACCCGCCGGGGAGCGCCCGGCACCGCCACCGACCTCCGCTTCTTCACCGCCGAGGGCGAGCTGCCCGCATGCGGCCACGGCACGGTCGCCGCGATCGCGTTCCTCGCCGCGCGAAGCCACGAGGCCGTGCGGGAGTTCACGCTGCGGGCGGCGGGGCGCGCCTTCACCGCGCACGCGACCCGCGACGGCGACCGGTTCCACACCGCCTTCGACCCCGGCCCCATCGCGGTACGCGAGGCCACCCCCGACGAGACCGGCCTCGTCGCAGCCGCGCTCGGTGCCAGCGCCGAACTGCTCGCCCCTGGCGCCTGCGTCGCCTCGCCGGGCCGGCCCCGGATCCTGATCCCGTTCGGCACGGCGCGGGCCGTCGCCGCCCTCACGCCAGACATCGACGCCCTCCGCGCCGCCTGCGACCGGCTGGGCTTCCTGGGCTGCTACGTCCACACCCCGCCGAGCGACGCCGGCCGGGTCACGGCACGCATGTTCGCCCCCTCGATCGGCGTCCCGGAAGACATCGCCAACGCCAACAGCACCGCCTGCCTCGCCGCGCACCTCGCCCGTCGCGGCGTCACCCACCTCAGCGTCGACATGGGCGACAGCCTGGGCAGCCCGGCGACCATTACGACCACCGCCCGCCGAACGCCGGACGGCGCCGCGATCCTGGTCGGCGGCGCCGCGACGCTAGCCAGCACGCCCTGAGCCGTTCGACGCCGGTGACCAGCGGCTCGACCCACCGGGAGCCCGGCCGGTCGGGGCTCCGCGACGTGGCTCCGGCACCGACGTCAACCCGGCCGACATCCGGAATCGGTCACCGGGGCACAAGTGAGTCCGGCAGCATCATGCTTCGTCTACCTGGCATAGTGCGCGTCGATCGGCATTGGTGCCGAGGCCGACAGAAATGTCCACGGCATCGGCGGCGAATTGCGGTGACGAGTACCGCAAATCTTGTCTGTCGCTGTACCGAGCAGTAGCGTCGTTGCGTCTGATCGGTCATTGGTCGCCGTACGGCGACGCCGAGCAGACCCGCCGAGTCGCATGCGCGAGCCGGGGACCCAGAGCAGTTGGGGTGAATCCGCGGTCCCCCACCGTGGTAGGGCGAGCTTCCCGCCCGAATCCGTCAGCTAACCCGGTAGGCGGCCAGGAAGGAGACCTCGTGCAGTTCCCCCCGTGCCGTGACCCGTCTGCCGCTCACCCGCAGCCTCTTCGTCGCTTCGGGCGTCCGAGCCCTCCCCCGCTCGACAGATAGCGACTGCGATAAATACCTAAGTTCATTCCGCAACCCTTCGCGCCGCTGATCGGCGTCGCGATCAGTTGCGCATGCCCCTCGACGGCCGGTCGCAGATTCGGCCCCGTCGCCCCCGGCCCGATTCGATGACGGGCCGGATCCCCCTGGAGGACCAAGTGAAGCGCGGACGGCACCGTGCCGACAGGACACCCGTCACCACCCCTCGCAATTACCGCATCGTGGCGGCATCAGCAATATTTCTCACCGTGGCCGCGACGACGACCGGCGCACTGATGAAATCGTCGTCCGATGCGCCATCCGTCGCCGGCCGGCAGATTCCGGCCGCCGCCCAGGTCACGGCCGCCACCCAGACGCCGAAGGCGGAAACGGCGAAGCCCAGCCCACCGGCGGCCGCCCGCCAGCCGGCGACGCCAGCGGCGAAGCCGTCGAGCCCCACCCCCACCCGCGCGGCGGCGCCACCGGCGGCCAAGACGCTCGACTACACGTACCAGGGCCAGCCCAACAGCTACTGGTGCGGACCCGCGGCCACCCGCATCGCGCTGAGCGCCCGCCGCCTGCTACCCAGCCAGGACGCTCTCGCCGCCCAACTCAACACGACCATCAACGGCACAGACTCGGCCGAAGACACCACCCGGGTCCTCAACAACCTGACCAAGAGCGGCTTCTACCGCACCCGCGAAATCCCCGGCGAAGTGGCGACGCCAGCCGAGATGGACCGCCTCCAGGCCGACGCCGTACGGGCGATCAGCAACGGGTACGCCATCGTGGCCAACGTCGTCGGCGGGGCCACCATCGCCGACGGCCGCCAGCTCGACTGGCCCGGGGGCCACTACATCACCGTCGTCGGCTACGCGGACGAGGGCCGAATCCTCAAAATCGCCGACCCGGCCAACCCGACCGTCAGCTCGTACTCGATCGGCACGATCGAGATGGCCAACTGGATAGCCCAGCGCGGCTACTCCGGCTGAACCAGATCCCAATGACGATCCTTCGAGACGAGGGATCGGACGAGTGGAGCGGTTGTGCAGAGCATCCGCATCTGGCCGGGCCTCGGTCCCACGGCGATGAGGCGAGAAGACAAGGTCCAGAATCGGTTCGCAAGGCCTGACCGTTGGGTCTGCGCAGTATCGGTAGGCAGTCTCGTGTGGACAGCGGAGGCTGGCGGTCCGGCGGTACGGTGGGGCGCGTCGGCTCGACCGGTTGATGCGAGGACGGACGTGGCTTCGAAGTCTGAGATTGCAGAGGAGCAGGAGTTCTTCGATCGCGCTGACAAGGCGCGCGAAAAGTCCCGCGCCGCTATCGCCGACGCCGCGGCCGCAGCGGCTCACCCGGCTGCTGCGACGCATATGCGACAGTTCGCCAAGGGGCACAGCGAGGCGCTCGGCTCTGCCGACACCGCAGTCGCGTTCGGACGCATGGACGACGACGAGAGCCGGCTTTACGTGGGCCGGCACGTGATCCGCGATGACGAGGGCGAGGTGATCGTTGTCAGCTGGCAGGCACCCGCCGCCGAACGGTTCTATCAGGCCAGCCATCACGAGCCGCACGGACTGACCCGCAAGCGGACGTTTCAGTGCACAGGCAACCTCATCGACGACTTCACCGATATTGTCTTCGCGCAGATGGCTGGTGATCCGGCTGGCCCCGACGCCGGTCTCCTACGGGAACTCGCCCGGGGTCGTACGGGCACGATGCGCGACATCGTCGCGACGATCCAGGCGGCACAGTTCGAGCTGATCCGCGCACCGCTGGAACGCATGTTGGTGATCGAGGGTGGGCCGGGGACCGGCAAGACGGCTGTGGCCCTGCATCGCGTGGCGTGGTTGCTTTTCAACCATCGAGATCGCCTCAGAAGCACCGATGTGTTGATCGTCGGTCCGCACCCTACGTTCACCCGCTACATCAGTACGGTGCTGCCGAGCCTAGGCGAAGACGACGTCGCCCAACTGGACATCACCAAGCTGGCGCCGGCGCTGGGGCGCGGCCGACCGGAACCCCCGGAGGTCGGCCGGCTCAAGGGCCAAGCACGGATGGCCGGCCTGCTCGACCGTGCCCTGAGCGCGCGCATCGGTGTGCCCGAGCCGGCCGAGCGGCTACAGGTCGACGGTCGCTTCGTCACGGTCCCCGGCGCCGAGATCCGAGATGTCATCGATACATTGAAGGCTGACGGCGCCCCCTACGCACACCGCCGCGCCCGGTTACGTGAGGCGGTAGCGCAGATGGTGGAGAGGCGCGGCGTCAATCCGGCTGTCACCCGCCACACCGCATTGGAAAACCTGGTCGACCGCCTGTGGCCGCAGTTGACCGCACCCGCGTTGCTGCGCGATCTCTTCAGCTCGCGGGAACGGCTGCTGGTGGCGGCCGGCGACGAGTTCACCGCGTCGGAGATCCTGCAGCTGCGCCGGCGCGGCGCGGACCGGCTGACCGAGGAGATCTGGAGCCGTGATGATCTGCCACTGCTCGATGAGGCCGAATTCCTGATCAACGGGGGCCCGCAGGTCCGATACGCACACATCGTGGTCGACGAAGCGCAGGATCTATCGCCGATGCAGTTGCGTTCGATCGCGCGCCGGTCCGCGTCCGGCTCGCTCACTATCCTCGGCGATCTGGCCCAGTCGACGGGCAAATGGGCGCGCGACAGTTGGGACGACGTGACCTCACACCTGCCGGCGAGGCTGCCCCGGGAGGTCAAGACACTTCGATACGGCTACCGGGTGCCCAGCCAGGTGTACCGGTTCGCAGCCGGCCTCCTGCCGTTGGCGTCCCCGGCCACGATCCCGCCCGAGGTGGTCCGCGACGGACCGGCAGAGCCCGCGATCTTCCGTGTCGATCCGGCCGAACGCGCTGGGCGTGCCGTGGCCCAGGCCGTCTCCCATACGAACGATGGCCGATTCGTCGGCATCATCTGTCCCAACACGTTGCGAACCGACGTGGAGGCAGCACTGGCAGCCAACGGAGTCGGCTGGAGCAGCGCCGACCGCGGCGAACTGGGCAACACGATCAACCTGATCAGCCCGCAGGAATCGAAAGGGCTGGAGTTCGACGCGGTCGTAGTGATCGAACCAGAGGACATAGTGGCCGGTGACGAGCGCGGGCACCGCCTGCTGTACGTCGCGCTGACCCGCCCAGTCGGCTACCTCGACATCGTCTGTGCCGGCGAGCCGTTGCCGCTGCGTTCCGTCGATGTCAAACTCACCAAGGCCGAAGAGGCCGCCGCACCGGCACCCGCTCTCGATCCGACCCGGCTCGCTTGGCTGGCCAAGGACATCGGCGCCCGACTGCGCCGGCACAGCCCACCCGAACAGTGGGAAGAGGTGCTGCGCGAGGCGGCCCGGTTGCTGACTCCCCCAAGCTAACCGACCGGGTCCTCAGCGGCGGCCCAGAATCGCGTCGGTGGTGAGCCGGGAACCGACCTTCTGCGCCACGATCAGGTCGCGTATCTGCGCCATGGTCTGCTTGGTGGTGACCTTGACGTTGAGCTCGTGGGCCAAGAGCACCAGCTGCGGCTTTCCGAGCTTGAGGTCCTCGAGGTATCGGGTCGCCGACTGGCGATCGTCGAGGTTTCGCAGGTCGGCGGCGACCTGGTCGGCTGACACCGGCAAAGCGGCCGGCGGGGCCGCCTTCTTGGCGCCGCCCCCGCTTACACGCGCGCCTTTCAGCACGACCTCCAGTCGGGCCTCGCCAGCGACCAATGCGTCGTACTGCTCCTGCGACAGCTTCTTCAGAAACTCCCCGATCCGCTGGAGCATGTCGTACGTACGGTCGACTGACTCGGTCAAGGCGCGCTCCTCAGATCCTCGTCCTGGCGATGAACTCACTGGTCAACTGCTTCAGGTCGTACTCGACGTTCTGCGTCGCGTGGGCCGCCAGCACCGCCGGGATGCCCAACTCCCCAGTGTCGGCGAAGACGCTCTTGCTTTCGCGTACGGTCTGGTTAAACACCGGTACCTCGGTCTCGCCAGCGCGATCGATGTAGTTTCTAATCTTGGTCATCAGGCCCGACCCAGCGTACTGGATCATGGTGAACACCACACCAAGGACCTCCGGGTTGATGCACGCCTCAGGCACAGGCCCGGCGACGCCGTTGTACTGCTCGACCAGTTGCGCCAGGCGACGCCGCAGGTAGGTGATCCCCAGGGTCGAAAGATAGTCGGCCTTGGCCGGAACCAGGATGTGTTCGCTTGCCACGACCGCGGTCCTGGTAACCATGTTGAAGTTAGGCGGGCAGTCGATCAGGATCATGTCGTAGCCCGCGAACTCCTCTTCTGTGAGAGCGTCGGCAAGCAGCCTGTGGACCGTGAGGTAATCGGGGTTGAAGGTCTGGTATCGGGATCCGCCCAACCCTGCGGCGAGATCGAGCTCCACGTCGACAAGACCGAGGTCCGAAGCGATCAAGTCAAGCTGGCCGCCCCGTTGGCGCACCACCGCATTGACCTTTGGCGGTGTCGTCACGAGGTCCCCAAGCGATTTGGTCGACGACGACCAATTGAACGAGTCATACCAGTGCAGGACCGTCTTCGACGGCCTCAGTTGGGTATCCCATTCGTCAGCCGTATAGAACGAGAACGTCAGACTCGCCTGCGGATCCAAGTCGATCAAGAGCACCCGACGGCCTCGGTAGGCCAAATCGGCACCGAGATTCGCCGTCACCGTGGTCTTACCGACCCCGCCCTTGTAGTTCAGAACTGATACGACCGTCACCCATACGCTCCCAGCACTACGCGTGATTGGTGTCTGGCTGGCAGCCTGTCACACAGGGCGGCCCGACAACACCACCGATCGAGCCAGAGGTCGTGATCGGCTCGGAGCTCCGCGAGAGCTCGGGGCGCGAGGGGTCAGCGGTGATGGGGTCGGCTGTCCTGAGCCACTGGCCTGTGCCGCCGCTCCGTCGATGGCGCTGCTGGTCGCCTTCCGCGCGATACAGGGCATCGGCGGAGCGGGTCTGATCGTCACCGCCGTCAGCACGCTCGGTGTGTTGTTCGACAAGGCCGAATTGATCCGGCGACAGATCTGGCTCACCGCCACCACCGCGGTCGCGGCGCTGGCCGGCCCGCCGGCCGGCGGCTACCTGTCGGAACTGGCCGGCTGGCCCTCGATTTTCCTCGTCAACGTGCCCATCTGCGGGCTGGCGCTCGCGATCGGCTGCCAGGGCCTTCCCGGCCGTGCCGGCACTGCCCGGCTACGGGGCTTCGACGTCGCCGGCGCGATGCTCTTGCTCGTTGCCACCTCGTGCGCCGTCGTGCTCGGCTCGTTCGAGCCGCTGGCCAGCTCGCCCGTTGTGGCACCAGCGATCCTCGCCCTCGCGGCCGTCGCGGCCATCGCCTTCGTGCGGCGCGAGCGCCGCGCCGCGGACCCGCTCATCCCGCCGGCCATCTTCGCCACGCCCGGGCTGGCGCGGTCGATCACCGTCACCGCGATCGGGGGGATCGCCCTGTTCGGCACGTTCACCTTCGTACCGCTGGCGGTCATCGCGGGCACCGGATACGGCATCTCTACCGTGTCGACGCTGCTCGTGGCGCTCACGGCCGGTCAGCTCACCGTGACCGCCGCCTTCTCCATCGTGGTCCGCAGGTTTCTGCGGATGGCGCCCTAGGGCAGGCTCGGCCTCCTGCTGGGCGTGGCCGGCCTCGGCCTGCCAGCGCTGCTTCCGCTCGTCGCCACGGCACCGGATACCGTCGTGCTGGCCGTCGCGGTCACCGGGCTCGCGCTCTCCGGTGGCGCGCTCGGCCTGCTCATGCAGGCCTACACGCTCCTGGGCATCTCCACCGCCCCGCCCGAGCACTTCGGGTCGGCGATGGCCACCCTGGCGCTCGCCCGGCAACTTGGCGGATCGATCGGCGCCGCGATGTTCGGCTGGCTACTGATCACCATGTCCGGCTCGCCCCGCGCTGTCCCCGCGGTTCTAGACGAGTAGTTCCGATGTCGGTCAGTGGTCGTAGGCGATCAGTGACCGGGTGATCGGTGCGCCGGTCTTGTTGTTGTGCCAGATCGCGGCGGCCATGGCCAGTAGGCGTTGGGCGATGCGGACGGCGACTCCGGTGAAGGTCCGTCCGCCGTGTTGTTCGAGGTCGAGTTGACCTTTGAGGGTGTCGTTGACCGACTCGATCAGCTGCCGGACCTTCTTGAGCAGCGCCTCGCCGTAGCGGGCTTTGTCCCGCTTGCGAGAGGGCCGCAGCAACTGGATACCCTGCTCGGCCAGGTCCCGCTCGAGTGTCTTGGACGCGAAGCCCTTGTCGCTGATCATCAGGATGCCGGTGTGCTCGGCGACCACGCCGGCTTCGACCTCGAGCATCGCGGCGAGGACCTCCCGTTCGCCGATCTTCGGGTTGGCCAGGGCCCACATGATCGGCATCCCGGTCGGGGTGCACACCAGATACAGGCGCAGGCCCCAGAAGAACCGTGAGTGGGAGGCGCAGTAGCCGTATCCGGCCCACCCGGCCAGGTCCGAGCGTTTCACCGTCGGGCGGGACATGCCGCACGGGATCGGGGTGGAGTCGACGATCCAGTGGTTGTCGAACCAGAAGTCGCTGTCACGGGCCAGGTCCCGGATGGTCTTCTTGATCAGCGGCAGGGCGGCACGGAGCCGCTTGTTGTAGCCGGGGCGTTGTGGCAGGTAGGGGAACCAGGCGCGTAGATGGATCCGGGCGTAGCGGATCCAGTGCGCCTCCGACCGGGCGCCGAGCAGGACCTGGGCCACGGCCAGGCAGACCAGCTCGGAGTCGGTCAGCAGCGGCGGCCGGCCCAACCATCGCGGCGTCCGGATCGTGTCATCGATCTTCACGTAAAGTGCGGTCAAGAGGGTGTCGAGGTCTTGCGTCACAACATGATCATCGACACCCTCCCTCATGCCCTCGCATCGACCCCCGACATCGGAACTACTCGTCTAG
>NZ_JAVHUY010000068.1 GCF_031085175.1 Phytohabitans maris
GTGGCGGATCCAGCCGAAGCCGTCGCCGCTGGTGTCGTTCGCCCAGAGGGACGGCGACTCCCGGTAGACCCGGTTGAGGTCGCGCAGCAGGCCGGGCGTGCCCTCGCCGGTCAGCGACCAGTCCAGCCCCCGGGCCTCGCTCCACTCCCGCTCGTCGGCCAGCTCGCAGCCCATGAAGAGCAGCTGCTTGCCGGGGAACGCCCACATGTACGCCAGGAACCCGCGCAGCCCGGCCAGCTTCTGCCACCGGTCGCCGGGCATCTTGCCGATCAACGAGCCCTTGCCGTGCACCACCTCGTCGTGGCTGATCGGCAGCAGGAACTGCTCGTCGAAGGCGTACACGGTCGGCCAGGTCAGCTCGTCGTGGTGGAACGTGCGGTGCACCGGGTCGCGGCCGACGTAGCCGAGGGTGTCGTGCATCCAGCCCATGTTCCACTTGAGACCGAAGCCGAGCCCGCCCCAGTCGACCGGCCGGGAGACGCCGGGCCACGCGGTCGACTCCTCGGCGATCATCACCACGCCCGGGTGGTTGCGGTACACCGTGGCGTTCAGCTCGCGGAGCAGGTCGATCGCCTCCAGGTGCTCCCGCCCGCCGTACGCGTTCGGCTCCCACTGGCCGTGGCCGCGCGAGTAGTCGAGGTAGAGCATCGAGGCGACCGCGTCGACCCGCAGGCCGTCGACGTGGAACTCCTCCAGCCAGTACAGCGCGTTGGCGATCAGGAAGTTGCGCACCTCCCACCGGCCGTAGTTGAACACCAGCGAGCCCCAGTCGGGGTGCTCGCCCCGCCGCGGGTCCGGGTGCTCGTAGAGGCAGGTGCCGTCGAACCGGGCCAGCGCCCACTCGTCCTTCGGGAAGTGCGCCGGCACCCAGTCCAGCAGTACGCCGACGCCGGCCTGGTGCAGCCGGTCGACCAGGTAGCGGAACTCGTCCGGCGTCCCGAACCGGGCCGTCGGCGCGTAGTAGCCGGTCACCTGGTAGCCCCACGAGCCGCCGTACGGGTGCTCGGCGACCGGGAGCAGCTCGACGTGCGTGAAGCCGAGGTCGCTCACGTACGCCACGAGCTGGTCGGCGAGCTCCACGTAGGACAGTCCGGGGCGCCAGGAGCCGAGGTGCACCTCGTACACGGACATCGGCCGGGCGTGGTGGTCGGTGCGGCGGGCGGCGACCCAGTCACCGTCGCCCCACTGGTACTCCGAGCGGTCGATCACCGACGCGGTGCGGGGCGGCGCCTCGGTCGCCCGGGCGAGCGGGTCGGCCTTGTCCACCCAGCGGCCGTCGGCGCCGTGGATCCGGTACTTGTACCGGTGGCCGGGCGCGGCGCCGTCGACGTGCCCGGACCACACCCCGCTCGAGCCGAGCCGCTCCAGCGGCACTCCCGACCAGCCGGTGAAGTCGCCGGCCACCTGAACCTCGCGGGCGTTGGGGGCCCAGACCGCGAACCGCGTGCCGGTCCCCTCGACGTGCGCGCCGAGGACCTCCCAGAGCCGCTCGTGCCGGCCCTGGGCGATGAGGAAAAGATCGAAGTCACTGATCCGGGAGAGGGTACTCAGCACGCTCACGCCACCGCCAGGAGGTTGCCCTCGCGGATGTTGATCGCCGGGCGACCCTGGGCCATGCGGGCCTCGGCCTGCGCGGCGTTGAACGCCGGCGCCTGCGCGATCGCCGCGGAGTAGACGGCCGCCGTACGGGCCGCGATCGAGGCCCAGCCGTACCGCTCGTGCACCATCGCGCGGGCCCGGCCGGCCATCGTGCGGGCCTGCTCGGCGTCGGCCAGCAGCGCGCCGACCGCGTCGGCGAGCGCGTCCGGGTCCTTGGCCGGAAACGTCATGCCGTTGAACCCGGGCTGCACGAACTCCGCGAGCCCGCCGGTCGAGGCGACCGCGAGCGGCGCCCCGGCCGCCGCGCCTTCCAGCGCGACCATGCCGAACGGCTCGTAGATGCTCGGCACCGCGAAGCAGTCCGAGGCGGCGATCAGGGCCGGCAGGTCGGTGCCGCCCAGGAACCCCGGGAACGTCACCGTCTGGCCCAGCCCGTGGCGGTGGATGTCCGCCTCGAGCTCCGACTTGTACGGGCCGTCGCCGGCGATCACCAGGCGCAGGCCCGGGTGCCGGTCGCGCAGCTTCGGCAGGCTGGCGATCAGGTCCTGCACGCCCTTCTCGTACACCAGGCGGCCGGCGAACGTGAGCAGCGGGCCGTCACCGGCGAACCGCCGGCGGGCGTTGGCGACCGCCTCGGCCGGCACCTGCCAGCGGTCGGTCTCCACCCCGTTCGCGACCACGTCGAGGCGCTCGGTCGGCAGGTCGAAGAGGCGGTTGACCTCCCACTTCATGTACTCCGAGCAGACCACGACGCGGGCCGCCTCCTGGCCCAGCCACCATTCGACGGAGTGGATGGCCTTGTTCATCTCGTCGGGGAGCCAGCCCTGGTGGCGGCCGGCCTCGGTGGCGTGGATGGTCGCCACGAGCGGCAGGTCCAGGTGCTCCTTGAGGGTGATCGCGGTGTGCGTGACCAGCCAGTCGTGGGCGTGGATCACGTCGTACTCGCCGGACTCGGCGGCGCGCAGGGCGGCCCGGGTCAGCGTGTGGTTGAACGCCATCGTCCAGGCCAGCAGCGAGGGCGTGGCCAGCGGGAAGACCGGCGGGTCCTCGGGGGCGCGGACGATCCGCACGCCCTCGGCGTACTCCTCCAGGGGAGCGCCGGGCGCGTGCCGGGTGACGACGGTGACCTCGTGCCCGGCGGCGGCCAGCGAGGTCGAGAGGTGGTGCACGTGCCGCCCGAGGCCACCCACCAGGACGGGCGGGTACTCCCAGGAGAGCATCAGGATGCGGCGGCGGCCGTCGGGCGCGCCACCACCGCGGTGGGTCGGGGTCTGCGGGAAGGTATGGTTCCGGTCCTGCTGAAGGGTGGGAACTGTCGGGGAGGGACGGTAGGCGCCGTCGGTGGGGTCGACCCGCAGGGTCACACTCATCTCCTAGCTACATCAAAGGGGCGAAAAGCGGCATGAAGGCACGCCAGCCGGCGCCTGTGGCGGCAGTGCGTGATTTTCGTGGTCGAGCGACCACGTATAGGAAAAGGCATCCGTGTTTCGCCCGCATTCCGGGGACGTGTAAAGGTGAGCGACGACACGCCTGACCAGCGCGAAGTGTGTCGCGCCCCACTCCGCAACGTCACAGCCACCTCACCGACCGCACCCGCCACGGGTCAGCGCGGAGCCGCCCGGCGGGCCAGCCTGAGTGGATGCCCCGACCTCCCCGGCGCCCGGACGTACTCGCCGGCAAGATCTTCCTGGCCCGCACCGCGCTGGCGCGGAAGCTGTTGACGCCGAGCGACCTGCGCAGCGCGGCGTGGCGGCCGCTGTTTCGCGGGGTCTACGCGGACGCCTCGCTGGCGATCACCCACCGGCACCGGTGCCTGGCGGTGTCGCGGTACCTCCTGCCGGTCGACGGCGCGGTCGCCGGGCGCTCGGCGGCCGCCCTGTACGGCGCCGGCACCGCGAAGGCCGACGAACCCGTGGAGGTCGTGGTCCCCCGCGAAGCCCGCTTCGGCCCGTTCGGCGGGCTCGACGTGCACACGGCGGTACTCCTCGGCGGGGATGTGCGTGATCTCGACGGAGTTCGGGTGACCACGCCGGTGCGTACCTGCTGGGACCTCGCCCAGTGGCTCGACCTCGTCGAGGCCGTGGTCGTCATCGACCTGCTGCTGCGAGGCCGGCTGTTGACCGTCGCCGACCTGCGGGCGTACGCCGCCCGGCGCCGGGGCGCCCGTGATTGGCGGCGGCTGCTGCGGGCGGCCACGCTCGCCGACCCGGGTGCCGAGTCGCCGCAGGAGAGCCGGTTGCGGGTGCGGCTGGTGCTGGCCGATGTGCCGGTGCCGGTCACCCAGTACGTGATCGAGCGCGATGGCCGGTTCCTGGCCCGGGTGGATCTGGCCTGGCCGGCGCAGAAGGTCGCGGTGGAGTACGACGGGCTGTGGCACGCGGGCCAGGACCAGATCCACCACGACCGCCAACGCCTCAACCGGCTGCTCGGCGCCGACTGGATCGTCCTGCACGTCACGTCCAAACGCCTCCGCGACGACCTCGACGGCGTGGTCGCCGAGCTGAAGGCCGCACTCCGCCGCCGCTCATGATCCACACAAAATCCCTGACTTTGCTGCTTCCGCCCGCCTCCGAGGCAGCAAAGTCAGGGATTTTGCCGCATCCCCGCGTGACCGGAGAGATCGCTGTGACGGGGGTCGCTCTTGATGTGGCTGGGGTGGGCGTGACAGCATGACCGCAAATCAAACTGAACAGTTTGGTTTGGGTGGTCCCTCACCCGGGGGCGCCGCACGGGGGGCGATGGAGGGGTGTCGTGGAGCTCGACTCGCGACGTGCCCAGGCGAAGCGGGAGCAGATCCGCCAGGGCGCCCTCGCCGCGTTCCTCGAGTCCGGTGTCTCCGGCACGAGCATGGACCACGTCGCGGCCTGCGCCGGCGTCTCCAAGCAGACGCTGTACGTGTACTTCCGCAGCAAGGAGGAGCTGCTCGTCGACGTCCTGGGCGGCATCGTCGCCTCCCTCGACGAGCGGGCGCCGCTGCTGGCCGACCGCACCGTGACCGACCGTGAGCACCTGCGGGAGGTGCTCTCCGAGGTGGCCTGGGTGATGGTCAGCCACCTCATGAGCGACGACTACCTGGCCCTGTTCCGCATCTTCATCGCGGAGATGGCCACCACGCCAGGGCTGCTGGCGATCTGGCGGGAGACGGTCCCGGCCCGTTTCCTGGCGCGCGTCGAGGCCGTACTGGAACGGGCCCGGGAGGCGGGTGTGATCCGCGAGGTGGACCTCGACCTCGCGACCCGGCTCTTCATCGGCCCGATGATGACCTTCGTCTTTCTCGACGGGTTGGCCCGTCCGGGCGAGGTCCTCGTTCCGAATCGCAAGCGGCTCGACCAGGTCGTCGAGCTCTACCTGCGTGCTGTGACTTGAGCCCCCGGAGGCCGGCCGACATGTCCTTCAACCTGGACCACTACAAACAGACCGCCACGGCGGTACGGGTCGACGACGTCGACTTCGACGACTTCCGCGACAAGCCTCTCTCCGCCGAGGCCATCCGCGTCCTGCACTACATGACCGACGTCGAGACGCACACCGTCTGCTACCTGCGCGACCTGCTGGTCACCCCCTCCCACCAGAACCCCCGGATCACCGCCTTCCTGACCATGTGGAACTTCGAGGAGTTCTGGCACGGCGACGTGATCGACCGGATCCTCGACGTACACAAGGAGATCAACGGGCTGCCCCGGCACCGCTCGGTGCGGGTGGCGCAGGGCTTCATGGGAAACGTGGTCGCACCGATCACCCAATGCCTCACCGCGGCCGTGCTCGGGGAGGACTTCATCGCCACGCACATGACGTGGGGCGCGGTCAACGAGTGGTCGGCGCACGCCGCCTACGGCAGGTTGATCGAGCTTGAACAGCATGCGACGCTGACGAAGATTCTGCAGCGCATCCAGCAACAGGAGAGCCGACACTTGGCGTTCTACATGTCCGAGGCCCGCGAGCGGCTGGAACGCAGCCGCAAGGCCCAGCGGATCACCCGCTTCGCGCTGCGACGGTTCTGGGCCCCGGTCGGCTCTACGATCACGCCGAAGTCCGAGACCCGGTTCGTCCTCAACCACCTGCTCGGCGGCGAAGGGGGCAACAAGATGGTGAAGATGCTCGACTCCAAGGTCGACAAGCTCCCCGGCCAGGAAGGGCTGAGCCTGGTCACCAAGGCGGTGCGCGCGTTCGGCGTAAGGGTCGCCACGGCATGAGCGGGAGTCCCGAGGCTACGAGCCCGGACCACGACGGCGACGGAGCGCCGAGGGACGGAGCGCGGCAGGCACAGCCTGGGCATCTGCGGGGGAAGCACATCCTGCTGACCGGAGGGACCGGGTTTCTCGGTCAGGCGCTGCTGGAAAAGCTGCTCTCGAGCTACCCGGAGACGCGGGTGACGCTGCTGATCCGCCGGCGCGGCAGCTCGTCCGGCGCCGACCGGCTGGCCACGCTGCTCAAGCGGCCGGTCTTCGCCAAGTGGCGGGAGGCGGTCGGGCCGGAGCGGGCGGCGGCCGTCGTCGCCGAGCGGGTGAGCGTCGTAGACGCCGAGCTGGGCAGCACCGAGGTGAGCCTGCCCGGCGACGTCGACGCGGTGATCCACGCGGCCTCGACGGTCTCGTTCGACCCGCCGATCGACGACGCGTTCCGCACCAACGTGCAGGGCGTGATCGACCTCTACGAGGCGGTCAAGGCCGCCGCGAAAGACAACAAGCCGCACGTCGTGCACGTCTCCACGGCCTACGTGGCGGGAGCGCGCAAGGGCGTCGTACCCGAGCGGTCGCTGGACCACGACGCGGACTGGCGGATCGAGCTGGCCGCGTCCCGCGCGGCCCGGGAGAGCGTGGAGTGGGACTCGCGGCGCCCCGCGGTGCTCAAGCGGGCCATCGCGGACGCCCGCAAAGACCATGGAAAGTCCGGGCCGCGGAGCACCTCGACCGCCGCCGAACGGCGCCGGGTCGAGTGGGTGGAGAAACAGCTCGTCGAGTACGGGCGGCTGCGCGCGCAGAGCGTCGGCTGGCCGGACGTGTACACGTTCACGAAGGCGCTCGGCGAGCGGGTGGCCGAGCAGATGCTGACCGGCGTGATGCCGCTGTCGGTGGTGCGGCCGGCCATCGTGGAGAGCGCGCTGCGCTACCCGTTCCCCGGCTGGATCGACGGCTTCAAGATGGCCGACCCGCTGATCCTGGCGTTCGGGCGGGGGATCCTGCCGGAGTTCCCCGGCCTGCCGGACGGCGTGCTCGACGTGATCCCGGTCGACATCGTGGTCAACGCGACGCTCGCGGTCGCGGCCGCTCCCCCGCCGGTCGACGAGCCGGCGTACTTCCACGTCGGCTCGGGCGCCCGCAACCCGCTGACGTTCCGGGCCATGTACGACAGCGTGAAGGAGTACTTCACCGACCACCCGATGCCGGACGGCGGGCGCGGGCAGATCAAGGTGCCGGAGTGGACGTTCCCCGGCGCGCGGCGGGTGGAGCGGCAGCTGCGCACCGGCGAGCGGGTGCTGTCGGTGGCGCAGAAGGCGCTGCTCTCCGCGCCCGCCAACAAGCGCACCCGGCGCTGGCAGGACGACCTGACCCGGCAGCAGGACCAGCTCGACTTCCTGCGCAAGTACGCCGACCTGTACGGCGTCTACACCGAGGCGGAGGTCATCTACACCGACACCAAGCTGCTCGCCCTGCACCGCGCGCTCCCCGCCGAGCGGGCCGAGGAGCACGGCTTCGACGCCGGCGTCATCGACTGGCACCACTACCTCCAGGAGGTGCACTACCCGGCGATCACCGCCACGATGCGCCGGGCGACCACCGGGCGGCGCAGCAGCAGCAACGCGCTCCCGCCGCTCAAGCGCTCGCCCAACGGCGGCGACGTCGTGGCGGTCTTCGACCTGGAGGGGACGCTCGTCGCGTCCAACGTGATCGAGACGTACCTGCTGGCCCGCCTCTGCGACCTGCCCCGGTCGGGCTGGCCGGGCGAGCTGGCCGACCTGGTCCGCAAGCTGCCCCGCTACCTGGCGGCGGAGCGGCGCGACCGGGGCGAGTTCCTGCGCACGTTCATGCGGCGGTACGCCGGCGCGGACGAGGCCGGCCTGGCCCGGATCGTGCACGAGCGGCTCGGCGACGCGCTGCTGCGCCGCTCCCACCCCGAGGCGATCCGCCAGGTGCGCAAGCACCGCACGGCCGGGCACCGCACGATCCTCATCACCGGCACCGTCGACGTGCTCGTCCAGCCGATCGCCGGGCTCTTCGACGAGGTGGTGGCGAGCCGGCTGCACATGCGCGACGGGCGCTACTCCGGCTTCCTGGAGGCGCCCCCGCTGGTCGGCGAGGCCCGCGCGGCCTGGCTGCGCCGGTACGCGGAGCACGCCGGCGCCGACCTGCCGGCCAGCTACGCGTACGGCGACAGCTACTCGGACCGGCCGCTGCTGGAGGCGGTCGGCCACCCGGTGGCGGTCAACCCCGACCCGCACCTGTACCGGCACGCCAAGTCCCGCCGCTGGGCGGTGGCGCAGTGGAAGGCGTACACCCTGCCGGCCAGCGACGCGTTCCTGGAGACAGTGCCGTGAACCTCAACCTGGAGTACCACCGTTCGCCGATCCGGTACGTCGCCTCGCGGACCGCGACCGGCACGATCGCGACCGGCCGCGCCGCCGGCTGGTGGGCGGCGAACATGTCACCGGTCCGGCTGGTCAACCGGCCCGACCCGCGGCCGCCGGGGCCCGGCTGGACCCGGGTCAAGCCGCTGCTCTCCGGCATCTGCGGCTCCGACCTGGGGCTGCTGACGGGCCGCAACTCGCCGTACCTGAGCGCCTTGATCTCGTTGCCCTTCACCCCCGGGCACGAGGTGGTCGGCGAGACGCTGGACCCGCTGCCCGACCTGCCGAAGGGCAGCCGCGTCGTGCTCGACCCGGTGCTCGGCTGCGTCCCCCGCGACGTCAAGCTCTGCCCGGGGTGCGCGGCCGACCAGCACAGCCGCTGCGACCACATCACCTCCGGCACGGTCTCGGCCGCGCTGCAGACCGGTTTCTGCGCGGACACCGGCGGCGGCTGGAGCCGGATGTTCGTGGCGCACGGCAGCCAGCTGCACAAGGTGCCGGACGAGCTCGACGACGAGCGGGCGGTCCTGGTCGAGCCGCTCGCCTGCGCGATCCACTCGGTGCGCCGCGTCCCGATCCCGGACGGCGCGAGCGTGCTCGTGGTCGGCGCCGGCACGGTCGGGCTCTTCACCACGCTCGCGCTGCGCGAGTACACGAAGGCCGGCCCGATCTACGTGATCGCCCGGTACGGCCACCAGCGCGAGCGGGCCCGCGAGATGGGCGCCACGGAGGTGCTCTCCTCCGACCGGGCGGCCCGGGCGCTGCGCCGCGCGACCGGCGGCTTCCTGGCCCGGCCCGAGCAGGGCGCCGAGTTCCTGCTCGGCGGCACCGACGTCGCGTTCGACTGCACGTCCGGGTCCGGTCTGGACACCGCGCTGCGGGTGGTCCGGGCCGGCGGTACCGTGCTGTTGTCGGGAATGCCCAACGCCAGCGTGGACCTCACGCCGGCCTGGTTTCGGGAGCTCAGCATCGTCGGGGCGTACGCCTCCGGCGGCCATGACTTCCAGGACGCGATGGCGCTCGCGAAGTCCGCGCCGCTGACCGGCTACGTCGACGCGGTCTACCCGCTCTCGCGCTGGCGGGACGCGATCGGCCACGCCAGCTCCTCGGGGCGGCTCGGCTCGATCAAGGTGGCGTTCGACCCGACCAAGGACCAATAGGGGGACCCTCGTGAGCGAGCGAAGCGAGCGAACCATCAAACTCAGTGAGCAGACCGTCGCACGGCCCGAAGCTTGTGAGGAGTCAGCGTGAGCAGGCCCGGTTTTGTTCTCGAAGTCGACGAACGGACTCCGGCGCTTCTGATGCACGAAGGTGAGGGGTTCCGCCTGGAGAAGCTGCCGCTCGGCAGCCGGGTGATCTACCCGCCGGAGTCGCTGCCTGGGCTCCGCGACGTCGACGGCGAGATCCGGCGCGCGCTGGACAACCCGCTCGGCCGCGAACCGCTGCGCGAGCTGCTCTACCCGGGCATGCGGCTGACGATCGTCTTCGACGACCTCTCCATCCCGCTGCCGCCGATGCGCACCCCGGACATCCGCCAGCGGGTGATCGAGCAGGTGCTGGAGCTGGCCGCGGCCAAGGGCGTCGACGACGTGGAGCTGATCGCCGGCAACGCGCTGCACCGCCGGATGACGCCGGCCGAGCTGAAGCGGACGGTCGGCGAGCGGGTGTACCGCTCGTTCTTCCCCCGCCACCTGCGCAACCACGACGCCGAGGACCGGGCCAACCTCACCGAGATCGGCCAGACCCGGCACGGCGAGGTGGTCGAGATCAACCGCCGTGCGGCGGAGAGCGACCTCATCGTGTACGTCAACGTGTCGCTGACCGCGATGAGCGGCGGGCCGAAGTCGGTGTCGGTGGGGCTCGCCTCCTACCGCAGCCTCAAGCACCACCACAACGTGCACACGCTGCGGCACTCGCGCTCGTTCAACGACCCGCCCAACTCGGCCATGCACCACTCGTACGACCGGATGGCCGGCCTTCTCGGCGACAGCCTCAAGATCTTCCAGATCGAGACGACGCTCAACAACGACACGTTCCCGACCCAGCTCGGCTTCCTCAACAAGCGCGAGTGGGAGTGGACGCTCAAGGACCAGGCCGCCTACCTGGCCGTCAAGCGGGCCAACGACCTCGCCCCGCCCAAGCGGCGCCGGCAGATCTGGCACAAGACCGCCTCGCCGTACGGCATCACGTCGGTCACCGCGGGCGACCCGATCCAGGTGCACGAGGTGACCCTGCGCAACGTGCTGCGGCAGCAGCTGACCGAAGTGGACGGTCCGGCTGACATCGGCATCTGGGGCCTGCCGTACATCTGCCCGTACAACGTCAACTCGATCATGAACCCGATCCTGGTGATGTCGCTCGGGCTCGGCTACTTCTTCAACCTGTACCGCAACCAGCCGATCGTCCGCCCCGGCGGCGTGGCGATCTACTACCACCCGGTGCGCAACGAGTTCCACCCGGTGCACCACCCGAGCTACATCGACTTCTTCGAAGAGGTGCTCGCCGAGACCACCGACCCGGTGGCGATCGAGACGAAGTTCGAGGAGCAGTTCGCCACCGACCCGTGGTACACCCACCTGTACCGCAACAGCTACGCGTACCACGGCGTGCACCCGCTCTACATGTGGTACTGGGGCGCGCACGCGCTGGAGCACCTCGGCGAGGTCATCTTCGTCGGCGGCGACCGCAAGACCACGGCGCGCATGGGCTTCCGCTCGGCGTCCACACTGGACGACGCGCTGGAGATGGCGCGGGAACGGGTGGGCGGCTCGCCGACCATCAACTACCAGCACGCCCCGCCGCTGACGATGGCGGACGTACGGTGAGGGGGCTTTGCTCGTGAGCCTGCGCAAGGACATCAAGGCGCTCACCGGCGGCCGGGACTGGCGCGGGCGCTCGCGTACGCCCCGCTCGGCGGTCGCGCACGAGCCGCCGGAGCCGCCCCGCGAGTTCCCCACCGGCTGGGCCCGTACCCAGGCGGCCCAGGTCGCCCGGCGGGCGCTCCAGCGCGGCGTGCTGACGCCGCTGACCTGGAGCCAGACCCGCCCGGAGATCCAGGGACGCGACCGGCTGGCCGGGCTCAAGGGGCCGGTGGTGTTCGTGGCCAACCACAGCAGCCACCTGGACACCCCGCTGATCCTCGGCTCGCTCCCCCGCCACCTGGGCGAGCGGATCGCGGTCGGCGCGGCGGCCGACTACTTCTTCGACGCCCGGCTGCGCGCGGTCGTGACGGCACTGGTGTTCAACGCGTTCCCGGTCGAGCGGCACCGCTCGCGGCGGCTGCGCAGCCTGGCCCCGATGCTGCTGGCCCGCGGCTGGAGCCTGCTGCTCTTCCCGGAGGGGACCCGCAGCGAGGACGGCTGGATGTCCCCGCTGCGGCTGGGCGCGGCCCACCTCTGCGTGACCCAGGGCGTGCCGATGGTGCCGATCGGGCTGCGCGGCACGTACGCCGCCATGCCCCGGGGCCGCAACTGGCCGGTCCGCGGGCGAGCCCGCGTGGTCGTCCGGTACGGCACGCCGCTGCACCCGCAGGCCGGCGAGGGCGCCCGCGCGTTCAACGCCCGGATGGCCGACTCGATCGCCCAGCTCTGGGCCGAGGAGGAGCTGGGCTGGTACGGCTCGCTGCGCGCCCAGGCCAAGGGCGAGCTGGCGCTCCCGACCGGCCAGCGGTTTCCGGCCGGCTCGTGGCGCCGCACCTGGGAGTCCACCCGCCCGCTCGGCGCCCAGGCCCCACGCCCCGCCTGGGACGACTGAGGCCGGGGATCCCGGGGCCCCATCCGCCGCGGGGATCGCTCTCAGCGGGTCAGGAGCTGGGCGGTCCGCGCGGCCTGGGGCGTGCGGAGCCGCACCTCGACGCGGCCGGAGCGGGACGGGTTGGTGGTGCCGGCGTCGTAGGCGAAGCAGACCCGGTCGGGGCGGTCGGCGCGGATCTCGATCGTGGCCCGCACCGGGTGGTCGAGCGGCACGTCGATGTGCTTGAAGCGGCCGGCCCAGACCACGAGGCGGTTGGCGCCGACGGCGACCGAGCCGGCCACGGCTTCCTTGCGCCAGGAGCTGTACTCGCCGGGCGCCCGGTACCGGCGGTAGGTGACCGACCCGGTCAGCCCTTCCTCGATCAGCACGACGTCACTCGCGGCGAGCTCGGCCCGGATCCGGTCGGGCAGCCGGCCCGAGCCGAGGAGCACGCGCAGGAACGGGTTCACAGCCCGGAACGGTAGCGACTCCGAGCTACACCTCGATGGCGCCGCCGATGGCGCGGAGGTGGTCGCGGAGTGTCCAGCCGGGCTCCTTCGCGCGCCGGGCCAGGAAGTCGGCGAACCGCAGCTGGTCCCGCAGCGTCTCGCCGGCGCGGATGCGGTCGGCCTGGCGGCGTTCGGTGTCGCGGATCGTCTCCGCGAGGTCGAGCACCTCGGCGGCGCGCGCGGAAGGTACGAACAGCACCCCGTCGTCGTCACCGAAGACCAGGTCGTCGCGGGTGACCGTCCACTCGCCGACGCGCGCGGAGTCCAGGGCGTCCGCCGGTCGGGGGTCCAGGCGGAGCGGGCCGGTGGGGAGGGAGCCCAGGCTGAACAGCGGCAGGCCGATCTCGCGTACGTCGGCGGTGTCGCGGTGCAGGCCCCAGATGACCACGCCGCCGAGTCCGGCCGCCTTCGCCTCCAGGACGGCGAGGTCGCCGACGCAGCTCTCGTCGACGCGGCCGCCGTTGTCGACGACCAGGACGTCGCCCGGCTCGGCCAGCTCGTACGCCTCCAGGAAGACGTCGACGCTGCCGGCGTGCCGGGCCGGGGCGATCCGACCGGCCACGCGGTCGCCGGATGCGGCACGGAGTCCGGCGGGGGCGCAGCGGACCGGTACCCCGGCGCGGATGCAGCCGTCCGCGACGTGGGCGGTGGTCAGGGCGGCGAAGCGGTCCGGGGCGGGCATCAGAGGTCCTTCTCAAACCAGTGGTGCGCGTACGGCTCGTCGTTGAACGCGGGCACCTCGCGGTAGCCGGCGGACCGGTACAGGGCGATCGCCTCGGTCAGCGACTTGTTGGTCTCCAGGCGCAGCGTGCGCACCTCGCGGGCGGCGGCGGTCGCCTCCAGCTCGGCGAGCAGGCGGCGGCCCAGGCCCAGGCCGCGCACGGAGGGCGCGACCCACATCCGCTTCACCGCGGCCCAGGAGCCGTGGAAACGCAGCGCGCCGCACCCGACCGGCTCGGCGTGGAGGGTCGCCACCAGCATCAGCGCCCCCTCGGCCGGGATGCTGCGGGCGGGGTCGAAGCCGCCGTCGAAGCGGGTGGCCAGCTCCGCCACGTACGCGTCGAGGCAGGCGCGGGCCTCCGGCGCACCCGGGTCGACCGGCGCGACCCGGACCATCGAGGCGACCAGCAGGCGCTCCACCTCGCCCATCGCCGCCACCAGGCGCCCGCGCTGGCTCTCGTCCAGCCTGGCGAGGATGTCGGTGGCGAGGTCGTCGGAGCGGCGGTCCAGCTCGTCCCGTTCCGCGGCTCCGGCCGGGGTGAGGCGGGCCGTGCGGACCCGGCCGTCCGCCGCGGCGCTCACCTCGACCAGGCCGTCGGCGCGGAGGGCGGAGAGCAGGCGGCTCAGGTAGCCGGAGTCGAGGTCGAGCCGGGCGCGGAGCGCGCGGACCTCGCTCCCCTCGTCGCCGATCTCCCACAGCACCCGGCACTGGCCGAGCGGGCGGCCGCGGGCCAGGTAGGCGTCGTCGAGGGCGCCGATCCGCTGCGTGACGGTGCGGTTGAAGCGCCGCACCCGCTCCACCTGCGTCAGAGGCATTCTCTGACCTTAGTCAGAGGACTCCCGCTGCGCCAGGCGTGGAGCCGGAATGGCCGGACGCCGGCGGCGCAGCCACCACCACTCGCCCAGCACGGCCAGCAGGAGGCCGGCGATGGCGAGGACGGTCACCCAGCGGCCCAGGTCGTGCCCGCGCGGCGCGTAGCTGAACCGCACCGTGTGCTCCCCCGCCGGCACCGCCACCGCGGCCAGGCCGTGGTCGGCGCGGACCAGGTCGGCCCGCTTTCCGTCGACCGTGACCTGCCAGGTCGGCTGGATCGCGTCGGCGAGCACCACGTACCCGGCGCCCGCCGCGTCGACCGCCACCTCCATGTCGTCGAAGCCGTCCTGCACCCACCGCACCTCGGCGGGCGCGCCGGCGGCGGCCGGGCCGGCCCGGTCGAGCAGCACCTCGTCCGGGGCGACGGTGCCGGCGGCGAGGCGTTCGAGGCGGCGTTCGGCGGAGGGCTCGACGGTGGCCCGCGACGCCCACCGCACCCGGGGAAGCGCGCGGGTGCGCTCGTAGATCACCGCCGCGTCGTCGTACACGAGGCGGAGCCCGTCGTCGGCCGGGGCCACGACGGAGAGCGCCGGCTTCCCGGCGCGGCCCGCCACCGCGAGCGCCGGGCCGTCACGGAGGGTGATCTCCGCGGTGAGCGGACCCCGCGCCGCCTCCGCGGCCAGCGGGACGTAGAAGGGCTTGCCCGCGGCGATGCCGCGGTCGTAGCGCTCGGCCTCCGCGACGACAGCGCCGGCTCCGTCCTTCAGGACAATCCCGATCCGGGTACGGCGGGTCTGGCTGATGCCGTCCGTGACGGGTGTGACGGCGACGGCGCGCAGTGGACCGCCGCCCGGCACCGCGACGCTGACCGTCTGCCCGGGGCGGAGCGACGCGCTGCTGCCGTCACCCGCGTCCACCCGCTGCGGGCCGAACGGCACCCGCTCCGGCGGCGTCACGTAGTGGGTCACGCTCAGCAGGTCGAGGATCGGGCTGGTCGGCGGCGCACCGTCGAGCGGCTCGGTACGCAGGTAGGTGGCCGGCTTGGGCGGCGGGCTGAACTGCCGCCCCGGCATCGCCTCCAGCAGCTCGCCGAAGCGTTCGTCCACAAAGGAGTGCCCGTGCAGCGCGCGCAGCCGGTGCTGCGTGTGGATGCCGCCGAACAGCGCGTTGTTGCTGCCGAACCAGCGCTCGTGGTCCAGGTGCTGCGCCAGGTACGTGTGGACGCCGGTGACCGGGTAGAAGTTCTCCCGCTCGGTGCGGGGGTAGTACGGCCGTACCCAGATGAGGGCCTGGACCGCGACGAGCACGGGGATGAGCGCGGCGACCGCCACCCGGAACGTCGCGTGTCTCGGCCCCCACCACAGCAGCAGGGCGCAGGCCAGGGCGACCGCGACGAAGGCCAGCCCTTGGAGCATCTCGGCGTTGAGCTTGGCGACGTAGTGGCCGCCGAGGAACGACACGCGGTGCTGGGCGGCCGTGTTGGCGAAGTCGCGCCCGATCAGGTACGCGGCCGCGCCGCCCGCCGCGACGACCGCCCAGACCGCCACCGCGTAGAGCTTGCGGGCGGGCGAGGTGGCCTCGCGGCGGCGGCGCAGCAGCACCTCGAAGCCGGCCGCGGCGAGCACCGCCACGAGGAAGCCGAGGATGCTGCGGGCCCGCTCGACGGAGTTGTCGGAGAAGAGGTACGGCAGCTTCTGCAGGAGCGCGAGCAGCGGCCCGCCGCTGTAGATCACGACGCCCCACAGCAGCGTCGCGGCGACGAAGAACGCCCAGGTGGCCCGGGGCAGTACCGCCCGGCCGGAGCGGGCCAGCGCGACCGCGACGACGGCGAGCACGAGGACGGCCGCGCCGACGTACGAGACCTCCTCCAGGAAGATCCGCACGTGGTAGTAGTTGGGCGGGTTGGCCGGGTCGGTGGTGCCGAACGCGTACGGCGCGACGGTGGTCAGCAGCAGCTCGAACGGGATGTGCAGGTCGGCCGTCTGCTCCCGCCCGCGGACCAGCACGGTCGACATCACGCTGGCCCAGGGCACGAGCTGGGCCGCGACGAGCGCGACGCCGGCGAGCACACCGCCGGCGGCGAGGCAGAGCGTGCCGGCAATCCGGCGGAAGGCGCCCGGATTCTCCGCCGCGGCGCGTACGGCCACGTAGCAGGCGCCGGTGAGCAGCGCGTACCCGGTGACGGACGGGAAGCCGCCGAGCAGCAGCGCGGCCACGACGAGCGCGAGGAGGGCGAGGTCGCGGACGCGGCGATGTCGCACGATCCGTTCCAGGGCCCAGAAGAGCGCCGGGATGAACGCGGCGACCCGCGACTGCGGCCAGTTCGTCCAGACCACCATGAACGCGCTCGTGGCGTAGGCGAGGCCGCCGAGCAGCGCCGCCGCCCGGCCGAGGCGGAGCAGCCGCAGGAAGAGGTACGCCCCGCCGACGGCCACGATGATCTCGAGCAGCTTGACGAACGCGGGCGCCAGCCACGCCGGCAGGAACCAGAACGGCAGCGCCACCGGCGAGGCGAGCCCAGGATTGGGGGTACCGCCCAGCGGGGTGCCGCCCAGCACGTACGGGTTCCAGGACGGGTACTCCCCGTCACGGATCGCGTCGCCGAAGAGCCCGGCGCTCGGGATCGCGCTGTCGACCGTGTCGCCCAGGTCGAGGGTCTGCTGCCCGATGCCGCGAAACTGCGTGTCCGTGTACGGGCTGACGTGGTTGAGCAGGCCGGTCTCGACGAGTGAGGTGCGCCCCCAGAGCGGCGAGCCGATCCCGAGCACGGCGAACGCGGCGATCGCGATCACGACCGCGCAGACGACCGGGTCGGGAAGGCGCCGCCACCAGCGCGCCGGTCGATCCGGCGGTGGCGCGGCGGTGGTGGAATCGGAGCGCTCGACGGCGCCGATCGTGCTCGTGGCCATTTAGCCCGGCACGCTATCACGCCCCGCCCGGTCGCCCGGTCCCGCCGCGCGTCGGGGGTTCGGGGGTTGTGGACCGCGGAGGGTGACGTGGCGGGAGCAACGGTCCGGACCACCGCGGACGTCGCGGTAGCTCGAATCTGTTGTTCGAGAACGGCACCGGTGCGCGCTAGCCGGCGGCGCGCGGGGTGCCCTCGGCGGCGGGTGGCGGTGAGCCGCCGTCGTCGCCCGGGCTGGGCTCGCCGCCGCCGTCGCTGCCGGTGGGTTCCGGTTCGTCGGGCGAGGTCGTCTCGGCGTCCGGGGTCGACGGCTCCGCGGTCGGCTCCGGGCTGCCCGTCGGCTCGCCGGTGGGCGGGGCCTCGCTCGCGGTGCCGCCGCCGGTGTCGCCGGTCCGGTCCGGCTGCTCCTGGCCGGCGGGGCGGCTCGTGGCCACCGAGGTCGCGGAGGGTGCGGTGGGGGTCACGCCATCCGCCGGCGGCGTGCCGCCGTCCGGCAGGAAGATCACGAGCGCGACGAGGACGGCCAGGCCGGCGCCGGCGAGCGCGCCCGCGATGGCCAGGTTGCGGCGCCGGCTCCCACCGCCGGCGACGCGGGCCGGCGGCAGCGCGCCGGTCTCGCCCGGGCCGGCGGGACGCGCGACCGGGATGGCCGCCCGGCCGGCGCCGTTGACCGGGACCGGCGCGGTCTCGTCCGGGTCGCCCGCCGCCATCTCGGCCGTGGTCGCGAGCGGGCCGGCGCCGACCGCGGAGAGCGCCGCCGCGGCCAGCGAGGCGCCGCTTCGGTACCGCTCGGCCGGGTCCTTCTCCAGCGCCCGCAGCACCACGGCCCGGACCGCCGGCGGCACGTCCACGGGCAGGTCGGGCGGGGGCGTGTCGAGGTGCATCATCGCGACCGCGACCGGGTTGTCCCCCATGAACGGCGGGTGCCCGGCCAGCGCGTGGTAGGCGACGGCGCCGAGCGCGTACACGTCGGTGGCCGGCGACAGCGACTGGCGGCGGGCCTGCTCGGGCGCCATGTAGAGGGCGGTGCCGAGCACGCCCGCGTTGGTGCCGGTGACGCTGGTGACGGCGGTCGAGCGGGCCACGCCGAAGTCGAGCAGCACCACGCTCCCGTCCGGGCGCAGCAGCAGGTTGCTGGGCTTGACGTCGCGGTGCACGATGCCGCCGGCGTGTACCGCGTCGAGCGCCCGGGCCGCCTCGGCCACGATCCGCATCGCCTCGGCGGCGGGCAGCCGCTCCTCGCGGTCCAGGCGCGCGGAGAGCGGTTCGCCGTCGACGAACTCCATCACCAGGTACGTGGCGCGCCCGCCGTCGGGCAGCTCGCAGTCGCCGCGGTCGTACACCTGGACGACGCCGGGATGGCGTACCGCGGCGAGCATCCGCGACTCGGCCAGGAAGCGCGCCCCGAACCCGGGGTCGGCGGAGAGGCTGGGCAGCAGCACCTTGACCGCTACGGTGCGGCCGAGGGTGAGGTCGGTGGCCCGCCACACGTCGCCCATCCCACCGGTGGCGACGCGTTCCTCGAGGCGGTAGCGGTCGTCGAGGGATACTCCGGAGCGCAGCACGGTCCAATCCCTACCCCAATCAGCCCGCGTCCATCCATCCGGAGTGACGCTCGACTCCGCCTTGACAGGTCCTTGACGCCCGCCGGTCAGCTTTGTGGCAGGAGGCACCAACCCCCGAGGAGGACGTATGAGGATGAGGACCTGGGCGCGGGCCGCGGTCTGCGTGGCGTCGGCCGCGCTGCTCGTGGCGGCGACCGCGGTGCCGGCCGGTGCCGCGGGCCGCGACCGCACCCCGCCGACCGCGCCGGCCAACCTGCGCGTCACCGGCGTCACGCCGACCACGATCTCGCTGGCGTGGGACGCGTCGCGGGACGCCGGCGGGCTCAACGCGTACATCGTGTACCAGTCGTCGAGCGTCGGCGAGTGGGGCCTGTACCACTCCCCCTCGTCCACCACCGAGACCGACGAGATCGGGGTGCGGGGCTTCACGAGGACGTACTGGATCGTGGCCGAGGACAAGGCCGGCAACCGTTCCGCGCCGAGCAACCGGGTGACCGCGACGACCACGCCCGACACGTCGCCGCCCACCGCGCCGGTGCTGACGGTCACCGGCGTCACGCAGTCGACCGCCGCGCTGTCCTGGACGGCGTCGACCGACGACGCCGGCTCGCCGGGCTACCGGATCTTCGTGAACGGCGCGCCGTGGGAGTTCCTCGCGCCCACCGCGACCGCCGGCCTCGCCCGGACCGTCCGCCGCCTCACGCCGGGCACCACGTACACGTTCACGGTGCGGGCGGCCGACGCGGCCGGCAACCTCTCGCCGCCGAGCAACGCCGCCACCGCGACCACCCAGCCGAGCACCGACACGTCACCGCCGACCGCGCCCGGCGGGCTGCGGATCACCCGGGACAGCGGCTGCGACGTCGACCTCGTCTGGACCGCCTCCACCGACAACGTCGAGCCGGCGTCGGCGATCGAGTACGAGATCGTCGTCAACGGCGGGGTCCAGCGGATCGTCACCGGCGTGACCAGCACGTTCGCCTACCACGGCAGCGTGGACGGGCTGAACACGTTCGCCGTCCGGGCGGTCGACCGCGCCGGCAACGCGTCCGCGCCGAGCAACGCCGTGACCAGCCCCTTCCAGGAGTGCTGACCGGTTGGTCAGGCGCTCCTCCACCGCTCCGGGTCGGCGAGCATCTCGTTCATCGACCCGGAGCGGAACGGCTCCACCGCCACCTCCGCCCCGTCGAACCCCGCCGCCCGGATCGCCGCGTGCAGGGCGGCGTCGTCGCGCGCGGCGTCGACCACGTGCGCGTCGACTTCGAGGCGGGCGGTGGCGCCCAGATCCCGTACCCGGACATTGTGGACATGATGGGCGGCGAGCAAGCGGCGGGCGGCGGCCTCCGCCCGCTCCACCCGGGCCAGCCGGGCGGGCGTGATCGAGACCCCGTACGCGATCCGGCTGGACAGGCACGCCGCCGCCGGTTTGTCCGCGGTGCGCAGATCCCAGACCCGGGCGATCGCCCGGACCGCGGCCTTGTCCAACCCGAGATCAGCCAACGGGGTACGCGCGCCGCGCTCGGCGGCCGCGCGAATGCCGGGCCGGAACCCGGCCGCGACGTCGGAGGCGTTGGTGCCGGTCGCGACCGCGTCGAACCCGTGCTCGGCCGCCACCCGCCGGGCGGTGTCGAGCAGCGTACTCTTGCAGAAGTAGCAGCGGCGCGGCCCGTTCTCCCGGTAGCCGGCCACGTCCAGCTCGCGCGTCTCGACCGCGTGGTGCGCGACGCCGAGCCGCGCGCAGAACTCCGCCGCCTCCGCCACCTCCGCCGCCGGCACCGCGGGCGAGACCGCCGTGACGGCCGCCACCCCACCGGGGCCCAACGCCCGCGCGGCGGCGGCCAGGACCACGCTGGAGTCGACGCCGCCGGAGAACGCCACCAGCGTCCGGCCGTATCCTGCGATTTCGGTGACCAGGCGGTCGGCCGTGTAGGGGGGCAGCATGACTGAACGGTACCCAAACGGGAGCGGCGCGGAGCTCGCGGATCTCGGCTTGGCCGGTCGGGCCCCTGCCCGTAACGGGGCCGAGGCCGCGGATCTTGGCTTCGCCGATCGGGCCTCCGCGCGTGGCGCTGCCGAGGTCGCGGATCTTGGCGGCGCGGAGGCCGCGGATCTCGGCCTCGCCGACCGGGCCCCTGCCCGTGACGGGGCCGAGGTCGCGGATCTCGGCTTCGCCCGGCTGGATCTGCAGCGGGCCGCGCGGACCGGCGACCCGGAGGTGGTCTTCGGCCGGGGCAAGACGCCGGCGCAGGTGGTGGCGGCGCTGCGGGCGCTGCACGAGGCGCATCCCGACGGGGCCGTGCTCGCCACCCGCCTCGACGACGACGCCGTCGCCCTCGTCCGCGCCGAACTGCCCGACGCCGACCTGGACGAGGTCGCCCGCACAGCGGTGCTCGGCAAGCCGCGCGCCCCGCACGGCCGGGTCGCCGTGGTCGGCGCCGGCACGGCCGACCTGCCGGTGGTCCGCGAATGCGTCACGACCGTGCGCGTCTTCGGCGCCGACCCCGACCTGATCCTCGACGTCGGCGTCGCCGGCCTGCACCGCCTCCTCGCCCAACGCGACCGCATCGACACGGCCGACGCCGTCGTCGCGGTCGCCGGGATGGAGGCCGCCCTCCCATCGGTCATCGGCGGCCTCACCGGCGCACCGCTGATCGCCGTTCCGACCAGCGTCGGATACGGCTGGCACCTGGAGGGCCTCACCGCCTGGCTGGCCACGCTCAACAGCTGCGCGCCCGGCGTCGTCACCGTGAACGTCGACAACGGTTTCGGCGCCGGCGTGGCCGCGGCCCGCATCGCCCGGCGCTCCCGATGACCCGCGCGCTCTGGGTGGACGCCTCGAACGGCGCGGCCGGCGACATGCTGCTGGCCGCCCTGCTCGACGCCGGCGCCTCGCTGGACGCGGTCCGCTCCGGCCTGGCGTCCCTGGACCTGCCGATCTCCGTCGACCTCTCCCCCGTACGCCGCCACGGCTTCCGCGCCTCCCACGTCCGCGTCGACGCGGCTGACACCGACGTCCACCGTGGACTGTCTGATGTGCTCGCCGTCCTGGGCCCCTTGCCCGCCCCGGTCCTCTCCTTCGCCTCCGCGGTCTTCACCCGGCTCGCCCAGGCGGAGGCGCGGGTGCACGGGTCCACTGTGGACGACGTACACTTCCACGAGGTGGGCGCCCTGGACGCGATCGCCGACGTGGCCGGCTGCGCGCTGGCCCTGCACGACCTACGCCTGCTGGAAGGCGCGGTCCGCGTGGTGTCACCGGTCGCCGTCGGCTCCGGCACCGTCCGCACCGCACACGGCCCCCTTCCGGTACCCGCCCCCGCGGTCGCCGAGCTCCTGACCGCGGCCGGCGCTCCGCTGGCCGCCCACTCCGCCACGATGGAACTCTGCACCCCGACGGGCGCCGCGCTGCTGACGACGCTCGCCACCGCCTGGGGTCCACCCCCGGCGATGACCCCGTACGCGGCAGGCGTGGGCGCCGGTACGGCCGACCCGCCCAGCCACGCCAACGTACTCCGCGTACTCGTCGGCACCGCCACGCCGACCAGGGCGCCGTCGGCATCCGCCATGGTCTCGGCGTCCGGCCCACCTGCGATGCCGGCGTCCGTGGTTTGGTCGTCCGATGCGTCGGTGGCCTCGTCGCCCAGTCACTCTGCGGCGTCCGCAGCCTTGCCGCCCGCGGCCTCGTCATCCGCGGTCTCGTCATCCGCGGCCTCGTCATCCGCGGCCTCGTCATCCGTGGTCTCGTCGTCGGCGTCCGTCGCGCCCGCGGCGTCGGACCTGGACTGGCGGGATACCGAACTCCTCCAGGTCGAGGCCACAGTGGACGACCTCGACCCCCGCATATGGCCCGACCTCCTGGAGGAACTGCGGTCGATCGGCGCCGCGGATGCCTGGTGCGTGCCGGCCCTGATGCGCAAGGGCCGCCCCGGCCAGGTGCTGACCGTGCTGGTCGACCCCGCACGGCTCGACCTGACCTGCCGCCTCGTCTTCACCTGGACCACCACGCTGGGCGTGCGCGTACATCCGGTCAGCCGCCGCGCGCTGAACCGCGACACCGTAACGGTCCTGGTCGCGGGGAGCGAGGTCCGCGTGAAGCGCGCCTTCCTCGGCGACGACGTCGTAACCGCCCAACCCGAGTACGACGACGCGCTCGCCGCCGCCCGCGCCGCCGGCATCCCCGTCACGGACGTCCTGGACGCCGCCCGCGCCGCAGCCTCCACGCCCCGCACCGCAGGCTCCGCGCCGACCATCCCCGCCTCCGCACCCCACACCCCGGCCTCCGCACCTCAGGCCGCAGCCTCCGCACCTCAGGCCGCAGCCTCCGCACCCCACGCCGGGGCCGCCGCGCCGCACGGACCCGCCTCCGCCACCCGCCCGCACGAGGGCGATCCGCCCGCGCCGGAGGCTGGTCCGCGTCACTGAGTCGCTCCCGCACACAGCTCCGCCTCGGCGGCTCTCGCGACCGCATCCCGGCCGTCCCCTGCCGTGCCTGCTCGCCCGCGTGTCCTCGCGCGAGAGCCAACTCCCTGCGGACCGCGCGTCGATTTGGAACTCTGGGATAACGGGATGAGGGCCCGCATGCACCCCTGGGTTCGTCACGTCCGGTGGTGGTAGAGGTTGCGGCGGGGACGTTGCCGCTGGTCGACGTAGGAGGGTGGGATGAACTCGGGCCGTGCGTCCGCGTCGAGTTGGACGGTCCAGTGTCCACGGTGGACGACACGGTGGTGGTAGCCGCAGAGTAGGACGCTGTTGGCCAGGGTGGTGGGTCCGCCGTCGACCCAGGGGCGGATGTGGTGTGCGTGGCACCAGCGGGGTGGTCGGTCACAGCCGGGGAAGGCGCAGCCACCGTCGCGTAGTTCCAGGGCCCGCCGCAACGGTCCGGTGATCAGCCGGCGGGTCCGGCCCAGGTCGAGGATTTGCCCGTCGCCGCCGAGCACGGCGGGGAGGATGTGGGCGTCGCAGGCGAGCCGGCGGACCTGTTCGGCGCTGAGCCGGCCGCCGGTGTCCAACGTCCCGACACCGAGTTGTTGGTGGAGTAGGTCGTAGGGGATGGTGACCACCACGTGCGGCCGCTGCCCACCGTTGTCCGGCAACGAGTCGGTGCGGGTGGCCAGGTCGCAGACCTCGACCAGGGCGTCCGCGCGGCGTTGGGCGGGGGTGCGGGGCTCATGGTCGTGGCGGGGTGCGCACAGTGGGTCCAGGGCGGCGTTGACGGTGGCGGCGGCGGTTTCGTCGAGCCAGCCGGTGAGACGGACCCGACCGTCACCTTGGCGGGTCAGGTGCAGCGCGCGGGTTTGCTGGGCTCGGGCTTCCAGGCGTTGTAGGGCGGCGGCGTCTGCGGCGTCGGCTATTTCGGGTGCGACGTGGGTGAGGATCCGCTGTCCGGCTTTGCGCAGGATGGTGGGCTCGTAGCGGCTGGCCTGCCCGATCAGCACCGCCTCGGCCTCGCCGATCAGCTGCGGGTCGAGGTCGGCGGGCAGTTGCGCCAGCGCGGCGGCTACGACGGTGGCCTGCTCCACGTTGACCGCGGCGCAGGCGAGGGCGGTGTCGAGGGCGGGGCGTTGGTCGAGGGTGTGGGCCAGGTCGACGAGGCGTTTGGCGGCGTGGATGCTGATCCGCAGATGCTCACGCAGCCACTGGACGGTGCCCGACGCGTGCTGGGCGACGGGTAGGCCACGGCCGTCGATTTCCCGAACCAGATGCACCTGCACCGCGGCAACGGTCGCGGTGATTTGGTGGATGGCGTCCAGAGAATCGACTAGCGCGGTGTCGGAAAGCGGCCAGGTGGGCGCGTCAGCGCATTTACCGGCGAGCGTTTGAAGCTCTGCCAACACGTCGACCAACACCCATTGATTCTCCCCCACCCACACCCAAGACCACCAGTCATATTCGTCGATCAAGGGAAATTGGTTACGCGCTATCAGCACAAAGTGAATGGAGAATATTTTGAGCTACCGACCGATAGTGTGGCAATAAGAGGCCGCTGCCGCACCGAACGCTATTAAGTGCCTCGTAACGCCGTCGTAGCTCAAGGAGCCAACCACGCATTTCCCAGCGCGACGGGTCTCCGGACACTTCATCACCGGAAGCTGGAGCGAGCGCACCCACCACCACGGGCAATCACCTCAACGCGCCCAGCCGGGTTGACCCACGGGAAGAAGAGCGAGCTGATCCACGGGAAGAAGGGCACAGGGCGGTGCGCGCCACCGGGGCTCATCGACCACCCAGCGGCGGCCGCGAAGCACCCGGCCACCACGGCGAACCTCTGCGGTACGAGGCAAGACGCCCGCGGGCAGCAGTCCCGCGACGAGCGGTCGCCGCGGGACGGGTCGCGCGCACCACGGGCCACCTCAACAGGCCACACCCCAAAGCGAGGCCCCAGCCGAACGAGCCACCGACCATCACACAACTCCCAGCCCTGGGAGGCAGCAGTGCTTCGCGAATCCAGCGCCGTGGCCGCCTTCGCCGTCCTGATCGCCGCTGGCTGCAACCAGTCACCGGACCAGCCGGTCGGCCAGGCCGCACCCGCGCAGACCACACCGGCCGCACCCGCGCAGACCACGCCAGCCGCACCCGCCCAGTCCACCCCGGCCGCACCGCCGGCGACGACGGCCGCGCCGGCGGCACCGGCCCAGCCGCCACCGCCCGCGGCGCCGCGGGTCGTGCCGGTACCCGTACCGGTGCCGGTGCCGTACGCGGTGCCCGAGGGGTACGCGCCGCTCGGGCAGCTCGCCACCCTCAAACAGGAGGCGAACCTGCGGGCCCTGCCCGACACCACGTCCACGGTGCTGGCCGACCTGCCCGCCGGTACCCAGGTGGACGTGCTCTGCTGGGTGACCGGCGAGCCCACCTACGGCAGCGACAAGTACGGCTCGATGTGGCTGAGCCTCGCCAGCGGCGGCTACGTCCACTCGTACCTGACGACACCCGTGGACGTAGCCACCTGCTGAACGAAAGACGCCGAAAAAGATGAGGACCAAAGACAACAGCGAGAGCTAAGACCCTAATATCCCTAGCGTGACTTAATACCCGTAGCGCGACTTCAGATGGCGCCACCAGTCGCGGAACATCCAGCGGTCGAACTCGGTGATGGTCGACGAGCTGCCGGCCTTCATGATGAAGCAGCACTGCCCGGTCGGCGTCCAGTCGTAGAAGTCGTCCAGGCCGTACGTGTGCCCCAGCTCGTGCAGGAAGATGGTGATGCTGTCCGAGTTGCGGGCGTTGACGAAGTACTCCCGCCCCATCCGCTGGCCCCAGTCACCGCCGGCGCCGCCGCCGAAGCCGTCGGTCAGCCACAGCGAGTGGTCGTAGTGCCGTGCCACGCCGCCGGGGCAGTTGGGGTAGTTGCCACTCTGGTTGAAGAACCGTCCACATGGCTCTGAGCACTGTGGAGCGTTTTCCCGGATGTCGTTGACGTAGATGTCGACCGAGCTGTCCGTCCACTGTAGCTGCGCGCGGTCGCGCACCGCCCAGCCGACGACCCGCACCGGCACGTCCGTGTACGGCCAGTTGTTGTGGCCGACCATCACGTCCATCCACTTCTTGTACTGCCGTTGCAGCGCCGCGTGGATCTCGTCCCGGAGCTGGGTCGTCACGATCGCCGTGGAGTCCCACCGCACGCAGTAGTTGATGTACCCGCGGTTGGCCATGATCTGGTCCCAGCCGTAGTTGCGGAACCCGTACAGGTTGCCGTTGTTGTACGTCTCCTCCTGGTGCGCCCACACCTCGTTCAGCGGAGTGACCAGATTGGACGGTGGGTTCCATCCAGTCGAAGGCGGCGCGGACGTGGGAGGCGCGGAAGTGGGCGGCGCGGACGTAGGAGGCGGGGAAGTGGTGGGTGGAGTGGTGGGAGCCGACCCCGTACACGCCACACCGTTCAGGGAGAACGCCGTCGGGCTGGTGTTCGTCGTGCTGAACTGGCCGTTGAAGCCGAACGACGCCGTGCCGTTCGGGGCCAGCGAACCGTTCCAGCTCGCGTTTGTCGCCGTGACCGCGGCGCCGCTCTGGGTGACCGACGCGTTCCACGCCTGCGCCACCGACTGCCCGGTCGGGAACGACCAGGTGAGCCGCCACCCGTCGACCGGGTCGCCGAGGTTGGTGATGCCGACGTTCGCGGTGAAGCCGCCGCTCCACTGCGAGGTGACGGAGTAGTTCACCCGGCAGGCCACCGCCGCTTCGGCGGATGTCGCCACCAGGAGGCCTCCGGCTAGCGACGCCACGACGACGCCGGACGTCAGGACTGCGCGTCTCATCATGCTCCTTCGCATGCTCGTGCGACCTCGCCCGGCGACCGCCACATAGTTTGATGTCCATACATAATCACCGGGATGCTATCGTGCCGTCAACGATCGGAGTAAATATGTTCAGACCTCGATGGCTTGCGGGCCTGGCGGCGCTGGCCACCACCGTCCCGCTCGCCGCGGCGGCACCCGCCCACGCCGCCGTTCCCCTCGACCAGATAACCGTCACCACCACGCAGGTCGCGTTCGGCCTGCAGCGCCCCACCGCGATCGCCGGCATCGACAGCGGCCGCCTGCTCGTCACCGAAAAGCTCGGCACCGTACGGCTCTACGACCCCACCACCGGCCTCGCCGCCGACCCCGTCCTCGACATCGGCTCGAAGGTCGATACATCCGGCAACGAGCGCGGCCTGCTCGGCATCGCGCCGGCCCCCGACTTCGCCACCACCCAGCTCGTCTACGTGGCGTACACCGCTCTCCCGGACGGCACCCTCACCCTCTCCCGGGTGCGCCTCGGCGACGCCGCCGGCGAGCAGGTCATCCTGACCCAGGCGCACAGCGAGTTCTCCAACCACAACGGCGGCCAGGTCGCGTTCGGCGGCGACGGCTACCTGTACTGGAGCACCGGCGACGGCGGCGCGGCCGACGACGTGCTGGGCAGCGGGCAAAACCTCGGCACCCTGCTCGGCAAGATCCTGCGGCTGGACGTGAGCCGCACCTGCGGCGCCCAGGCATACTGCGTGCCGGCGGACAACCCGTTCGTCGGGCAGGCCGGCGCCCGCCCGGAGATCTGGACGTGGGGCCTGCGCAACCCGTGGCGCTTCTCGTTCGACACCCGCCCCGGCGGCGACGGCTCGCTCTGGATCGCGGACGTCGGCCAGGGCACGTGGGAGGAGGTCAACCACCTCGGCGCGGCCCAGGGCGGCGCCAACATGGGCTGGTCCTGCCGCGAGGGCCGGGTGGTCTTCAACCCCGACCGGTGCGTCGCCGACGCGACGTACGTCGACCCGGTGCACGTCCACCAGACCTCGGTCGACGGCTGCGCGGTGATCGGCGGGTTCGTCTACCGCGGCACCCAGTTCGCGGACATCGCCGGCGGCACCTACTTCGCCACCGACTACTGCTCCGCCTCGGTGTGGGGCATCCGCGAACTGGCCGACGGCAGCCACGAGAGCCGCCTGCTGACCACGCTCGACATCGTGCAGCCGACCAGCCTCGGCGTCGACTCCAGCGGCGAGATCTACCTGGTCAACGACCTTCCCGGCCAGCTGCACAAGCTGTCGTTCGGCCGGGTCGCGCCGCCGGTCGCCTGCCGCGTCACGTACGAGACGCAGGCCTGGGGCACCGGCTTCCGGGCGACGGTCAGGCTCACCAACACCGGCACCGAGCCGGTGAACGGCTGGACGGTCGGCTGGACCTTCCCCGGCACCCAGCGGGCCGCCAGCGCCTGGAACGCCACCGTCACGCAGAGCGGCGCCGCCGTCTCCGCCAAGAACGCCGCCTGGAACGCCGCGATCGCCCCCGGCGCCACAGTGGAGTTCGGCTTCCTGGGCACCCCGGGCGGCGCGCAGCCGGCCCCGGCCGCCTTCACCCTCAACGGCAACACCTGCGGGTAGGAAGTCCGGCGGCCGGGCCCACGGTCCCGAGCCCGGCCGCCGGACCCACCCCCGTCGGGCCGATCGCCCAACGACAAAGACAAACCCACATTTCGAGCTACCGCGACGCCCGCGGTGGTCCGGACCGTTGCGCGGGGCCCCCGGGGAAACGTGGAGCGCAGCGGAGCGTTTTCTTGGGGTGCTTTCCCGCGGCCTCACCCTCCGCGGTTCACAATCTCACGCCGGACGACCAGGTCGGCCCGGCTAGGCGCTGGCGGCGTCCAGTCTGGACAGATGGGACTCGTCCAGCTTGACGTCGAGCGCGGGCAGCGCCGCCGCGAACTGGTCGACCGTCCGCGGGCCGAGCAGCGTCACCAGGGCCGGGTCGGTCTGGTGGAGCAGCCAGGCGACGACGAGCTGGTTGGGCGTCACGCCCAGCTCGCCCGCCAGCTCGGTGAGGACGGCCAGCCGGGCGTCGGCGTCCGGGCCCTCGTACGCGGCCATCATGTCGTGCCCGCGCCGCTTTTCCGGGTCGTCGTAGATGCCCTTGAGGATCGGCGAGTACGCCACCAGTGTGACCTCCGGGTTGGCCCGCAGGTAGTCCAGCTGCTCGTCGTCCACGATGGACGAATGGGTGAGCCCGGCCCGGCGGCGCAGGTAGCTGTGCTGCTGCTGGAGCGCGACCGGCGCCGGCCAGCCGTTGCGGTCGGCGATCTGCCGCACCCGCTCCAGCCGCCAGGTGCGCACGTTGGACCAGCCGATGTGCCGCACCTTGCCGGCCCGGACCACCTCGTCCAGTGCCTGGAGCGTCTCCTCGATCGGCGTGCTGCGGTCGTCCACGTGCACGTAGTACAGGTCGATGTGGTCGGTGCCGAGCCGGCGCAGGCTGCCGTCCACCGCGCGGCGGAGGGTGTCGCCGCCGGCCCCCTCGTACGCGTCGCTGGCCGACCGCCGGCCGGCGCGTACCGCCTCGGGGTCGGCTATCCAGGCGCTCCCCTTGGTGGCGAGGAAGACGTCGTCGCGGCGGCCGCGCTTGGCGAACCAGCGGCCGAGCAGCGACTCGCTCTCGCCGCCGCGGTCGCCGGGGGCGGGCCACCAGGCGTAGCAGTCGGCGGTGTCGACGAAGCTCCCGCCGGCGGCCAGGTACCGGTCGAGGATCTCGAACGAGTCGGCCTCGCCGGTGCGGGTGCCCATGAGCATGGCGCCGAGCGCGAGCTGGCTGACCCGCTCGCCCGTGTTTCCGAGTGCAACGGTATCCATGGCGGCGACCGTAGACGCTAGAGCGCGCACGAAGTCAAAGAGAAAGTCAGAGCGCCCGGCGTAGCCAGTCCTCGACACCCGCGACGTGGACGGTGGCCCAGGAGCGGGCCAGCTCCGGCTGGCGGGAGGCGATCGCCTCCAGGATCGCGGCGTGCTGCTCGCGGGTCTTGGCGACCGCGCCCTCCTGGGTGAGGCCGCGCCAGATGCGGGCCCGGGTGGTGGGGCCGGAGAGGCTGTCGATGAGCGAGCAGAGCACGTTGTTGCCGGAGCCGGCCGCGATCCGCCGGTGAAACTCGAGGTCGTTGGCGACCAGCGCGTCGATGGTGGGGTCGTCGCCAAGCTCGGCGAGCACCGCCCGCAGCCCCTCGACCTCGTCGTCGGTCATCCGCTGGGCGGCGAGGGCGGTGGCCGAGGGCTCCAGGATCCGCCGCACCTCGAAGAACTCCAGCACCGTGTCGTCGCGGTGGAAGTCGACCACGAAGCTCAGCGCGTCGAGCAGGAGGCCGGGCGCGAGGCTCGTCACGTACGTGCCGTCGCCCTGGCGCACGTCGAGCACCCGGATCAGGGAGAGCGCCTTGACCGCCTCGCGCAGGGAGTTGCGGGACAGCCCGAGCCGCTCGGCCAGATCCGCCTCGCGCGGCAGCCGGTCGCCGGGGCGCATCTCCCCCGACACGATCATGCCTTTGATCTTTTCGATCGCCTCGTCGGTGACCGCCATGTGTCGCCTCCCGCCAAGATCGCCGGAACCCTCGCGCTTCCGCCTCGCCGCGCGACTCGTGCCGGCCGCCTCCGGGGCTACGGTTGCAGATCGTACGTCCGCGCCGCCGTCCCGCCGAACACCGCCGCCCGCTCGGCCGCGCTCAGCGGCGGCAGGGCCTCGGACAGGGCTTCCCTGACCCGGCCGTAGGGGGCGGCGAGCAGGCACACCGGCCAGTCCGAGCCCCACATCACCCGGTCCGGTCCGAACGCGTCGACCGCCACCGCCACGAACGGCGCGAGGTCACCCACCATCCACCGGGCCCGGTTCGCCTCGGTCACCAGCCCGGAGAGCTTCGCGGTCACGTTCGGGTGGGCGGCGAGCGCGGCCAGCGGGCCGCGCCACCGCCCGAAACCGGCGGCGGCGTCGCCGATCGAGGGCTTGCCGAGGTGGTCCAGCACGAAGCGCACCTCCGGCAGGTCGCCGGCCAGCCGGGCCGCCGCGCCGATCTGGTCCGGCCGCAACACCAGGTCGAAGGGGAGTCCAGCAGCCGCGATGGTACGAAGGCCGCGGCGCACCGAGGCACGGTCCAGATAGCCGTGGTCGCGCTCCCCCTGCACCTGTGACCGGATCCCGACGAGGCGCTCGCCGCCGGGCAGGGCGCGGTAGCCGGCGATGGTGTCGGCGAGCGCCGGATCCTCGGGGTCGGCCCAGGCCACCACACCGGCGATGAGCGGGGACCCTTTCGCGTACCCGAGCAGCGTCTCGGCCTCGGCGGTGTCGCAGCGGCCCCCCTCGACCAGGACGGTCCGCGTGACGCCGGTCCCGTCGACGGCGGCGGCCAGGTCGTCGGGCGTGAACGTGCGCCGGATCGGGGCCAGCTCGGGCGCCTCCAGCCAGGTGTACCCCTGGCCGGCGCCCCAGAGGTGGTGGTGCGCGTCGATCACGGTCACGGCCGGCCCCCGGGCACCGGCGCGTCCGGGCGGAGCAGCCCCTCGGCGACCAGGTCGGCCCAGAGCTCCTCGGGCGGCGGGTCGGCGGTGGCGAGCGCGGCGTTGCGCCGTACCTGGTCGGGGTCCTGGGCCCCGACCACGACGGAGGCCACCGCCGGATGCGCGGCCGTGAACGCGATCGCCGCGGCCGGCAGCGACGTGCCGTGCCGGGCGCAGGCGGCGGCGAGCGCGCGGGCCCGGTCGAGCACGGCGGGCGGCGCCGACCCGTAGTCGTAGGGCAGCCCTTCGTGCGGCCGGTCCTCGGCGAGCAGCCCGCTGTTGAAGACGCCCGCGGCGACCGCCCGTACGCCGCGGCGGCCGCACTCCGGCAGGAGCGTGTCGAGGGCGGACTGTTCGAGCAGCGTGTACCGCCCGGCGATCATCACGAGGTCGACGTCGGTGTCGCGGGCGAAGCGGTGCAGCGCCGACACCTGCTTGCTGCCCACCCCGACCGCCCGCACGACGCCCTGGGAGCGCAGGTCGGCCAGGGCCGGGTACGCCTCGTCGACCGCCGCCGCCAGGTGGTCCTCCGGGTCGTGGACCAGCACCAGGTCGACTCGGTCGAGGCCGAGCCGGGCGAGGCTCTCGTCGAGCGAACGGCGTACCCCGTCGGCGGTGAAGTCCCACACCCGGCGGTGGTCGGCGGGCACCGCGAAGCCCTCGCTGTCGCGGCGGCCGGCCCCCTCCGGGTCGGGCACGAGCCGGCGGCCGACCTTGGTGCTGAGCACGAACTCGGGCCGCGGGAACGCGCGGAGCGCCGCGCCCAGCCGCCGCTCGGAGAGGCCGAGCCCGTAGTGCGGGGCGGTGTCGAAGAAGCGGACGCCGGCGTCCCAGGCGGCGGCCACGGTGGCGGCGGCGGTGCCGTCGTCGACCTCGCGGTAGAGGTTGCCGAGCTGGGCGCAGCCCAGTCCCAGCCGGCCGAACTCCATGCGCACCTCCGATGTCTTCAGGCCCTAGGGCTGGCGCAGGCGCAGGCCCTGCATGCCGCCGTCGACGGCGAGGGCGGTGCCGGTGGTGGCGGCGGCGGCCGGGCTGGCGAGGTACGCGATCGCGGCGGCCACCTCCTCGGCGCTGACCAGGCGTCCGGTGGGCTGCCGGGCGCGGAGCGCGGCGAGCTCGGCGGCGGGGTCGGCGGCGGGGTCGAGCAGGCGGCGCACCCACGGCGTGTCGACGGTGCCGGGGTTGACGCAGTTGACCCGGATGCCCTCGCGCACGTGGTCGGCGGCCATGGCCAGGGTCAGCGACTGCACGGCGCCCTTGCTGGCGCTGTAGAGCGCCCGGGCGGGCAGGCCGGCGGTGGCCGCGATCGAGCAGGTGTTGACGATCGCGGCGTGGTCGGAGGCGCGCAGGTGCGGCAGCGCGGCCCGGGTGACCCGGACGATGCCGACCACGTTGACGTCGAAGACCCGCAGCCACTCGTCGTCGGGGTTGGTCTCGACGGTCCCCTGCGCGCCGATTCCGGCGTTGTTGACCAGCACGTCGAGGCCGCCGAGCGCGTCCGCCGCCGTGGCGACCCCGGCGCGCACCGACGTGTCGTCGCGCACGTCGGAACCGAATCCCAGCAGGGGCTCGGGGAGCCCGTCGGGCTTGAGGTCGAGGCAGGCCACGCGGGCGCCGCGCGCGGCGAGCAGCCGGGCCGTCGCCAGCCCGATGCCGGACGCGCCGCCGGTGACCAGGGCCCGCAGTCCCGCGAAGTCGTTCATCTGGGTGTCTTCCACATTGGACCGTCCGGGTAGGCGTAGTCGACCAGCGTCTCCGGCCGCATGGTAGCGCTGAAGCCGGGCGCGGTCGGCGTGACGTACCGGCCGGCCCGCACGACGACCGGGTCGACGAAGTGCTCGTGCAGGTGGTCCACGTACTCGATGACCCGGTCGTCCAGGCTCGCCGAGACGGCCACGAAGTCGAACATGGACAGATGCTGGACCAGCTCGCAGAGCCCCACCCCGCCGGCGTGCGGGCAGACCGGCACGCCGTACTTGGCGGCCAGCAACAGGATCGCCACGTTTTCGTTGACGCCGGCGACCCGGGCCGCGTCGATCTGCACGTACGACACGGCACCGAGCTGGAGCAGCTGCTTGAAGACGACGCGGTTTTGCACGTGCTCGCCGGTGGCCACCCCGATCGGCGCGATCTGGCGGGCGATCGTGGCGTGGCCGAGCACGTCGTCGGGGCTGGTCGGCTCCTCCACCCACCACGGCTCGAACTCGGCGAGCGCGCGTACCCACTCGACGGCCGGGCCGACGTCCCACCGCTGGTTTGCGTCGATGGCGATGCGCACGTCCGGCCCGCAGGCGTCGCGGGCGATCCGCATCCGCCGCAGGTCGTCCGCGAGGTCGTCGCCGACCTTGAGCTTGACCTGTGAGAAGCCCTGCTCGATCGCTTCCTTGCAGAGGCGGCGCAGCTTGTCGTCGTCGTAGCCGAGCCAGCCGGGCGAGGTGGTGTAGGCGGGGTAGCCGGCGGCGAGCAGCGCCTCCTCCCGCTCGGCGCGGCCGGGCTCGGCGCGGCGCAGGATGTCGAGCGCCTCGTCGGGGGTGAGCGCGTCGCTCAGGTACCGGAAGTCGACCAGGGCGACCAGCTCCTCGGGCGACATGCGGGACAGCAGCCGCCACAGCGGCAGGCCGGCGCGCTTGGCCTTGAGGTCCCAGAGGGCGTTGACCACGGCGGCGACCGCCATGTGCATCACGCCCTTCTCCGGGCCGAGCCAGCGCAGCTGCGAGTCGTGCACGAGCTCCCGCCACACCCCGCCGAGGTCGCCGAGGGTGGCCTCCAGGGGGCGGCCGACCAGGTACGGCGCGAGGGCCGCGATCGCCGCGGACTGCACGTCGTTGCCGCGGCCGATGGTGAACGCGAAGCCGTGCCCCTCGTGGCCGTCCGGCGCGTCGGTGCGGAGCACCACGTAGGAGGCGGAGTAGTCGGGATCGGGGTTCATCGCGTCGGAGCCGTCCAGCTCCCGGGACGTCGGGAACCGGATGTCGTAGGTGTCCAGCGCGACGATCCTCATACATCCGATGTTTATCAGCCGCCAGAGGTCGGCACAAGGGCCACGGCGGGCGAGAATCGCCGGCCCCTCCGACGTTACCGCGATCGCGTGCTCGTACGACCCGGTGGCGTCGCCGCGGCTTAGGGTGTCGATCGTGACCCACACGCCAGCGAGACGCCCCTGGTACCGGCCGATGGTGGCCCGCCGCCCGGACGAGCCGCACCGCGCCTCGACGCCGCTCGAGCTCTTCTTCGACCTGTGTTTCGTGGTCGCGGTCGCGCAGGCGGCGGCCCAGCTGCACCACGACGTCGCCGAGGACCACATCGGGCACGCGGTGCCCAGCTACCTGATGGTGTTCTTCGCGATCTGGTGGGCCTGGATGAACTTCACCTGGTTCGCCTCCGCCTACGACACCGACGACGACCTGTACCGGATCACCACGCTCGTACAGGTCACCGGCGCCCTGGTGCTGGCCGCGGGAGTGCCGCGCGCGTTCGCGGACGCCGACTTCTCCGTGATCACGTACGGCTACGTGCTCATGCGACTCGCCATGGTCGCGCAGTGGCTGCGGGTCGCCCGCACCGACGTGCATCCGGGGCGGCGGGCGTGCGGCCGGCGGTACGCGATCGGCATCGCGCTGGTCCAGGTCGGCTGGGTGCTGCGCCTCGCGCTCCCGGACGACCTGCTCGTCCCCGGTTTCCTGGTGCTGGTGCTGGCCGAGCTCGCGGTGCCGATCTGGGCCGAGCGGGTCGCCGAGACGACGTGGCATCCGGAGCACATCGCCGAGCGGTACGGGCTGTTCACGATCATCGTGCTCGGCGAGTCGATCCTGGCCGCGGGCATCGCCGTACAGAGCGCGGTCGACGAGCACAAGGAGCTGGCCGGGCTGCTGTGGGGCGCCGGCGCCGGGATCGTGATCGTGTTCGGGATGTGGTGGCTCTACTTCGACCGCCCGGCCGGCGGCCTGCTCACGTCGATGCGGGTCGCCCTCTTCTGGGGGTACGGCCACTACCTGATCTTCGCGTCGGCCGCGGCCGTCGGCGCCGGGCTGTCGGTGGCCGTCGACCACGAGATCCACGAGGCGCACCTGGGCGGTGTCGCGGTGGGGTACGCGGTGGCGGTGCCGGTCGCCCTGTACCTGTCCAGCGTCTGGCTCCTGCACGTACGCCCGCACCAGCACGGGCTGATCGTCGCCGCCTACCCCGTGGCCGCCGTGCTGGCGCTGCTCGCGCCGCTGACCCCCGCGCCGGTACCGGCGGTGGCGCTCCTGGTGGCCGCGCTGGTGGCGGTGACGGTGGCCGCCGCCCACCTGGAGAACCGCCCGGCGGTCGGCAGCACCCCGTGACCCGCGCTCAGGCCGGGGGCGCCGCCCGGGGCCGCGGCACCGGCACCTCCCAGAGGCGGGCGGCCGCGACCGGGTCGACGGTGACCTGGCGGGCGCGGCGCAGCAGCAGGTGGTCGGCGATCCGCCAGAGGGTGTCCTCGACGGCCGCGAGATCCGCCGCGTCCAGGTCGGGCCGCCGCCGCGCGAGCCGGTCCCGCTCGGTACGCACGATCACCGCGACCCGGCCGGCGAGGTCGTCGTGCCAGCAGCCACCTTCGATCGACACGCTAGCACTCTAATACTACCCGCCGTAGTATTCACCGCCCCCAAGGGAAGACCGGTGCCCACCTCCCCGCTCCGTAGCTTCCTGAGTGGCTGCCGGCGCCACCGTTACCCGCCGCGTGGGTCGGGTACCCCTTCTCGGAAGGACGACTCCGCGAGCGGAAGGAGAACCTGATGGGTCACGCGAGCGCGATGCTGGAAACCCATCCGGACGGGTTGGCCGGCGTCGACCAAGGGCTGGTCACGCGCTGCGTCGAGGCGTGTCTCGACTGCGCGCAGGCGTGTACCGCGTGCGCCGACGCGTGCCTGGCCGACGACATGGTCGCCGACCTCGTCCGCTGCGTAGCTCTCAACCTCAACTGCGCCGACATCTGCGACACCACCGGGCGGATGATGTCCCGGCCGACCGGCTTCGACGCCGCGGTCGCGCTGCGGACCGTCCAGGCGTGCGCCACCGTCTGCGCCACCTGCGCCTTCGAATGCGAGCGGCACGCGAGCCGGCACGAGCACTGCCGGGTCTGCGCCGAGGCCTGCCGCCGCTGCCAGCGGGCCTGCGAGGAGCTGCTCGCCGCCCTCGCCTGAGCCGCGCCGCCCGCCGCCCGCCCCGGCACGCGGCAGCGCCGCCCGGCCGGTTACCGGTGAGTGCGTTTAGGCTGGTGGCGGTGGATGAGATGGACTGGGCGCTCCTGCGCGAGCTGCAGCGCGACGCCCGGCTTTCGTACAGCGAACTGTCCCGCCGCGTGCACCTCTCCCCGCCCGCGGTGGCGGAGCGGGTACGGCGGCTGGAGCGGATCGGCGTGGTGACCGGCTACCACGCGCACGTCGACCTGGCCAAGGCCGGCCGCCACGTGGTCGCCGTGATCCGGATGTCCTGCTACGGCGCGAAGTGCGTACTCCGCGACCCGGACGTCGCCACCTGGCCGGAGGTGCTGGAGATCCACCGGGTCACCGGCGACGCCTGCTGCATCCTGAAGGTGGCGACGGGCGCCATGGAGGACTTCGAGACGGTCATCGACCGGCTGGCGCCGTACGGGCAGCCCTCCAGCACGATGGTCCTCTCCACGCCCCTCTCCTGGCGCCCGGTCGACCCCTGACCCTCAGGCCTTCGCCACCAGCTCCGCGATCTGCACCGCGTTGAGGGCGGCGCCCTTGCGCAGGTTGTCGCTGGAGCAGAAGAACGACAGGCCGTGCTCGACGGTCTCGTCGGCGCGGATCCGCCCCACGTACGTCGGGTCCTTGCCGGCCGCCTGGATCGGGGTGGGCACGTCGGAGAGCTCCACACCGGGCGCGGCGGCGAGCAGCTCGCGGGCCCGCGCGGGGGTCAGCGGCGCCGCGAAGCGGGCGTTGACCTGGAGCGAGTGCCCCGTGTACACCGGCACCCGCACGCATGTGCCGGCCACCTTGAGCTCGGGGATGCCGAGGATCTTGCGGCTCTCGTTGCGGAGCTTCTGCTCCTCGTCGGTCTCGTCGGAGCCGTCCTCGACGATCGAGCCGGCCAGCGGGAGCACGTTGAACGCGATCGACCGCGCGTACACCCGGGGGGCCGGGATCTGCACCGCCTCGCCGTCGAACGCCAGCTCCGAGGCCCGGTCGGCCACCTTGCGCACCTGCTCGTCCAGCTCGGCCACGCCGGCGAGGCCGCTGCCGGAGACCGCCTGGTAGGTGGCGACCACCATGCTGACCAGCCCGGCCTCCGCGTGCAGCGGGCGCAGGACCGGCATCGCGGCCATCGTGGTGCAGTTGGGGTTGGCGATGATCCCCATGGGACGGTCGGCGGCGGCGTCGGGGTTGACCTCCGCGACGACCAGGGGTACCCGCGGGTCCATCCGCCACGCCGAGGAGTTGTCGATCACGACCGCGCCGGCCTCGGCCACGCGGGGCGCCAGCTCCTTGGCGGTGCCCTTGCCGGCCGAGAACAGGACGACGTCGAGCCCCCGGTAGTCGGCCGTAGCCGCGTCCTCCACCGTCACCTGCGTGTCGCCCCACGGCAGGGCGCGCCCGGCGGAGCGGGCCGAGGCGAAGAGGCGGAGCCGGTCCACGGGGAAGGCCCGCTCGGCCAGCACCCGCCGCATGACGCCACCGACCTGGCCGGTGGCGCCGACAATCCCGATCTGCATGGCCGCCACGGTACCCGGAAGAGTTATCCGTGGCAGCGATGAATTCCCAGGGTGTGGGCGGTCTTACCGGTGACGGCAGGCCGGAAATGGGCCGCGAAATGTCGGACGGGTACGGCACTATGGGGCCGTTCCGGAAGGGGTGATGATGGAAATCGCGATCGAGGCAGAAGGCCTCGTCAAGAAATATGGCGCCGTGGTGGCGCTCGACGGCTTCGATCTTTCGGTGCCGCAGGGCACGGTGATGGGCCTGCTCGGGCCCAACGGGGCCGGCAAGACCACCGCGGTCCGGGTGTTCACCACGCTGCTCAAGCCGGACGCCGGCCGGGCCCGGGTCGCCGGACTCGACGTGGTCGCCGACGCGCGCCGCCTGCGCGGCCTGATCGGCCTCTCCGGGCAGTACGCGGCGGTCGACGAGCACCTCACCGGCTTCGAAAACCTCGACATGGTGGGCCGCCTCTACGGCTTCACGGCCAAGGCGAGCCGGGAGCGGGCGCGGGCGCTGCTCGCCCGGTTCGACCTGGAGGACGCCGCCGACCGCCCGGTAAAGGGGTACTCGGGGGGCATGCGGCGCCGCCTCGACCTGGCCGGGGCGCTGGTCGCCCAGCCGCCGGTGCTGTTCCTCGACGAGCCCACCACCGGGCTCGACCCGCGCAGCCGCCTCGGCATGTGGGATGTGATCTCCGAGCTCGTCGCGGCCGGCAGCACGCTGCTGCTCACCACGCAGTATCTCGAGGAGGCCGACCACCTGGCCAGCCGGATCGCGGTGATCGACCACGGCAAGGTGATCGCGCTCGGCACCTCCGACGACCTGAAAAACCAGGTCGGTGGCGAGCGGCTGGAGCTGACCGTCAGCACGCCCGCCGACATCGACAGTGCCCGCGCGGTGCTCGCCCCGCTCGCCTCCGGCGAGATCACCGTCGACGAGCCGGCCCGCCGCGTCACCGTCCCGGTGACCGGTGGCGCGTCCGCGCTGATGGAGAGCCTGCGGCGGCTCGACGCCGAGGCCGTCAAGGTGCTCGACGTGGGGCTGCGGCGGCCCAGCCTCGACGACGTGTTCCTGACGCTGACCGGCCACGCCGCTGAGGAGGAGTCGTCGTGACGACCGAGTCCATGTTGGCCAACCCGGCCTTCAAGCCACTGCGCGACGGCATCACCGTCGCGCGGCGCAACCTCATCAAAATCAAGCGGGTACCGGACCTGCTGGTCTTCACCACGCTTTCGCCCATCATGTTCGTGCTGCTGTTCGCATACGTCTTCGGCAGCGCGATCGACGTTCCCGGCGTCTCCTACCGGGAGTACCTGATGGCCGGCATCTTCACCCAGACGATGCTCTTCGGGTCGACGCTGACCGGATACGGCCTGGCCGAAGACATCCAGAAGGGGATCGTCGACCGCTTCCGCTCCCTGCCGATGGCCCGCTCCGCCCTGCTGGTGGGCCGCACGACGAGCGACCTGGTCAACAACGTCATCGTCATCATCGTGATGTCGGTGACCGGCCTGATCGTCGGCTGGCGCATCCACTCCTCCCCGCTGGAGGCACTGGGCGGCTTCGCGCTGCTGCTGCTGTTCGCGTACGCGTTCTCGTGGGTGTTCGCGGTGGTCGGCCTCTCGGTGCGCAGCCCCGAGGTGGTCAACAACGCCAGCTTCATCTTCATCTTCCCGCTGACGTTCATCGCCAACACGTTCGTGGGCGTGACCGACCTGCCCGGCCCGCTCAAGGCGTTCGCCGAGTGGAACCCGGTCTCCGCGGTGACCCAGGCCGCCCGCGACCTGTTCGGCAACACCAACCCGGCCGTGCCCCAGCCGGACGCGTGGCCGCTGCGGCACCCGGTGTTCACGAGCCTGGCGTGGGTGGTGGTGCTGCTGATCGTGTCGGTGCCACTGGCCGTCAACCGCTACAAGAAGGCCGCCTCCCGCTGACCGCGCCCGCCTGCCCGTTCGGTCCGTCCGCGGCCCCAGCCGGCCCGCGGGCACCGGCGCCCGCTCGGGGCAGGCGGGCATGTGTCGTCCGCCGGCCTACAGAGCTGCCCCGCCTACGCTCCCAGCGCCGCGATCGGTGATCGTGGTACTTCGGTGCCCCTGGAGGGGCACCGAAGTACCACGATCCGCCGCTCCCCGCCACCGGCGGGCGCCGCCCCACGCGGCGGTGCCCAACCGGGCGGGCCGCCGCCCGCGCGCCCGCGGAGCCCCCGCGGGCCCCCCAACAACCACGCTCCGCCGCTCCCCGCCACCGGCGGGCGCCGCCAAAGGCGGCGTTCCAGAACCGGCCGGCACGCCGACCGCGACGCTGCTCAGCGCCAGCCGTCGTCCCGGCTCGACTGGTACGAGTCCGGAGCGGCCGGGCCACGACCGCGGCCCTCCCCGGCCGGGCGCGCGCGACCGTCGCCCGAGGGGCGGGCACGGCGGTCGCCGGGCGCGTAGCGGCCGTCGCCGGGCGCCGCGTAGTGGCCGTCCATGCCTTGGCCGCCGGATGGGCGGCGCTGGGCTGGTAACCGGTGTTCGGGCGGCGGGTAACCCTCCGCCTCCCGCGGTGGGTAGCCCTCCCCCGGCGGCTGCCGGACCGGACGCCCACCGCCGGCCCGACCGTCCCGCTGACCCGGGCCCAACCGCTCGCCACCGGCCCGACCACCTGCGGCCGGGCGCTCGCCACGCGCCTGACCGGAGGGCGGGCGCTCGCCGCCGGCCCGACCATCCCGCTGGCCCGGCACGGGGCGCTCGCCGCGCGCCTGACTGGGAGCCGGACGCTCGCCGCCGGCCCGACCGCCTAGCGCCGGGCGCTCGCCGGGGGCCGGACGCTCGCCGGACGACCGGCCGTCCCGCTGGCCGGACGCCGGGCGCTCGCCGCGTGACCGGTCGTCGGGGCGGGCCGGGCGGTCGGGAATGGGTGGCGGGTAGTAGTCGACCGGCGCGCCGTGGCCGTTCGCCGGGCGCGGCCCGGACGGCGGACGCGGCCCGCGGCGCCCGCTCTGCTCGAACGGCGGAGGGTCGGCCGGACGGTAGATCCCGTCCGACACCTCAGCGCGACCGGCCTCACGACGCTCCGAAGGCGCCCCGCCGCGACCCGCCCCGGAACGCCCGGACGGCGCCTCGTCGCGCCCCGCCATCCGGCGGCCATCCGGCGGCGGACGCTCACCCGAGCGGCGGCGGGCTTCCTCGGCGGCCATGCCGTCCTCCGCTGGCCACGTGCGCCCGTCCGCGGGGCGACGCGGACCCGGCACGCGAACACCAGCCACCGCGCCGTCGTCCCCGGACCAGAGACGCTCGTCAGCGGGGCGGCGCGGACCCGGCCCGCGACCACCGGCCGCCGCACCGTCCTCCGCGGACCACACGCGCTCGTCAGCGGGGCGGCGCGCGCCCGGCGGGCGGCCGCCACCGTTCGCTCCCCGCTCGTCGGCCCCCGGCCGGAGACCCTCCAGCCAGTCATCGCCGTCGTCCGCCGCGCCAGCGCCGCCCGACCGACCGGCACGACCACCGCCACTGCCCCGACGCCCGCGAACACGATCCTCATCCACCGGCACGCCAAGGCCGTCGTCGTCCAGTGCGCCAGCACGACCGGCGGCAGCCGGCGGGCCGGCGCGACGCCCGCGGGCAAGGCCGTCGTCCAGCGGGGCGGCGGCAGCCGCGCCGC
>NZ_JAVHUY010000069.1 GCF_031085175.1 Phytohabitans maris
TCGTCGGGCGTTGGCCGGCGTGCCGGTGCCGCGTGCGGCCGACGGCCGGATCGTGTTGGCGGCCGATGTCACCAGTTGGCTGCGTCCGGAAGCACACACGTCGCCGGAGCGGATGCTGTGTCATACCTACGGGCGGGGCAAGGATCAGCACATCATGATCCCGGGCTGGCCGTACTCGTTCGTGGCCGCGCTGGAGACTGGGCGCACCTCATGGACCGCGCCGCTGGACATGATCCGGCTCGCGCCGGGCGCGGATCTGGCCGTGGTCACCGCTGCTCAGGTACGCGACGTGGTGACCCGGCTCATCGACGCCGGACAGTGGCGTGTCGGTGACCTCGACATGTGGCTGGTGGTCGACGCCGGCTACGACGCGGCCCGGCTGGCTTGGCTGTTGCGGGATCTGCCGGTTCAGGTCCTGGCGCGGATGCGGTCGGACCGGGTGCTGCGCCGCCCGGCACCGGTGCGCCTGCCGGGTACCCCCGGCCGGCCGCTGCGTCACGGCCGTGAGTTCGGCTTCGCCGACCCGGCCAGCTGGGGCGAGCCCGACGTGACCACCACGACCCAGACCCGCCTCTACGGCACCGCGACCGCCCGGGCCTGGTACCGGCTGCACCCGAAGCTGACCCGCCGCGCCGCCTGGGCCGACTGTCCCGTCCTACCGATCCTGCACGGCACGGTGATCCGCCTCGACGTGACCCGGCTGCCCTCCGGCGCTACCGCCAAACCAGTCTGGCTGTGGTGGTCGCGCGGCGGTCCCGGCCACGACCCGGACCCGGTCACCGTGGACCTGCTCTGGCAGGCGTTCCTACGCCGTTTCGACATCGAGCACATGTTCCGGCTGTTCAAACAGACCCTCGGCTGGACCACGCCCAGACTACGCACCCCACAAGCCGCCGACCGCTGGACCTGGCTGACCATCGCCGCCTACACCCAACTACGGCTAGCCCGTCCCCTCGCCGTCGACCTGCGCCGCCCATGGGAACAACCCGCACCGCCCGAACGCCTCACCCCCGCCCGTGTCCGGCGCGGGTTTCGGCACCTACGCACGAACCTCGCCTGCCCCGCCAGCGCACCGAAACCCGCCCGGCCAGGACCCGGCCGGCCACCCGGCCGCCGCAACGACCAACCCACCCGCCGCTACGACGTACACACCGCCACCACCGGCGAAGCCGGGAAACCGAAACCCAAGACGAAGAAATCAACCAATCCCCGACGCCACCACACAGGTTAAAGATCAAGCTAGGGCCTGTATCAAATTCCTTGCCGGGCTGCGCCGGGCCCAGGCGGCGCCATGCGGCGCCGGGCGTAAGGCCGCATACAACGGCCGTCTGATGGTGCGGCCTTCGTGGTGTGTCCATCACTGCGCCTGATGGTTCGCTCGCAAGCTCGCTCACGCCCGGTATGAGACCTTGCGCCCGCCACCACCTGACGCCGCCTGGACTCCGGCTCGCACCGACAAACTCTTTGATACAGGCCCTAGCTCAGGTCGCCGGCCCGGACGCGGGCCAGCCACGCGGCCGCGTCGGCATAGTCCACATCGGAGAGTCTGGCCGGCGCGGGGATCGGCTGGTCGCCCTCGACCGCGCGATGCCGGGGATACGAGCCCAGGAAGCGGACGTCGGCGCAGATCCGGCGCAGCCCCTGCAGCGCCTCGCCCAGGCGGTCGTCGGAGACGTGCCCGGTGCAGTCGAGGAAGAACGCGTATCGCCCGAGCCGCTCGCCGGTGGGGCGGGACTCGATGCGGGTGAGGTTGACCCCCCGCACGGCTAGCTCCATGAGCACGGCGAGCAGTGCACCCACCCGGTCGTGCGAGATGAAGACCGCGAACGACGTGACGTCGTCGCCGGTAGCCGCGGGCGGCGCGGACGGGCGGGACACCAGGATAAACCGGGTGACCGCGTCCGGATGGTCCGAGATCTTCTCGGCGAGCAGGGCCAGCCGGTAGCGGTCGGCCCCGATCGGCGCGCAGATCGCGGCGTCGTACTCCCCCTCGGCGGCGGCGATCGCGGCGGCCGAGTTGGAGAGCACGTCGACCACGGTGGCCTCGGGCAGGTGTGCCCGCAGCCAGCCCCGGCACTGCGCGGAGGCCTGCGGGTGGGCGGCGACGGTGCGGATCTGTTCGAACGCCACCGGCCCGCGCGCCCCGATCACGAACTCGACCGGTATCACCACCTCGCGGGTGATCATCAGCGGCGCGCCGTCGATCAGCTCGTCGAGCGTGACGCCGACCGCGCCGCCGATCGAGTTCTCCATCGGTACGAGCGCCGCGTCCGCCTCGCCGGCCCGGACCGCGTCGAGCGCCTCGGGCACGCTGCGCGCCGCCGTACGGGTGCCGCGCGCGGCGGCCGGCAGGGTGAGCAGCGCCTGCTCGGTGAACGTGGCCTCGGGACCGAGGAACACGAAGTGGGTGGGTGGCACGCCAGGCATACCACCAGCCTAGACAGTGCCGGGAGCGGGGCCGGCCTCGCACGCCACAGTGCGGATGCCTTCCGGGGCGCTGGTGCGCACCGGGATGTTGCAGACGTTGGTGCCGGCGGTGACGAGCGTCAGCGCACCGGGCGCGCCCCGGGTCACCACCATCAACGGGTCGCGGTCGCGGACGACGATCACGCTGTACTGCCAGGTGCCGGCGCAGAGCGGGGTGTCCGACCGGATCTCCGCGCTCTCGCCCCTGGGCAGCAGGCCGGCGGTGCTTCGCAGCAGCGCCATCACCTGTGCCCCGCTCGGCCGGCCGTGGCAGAGCACCGCGCTGTCCTCGCCGAACGTGGGCGTGGCGCTGGGCCCGCCCGTCGGCGGCAGGTCGGAGGCGACCGGCGGAGGGGAGTCGGTGGGCGGAGCGGTCTTCGGCGAGGGGACCACGCTGCCGGGCGGGTCGCGCAGCTCGGGCGGCACGCCGCAGGCGGTGGCCAGGGCGGCGACCGCGATCGCGGCGGCACCGGCCCGTGCGGCGGCGATCAGCACGGCGGCGCCGCTGCGGGCGGCGCGGGCGTGGGCAGGCACGCGGCTCCTCGAACATCAACGAGCGTCGTTGGACGGCCGAAGTGGCCGGGTCCATCCTAGGGCCTGTCTCCCCGGGCCGCGCCTCGCTCCACGGAGATCCAGGAGACCGGCCCTAGGCTCTCACACCTCGCAGAAGAACGTGAGCGAGCCCGAGACCTCACCCTCGTCGTGCAACGGTGTGGCGATCGCGTCGACGGTGGCCGCCTCGCCCTCGCCGCCGGACTGGACCCGCAGGAGGCCCCGCGCCAGCCGGCCGGACGAGATGGCGAGCAGCGGCGGGATCTTTTCGATCTCGATGTCGGGCAGCTCGGTGCGCGCCTGGGTGAAGTCGACGAGGCGGAGCACCCCCTCGAGCAGGCTCTCCCCCACGGCGTCGATCGGGCTGCCCAGGCCGAGCAGCTGGCAGGCCGACTCGGAGATCGCCACGATCGCCATCTCGGCGTCGATCAGCATGCACGGCTCGCCGGCCGCGGCGACCGTGGGCGTCCACAGATCGAGGCTGCCGAGCAGCTCCGGCTGCATTGTCGGGCGAGCTTCCGGCACGAACGCTTCCGAAATGGAGAGTTCGACGTGCGCCACCCCGCGCCTCCAATACACTCCGCCGGTCACCCGCTACGCTAACCGGCTTCGGCGCCGAACGCCGACCCGGATCCTTCCGGCGGGTTTGTCCGGTACGGCTGGCTGGGACGCTACCGGCGGGCACTCCTCTTGTCAGCGGCCGTTCGGCCCTCCTCGTACCACCGGTAGTTGGCGGCCGACCGGTACGGAGCGTTGAGCCAGGTGGACGGGTGGCGAGCCACCTGGGAAAGCTTTTCCGCCGTGGCGGGCGTGATCTTCTGCCCACCGGCCACGAGCAGGCGGTCGAGCTCGCGATGGGTCGCCACGAGGCAATCCTTCGGCAGCCCGTACACGCTGATCTGTCCCGATCCGACAAAGGTCAGCACGGGGGTGACCGGCACGGTGAGGCCGACCACGGCGGAGAGCGCCTTGCTGGCGCGCTTGGCGTCGCGGCGCGCCTCCGCGAAGTACGCCGGGCGCTTGCCGTTGATCTGCACCACGTCGCCGGCGATCATCACGCGCGCGCGGCCGTGGTCGGCGACGGTGACGGCGAAGACGCCGCTCGGCCCGATCGCCAGGAAGCCGGCCCGCTCGTCGCGAGCGCGGCCCTCGATGTCGAGCAGTGCGGCGGGTACGTCGCTGCGCGGCCAGTCGACCACGTGCCACGCCGGGCCGAGGTGGTCGAGGCGGGTGAGCGCGCGGGCACCGGCGGCCTCAACGCGCCGCGCGTCACGCTCGGCACGCCGCCTGCGGGCCCACTCCAGGGGGGTTGGTCGAACCGCTTCGAGGAGCGCTGGCTGGCCGTCTCCTGTCGGGGACTGGCCAGCTGGGGGAAGCGCCCGCTGCGGGGGGACAGCGCGACGCGCGGGGAAGACGGCCATCACGGACCTCCGGCAAAAGGTCTCTCTAGTTGTGGTTTCACTACGGTACGTGGTTGAGCGGGTACTCAAGAAGGAGTGACCAGGGAATGAGTGGGGATGAATGCCGCATTCACGACCCGCCTCTTTTGTCAGATGGTGCTACCTGACTGGCTACGCTGACCATTGTGGCCCATTACGTGGACAGCGAGGTTGGAAGACTCGTCACAGTGCTCCTCCACCGTCCGGGGCCCGAGCTGGCGCGGTTGACCCCGCGAAACAGTGACTCGCTCCTCTTCGACGCGATCCCCTGGGTGGGCCGGGCGCAGGAGGAGCACGACGCCTTCGCCGCCGCCCTGCGCGACCGGGGAGTGGAGGTCCTGTACCTGAGCGCGGTGCTCGCCGAGACCCTCGCGATCGACGAGGCGCGGGCCGAACTGGCCGGGCTCGTGCTCGCCGACCCGCGGCTGGGCGACACCCTGCGCCGGCGGGTGGCCGACCACCTGAGCTACCTGGACCCGGCCGGGCTGTCCGATGTGCTCACCGCCGGGCTCGCCCACGAAGAGCTGCGCGGCCGGCCCGGCGGGCTGGTCTACACGCTGATGGACCAGCACGACTTCATCATCGACCCGCTGCCCAACCTGCTCTTCACCCGCGACTCCTCGGCCTGGGTGCGAGACCGGGCCGCAGTCAGCAGCCTCGCGATGCCGGCCCGGCGCCGGGAGACCACCCTGCTGCACACGATCTACCGGCACCACCCGCGCTTCGCCGGCACCCAGCTCGTGTACGAGCCCACCCTCGAACCGGTGGAGGGTGGCGACGTCCTGCTCCTGGCGCCGGGCGTACTGGCGGTCGGCGTGGGGGAGCGGACCACGCCGGCCGGCGCCGAGCGGCTGGCCCGCAAGGTCTTCGCGGAGGGGCTCGCGCACACCATCCTGGTCGTACCGATCGCACAGGAGCGGGCCACCATGCACCTCGACACGATCGTGACGATGGTCGACGTCGACGCCGTGCTGATGTACCCGAACGTGGCCGGCGCCCTCGTGGCGTACACGGTGGTGGCCGGCGAGGACGGCGAGCCGCAGGTGGACGGCCCGGCGCCGTTCCTGCGGGCGGCGGCCGACGCGATGGACCTCGACGCGCTCCGGGTCATCGACACGGGGCTCGACCCGGTGACCGCCGAACGGGAGCAGTGGGACGACGGCAACAACACGCTCGCGATCGAGCCCCGCCTCTGCGTCGCGTACGAGCGCAACGTGGAGACCAACGCCCAGCTCGAACGGGCCGGTATCGAGGTGATCCCGATCCCGGGGTCCGAGCTGGGCTCCGGCCGCGGTGGCCCGAGGTGCATGTCCTGCCCGATGGTCCGCGACCCCCTGAAACCCAGCTAACCGTGGGCGTCTCGCCCGGCGCGCCCGCGTCGATCAGGGACTTCGTAGGCGTGGCGCGCGCCGCGCCGCCCCACAAAGTCCCTGATCGACAAGCGAAGGGCGGGCTCAGCGCAGCGTGAGCTGGCGGCCGAGCAGGCCCTGCTTGGCGCGGCGGGCGGCTGAGTCGAGCTCGCCGCCGTCGGCGAGCGCGTCGGCGTACCGCTTGGCGAAGTCGGCCACCGGCGCCTCCCACTCGGCCGCCTCCGGCTCGCGCGGGATGTCCCACACCGGCACCAGCCGGCCGTGCGCGCGAAACATGCCGGCGAACTTGGTGCCGTCGCCGAGCAGCAGCTCGCCCGCGCCGGCGAGCCGGGCGAGGGCGTTGAGAGCGGCGTCCTCGTCGTCCGGCAGCACCCAGCGCACGTGCCCCTTCTCAGGCACCCGGCACCAGTACGCCGCCTTGGCCGCGGCCAGCCGCACGGTCGGGTAGATCGACGCGTTGGCCCGCTCCAGCGAGGCCTTGACGTTGGGGTCGTCGGCCGCATCGGCGTCCAGCCAGAACTCGAACGTGTCGTGCATGGTCACGTCGAGCGCGCCGTCGAGCAGGACGTCCTGGAGGCGGGGGCCCTCACCGGGGAGGGCCGGCACGGCCACGGTGCCGCCCGGCTCGGTCTCCAGCGCGGAGAGCAGGGCGACGGCGAGGTCGCGCGAGATGTCGCCGGACTGCACGTGGCGCTGGAGACCGACGAAGACCCGGCCGTCCGGCTTGGTCATCGCCGGCCATGCCATCGGCAGCACCGTGGCCAGGGTGACGGATCGCTCGCCGTACTTCTTGACCAGCTCGGGGGTGAGCTGCAGGGGCGCCGACGCGGCCGGGACCAGCTCGCGCAGCGCGATCCACTCGGCCTCGTCGGCCAGGCCCTCGAAGGGGCGGGGTACGAAGACGTCGCGCAGCTTTTGGCGCTTCGGCGCCGCCTCGGCGGACCGGGAGTTCTTTCGACGCTTGCTCACGGCGTTCCAGCCTAGGCTCTAGCCGCCCGGCGCGGGGGCGAAGGCGCGGCCGATCACGGACTTTCCCGCCGTTCGTGGTCGAAGGTGCCGGACAGCTCCGCCCAGACACTCTGCCCGAGGCCGTCGCGGTCGACGCCCCATCGGTCGGAGAGGGCGGCCACGATGCTCAGCCCGCGCCCGTCGACCGCGTCCGTCGCGATGGTACGGACGCGCGGCTGCTCGATCGCGCCGCCGTCGGTGACCCGCACCTCCACCGTGTCACGGTCGGTCTCGGCGTCCGAACCGGCCGGACGCAGCCGCCAGGCCACCCGGATCACCTCGCCGGGCAGCGGGCTCGCGTGGCGCACGGCATTGCCGACGAGCTCGGCCAGCACGGCGACGGCGTCGGCGAGGAGGGTGGGGTGGACGGCGGCGTGCAGCTCGGTGGTGAGGCGCTGCCGGGCGATGCGGGCTCCACGGGGATGGTGCGGGATGACTACACACCAGGCTCGTTCGGCCACTGCCATCGAGACCATCGTGCCTCCTGCCCTCACCTATCCGCGCGGGAGTCGCACCTCTGCGACGGTACCGCCCCCTTCGCGGGGACGGAGGGAGACCCACCCGTTTTGTCGCTCGACAATCCTTCTAACGAGATAGAGACCCAAACCGGTCCCCGGATACCTCCTCCGGTCTCCCTGCTCGCCCTGCCAAAACCGGTCGAACGCCCGCTCGACGTGCTCCGGTCGTACCCCGATGCCGCGGTCGCTAACCCGGAAGACCACAGTGCGCTCCTCCACCTCGGCGGTCACCTCCACGACCGTGCCGGGATTCGAGTACTTCTCCGCGTTGGTGGCGAGCTCGGTGAGGACGGTGGTCATGCTGGCCCGGTCGCCGAACGCCTTGGGCAGGTCGTCGGGGAGGGCCAGGGTGAGGCGCCGGCGCAGGTCCGCAGGGAGGGCGCCGGACGCCGTGCGCAGGGCGTCCACGAGGTCGAACGGCGCGGGCGGGGCACCACCCACCTGACCGCCGTCGTTGGCCGCGGCGAGGAGCCGGTCGACGAGGCGGGCCAGCTCGCCGGCCCGCAGCCCGATCACGCGAGCCGCCTCCAGCCGGTCGAGCTCCGAGAGGGACTCCCAGTGGTTACTGAGCGTGTCCGCGTACCCCTTGATGACGGTGACCGGCGTGCGGAGCTCGTGGCTGGTCACGGCGACGAAGAGGTCGCGGTCGTGGTCGCGCCGGTATTGGTCCGTGGTGTCACGAAAAGTGACCACCCGCGACTCGTGGGTGCCCGGGAGCTCGCCTGCGGTGACCTTGAGCCAGCGGCCGTCGTCGAGCCGGTGGTCGAGCACCTGGCCGGGCGCGGGCACCGGAAACGGCAGCCGCTCGCCGAGCGTCTTTTCCGCCGGAAAGCCGGTGACCTGCTCGGCCGCCGGGTTCCACAGCCGGACGCGCAGGTCACGGTCGATCACCGCGAGACCGTCGGCGAGCGCGGCGACCACCGGGCCGTTGCCGTGCACGGGGAGGCCGGCCTGGTCGCCGTAGAGGTGGGCGATGCAGCTGGCCAGGTAGGTCATCAGCGAGTGGTGCTCGGCGGTGGCGGCACCCCCGGCGTCGGCGAAGTAGGCGAACAGGCTGCCGATCGTCGCGCCGCCGATCTCGGTGCGCGCGTGCATCGCGCGGTGCAGCCCGCGGGAACGCAGCTGGTGCGTGAAGGCCGCCTCGAACGCCGTCGCCGGCAGCTCGCTGGTGTGCGGGCCGGCCAGCAGCCGGGCATTTGCCGGGGCGCCGGGGTCGACCGGGCGCCCCAGCGTCCAGTCGGTGGCGCCGCTCGCCGCGACCACCCGCCCGCCGGCCGGCCCGTACTCCACGAAGGTCATGCCGTCGGCGTGCAGCGCCCGCTGGCCGAGGCCGAGCAGGTGGCCGACCACTGGCAGCCCGGAGACGCCGGAGTTGGTCATCTCGATGACGACTGCCTGGCCGGCGATCAGAGCGGCGTAGTCAGGGCTCTCCGGCATGTCCCGAGTCTGCCCTGTGGGACTCCCATTTCGCTATCTCCGGGCTTTCCGCATCCCACCGGGTGTCCGTCCCGGTTTCGGCGGCGCGGGGTGCTACAGCACGCGGGCCTGCTGGCCGTCTTCGCTCACCAGCTCGCGCCCGGTGGCGGCCCAGTCCTGCATGCCGCCGTCCAGGTTGCTCACGTTTTCCCAGCCGTTGCCGAGCAGGTAGGCGACCACCTGGCCGGAGCGCCCGCCGGAGCGGCACACCACCACGATGTCGCGCTCGGTCGGCAGCTCGGAGAGGCGGACGGGGATGTCCATCATGGGCACGTGGTGGGCGCCCGGAGCGTGGCCGGCCGCCCACTCGTCAGGCTCACGCACGTCGAGCAGGTATGCGTTGGCGGGGATCTCCGCCGTGGTCACGGTGGGAATGTGAGGTCCGAACACATGGCAACCTTAGCTACAGTTTGTTGATCCACTTCGGGTTGGCGGTGGCCCATGCGGCGACCTCGGCGTTCGACACGGCCGCGAAGAGGTCCGGGGCCGGGTCGTCCAGCAGCGCGTAGGAGGTGCCGCCGATCGTCTCGGCGTGGGCGGGGACCTGGAGCCCGACCAGGTCGCCCGCGCGCAGGCCGCGCATCGCGAAGATCAAATCCTGCAGCGGTACACCGTTGGTGTCTACGGTCAGCGACGACCCGACCGCCCGGATGAGCTGGTCCAGCTTGAGCGGGTTGGTGGCGAGGCCGCTGCCGGACGCCTTCGCCAGGATGGCCTTGAGCAGTTGCTGGTGGTGCCGCTGCCGGTCGAAGTCCCCGGCCGGCAGGTCGTACCGCTGGCGGGCGTAGTCGAGGGCGATCGCCCCGCTCATCTGGTGGCAGCCCGCGGTGAAGACCCGGCCGGTATGGATCGAGCGCGTGGGCGTGTCGACGCACATGGTCACCCCGCCGAGCAGGTCCACCACGTGCTGAAAGCCGGAGAAGTCGATGATCGCGGCCCCGTCGAAATTGACGCCGGTCAGCCCGGTGACGGCGGCGGAGAGCAGCGGCGCCCGCCCGTACGCGAAGGCCGCGTTGATCTTGTCGGTGCCGTACCCCGGGATCTCCACCCGCAGGTCGCGCGGGATCGAGACGAGGTACGCCTGGCCCAGCCCCGCCGGTACGTGCGCGATCACGATGGTGTCCGCGCGCTGCCCGCCCTCCGGATCGTTCGCGCGCAGGTCAGAGCCGATGATGAGGTAGTTGAGCGGGCCGCTCACCGCCGTCCGGCGCTGGCGGGCCGCCTCGTCGAGCAGCCGCTCCTGGGCCACCGAGCGCTCGTACCGCGCCACCAGCGCGCGCAGCCCCAACACGCCGGCCGCGGACACCAGGACCAGCGCGAGCCCGATGGCGATGGCGATCTTCGCCCAGCGAGGAGCCGGCGGCCGCCCCGGTGACTCGGGCGCTGCGGCTTCCTGTTCGATCGTGGACGTCGTTCCTCCCAGACCCGGCGGTGGTCTCGTAACCCCAGGCTAGGTCCGATTTGTGGAGAGGGTGCCGATTCCGCCAGGCCCACGCCGCAGGGCCGGAAGCCCTGGCCCCGCGCGGTTCCGTAACCCCACGCCGCTTCGCCCGCCGCGATACACGGGTTACAGCAGAAACCAGGTTTCTGCTGTAACCGCTGCGGGTTTTAGCAGCAGAAACCTGGTTTCTGCGCGGGTCTTGAGACGCGCGGCCGTCCTCGCCTCCGGCGGGACGCCCCGGACCCGCTGGGACGGGCACGCTGAGGCGGCACCGGGTCGGGCGGGGGCCCGGGCGGGTGCCCCGTTTGTGCGTGCAGCTCGAGAGCTCCGCGCACGCACCCTCGGGGCCCGGCGACAGCGCGAAACCCGCGAGCCGAAAGCCGCTCAGGTCTTGGCGATGAACTGGGGGTTGCTGATCACGAAGCTGGCCAGGCGACCGTCGCGGACCGCGGCGAGCATCTGTAGCGACTCGTCGCTGAGCTGCTCGAACTCCTGGCCGTTGACCTTCTGCGTGTTGAACTTGCCGGCGTTGGTCTTGATCAGCACGAGGTCGTTGGCGGCCACGCCGCGCAGGGTGAAGATGAAGTCCTCGACCGGGATGCCCTGGGTGTCGAGCACGAAGGCCTTGCCCGCCGCCTTGATGACGTCGTTGAGCTTGAGCGGGTTGGTGATCACGCCCTTGCTCGTGGCCTCCTTGGCGATGGCCTTGATGAGCTGCTGCTGGTGGCGCTGCCGGCCGTAGTCGCCGTCGGAGAGGCTCTTGCGGATACGGGCGTAGTCGAGGGCCAGCTCGGCGGACATCCGGCGGCAGCCCTTCTCGTGTACGACCGGCTTGGCGCCCGGCGGCAGGTCCTGGATGCCGACGCCCTCCTTGTACCAGAGCTTGTAGATCTTGCCCTTCTTGTCGATGCCCAGGTGGATCGACTCGGCGCGCTCGTCGACGCACATGTTGACGCCGCCGAGCGTCTTGACCACCGACTCGAAGCCGGCGAAGTCGATGATCGCGGCGCCGTTGAACTTGATGCCGGTGAGCGTGTGGATGGTCTGGGCGAGCGAGTCGACGCCGCGGGCCCGCTTTTCCAGCTCTGTGCCGTTGCCCTGGTAGCCGTACGAGAAGGCGGAGTTGATCTTTTCGGTCGAGCCGCCGTAGCCGGTCTTCGGGTACGCGGGGATCTGCACTCGCCAGTCGCGCGGGATGGAGACCAGGTAGGCCTGGTCGTGCGAGGCGGGGATGTGCAGCACGACGATGGTGTCGGCCAGCACGCTCGTCTCGGAGCTGCCCTTGGGCCGGGCGTCGATGCCGACCAGCAGCAGGTTGACCGCGCCCTTGATGTTGTTGCCACCGGGCTGGCCGGCCGCCGCAGCGGCGCCGCCGAGCAGGTTGGTGGTCTCGATGCTGGACGTGGCGTTGCCGATGACCACGCGGGCGCCCACGATCGCGGTGCCGCTGAGCATCATGAGGACCGCGCCGAAGATGACCGTCAGGCGTGCCCACAACGGATCCCGCCGGCGTTTGCGCGGGGTGGTGACGTCCGTCCCGGGGCGCCTCTGGCCGCGCTCAACCTGCATTCTTGGGGTCCGATCGCCGGGGTCAGGTCCAGCGGGCAAGATACATCCACCCGAGAGATAGAAGGTTAACAGCAGATGGCGCAGCCGGAAACTTCCGACTACGCCACCGAAGGTTGTCGATCAACTACCCTGCTTGGGTGCCGGCGACGCGTTGGCCGCCGCCCACTCGTCCATCTTGTCAGCGCCCATCGCCTGGTACATGGCCAGGGCTTTCTCCTTGTCGGAGATCACCACCGACTCGCCGTTGATGGTCTCGCTGCCCTTGTGCGGGCTGGTGAAGAACTGGAGGCTGTCGCCGCGCAGGCTGCGGAACTGGAGGGCCATGTCGACGAGCGAGAATCCCTCGTCCACCGTCACCGCGTCGGTCGTCGCCTTGAGGAACGAGTTGAGCTTCTTCGGGTTGGTCAGCGTGCCGGTGCTCACCGCCTTGTCCATCAGCGCCTTCAGGAACTCCTGCTGGTGCCGCACCCGGGCGAAGTCGCCGTCCGGGAACTGCTTGCGCTGGCGGACCCAGTCGAGCGCCTGGTCGCCGTTCATGTGCTGGACGCCCTTGTGGAAGGTCCGGTAGGGCTTGTGGATCGAGGTGACAGTGCGTTCCACGTTGAGGTCGACGCCGCCGAGCGCGTCGGTGACCTCCTTGAAGCCGCCGAAGTCGATCGCCATCACGTGGTCGATGTGTACGTCGGTGAAGCACTCCACCGTGCGTACCGCCAGGGGGAGCCCGCCGAACGCGAAGGCCGCGTTGATCTTCGCGCGCTGGCCGCTGCCGCACTCGGCGCTGGCCTTCTCCGGGATGGGCACGTAGAGGTCGCGGGGCATCGAGACCAGGTACGCCTTGTCGTGGCTGGCCGGGATGTGCATCAGGATGATCGTGTCGGCGCGCCACTCGCTACCCGTGTCGACCTTGGCGTCCGGGTCGCGGGAGTCGCTGCCGACCATCAGGATGTTGAGCGTGCCGTCGACCGTCTTGGCCGGCCGGCCACCGGTGATCTCGGAGAACGGGTCGGTGCGCGCCAGGTCGTCGTCGAGCCCGTTGACGTACGCCCACAGGCCCGCGCCGCCGAGCAGGCCGAGCACGAGGACCGCGATGCCGGCGACCAGCGCGATGCGTCCCCAGCGGGGCCGTAGGCGGGGGCGGCGGCCACCGGGGTAGACCGGACCGCCCGGCCCACCGGGGCCACCCGGGCCGCCGGGCCCGCGGCCGCCGTATCCCCCCGAGCGGGCCGGTGGCCGCCCAGGCGCGGCCGTGCCGGGCACGTGGGCACGGCCGGAGATTCGCCCTGAATCGGGCTGCTTCGTGCCCGGTACGGACGCCCGGCCGGAACTGCCGCCGTGGGAAGACCTGGTCGCTGTCATGTAATTCAGGGTAGGTCGGGAATGCGCGTCCGCCTTTCAGGCGACGCCGAGGCGGCACAAACCCGGGAGTGTCAGCCCACCCGCTGAGCGCTGAGCTTGCCGATCCGCTGGGCGAAGTGCTCGATCGTGCGGCGCAGCCCCTCCTCGACTCCCACTCGGGGGGCGAAGCCGAGGCGGGTGCGGGCGAGCGTCAGGTCGGGGCGGCGCATCTCCGGGTCGTCGGCGGTGCGCGGCAGGTACGTGATCATGGACTCGCTGCCGGTCAGCTGGATGATCAGCTCGGCGAGCTCGCGCATCGAGAACTCGTCTTCGGTGCCGCAGTTGATCGGCCCGGTCTCGATCGAGTCGAGGAGCAGCAGGATGCCGTTGACCAGGTCGTTGACGTAGCAGATGGAGCGGGTCTGGCTGCCGTTGCCGTGCAGCGTGATCGGCTCGCCGCGCAGCGCCTGGGTGATGAAGGTCGGCACCGCCCGCCCGTCGTCCGGGCGCATCCGCGGCCCGTACGTGTTGAAGATCCGCACGATGCCCACGTCGACGCCGTGGTGCCGGTGGTAGGCCATCGTGGCCGCCTCGGCGAAGCGCTTGGACTCGTCGTAGACGCTGCGCACGCCGACCGGGTTGACGTTTCCCCAGTACGACTCGGGCTGGGGGTGGACCTTGGGGTCGCCATACGCCTCGGAGGTGGAGGCGAGGATGAACCGGGCGCCGTCGCGGTGGGCGCGGTCGAGCAGGTGCAGGGTGGCCTGGGAGCCGACCCGGAGGATCTCGATCGGCAGCGTGGCGAAGTCGGTGGGGCTCGCCGGCGACGCCATGTGCAAGATCGCGTCGAAGCGCTGGGTGAGCGCCGGGTGGTGCTCGGGCAGCCCGTCGGCCACGTCGAACTCGACAAGCGCGAAGCCCGGGTGCTCGGCGAGGTGGGCCACGTTGTCCTTGGTCCCGGTCACGAAGTTGTCGACCGCCACCACCGTGCAGCCGCGCGCGAGCAGCGCATCGACCAGGTGCGACGGGACAAACCCCGCACCCCCGGTGACGAGGACGCGGTGACCTGCTCCGAATCGCGGGACTACGACCATGAGCGCAAGCCTACCGATTGATACGCACCGCCTAGTGCCCAGATACCCGGCCGGGAGCGGCGGAACCCTCGAACCGGGTCGGACGGGACGGACCCGCGCGGCTGTGGGCAGGCCACGCGGGTCCGTCTGGCGCCGGCGGTCAGTGCGCGCCCGCACCGGTGAGGGAGCGCACCTCCAACTCGGCGTATTTCTGTTCGTCCGACTCCTTCGAGAGCAACGTGCCGATCCAGCCGCAGAGGAAACCGAACGGGATCGAGATGATGCCGGGGTTGCTCAGCGGGAACCACTGCCAGTCGGAGTTCTTGAACATCGAGGTCTCGGTTCCGGACACGACCGGCGAGAAGAACACGAGTACGACAGCAGCGACCAGACCGCCGTAGATCGCCCAGGTGGCGCCCGAGGTGTTGAACCGCTTCCAGAAGAGGCTGTACAGGATGGCCGGCAGGTTGCCGGAGGCGGCGACCGCGAACGCCAGCGCGACCAGGAAGGCCACGTTGAGGCTCTGCGCGAACAGGGCCAGCACGATCGAGACCGCGCCGATGGCGAACGCGGCGATCCGAGCCACGTTCACCTCCTGCTTCTCCGAGGTCTCGCCCTTCTTGATCACGTTGGCGTAGAAGTCGTGCGCGAGGCTCGACGACGACGCCAGGGTCAGGCCGGCCACCACCGCCAGGATCGTGGCGAAGGCGACCGCGGCGATGACGGCGAGCAGTACCGCCCCGCCCGTGTCGCCGCCGAGGAAGTCGACGCCGAGCGCCTCGGCCAGCTGCGGAGCCGCGGTGTTGCCGGCCGCGTTCTGCTCCCGGATGGCGTCGCCACCGACCAGCGCCGCCGCACCGAAGCCCAGGGCGAGGGTGAAGAGGTAGAAGGTGCCGATGATGCCGATCGCCCAGAGCACGCTCTTTCGGGCGGCCCGCGCGGTGGGCACCGTGTAGAAGCGGATCAGGATGTGCGGCAGGCCGGCCGTGCCCAGCACCAGCGCGATGCCGAGCGAGAAGAGGTCGACCTTGTTGTAGAAGGTCTGGGTGGCGTCACCCGCGACATCCTTGCCGTAGTAGAGGCCGGGCTGCAAGAACGCCTCGCCCTTGCCGGAGGCGTCGGAAGCGGCGCCGAGCAGCGAGGAGAGGTTGAAGTTGAACTTCGCCAGCACCAGCACGGTCATCAGCGCCGCGCCGCTCATGAGCAGGAACGCCTTGACGATCTGGACGTACGTGGTGCCCTTCATCCCGCCGACCGTGACGTAGATGATCATCAGGGCGCCGACCAGGATGATCGTGGCGACCTTGGCGGCGTCCGCGTCCATGCCGAGGAAGGTCGTGCCGGGGCGGATGCCGAGCAGCAGCGCGACCAGCGCGCCGGCGCCGACCATCTGGGCGATCAGGTAGAAGATCGACACCGTGATCGTGGAGACCGCGGCCGCCGTACGCACCGGGCGCTGGCGCATCCGGAACGCGAGCACGTCGGCCATCGTGTACTTGCCCGAGTTGCGCAGCAGCTCCGCGACGAGCAGCAGCGCGACCAGCCACGCCACCAGGAAGCCGATCGAGTACAGGAAGCCGTCGTACCCGTACAGCGCGATGAGGCCGGCGATGCCGAGGAACGACGCGGCCGACATGTAGTCGCCGCCGATCGCCATGCCGTTCTGGAAGCCGGAGAACGACCGGCCGCCGGCGTAGAAGTCGGTCGCCGTCTTGGTCTGGCGGCTCGCCCACACCGTGATCGCGAGGGTGATGGCCACGAAGATCAGGAAGAGCGTGATCGTGAGCGTACGGGCGGTGGTGTCACCGGCCTCGGCCGCGAGAACGGAGGGGTTCACTCGGCGTCTCCCTTCTCGCTGAGCTCGTGCGCGATCTTGTCCGCCAAGGGGTCGACCTGGCGGGACGCGAACCGGGAGTACAGCCACGCGATCAGGAACGTGGACACGAACTGGAGCAGGCCGAAGACGAGCGCCACGTTGATGTGGCCGACGACCTTGGTGTCCATGAAGCCGCGCGCGTAGGCGGACAGGATCACGTAGAGCGCGTACCAGAGAAAGAACGCCACGGTCATCGGAAAGATGAAGCCGCGCAGGGTCTTGCGCAGCCTTGAGAAGTCCTCCGACTGCTGTACGGCGACGTACCGCTCCTCGGACGCCGAGGCGGCGGGAGCGGGAGTATCCGTCGTCATGCGAAGTTCACCACCTTCACAGGCGTAGGCGGGTGTCGGCAGGACCGTAAGAAGGGCGGTACGGATGGCGGAACCCGTGATCGCGATCACGGTCGTCGATTGCGCCGAACGGTTGTCTGCCTGCGCCGAGTGACGTGGATCACGCCGGTAACCGGTCGGGCCGGTGTCTAGCGCAGCTCCCGGTAGCGGCCCCGGAAGTGGATCAAGGGGGACTCGTCCGGCCCGACCTCGACCTGCTCGATCGTCGCCTCCACCAGCAGCCCCCAGCCGAACTCCCGCGCGCCGTCCAGCCGGCAGCCCACCCAGGTGCCGGCGTCGGCGGGGACCGGCCCGTACGGCGTCTCGGTCCAGCCGTCCCCGCGGAAGAGGCCGCCGGGCGCGGGCAGGATGCCGGCGAAGCGGTCGGCGAGCTGCTTGTGCGCGGCGGCCAGCGGCGCCACCGCGAACCGCCCGGCCGCGCTCGCCGCCGCCCAGAGGTCGGACTCGTCGTCGACGATGCCGAGCAGCCGGCCCGGCTCCCCACCGGCGACGACCGTGGACGAGACGGTGAGGCCGGCGGGACCCGGCGCGGTCCAGAGCGTCACGGTCGAGGCGAGGCGGCCGCGCAGCTGGCGTACGGGTGAGCGGGCCTGGCCGGGCGTCGCGAAGGGGTCGGTGCCGTGGATCCGCGCCCCAGGCTCGGGAAGGCTCACTGCCTCATCTTCGTTCATGCCGCGTTACGACTCGCGTTAACCCCGTCCTCCTACCTTGCCGGCCATGAAGGCAGAGCGTCCGCCGGCCGTTAACGAACGGCGTCCGGCCAGGAAGGCAGCCCGTCCGGGCGCGAAGGCGAGGGTAGGGGCGTTGGTGCTGGTGGTGGCGCTCCTCGGAGGTTGCGGGTCGGAGCCGGCCGCCCTGCCGGTGGAGGAGAGCCTGCCCGCCCCGCGGCCGGTCGGCGTCAAGGATCCGGCGCCGGCGCCGAGCAGCTCGCCGGAGGTGGGCGGGTGTGATCCGCGGGCCAGCTACCGGCCGCGCGGTGACCTTCCGGCCCCGGGCGCCATGCCGGCCGGTACCACGATGGCGAAGATCGCCGCCCGCGGACAGCTCGTCATCGGTGTCAGCCAGACCACCTATCTCTTCGGCTACCGCGACCCGTCGTCCGGCGAGATCGTCGGCGTCGACATCGACATCGCCAGGGAGATCTCCCGCGCGCTGTTCGGCGCGCCCGACCGGATCCGGTTCCGGTCGATGGCCGCCGCCGAGCGGATTCCGGCGATCAAGGCGGGCGAGGTCGACATGATCATCCGGACCACGTCGATGAACTGCGAGCGATGGCGCGAGGTCGCCTTCTCCACCTCTTACTACGAGGCGAAGCAGCGGGTGCTCGTGCGGGGCGACTCGAAGGTGCGCGGCATCCAGGACCTCGGCGGCAAGAAGGTCTGCGCCGCGGAGGGCAGCTCCGACCTCGCCAACGTCGCCGCCTCGCCGGCCCGGCCGATCCCGGTCTCCGCCGTCGAGGTGCTCGACTGCCTGGTGCTGCTCCAGCAGGGGCAGGTCGAGGCGATCTCCAACGACGACGCCCAGCTCGCCGGCTTCGTCGCGCAGGACCCCACCACCCGGGTGGTCGGACCGGCGATCCGGGTCGAGCCGTACGGCATCATGATGTCGCAGTCCACTGTAGACCTGATCCGGTTCGTGAACGGGGTGCTCGACCGGATGCGCGCCGACGGCCGCCTGGCCGCGATCTACCAGAAGTGGCTCACCCCGCTCGGCGACGTGCCCACGCCCCCGCCGGCCCGCTACCGCGACTGAGGTCAGCGGTTTGGCGTCACCGCCTGGAGGAGCTCGGGCATCTGGCGGTCGAGCATGTCGCCGACCAGGTAGGTGCCGAGCCAGGCAGCGCCCGCGCCGTACGCTACGCCGGCCGGGGCGGCCAGCCACAGCCAGACCGGTGCGTCGCCGGCGAGCGCCGTGACCACCACGATCGGGATCGCCACCGCCGCCGCGCCGATCAGGCCGAGCATGCCGAGCAGGCTCTTCGCCACGCCCGAGCCGGTGTTGACGGCGAACGGGTTGGAGGTCTCGGGCAGCGCGTATGCGCCGTGCAGCGAGACGAAGAGGTTGACCGCCAGCCCCGAGCCGTACGCCGCACCGAGCGAGCCGAGCATCACGCCGATCCAGGCCGGCTCGCGCAGGAACGCGGCGACCATCGCGGCGATCCCGAGCAGCAGCGGCCCGAGGTACGTGGAAAACGCCGCCAGCCGCGCCCGCAGCTCCACCGCGCCCGGTACGCCGGCCACCACGTTCGCCGCGTACGCGCTCCCGTCGTACCCGAACTGGTTGGCGAGCGTGGCCGCGCCGAGCACCCCGACGAAGACCATGGTCAGGCTGACCACGACCGGCGAGGCGGCACCGGAGAGCCCGCCCGAGCCGATGTTGATCATCACGGGCATGACCACGCCGACTACCGCGAACGTGACCAGGCCGGCCCGCCGCCGCGCGTCCCGCCACCAGTAGCGGGCCTCCCGGGCGACCAGCGCGCCGTACCGGTTGCGGGGCAGCCAGGGCATGCGCCGCGGGAAGAGCTGGGCCACGGCCGAGGCGCCAGTGGGCGCGGCCTTCGCCGGCCCCGCGCTCTCCGCGCCGAGCATCGCGGACTCCATCGTCCGCGACCACCACCACAGCAGTGCGGCCACCGTCGCGGCGGTGATGAGCAGCTTCAGGGGTACGGTCCAGGCCCGCCCCTGCGCGACGTCGACCCCCATCGTGTACGGCGCCGCGAGCGGGGTCCAGCCGATCACGTGGGCCGGGCCGAGCAGCCGGTCCCAGTCCGCTTTCGACAGGAGGGCGGTCACGCCGATCTGCACCGGACCGAGCAGGGCGGCCAGGCAGGCGAGCAGGATCACCGCCAGGTCGCGTACCTTGCGGGACCGCAGCATCGTGGCGAACGCGCTGGTCACCGCCCGGCTGGCCGCCACGCAGAGGACCAGCCCGGCGATCGTGCCGGCGGCCTGCGTGACCGCCGCTCCCCAGCCGCCGAGCAGCGCGGCCGCGATGACCAGGCCGCTGGTCGCGACCAGCGCGGCCAGTGCCGGGATGCCGACCATCGCGGCGGCCAGCAGTCCGGTGACGAGCGTGCGGCGGCGCAGCGGCAGCAGCGCGAACCGGGCCGGGTCGAGCGTCTCGTCCACACCGAAGAGGATCAGCGGCATGAGCACCCAGCCGACCACGAGCACCGCGCCGCCGAGCGCCGAGGCGAGTACGGCCGCGTCGAGGTCGTCGGTGAAGCCGGGCGCGGCGAGCAGGAGCAGGCCGGCGACCGACCACCACAGCCCGAACGCCAGGCCGACCAGAAACAGCGCGATCCGCCACCCCTTGCCACGCATGTTGTTGGCCATGACGCGCAGCTTGAGCCGGACGAAGAGCGCCACCGGCGGCTGACCGCTCACAGCCACGCCAGTTCCTCGCCGGTCGCCGTACGCCCGCCGACCACCTCGACGAACACGTCCTCCAGCGACCGGTCGCCGCGTACCTCGCCGAGCGTGCCGACCCGCTTGATCGTGCCCTGCGCCATGATCGCGACGTGCGTGCAGAGACGCTCCACGACCTCCATCACGTGGCTGGAGAAGATGACCGTGCCGCCGCCCGCCACGTACCGGTGCAGGATGTCCCGGATCAGCGCGCCGGACACCGGGTCGACCGCCTCGAACGGCTCGTCCAGCACCAGCAGCCGGGGCGCGTGCAGCAGCGCGCAGGCCAGACCGATCTTCTTCTTCATGCCGGCCGAGTAGTCGACCACCAGCGTGCGGCCGGCGTCGGCGAGCGCGAGCACATCGAGCAGCTCGCGGGCCCGCTGGTCGACGACGGCGGGGTCCATGCCGCGGAGCAGCCCGTGGTACGCCAGCAGCTCCGGGCCGCTCAGCCGGTCGAAGAGCCGTACGCCGTCGGGGAGCACGCCGAGCAGCGCCTTGGCCCGCACCGGATCGGACCACACGTCGTGCCCGAGCACCCACGCCGTACCCGCGTCCGGCCGCAGCAGCCCAACCGCCATCGAGAGCGTGGTGGTCTTGCCCGCGCCGTTCGGCCCGAGCAGCCCGAAGAACGAGCCGGCCGGCACGTCCAGGTCGATGCCGGCCACGGCGACCTTCGCGTCGAACCGCTTGACCATCCCCCGGACCGCCAGCGCGGCATGCTCACCAGTCGTCACCCGACCGACGGTAGCCGCTACCAGTGGATGCGCTGGGAACCGCACTCCGGCGACCAGGTGAGGGACGCGGCGGACTGCCCGTCGAGCGCGTGCCGGGCGCGGTCGGCGCCGATGTTCCAGCCCCGCCAGTCGTGATCCTCGGCCAGGTCGCGGGCCACGTCGCCGAGCGCGCAGGAGCGGAGCGTGGCCGGGAGCCGGTCCAGCGCGGGTACGGCGTCGGCGGAGAGCCCGGACAGGTACGCCAGGTCGATCCGGCCGGTGTCCTGGTAGCGGGCCACGTTGCGGTCGGCGATGAAGTGGTCCGGGTTGAGGATGGCCAGCCCGATCAGCGCCGCCACGCCGCTGCCGATCGCGGCCTGGGGGAGCCAGCCCGCGCGCAGCCGTACGCCGGCGGCCAGCACCATCACCAGCACCGAGCCGAGCCACAGCTCGCAGGCGCTGACCAGTACGCGCAGGCGGGTGAAGCCGTACGCCTCCTCGTACGTGTGCATCCGGAAGAGCGCGGACACCACGATGACCAGGCAGAGCGCGGCGAGGCCGCCGAGCAGCACCCGGACCAGCAGCCGGTCGCGCTTGGTGTCGCGCGGTGCCCAGCGGGCGGCCAGCGCCAGCACGCCGAGCGTCAGTGCGGTCACCACGAGGAGCTGCCAGAAGCCGCGCCGGGCGTACTCGGCGTAGGTGAGGCCCGCGGTACGCAGCACGTGACCGGCGCCGCCGAAGAGCACGGTGAGCTGCACGGCCACGAACGCGAGGAAGATCGCGTTGAGCGCGACCAGCGGGAGTGTCCACTCCAGACGGTGCAGGCGGGTCTTGGCCGGCCGCTCGAGCCCGGTGAGCCGGGGCGGCGCGGCGAGCAGGTACGCGCCGCCGAGCAGGCCCAGTGTCGCGAAGGCGAAGACGTACACCCAGCGGGCCAGCGTGGCGGCGCTGAACTCCGGGGTCACCCGGCCGGCTAGCTCGGCGAAGGCCGCGTCCGCCGACGCGAAGAGGCCGCCGAAGACCAGGAGGAGCAGCACCGATACGCCGATGGTCGCCGCGGTCCGGGCGGACGGGCCGCCGCGCTGCCGGCGGGCCAGGATCGCCGTGCCGCGGGCGACCCAGGGCAGGCCGCGCAGGGCCGCCACCGGTACCGCCACCGACGTGACCGCCACCGCCGGGAGGCTGCGGCCGGCGGTGACCGCGAGCGAGGCGGTGACGGCGGCGGTGAGCAGGCAGAGGACGAAGAGCCAGCCGGCCGCCCGTACCGTGCCGACGCTGAGCAGCAGCACCGTCGCGACCGTCCACAGTGGTCGGATGGTGCCCGCCTCGACCACCGGCGGCACGGCCGGGCCCCGGCCGTTCGCGGTGGGGTGCGTGGCGGGGTGTGCCCAGCCGCGCAGCGACAGTGCCGTGAGCGCCGCCGCGCCGGCCAGCCCGGCGACCGCCCACCCGACGCCCGGCCGGTCCAGTGGCACGCTCGCGGCGGCCACCAGACCGGCCATCCCCGTGGCGCCGAGCGCGACCGCGTCGGCGGGTCTGGACGGACCCGGCCAGCGGCGTTCGAGTGCTGTGGGCGGGCGTGGGCCATACACCGGCATGAACGGGCGCATAGCGGGTGCGCTCTGTGCGGTCATCGTTCCTCCTCGGGGTTTTCTGGGCAGGGTCCACCGGCCCCGCGCGGTGCGCAAGGGCAGTCGCGTGCCGTAAATCAGGCGGGCGTCGGGATGGTGACCCGGATGCGGCAGCCGCTCTTGGCCGCCGGCGGCGGGTCGAGCGCGGCGATCGTGCCACCGTGCAGCTCGACCACCCACCGGGCGATCGCCAGCCCGAGTCCGGTGCCCCCGTCAGTGCCGGCCCGCTCGCCCCGGGTAAACCGCTCGAAGACCCGGGCCCGCTGGTCGCGCGGGATGCCGTCGCCCTCGTCGAGCACCTCGAACCGGCAGTGGTCGGCCGCCGGCCGGGCGGTCACGAGCACCGTGCCGCCGGCCGGGCTGTGGCGGGCCGCGTTGTCGAGCAGGTTGGCGAAGACCTGCCGCAGCCGGTCGGGATCCGCCTGGACCGTGCCGGCCGCCTCGGGCACCCGTACCCGGAAGTCGACCTGGCGCCCGGCGCCGGCCGCGGTCACCGCGGCCTCCCGGACCACCTCGTCGAGGAAGTCGGCGATGTCGAGGTCGACCCGGTCGAGCGGCACCACGCCGGCGTCCAGCCGGGAGAGGTCGAGCAGCTCGGTGACGAGCCGGCCGAGGCGTTCGGACTGGGCCAGTGCGGTGCGCAGGGCGGCCGGGTTGGGCTGCGCGACGCCGTCGACCAGGTTTTCCAGCAGGCTCTGCAGGGCCGTGATGGGGGTACGCAGCTCGTGCGAGACGTTCGCGATCAGCTCCCGCCGCTGCCGGTCGGCGGCGGCCAGGTCGGCGGCCATCTGGTTGAACGCCCGGGCCAGCTCGCCCACCTCGTCGCGGGATGTGGCCCGCACCCGCCGCGTGTAGTCACCGCGGGCCATCGAGCGCGCCGCGGCGGTCATCTCCCGCAGCGGCGACGTCATGCCGTGCGCCAGGATCTGCGACGTCACCAGCGCGACGGCGATCGCGGTGAACGAGGTGCGGTAGGCGATCCACCCGATCCCCTGCCAAAACACCACGAGGCCGGCGAAACCCGAGGCGACCAGCAGGATGCCCAGCTTGAGCTTGATCGACCGTACCGGGTCGAGCGGCCGGGGAAGCAGGTCGAGCAAGGCCGTCACGGCGCCACCTCCAGTGCGTATCCCACTCCGTGCACGGTGCGGATGAGGTCACCGCCGAGCTTGCGGCGCAGCGCCTTGACATGGCTGTCGACGGTACGGGTGCCGCCCGCCGCCGCCCACCCCCACACGTCGGCGAGCAACTGCGCCCGGGGCAGCACGGTGCGCGGCCGTCCCGCGAGGTGTACCAGCAGGTCGAACTCGGTCGGCGTCAGGTGCGCCTCCACCCCGGCCCGCCGTACCCGCCGCTCGGCCTGGTTGATCTCCAGGTCGCCCAGCCGGATCGTCGGCGCGTCCTCCCGCGCGGCGGCGGCCGCCCGCTCGAAGCGGCGCAGCAGCGCCTGTACGCGCGCGGAGAGCTCGCGCATGGAGAACGGCTTGGTCAGGTAGTCGTCGGCACCCACCGCGAGCCCGACGATCAGGTCGGTCTCGTCGTCGCGCGCGGTCAGCATCAGCACCGGCACCGGCCGCTCCGCCTGGATCCGCCGGCACACCTCCAGCCCGTCGAAGCCGGGCAGCATCACGTCGAGCACGACGAGGTCCGGCCGCATCTGCTGGGCCGCCTCCACCGCGCCGGGCCCGTCGCCCGCGATCCGCACCGTGAACCCTTCGGCCCGCAGCCGCGCCGCGACGGAGTCGGCGATCGTCCGCTCGTCCTCCACCACCAGCACCCGACGCTCGCTCATCGCCTACCACGCTCCGTCGCTCGGCGCTCGTCCGCCGTCGTGCTCCAGACCGTTGCCTCGCGACTCCCGCTCATGTCCGGCACTCTATGCACCCACGATGGAGACCTCCCGCGCGAGTTGTGAACAACCTGTGGAGGACTCCGTCGGTCGTCGATCACAGGCGGAGGGATTCGGGGGCGTGCAGGCGGAGCATCGTCGTACCCACGTCGGGCGGGGTGCGCCGGCGGGTGGCCAGGGAGACGGCGACCATCACCGCGAACGCCAGCGGTACCGTCCAGGCCGCCGGCTGGGCGATCATTGCGGCCGCCCAGCCGTGCAGCGGCGGTCCGAGGATCGTGACCAGGACCGCGCCTACCGCCGCCCCGCCGCCGGCCAGGATGCCGGCCGCCGCGCCCAGGTCGGTGAGGCGGCGCCACCAGATGCCGAGCACGAGCAGCGGGCAGAAGCTGGACGCCGCCACCGCGAACGCCAGCCCCACGACCTGGGAGACGTCGAGGCTGGCCACGTTGAGGGCGAGCACCACCGGCACCAGGCCGGCGACCAGGGCGGCCACCCGAAAGTCGCGGACCGAGCCGCGCTGGCCGGGGCCGCGGTCGCTGGCGTGGGCGAGCACGTCCGTCGAGATGACGCCGGCGACGCTGGTGAGCAGGCCGGAGCTGGACGACAGGAACGCCGCGAACGCACCCGCCGCGACCAGCGCGGCCAGCAGTTGGCCCAGCACGCCCGAGCCGAGGACCGCGACCGGCAGCAGCAGCACCACCGCGTCCGTCTCGCCGGTCATCAGCAGCTGCGGCGTGTAGACGCGGCCGAGCACGCCATACAGCGTGGGTAGGAAATAGAAGAGGCCGACCAGCGCGAGGACCACCAGCGTCGTGCGCCGGGCAGCGGCGCCGTTGGGGTTGGTGTAAAAGCGCACGAGTACGTGCGGCAGCCCCATCGTGCCGAGAAACGTGGCCAGGATCAGGCTGTACGTGCCGAAGAGCCCGCCCGCGTCGTTTCCGGGCAGGAGCCAGTCCAGGTCGCGGGCAGTGTCCACACCAGACACGTGCGGCACCGGCTCACCCGCCTGAAACGCGAGCTCCTCGCCGGGGCGTACCTCCCTTGTGGACCCGTCGGGAAGGGTGAGGGTAGCGGGGTGGTCGACCACGACGGTGGTCGCGGCCGGGAAGGTGAGGCCGTCCGGCGGCGTCACCGGCGGACGTCCGTCCGCCTGCCAATGCAAAACCACAAACATCGCGGGTACGGCGAGCGCCGTCAGCTTCAGCCAATACTGGAACGCCTGCACGAAGGTGATCGCGCGCATCCCGCCCAGCGCCACGTTGGCGGTGACGACCACGCCGACGAGGAGCGCGCCCAGCTCGTACGGGCCGCCGGTGACCGTGGTGAGCGTGAGCCCGGCGCCCTGGAGCTGCGGCACGAGGTATAGCCAGCCGATGAAGACCACGAACGCGGTGGCGAGCTTGCGCAGGCCGCGCGAGTGCAGCCGCACCTCGCAGAAGTCCGGCAGCGTGAACGCCCCCGAGCGGCGCAGCGGCGCGGCGACGAAGAGCAGCAGCGCGAGGTAGCCGGCGGCGAAGCCCACCGGGTACCAGAGGACGTCGACGCCGTACTTGAGGATCAGCCCGGCGACGCCGAGGAAGGACGCGGCCGACAGGTACTCGCCGCCGATCGCGGCCGCGTTCCAGGTGGGGCTGACCACGCGCGAGGCGACCAGGAAGTCGGACGTGGTGCGGGCCAGCTTGAGGCCGTAGAAGCCGATCGCCAGCGTGGCGAGCGTGACCGCGACGATCGCCGGGACGGTGTACGGGTTGTCCATCAGCGTTCCGGCCGGCGGACCACGGCGGTGAAGTCCTGCTCGTTGCGCTCGGCGAGGTATACGTACGCCCAGCCCACCGCGACCAGGAACGGGAACGCGCCGATGCCGAGCAGCACCCACGGCAGGCTGATCCCGAAGATCTTGACGGTACTCGTGGTCGGCGCGACGGCGAAGAGCAGCGGCAGCGCGCCGAGCCCGATGGCCACCACCACCGAGAGCCGCAGGGCGAGCGCGAGCTGGGCGCGCACGAGACCTCGTACGAGCGCCTCGCCGACCTGCGTCTGCTCGGTGAGCTCCGCCCTGACCCGGTCGTGGTCGCGCCGGCGCACCACCTCAGCCAGCACGATCCTGGTCCGCTGCGGCGCGCCGTCGCCGCTGGTGGGCTGCTCCATGTCCGGCAGTCTCACCCACCACCGCCCGATGTCAAGCTCCGCCTACCTGATGGCCTTCAGATCGAGCACGCGGACCGACCCGTCGCCGGCCAGCCACTGGAAGGTCGAGCTCTCGAACCCGTATGCGGTCCCGTCGTCCTGTCCGGCCGGGGCTGCGGCGCTCGCCACCTTGTCACCCACGATGTCCCAGATGTACCGGAAAGTGCCGTCGGAGGTTTTGACCGTACCGATGCTGAACCTGCCGCCGATCGCGGGGGTGGCGTGGAAGCCATCCTCCGGGTACGGCAGCTCCTGGAAGCCGGTGCCGTCCAGGCGCTGCACGAAATACGTTCCGCGCTCGGTCCGACCGGTGCAGATCTGCGGGGCGCAGATGACCGTCTGGGCGTCCTTGTGCGAGACCCACGGCCGCCGTTCGCCGGTTTCGAGGTCCCACAGCACGCCTTTGTCCGGAGTGGGGTCCTCCTCGGCGACCAGGTGCCCGGTCGTGTCTACCCAGGGCGACAGGCCGAACAGCTGGTATCCGTCGCTGTCCCGTACGCGCTGCGGAGTGCCACCGGATACTGGCAGGCGGTATGTGCCGGAGCCTTCCTGGGCCCAGTAGACCGAGTCGCCGAGGACGCCGATGAGCGGAGGGATGCTGCCGTGATCCTTCACCGTGGCGATCATTTTCGGGTCTCCGGTGCCGTCCAGCCGTGCGGTCCAGACGCCCGCGTCCCGCTGGTTGCTTTCGCTGGCCGTCCCGAACCACACGGCGTAGTCGCCAACGGCTGTAGTCCAGTCCTTCGACGACGAGCCCGGGCGGGTCCGCATCTCCTCGGTGCCGAGGAAGACGAGGTCACCCGTCCTGGCGTTGTAGACCCATGGTGCGCTCGCGCTGGGCACACCCGCCGTCGTCCGCACGAGATAGCGGTCACCGCCGAGGACGGCGAACACCTGATACTTGGCGCCGTTCGGCAGCGTGGCGGGCAACCGGTGTACCGCATCCGGCCAGACCTTGTCGGGCGGGTCGGCCGTCGCGAAGTCCGGTACGGTCCCCGACCAGTCCGAGCTGGCAAACGGCGGTCCTGGCTCGGTGGCTCGCCAGCTCAGGTTGGTGACGGCCACCCCGCTGACGACCGCCAGTACGGCGGCGCAGCCCGCCACCATCGCGACCCGGCGGTGCGTCCGGGCGCGCCGCCGGCGGTGGACACCTTCGACGAAGCTCTCGTCCGGCTCGGGTGCGAGGTCGGCGGCGCCTGCCAGCGTGTGGGTCAGCTCATCTTCCAGTTGGCTCGTCACTTCACTCCCCCTGCCGTCGTGCTCGCGTGCGCGGGCGCCCAGTTCGCGCGCAGTTTGTCCAGCGCGCGGGCGGCCTGGCTGCGTACCGTGCCGCGGGATATCCCCAGCAGCGCGGCGATCTCCTCGTCGGTGTGGTGCTCGTAGTAGCGGAGCACCAGCACGGCGCGCTGGCGCCGGGGCAGCTCGCCCAGCGCACGCCACAGCCCGGCGTCGCCTTCCGCCCGATCCAGCCCTGGGTCGGCGTACCCGCGATCCGGTGGCTCTCCGACGAGCCGCTCCCGGCGCAGGCGGCGCCAGCGGCTGATGTGCAGGCGCGCCATGGTGGTGCGCGCGTACCCTTCCGGGTCGTCCTTCTTCCGCACCCGGGACCAGGCCGAACCCAGGCGTGCGAGCGCCTCCTGGGCCAGGTCGGCCGCGTCGTGCGGGTTGCCGGTCAGCACGTACCCGTAGCGGACGAGCGCGGGTGACCGCGACCGGACGAACTCCTCGAAGGCCTTGTCGGCGTCCTTCATGCCCACCTCCCTCGCCACCAGGGACGTGGCGGGCACAACCACTGTTGCACGGGCCCTGTGGAAAACCGGACCTGTGGATAATGGGTGCTCGGCGCCTGTGGATAACTGAACGATCTCTTGCCGATTCCGCCAGCATGTGGGGGCATGACGACGATGGCCGATCCTCTCGTTCAACACCACGAGTTCGGCGAGCCGTGGACGATCGACGATCTCAAAGATCTTCCCGACGACGCCGTCGATCGCTACGAGATCTACGACGGGAGCCTGGTAGTGACTCCGCACGCCGGCATGTTCCACGGAGGCGTCACCAATCGGCTGCACCGTGTGATGACCCGCCAGGCACCCGATGATGTTCTTGTCAGCCAGAGCGTCGGCGTAAGCCGAAAGCGCACATCCTACTTCATTCCCGATCTATTCGTCGTGCCTGAGACGGCATACGGCGAGGGAGATGCGTTTCATCCGTCTGACGTGGTCCTTGTGGTTGAGGTGCTTTCGCCAAGCAACGCCCGTTACGACCTGGTGGTCAAACGCGACGAATACGCGATCGCCGGCATCCCCGTCTACTGGATCGTCGACCCGAAAAAGCAGGCTCTCACCGTGCTGGAGCTGGCCGCCGACGGCACCTACCGGGAGGCCGCCGTCGTCGAGCCTGGACAGGTGTGGCGCACCGGCAAGCCGTTCCCGCTCGCCTTCGATCTCGCTGAGATCTTCTAGCGGTTCCAGTCCTGCTTGGCGGCGCGCACCAGCTTGTCCTTCAGCTCGCGGGTGTGGCGGCGGGAGACCGGCAGGTCGGTGTCGTCGACGACCACGACGTAGCCGGAGCTGGTCAGGCGGAGCTCGGCGATGAGGCGCAGCTGCACCAGGTACGAGCGGTGGATGCGGACAAACCCGGCGTCCGCCCAGCGCTCGGCGAGCGTGGCCAGCGGCACGCGGACCAGGTGCGAGCCGTCGGCCGTGTGCAGGCGGGCGTAGTCGCCCTGGGCCTCGACCCACCGCACCGCCGAGCGGGGCAGCATGCGGGTGGTGCCGGCCAGCTCGACCGGGATCGTCGGGTCCTCCTCGGCGCGCGGTGCGGCGGACGGGCCGGCCGGCACCACGCGGGAGCTGACCACGCGGCGCAGTGACTCGCCGATCCGCTCGGGCTGCACCGGCTTGCGGACATAGTCGGTGACGCCCAGGTCGAAGGCGTCCACGGCCGCGTCGTCGTAGGCGGTGACGAAGACGATCGCCGGCGGGCGGGCGAAGCGGCGCAGCACCCGGGCCAGCTCCATGCCGTCGAGGCCGGGCATGCGGATGTCCAGAAACACCACGTCGACATCGGTGTCGCGCAGCACGCGCAGCGCCTCGGTGGCGTCGGAGGCGGTGTGCAGGCGGCCGACGCGCGGGTCGGTGCGCAGCAGGTAGGCGAGCTCGTCGAGGGCCGGTGGCTCGTCGTCGACGGCCAGTACGCGCAGGAAGGCGCTCACGGGTTTGTCCTGACCGCGGGGTGAAACTTCGGCACGCGCATGCTCACCTTCGTACCCGCTCCGATCCCGGTCTCCACCACCAGACCGAACTGGTCTCCGAAGACGGAGCGGAGTCGCTCGTCTACGTTGGACAGTCCAACGTGGCCGGAGTCGTGGCGGTCGGCCGCCTCGGCGACCCCGGCGACCAGCACCGCCGGGTCCATGCCCACGCCGTCGTCCTCGACGGTGATGTGGCACTCGGCCCCGGCGTCGCGGGCCTCGATGCTCACCATACCCACGCCCGGCTTGCGCGAAAGGCCGTGCCGTACGGCGTTCTCGACCAGCGGTTGCAGGCACAGGAACGGCAGGCCGACCGGCAGCACTTCGGGCGCGATCTGCAGCCGCACCTGGAGGCGGTCGCCGAAGCGGGCCCGCTCGATGGTCAGGTACCGGTCGATCGACCGTAGCTCCTCGGCGAGCGTGGTGAAGTCGCCGTGCGAGCGGAACGAGTACCGGGTGAACTCGGCGAACTCCAGGATCAGCTCGCGCGCCCGCTCCGGGTCGGTCCGGACGAACGAGGCGATCGCGGACAGCGCGTTGTACACGAAATGCGGGCTTATCTGGGCACGGAGGGCACGTACCTCGGCGCGGGCGAGCATCTCCCGCGAGGAGTCCAGCTCGGCGAGGGCGAGCTGGGCGCCGGCCCAGCGGGCGGTCTCCAGCGTCGCCTGTACCAGCCCGGGCGCCGGCTGGTCGTCGGCGATCGCCACGAGCGCGCCGGGCGCCGAGCCGTCCGGGCCGGACATCGGCGCCACCACCGCGCCGCGTACCGGGCAGTCGACGCGGTCGCAGGGGAGGTCGTCGGGGCCGAGCACGTGGGAGCGGCCGGCGGTGAGCGCCTTCTGGGAGGCGGCGACGAGCTGGGCGGAGTGGTGGGTGCCGCGGCCGTCGAGCGCCAGGATCTCCTCGTCGTCGACCAGGGCCAGGCCGGGCGCGCCGACGAGTGCGCGCAGGTGCCGGATCGCCTTCGCCGCGCTCGCCTGGCTGAGCCCGGTGCGCAGCGGGTCGGCGGCCTGGCCGGCGGTGTGCAGCACGTCGTACGTGGCGCGCTGGGTCGCGGTGGCGATGCCGCGGCGGGCGCGCAGCCGGGCCACCGCCCAGACGGCCGCCGCCAGCGCAGTGACCAGCGCGACGACGGCAAAGGCCGCGGAGACGTTCGAGCCCACAGAAGTATTCTGCGGGATCTTCCAGGATGGCCTTCGTGGCGCACGATGGGCTTGTCGCGCGGAGCCGGCAGCGGAGGTCGGGGATCTCGGCGAGCGCCAGCGAGCCGCCGACCGGAGCGGTGCCCGCGGGAAAGCACCCCAAGAAAACGCTTCGCTGCGCTCCACGTTTCCCCGGGGACCCCGCGCGAACGGTCCGCGGCTGGCGCGGACCGGGGCATATGCGCTCTGTGATCAAAGCTCCCTCCACGTCGCTAGAACGACTTCAGGGGAGCTTTGATCACCGGGGCTTTTAGTAGGCGCCCTTTCGGGCGAGGACGACGCCGACCGTGCGCCACAGGATGCTCAGGTCGTAGGCCAGGGACCAGTTGTCCACGTAGTAGAGGTCGAGCCGGACCGCCTCGTCCCAGGAGAGGTCGGAGCGGCCGGAGACCTGCCACAGGCCGGTGATGCCCGGGCGGACCAGCAGCCGGCGCCGTACGTCGCCGAGGAAGTCGCCGTCGTCGGCGGGGAGCGGGCGGGGGCCGACGAGGGACATCTCGCCCCAGAGCACGTTGATCAGCTGGGGCAGCTCGTCGAGGGAGCTGGCGCGCAGGAAGCGGCCGACCGGGAAGACGCGCGGGTCTTCCTTGATCTTGAAGAGCATGCCGTCGGACTCGTTCTGGTCGACCAGCGAGGCGAGGCGGTCTTCGGCGTCGACATACATGGTCCGGAACTTCCAGACCCGGAACGTCCGGCCCTCGTGACCCACCCGCGGCTGGCGGAAGAAGACCGGGCCGCGGTCGGAGAGCTTGATCGCGATGGCGATTGCGACGAACAGCGGGACCAGGATCAGCAGCCCCAGGCCGGCGGCGATCCGGTCGAGCAGGTTTTTCGCCAGCCAGCCGATGCCGGAGAGCGTGGGCTCCTCGACGTGCAGCAGCGGCAGGCCCTCGATCGGCCGGATGTGCACACGCGGGCCGGCGATATCGGTGAGCTGGGGCGCCACGACCAGGTCGATGCCGGTGCCCTCGAGCTGCCAGGCCAGGCGGCGCAGCTCGCCGGGCTCGGCGCTGGCCGAGCCGCAGACGGCGATCGTGTCGGCGCCGACCTCGCGGACCAGCGTGAGCACGTCGCGGCCGGAGTGCACCGGTACGGGGGTCTCGATGCCGCGCGCCGCCGCGTACCCGTCGGTGATGTGGATGGCGACCGGCACCAGGCCGGCGGATGGGCTGCGGGTAACCGCGGTGTAGACCTCCAGCGTCTCCGGCAGCGTGCCGATGAGCAGCATGCGGTGGCCGGCCTGCCCGGCGCGCTTGCGCACCTGGTGGAGGACGAACCGGGCGAAGTAACGGGCGACGAGGATCAGCATCGTCGCGCCGACGAGGGCGGTGGCCACCGTCAGCCGGGAGAGGTCGGTCTTGGTGGCGAACGCGAGGAAGGAAACGCTCGCCATGACCGTCACCGACGCGCGCACCACTCGTTTGAACTCATCGGTGCCGAGGCCGAGGTAACGCCGGTCGTAGGCGCCGTTGGCCCAGAGCATGATGAGCCAGCCGAGCGGCAGCAGCACGTACGCCACGGTCTTGAACCACGCCTCGTCGGCATCCTGGAAACCGGAGACGGCCTGGTCGTACGCGCTGATGGAGATGAGGCTGGCCAGGGCGGTCGCCGCGTAGTCGAGCAGAAGCAGCACCGCCGTGTACGGGCGGTGCCAGCGGGACGCACGCCGCCGGGCGCGGGCCCATGCCGAACGCGGCACACCGTTGTGCGACGGCGGCGTCGGCGCCTGGATTTCGAAGCTATCGACGTGGCGCACGGTCTTGCTCCGGCCTGTGTTGGCTACCGGGCGTTGGAGGCTTGTCGTCACCTCACCTACGTCCTCCCGCTTTGCACGTGCCGCCCATGTGCCGTCAGGCTCGGGACTGACCACCGCATCAGTCTCCCATGGTCATCGCGGCGGATCGGTGACCGCAGAGACAATACGCCCCACCGTGATCGAATGGGACCATGGACCGGGTCACTATACCGAGCGTTGTCCACCCGGCAGGTGCCCATTGGGCCCAGTTCGCAAAACCGTAGGTCACGGCCATATCGCCTAGCGCACGAGCCGTGACAGTCTGCGATCGGCGAGGGGCTTTCCGCCGGTCTGGCAGGTCGGGCAGTACTGGAGGCTGGAGTCGGCGAACGACACCTCCCGGACCGTGTCGCCGCAGACCGGGCAGGGGAGCCCGGTGCGGGCGTGCACCCGTAGCCCCGAGCGTTTCTCGCCTTTGAGCTCGGCGGCGCGCTGGCCGACCGAGCGGGTCACCGCGTCGGTCAGGATCTCCCGGACCGCCGCGTGCAGCCGGGCCATCTGCTCGTCGGTCAGCCGGGTGGTGATCGCGAACGGGGAGAGCTTGGCGGCGTGCAGGATCTCGTCCGAGTACGCGTTGCCCACGCCGGCCAGCACCTCCTGGGAGGTCAGCACGCCTTTGAGCTGTCCGTTGCGGCCGCGGATCCGCTCGGCGAACGTGTCGAGGTCGGCGGCGAGCGCGTCCGGCCCGAGCCGCGCCACGCCGGGCACCAGCGCGGGATCCTTCACCAGGTACGCGGCGAGGCTCTTCTTGGTGCCCGCCTCGGTGAGGTCGAAGCCGGAGCCGTCGTCGAGCCGCACCCGCAGCGCGATCGGCCCCTTGCCCGGCTTGAGCGGCACGCCGCTGTTGAACGAGTCGCGGTAGTGCAGCCAGCCGGCCCGCGCCAGGTGCACGACGAGATGCAGATCCTCCCCGATGTGGATGTCGAGGAACTTGCCGTGCCGGCCGGCGCCGGTGATCTCCAGCCCGGCGGCCGCCGTCGGCGGCGGGTCATACGTCTTCAGCGCGCTCAGCGCGGCGACCTCGATCCGGTCCACGCGCCGTCCGGCGGCCCGCTCGCGAAGGTACGCGGCGAGCGCCTCCACCTCAGGCAACTCCGGCATGCAACAAAAGGTAGCCCGCGTTTCAGAGGCCGAGCAGCCGCAGCGCGGCGAAACCCTCCTCCGCGATCGTGCGGATCAGGCCGTTGTTGACGTTACGGTGCTCGTCCAGCACCGTGATCTCACTCTCCGTAATCCAGCGCCACTCGGTGTGCTTGCCCGGCTCCAGCCGCGGCCGGGCCAGATCGCCGTCGACCCGCACCAGGAAGTCGGTCTCCACCCGGTCGACGCCGTCATCGCCGGTGTACGCGTACTCACCGACGGTGCCGAGGACGACCGAGACGGCCCAGCCGGTCTCCTCCTCGACCTCCCGCCGCAGCGCGTCCTCGACGCCCTCCCCGGGCTCCAGATGGCCGCCGACGATGTCCCAGGTATTGGGAAACAGGCGCCGATCGGGTGACCGGCGCTGGATGAAGATGCGCCCGTCGTCGTCGACGATCAAGGCGCCGGCGCAGCGTAGGGGCTCCGTGGGCACGTTTTGAATCTATCTACCTGAGTCCCGACCCGACAGAACACAAGTCTTGTAGTTCTGTCTCCGTTCGGGCGACGATTTCATTAGCCTTTGGCTGCATCGCGGCCGCGATGCAGCCAAAGGCGGCAAGACCTGGGTCCCACCCGGTGCCTTGAGGGGTGATGTGCGATGCGCGTTCGCGATGCCATGTCCAGCCAGGTTCTCGTAGTCGGCCCCGAGCACACGCTGCGGCAGGCCGCCCAGATGATGGCCACCCGCCGCATCGGCTCGGCCATCGTGATCGACCCCGACTCCGAAGGGGTCGGCATCATGACGGAGCGTGACGTTCTCAACGCCATCGGCCGGGGACTCGACCCGGACGTGGAGCACACCTCGGCCCATCTCACCTGGGATGTGGTCTACGCCAGCCCCGACTGGACGCTCGAGGAGGCGGCCGTGGCGATGTCCCGCGGCGGGTTCCGTCACCTCGTCGTCATGGAGGAGAGCGACGTGCTGGGCATCATCTCGGTCCGCGACATCATGCGGGTCTGGGCCCAGCAGCACACCAGCGCCAAGGTCTGAGGTCGCGGGCGCCCCCGGCGACCGCGTGGCCGTGCCGCCGCCGTCGCCGTGGTGGCGGTGGGTGCGGCGGTCGCCGTGCCGGTGCTGCCCGGCAAAGCGCGAAAGAGCACTACAGCGTATATCAGTGTCGTGAAGATCAACTTCGGTCCGTACGCTGTGCAACCATGACCGCCGAGCAGCTGATCTCCTTCGCCCGTGGCGCGCCGTCGCTGGACATCGTCGATGTCGAGGGGCTCAAGGCCGCCGCCGTCCGCGCGTTCGACGCCGATCCCGGCGGGATCACGGCGTACGGCACCTCCGTCGGCTACCCGCCCCTGCGCAAGTGGATCGCCGACAAGCACGGTGTCTCCGTCAACCAGGTGCTGGTCACCAACGGCTCGCTCCAGGCCGACGCGTTCCTCTTCGACTACCTGGTCGGGCCCGGTGACGCCGTGGTCGTGGAGCGGCCGACGTACGACCGTACGCTGCTCAACCTGCGCAACCGGGGTGGCGAGATCCACGCCGTCACGCTCCAGCCGGACGGCATCGACACCGACGAGCTGCGCAAGCTACTGGAGTCCGGGGTACGCCCCAAGCTGGCCCACATCATCCCGAACTACCAGAACCCGGCCGGTGTCACGCTCTCCATGCCCAAGCGCGAGGCGCTGCTGGAGCTCGCCACCGAGTACGGCTTCACGATCTTCGAGGACGACCCGTACGTCGACATCCGGTTCCGTGGCGAGGCGCAGCCCTCGATGCTGTCGCTCGACGAGACCGGCGTGGTCGTACACGCCTCCAGCTTCACCAAGACGGTCTGCCCCGGTGTGCGGGTCGGCTACCTGGTCGGGCCGGCGCCGCTGATCGGCGACATCGCCAAGCGGGCCACCAACCTCTACATTTCGCCCGGCATGGTGGCGCAGGCGATCGTGCACCAGTTCTGCGTCTCCGGCGACATCGACCGCTCGATCGAGACCGTCAAGGCCGCGCTGGGCGAGCGGGCCCGCGTCCTGGCCGCGGCGCTGCGCGAGCACATCCCCGGCGTGCGGTTCACCGAGCCGGACGGCGGCTACTTCCTCTGGATCGAGCTTCCGGAAGGCGTACGGGCCGACGACGTCTTCACCGCGGCCGCCGAGCGGGGCGTCGCCGTGGTCAAGGGGAGCGACTTCCTGATCGAGGGTGGGGAGCACGCGCTGCGCTTGGCGTACTCCGCGGTCACGGTCGAACAGATCGAAGAAGGGGTACGCCGGCTCGCCGCTGCGGTCCAAGCCGTCCGGTGACGATTCTTCTGTCGGATTTCTGACAATGCGTCATCGCTGCCGGCCCGGGGTTCCCCTCGGGCGGGCTAACGGATCACAATGCTGCGAGCGATCGCTATGCAGTTGACCCCATAAGCAAAACCCCCCGCCCCCCATCGGCGCCGGGTGGGCCGCTCGCACCCCCCACCCCCCGACGCGGCCGGTCCACCCGGCGCCTCAGCGGTTGCATAACTACGCGTTGCCCGGCTCACTGGCGAGTGACGCACGCGGCGTCTTCCGGGACGGATCAGGCGTAGAAAGATGGACACCATGGCGGATGAGGGTGCCGCGCGCACCGACGGGGGAGGGCGGCCGCTGACCCGCACCTGGGCCGCCCCCGTTCGGCGGGCGATGACCAGGATGCTGAGCCCGGTCGACGGGCCGCGCCGGCGGGAGCACGCACCCCCCTCCGCGCGGAGCGCGATCGTCGACTGCGCCCTCTACATCGACGGCGAGCGCCAGCCCGGCGAATGGCAGTACGCGGAGGCGCTGGCCGCGGCCCGCCGGGAGGGGCAGCGGCACGCGTTCGTCTGGCTTGGACTGCACGAGCCGGACGCCGCCGAGATGGCCGACATCGCCGAGACGTACGGGCTGCACGAGCTCGCGGTCGAAGACGCGGTCAAGGCGGAGCAGCGCCCGAAGCTGGAGCAGTTCGGCGAGGTGAGCTCGCTGGTGCTGCGCACCGCCCGGTACGTGGGCGAGGGTGAGCTGACCGAGACGTCCGAAGTGGTGGAGACCGGCCAGGTGATGCTCTTCATCGGGCCGGCTTTCGTGATCACCGTCCGGCACGGCGACGCCTGCCGGCTCAGCCCGGTCCGGGTCGACCTGGAGAGCAAGCACGACCTGCTGCTCCAGGGCCCCTGGTCGGTGGCGTACGCGGTGACCGACCGGGTCGTCGACCTCTACGTGGAGGTGGCCGACCAGGTCGAGGTCGACCTCGACCGGCTGGAGTCGGAGGTCTTCGGCCGCCACTCGCACGGCCGGATCCAGCGGATCTACCAGATGAAGCGGGAACTGGTGGAGTTCAAGCGGGCGGTGATGCCGCTCCAGCGGCCCTTGATCACGCTGACCGCGCAGGTCAACCGCGACGTGCCGAAGGAGATCCGGCGCTACTTCCGGGACGTGCAGGACCACCTGACCCGCACCGTCGAGCAGATCAACTCGTACGACGACCTGCTCAACTCGGTACTCCAGGCGCGGCTGGCACAGGTGACCGTGGATCAAAACAACGACATGCGCAAGATCGCCGCGTGGGCCGCTATCGCGGCGGTGTGGACCGCTTTCGCCGGCATCTACGGCATGAACTTCACGCACATGCCGGAGCTGGGCTGGACGTACGGGTATCCGGTGGTGCTCGCCGTCATGCTGAGCATCTCGCTCGCGCTCTACCGCTTCTTCCGCAAGAACGGCTGGCTGTAGCGCCGCGACTGCGGCGGCTGGCTGTGGCGCCGTGACGGCGGCGGCTGTTGGCGGTGCGCGAACGGCTGGCTGTAGGCCCGGCGGGGCCCGGCGGGCCTACAGCCTTCGGTCGTCAGTGACGGCCCTTGGTCGAGTCGACCACGCCGTCGAGCGTGGCGGAGTCGACGGTCCCGTTCATCGCGGGGTCGGCGGCGCCGCCGGTCTTCTCGTCGGCGTCGGCCGCGACCGGCTCCATCGCCTGGCTGGGGTCGTACTCCTGCCACTGCTGCTGCTTGCGACGGCGCATGACCAGCGCCCCCACCGCACCGAGAGCGGCACCGGCGGCCAGCAGCCCGGCCAGCATGGGCAAACGCCTGCGGGACATCCTCGACTCCCTCTTGGGCGTGACCGCCCGCATCTTCGTGGTGCCGGCCGGGCGCGCGTTGCGCCCGGCCCGCTTCGTGGTGCGGCCGGCCTCACGGGCGCCCTCAGCCGCCGCGGCGGCCAGGGGTGCCAGCGTCGCCATCGTGGACTCCCACCCGTGTGCCGCGCCCTGCCGGACCCGGTGCATGCCGTCTGCCGCCTTCGGGCCCATCGTCGCACCGACTCCGCCCGCGGCATGGGTGGCGGCTTGCATGAAGTGATCGAAACTCTCGCCCAGCTCAGTCTTCACCAACTGGCCGCGCGTCCTGCGCCGCGCCATTCCGAGCACCGATACCCACCTCCTCGCTCCTCTTTCTTCGTGCTATGCCCGGGTCGCGTCTCCGCGACACGGGAAAGCGCACGACCGGGGAGACCAGTCTCTCCTCGTCATCCTGCCCCCTTGGATGCCTTCGCACTGCCGGAACGGGCACATGGGAGGATCCGCATGGAACTGACCAACAACTGAGGAGTACCCGTGGCTGACGCTCTCTACGCCACCTTGCACACCAACCACGGCCCTATCCGGTTGGAGCTCTTCCCCAACCACGCGCCGAAGACGGTAGAAAACTTCGTGGGGCTCGCCAAGGGCACGAAGTCCTACACCGACCCGCGGACGGGGCAGCCAGGCTCCGGGCCGTACTACGACGGCACGATCTCGCACCGCGTGATCAGCGGCTTCATGGTCCAGATGGGTGACCCGACCGCGACCGGTCGCGGCGGGCCGGGCTACACGTTCCCGGACGAGATCCACCCCGAGCTGACCTTCGACCGCCCGTACCTGCTGGCGATGGCGAACGCCGGGCCGGGCTACAACAACCAGGGCACGAACGGCTCGCAGTTCTTCATCACGGTCAGCGCGACCCCGCACCTGAACCGGAAGCACACGATCTTCGGCCAGGTCGCGGACGAGGCGTCGGCCAAGGTCGTCGACTCGATCGCGACCACCCAGACCGCCCCCGGCGACCGACCGGTCAGCGACGTGGTCATCGAGCGCGTCGAGATCGAGGGCTGACAGGTACCTTTGCCTCTATGAGTAGTGAGTCTCCCGTGACCGTGCCGGTCTGCTACCGCCACCCGTCGCGGGAGACCTATGTCCGGTGTGTCCGATGTGACCGGCCAATCTGCCCGGACTGCATGCGAACGGCCTCCGTCGGGCACCAGTGCCCGGAGTGCGTGGCCGAGGGACGACGCACCCAGCGGCCGGCGCGCACCGCCTTCGGTGGCAGTGCCGCCGGCCGCGAAGGGTACGTCACGAAGGCACTGATCGGCCTCAACGTCCTCGTGGCCCTCCTCGGCCTCGCCCTGGCCGGTTCGAGCTCGCTCTTCGACGGCGGCCTGTTCACCAGCGGCGGCCGCCTCCAGGCGATCGGCGGGGTGGTGGCCCACGAGGTCACCGTCAACAACCAGGGCGTGTTCCTGGGCAACATCCCGGGCTTCGGCGACGTGTACCCCGGGGTCGCGGACGGCGCCTACTACCGGCTCATCACCGCGATGTTCATCCACTACGGGATCCTGCACCTCGCCATGAACATGTGGGCGCTCTGGGTGCTCGGCCGCAACCTGGAGGCGGTGCTCGGGCCGCTCCGCTTCCTCGGGCTCTACCTGCTCGCCGGCCTCGGCGGCAACGTCGCCTGCTACCTGATCAGCCCAAACAGCCTGGCCGCCGGCGCGTCGACCGCGGTCTTCGGGCTCTTCGCGGCGTTCTTCATCATCCTGCGCAAGCTCGGCCGGGACACCTCCGCCGTCATCGGCATCCTCGTGGTCAACATCGTGCTGACCTTCGCCGTGCCGGGCATCTCGATCGCCGGCCACCTCGGCGGCCTCGTGGTCGGGGCGATCGTCGGGGCCGTCCTGGCGTACGCGCCACGCACCCACCGCACGCTCGTGCAGGCCGGGGGCAGCGCGGCGGTGCTCGTGGTGCTCGCGCTGCTGACGCTCCTGCAGACAGCCGCGCTCAACTAGACGAGTAGTTCCGATGTCGGTCAGTGGTCGTAGGCGATCAGTGACCGGGTGATCGGTGCGCCGGTCTTGTTGTTGTGCCAGATCGCGGCGGCCATGGCCAGTAGGCGTTGGGCGATGCGGACGGCGACTCCGGTGAAGGTCCGTCCGCCGTGTTGTTCGAGGTCGAGTTGACCTTTGAGGGTGTCGTTGACCGACTCGATCAGCTGCCGGACCTTCTTGAGCAGCGCCTCGCCGTAGCGGGCTTTGTCCCGCTTGCGAGAGGGCCGCAGCAACTGGATACCCTGCTCGGCCAGGTCCCGCTCGAGTGTCTTGGACGCGAAGCCCTTGTCGCTGATCATCAGGATGCCGGTGTGCTCGGCGACCACGCCGGCTTCGACCTCGAGCATCGCGGCGAGGACCTCCCGTTCGCCGATCTTCGGGTTGGCCAGGGCCCACATGATCGGCATCCCGGTCGGGGTGCACACCAGATACAGGCGCAGGCCCCAGAAGAACCGTGAGTGGGAGGCGCAGTAGCCGTATCCGGCCCACCCGGCCAGGTCCGAGCGTTTCACCGTCGGGCGGGACATGCCGCACGGGATCGGGGTGGAGTCGACGATCCAGTGGTTGTCGAACCAGAAGTCGCTGTCACGGGCCAGGTCCCGGATGGTCTTCTTGATCAGCGGCAGGGCGGCACGGAGCCGCTTGTTGTAGCCGGGGCGTTGTGGCAGGTAGGGGAACCAGGCGCGTAGATGGATCCGGGCGTAGCGGATCCAGTGCGCCTCCGACCGGGCGCCGAGCAGGACCTGGGCCACGGCCAGGCAGACCAGCTCGGAGTCGGTCAGCAGCGGCGGCCGGCCCAACCATCGCGGCGTCCGGATCGTGTCATCGATCTTCACGTAAAGTGCGGTCAAGAGGGTGTCGAGGTCTTGCGTCACAACATGATCATCGACACCCTCCCTCATGCCCTCGCATCGACCCCCGACATCGGAACTACTCGTCTAG